>JAVBQB010000002.1:0-947241 GCA_031549265.1 Oscillospiraceae bacterium | reverse complement strand
ATAATAGAGCCGTCTCTTGGCTTATTATTTTTGTTTCCTCTTCGCTCCCGCATCGCTGCAAAAGCTCGGAGACCCTTATTCTGGCGTATTCTTGTCACGTTATTTAATTTCCAAGGTGCTTGCGCCTCATGCTATCGGAGGAGCTCCGTATGCCAGAACCGATCAGTAACCGGATTCGTCATCATTCGAAGTTTTCCTCGGCTCTCTTGAGCGCTTATTTAGTATAGCAAAGCATCAAGTCAAAGTCAATACCTTTTTATACTTTTTTATTGTCTTTTAATGACAAGATTCTCTAATAATCGATGATCAGAATTTGTAGTTCGTTAGCCGTTACTCCTCCATGCACCAAATCAAGCTCTTTTGCGGCAAGTTTGCTCCGAATCGATTCCTTATCATAGCGCGTTCCGGTCAAACTATTTTGTATATCTTCCACCGGAATAACGCCTAAAAAATCTCCGAATAACCTGCAAAGCTCAATTACACCGTCGCAGATTTGCAGCCGACAACCGACAGTTCCAATGTCCGTCCTTATACTATTCTCGAAATTATAGTCCGGGGCGGCTCCAAAATTCCAGGATGAGGCGCAATATTTGTCCTTGCGAAGGCGGTCTATAGCCAATTTGTCCTGATTTGTCAGCGAATATTCGTCGATCTCATTATTAATTGATCTTTTGAACTCTCTCCAAAATTCTTCAATACCATAACTCAGCTCGCATAATTCCTTAATATTTCCAACTCTCTGCCTGATTGATTTAATATGCTTTCCTTCAAATTTCCTCGGATCCCCGCTCAATACTCTGCTCAGTTTTTGCAGATCGGAGCTGAAAAGCAATGTTCCATGGTGCAGGAGCCTGTCGTTTTGAAATGTCTGCGCGGCGCCGGACACCTTTCTGCCTAAGACGGTAACGTCGTTTCTGCCTTCAAACTCCGCGGGTATACCCAACTTAACCAACGCGTCAACAATAAAGGCCGACTGCTTTGATATCTCACCTGAGTCCATAAACGCCGCTTTTGAGATCAGTGTATAATTTAAGTTGCCAAGATCGTGGTAAACCGCGCCGCCGCCGCTGATTCTGCGGACAATATCCGCCCCGATCATTCTCGCTTCCGCCTGATTCACTTCAGACTCGGCAATCTGATACCTGCCGACAATCACCGCATTCGCGTTCTGCCATAGCATCAGAACACTGTCAAACGGCAGACTGGTCAAGACATATTCCTCGCAGGCGAGGTTCCACGCGGCGTCTACGGATCCTGTTTCGATGTATACCATTAATAATCTCCAAACGAAAGCCCCGAGACAGCGAAGTCTCGGGGCCTGATATATTACTGTAGTCCCCCGCCGCTCAGCAGATACTTCGCAAACGGACTGTTAAGCGGGATTACCATCGTGCTCGAATTGCCAATTGTTGTTCGGTAGGTTTCAAGCAGGTTGTAAAACTCGAAGAAAGACGGATTCTTGCCGTAGGTAATGTTGAATACGCGGGCCGCCTCCTGGTCGCCCTCACCCTTGATGGTTTCGGCTTTCTTCCTGGCCTCTGAGGTAATCTCCATTACTTCCCTGTCGGTTTTTGACCTTATTTCAATTGCCGACTGCTCTCCCTCGGAGCGGTATTGGGTCGCGATGCGGTTTCGCTCTGTAATCATGCGCTGGTAAATACTGTTATAGATGTCCTGCGGAAGGTCTGTGCGCTTGATTCGGATGTCAAATACGGTAACGCCAAACTTCTTGGTCTGGTCTGAAACTTCCTGGTCGAGTTCCAGCAGCATAGTCTCAACTTCATTTTTGTCGGCGATTACGGTTGTTGAATCCATTTTACCAACCTTATCGCGCATACGTGCGTAAAGGTAGTTATTGATATTGTTTTTGGCTGCCGGAATCGTTTTTACACTGACGAAGAAGAGAACCGGGTTGCGTATCTGCCACTGGGCGTTATTGTCGAAGATCAGCGCCTTTTTATCGCGCGCGATGATCTGATCCGACCTTGTGTCGTAAGTCATGAGCTTACTGGTGTATTTGACCGTCGAGTCGATAAACGGAATCTTCATTTTCAGCCCGGTGCCGTAGTGAATGGGCGTATCCTTAAGCTCCGGATAGCTGGCGATCTCTTGCTTGATCATTTTCGCCTGCTCTTCATCCTTGACGTATACCGATTCGATGCGTCCAAACCTCAGTACCAGGGCGCTCTCCGCCTGACCAAGTATAAAGAATCCATCTAAAACCACAATGAGCGCAATAAGTGCAATTACCGAGATTATAACAATTTTAGTCACTTTTTTCATATCAATCACCCCTCATCGCGCCGGTGCCGGCGCAGCTGACGGTGTTGCCGTTCCCGAATTACCGGCAGACGTCGCGGACTGCGCAGCCGGCTGCGCTGCCGGCGTTTCTGTCTGTGCGGCCGGCAGAACCGGCGCGCCCTGGCCGAGAGGCAGGAACTTCAGCGTGTTGCCTGATTCGTCCACAAAATAGACCATGTTGACCTTGGGAAGCACTTCCCGAATCATCTCCAGATACAATCTTGTTCTCATAATTCCGGGGTTCGCCGCGTACTCGGCTTCGATCGCGGCGTACCTGGCTGTCGCGCCAAGCGCGTCGTTTATGCGCTGCGCTTTGTAACCTTCGGCGTCGTTAACCATTTTTACCGCCTGGCCGTTGGCGACGGGCAGCTTTTCGTTCTCGTATTTTCTGGCTTCGTTTATCTTTGCTTCTTTTTCTTCTCTGGCCGCGGAAACATCGTTAAACGCCGGTCTGACTTCTTCTGGCGCCAGCGCGTCCTGCAACTCAACCGCGCGTATCTCTACGCCAAGCTGGTATTTATTGCATATGCTCTGTAAATCAGTTTTGATTTCGGCCGAGATTACGTCTTTCTTATCGGTCAGAATGTCGTCCAGAACATGCGAAGCGACGACACGGCGATAAGTCGACTCTGAAACGATCCTCAGCGTTGTAAGCGGATCGTCAACCCTGAACAGCCAGTTATAGCTGTCGTTCACCTTATAAATAACCGTCCAGTCGGCGTGAACAATGTTGAGGTCGCCCGTGAGCATGATCGCTTCCTCAACAACCGGGTTTTGGTATTGGCTGGGATCGGACATCATGTTTCGAGAACCGCCGTCGGCCGTGTTACTGCGGAATCCAAATTCCAGTACGTAAAGGTTTTCAAAGTTGACGATGTCAACTCTGTCAATAAACGGGAATTTGAATCTAAGACCGGTCGAGGTTTCTGTGCTGATCAAGTCGCCAAACCTTGTGATAACCGCCTGTTCGCCGGAATTGATGATATAAATGGAATTGAACCCGACAATAACGAGAAGTACCGCGATAATCAACAGCCCGGCTCCTTTTTTAAGGAAGTTGATAATCTTCTCCTTTACCTGGGCGACGTTTGTTCCTCTGGGCGGAGAGCCTCCACCGCTCCCAAACGGGTTGTCCTGCATAATTGTCCTCCTTAATTATATGTCGCGTAAATTATATGGCGTTGTTTGGTAAACGTAATAGTTCAGCCAGTTAGTGAAAAAAAGCTGAGCGTGCGACCGCCAGGTAACCTCCGGAGTACGGCTCGGATCGTCATCCGGAAAATAGTGCCTCGGCATTTCTATATCAAGTCCGCGGCTGATATCTCGGCGATACTCGTTTTCCAGCGTATTGGCGTCGTATTCAAAATGCCCGGTGACGAAAATCTGACGATAGGATTCATTTGCCAGTACATGAACTCCCGCTTCATCGGATTCGGCGAGCAGCTTGAGATTGTACGCCTGACTGATGTCGTCGGCTCTGACCTCGGTGTGCCTCGAATGCGGTGCTTTAAAGGTATCGTCAAATCCCCTGAAAAGCGGATGCCACTTATCTACTACATAATGATCGAATATTCCGAATACCTTCTTCTGTGTGGGGTGTTTTCTGATACCGTAATGGTAGTAAAGCGCCGCCTGGGATGCCCAGCAGATGTGAAGCGTGGAATGGACGTTGCGCCTCGACCACTCCATGATCTTGCAGAGCTCACTCCAGTAGGCAACGTCCTCAAATTCCATTGTTTCCACAGGAGCGCCGGTAATAATCATTCCGTCGTAATGATTATTCGCAATTTTCTCAAAATTTGTGTAAAAAGTCATCAAATGAGCGTTTGAGGTATTCTTGGAGTTGTAGCTCGTGGTATGTAAGAACTCTATCTCGATTTGCAGAGGCGTGTTTGAGAGACAGCGCAAAAGCTGTGTCTCCGTCTCTGTCTTGATGGGCATCAGATTAAGTATGACGAGCTTCAGCGGTCTAATATCCTGATGAAGGGCTCTGTATTCTGTAATAACAAAAATATTTTCGCCCTCCAAAGTCACCTTTGCTGGCAGTTGATCGGCAATCTTAATCGGCATATTGCGCACCTTTCAGTCGAGTATTTTCATTGGACTATTAGTAATATCGTATGCGTCACCGGAGTTGCAACAGTGCATACAGTGTGTTCATTACTTCGCATTGTGAATTATTATAACAAAAATTAGTCAAATAAACAATAGCAAAAAACTCTAAATAAAGCACCGGTTACGGCAAGGTACAGTCAATTATTAAACGCCTTACTTGACTGACGGCGAATACGGGTTTATAATAACAGTGCAGGATAACATTTTTTCATGCCACTGGAGGAGTTTTTATGGCAAAAAAAGAAAATGATATTCGCAAATATATTCCGGCTGAAGATCCGTATCATGAGCCCATTCCGGTCGATCGCAGAAGAAGGCGCGACGCGCTATCCCGTGTTATCGCCTGGATAAGTGCGACTTCCTGGGGAATCGCCGTGTTCGCCATCGGGTTTTTGGCGCTCGCTCAGCCCAACAGCGAAGTTGGCGCGACTTTCAGGATCGCTTATGATAAGTCGATAGATATGCCGCTCGTCGAGATATCATTTTATCTCATGGTCTTTGCAGGTCTTCTTTGTATCATAGGACTCATTTTTAATTTTTTCAGACATAAGCGCAAGACCGACCGTTTCAGCAAGTCACTGATTATTATGGGCGTTATATCTATTATATGTGCAGTGGCGATACGGCTGATTTTCGGCTGAGCTCCGAAACCGCGGCTCGTCCGTTAAATGCCTGAACCCTTGTTGAGCTTCGACAAGGGTTCTTTTTTATTTTCTTTGATGCTGTTCAGTCCGGATTCCCGGACAAACGCTGTTTCAGCCCCGAAAAACGGGCGTACGCACTCTTATTAGTGACCATCTGGTTAAGAACGCTCCTGTCTCCGACGATTACCAGCAGTTTTTTCGCGCGCGTGATGGCAGTATACAGCAGCCTCCGGTTAATATGCATTCTTGACCCCGGCTGAAGCACTAGGACAACCGCCGGGTACTCGCTGCCCTGGGATTTATGGACAGTCATAGCAAACGCGTGCTCTAGCTCGCGCAGCATATCAAACGAATACTGCACCAGCCTGTCCTCAAAACAAACGGACATCGTTTGCGCGTCCTTGTCAATGCCTATGATAGTACCGATGTCGCCGTTGAATACGCCGACTCCGTTTTCCTCACCGCTAATGCGCCGCCACTCCAGCTTGTAATTGTTCTGGATCTGCATAATCCTGTCACCTTCACGGTAGACGGTCTCTCCATAACCGACCTCGCGTTTTCCCGTCTCCGGCGGATTCAGCGCTGCCTGCAGAGCCTTGTTCAGGCGGATGGTTCCCGCCTCCGTTTTCCTCATCGGTGACAGTACCTGAATATCCTCCGGAGAAATTCCCATATTCTGCGGCAGTCTTTTCGCGCAGAGTTCTATGGCGGTTGAAAGTATGTCATCCTGACGAACGCGGTTCATAAAAAAGAAATCACCGTCCTTTTTAGAAAAAGTCGGAAAAACTCCTTTAAGAACATCGTGAGCAGCGACGACAATATCCGATGTGGTAGCTTGTCTGAAAATTTCGGTCAGCCGCACCGTTTCAATGCTTCCCGACGCGAGCATATCCGAAAGCAGATTCCCCGGCCCCACCGACGGCAGCTGATCCCGGTCACCGACCAGCACCAGTCTGCAGTGGCTCGGCAGCGATCCGAGCAGCGTCCGCATCAGTCCGATGTCGATCATTGATGTTTCGTCAACAATGACCGCGTCGGCTTCCACCGGATCGTCCTCATTGTGCAGAAAAGTCAAGTTGCCTGTCTCGGCGTCAAACTGCACACCTACCAGCCTGTGAATCGTGGACGCCTCCGCCATACAGAGTTCGGACATCCTTTTCGCCGCCCGGCCGGTTGGCGCGGTTAATGCAGTCGCAAGACCTGCGCGCTTGAAAACCGTTAGGATGGCTCGGAGCGTTGTGGTCTTACCCGTTCCCGGCCCGCCCGTCAACACAAACGCGCCGCGTTCCGACGCGAGTCTGATCGCCGCTTTCTGCATGTCCGCGTATTTTACGTGCGTTTCGTTTTCTATCTCGCATATAACTTTGTCGAGGTCAACATCAAGCGGAAGCATCTGCGCCGCCTTCTCGTGAAGTTTCTCAGCCACATACGCTTCATCCTCAAACACTTCACTGAGATAGCAAGCGTTGTGCTTGCCGATCTGTTCGCGGACTATCTTTCCGCCCACGACCAGCCTGTCAACCGCCGAGGTGATCAGCGACCTGTCGTCGACCGGCACCAATCCATGCGTCGCATCGACAAGCAGCTCGTACGGGATAAACGAGTGCCCGTCGCCAAGGCCGATACGCAGTTCGAAAAGAGCGGCCGCCTCCAGCCTTTCCGGGCTCTCGGAAAAATATCCGTTATCCAGCGCAATCTGATCGGCGTGTTCGAAATCCACCTCGTAATCGCCGAACACCAGTACATACGGGTTCCGGCATATCATTTCAATGGATTCGTCACCGTGGTTTTTGTATACTCTCAGCGCAATCTGCGGCTGAACCCCGTATACAGAGAAAAAATCGAGCAGCCGCCTCAACCCCGTCTGGCGCTTGAACTCCAGCCCGATCTTCTGAGCCTTGGATTCGGTGATACCCCTGATTTGTGTAAGCTTTTCCGGAGAGCGTTCGAGCACCCCGAGCGCGTCTTCCCCAAAGAGGTCAACAATTCTCGTTGCCAGTACCTGGCCGACGCCCGGAATAATCCCCGAGCCGAGAAAATCCGCGACCGCCTCCGGCTCCAGCGGGAGCTGCCGCTCAAATGAAATAGCGGCAAACTGAGGCCCGTGAACAGGATGCGCCGTCCATCTGCCTTTGGCCTCGATGGTTTCCCCCGGGGCGGCAAATGGCATGCATCCTGTAACAACAGACTCGGTGCCGCTATCAGAGGCAACTCTCATAACAGTATATCCGTTGATTTCGTTGTGAAAAATTATAGCGCGTACACTGCCGTAAAGCACCTGCAAATCCACTGTCTCGTTTATCATGGAATCACCATAGTTAACATCTCTTAGTTTCGGTCAGATTTCGAATTACGCTTTGCAGTTCGTCGGATCCACAGCGACTGAACTCGCAGCCGCAAGTCAGAGAAGCCAGGTCATTCTCACCGCGGCAAGAACCATCCCGATCCTCCAAAACGATTATGGCCACGTCCCGTAGCAGGTTTTTGCGCAGCCAATGAACTTTAAGAATCGCGTCGCTAACCGAGCGCTGAGTTGCCGCGGGCAGAACCGCGACAATATTGCTACGCCGTTTTCCGCCGAAAAACAATGTGCCAATCAAGCACCAATAGAGCGTTACCAGTCCGAATGCCGCCAATACGGCGATAACCGAGTCAAGAATAACCTGTGCCAGCATAATCCGCACCTCCTGATACAGAATATGCCGGCAACACTAGTTTTGATAAAGAAAAACGGCCGGGGCGTAAAATTAACTTTGTTTTTCTTTTAATTTCTTGGGCATATGAAAATTCTTAATCAGCCCGGCAAGTTTTTTGTAAAGGAGCATGGTGACAATTGAAACCAATATACCTTTTATTAGATTAAACGGGGCTATTCCGTATATCACCATAGTGAAAAGATTATTGATGGCGCCGTTTGCCGAGGCCGCCGCGCCGACGACCGCGTCCAGCCCCATAATATTAATGTACATTGGTATAAGGACTAAATAGTTAAACACTACGCCGGCCGCACACATGAAAACTGTACCTGCCAACATGCCGATAATCGCACCCTTGAGCGTGCGTGAAAAACGATAAATAATTCCCGCAGGCAAGATGAGCGATACTGCTATTACGAAATTGGCGAGCTCTCCGATTCCTCCGGTCTGCGTCGAAAGTATGTGCACGAGATTCTTAATCAGGACTACAACAACCCCGCTGATCGGCCCCAGCGCGAATGCGCCTATCAAAGCGGGTACATCGGAAAAATCCATCTTCAAAAACGGCGGCAGAAACGGAATCGGAAACTCAAGGTACATCAAAAGCGCGGAGACGCCCGCAAGCATTGCGGTCACAGTAAAAATCCTCGTTTTGTTCATGCTGCTTTTCATATTTTTACCCCCAAAGAAAATGTGCCCATCAACAGGGCACATGAAAAAAAGCGAACAAAACGCTCATCTTCTTTCATCCGGACTATGACCGTCGGTACCGGAATCTAACCGGTTCAGCCTGTCGGCTCGCGGACTTGTGGGTTTCCCCCATTACCGCCGGTGGGGATTCTCACCCCGCCCTGAAGATTTGGTTGAATTTATATTACCACAGGGCACCCGCAAACGCAATACTTTATTCCAAGAATGTTTAGCCTGTTTAGATCGAAATTGCTTCTTGACTAACTCTATATGTTGTGCTATCATAATTTAGCATGAATTCAGAGAATTCAGCAATGTCGAGGCGTGGCTCAGCTTGGTAGAGCGCTGCGTTCGGGACGCAGAGGCCGCAGGTTCAAATCCTGTCGCCTCGACCACCCCCCTTGAAACTCAGAATTGAGTTCCAAGGGGATTTTTTTCGTTGTGTTATAAAGCTTTCGTAAGTGTAGGTGCTGTATCGTACTCAGACCATCTTCTGTCATTTACAGGCCAGTCGCCAGAAAGAAATGTAGCAATGCAAGTCTGGATTTGTTGTCTTGAATGTCGTATAATGGCTATAACTTGGTGGTTAGGACAATGTGCTGTGAGCGCAAAAATTTATATTTTGTGGGAGTTATAGACATGAAGACGCGCATCCTATCACTTGCGCTGGCAGCATTTTTACTGTTCGGCATGACGGCTTGTGATTACACATCTTCTCCAATAGCTTCGGACAATTCACAAATGGAAACCCCGACCAATGTGCCTTCCACGTCACTCCTGCCCTCAATAGTTCCGGATGATTCTGAGGCGGAAACAGCACCAATGTCACCTGCCGCGTATAGGGCATACTATGATATTCTGAAAGCAGCAGTAGATGAGTGCGGCTTTGGAGTCATTGAACAACACGAGAATCTGCCCAATTTATATAGCGGCGTAATTCACGCAGAGCTGATTGACTTTAATAACGATAGATTACCTGAATTTCTATATGTTTATGCCGACGATTCCCTGCTGTATGGGGCACACATCGCTGTATATGAGTATAATTCAGATAGCGCAGAACTTCTTGGCACATTTGATGTGTGGCCTACTCATGTAGGTGCTGACATTGATATAGATCAATATAATTTCGCTTACCTCCACCATTACTCGCTTTATTCCTTTGATTCCGAAGATAGCTACTACACGCTTATTGATGGCAAATGGACATCAGCTCTTGAGCTATCATCAACATCGGATGATTTCGACGAGTTGGATGAGTGGTTCGTCAATGGCAGTCAGGTACATAAGCATGATTATTACAATGCTTTGGAAACACTTTGTATAGTCAGTTCGCGCCAACTTTGGTGGGGAGGACGCGGTGTTGACCTTGATACTATACACACATTATTGGCTGAACTTGATAGACGGGCTTCGAGCATATCCTAAACCCCATTAGTGAATAAGCATTAGCCTGGATAATAAGCGCACCAATATCGCGTTATCCGAATCCGGACTTGAAAAAGGTTCTGCATCGCCACTCCGACCATGGACAAAAAGAGGTATAACGCCTCTCTTTTGTTTATTTGACGCCAGAAAACGGTTTGGCGCAGTGACACTCTCGGTAGCTACGGGTGACGTACCACTGCTTCGGGGTGACCGTCGGACCATCCCGGCTTAACTTTTTCACGAATTGAGGTGAAGGCATATGAAACACAACCCTTGGTGCGATCTAACTCCAAACGATTATGTCGCGCACATGGCTCATCCGAATGTTGGGCAGATGCAGCTGCTGAACCGCATAATCAAAGAACAATTCGAATTGCTTCCGGCGAGTGCACGGTCTAAGACACCAACGGCAATATTGGGCATAACGAACGGAAACGGCCTGGAACACGTTATTCCCTGCGGAACAGGCCATATTGTCGGCATTGACATAAATAAGAATTTTCTTGAGCAGTGCAAGACCCGTTATCCCGAGCTTGCGTCAAAAATGAGTCTTTATCAACTCGATTTAGTGACAAATCCCGCTGAGGCAATAAAAATTCTGGCTCCATGCGGTTTGATAATTGCTAACTTGCTGATTGAACACATACAACTTGCCAATTTTACAAATATAATTTCGAAACTGCCGAAACGAAAACAGATTATTACCTGCGTTATTCAGGTGAATCCCGACGGCGAAATTGCCTCATCGTCCGGATCGGAACACGTTTTTGACGCAGTAATCCAGAATGTTGAGGCAGTGAGCGAAGATCAGATCACTCTGTTAATGAACAAGATTGGCTGCAACTTGCTTAATAGAGCCGAGTATGATCTGCCCAACGGCAAACAATTCATCCGTTTAGACTACTCTATAGTTTAAGAACCTCTGTCTTCCGCTCATAAAAAAATGTTAGCTTTCCTACGTTCTAAAAGCCGTGTTTCTGACACTGCCATCTATTTGAAGCTCCGCCTTTAAGCTTTGTGCTTGAAGCGGAGCTTTTACATGAACAGAATCGCTGCTCAAATGGCAAAGCAACGTTGCACAAGACTTTTCCAATAAAACACAATCGGCTGGGAAAATAGTCCTTTTTTATAAGTAAATACTGGAATTTACCCAATTGACAACATATTATGCGTGTGTTAATGTTGTTTAGGAACTACTGTATGTTAGAAGTTATCTGGAAATATACGAATGTGGGAGGAAAACGGATGAACGCCATAAAAAATCTAAAGCTGACATTAAAGCTTGTTTTCGCGTTCCTTATTGTCATTCTGATTGCGCTGGCAATCGGATTGGTCGGAATCAACTCAATGTCCACGCTAAGCGAGGAAGACGAGGAGATGTACCTTTATAACGCCAAGCCGATGGGAATGATCGCGGTTATGTATGACACGCTCGCTTCTCAACGAATCTGCGCGAATAATATGGTTATCTTCCTGACCGCCGATCCTCAGTTTTCGCAAGCGGAATCCGTGAGTCTTAAAGAAAAAGAAGATTTGTTCAACACCTCTTTTAAAGAGTATAAAAATTACCTTTCCAACAGCGAAGAGGAAACGCTTTACAGAACCATTGAAAAGTTGTACAACAATGATTTTGCAAAAGTCAAAGACGATGTCAGATCCGCGGTTACCTCCGGAGATACGGCTGCAATGGCCACCGCCATTAAAAATATGGATGATTTGGGTTCCACCATTTCCGGATATTTGGACGAGGCGTTCGCGCTCAATGACAAACTGGCATTCGATAAAGTCGAGGAAAATAAAGGACTCAGCGTTCAGCGCTCCGTACTGCTCGGAGTTGTCATGTCCGTCGGCGTAATACTCGCCGTCCTCCTGGCTTTCTTTATTGCCTCACTGGTAACGAAGCCTCTCAGGCGTGTACTGGCGGCGACCAAACAGGTTGGCGAAACCGGAGATTTGAATTTCTCGAACGAAATGATAACCGCAATTCAAGCGGACTCTAAATATAATGACGAATTTGGCCAGTTTGCTTTGAGCTTCTCTATCATGATGGAATCGCTGATTGAAAAAACCAAAACGCTCGAAATAGTCGCGTCGGGCGATCTTACGCCCGAGGTCAAGCTGGTCAGCAAAAAGGATACGATCGGCAACGCTCTACATATGATGCTTGAAAATCTGAACAACATGTTCTCAAAAATCAACGAGTCCGCAGAACAGGTTGCCTCCGGCTCAATGCAGATCGCTGACGGCGCTCAGTCGCTGGCGCAGGGCTCGACCGAGCAGGCATCCGCGGTTGAGCAGCTGTCTAGTTCCATCAGCGCGATGACTCAGAAAACGAAAGAAAACGCCGAAATGGCTGGCGATGCGGCCGAACTTGCCGACACCATCAAAGCAAACGCCGAAAAGGGCTCTGAGCAAATGAGCCGGATGATGCAGGCTGTCAAGGAAATCAACGAGGCCAGCCAGAACATCAGCCAGGTTATTAAGGTTATTGACAGTATTGCTTTCCAAACAAATATTCTGGCTCTCAACGCCGCGGTTGAAGCCGCGCGCGCAGGACAGCACGGCAAGGGATTTGCGGTGGTTGCCGAAGAAGTACGCAACCTGGCCGCAAAAAGCGCCTCCGCCGCCAAAAATACGAACAGCATGATCGCTGACTCTATGGAAAAAGCGCAGCTCGGCGCCAGAATTGCGGACGAAACAGCCGCCAGCCTGAACGATATTGTTAGCGGAATAAACCGGTCAAGCGAGATTGTGAGCGAGATTGCCAAATCCTCCAACATGCAGAGCGAATCAATACATCAAATCAATATGGGTATCGACCAGGTTGCGCAGGTCGTTCAGCAGAACTCGGCGACCGCCGAAGAGAGCGCCGCTGCCTCCAAGGAAATGAGCAACCTGTCCGAGGACTTAAATAGCCTGATCTCGAAATTTGTCCTGAGAGACGCGGCTCCCAAGCAAGCGTATGATCACCGTCCCTCTCTGCCCCCGGCACACAGGCTGCCTAATCCTTCGAATTACACTCACGACGACGGCGTTGGCTACGGCAAGTATTAATACCGCCGCGGATTTTGCCAGCGACCGCTCTAGGACGCCCAACAGCGCACTGAAGTGGCTCGCGGTCTGAAAACAGCTTTATTGGCTTCACATTAATTTCCATAGTATTTAATTATCACGCCGGGATGTCCTAGTAGGATTTTGAGATCCTTCTACTGGCATCCCGGCGTAAGTGATTGGAAATTAATCCAACACCAATCTTGAATCTTTTCATATTCCGTTTAAATTATGGAGGACTTATTATGCGATACTATATTGTTGACGCTTTCACGGATCGCCTTTTTCATGGCAACCCGGCAGGCGTCTGCATGCTGGACGAATGGCCTGACGATTCGCTGATGCAGAGCATCGCGGCAGAGAATAACCTGGCAGAGACCGCGTTTATCGCCAAGCGAGAAGATCACTATGATTTGCGCTGGTTCTCGCCCGAAGTGGAAATTGACTTGTGCGGACACGCAACCCTGGCCGGCGCTTTCGTCATCTCGACCTTTGCTGACCCAGGCGCTGAAATGATGGAGTTCCGAACAATGAGCGGCATCCTGAGTGTCGCTCGTCAAGACGACTTATTTGTTCTGGATTTTCCGGCAAGGCCGCCTAAACAAATAGATATTATTCAGGAAATGGAAAAAGCTATTGGAACGCCGGTCACAGGCGCGTATCTTTCAAGGGACATGATGCTGGTTGTGAGCAGCGAGCAGGAAGTCAGGAGCCTTGCTCCCGATATGTCGCTTGTATCAAAACTCCCCGGTTGCTTTGGCCTCATCGTCACCGCCAAAGGTAGCGGCGCGGACTTTGTTTCGAGATTTTTCGCACCCGGAGCGGGCATTCAGGAAGACCCGGTCACAGGCTCCGCTCATTCCACTTTGATTCCATTTTGGAGCGAAGTGCTGAAAAAAGACAAAATGGTTGCAATGCAACTGTCAAAACGCGGCGGAACTTTAATCTGCGAAAACTGCGGCGATCGCGTAAAAATCGCGGGTAGAGCAGCGCTCTATCTCCAAGGTGAAATCTTTGTCGGCTAGCCCTGCGCAGTTTCGCCTTATAAATACTTTCGAATCTGGTTAATCGCGTTTTTTTCCAGTCTGCTGACCTGCGCCTGGCTTATTCCAATCTCAGACGCGACTTCCATCTGCGTTTTCCCGTCGTAAAAACGCAGTGACAGAATATGCCTCTCTCTGTCCCCAAGCCTTGTAATAGCTTCTTTCAGGGCGATGCGTTCCAGCCAGTTGTCGTCGCTGTTTTTATTGTCTCGAACCTGATCCATAACGCAAATCGCGTCTCCGCCGTCCGAATATACCGGCTCGTACAGCGATACCGGATCCATAATCGCGTCCAGAGAAAACACAACCTCTTCCCTTGGGATGCCCAGTGCCAGCGCAACCTCTTCAACGGTCGGCTCCCGCTGGTTTTGACCAATCAGACGTTCGCGGGTCTGTAGAACTTTGTACGCGGTGTCTCTCATGGATCTGCTGACGCGGATTGAACTGTTGTCTCTGAGGTACCTGCGTATTTCTCCGATTATCATCGGCACGGCATAGGTTGAGAACCTGACATTCTGCGATATATCAAAGTTGTCAATTGCCTTTATCAGCCCGACGCAGCCTACCTGAAATAAGTCGTCTACCAACTCTCCCCTGTTCAAAAAGCGCTGTATTACACTGAGCACCAACCGCAAATTGCCAGCAATAAGGTCTTCTCTGGCGCCTCTGTCGCCACTCTTCGTGCGATGAAGCAGAGACACGATTTCATGATTAGGCAAGACTTTTAGTTTTGAGGTGTTGACACCGCAAATTTCAACCTTTCCCTGCAAAATCGCTACCTCCCCGGACAATCAAGTATCAGTCATTATTTCCGGTGAGGCACCATTTAATACCGCCCGCACTTTATTTATTATTTTAGTATTCGCGGCGGCACAAACCGTCTGCATTTCAAAATCAATTGTCAATAATGGTCAATCCGCGCTATATATGGCGACGTTTTCCGTTTTCCACAGGAACTCCACTGTAGACGATTGCTGTTTTTGCAGCAGACCGCTCCGGACGGTCGTGCTTGACTAATCCCCTGATTGATGTATAATGAAGTATAGATTATGGACGAATTATCCATTTAATGCGCTGCACCACAATGACTGACAACATCATTTACGGACATTCGCAACAAATGTTAGGTGGCGATCAGAACATGGGTAAATTCTTGTCAGCACTTCTTGATTTTATTTTCCCGCCAAGATGCATCTATTGCCGGGCGTTTCTAACCGGCAGAGAAAGGTATCATTGTTCAAAGTGCGCCGAAAACCTTCCGTATACCGACGGAGTCCGGATTTATGGGGAGTCCTTTGACTACGCTGTGGCTCCCTTGTTTTATCGCGACAACGTCCGAAACGCCATCCACCGCTTCAAGTTCAGCGGTATGGCAGGATATGCCCGCGGATTTGGGAAAATTGTTGCGGATTGTATAAAGAATGAAGTGGCGGACTATGATATCATTACCTGGGTTCCGGTTAGCAAAGAGCGCAAAAAAGCACGCGGATATGACCAAAGTATGCTTATGGCTCAGGCCGCGGCTCTTGAGCTTGACACGGTCGCCGTCGAGACGCTTTTCAAGCAGGTTCATACAGTTGCGCAGTCAACGATCTCCGACCATGAAGAAAGGCGAAAAAACGTAACCGGTGCTTACGTTGTAATCGATCCGGAGCTAATCCAGAATAAGCGCGTCCTGCTCATTGACGATATTGTCACGAGCTGCTCGACACTCAATTCATGCGCTTCGGTTTTACTTCAGGCAGGCGCTGAATCGGTTGTCTGTGTGACACTTGCTAACGCCTCCGGTACCGAAAACGCCAAATAAATACCGAAAATACCAAATGAATTTTTAGTTGTTTTTTTATTACATTGCCTATTGAAAAATAGATATCTATGATATATAATTCATGAGCGACAAAGCCATGAGTTTGCGTAACGCTTGATATGTAATACTTTGGAGGGTTCAATGGTTTTGAATAGAGATATCGGTCTGGACCTCGGTACTGCATCGATACTTGTTTTTGTTCGCGGCAAAGGAGTAGTGCTTCGTGAGCCCTCAGTCGTCGCGCTTGACAAAAATACAGGCAAACTTCTAAAAGTGGGCACCGACGCCCAAAAAATGCTCGGCCGAACACCCGGTAATATCGTTGCCATCCGCCCGCTCAGGGAAGGCGTTATTTCGGATTACGATATGACCGAGAGAATGATAAAGGAATTCCTGAAAAAAGTTTCGGGATTCCGTCTAGTCAAACCCCGGATAGTCATCTGTGTCCCCAGCGGTATAACCGAAGTCGAGGAACGCGCCGTTATTGACGCGGGAATGCAGGCAGGCGCGAGGCGCGTTTACCTGATCGAAGAACCGGTCGCCGCCGCGATCGGAGCCGGCATTGATATTACACTGGCTAACGGACATATGGTGGTTGACATCGGCGGCGGAACAACCGATGTCGCGGTAATTTCACTCGGCGGTATAGTTGAGTCCACTTCTATTAAAATAGCGGGGGATCAGTTTGACGAAGCCATCGTCAAATACATCCGCAGAAAACACAACGTCCTGATCGGTGAGCGCACTGCCGAGGATTTGAAAATGACCATCGGCTGCGTATACTCCCGCCCCGAAGAGGTCACGACCGATATCAAGGGCAGATGTCTGATGACCGGACTGCCAAGAGTGTTCACGGTTTCGTCCACCGAAATGGTTGACGCTTTCGAGGAGGTTTCGTCCAGAATTGTCGAGGCAATCCACGGAGTGCTCGAACGGACTCCCCCGGAGCTTGTGGCGGACATATCTACCAATGGTATTGTCATGACCGGCGGCGGCAGCCTTCTTTGGGGATTTGATCAACTGATCTCTTCCAAAACAGGAATCGCCACTCGTATCGCCGACGAGCCTATATCCTGCGTCGCGTACGGCACCGGCAAATCTTTGGAATCAATCAACGAAATGCAAGACGGAACAATTAACCTTTCAAGAAGAAAGCAACTTCAATAAACTGAACAGTTTACAAAGTTGCCACAACAATAATCTATTGATATTAATTTGGATATCAGACTATATATAATCATAATTAGCGTGTTAAGACATTTTCATGTTTCAATTAAGCCAGGCAAGCTAATCAATTTAGCTTGCCCTTTTTTTTAGTTATCAGATCTCCAATGAGATACACATCCCCTGCTCCGACTGTGAGTACTATGTCGTCACTTTCGACAATTTCCGACAAATAATCCGCTATCTCAGTAAAGCTTTGAATGTATTTTGCCCCGGGTATTAAGTCAGCAAGGTTTTTGGATGAAATTCCCACGGTGTTATTCTCTCTTGCGGCGTAAATATCGGGCAGAATAACAATATCAGCCGCGCTGAGCTCTCTTGCGAAATCCGCCAGCAACGCGTTGGTTCTCGTATAGGTATGTGGTTGAAATACACAGATCACTCTGCTTTTTGACTGCGCTTTAGCCGCCGACAGCACCGCAGTGATCTCGCTTGGATGGTGAGCGTAGTCATCGTAAACAACCGCTCCGTTCAGCTCGCCCTTATACTCATACCTCCTGCCCGATCCCGTAAACTCGGATAGCGCAAGGCCGATTGCTTCATAATCAGCGCCGAGAGCGACCATTGACGCTGCTGCTGCGAGCGCGTTATACACATTATATTTCCCGGGCACTTTTAACTTGACATTTGTTATTTTCTTACCTTCAAATATAATATCAAACCCGGCAAGCGCCCCGTCGAATTCTAGATTCTCTGTGTGGACATCGCCATTGTCAATGCCAAACGCCATTAATCTTCTGTTAATTCCGGTTATGGCTGTAACTGCGGCCTGATCGTCCATGTTATATACAACAGTCCCATCTTCGGGAGTCAACGCGGAATACTTATTAAAGGAGGCAACTATTTCTTCAAGTCCAGAGAAATAATCGAGGTGATCCGCTTCAATATTTGTTATTGTTGCAACCGTTGGACTAAAATTTAAAAACGAGTCGCAATATTCGCACGCCTCCATAATTATCAAGTCACCCTGCCCAACGCGATGCCCCGCGCCGATTAACGGGAACATGCCTCCTATCATGACGGTCGGATCCAAATTTGCGGTTATCGCGATTTGTGTCGACATCGACGTCGTCGTCGTTTTTCCGTGCGTACCTGCGATGCAAAGCGCGTTTTTGTATGCTTTCATTATCGCGCCCCATACCTCGGCTCTCTCGAAAACCGGAATCCCCGAGAGCCTTGCCGCCTGAACCTCGACATTGTCGTCCCTGGCGGCGGCGGTGCGAATTATACAATCCGCGCCTTCAATGTTCTGGCTGAAATGACCTATAACCACATTTGTGCCTTTTTGCCGCAGTTTACGAACAGCATCGCTATCCTGAATATCTGATCCGGAAATGAAGATACCTTTATCGCGCAAGACCTCTCCCAGGGCATACATCGACACTCCTCCGATCCCGATCAGATGTACACGCTTTCCGGGAATAAGGAAATCTTCTATTGGTTTTCTTGACATGTTGCGACCTCCGAACAATTCATAACCCTGCGGGAATTTGATAAAATGCAATTTTTCGATTCCTGAACATTCTAATGCATGGATGCCGGTCAGTCAATAGAATTAAAGCCAATTGTGATTTAGTGTCATAATTATGATCCTTCTTCCAAGCGCCACACCTGCAGCTTTAGCAATGCCGCCAAAACAAACTTTATTAAACCGAAAAACGCAAAATCCATTGCACGATGTAGCCCAAGCAAATTATCTCAGCACAACACAGTATTATTATATTGTGACCAGGAAAAAATAGAAACAGTTAATTGTAAGTCAATCGAAAAATTACAATTATTTAGATGATTGGAGCGTATACTTTGGAAATAACAGAAGTCAGAATAAAAAGAATCGAGACCGATGGCAGAATGCGTGCACTTGTCAGCGTCAGTTTTGACGGTGAATTCACCGTGCATGATATCAAGGTCATTGAAGGCCCCGAAAAACTCTTTCTGGCAATGCCGTCGCGTAAGCTTCCCGACGGCGGTTTCAGCGATATTGCCCATCCTATCAATGCTCAAATGCGTGAGAGATTAGAACGTATTGTAATTGAGAAGTACCTTGCGGAATGCGTTGACTAAACGCTGGACAACCAGTTCTGATCCGCTGTTTTAATCCCACGACGGCGAAATCCATTGCCCGTTCCGAAATTCTCCGGAAGGGTTTGGTTTCGCCTTTGTTTGTTATTAATGCTTCAGTGTCAAAGAGATTCTATACTCATTTGCTGCAGTTTTATGCGAATGCTGCAAGAAGTTCGTTTATTCGCTTGCAGATGGTATTAATTTCAATTATAATGTAGGTGGATTATAACCCAAGGGGTAGCCAAATATTCAGTCCGGAGACAATAATGAGAGTTCTCACACTATCAGTTACAGCAGGTTATGGTCATCACGCGACCGCAAAAGCGCTGGTATCCTCCCTGGAAGAACACGGCGCCGAGGTGCAGTCGATTGACTTGTTTAAGTACATAAGCAAGCTGGTGTATGACACGGTCGACAAAGGATACCTGCTCTATGCCAAATTTGCGCCGTATCAATACGGACACCTGTACTCATTGCTGGAAAACAACCGCTTTACCCGCAAATACCTTATGGGTAAGTTTGCGGCCGAAATCTGGGCGACGAAATTCGCTAAGTTTTTTAGCGAGTTCTGCCCGGAGGCAATTGTCTGCACCCATTCGCTGGCCGGATTGGTAATAAACGAGCTTAAATCGCGCGGCGTTCTGAAAGTTCCGATGATAGGGATAATTACCGATTATACCATTCACCCTTTCTGGAATGAGCTCGATAACATGGATTACTTCGTCATCGCCAGTCCCCTTCTTTTGAAAAACCCCGCCCTCAAAAACATTCATCCGAAACGCATTCTGCCATTCGGCATTCCGGTAGACACTCGTTTTTATAAAAAGCTGGACAAGAAAACCGCCCGCAAGACACTGGGACTGGACGAGAACCTGCACACAATTATGGTTATGAGCGGCAGTATGGGCCACGGCAACATGGAAAAAATCGTAGCGTCGGTGGACAGCATGGACATGCCTATGCAAATTCTTTGTGTCTGCGGCAACAATAAGAAGATTTACTCCAAAATAAACACGCTGCCCCAAAACCATCCGAGACACGTTTATGGATTCGTCAACAATGTCGACGTTATGATGGACGCCGCCGACTGTCTGATTACCAAGCCGGGCGGTCTTACCGTTACAGAAGCTATGGCAAAGCGCGTTCCCATGATTCTGGTCAACCCGATTCCGGGACAGGAAGAGCGAAATGTCGATTTTCTGACCAATAACGGAGTTTCTTTGCTGGTGTCCAAGAACTTCAGCGTTGCGGAGGCGGTACACAGTCTCTTTTACAACCCTGAACGCCTCACAATGATCGAACGCGGCATTGAGCTCATTAATTCACTTAACGCAACCGAAGAACTGTGCAATTTTATAGTCAACCCCAATAAACGCAAGCCTTTATGAGTTCAGTTCCAAATCATGTGCTCGCAATAATTGAGAAATTGGAGTCGGCGGGATTTGAAGCCGTTCTCGTCGGGGGATGTGTACGGGATCTTTATATGAACCGCCGGCCGTCAGACTGGGATGTTGCGACCTCCGCGACTCCTTGTCAGGTAATGGCCGAATTTCGCCGAACATTTCCGTCAGGCATTAAGCACGGCACAGTAACTGTTTTATCCGGGCGCGGTTCGGTCGAGGTGACTACGTTCAGATCCGACGGCGACTATTCCGATGGTCGGCGGCCTGACAATGTCAGTTTCCAGACTGATCTTGTCACCGATCTCTCCAGGCGGGACTTCACGATGAACGCCATGGCCATGCGGCGCGAGGGCGAAATTGTAGATCCGTTTTTCGGCGCGCGCGATATCGACGCGAAAACTGTGCGCTGCGTGGGCGATCCTGTAATGCGGTTTCGCGAGGACGCGCTGCGAATCTTTCGGGCTTTTCGGTTTTCGTCTGTGCTGGGCTTTGCGATTGACCGCGAGACCATGGCTGCGGCAGCAATATGCTCTGATCGCTGCGCCGCCCTGTCCAGCGAGCGCATTTGCGCCGAGCTTTGCAAAATACTTATGACTTCCCGTACGGGTCTTATTAATCGCATACTCGAACTCGGGCTACTGAACAGATATCTCCTTATCCCCGGCACGCCGGTTGATTATATCTCCAGGGTCGGGTACCTTTCCTATGATCAGACGATTCGCATTTGCGCTTTTTGCCATCTTCTGCTAAAATCTGGGCAAATAGAATCTCCCCCTGCCTTTCTCAGGGATCTCAAACTTGACAGGCATACCATCTCGGTCTGTTCGAAGGCGCTGCTGAATTATTCTGATCCGCCGGCAGATGCGCCCACCACGTGGAAAAACCTGCTTTCACGCGAAAGCGAGCCGGTCGTTCGATGTGTCGCCGCGCTCGCCGACCTGGAGTTTGGCGGACATGCGTTTACCGGTCAGCTGAACTCAGTCATACGTTCAGGCGAATGCTATTCAACCGGCACACTTGCCGTGAACGGACGGGACTTGCTGGAAATTGGATTTGATAACGGCTTTGAAATTGGTCTTACGCTCCGATTCTTGCTGGATTACGTTATTGCCCATCCCACCGACAACAACAGGTACGCGCTCCTGCTCATGGCCAAACAGCGGCTCATTAACCCTATTGAATAACGTCTCTCCGGAAAAATCCGGAGAGACGTTTTTAATTGTGAATGAATATAATGATTTTGTCATTAATAATCCCGTCACCTGCTAACGGCGTGCTGAATAGACTGTAATGTGACCTTGGGCAGTTGATGCCATATGCCTATTCTGGAGTGATAATATGGAAAAGAGATATAACTTTGCGGTCGTCGGAGGCGACCTCAGGCAAATCGCTTTAGCGGAGATGCTTATCAAAGACGGCCACACCGTGTACGTTTGCGCTATGGGAGACCACTCGCCCGCCGGGGCGGATACAATAGAAATCGCTAGCTTCAAAACAAGCGAGCTGGATTATGTTATCCTGCCGCTGCCGTTATGTTCCGAATCCGGAAATATCAATTGTCCCTTCGCCAACTCTCCACTGGCTTTGAAAGATCTGTTGGGGTGCATAAACCCCACAACCCAGGTTCTCGCCGGATTGGTGAAGCCTGACGCGAAAACACTGGCCGACAGTTTGGGAATCGAGATAACTGACTACTATGAGCGGGAAGAGCTCACCGTCGCTAACGCCATCCCGACCGCTGAAGGCGCCATACAGATACTCCTGGAAGAACTGCCAATAACTATTAATCGGTCGAAATGTCTCGTTATCGGTTATGGCAGGATAGGAAAAATGCTCGCGAGCCTTTTAAAGAGCTTTGGCGCAAATGTGACTGTCGCCGTCCGGAAGTATTCAGACATGGTCTGGCTGGACGCGAACGGGCTTAACGGAGTCTTCAGCAGCGAGCTTGATCAAAGGCTTCCTGAATATGACTTCCTGGTCAACACAGTTCCGGCAATGGTCATAGACGAACGGTCACTCAAATTGCTCAAGCCGGAATGCTTATGTATCGATCTCGCGTCAAGGCCCGGCGGAATCGACTTTAAGGCCGCCGGAAGCCTCGGGATAAAATGCATATGGGCGCTGTCATTGCCGGGAAAAGTGGCGCCGATCTCGTCGGGCAGGGCGATCAAATCAACTATTCTAAACATAATCAAAGAAAGGGGATAACTAAATTGCTGAGAGCCGGATTCGCAATGTGCGCGTCGTTCTGCACGCTACAGCGTGCAGTTGACGTTCTCAAGAGTCTTACCGAAGAATATGATATAACCCCAATCATGTCAGAGACTACATACAATACCGACACCCGATTTGGAACCGCTGACAGCTTCATAACGCAAGTGGAAACAATATGCAAACAGCCGATTTTACATACAATTTCCGAAGTTGAGCCAATAGGGCCAAAAGCCCTGCTGGACGTCCTGATTATCGCCCCCTGCACAGGTAATACACTAAGTAAGATATCCGCCGGAATCACTGACAGCGCTGTGACGATGGCCGCAAAAGCCCATCTCAGAAACGGACGCCCGCTGGTTATTTCAATATCGACAAACGACGGGCTTTCCGGCTGCGCTTCAAATATCGGAAAGCTGCTATCGAGGAAACATGTGTTCTTCGTGCCGTTTGGGCAGGATGACCCGATTAAAAAGCCGACCTCGATCGTCGCCAACCTTGATCTGATCGGTCCGTGTGTTGAGGCGGCGATGGAAAATCTGCAGTTGCAGCCTATACTAATATAAAAAAGTCCGCAAATGATTATCATTTGCGGACTTCAACTAAACTACGTTAGTGATTACTGAACAAAAGCAACGGCTCTGTCAGCAGCGGCGGCAGCGTCAGCGGAATAAGCGTCGGCGCCGATTGTTTCGCAGAATTTCTGGTTGATGGGAGCGCCACCGACCATAACTTTGAACTGATCTCTTTTGCCCATAGCGCTGAGTTTGTCAATGACTTCTTTCATGGTAGCGGTGGTTGTGGTCAGCATCGCAGCGCAGGCAATGATGATAGCATCATTGTCGACAGCGGTCTTGATGTAATCGTCAGCTGATACATCAACGCCGAGGTCGATAACTTCAAAGCCTTTGCCTTCAAACATCATGCGAACAAGGTTCTTGCCGATGTCATGCAGGTCGCCCTTAACGGTACCGATGACGATCTTGCCGAGGGGCTTAACGCCTGATTTTACCAGGAGGGGTCTCAACAGGGCGACGCCAGCGTTCATAGCGCGGGCAGCCATCAGAACTTCAGGAACGAAGATATCGTTATTCTTAAATTTTTCACCAATCTCATTCATGCCGGAAAGAAGACCCTGATCGAGGATATCCTTGGGGGAAGCTCCGCCGTCGATTGCTTTCTGGACGAGCTCGCCTACTGCTTTGGCTTTGCCCTTCTGTAGGGCTTCAGAGATCTCTGCAAAATTGCTCATTTCTAACTCTCTCCTTAAAATATATAAATAATGGACGCGCAGTATTAATTGCCCGATTGGCCGCGGCGTTCGCGGAACTTCGCGGGCGTCACTCCCGTCATCTTCTTAAAGACCTTCGTAAAATAGCTCTGATCGTCAAATCCGACCATCTCGCAAACTTCAACAATGCTCTGCCGTCCGGAAAGCAAGATAATCTTGCTTTTTTCTATGCGCAAACGGTTAAGGTAGAGGTTAAAAGTGCAGCGCATCTCGTCCTTAAAAATCTTGCTGAGATATGACGGGGAAAGGAAAACATACTTGGACACATCTTCAAGCGTAAGCTTGTACATGTAATTCCGCTTAATATAGTCAATTACTTTGAACATAACGTCTTTATGCTTGACATCGGTCAGGTTAAAGACGTGGTTCGTAAATCTTACGATCGCCCTGGACAGCCACAGCGACAGTTCCTCAATCGTATTGAGCTTTGTCATCTCACTGAGATACTTGTAGCTGAGCTCAAACGAGAGATCCATATCCGCGCCGCCGTCGATCGAGGCTCTGGAAAGCAGCACCAGCAGCTCCATGACCCTTGTCCGGATAATGTCCAATGCTCCGCCACTGGAAAAGAAAATGTGCCCCAGCACTTCATTAAGAAGGCGCTGAACCGTTTCCTGGTTGCCCTCGGTAATAGCTTCCAGCAGTTCCTTTTCTTTGCTGAGCGGGTACTTGACCACTTTTTCGTCGGACTTGATCGACTGAATGTACTCGTTGATCCTCTGCTGCTGGATCTGAAGCTCTTCATGGTCAATGATCTGATAACGGTCGTCGTCGCTGAGATATGTCGAAACAATATACAGCATCCGCGCATAATGATTGACCATCTCGGGCTTGACCGATATGAAATTATGCAGAAGCTGTTCAAACTCAGGCAGCCGCTCGGGTGGGATACTATTCTTCTCTAAAATATCGTGCTCAATGTACTCGTCTTTGTCGATAATCATAACCGGCCCGCCGACAAGCGAAGCCTTCATGGTACCGCCAAAAGTTATGGGCGATGCGAAATAAACCATACCGGACGGGCAAAAATAGATATACCGTCCGCCAAACCGCTCTGACTGGTAGCTTCCATAAACGTGCAATGTCGAGCAGTTCTTGGGCTTGCCAGTAATTTCTTCCAGCAAATGGCAAAATTCGCAGCCAACGCCCGCAACGCGCTCCTCGTGTACAACCTCGCCTTCTGTTGTCAGAATGACGCAGTTGACCCCGCAGGTCGCTGAAAACGACTTTGCGCAATCTATGGCTTTTTTGTAGTCAATATCGGTACCGGTTACAGAGTAGTCAACCATCATGTGCTCCAAAACAACGCACCAAAATTGCCAACACTGATATAATAGCAATTTGTGGGCAAGAATTATATAATTATATTATCATTAATATAATTAAATTGAGTCTTTGTTAAAAAATAATTTATTTTGAATTAGCAATAAACTAACCGCTAACAGTTAGAAAACCATACGAGTATGGGCAATAATGTAAATAAAAACAAGAAATTATAAAATTATTACTGCATTAAAATTGATTGCCAAATGAGATGAAATACTATAATCTATAGATAATGATCTTTTAGTTTCCTTTCCTATCAATTTTATTAGCAAATATGAATTAAGTCAATGGTTTTTGAAAAAAATTTTGTTTTTTATAAATTGTCTCTTAATTCTATGAAGAGAATGACAGAAAACATTTGTGTGTAAGAATATTTTACTTTTAGCATACATTCACGCCAATTATTTTGTCCTTTTCAGCACATATTATAGATGTAGCACTGCTAATATATCAATTTTACCAATGGCAAAATATATTGTTTTATTTCATTTATTTGATTTAGTTGAATATAGGGGTACCAGATGAACTTTAAACACATCCTGAGCCGATTGAAATCTCAGCTGGCGTGTGCCTGCATTATATCTGTTTTCCTGGCGGCAACCACTTTTACCGCGACCGCAGCGATGGATGAAATCACGCTCGATCTGCCCGAAGACCCGAACCTCTCACAGGAAATAATCGCTCCCGCCTCAGAACCTGTCGCAAAAGAACTTATCCCTCTCGGCCATACAGTTGGCGTCAAGCTTTTCTCCGCTGGGCTTATAGTTGTCGGCAGCTCGGAGCTCAAGTCGGACGGAACCTCCGCCTCCCCCGCTTTTGAATCCGGTATCACCGAAGGCGACATCCTGACCCAGATCAATTCGACCCGCCTCGACAGCATCGAAACTCTCCAGAATATTCTCAAAAACTCGTCCGGCGAAGCGCTCTCAATCAGTTATACACGCGCCGGCAAACCGCTGCAGGCGACTGTAACTCCTATTAAATCAGAGAAAGATTCATACAAACTTGGAGTCTGGCTGCGTGACAGCATGGCCGGGATCGGCACAATGACATTCTTCGATCCCAAATCGAACGTTTTTGGCGCGCTGGGGCATGGTATAAATGATGTAGACACCATGCAGCTGATGCCGCTGTCCTCAGGCGCAATCGTTCAATCTACTGTCGCGGGCGTCAAAAAAGGCCGCTCCGGAAGTCCGGGTGAACTGCAAGGAGATTTCACTGCAAGTACAATCATCGGATCACTTTACGCTAACAGCGATACCGGCATTTTCGGCAAGCTTACCGAGACCGGCCTTGCCGAAGGGAAAACAGCAATACCGATTGCGCGGTTTGATGAAATCACAGTCGGCCCCGCTACAATATTATCTAATGTGGAAGGAGACTTGACCGAAACGTTCAACATTCAAATCACACGTGTCTATCCAGACAAAAATGACACCACGCGCAACATGACAATTGAGGTAACCGATCCCAGGCTGCTTGAAATAACCGGCGGCATCGTCCAGGGTATGAGCGGCAGCCCGATAATTCAAAACGGAAAACTTGTCGGCGCTGTCACGCACGTATTAGTCAACGACCCGGTCAAGGGTTACGGAGTTTCTATTGAAAACATGCTTTCTATGGCATTTTACAACGAAAAGACCGAAACAATTTCTTTCGCAAAAGCCAGCTAATCCTCCGCCGGCCTGCAAATGATGTTAATTGCTGTCGACTACTGTTTGAATATGTTTTATTCAGGAACATAACTCAGCATCCGACCAGTTATTTAACATAATTTCAAATTATTTCCAAATTTTCTCTTGCAAAATTCCTTCTTACGTGTTACTTTATATTTATGATTCAAACATATCGTCAAAAGACGTAATAATAGGAGGAGACAAAATGGAGAAAAGCATAAGTATTGTCGTGGCGGATGTCAACACTGAATTTCGCAATCTGTTGATAGAGAGGCTTAACAAAGAGCCTGGACTTCATGTTATCGGCAATGCTACCAACGGCAACGAGGCAGTGCGCATGATGAGAGAACTGGAGCCTGACATACTTCTGATAGATATTGTCATGCCCGATTTGGACGGCCTCAGCGCTATCAAGCAGATAAACTCACTCAACATGTCGAGAAAACCGGCTATTCTTGTTTTGTCAAACTTTTATAACGAATACACCACAGCGGAAGTGGCTTCACTCGGCGTTTACTATTTTATGATTAAGCCTTTTGACATGGAAACTTTGATTGAGCGCATCTCCCAATTGGATTTCAGACCCAAAGCCCACACTTCAATGCTCTCTTTTCAGCAGGTTCGCGCCAATAAAACAGAACTGGACATCGAATCCAGAGTGACTGCGATTATACACGAAATCGGCGTTCCGGCGCATATAAAAGGGTATCAGTATCTCCGCGAGGCAATAATTATGGTTATCAAAGACCGGGAAGTGATAAACGCTGTCACTAAGGTACTCTATCCGACCGTCGCTAAGACCTACAACACAACAACCTCCCGCGTTGAGCGGGCAATCCGTCACGCGATCGAGGTCGCCTGGGACCGCGGCGATATTGAAACGCTGCAAAGTTTTTTCGGCTACACTGTTTCAAACTCTAAAGGCAAGCCGACTAATTCCGAGTTTATCGCGATGATCGCCGACCGGCTCTCGTTACAGTTAAAAACCGGAGCCTGAGCTTTAGATTTATAAATACAACAGAATTGCGGCTTGGTCATTCCCAAGCCGCAATTTTATTATTCCAACGCAGTCATGTTCTATTAAAAGTAGCCGCTGGTCAAAACGGATGCCGTGTCGATCATCGACTGCTGGAGTGTGCGCTTCATCTCCAGCGCTTCCTCAAGGTCGAGATCAACGGTCTGGCCGTCTATCTGACTGATCACCCTGTTTTCTTTGCCCTCAATCAGAACATCGACAGCGAGCTTGCCCATGCGGCTGGCGTTAACCCTGTCGCGCGCCGACGGCGTTCCACCGCGCTGTATGTGTCCGAGTATGGTCACGCGCGGATCAATTCCAGTTTCCTCTTTGATTTGAGCAGCGAGATCATTGATGTTACCGACGCCTTCCGCGACAATAATAAGAAAATGTGTTCTGCCCGATATTCTGGCGCGGCGTATTTTCTCCGCGACGTCTTTCTCAAAATCGATCGGCACTTCAGGCGTCAAAATAGTCGTGGCGCCGGTCGCGACGCCCACATACATAGCCAGATGCCCCGCGCGGCGTCCCATTACCTCGACAACTGAACAGCGCTCATGAGACTGCATTGTATCGCGCAGCTTGTCGATGCATTCAATGGCCGTGTTGCAGGCGGAGTCAAATCCAATTGTGTAATTCGTACACGCAATATCGTTATCAATCGTCGCCGGGATGCCGACAACCGGTATTCCCTGTCTGGCAAGATCCCGCGCGCCTCTAAACGTACCGTCTCCGCCTATGGCAATAACTCCGTCAATGCCAAGATACTTGCAGATATTGGCGGCTTTTTTCTGGCCGTCTAGCTCCATGAATTCCTGACAGCGCGCGGTAAAAAGGATGGTGCCACCGCGAGTAATCAGGCCAGTTACCTCTTTGCCATCAAGTGAAAACACGTCGCCGTTAATCAGGCCGTTAAAGCCGCGCCGGATTCCGAGGCACTCAATTTTATGAAAACGTGCGGTCCTTACGACCGCCCTGATCGCCGGGTTCATTCCCGGAGCGTCTCCGCCACTTGTCAAAACGCCGATTCGGTTAATCTTTTTCGACATAACTACCTCCGTCACTTTTACCGGAAATTCCGGCATTCCGCCATGTCAGTCAGAAGGATTGGCAATTGATTCGCGCCTTGTTAACATCAAACAGTATATAGCAATTTTCCAAAAAGCGCAAGCCGAAAAACCCGTCCAATCAGATCGCGTCCGCAACCTCAACAACGCAGTCGTCTCCGAGAATACCTCGCAGTTCCGCAATGAGCCTCCGATCCGGCGCGCAGGAACCTCTGACCTTTCGACCGTCTTCCTCAAAGGCAACCACAACAGGGGTGAGCCCCGGAAACATCTTTATTATTGGCAGAACCCTGGACGCTTTATCATTGTTTCTGCCGATTTTAACAAAAACCTTTGAGACTTTTGTCTCATTTACTGCCGGTACGTCTGTATCAGGCATATAACCAGCCGCCGGGGCGACTATATCTACGATTATCTGCGGTTCCTTATCTTCTCTGACGGATATTTTCCCGGTTACGACTACAACGCTGTCCACCCTCAAATACGCTCCAAAATCAGTGATAGCCCTCGAAAAGACAATTAGCTCAATTGACGCGGTCTCATCCTCCAGTGTGACATATGCCATCTGGGAGTTGTTTCGCGTCGCTTTATTACGAACCGTGGTCACAATTCCGGCGACCTTGATTTTCATCTCATCGCGGAATGTCACAGGGCCGTGTTCGTTCTCAAAGTCGGCAAGTATCCGCCTGATTGACACAGCGCCGGCCTTTCGGATGGTCTCCCTGTATTCATCCATCGGGTGGCCGGAGAGGTATAGACCGGTCGCCTCCTTCTCCTTTGCCATAAGCTCGCGCTGGGAAAATTCGGGAGCGGGCCTGACCTCCAGCGCGCCGGCGTTTGGCGAATCATTGTCGAAGAAACCGACTTGCCCGTCGATATTTCGAACCTTGCGGTCGGCTATTACGCCTATGACCCTGTCGATATCCCGAAACATAGCGTTTCGCGTATCTCCAAAGCAGTCCATCGCGCCCGCCTTTATCATGCTTTCGAGCGCCCTGCGGTTCAGCTCGTGTTCGTGCATCCGGCTGCAAAAATCATAAAACGAAACAAACTCGCCCGACCCTGCCCGCTCCTTTACTATCTGCGCGACAAAGGAATGACCGACATTCTTAACCGCGACAAGTCCGAAGCGAATATCATCGCCCGACACCGTGAAATTCTCTTGCGAATGGTTGATATCCGGAGGCAGCACGGTAATACCCATATCGCGGCAGCCCGCGATATAGTCGGCGACGCCCGTAGGACTGTCGAGCACCGAGGTGAGCAGCGCCGCCATATACTGCCGCGGGAAGTGGCGCTTGAGATATGCCGTCTGATACGCTATCACCGCGTACGAGGCCGCGTGGGCTTTGTTAAACGCGTAATTGGCAAAGTCCATGATATCGTCGAATATCACCGCCGCGATGTCCTCCGGCACGCCGTTTGCGACTGTTCCCATGATGCCCTCTTCAGGATTACCGTAGATGAAATTATCGCGCTCACGCATCAGCTCGGCGTGTTTCTTCTTGGACATCGCGCGCCGAACCATGTCCGCCTTGCCCAGTGAAAATCCGGCGAGCTTTCGGAATATCTCCAGCACCTGCTCCTGGTAAACCATACATCCGTATGTTACTCCGAGGATTTCCTTCAAGCTGTCGTGACGGTACTTGATCTTTTCAGGATTGTGCTTGGCTGCGACAAACTGGGGTATATAGTCCATCGGCCCCGGACGGTAGAGCGCCACAAGAGCCGTAATATCCTCGATATTCTGCGGCCTGAGTCCGACGCAGACCGAGGTCATTCCCGCGCTTTCCAGCTGGAATACGCCCAGCGTCTTGCCGGCAGCCAGCATCTCATATGTTTTTATGTCAACCTCGGGTATCCGGTCAACCGAGAATTCCGGGGTGCTTTGGCGTATCATTTTTTCGCAGTCCGCGATGACAGTGAGATTTCGCAGGCCAAGGAAGTCAATCTTCAGCAGTCCCAATTCTTCCAGCGTTCCCATAGGAAACTGGGTGACTATCGCGTCGCCGTTTTTGGCCAGCGGGACATATTCGGACACCGGCTTGCCGGTAATCAGCACTCCGGCGGCGTGCGTTGACGCGTGCCTCGGCAGTCCCTCGACCGCGCGGGCGGTATCAATCAGCTCACGGATTGCCGAGTCCGATTCGTACATCTCGCGAAGCTGCGGCGACATTTTCAGCGCGTTTTCTATAGTCATGTGCAGCGAAAAGGGAATCAGCTTCGCGACTACATCCACCTGCGCATAGGAAATGTTGAGCGCTCGCCCGACGTCTCGTATCGCGGCTCGCGCGCCCATGGTGCCGAACGTTACGATCTGCGCGACATGATCCTCGCCGTACTTGTCTATGACGTAATCGATGACTTCCTGCCTTCTGATGTAGCAGAAATCTATGTCGATATCCGGCATGCTGATACGTTCCGGATTTAGGAACCGCTCGAAGTAAAGGTTGTATTTTATCGGGTCAATTCCGGTAATCCCCAGACAGTACGACACAATGCTTCCGGCGGCGGAGCCCCTGCCCGGGCCCACCGGAATGCCGCGCGATTTAGCGTAGGTTATGAAGTCGCTGACGATCAGGAAATAATCGACAAACCCCATGCGGCGGATCATGTCCAGTTCATAATTCAGCCTGTCGCGAAAGCTGCTGTCAGTATCCTGATATTTTTCCCGGAAGCCGGTCTCGCAGAGCTCGCTGAGGTACTCAAAGCTGTCGTTCTTGCCTTCGGGCAGCTCGAAAACCGGCAGATGACGCTTGCCAAACTCGAAATTGAGATTGCATTTGTCGGCGATGGCGATTGTGTTTTCTATCGCGCCCGGGTATTTCTCGAACAGCTCGGACATCTCGTCCCCAGTCTTGACATAAAACTCGTCTCCTGGAAAGCGCATCCTGTCCGGCTGGTCAACCGTGCTGTTGGTCTGAATGCAAAGGAGCACGTCCTGCATGTGCGAGTCGGCCTTGCTGATGTAATGCGCGTCGTTGGCGGCCACCAGCGGAATGCCGGTTTCGTTGTGGATACGCAGCAGCGCGCGGTTGACAGCCTGCTGCTCAGGGATGCCGTGATCCTGAAGTTCGAGATAGAAATTGCCTTCCCCGAAAATTTCGGCAAGCTCCAGAGCCCGCGTCTTCGCTTTGTCATAATCGCCGTCGGTCACCGCCTGCGCGACCGCTCCGGCGAGGCACGCCGACGTTGCCACGAGCCCGTCGTTATGTTCCCTCAGCAGCTCGATGTCAACTCTCGGCTTGTTGTAGAACCCCTCGATGAATCCAGCGCTCACCAGCTTTATCAGATTTTGATATCCGGTATTGTTCTTGCAGAGCAGCACCATGTGATACGGATTAGAGTCAAATTCCTGTACCTTGTCCCGCCTTCCGCGCCTGGCTACATACACCTCGCAGCCGATTATCGGCTTTATCCCGTGGGAGACGCATTCCTTGTAGAAGTCGATAACCCCGTACATGACTCCGTGGTCGGTGATCGCGACAGCGGACTGCCCGATTCCGTCAACGTGCTCGACCAGCTTCTTGATCCTGCACGCTCCGTCGAGCAGACTGAATTCGGTATGCAGATGAAGATGAACGAAATTAGTCACTCAGCACCATCCTCCCCCAGCTCACTGGCGATTTCCACCAGTCTGCGCAGTCTGTGATTCACTCCTGACCGGGTTACCGACTCGCCCAGCATTGCCGCGAGCTCGATAAGCGGCGCTTCGGGAAATTCCAGCCTGGCTTCTGCGGTTTGACGCAGTTTATCCGGCAGACTGTTCAGCCCTTTTATGTCTCTGATCTTCTCAATGGCGCGGCACTGCTGCACTGAGGCGTTAACGATTTTACCGAGGTTTGCCGTCTCACAGTTAACCTTGCGGTTTACCAGGTTGCGCACATCCTTCTCCACCTTGGTCTGCATAAAGTCAATCACCGACGCCGACGCCCTGACCGTCGTCAGAAAATCCTCGATACTCTCGCTGGACTTAAAGTAGACTACGTTAACCGAACGGCGCACCGTATGACGCGGCGCGAGGCCCATATCCAGCAGCAGTGCTACCAGTTCGCGGCTGAGGTTCAGATGTGGCGTTATGATTTCGAGGTGATATTTCTTTTCAGGATCAGTAACAGACCCCCCTGACAGAAACGCGCCGCGTAAAAAAGCAGTTCGGCAGCACTCCTCCTCGAGCACGGCAAGATTGAGGTGTACCGCGATTTCGCCTTCCTGCCGCGTACCGATTGTATCAAAGATCTTTGTAAGTTTAGTTTTGTCACTGATTTTGAATATCAACTTACCCGATGGCTTGTCCAAATCAGGCGCGCTGTCAAACGCCAGCCCAAAAGCGGCGTCAAACAGCGGCGGAAGCAGCTCGGCATACGGTCGGCACTCGGTAACGATGCGTATACCGTGAAACGAAAAAGCGTTTCCGAGCAGCATCGCGCCGTATGCCTCCGCCACCTGACAGCAGTTCTTCTTATTTATTGTTTTGCAAAGCTCTGATTTCACTTTTAGCGAAAAGGACATATTAATCACCAATGGCTGCCCTGAGTCTGGCCGTCACCCTGTCATGGGCCCGCCGATCCGCCGCGCCAAGGCTTCCCGGCCTGTTCCTGATTTCGATAAACGCTGACATCAGTTCAGCGGCCAACAGGAGCGAATCATGCCGCGCGAACTCACTCGTTTCCGAGAACAAAGGCCTTTGCAGCAGCTTTATTCCGGCGTTTTCGAACCTCTTCCTGTCGATGTACGTCGGCTCGGCGCTTTCGATCTCGTACCGCTTGATGAGCCGCTCAGGAATCTTGCTGTCATTAACCAGACAAACGTCAATAAGCCCGGGCAGGGAATGCGCCAAAAGCTCGGACACATGGTCAAACGCCGTATAGCCCTCGGTCTCGCCCTCCTGCGTCATGACGTTGCAAACATATATTTTCAGCGCGTCGGCACGCGAAATCGCGCCGGCAATGCCGCTGACCAGCAAATTCGGAATTATGCTTGTATAGAGACTGCCCGGCCCGAGAACGATCATGTTCGCGCCGTTAATAGCTTCCAACGCCTGTGTCAGGGCGGGAGGATGCTCCGGGGACAGCCTGACCCTTGTGATTTTGCACTGATGCTCTTTTTTGTGAGCGTATATTTTTGACTCTCCGAAAACCGTCGTTCCATTCTCGAACTCGGCCACAAGATGCACGTTCGCGTTCGTCACCGGCAATACGCGCCCGGTTATCGCCAGCACTTCTCCCATATGTCGGACCGCTTCGTCGAAAGAGTCGTATATCCCGTTCAGCGCCGCGAGAAACAGGTTCCCAAAGCTCTGGCCGGTGAGCGCGCCGTCCTCAAACCGGTAATTCAGTATGCGCTGCATAACCGGCTCGGTGTTTGCCAGCGCCAGAATGCAGTTCCTTATATCGCCGGGTGGCAGCATTCCGAGATCCTGCCGCAGCCAGCCCGACCCGCCGCCGTCGTCCGCAACCGTCACTATCGCCGTGATATTGGACGTGCATTCTTTCAGGCCGCGCAGCATCGTCGACAGGCCCGTTCCGCCCCCGATCGCGACAATCTTCGGTTCAAGCGAGCAAATCCCATCCGCCTCCTGGCAGCTCTCCGGGCAGCCCGTTTTGTCGTTATAAAAAGTCGCCATAGTTCCTCCGTGCGTCATTTACGGTCGATATCCCGATGATGCGAGGCGGTTTTATAGCCGCTCTGCCCGATATGGTCACAAAGCTCGTTTGAGAGCGCAACCGACCGGTGCTTGCCGCCTGTACAGCCGATCGCAATGACAACAGATGTTTTTCCCTCTTCAATATAATAGGGAAGCAAAAAGTCCACCATGGTGTATAGGTGCCCTAAAAACTCGTGAGTCTGCTGCCAACTCAGCACATAGGAGCGCACCTCCGGGTCATTCCCAGTATTCGGCCTGAGTTCCTGAATGTAATACGGGTTCGGCAGGAAACGGACATCGAATACCAGATCCGCCTCAATCGGCAGCCCATATTTGAAGCCAAAGGACACAACCGTCACCAGTATTGTACTCTGCTTGGGCTCGTCACTGACCAGCGCGATAATCCGCTCCCGTAATGCGGCGACGCTGAGCGCCGTGGTGTCGATAATATGATTCGCGCGCTCTCTGACACATTCCAGCATCTCGTTTTCCTTTGCCGCCGTCACTTCGATCGGCACGCCGTCCTCGGCCAGCGGATGCCGGCGTCTCGATTCCTTATAGCGGTGAATGATAACGTCGACCGCAGCTTCAACAAAGATAATCCTGTATTCACAGCCCATTTCCCGCATATAGTCGAGCGACTCAAACAGATTGTCAAACGTTTCTCCGCCGCGCACATCTGTGACAAGCGCGACCTTTTCATATCTGCCTCTCGACGCCAGGCACAGTTCCGCAAACCGCGGGATAAGCACCACCGGCATATTGTCGACGCAATAGTATCCGATATCCTCAAGTACTGCGGCGATTTTACTCTTACCCGCGCCGGACATGCCGGTAATTATTATAAAATCCATTTTTCCTCCGTAAGACCGGTTGTCAGTTTCCGGAAATATGCTTGACTTCAGTTTCGAGCGACACTCCCGTGACGCGCAAAACAGTCTCCTGAATAAGCTCAATCAGCCTCAAAACGTCGTCGCAAGTCGCGCCGCCCCGGTTGACGATGAATCCCGCATGCTTCTCGGATACCTGCGCCCCGCCGATTGAACGTCCTTTGAGTCCGCACTGCTCGATCAGCGCGCCCGCAAATCCGTTTTCAGGGCGGCGGAATACGCTGCCGGCGCTCGGCAGTTCGAGTGGCTGGGATTTGCTTCGTTTCTCCGAGAGCTCGCGCATTCTGGCCTGAATTTCCCGGCTGTCACCGGGTTGAAGTACGATGACAACCTCGAGCACAATAGCTCCCGGCTGATCCTGATAGCAGCTGTGGCGGTATTGAAACTCGTGTTCGTCTGCCGAAAGAAGGCAAACAGTGCCGTCTTCCCCAAGACATTTTGACGCGGTGACAACATCGCTCATCTGGCCGCCGTACGCTCCGGCGTTCATACAGACCGCGCCGCCAAGCGTGCCCGGGATTCCGTGCGCGAATTCCAAGCCGGCAAGACCTCTGTCCTTGGCGAAAACAGCCAGCCTTGAAAGCAATATTCCGCTTTCGGCGGTAATCTCGTTATCGCTAGTCAAACTAACTTTGGAAAACCTGTCAAAGGTCTTTATTACAAGCCCACGGAACCCGGCGTCGCTCACCAGCAGATTGGTTCCGTTGCCGATGTGCAGCACCGGAATGCCCGCCCCACACGCGAGAACACGCAGCCCGGCGATTTCGCCGCCGCTCTGTGGGACAGCGAGGAGGTCGGCGGGGCCGCCGATACGAAACGCGGTATGCTCACGCATCGGCGCGTCAATTAGAAGCGGCATTTCCGGAAAGTTTTTTCTGACGTGCTGTTCAAATAAACTCATCTCGCGCATTTCTAACCCCTAAATAAATACTATAAAGCACAGCTTGCTGCTCAAGTACAAAGCCACTAATATTATAGCATAATCCATGCCGGAATAGAAGAGGTTGACAGGCAGTGAGATAAAAAACAAGACGGCAACTTCTGCCGTCTTGTTGATAATTAAGGTAGCTTTAACAAATAACAGTTTCCGCGGTTCAGTTCGTCTATAAATACTAATACAAGCTGCGTGCGGTTCGGAGAAACCGCGTTCTGAGAAAAGTACAGCCTTGCAAACTCCGGCAGCTTGTATGATCTCGTTTCCTTACCTGACGCAATGTCATAAACCGAAAAAACGTCACTCGTTTCCGCAGGGTCGTTCCATAGCGCGAGAGCATATTTCGCGTCTTGATCCCAAACAGTCAGCAGATACTCCCGTTCAGGCAGCAGCGGAACCATCTCATGTCCGCCGGATTCGACCGAGTACGGCCGGTTTGACGCCAAATTTACGGCTATCAGCTTCCCTGAACTGAGCTCGCTAACTGTGTAATTAACCGGCAGATAATCAAGCTGGTCATGCTGTTTTCCTTCAATATCAACCGAAGCCGCTTTAAGCTCCGTCGAATCTGCTCCCGGCATCATGAAAAATACCCTGCGACTGTCAGTTGACCATCGCGGCAGGCTCGGTCTAATATCTATATCGCCGCCTCGTGCGCTAGCTGTTGCCTTTTGAACCAAACGCGGCTCCGAGAGGTCAATATTCGCGACATACAGGCCGAAATCCTGCGGACTTGTGTATGCGATCATTGTACCGTCCGGGGAGACGTCCATCTCACCGATCGAATGATCGTCCGGGAAGGTAACTACCAAATCCGCCTGATACGTGTTCTTATTCAGAATTACAATTTTCTCAAACCCATACATGCAAATGCGTCCGTCACTCAGCACTCTGCCAAACCAGCCGAAATCGTCCGCGCCATCCAGAGCTTCCGAGGTAATCTCGGTTCTCAAATTGTGAACAAACATTTTTGTCTGGGATTCATGAGAGGCGCAGATCAAAATTCGGTGATCGTCAATCCATGCGGCAAAATACGGAGTATACGCATTTGCGCTCAGCGCGGGGATATTTATTTTCTGCGCGTCCGGAATGTATGGCATCCCGGAAAGCGGCTCCGTATCGGGACTTTGCGCCGGAGGCGCTCCCGTGACGGGCGTATTATCGCCGCCGGTGCACGAGCTGAAACAAAATATAAGCGCCGTCAAAAAAACAAAACAGGCAACCTTGATAAATGCTCTCATACTCACTAACATCCCCACTCTTCCAGCCGCAAAATTCACACCTTAATAATCCGCGTCTTATTAACGCATTAGTTTGCTCAGCGGCGGCTAAAACAGCCCGGTTCGTTTCAGAATAAATCCTGCGACGAGCATTATGGAGACCGAAAGCGCCAACGGAAACCACCAGTTGGTAACCGGCCCTTCGAAAAAGTTCATGCCGAAAAATCCGTAAATTACGTTTGGAATGGTAATCAAAATAGTCACGCTTGTGAGCGTTTTCATGATTACGTTCAGGTTGTTGGAGATAACTGAGGCAAATGCGTCCATCATTCCGGAGAGGATGCTCGAATAGATATCCGCCATCTCCATCGCCTGCTTGATCTCGATAAGAACGTCTTCAAGCAAATCCTGATCATCTTCATACAGTTTTATGATTCTGCCCCGGAGAATTTTGTTCAGAGTCAACTCGTCGGCTTTCAGCGATGTTGTAAAGTACACCAGTGATTTCTCCAGGTCGAGCAGCTGGATGAGTTCTTTGTTCCGCTGCGACTTGTACAGCTGGCGCTCAATATTTGAGGAGAGCTTGTTGATGTCTCGCAGATATTGCAGAAAGCGGTTTGCCGCGCGAAGGAATATCGTAAAAATGAATCTGGTCTTCAGCGACGGATTCGCTTCCTTGACCATGCCGTCTGTGAATTCTCTGAGTGTCGGCGTTTCCTTCAGGCATATGGTAACGATATTGTCCTCAGTGACGATTATGCCGAGCGGCAGCGTCGCGTATGCCGCGATACCGTCACTCTTTTCAATAATCGGAACGTCGATGATAATTAATGTTCGTCCGTCCTCAACTTCAATACGGGAGGTTTCCTCTTCGTCCAGCGCGGCGGAGACGAACGCCCTGTCAATATTCAGATTTTGCGAAACTCTGTCGATCTCTTCTTCTGACGGAGCGACAAGGTTAATCCAGCAATCCGGCTGCATTTCGTCTATTGCTGTCATTTTGTTCTCGATATATTTATAAACCGCAACCATGCCGTCACTCCCATCAGAAGCGCCGAGCATTTTGTTATGCTCGGCGCTAATATCATTTCTTGCTGTTAAAAATTCGGAAAATTGGATCGAACGGATCCTCTTCCTCATCTTCAATAACAGGTTCATTCAGCGGACCTTTTATTGCCTCGGCTGTGGAAGTGTACATGCCGCTGTTGTCGGCAGTCAGCGTGTTGGGTTCTTCAAAGCCGGTGGCGATGACCGTTACCTTAAGCTCGTCCGACAAAGTCTCCTCAACAGCCGCACCGAAGATGATGTGCGCGTCCTTATGCGCGGCCTGGCGCACAAGGTCGGCGGCCATATCGACATCCTCCAGCAGCATATCGGGAGCGCCGGTGACATTTATAAGCACGCCCTTGGCTCCGTTAATCGTGGTTTCTAGCAGCTTACTGTTGATAGCCATGTTGGCGGCGTCCTCCGCCTTTGTTTTACCCGTGCCGCGGCCGACGCCCATATGCGCGAAACCGGCATTTTTCGTGATGGCGCGGACGTCCGCAAAGTCGAGATTAATCAGAGCGGTCATTGTGATAAGGTCAGTAATGCTCTGTACCGCCTGAACCAGAACGTCGTCGGCGATTTCAAACGCGTTCATGAAAGAAATTTTCTGTTCTGAGACCTCTTTCAGCTTCTCGTTGGGAATAACGATCAGCGAATCAACGCGAGCATGCATTTCGTCGATGCCCTGCTCAGCCTGATCCATACGGCGCTTGCCTTCAAACCCAAACGGCTTGGTTACCACGCCCACAGTCAGCACGCCCGCTTCCCGGGCAACGTCGGCGACAATCGGCGCGGCACCGGTTCCGGTCCCTCCGCCCATACCCGCCGTAATAAACACCATATGGGCATTCTCAATAATCCGCGCAATTTGAGCGCGGCTTTCCTCGGCGGATTTGCGCCCGATTTCCGGATCGGAACCAGCGCCCAGTCCGCTAGTCAGTTTTTCACCAATCTGGATCTTAACTGTGGCACTAGAGCAGTTCAGATGCTGCTTGTCCGTATTAACGGCAATAAACTCGACGCCCCTTACACCCGATGCGATCATACGATTAACGACATTGTTACCGCCGCCGCCTACACCGATGACCTTAATAACAGCGTCATTATTTGCTCCAACGTCCATTACAAATGGCATATTTCCTCCAAGCTCCGCAAAGATGAAATTCCCGGCAGAATTCCGCACACGCGGTGCCGCGTTAATGGAGAGCGGCGTCCCAGTATTAAATCAACTCAACGATTTATGTTAATTATATATTGTAAAGTCTATCGACTTTATAGTTGCTAAAGTTATCCTCTGTCACCATATTGTAATCTTTTTTTTAGCTTAGGTCAATAGCTTTGAGGTTATTTTGATAATAAATTTGGATAAATATTTTTCTGACAGTAATTTTCGGTCTACTTGTTCTAAATAGTCGAAGTGTCGCGGTTTCTGTCGAATTACTTGGGTAATGTATTATGTCAAATTACAAACCCCATCGGCCAAGACGCTTTTTATGATTTCTAAATCAGTTCGGAATCTCACGAACCACTTTCGCGTCGGATATGTCCAGAATAATATTATTGTTTTTATCTACCGAATTAATTACCGCGTCAAAAAACTGGCGCTTTTTGTCCAATTCAGTGGGCACGCCCAACTTTATTTGAATTCTGTCTCCATATTGCATCCGAACGTCATAATCCTTTGACATATCTATCCAGCGCATGTCGGCCATCAGGTCTGCAAACACAGACAAAACGCTGACGAGCGTCTTCTCCCTGCCTTCCTGATCCTCGGTAACATACAGCTCCCCGCCAACCTCGGCTCCGACTATCGTCATGCCGGTCACCCTGCAATACTTGCTCAGCTCTGTCGGAGGAACCGATTCCAGCAGTCTGCCGTCAATATCAATCAGCCAGGATTCTTTTTCAGAGCTGACATAAGCGACCGGCTTGGATTCAGTCACCGAGATGACAAGCTTGTCCGGCAGGCTGCGGAGAAGCTTGACTTCCTTAATATACGGATAGTCCTTAAACAGCTTTTCCACGCCAGCTATCTTGTCCAGAAGAAGCAAATTGTCTCCGATTTTGATCCCGCAGGCGCCTTTGATTTCTTCGGCGTTATAGCGTGAAATGCCGATTACTTCAATAGTATTTATCCGAAAGAAAACGGACAGACCAAATACAATAGCCGCGACTATGGCAACGAGCGCCGCGGCTTTATACAATATGCTGAACCTCGATCTTCTGGTTCTTTTTCGGCCGCGACTTCCAGTGCGGCCGCTTCGTCTTCCGTTTCGTGCCATCAAACCTCCAGCTGTCGATTAGCTGTTATTTACTCTTTTAATACTCGCGCCCAGCGAACCCAGCGCGTCCTCAATGCATTCGTACCCCCGGTCAACGTGCTCCAAACCGGAGATTTCGCTGCTTCCGATCGCTCCCAGCGCCGCCACAATCAGCGACGCGCCTCCACGCAGGTCTGTGGATCTGACCGACGCGCCGTAAAGCGCCGGTACTCCGCTGACGATCGCCACTCTGCCTTCCGTCCTGATATCCGCACCCATCCGCACAAGTTCGCTGACATGTCTGTAGCGCACCTCGAATATATTTTCTACAAAGACGGTGGTTCCGCCCGCCCTGGTCGCGACAGCCATGATCGGAGCCTGAGCGTCGGTCGGAAATCCGGGATAAGGCATTGTTCTTATCGGCTTTGCCGCGACAAGATCGGACTGTCTGCCGAGAGAAATACTGTTCTTTGTCGTTTCCACATCGCACCCGTATTCCGCCAGGATGGAAAGCACCTTCGTCAGGTGATTGGGATCGACATCGGTTACCTTGATGTTTCCGCCCACAATTGCGGCTGCTGATAAATATGTAGCCGCGACAATTCTGTCGCCAATAACCCTGTGTCTCGCGTCATTGAACACGGCACAGCCTTCAATTGTCACGGTTGAGCTGCCGGCGCCCGATACGCGCACACCGAGCTCGCTCAAATAGTTTTGCAGATCTTCGATTTCCGGTTCTCTGGCCGCGTTGCTGATTGTTGTGGTTCCTTTGCAGGCGCAGGCAAGCAGCATAATGTTTTCGGTCGCGCCGACGCTCGGTATGGACAGCGATATTTCGCGACCAACCATTCTTCCGGCTTTGCACACGATGTTGCCGCCTTCTTCCATGTTAACACACACACCAAGTTTCTTAAAGGCGTCAATATGTAAATCAATCGGACGGGGCCCAAGCTCGCATCCGCCAGGGTGGCTCATGGCCGCCTCTCCTGTCCGCGCTATGATCGCTCCGAGAAAAATAACCGATGATCTCATTTCGCGCATCAAGTTATGCGGAATATATGCCCTGCACATACCTGACGAATCGACGATGAGCGTGTCTCCGTCCCGCTCTACCGAACACCCAAGGTGGCGAAGGATATCCACCGAGGATTCAACGTCCTTTAGTCTCGGGCAGTTCTCGATTATGTTTATTCCACTGTTAAGAATTGTCGCGGCCAGTATCGGAAGCACGCTGTTCTTGGCGCCGTGTACTCTGACACTTCCTTCAAGTTTTCTCCCTCCGTCGATGAGAAGTACGCTCATATTCCAGTCCCCCGCATAGGCCGGCATATGTATGAGTCTCACTGCCGGTTGCAAATTTTGGTGTAATTACACCTAGCACATACTATGCTATGACCGAAAATTATGTGATTTGGTTATTATCGGGAGAAGGTCAGATTCTTCTACAAATGAGTCCTGAATCCTAAAAAGGATGCTTAAATACCGGCAAAAGCGATTCATTCGAGTGAGCCGAAGTCTTTGATTGCGTTCCTTGCGGCTTTTTCAGATTATCTCCCGTTTGCAAGGCTCAGGACATTATTATATATTCTTTCGGTCGAATCCAGTATTGCCATGTCCCGAAGGTTCTCGGCCATCCCGGCCAGCACGTCCGGAGAGGAAAGCAGCTCGGTTACCTTATCGTATAGTATCCGGCCAGTGCAGTCCTTTTCGCCCATTACAACCGCCGCTCCGCGCTTGGCCAGCACCGCCGCGTTTTTGTGCTGATGGTTGCCGGCGACGTTTGGCGAAGGTATCATTATAGCCGGGGTCGCGACTGTCGTCAGCTCGCTGATGGTCGACGCGCCCGCCCTGCAAATAATCAGGTCGGCGGCGTTCATAACCGACGGCATATCGTAAATATACTCCACAAGCTCGATATTGGGGTAATCCGCGAGATTTACTCCCAAGTCCCGCACCAGCGCCGGCATCCAGCGGTATCCAAACGAGCCGGTCGCGTGGATGTGATGAAAATTGCCGTTACCCGCTTCAAGTTTAATAAAATCCGCGATCTTTTTGTTCATTTCGCGCGCGCCGAGAGATCCCCAATAAGATACGACCAGAGGAAGCCGGATGCCGAGACGCACACGGGCTTCTTCTTTTTTTGTATATATGAACTCTTCCCTGACAGGCGTGCCGGTAACTTGCACCGCGTCACGCCGCTTATAGAACGATACGCTGTCGGAGAGACTGACCATTACAGAATCTACTTTTTTCGCGAGAAGCGATGTGGTCAGTCCCGGCACGGCGTTGGATTCGTGAATCGCTGTCGGAATCTTCATTTTCGCCGCTTGGGACACAACCGGATATGAGGCGTATCCCCCGGTTCCGACGACGACATCAGGCCTGAACTGCTCGATTATTTCGCGAGCCTGACGCATCGAGCTCGAAATTCCGATAACTACCTTGATATTCCTGTAAATCGCTTTTGGAGTAATACTTCTTTTGAATGAGTGGATGTCGACGGTTTTCAGCTCAAATCCTTCCCGCGGCACGAGCTTGGACTCCATGCCGTCAGGTGAACCGGCAAAAGCGATCACCACGTCCGGCCGCCGGTCACGCAGCAATTTCGCGACCGCGAGCGCCGGATTGATATGTCCTCCCGTACCACCGCAGGCAAATAGAACTCTGATGGCGATACCCTCCCATTCGTCAGCCTCTCAATTTGCGCGGAAATTGTGCGGAAACTCGGTTACCCGGATTTTGGCGCGGGTATAAACCTCGATACACTGAGCACAATTCCCATTTCGGCAAGCTGGATCATCAGTGACGTACCTCCATAACTGAAAAACGGCAGCGGAATTCCCGTACTCGGGATCAGATTTGTTACAACGGCGACGTTCAAAAACGTCTGAATCGCCAGCAACGTTGTGATACCGGTGACAATCAGCGATCCGAATTTATCGCGCGCGTGCAGCGCGATCCAATATCCCCTGATAATGAGCAGCATGAACAAGAATAGCACCACGCAGGCTCCGAGCATCCCCAACTCTTCGCACACAATCGCGAAAACGTAGTCGTTCTGCTGTTCTGGCAGGTACAGGAACTTCTGCCTGCTTTTGCCGAGCCCCAGCCCCATCGGGCCGCCCGAACCGATCGCCAACAGAGACTGGACGATTTGAAAGCCCTTGTCCTGCGGATCCGAAAACGGGTCCAGCCATATCGAGATTCGGCTGCTCGAGTGCGCCGTGTTGGTCATTAAAAACCACCCGACAGCGCCGCCAAACGCCGCTATCCCGGCAAACCAGCCCAAATGCACACCGCCGACAAACATTAGAGCAGCTCCCGTCGCAATGATCAGGATAGTTCCCGAAAAGTGCGGCTGCGGAATCATCAGGACTGCGATAACCATAAGGATAAGCCCGAAAGGAACTATTCCGTACTTGAACGTCTTCATTCGTTCCTTGAACATACATATCATGGTTGAAAAGCAGAGTACCACCGCGATTTTGGCTATTTCCGACGGCTGGAATCCGAACTCTCCGATATTGATCCAGCGGCGCGCTCCCTTGACCTCGGTTCCGATTATCAAAACCAGAATCAAAAGAACAATCGAGACCAGCAGCAGCCATATCGCCCATTTGTTGAGTTTTCTGTAGTCGTAGTACGAAATAACTATCATTGCAATAATGCCAATCAGCGCAAACAATGACTGTCTGGCGAAGAAATGAACTGAATTGCCTTGAAAAGTGTAATATGCCGATGCGTAGCTGGCCGAAAACATCATGACAATCCCGATGCCCAGTATCAGCAGCGTGAGCAGCGCAAACGGCAAATCCATTGGGCCTCGCTCGGTTTTTGTCTGCTTAAACTCTTCAGCCCGCAGACGCCTGATTTCTTCCAAAGCTCACCGCCTCCTCATACCTGGTACCGAGAGCACACGCCTAACCAGGTTACGACGCACATGACAACCGTGATTCCCATAAAAACAAAGAACAGCTTTTTCTCGCCCCAGCCGCTCATCTCGAAGTGGTGATGTATCGGGGTCATCTTAAATACCCTCTTACCACCGCTCAGCTTAAAGTAGACCACCTGGATAATGACCGAAATTATCTCGATCAGGTATACAGCTCCTAGTGGAATCAAAAGGAGCGGAGCGTCGTTCATCAAAGCCAGCCCGCAAACCGCGCCTCCGAGATACAATGAACCGGTGTCACCCATAAACACCTTTGCCGGGTTGAAGTTGTATATCAAAAACCCGAGCAATCCGCCCGCGAGCGCGGCGGCGAATACCGCCCCCGCCGGCGCTTCCGTTCCGAATTCAAAACCTGTGCCCGACCATTGAAGGGACAAAAAGACAAAGAATACCGCTATTGGCAGCGTCACCCCTGTCGCCAAGCCGTCCACTCCGTCCGTGAGGTTGACAGCGTTGACAAACCCGACCACGTAAAGCAGCGCCAGGATCGTGTACACCAGCCATTCAATCGGAACCGTGACCCCGACAAACGGTATATAAACGTTGGGAGTTACGAAGCCGAAGTAACGCAGCAGGGCGACGAAAGCGCCCGACGCCGACAGCTGCAAAATGAGCTTTTGCAGGCTGGTAAGTCCCAGATTGCGCTTTTTGACCACTTTGACAAAATCGTCGATAAATCCGATAATTCCGAAAACAATCGCAAACGCTGGCACGAAAAGGATTGAAAAATCGCCGTCCATCAGCTTTTCGATGCCAGTGAAAACTACGGCTGCAGTTATACCCAGTATAAATATTATGCCGCCCATCGTCGGCGTGCCCTGTTTGGTCATATGCCATTTGGGTCCGACCTCGCGGATACTCTGTCCGGCTTTTATCCTGCGTAATATAGGTATAATTATTGCCCCGGAAATGGCGGTGACTCCAAGAGAGATAAAAAATGCGACGAGAACATTATCCATCTGCATATTCCTCCCTAAATGATGTCATAGCATCCTCCATCCGCATTCCCCTGCTCCCTTTGAAGAGAACCACGTCGGCACGCTCCGCAATCCTCGCAATTGCCCTGCCCAGTTCAATGTGGTTATCGAATATTTTCACGCTGTCAGGAGTCATTCCGCCCTCCTGCGCTCCGCTGCAAATGTCTTGTGACCCGACCCCGTACAGGAAAAGCAGATCGGCCGAGCTTGCAGCGAGCCTCCCAATCTGCCTGTGCGCCTCTTCGGAATGAGCGCCGAGCTCAAGCATACCTCCGAGAACGGCGATCCGCCGCCGCGGCGCGTATGCCAAGAGCACATTGAGTGACGCGCGCATGGAATCGGGGCTGGCGTTATAAGTATCGTCAATGACCGTTATATCTTTAATTTCAAAAACGGTCTGCCTACCGGTATCCGGCTTCCAATCGGCAAGTCCATCCGCGATTTGACCGTGAGTCAACCCGTACCGTTCTCCGACCGCAACCGCGGCCAGCGCGTTATATATCATATGCCGCCCGGTTGAATTAAGCATGATTTCATATTCGCCCGACTCAGACGATACTGTAAAGCGCGTTTGCTTTCCGTCATCCGCGATGTTTTTCGCTTTGATGTTCAGACTGGGATTGTCAATACCAAAGTAAACCGTGTCATATTTCGTCGAATTTCTGAGGTTCCACAGCAGTGGTTCGTCACCGTTGAAAACACAAACTCCGCCGCTTGGCAGTCCGTCAAGAATCTCGAGCTTCGCCGCGAGGATTGCTTCCCGCGAACCCAGATATTCAATGTGCGCAACTCCGATATTGGTGATAACCGCCGTGTCCGGCAAAGCTATCCTTGTTATCACGCTGATCTCTCCGGCGTGGTTCATGCCCAGCTCGGTCACTGCCGCCTCTATCGACAGATCCAGTTTTAGGAGCGTCAGCGGCAACCCAATGGCGTTGTTGAAATTACCCGCGTTTTTCAGTGTTTTATACCTTTTCGACAAAACCGCGGCGATCATTTCCTTGGTAGTCGTTTTGCCTACGCTGCCGGTCACGGCGACAAGATGGGGGGCAAACCGTTTCCTGTATCCCAACGCGATGCGGTGCAGCGCTTCCAACGTATCCGCCACCCGTATGACGGGCGTTTTCACAGATATGTCAGGCTGGGCGCAGATAACAGCCGCAGCGCCGCCATCTATAGCGGAATCTATAAATGAATGGCCGTCAAACTTTTCTCCTGCAAGCGGCACAAAAAGACATCCTTCAGTTGCTTTTCTCGAATCGGTGCATATATCGTTAATGACCGTACCTGCGTCGCCTTCAACAGGGGCGCGGCAAAACTCCGCAATATCTGACAGCCGCATTTGTATCATACATACTTCCCCCGGAAATTAATTGTTGAGCTTTTTCAGCGCGGCGGCGACGATTTCACGTTCGTCCATGTGCCGCTTTTCGCCGTCTATCTCCTGGTAATTCTCGTGACCCTTACCCGCCAGAACGATCAAGTCTCCCGGCCGCACATTTTGAATCGCCCAGTGTATCGCCTTCTCCCGGTTCTCGATTACCTTACGCGCAACCTTGCGCCCCTTCATGCCATCCATAATTTGCTCAATTATCGAGATCGGATTTTCGGTGCGCGGATTGTCGGACGTAACGACAACCAGATCCGCAAGTTCTGCCGCGACAGCTCCCATAACCGGTCGCTTTCGCGTATCGCGGTCGCCTCCACAACCGAACAGCGCGATCACCCTGCCCTTGGTAAATTCCCGTACTGTAGAAAGAATATTCTTGAGTGCGTCCGGCGTATGCGCATAATCGATAATAACCGTAAAATCGCGACCGGTCGGCACCACTTCAATTCGCCCGCTCACTCCGGCGGCGTCCTTGAGCGCCGATGCCGCCGTCGCCATCGGAATTCCCAGCGCGTACCCGCAGGCAAGAGCCGCCAGAGCGTTGTAAACCGAAAAGCTGCCGGGAATGCCAAGATCGACTCGTACGAGTTCATCCCGTGTTAATACGTCAAATTCGACGCGGTCAGGTTTCAGCCTAATATTTTTGGCGTTTACGTCGGCTTCCAGCCGGTCGACAGAATATAGCACCAGCTTGCCGGTCACATGGTCGGTCATATATCCCGACGTTCCGTCATCCAGATTGATAACCGATATCTTCGACTGCTCAAACAGCTTCGCCTTGACCGCCGTATACGCCTCCATGGTTTTGTGGTAATCAAGGTGATCCTGGGAAAGGTTGGTGAAAACCCCGACGTCAAAAAGTATTGAATCCACTCTGCCCTGGTCGAGCGCATGCGAGGACGCCTCCATCACGCAGCATTCGCACCCGGCTTTCCGCATCTCGGCGAGCAGGGCATGCAGCGACAGCGCGTCCGGCGTCGTCCGCTCCGCCGGGATCTCGGAATCTCCTATCATATTGCGGTTGGTGCCGATTAATCCCGCCTTGATACCCAGGGAATTCTCGATGATCGCTTTGATCAGATAAGTTGTGGTTGTTTTGCCGTTTGTTCCGGTCACCGCTATCATTTTCATTGCTTTAGAAGGATGCCCGTAAAAGGTCGAGGCGATGAGCGAAATCGCCGCTCTCGTGCTGCGGACGACAACGTGCGGTATCGATCCGTCAAGCTCACGTTCGCTTAAAACTGCGCAGGCGCCCGCCCTGACCGCATTCGGAATAAACAGATGCCCGTCGGTAGAGTATCCGGGAATTGCGACAAACAGGCTGCCATCCTTTACATTTCTGGAGTCCATGCAAATATTGCCGATCAGAGTGTCGCCGCTGACATTTGATGTGATTATCTCTATTCCCTCTAGCAGTTCGCCCAGCCTCACCGTCACACCTCCAAATACTTATCTGTCGCCCACAATACTGTTGTCAATGAACTGGACCTCGACCACCGCTCCGGGCTTAACCGCCGTTCCCGCTTCCGGAGTCTGAGCCGAACAAATTATGCTCGTCGACTTGGTCCCCGTCGCGCCGACCGATTTCATGTACAGTCCGAGATTCACAAGCGTCCGGTTGGCGTTCGTTGGCGACATACCCGCAAGGTTCGGGACGTGAATTTCCTGGGACGCCTTCTCTTTGCCCATATAAATTACAACTTCGGACGATCTCGGAATCTTTGTGCCGACCGCCGGAATCTGATCCGTTGATACTTCGGCGTCGCCCACAAATTTATACGCTATCTTCTTCTCTTTGAGCTGTTTTTCTATCTCGGCTTTACCTAGGCCGACCAGATTCGGTATTACAACGTCCAGGTTTTGCATTTCCTCTTCGGAATACTGCGGCTCGACGCCTATATACGGCAGCACGTCGGCCATTATCCTGCCGGCCAGCGGAGCCGCCAGCCTTCCGCCCGTTCTGAGGTTGTTTGCCATTCCAGACGGATGGTCAAGCAGAATCAAGACAGCTATCTGCGGGTCGTCTGCGGGCGCAAACGCCATGAAAGATACGACGTAATTGCCCATTTGCAGCGACTTCGGGCGGAGGTCGATTTTTTCTCCCGTTCCGGTCTTCCCTCCAACTCTGAAGCCTTTGACATACGCGCTCTTGCCCGTACCTATTGTAACCACCTTTTCAAGCAGTTCGCACGCAAGTTTTGAGGTTTCCTGAGAAATTACCTGCCGCACCGTTTCCGGCTCGAACACCTTTTGCGCGACACCTTCGGTATCGACCAACTCTTTGACCATGTACGGCTTCATCAGATATCCGCCGTTTACTACCGAACTTACCGCGGTTATCAGCTCTATCGGAGTTATCTTAAACGTCTGGCCAAACGAGTATATCGAGAGCGGCACCACGCTTCGCGAAAACGTGTTGTAATCCGCGACGATTCCCACAGCCTCGCCCGGCAGGTCTATGCCCGTCTTGTTCATCAGCCCGAAAGCCTTCATGTAATTGTAGAACGGCTCGCGGCCAATCCGCTGACCCACTGTCATGAAAACCGGGTTGCAGGAATTCTGGATGCCCTGGGCGAACGTCTGTGCCCCGTGGCCCTCTTTCTTCCAACAGGAAACGGGCGTTGCCCTGCCCGGAATACGCATTGAGCCGCTGCAGAAGAACTGGTCGTCCGGCGTGACTTTCTTTTCTTCCAGCGCCATTGCCGTCGTCAGTATTTTGAAGGTTGAGCCCGGCTCATAAGTGTCGACGATGGCCTTATTGCGCCACATCGCCTGCTGCGCCAGGTATCTTGCATCGCTTTGCTCGTCCTCGGGCAGCGCTTCTATTTGACTCAGCACCCCCGGGTCGCTCAGCGTCCACGGCGAGTTGAGATCAAAATCGGGCTTGGTCGCCATAGCGAGCACTTCCATCGTCTTGACATTTACGACTATGCCTGTCGAACGCTCCAGTACGCGGTTCTCGATTACTGCGTTTTCCAGATTGCGCTCCAGAAAGTGCTGGATGGTTTCGTCAATAGTCAGCACAACACCCAGTCCGTTTTGCGCGTCATAAAAAGTCTGGTACTTGAAGGGCATATCCGTGCCCCTCGCGTTTTTGGCGCTGATGATCCTGCCCGGAGTACCTTTGAGGTACTTTTCGTACATCGACTCAATTCCGGCCAGTCCCTCATTGTCACTGTTCACAAAACCGATAACATGAGAGGCAAAATTCCCGTAAGGATAATAGCGTTTGGCGTCCGGTTCAAGATAAACCCCGTTTATCTTGTTTTCGGAGATAAACTTCAGCACTTGTTCGTATTCGACATCCTCGACCTTTTTCTTGATGATCTCATACATGCTGTTTGTCTTTTTTGCCTTCTTGGTGATAGATTCGAGGTCAACTCCGAGAATTTGCGACAGTCCCGCCGCCGCGACCTCAACCTGCTTGTTCTCCTGCAGCGTTTTGGGCGCGATGACCACGGTGTGTACGCTCGCGCTCAGGGCCAGCGGCTTCATGTTTCTGTCATAGATGGTGCCGCGCATCGGAGAGATCTTCATGTCGCGGGTTTGCTGGGCAACAGCCCTCTCCTGCAAGACTTCATGGTTGACAATTTGTATGTTGTACAGCTGAATAACTAGAGGAATAAAAACCAGAATACCGCACAGTACCATAAGCAGTACCGTGCGGCGATACACCAAGCGGTTTTGTCTTGTTGCCGTCTCAGCTGTGTTTTTCTTCGGATCCCGCTGCAAATAAATCACCTCATTAGCAAAAGACACAGCGCAATTCAATTGGTGGAATATTGTTCTGAGGATTTTGCATTTTCCACGTGATCACCATTCAAAAACAATATAGACACGCTGCTTACCACTAATATATTAAGCCGCCGAGCAAAATAGACTGCATCGCTGATACTTGCCTTTTCAGCTCAAGAAATACAAAAGATTTGTGAAACCCGCGCTGATTGTGGACAGAACAGGCGACTGCTCACCGGTTCCATCAATAACGACGGCATGGTCGCCGCCCGATAGATCGACATAGATCATCTGCTCACGTTCAGGTTTAACCATTCCAAGCGCCAACGCGCGCTCTTCGATAAACTTGAGATTCATTCTCTTTTCGACGCTGTTTCTCAGGGATATCTCGTCCTGTTTCAGGGCTGACAGCTCCCGCTGGCTTTTGGAGGCAACGATCGTGATCTCGTTTAACTGCATATAGTTAAACACGATCGACACAAGCAACGCGACAATCGCTACATACCCAACCACCGTGAAGACATTCAGGCGGAAACCCACGCGAGCTTTGGCCGCAGTCCTCGTTTGAGCTATACTCTTAACTTTTGCCATTTCCGAGGCATTATACGCTTCCCGTACGCTCCGGCGTGTATCAAACCGCGACAAATCTCTCGAAACGCGCTCCTTCATCTGCATAGAACGCTTAACGTCGATATCTAGTCTCGGTATAACGCCAGTGTTGCCTTGCATTGGCTTCCCTCCTAAAAAAATTTATTTTACAGTCTTTCCGCTATTCTGAGCTTGGCGCTTCTCGCCCGCGGATTGCTGTCTATTTCATCTGCTCCCGCGATTATCGGCTTTTTGTTTATAAGTTTCAGCGAAGGAGTGTATCCGCAAACGCACCTTGGAAAATCACTGGGGCAGGTGCATCCGTTAATCTTTGACGCAAAAGCGCGCTTGACCAGCCTGTCTTCCAGCGAATGGAAGGTAATCACCGCAATCCGTCCGCCGCTCTCCAGGAGATCCACGGCATCCTCAATCGCCGACTGCACAGCTTGCAGCTCATCGTTTACGGCGATCCGGATTGCCTGAAAGCTGCGCTTCGCCGGGTGCTGGTCTTCTCTCAGCGCCTTTGCCGGCATCGCCGACTTAATGACCCCGACAAGCTCAACGGTTGTCTCAATCGGCTTCCGCTTCCTTGCCTCGCAGATAGCCCATGCAATCTTACCCGAGTAGCGCTCCTCGCCATATTCACTGAGTATTGTCTCCAGCTCTTCTTTTTCCCAGCCGTTAACGACGTCATACGCCGAAACCGGATCACGCCTGTCCATCCGCATGTCGAGCGGCGCGTCCTTCATATAGGAAAATCCCCTTGACGCGTCGTCAAGCTGCGGCGACGAAACCCCAAGATCGAACAAAATACCGCTTATACGTTCAAATCCCAGGTCACGCACGGCATTCTGAACATTCGAGAAATTTTCATTGACCAGTAAAACTTTTTCGCCAAAACCCTCAAACTTGTCCCTCGCGTAATCGATCGCCTGGATATCGCGGTCAATGCAGATCAGCGTTCCGCCGGTTATTCTGCTTAGAATTTCAATTGAATGCCCGGCTCTGCCGAGCGTAGCGTCAACATAGACTCCGTCCGGCCGAATCGCCAGTCCTTCAATTGTTTCCTGCAGCAAAACAGGCGCGTGGGGCGAATGTTCCATATCAGAACCCTAATTCTTCCATTGATTCCGCGAGACTTTCGGGCGTGAACTCAGACTGTTCGATTTCCGCCCACTTGTCGCAGTCCCAAATCTCGGCGCGGTTTAAGACACCGATAACCACTACCTCTTTCGCAAGACCAGCGTATTCGCGCAGCTTTTGCGGGATGAGAATCCTGCCCTGTGCGTCCAACTCGCATTTCACCGCGCTTGCGAACAGCATCCTCTGTAGGTTTCGCGACTTGGAGAGGGGCAGCGCTTCTATTTTGCTTTCTATCGCTTTCCAGTTTTCCTGCGAATAAACGAATATGCAATTATCGAGACCCTTTGTGATGTAGAAGCTCTCGCCCAGTTCTTCCCTAAGCTTGACAGGGATGATAAGCCTACCCTTGTTGTCGATGGAATGGTAATACTCACCGGTCAAGACTTAATCGCCCCCATTCATCCGAGAAATCCTCTACAATTCACATCTTGTCTCCACTATTCACCACTTAGATATTAGTATATATACCTTCAACTTAAATTGCAATAGCAAATAAGTTGTTATTTTGCACTTTTTCCTGTCATTTAACGCGTATTTTATTGAAAATACTCATAAAAACAAATGTTCTGATAATTGGTAAAATAATGAAAATAAGCGGAGGTGGAAATGGCCCACCCCCGCAAGTTCACGCATTCTGTCGATTTATGTCAACTTCGCAATTATTCTCCTGATAAAGTTCAATAATATGCTTTTCAGTTTCCAGATTGCCGATTCTTGTGTTCCTTTGGTTTGGCTAGCGCAACCTGTTTAAATTTTGAGCGTGAGGAACGCACTTCGTTGAGAGCGGAGGAGATCGCATCCTCGGTTCTCTTAAGCGTATCCTCAACGTATTCATTCGTCGCCCGCCTGATATCCCGCGATTTGGCTTCGGCGGTGGTGAGCAGTTCGTTCGCGCGGTGACGGGCCTGAGCGATAACCTCTTCTTGCGAAACCATTTGACGAGCGCGATCCTCGGCGGTGCGCTTAATCGATTCCGCTTCTCTCTTCGCCGCCGCGAGCACCTCGTTTCTGGACTCAACAATGGTGCGGGCCTGCTTCAGATCGGCAGGCAGAGACGCGGTGATTTCCTCAATAAGGTCGAGAAGCTTGTCTCGCTCAAGAACGCATCTGTCGGCTCCGAGCGGAAACGACCACGCGTCCTGAACCATATGATTTAGCATTACGAGCAGTTCTTCAACTCCACCAGCCATTGTTAACCTCCATTATTGTAGCAGATCGAGCCCGCAGCATTACTCAAAAACCGGACAGAACAATGTCCAGTATTTCCGGCGGGACAAAATCCGCGATATCGCCTTTATTGTATGCGATCTCTCGCACATGCGTAGAACTGATAAAAACATGCTCAGGCGCTGCGGGAATCAGCAACGTCTCAAGCCCCGGCACCATCCTGCGGTTAATCATCGCCATCCGCATTTCGATTTCGAAATCCTGCGGAGTGCGAACCCCTTTGACTGCAATGCGTATATCGCGCTCAGCGGCATACTGAACCATCAAGGCGTCATGGCAATCGACCGACACATTTTCAAGCCCGGCTGTCGAGAGCGTCAGCATATGCATTCTCTGCTCCAGTGAAAATCTGCATTTCTTGCCCGGGTTGGACATCGCGACCACAATCAGTCTGTCAAACATCGCCGACGCCCGCCGGATAATATCAATGTGCCCCACATTCGGCGGGTCAAAGCTGCCAGGAAACATTGCCGTTTTCATATATTCTAAACCGCCCAAGTTATGTTACGGCGCACAGCTTGCGGCAAACGGTAATCTTTTTGTGCCCGTATTTGTATTCGTTGATCTGATATTCCTCCTCCGTGCCGACGTGTATCTCGGCATTTTGAGGTGTTTCGCACACTATTATACCACCATCGGACAGAATGTCAAATGCAACAAGGTCAATCAGCGCTTTGTCGCATAAATCCGTTTTATACGGCGGATCAATGAAAACTATATCAAATTTCCCCGGTTTGGACTGTAGATACAGCCTGTAATCAGTGTTGACCGTCCTGCTTCGGCTGTCAAAGCCAGTGGTTTTCAAGTTGGCTTTAATAACTTTAATGGCATCCGCGTTTGTGTCGACAAACACCGCTTCCCGCGCTCCTCTACTGAGCGCTTCGACCCCCAGCTGGCCGGTACCGGCAAAAAGATCGAGTACGCGCCGCCCTTCTATGTCGAACTGAATAATATTAAATATCGATTCCTTGATCCGGTCGGAAGTCGGTCTGGTGTCATAGCCTTCCACCGCTTCCAGCTTTCTGCCGCGGGCTTCTCCCGTTATTACTCTCATATAATCACGACTTTCTAAAGTAGTCAAACACAGCCTGCGCAACGTTTTTAGGCACCGCCTGGCTGAGTTCCTCAACCGTCGCGCCTTTTATCGCCTTAATGCTGCGGAATTTTTTAATCAGGGCGTTTCGCCTCGCGTCCCCGACCGAGTCAATGTCGTCCAGCACCGAGGCAACCGACCGCTTGGATCGCTGCTGCCGGTGAAACTCAATGGCAAACCTGTGCGTTTCCTCCTGAATCCGCCCGATAAATGCGAACAGCGCGGGAGTCGCGGAAATCGCGATCTCCAGCCCCTCGGGCGTTATCAGAGCGCGGGTTCGGTGGCGGTCGTCCTTGACCATACCAAACACCGGCAAACTCAGTCCCGCAGCCTGTACCACATCCAGCGCGCATGACGCGTGCGCTTTTCCTCCGTCAATCAGCATGAGGTCGGGCAGCGGGAAAAACTTTTCGTCGCCCTCCAAATAGCGTGCAAGCCTGCGGGATATAACTTCGCGCATCGAGTGGTAATCATCCTGACTGTCAATCGTCTTGATCTTGAACTTCCGGTAAGCGCTCTTGCGCGGCTGTCCGTTTTGGAAAACGACCATTGATCCGACAATATCGGTGCCGGATATATTCGAGATATCAAAGCTCTCAATCCGCTCGGGAGGCGCTTCCAGCCCCAACGCTTTTTGCAGGTCGGTGATCGATTTTCTTCGGCGTTCGTCGCCGGTCGTAATCCGCTCGTTTTCCTCACCAGCGTTGGTAATAGCCAGGCTGACCATCGAAGCGCGTTCGCCGCGTTTCGGAACTATTATCTCCGTTTTGCGCTTGGAATTCTCGTTTAGGATTTGCAGCATGGGCTCGGCATCCTCTATTTCCGTTTGTAGGAGTATATATCTCGGCAGCAGCGGTTTTGATATATAAAACTGCTTGAGAAAAGCCGAAATCAGCTCGCTCTCCTCGCCCGGTGAATATGCCGGCAGCACTTCAATATGCCGCCCGAGCAGTTTGCCCTCAATATAGTGCAGCACCGCGACGACCGTGTGCGCGTCGCCTATATGGATGCCCACAGCGTCGGTGTCCGCCGTGCGGTTGAGTATGACGCTCTGCTTCTGGTCCAGCCGCTTGATGGCCTTCAGCCGGTCACGGAGTACTGCGGCTTTCTCAAAGTTCAGCGCTTCGGACGCGCTTTCCATATCCGCTGTGATTTCCTGAAGAACGTCGTCAAATTTCCCGTCCAACAGCTTTACTGCCTGATCGATGATCTCGTGGTATTCCGCAGACGATACATTGCCCTGGCAAACAGCGATGCATTGCCCCATATGGTATTTGAGGCACGCCCGCCCGCGCCCGATCTCCTGCGGAAACTGCTTAGAACATATCGGCAGGCGAAAGGCGGATATAATGGCGTTTATGACGTCGTTTAGAATAAATCTCCCGCCGAATGGGCCGAAATACTTGACGCCGTCCTCGCGCATCTTTGACTCGATCGTAAACCTCGGGTAATCATCTCTGAGCGACACGCGGATGAAGGGATAGCCCTTGTCATCCTTGAGCATGATGTTATATTTCGGCTTATGGTACTTGATCAGCGAGCATTCCAGCACCAGCGCCTCAAATTCGCTCGCCGCGATAATCGTGTCAAATGAATGGATCTGCGAGACCATCGCCTGGGTTTTGGGCGACTTGTCGCCGCTCTCGTGGAAATACTGGCTCACCCGGTTTTTCAGCTGCTTCGCCTTGCCAACATATATTACCTGCCCGGACTTGTCCATCATAATGTAAACGCCGGGTTTCAGCGGCAATGACAATGCTTTTTGTTTCAGGTCAGTCATGTAATTTCTCCCTCAGGGACTCCTCGTATAATTGAATATACTAAACGCCGCCGAACGGCGGCGCTATCAGCAAATCGCGTTTGAAACGTATACTTCGACTATGCCCGGCGCACCGCGCGGACACAAAAGGCGTAAGCAATCAAGTTATATGGAAAACCAGTCAGCCGGTTGAACTTATTCGTAAAAGTTGGAAGAGACCATTTCCGAAAGAGCGGCAACTGCGTCCTGCTCATCGGTTCCGTCGGCAAAAATGCTGATGGAAGTCCCTTTAATGATACCTAGTGAAAGGATGCCCAAAAGACTTTTCGCGTTCACTCTGCGCTCGTCCTTTTCCACCCAAATGCTGCTCTTAAACTCGTTTGCCTTCTGAATAAAAAAGGTCGCCGGGCGCGCATGCAGTCCCACCTTGTTATTAACGACAACTTCACGAGAGTACATCTTTTAACCTCCAACGCATCGAAAGAGAAATTATTTGCCAAACGTAAACTACTCAGTAAAGAGAATATCAATTCTCGTATTGCAAGTCAATGTGATATAGGTAAAAAGTGCGGCGCGAAATCAATTTTTTTTAATTGATTTCCACTATAGTCACTCCGCTCTCACCTTCGCCGTATCTGCCCAGTCTAAACGATTTGACCAACTTGTTTTTCCTGAGAGCGCCGTGAACCGCCGTCCTTAAAGCGCCCGTCCCTTTTCCGTGAATGATTGACACTCCTGTTAGTTTAGCCCGAAAAGCATTGTCAATAAACATTTCCATCACGCTGATCGCTTCGTCCGACGTCATTCCGCGCAGATCCACTTCGGAGGACTGCTGCTTAGCGAAGTTCCCCCCGCTGCTTGATTCATACGTCTTAGGGATTTCCTTTTTGGCAGCGTGGCGAAGCTCGGAGCTCTTGACCGTCACTTTCATTATCCCCGCCTGCAAACTGACCATACCGTCCTTGTCCGGGCCTTGCAGCACGGTGGCCGCCGTATTGGTGCCCGCGAGCACGACGACGTCCCCAGGCTTAATCGGCCTTTCCTCGAGAACGGGTTCCTGTGTGCCCATACTTCCGCCGATTGCCGCCTCGGCTTCATTCAGACGCCTGCGCAAAGAAGCCCTCGCTTCGTTGATCTGCCTGAAATTATCCTCAGACGCCGCCATCTTGGCGGATTCCCGAAGCTCCTCCATAACTGTGTCGGCTTCGGCGCGCGCATCCGCGATTATCTTTCGAGCCTCTGCCCGCGCACGGTCTGCAGCCCCCGCGCGTTCGCGTTCAGTGGCGGCGTGGAACGCCTGCGCTTTTTTAGCGTACTCCTCGGCCTCGATCCGAAGCTTTTCGGTCTGAAGCTGCTCGCGTTCCAAGGCCGAACGCTTTTGCTCCAACTGCGCCAGCACATCCTCGAACCGTTTGTCCTCGGATCTGACCAGATTGCCCGCGTAGTCTATTATGTTATCCTCAAGTCCCAGCCGCTTGGAAATCGCGAAAGCGTTCGACTTACCGGGTATTCCGATAATCAGCCTGTAGGTAGGCTTGAGCGTCTCGACGTCAAATTCGCAGCTGGCGTTTTCCACGCCCGGAGTGGTCATGGCAAACATTTTCAGTTCGGCGTAATGCGTGGTCGCGGCGATTTTGGCCCCGAGCCCCCGCGCGTGCTGAATTATCGCGACAGCCAGAGCCGCACCCTCGACAGGGTCAGTACCGGCTCCGAGTTCGTCAAAAAGTATCAGCGATCTGTCGTCAGCCATGCCAAGAATATTCACAATATTTTTCATATGCGAGGAAAATGTCGAAAGAGACTGCTCAATGCTCTGCTCGTCGCCTATATCGGCGAAAACGCGTTTGAACACGGAAACCCGACTGCCGTCGGATACCGGGATATGCAGTCCGCACGCGCACATGAGCACGAGCAGTCCGAGCGTCTTGAGCGCGACCGTTTTTCCTCCGGTGTTGGGGCCGGTAATAACGAGCGTATCGTATTCGAACCCCAGCCGAACGGTTATCGGAACCGCCGTCTTTATATCCAGAAGCGGGTGTCGCGCGTTTTTGAGGTAAATTTCCCCGCTCTCCCTGATCTCCGGCGTCGAGGCGTCAAGCTTATACGAGAGCTTGCCTTTAGCAAAAATCAAGTCGAGCGCGACGAGAGAGCGGTAATTCTCGCGGATGTCTTCCGAAGCACCGGAGACATCCGCCGACAGCTCGGCGAGTATGCGCTCGATCTCTTTTTGTTCGGACGCCTGGCGCTCACGAAGGTCATTGTTGAGCTGAACAACGCTCATCGGCTCAATGAAGTATGTCGCGCCGCTGGATGAGACGTCGTGTACCAGACCGTTTATCTCCGAGCGGTGCTCGGCCTTTACCGGGAGAACGTGCCTGTCGGCGCGCATGGTAATGATCGGATCCTGAAGGTACTTCGCGTAATTTGGCGACGTAATAAACTTCTGGAGAGTCTCGCGGATCTTGGCGTTAGCCGTCCGGATGTGCCGCCGGATATCGGCGAGCGCGGAGCTTGCGGCGTCCGAAATTTCATCCTCCGAGACGATTGCGGTCGTTATTTTTTCTTCAAGAAAACGGTTTGTTTTAAGAGCTTTGAACAAGTGATCGATGCTGCCGGCGGTGTCCGCCGAGTAGTCCTTGACCGCCCGTGCAATCCGCAGCAAAGCCGCGACGTCCAGCAGCTCCCGCGTATTGAGCATTCCGCCGATATCGGCGCGTTTGAGCGCTCCCCCGATATCTCTGATACCCGAAAACGACGGGCTGCCGTGAAGGCCGATCATATTACGCGCGGCGTCTGTCTCGGCAAGCCTGCGGCCGACTTCCTTCGCGTCGTCCGACGGCGCAAGCTCCATCGCGTCCTGCTTGGCGGCGTCTGATACCGCCGATTCGGACAGCATTTGAAGAACGCGGTCGAGCTCCAGTGTATTATCTGATTTCCTGCTGTTTATTTCCATTAAAGCCATACCTTAAATCTTTGTAATAGTCAAGCGACGCAAACCTGCGTCCCAGATGATACTGAACGAACGCCTCCGTTATCCGCGAAAACTGCCGCTGCGCAGTGTCGTCCAGTTCAAATGAAAACGGATTCCTGGAACCGTCCAGAACATACCGCAATGCGGCCGCCGCTCCCGCCCCCATTTCGAACGCGCCATCTCCCACAATGTGCCCGGAGCAATCATCGCACCAGATGCACCCGTGCTCAATTCCCAGCGTCCATTTGGCGGCGTGGGTTCTGCCGCAGGAGGCGCAAGCGCTGACAAGTGGTGCAAATCCGGCGATTGCCATCAGTTTTATCTCGAAAACCGATTTGACGTGGTCGATTGATCTGGCCGCTCTCTCCAAAACGCTGAATCCGTTCAGCGCGAACCTGAGCAGCGCGTCGCCCGGACAGTCCTCGTCAGCTACCTCTTCAAGCAGATCCGAAAAATAAGTCGCGAGCGCAAGCCGGTCAATATCCGGCCGGTCACTGAGAAAAAAATGAATCGGTTCGGCTTCGTTGATGGATTTGCGGTTTCTGTACGAAAAGATCGTGAACCTCGAATATGAGAACTGCTGCGTAGCCACCATCAGGCGGGATCCGGGCCGCTTTGCCCTGCGCGCCAGCACTCCCAGCTTGCCATAACCGTCGGTCAGCAGCGTCAGCATCTTGTCGGAATCTTTGTAATCCGACACCCTCAGAACCAGCGCGCAAACGTTCTCAAATGAGTTATTCATATCCAAAATTGCGGACATGCGATGGATTGTCGCGCCAATTTTCCTTAACCTTCACCCATGTTTCAAGAAAAACCCTGGACTCCAGCAGCTGCTCAATGTCAGCCCGGGCCAGTTCGCCAATGCGCCTAAGCCTCGCGCCCTTGTGACCGATAATAATTCCCTTGTGGCTGTCTTTTTCGCAGTAGATGACGGTGCCGATCTCCACCAAACCGTCGTCGCGAACTTCCATTTTTTCAATTTCGACCGCGGAACCGTGCGGCACTTCGCGGTCAAGCAGAAGCAGCAGCTTTTCACGGATAATTTCCGCGACAAGCTGACGCTCTGGCTGGTCGGACAGCATCCCGTCGGGAAACAGCTGCGGCCCCTCGGGGATGAACCGGTCGAGCTCGGCGAGCAGGATATCCAGCCCTTCGCCCGTTTGGGCGCTGAGCGGGATTATCGCCTCGAAATTGTAAGCATTTGAATATACGGCTATAATTTCAAGCAGCTCTTCCTTTTTTATCGTATCTATTTTATTAATAACAAGCATACACGGCGTTTTCAGCTCGCTTATGCGCTCTAGCAGCTTGCTCTCCGGAGTGCCGACATGGGCGACCGGCTCCACAAGCAGCAGCACGCAGTCGACTTCGTCAACGCTCTCGCGGACGACCTGCACCATGTATTGCCCGAGCTTTGACTGCGCTTTATGGAAACCGGGCGTGTCCAGAAAAACAATCTGCGCACCGTTGTTCACCACGACCGCGCAGATTCTGTTGCGGGTTGTCTGAGGCTTATCCGATACTATCGCAATTTTGTTGCCCACCAGGGCGTTCATCAGCGTGGACTTGCCGACGTTGGGACGGCCTACGAGAGAAACCATTCCGGATCGAGTTATCTGCATTACTTTTTTCCCCAATTCATGAAAATGAATATCAGCGCAAATGGAATTGACGCTAAAAATATGGTCAGCCAGAGCCAGTTGGAGAAAAACGTCAATATTCTGCCAAGTGTTTCAGGGCCGGTAAACAACACTATCGCGACGGCGACCGATATACACGCGCATACGAGCACCGCTCCGGACGATATGTCTTTGATGTCACGCACGCGTCTGTCGTATTCGCGGGTATACATGTCGCATATGCGTTCGATTGCTGAATTCAGCATCTCCGCGCCGATGACCAAGCCGATAATCAGCGCGAGTATCGCAAAACCCACTGCTCCAATTTGTCCGATCGCGCCAAAAGCGACCGCATAACCTGCCGCCGCGAAGTGGATGCGCACATTGCGTTCCGAGAACAGCGCCAGCAATATCCCGCGACCCGCCGCGCTGAAACTGTCGGACAGCTTCTTTCGTTCACGTGAAGATCGCATAAAGCTACTCCATCAACTTGAAATTAAGCTTTTCAACCACCTTTGTGGCAACCTCTCTCATTTGCGCGTCCTCTTCCTCGGTCTCGTGGTCGTACCCGAGAAGGTGCAACACCGAATGAACGGTCAGGTAGACCATCTCGCGCTCCAGCGAATGCCCGAAGAGCTCCGCCTGCTCGCGGGCCCGTGTCGCGGACACTACTATGTCCCCCAGAAATACAGCACCGGTCTCGGGATTCACATCACATTCCTCCGGCGAAATCTCATCTCCCGGAAACAGGTCAAGCATGGGAAACGACAGCACGTCGGTGACTCTGTTCATTCCCCGGTGGTCAGAGTTAATTCGCCGTATCCCGTCATTGTCGGTGAAGCAAATGTGCACCTCGCAACAGACGTCCACGCCGCACTCGTCAAGCGTCGCTACCACGCTCCTGCGCATGTCAAAAGCGATCTTCTTCGGAACGCCGTGCCTTTTTATGAGCGGAAGCATTCTAACGTAATGTCTCAATTCTGCTTCACCCTCACTTTGGTCGCGCGAGTCTTTTCATAGTCCTCATACGCCTGAATTATCCGCTGAACCAGTACATGTCTGACGACGTCGCGGGTGGTGAGCGTGCACAGCGCGATCCCCTCGACATTTTTAAGCACCTTTGACGCGTGCACAAGCCCGCTGACCTTGTCCTGCGGCAGATCTATCTGCGTAACGTCTCCGGTGATTACCGCCTTTGATCCCGCGCCGATACGGGTCAAAAACATCTTCATCTGCTCTTTTGAAGTATTCTGAGCCTCGTCCAGAATAATGAAAGACTCCTCCAGCGTTCGCCCGCGCATATAAGCTAGCGGTGCGACCTCGATGTTTCCTCGCTCAAGGTATTTCTGATAATTCTCGGCTCCGAGCATATCGAAAAGTGCGTCATACAGCGGACGCAGGTATGGATCCACCTTGTTCTGCAAATCTCCGGGCAAAAACCCCAGTTTTTCTCCCGCTTCAACAGCCGGTCGGGTCAATATAATCCGGTTAACCGATTTATCGCGGAACGCCGCGACCGCGCACGCGACCGCAAGGTAGGTCTTTCCTGTTCCCGCCGGTCCGATTCCGAGAGTCACCGAGTTCTTCTGAATCGCCTCGATGTACTTTTTCTGCCCAAGCGTTTTAGCTTTTATCGGCCTGCCGCGCGTAGTAATACAAACAACGTCTCCGGAGAGCTCGTTGATCCTGTCCTCGTTACCGTCCATAATAAGGCCGATCAGATAACGCACATTCTGGTCGTTAATCTGCTCGCCGCGGGCAGCCAGAGTGAGCAGCCCTTCGAGCACATGCTGCGCTTTGAGCACATTCTCAGGCTCGCCGGTAACTTTAAGCTCCGTGCCGCGGTTTATAACCGTAACTGAAAACTCGGCTTCGACAATCTTAACGTTCTCGTCAAACGAGCCGAACACGTTGATTACATGTTCAAGCCTGTCTACATTGATGGTTTTTTCGATCAAGGAGTCGCACATCCTGTCTCATTAGTATTAATTATTGCCGGGCGCCAAAGGTCGGTATAAGCTCGGTTGTGGCGATTTGCTCGAGGCACTGGGCGTTCAGCGTCATCGAATAAACGTCGCCTGAGTTTGAAAAGAGAAATTCGCTCTCTTCCACCTTCGCCTGCGAGCTCATTTCGCGCAGTCTGCTGGTCAGTCCCTCCTGAAGTATGGAGCGAGCCTCGCTCTCCGGGATCGAGCCGGGCTCCGGTACAAATTCTCTGTACGACTGCGTTTCCACGGAAATCGGGAGCAGAATATCAAAAGGCAGGCTCCATCTTTCTGATTTTATAATTTTATCATATCCAGCATACGGATTTCCAGAGTCAAAATAGATATTTATTTTATTTTGCGCCAGTGACAACGAGGTTCGGTTCTGATAATGCTCCGTATATTTCTTATAAATTGCAGTTTGGGGAATCACAGCCGTCAAATGATACCACGTCCTACATTCGACGTTTGCCATAGCGTGTACAAAGCGGACGCCCACAGCCTCGCTGTCCACGACTCCGCTGACCAGCAGCTGCCCCTCGGTCACCGTTTGTCCAACACTCACTTGCGCCAGGCCCGCCAGAGTATCGATCTTCGTTATCACCCCCGCTTTGGAAGAAACAATGTTGCAGGGCACATTGTGAGGTATGATTTCGGGCTTCGGAACCCGCTCGCGCACCTCAATGAGCGCCCGGCTGCCCTGCATATTCACGGCTATCCATGCAATATCCCGCATCTTGAGCATCATGTCGATTTTGACCACATTGGGATCGACCGACGGGATATATGTACCCACTTCAACCCCAAATTCAGAAAGATTCTTCAAAATCTCCTCCCGCGGCACGTCCTCATTGCCCACAACCTCGATTTCCCAGACGAAAAGCGAAGCTGTCCAGACCAGCGCGACGCAAAAAAGGAACCCGGCGAGAAGAGCATATCTTTTCCGTACCTTCCAGAGCAGAAAACGGACACCGTCTTTTTTAAGAATGTGAACGTGGCACATAGCTTTCTGTGCAAACGGGCGCAATTTTTTATACCCCGATATTCTGACATACGCGTCCAGCGCGTTCGCTCCCTGACGCTCAAGCCCCCAAAATTCTACTCCGTTTTTGGAGCAGATATTAATAAGTCTTTCCGGAAACGCGCCTTCGATTCTGATGCGCACGACTCCCCTGAAATAGTTGATTATTCTTAACATATTATCACCTTGTACACTTTTTTAGGATGCCCTGCATAACTCCGCCACGGATTCAGAAGATGAACTCCACAGAGAAAATCAGGCCGCTTATGGTCAGCGCGTTTGCGTTCATTGAGCGAAGTTCGAGATCCTGTCCTTTCACTTTGACAATCACCTTACCGCCGCCGATATCGATTTCCTCCGTGCCGTATTCCAGAATGCCTTGATGGTTTTCCATCAGCAGGTTCCGGCAGCCGGATATTTCCAGCTTCGGCAAATCGGCCAAAACGTCTACTGGCAGGTCGAATATGTCCGCCGCCTTCTCCAGCAGCGGGAGTTGTCGGCGGTCCTTTTTCCTTCGAGCCATGGACATTCACTCTCCCCTTCAATACTTATGTTTATTGGGCGTTCATCATTCTATTTTTTACGCGAAAGGAATACATATGATCTGACAAGCACTCACAAAAGGGGCGCTGAATTTTGGCACGTATTTTTCGATCCGCTTGCCGCTATTTGATTCTTGCGCTGGTTTTGGCGTCGATTACCGGTATCGCTTTTTTCCCAACGGACTGTATGACGGCCGCGAAAAACGGCGTCACGCTGTGTATTGAAATCGTCATTCCCTCGTTGTTTCCTTTTTTCGTGCTCTCGGCAATGTGTATCGATCTCGGAGTCGCCGCAAGGCTCGAGCGGCTTCTCGGTGGTATTATGCGCCCGATATTCGGAGTCTGCGGCGCGTCCGCCGCCGCGCTAGCAATGGGACTTGTAGGTGGTTATCCCGTCGGTGTGCGCACCGCTGTTGGGCTTTATAACCGCGGCCTTTGCACCAAAAATGAAGCGGCGCACATAATGTCGTTCTGCAACAACTCCGGCCCCGGCTTTATCCTGGGCGCGGTCGGCGCGGGGGTATTTTCCAGCGCGCTTGCCGGTATTTTGCTCTACGCTTGCCACATCGGCAGTTCGCTGATCGTCGGCGTAATCATGCGAAGGCGGCTGAAAAACTCAGGCGACCGGCCGGAAGCGCGGCAGGCGCATTCTTCACAGCGCATCGGCCTCGCAAAGTCGTTTACGGCTTCGGTCACGTCTTCGTTCAGCGCTACATTAAATGTATGCGCGTTTGTTATTTTTTTTACCGTAATAATCAAACTGCTCGCGGTAACTGGAGTGATGGCCTTTATTTCCGGCGCTGTTTCGGTTTTAACATGCCATATAGGTCTGACTTCGGAATGGACATACCGGATACTGACCGGCTTTGTAGAGATTTCTTCGGGCGTCTGGACGCTTTCCGGCGCGGGCATCACCCCCCTATCGCTCGCCGCCGCTTCTCTGATGCTGGGCTGGGGTGGGATATCAGTTCACTGCCAGGTCAGCGCGATCGCAGGTGATGCCGGTATCCCGACATATCCGCACACAATCGGGAAAGTCCTTCACGCAGTTATTTCCAGCATTGCCGCTTTTATATTGGCGCATCTTGTCCAGGGCACAGAGGCAATCGCCGCGGTTCCGCCGAGTATTGACGCCACTGTGCCCGCCAGCTACCCAGCCGTGGCGAACGCAGAGCCCTTTTCCGCACTGTGCCTGCTCTTCGCCGTCATCTGCGTGGTGTATGTACTGGTATTTATCTGCAAAAAAAATAAACGCCACGAGAGACCGAAGTCCTTTCAGCGTTTATCAGATAAAAATACCAATTAATCCTGCTGTTGATATTGCTTTAGCGCCGGTAATGTGCTTAAATAGTATTGACGCAGATGCTGTGCGTTTTTCAGACAAACATATGAGGGTGAACACATGCTATTTCGCAAGAATATTGAACCGCGATGCGCGTATTGCGAACTCAGCACCAAACTGTCCACCGGCCTCGGCTGTCCGAAGGTCGGAATAGTCAAGCCGGAACATCATTGCCATTCATTTAAATACGATCCGTTCAAGCGGGTTCCTCCGAAACCCGCGAGCATAAACGCCGACAAATTTAAGGATGAGGACTTTTCTCTCGACTGAGAGATCTGTTTGCGGCGGACAATTTTGGGATATAAAAAGTACCACCCGGTAGGGCGGGTGTCCGTAGGACAGTATCAAGAAAAGAACTTACGGCATCTGTCAAGCAGGATTGGACAGAAACAGGCGATATCCAGAAATGAAACTGGATATCGCCTGTTTTTTAACTTCGGGTCAAGTTGGCCCGAAGTTAAATGTGCTACAATTTTAATATTTTTAATTTGTAATCCTTTGCCTATGATTATATGGATAATCAGAAGTTCACTAACCTGCTGGAGTTAAGCATAATAGGAGTTCATTATAATTGTATGTTATTATTATAGCGCATTAAGATCAGACAATTTTTTTCTTGTTATAAAATCAATAAACGCTTTAGGCGTGGTTTGGTCCATGGCAAACTGATCTTTTGTTTGCGTTCTCCATTCGGAATCACCAACTTCTTGAAATCTACTTCGCACAGTTCGCAAAGAATTTATAGCATGAGTTGCCCACTCATGCAATTCTTTTCTGTTTACATAACATATTTCCTTGCAAAAAGTACGTGCGGAGGTTTCGATATTAGACGAATTAGAAATGAATATTGTTATAATTTCTGCATTGCTCCGAAGTGATTTTACATGTTCCCTTATCCAAGTTGAATGGCGAATGGTTTGTGCTACGTGATCGACTGGTATTTCCTTTGATTCGCTTTCGTAAATCTTATCTTCTGCAACAATACACAAATTATCGTTAATAATCCAGTACGGATCTGGTGCAGCTGGTTCTTCGCTGTTATGAGAATCATAACCTAACAGAAGCCCAAGTTCTTTATGAGCGTTCTCAAAAGATAGTCCGTCAGTGGAAAGTAGACCATCTAAAATTGCTTTCGCTTTATCTTCAAAACGATTATTCGTTTGTAGTTTTAGTATATTTTCTTCTAGGGCGTTGACTATATCAAAGAAATAATCTTCATTTAAAGAAATCTCTGCTCCGCCAGAGACGCCATTAACCAAATCTGAAAACCACCGGATTTCGCCCTTGTTGTTGTTTGTTGCACTTGAAAAATATTGTCTAGCCATTAACTTATTATTATTTTCAAGCGCAAAGCAACCACAAATATATTGCCAATAGCATTTATATCCCGATAAAGATGGTGCATTTAATAACTCAATAATTTGAATTGCCTTTTCATAGGCAGCTTGATAATTTTTCTTCCATATATCATACTGTATGTCAACTTCAATTTGTGAGCACTCATAAAGTTTAGTGAAGATTTTCTCTTGTTCTGTATTTTTTCCTTCGGCAACAAATTGACTCCTCAAATTAACAATTTCAGCTTCTGCTTCTAACCAATCTACACCTCTTGTATAAAACAATCTTACATTTTCCAAAATTTCATCTACATTTTTGAAATCTGTCGAGTTATCTATTCCAAATTTTATCTCGGCTCTCATCTCAGGGTGATAGGTTGACTGTATTTTTGCAGAAGTCATTTCATTCAGAATACTACTTCCTAAAATACAGACAACTGAGTAATCACCAGCATTTCTTGTGCATCTTCCGACAGCTTGCACAATACGTGTTTTTATTCGTTCTGCATACAAATGAGAAGCGGCCATCTTTCCAATAAAGAATTTTTCTTGCAAGTGTGTTACTTTAGGAAGATTATAAATGAAAAGCATTCTACTTTCGTCATCTGGGAAATCAACGCCATCAAATCTGTTAGCCATCACCACTACGGCATTCTCTGCGTCGCAATACGATTCCTTTGAACCAATCAAGTCATTTGCGTCAAAAACACTAAGCTGGTCTATATTTGAAATCAATAACGCAGAGATTTCTCGAGCATCGTTGTTGCTTGGTACAATCAACACACTATGCTTAGCTTCTTGCTGCAATTTTACTAGAATCTCCTCATGTGCATCTGACTTGAGCGATAAATCAGGAAAAATGAATAGTCGTCTACCAAGCCCTTTTGTATCCCAGTCACTTACTATCGGAAGGCGTTTTATTTTTCTGCAACCAATCAATCTCTTAAGTTCACCGCTACTACCTAAGGTCGCTGACATGAAAATTCTTTGGGAAGACTTGCTGAAAGCCTCGTGTGTTTCAGTAGGTGGAATATATGGTCGTATCAAAATAGAATGCCAACTTACATATATGTGGCAATCCAGCAAATTATCAGCTATTCGACTCCATGCATATTGCAATGGCGTGCTATCCGTGCCAGCGTGAAGCAACTGTTGCAACTCTTTTATTTTGGGCTCTAATTTTGGACGTGGCAATAGATCATTCCAATCCATAATATCCCCACTATATGGATCGTCCGAATGCATCCTATATATTCCGGATTCACCAATAACATCTTTTAGCAACGAGGCAATTTGAATGAATAGTGTCTCGTATTTGCTGCGCTCAATATCTAAGGACCAATTATCAATTATATAGTTTTCAGAAGAGTGTACATCATCAAAAATGAGAATATCAGCATCACTAAAATAGCTGTACAAAGCAAAAAAGGAGCTGTAGGTGGTAACGCCTATTGCCTGTGACAATGTATATTTTGTTTTTGCAGATATATCATAATTCGCTTGCTTACCTATAAAAGGAATAGCTTCAATGCCATATTGATTTTTTGATTGTTCACATACTTGTGAGACTAATTGGTTTGTGGGGCAAAGAAATAAGCATTTACGATTATATTTTCGACGATGAAATTCGGCAATTAAAATGCCTACGAGCGTTTTTCCACTTCCAGTTGGCAATTCAAAAGCAACATTTTTATTAATAATTGACGAATTGTTCAATGTGGTCAAGTAATGATCCAACATCTGAGACTGATAATCTAAAATGCCTTTGATTGTTTTCTGCTTATTATCTTGGAACATTTCCTGTGGTGTTGAAAAATCAGAAGATTCACTTTTGTGCGTCTTAAATGCCATAATGTAGCCTCCTGCATATACTATTTCTTTTTTTAAATAGTGTCCTACTATTGCTATAATCCGTATTTGGTAAATTAAGCTTGAATTTACGCATTATAACCATTATATACCACACTTGTCGATAAATCCAGATATGTGTTACATAAAGCAAAATGGACTTCGGGCCAACTTGGCCCGAAGTCCCACACAGACAAGTCGTGGCGCGATAGCGCCATGACGCAACATAAGCAGGGTTTGGGGAAGGCACTCCCCAACAAGCGATTTTAGAGGTTTCGCCGTATGGAGAAACCTCTAAAATTCGCAAGTGTGGCCACGCTTGCATTGCTTGCCGTTTAGCGGAAAGCAGAAAAGCCCTCTTTTAGAGGACTTTGCATTTCTTATATAATAATTTCTTCATGTTCTCAAATCAGAGCAATCTTGATTACGATCGACATCCTATCTACTTTTCCTGATTATCGCTTTCTTCGTAATTATTCTCAGAAGATTCCCGGCAAAGAAGATAGTCAGTAGTCACGTCGAGTTTATCTGCTATTTTTACAAGCATATCAAAAGATGGTTGCCTGTCATTACTTTCATAGTAACGGTAAGATCTTAAACTTATACTTAAATAATCAGCCATTTGTTGCGCCGTTATTCCCTTCGATTTTCTTGTTTTATTCAAAATTTCCCCAAACATATAAACCTCCCAATATATTATCTAATAGACACTTGACAGTGACCAAATTGTACACTATGATACGAATTACACACAGTGAACAATACGTTCCCCAAAAGTGTTTAGGAGGTTTTATCATGTTACAGGACATACCGTATAGTGTTTTGCAGGATAACAAACGAAGCTATGAGATCATGATACTCCGCGACCAGCATAGTAACTCATTTTCAGATATTGCCATCGAGCATAGTATCACATCGCCATGCGTAATCAGCCATTATAGCAAAATAAAAATTAGGCAGATTCGGCTTTATATCAATCACCTTTCTGTTGTAAATAATCATGATAGCACAGCTCACTTTAGAGAAATCTTCCGGACGGCATATAACTGTTATCAGGATTATCAGTGTGCTGCCGCTTATCTTGAAAAAGAGTACCGAGTCATCTTGATAGAATACCGGGCCGGAGAGCCGGGAATGCCGGAACAGTTTTTAGCGAAACTGCCGCCATTGAGGAAAAATCGGAGTAGGAAAACAATTGATCGCGTCATAGAGATGCGGGAAGTTGAGAAAAAAACATATGCTGAAATTGGAAAGCAATTGCGGATGACCAGGCAATGTGCTGAGCATTTGTATCAAAGCTTTTATCATAAAAAGGTGCTGGCCATATTAGAACATATTGAGAAAGAGACAGGCGAAAAAGTTTGGGACTTATATTTCCGTTCTTCCCATCAGGCGAAAAAAAGATATGAGATGATACGGCGGGATTATCCTGAGCTATCGGTTGATGATTTGACAATTTAATCTTTTCAACTTTGGCCGATTGGGTCCAATGTCCATATTTGTGGGGAGTATCTTTGAAAAAAGATACTCCTTTTTGCATATCTAAAAGTCCTGCTATATCAAGCTTAAAACCGCAAACCGCGAAACTTGTCGAACGATTTGTGCAAATTGCGGGGTTCGTTTTCGGCCTCTTTTTGCCCTGATATATAGAGGGACTTTTTTATCCCTTCTCAAATAATTATCTGGAAGGAGAAAAGGAAGGATATCGACAGATGAACATTACGAGAGATTTTCACTCGCCGTTGGGCAGGGGTTGCCATTCCGAAGGGAACGGCAGCCCTTGCAGGTCAGTGTGAGAGGCACGGCTTATGTCAATGGGCTTTTGCGGCATATCCTCGCAAAAGGCTCCGGTATTCCACAGTCCCATTGACAACGCCTTTCGCTCAACTTCGGGCCAACATGGCCCGAAGTTCCGTCGGTTCTGTTCTTTGGGCGAGGCCGGGGCGCGGGGCTGGCCCCGCAAAGCTGTTGTTTTTCTGCAATCCAGTGGAGCCGGTTTTGCCGTACAATGGGCGAGACGACAGCGGGGGCAAAGTCAAAATCCTGTTCCCCGTCGTCGGCACGGCGTACAGACGGCAAAAATCCGTGCTGTCAAGGGTTTAAGCGCGCAGCGCGGCCCTTTACAGCGCGGATAGGCGAAACGGCCTGTGAGGTGTTCAGTTTCCCGATATTGTACCCTACATCGTTTTGATACCCTCTAATCTCTCCAGAGCGGAGCACCGTCAAACTACACAAATGAGTCAACGTAATATCAAGGTTTTACGGGCGTTCACGAGACTTGAAACGCCCCAAAACACCTGTTTTGTTGTGCAGTATGACGAAGAATTTTTCCTTTGAAATACTAACTGTTTTTTCAAGGCCCAGATGGACCGGAAAGGATGATCATTTGAACTATAACGAAAAACTTCATAGTTCCAACTTGCGCAGAGGCGAGGACGGACAGTTCTATATGAAAAACATATCCGCTTACTGGCTCCCTGATATCAGATTGAAAAAAGAAATCAGCGGTACAATTTATACCGTTTCAGGCAGCTATGAGGGAACGACAACGTTGGATAGAAAGCTGCGCCGCATCCTTTTACAAGGCGGTGATATCCATGACAAGTAGTGCTATGGGTGGTATAATAGAGATAACCAATCCTGTACTGACAGTTGCCCCATTAAAGGAGGATACAGAAATGTTACGGGCAACTGAAAAAATTACGGCCTTGTATTGCAGGCTGTCTCAAGAGGATTCCCAAGAGGGGGATTCCAATAGTATCGTCAACCAGAAAAATATCCTGATGCAGTACGCCAGAGAGCACCGTTTTCTAAATCCTGTCTTTTTCATTGACGATGGTTACAGTGGTACAAGTTTCGAGCGGCCAGGCTTCCAGAGTATGCTAGATGAAGTCGAGGCGGGCAATGTGTCCTGTGTAATTGTAAAAGACCTGTCGCGGTTCGGCAGAAACTTTGCTATGACAGGAATGTATACCACTATCATCTTTGCCAAACACAACGTACGGTTTATTGCCATTAATGACAATTACGACACGATAAATCCAAACAGCACGGATAGCGATTTCGCCCAGCTAAGGAACTGGTTTAATGAGTTTTATGCCCGGGATACCAGGCGAAAAATCCGGGCTGTCAACAAGGCAAAGGGCGAGCGCGGCGAACCTCTGACTACTAACGTTCCCTACGGATACAAGAAAGACCCTGAGAACCCGAAACGCTGGATTGTAGATGAAGAAGCGGCTCAGGTGGTCAAACGCATCTTTACGTTGTGTATGGAGGGGCGGGGGCCATCTCAAATCGCAACCTTTTTGACCGAAGAAAGGGTACTCACCCCGACCTCTTATCACCACAAGGAAGGGCGAAATACTGCACAGCAGGCAGGCAAAAAGCCTTACAACTGGCAGCAAACGACGATTGCCGCGATATTGGAGCGCAGGGAATACACAGGCTGTACTGTCAATTTCAAGACCTACACAAACTCTATTTGGGACAAAAAGCAGCGGGAAAGTCCGATAGAAAACCATGCTGTGTTCTATGGGATGCATCCGGCTATCATCGAAATAGATGTGTTTGATAAGGTGCAGGAACTGCGGCAGCAGCGGCACAGGCGCACAAAGACAGGGAAGACGAGCCTGTTCTCCGGCCTTGTCTACTGTGCGGACTGCAAGCAAAAGCTGTACTACAGCACCACAAGCTATTTTGAGAAGCGCCAGGACTTCTTTGTTTGCTCCACCCATCGTTCTGATAAAGAGGAATGTAGCGGGCATTATATCCGTGAGGTGGTGTTGGAGGAAATGGTGTGGCTTCATATGGCGGAGGTGATTTCGTATGTCACCCACTATGAAACGCACTTTCGGGCGATTATGGAACAGGAAATGCGGCTGGCAAGCGAGGAGGCAATTCGGGTATGCAAAAAGCGGCTGGCACAGGCTGAAAAGCGACTGACAGAACTCGATAGGCTTTTTATCCGTCTCTATGAGGATAACGTCAGCGCAAAGATTTCGGATGAACGATTTGCCATGATGAGCAAAACCTACGAGGATGAGCAGACGCAGCTAAAGATTGATGTACAGTCTTTACAGCAGGAAATTGAAGTACAGGAACGACAGATTGAAAACTTGGAACAGTTTATTCAGAGGATAGGAAAATACGCCGATTTGCAGGAGCTTACGTCCTATACCCTGCGGGAGCTTGTAAAAGCCGTCTATGTGGAGGCCCCGGACAAGAGCAGCGGCAAGCGGCACCAGGGCATACATATATGCTATGACCTGATAGGCTTTGTTCCGTTGGATACGCTGACGAAAGAGGGAACGGCATGACCTATAGCCATGCCGTTCCCAAAATCATATTACTGTCTTACTGACACCGCCCTTAATCCGGGTGGTGCTTTTTATTTTATCGCCTTGTCAAGCGCCTGCTTCAAATCGTCGATTATATCCTCCGGCTCCTCGATTCCGACTGAAATTCGGACCGTAGAGGGACTTATGCATATATTGCGGAGTTCTTCGTCGGAGAGCTGGGAGTGCGTTGTCAGCGACGGACAGTTGACCATCGACTTTGAGTCGCCGAGATTTGCGACAATGGTCAAAAGCTTGAGACTGTCGCAGAAAACGGCGGTCTCAGTGCGCCCGCCCCTCAGGTCAAAGCAGAATACCGAGCTGCAGCCTCGCGGAAAATCACGTTTAGCCATGTCACTGTATTTCGAGCCGCCGAGCGACGGGTAGCACACCTCGCCGACCGCCGGATGGCTCTCGAGAAAACGCGCGACCTCAAGTGCGTTGTCGGAGTGCTTTCTCATCCGCAGCGGCAGCGTCTCGATGCCCATCATGATAATCCACGCGTTAAACGGCGAGAGGCACGCGCCATAGTCCCGCAGCATCTGCGTGCGGAGTTTGGTGATAAACGCCCTGTTCCCGAGCGCCTCGGCGTAGATCAGGCCTTTATAGCTGTCGTCCGGCGTGTTGAAATCCGGGAACCTCTCGTTGCCCAGCCAGTTGAAAGTTCCGCAGTCAACGACCACGCCGCCAAGCACCGATCCGCTGCCGGTCAAAAACTTCGTCGCCGAATGTATGATGATATCCGCTCCATGTTCTATCGGCTTGAACAAATACGGCGTCGCAACCGTGTTGTCGACAATCAGCGGCACCCTATTGGCTTTGGCGATTTTCGATATAGCCTGTACATCCGGCAGATCGGCGCGCGGATTGCCAATGGATTCAACGAAATACGCCCGTGTCTTCTCGTTGGTTGCCTCTGCAAAAGCTTCCGGGCGGTCAGAATCCACCATTCGCACCGTTATTCCTACGTTTTTCAGCGTTCTTGTAAACAGGTTGGCTGCTCCTCCGTAGATCGACCGAGCGGAAACCACTTCATCGCCCGCTCTGCAGAGGTTTAGCATCGTCATCGCAATCGCGGCGTGTCCGCTCGACAGCGTGAGCCCCGCAATGCCGCCTTCAAGTGCGGCCAGGCGGTCACCCAATATGTCGCAGGTCGGATTGTTGATGCGCGAGTATATGTTTCCGCTCTCCTCCAGCATGAAAAGCTGGCGAGCGTGTTCCGTATTGTCAAATGCGTATGCCGCTGTGGGATAAATAGGAACGCCGCGTGATTTAGTGAACGGGTCGGGCGAATATCCCGCGTGTACCGCCAATGTGCCAAACCCGTAACCGCTTTTTTCTTTCATTTAACATGTCTCCTAAAGTAGTAGATAATTTCAAATTCATTACCAGTTTTCGCCTAGTTCAATGACGAAATCCTGAGCGGAAAACGGCCGGTCTTCTCTGTTCGGATGCGGCTCACCCTCAACGGTTAACCTGACCGTTTCAACCCTGCCTATCGAGCAAAGAGTCAAAACGGCGCAGCAATCTGCTGTCGATAGTTCTGTACCCGACAGGCTGCCGTACTCAGTTGATAGATCGAGCGTTAGTTCCGTTCCGATGAGCTTCCATCCGAGCGCCTTAGTACCTTCCGGGAAAGGGCATCTCACTGAATCGCTGTCAGAACTTTCCAGGAGCGCTTTAATGACCAGGTCGATCTCATAGCCGGAGTCCTGCCCCGTATTCAGCTCTCTGCCGACCACAATACTGCGATGCTCGGCTTCGATATCCTGAACGCCGAATACCATCAACTGTCCGTGGTCGGGTTTGCTCTCCGCAAATACGCATGACTGAAAAGTCAGCAGTAATATGCAGATAAGAAGAAACACCGCAGCCGGAACACGTCGTGAGCCGGGGAAACATCGCCGCTGACCGGCCTGGTTATTATTCCTCCGCATCTCTTACCTCACCTTTGCGGTCATAATGACGAAGCAGCGGGAATCGCAAAACAAATTTTGTCCCGACATCGGGCTTGCTTTCCACTTCTATAGTCCCGCCGTGGAGCTCAACATTACTTCGAACGATCGATAAGCCTAGTCCGCTTCCGCCCGCTTCCCGCGACCGGGCTCTGTCAACGCGATAAAACCTGCCGAATATCAGCGGTAAATCGTCCTCAGGTATGCCCATCCCGGTATCTTCGACAATAAGCACAGCGTATTTATCGTCCGAAAACAGCCTGGCAAGCAGCTTCCCGCCGGGATGATTGTATTTAATTCCGTTTTCCATCAGATTAAATACAACCTGATACAAGTCGTCCTCACTCCCGGAGATCATGACGAAGCCGTCCAGGTCAAGCTCGATCTTTACGTTATAGTGGTTTGCCAGCGGCGTCAGCATGTGTCCGACGCGTTCGACAATCAGTTTCAGATTGACGTCCTCGCTGATGCTGACCTTGATCGTATCCAGCCTTGTGAGCGTGATCAATTTCTCGCTCATTCTAGTCAGCCTGTCGATCTCGTCTCCAATATCGGTTACGAAATCGAACAGCGTCTCCTTATCCATGTCCCGGGTCTGAAGAATCGAGTCGGTCAGTAATCTGATACTCGCGAGCGGCGTCTTGAGCTCGTGCGACGCATCCGACACAAAGCGTCGCCTCATCTCCTCGGTAAGCTGCAGCCTGTCCGAAAGGCTGTTGAACTCCGCTGCAAGCTCGGCAATCTCGTCCCTGCCCGAAACCTTCGCCCTGTGACTATATTGCCCCTCATGCACGCTTTTTATGGCCTTTAGCAAGCCGGTTGTGCGCCGCGAGAACATATACGAAATAAGTATTGTAAGCAAAACCACAATCATCGAAATCAACATGGAAACATTCATCATGTTAGACTGAATGCCCGCGAGCAGGACTGCCTGTACAGTGTCCGACTCGTGCAGGAAAACCGCGCCTATCGTTTTATTTTGGGAAATCACCGGAACCGCCGCGCTGCTCTCAAACGACAAGCTGACAAATTTGCTGTAGAATACGTCCTTGCCGCTGAGCGCAAGGCTCACCTCCGGAATTATCGCGTATTTGCCCCGATAATTGTCCTGCTGCGAATTATCAAACAAAACCATCAAATCGCTGTCACAGACCAAAATGCGAAAAGGCCGGCCAACGGCGAGCTGACGGCTCATTACTCCGGCGACCGCGTCGGCATTCAGCTCCTGGGTTTCCGAGAGTAGCGTGCTCATTAGGTTGGCCGCGTCCAAAAGCCCTTGCTGCTTTGTCTGAAAAACAAAATCCTGAGATATCGTAATCGGGTAGGTGTTCAGCAGCGCCAGCATAACGAGAAGAATGCTGACATAAGCCAGGGCAATTTTCATCTGTAGACTGCGGGTGAAAAGCCCCAACCTCTCGCTAAGCCTTGAAATAATAGCCCACCCCCCATTTAGTCATGATATACTCAGGGTTCGCGGGATTCAGCTCCAGCTTCTCGCGCAGCCTGCGGACATGCACGTCAACAGTTCGGATATCTCCGGGGTACTCGTAGCCCCATACGACGTTGAGCAGGTTTTCCCTGCTGTAAACCCGGCCGGGATTACGTATCAGCAACTCGATCAGGTCAAATTCCTTGACCGTCAGATCAACTCTGGATCCGTCGCACATCGCGCTTCGCTCGCTCGTATCAAGTGAAATGTGGCCGACCGTCAGCCTCGTCTGTTTGTCCTTTCGCTCGACATTGCTTGTTCTGCGCAGGATGGCGCGAATCCGGGCTTTGAGCTCCATTATGTTAAACGGCTTGGTAATGTAATCGTCAGCGCCGTATTCAAGTCCGATTATTTTATCGTTATCCTCACTGCGCGCGGTCAGCATAATAATCGGCACGTTGGAGAACTCTCGTATCCTGCGGCACGCTTCCAGCCCGTCGATCTTGGGCATCATGAGGTCGAGGATTATCAGGTCGATACCGCCCTGTCTGGCGATCGCGATCGCGTCCTCGCCGTCATAGACGCCCTCGACCTCATAGCCCTCATTCTCCAAGTTAAATTTGATTCCTTTAACCAGTAACTTTTCGTCATCGACTACCAATATCCTCAATTATCGTCACCTCCGACCGTTATCAGGTCCCGTATCTTATTGAACGTCGATTCGCCAATCCCTTCGACTTTCATTATATCCTTGATTTTCTTAAATGAGCCGTATTCCTGTCTGAACTCGATAATCCGGGTCGCCATCGTGACGCCGATCTGCGGCAGCTTATCCAGCTCATCCACCGTCGCCGTATTGATGTTTATCCTGGCTCCGGAATTCGTGCTCGCGGCACTGCTGACCGCCTGTTCAAGCAAAACCGGATGTGCCGCGGGCTCTGTGGCATCCGACGTGACTGCAACGCCCTGACCATCCGTCGGCGGCGCTGATATCAAATCGGCGCTTACCGTCGTATCCGCCTTGGCCGACAATGCGGAATCGGATACAATCGATCCGTCCGCCAGAGTGAACTGTCCGACGTAGTATCCCGCGCAAAAAGCTATAAATGTTATCGTTAGGGCGACCGCAACCATCTCAACTTTTTTTCGAGACATAGCTTTTCCATCCTGTTAGCTTGAAATATTCTCCGATTATTGATATAATGTACTTTACTGTCAAGAACACAGCAATCTAGTATTATCTATGGAGCGTAAAATGAACAGACTCAGATTTCCGCTGGCACTAATTATTACTCTCTTCAGCCTGATAATAACGGCGAGCGCCGTTGACCAGCCCGTTGCCAAGGGGCCCGATGCGCTCGAAATCAGGGCGGAGGCCGCAATACTGGTCGAACCGGCGTCCGGCGCGGTGCTTTTCGAAAAGAATGCCGACGCCAGAATGTACCCGGCGAGCCTGACAAAAATCATGACCGCGCTGATCGTGATTGAGCACGGCGGACTGGACGAAGTCGTCACCGTGTCCGAGACGTCGGAATCGGACCTCGATCCGGACGGTAGCTCGGTTTTGCCGCCAATTAAGACAGGCGAGCAAATGTCTGTTCGCGACCTGCTCTACTGTGTACTGGTCTCGTCGGATAACAGAGCCTGCAATGTACTCGCCGAGCATGTCGCGGGTTCTGTGGACAAGTTTGTCGAGCTTATGAACAAGCGCGCCAGCGAACTAAAGCTCAAAAACACCCACTTCGCCAACGCTCACGGACTGCATGACGAGAATCACTATTCAAGCGCCAGAGACATGTATCTGATCGCGGCGGAGGCATACAAAAACCAGATTTTCATGGAGATCGCAAGCTCCGAGACCCGGAAAATCCCGCAGACAAACTTGACTGCTGAAGAACGTCATATCAAAACCACCAACTACTTGACATCCAAGCTGAAGAACCCGAATTACATCTATTATCCCGCACGCGGTATAAAAACCGGACATACGTCGCACGCCGGGTATTGCCTGGTATCCTCCGCCGACAGCAAAGACATGAATCTGATCAGCGTGGTGATGAAGTCTTCGATCGACGACTCGACAAAGCTGATCGGAAGTTTCACCGATACCAGGGATATGTTCCAATGGGGCTTTAAGAACTTTACCCATAAAACGCTGGTAAAATCCGGTGAAGAGATTACGGAAATCAAAGTTGAGCTAGCGTCGGATAACAACCATGTGGTGCTCAAAACCGATTCTGGAATCGACGCCATAGTGTCAGTTGATTTCGATGTAACAACACTTGAGAAAACTATCGAGCTATACAACAAAGACGGAGTGGTCGAGGCGCCGATCGAGAAGGGGCAGCAGCTCGGCAGCGTCACTTACACAAAGGACGGCAAAGAATACGGAAAGCTCAATCTAATCGCTGCAAACTCCGTGGCCAGATCACAGTTCCTTTATTTCGCCAAAGTAATCCTTGATTTTATCTCCCAGCCGTGGTTCATATGGACTATAGTTATCGCGGTTCTGCTGTTCATAGCTTACATCGTATTGGTAATCAGGCTGAACATCAACCGCCGCCGCGAGAAGGAACGTAAAAACTACAAAGGCAGAAGAAACCGCAGATAAACGCCCGTCTCACCCGTTTTCCGTAACCAAAAGCCCAATGCCGATCAGATTGATAGGCATTGGGTCTGTTTTTTCATCTAACTGAGACTCGCGTATAGCTGCCCGCCGTCGCTACTTGGTGCCAAAAATTCGGTCGCCGGCGTCGCCGAGCCCCGGAACTATATATCCGTGCTCGTTGAGCTTCTCGTCTACCGCCGCGGTATATATGTCCACGTCGGGATGCTCGGTCTGCATTTTCTTTATGCCTTCGGGCGCTGCGAGAATGCACATCAGCTTAATGCTGCGCGAGCTGTAATTTCTGATGAACTGCACTGCGGCGCACGCCGATCCGCCGGTGGCTAACATTGGATCAACGATTAACACGTCGCGTTCGGATATATCCGGCGGCATTTTGCAATAATATTCCACAGGCATAAGCGTGTCCGGATCACGGTAAATGCCTATATGTCCCACACGGGCGGCCGGCATGAGGTTGAGAATTCCCTCCACCATTCCAAGTCCGGCTCGCAAAATCGGAACGACCGCGAGCTTTTTCCCCGAAATAACCATAGCTTCAGTTTTCGTAATCGGCGTCTCGACCTCGATTCTGCTGACCGGGAGATCACGCGTCGCCTCGTAGCACATCAGCATTGATATTTCGGACACCACCTCGCGAAACTCCTTCGATCCGGTGGACTTGTCGCGCAGCAGAGTCAGCTTATGCTGTATAAGCGGGTGCTCAAGCAAATGTACTGTTGACACAATTATCTCTCCATTTCACTCTGTTTTTATCTTGTCGGCGCTCAGTCTCGAGAGTCGTTCGCGCTCGGCCTGCGGCAAGCGGATGTAACAGGCGTCCAATTCGGAAGCGCCGACGCGTTTTCCGTTTACGGAGGCCATCGCGACTCCGGCCGCGCTCTGAAATATCAGATGCTCGGGCGCAAGCTTCACGAACTCTCGGCTCACAAACCGATTATAACACAGACGTGCGCCATCTCCAACCAAAAAATGAGTCTGCCCGCTGTTTTTAATCTCGTCCTCTAGGTGTTCGACGGAAACGGCGCGGTCTTCGGTAAGCCTGCGAAGCCCGCCTGATTCAGACAAGAACACCGCATTATAAACCTGACCCGCTCTCGCGTCCATTACGGCGCAGATTCGCCCGTCAATATGAGCGGCTTGAAACGCCATCGCTTCAAGTGTCGATACCGCAATGCACGGGATTCCTCTCGACCAGGCCAGTCCCTTAGCAGTCGAGATTCCGATTCGGAGTCCGGTAAACGACCCGGGCCCCGTCGCGACAGCCACCGCTTCAATATCTTCCAGCGAAATCGAGCTTTGGGCTAGCATCTGCTGAACCATCGGCAGCAAGGTGCGGCTGTGAGTCAGCCCATTGCGCTGAAATGTGTACGCCAGTATTCCGTCATCTCCGACCACCGCCGCGGACGCCGCGGTCGCGGATGATTCAATCGCAAGCACCATTGAGTTTACTCCCGATTATAGTAATATGCCGGACATTTTCATCCGACGGGTCATGCTCTAGCCGGACACGGATATAGCCCTCCGGCAGCGCGTCCTCGACAATCTCCGCCCATTCGATAATCAGGACACATTTCCGCCCGAGATAATCCTCCCACCCGATGTCAAACAGTTCTCCGCTGTCAGACAGCCTGTACATGTCGAAGTGGCAGACCGGCACCCTTCCCGGATATTCGTTAACGATTGTATATGTGGGGCTGGTTACTCTGCACGTAACTCCCAGTTCACGCGCGGCTCCGCGGACAAAAGCCGTTTTCCCTGCTCCGAGGTTCCCGAACAGGGCGACAACATCCCCCGGCCGCAGCGTCTTCGCAAGTTCCGCTCCGACGTTTTCAGTTTCAGTTTCATTATTTGTTACAGCGGTAAACATCAATACTCCAAATAAACTTATTCTTCAAAATTCTACCGTCAAACCTATTATAACACATCTTTTCTGAGAAACTGAAATTAATTGTTGAAATTATTTTTCTTATTAATTATAATTAACCTATCAACCTTAAGGAGTGATTCAATTATGACACAGGTTACCAGAGAAACACTTATCGGCGATATCCTTTCGATGGACGAAGGCACCGCTCCGTTCTTTATGGAAATCGGAATGCACTGTTTGGGCTGCCCGTCCTCGCGCATGGAGTCCCTCGAGCAAGCGTGCGCCGTCCACGGAGTCGACCCCGATCAGCTGCTCGATAAGATAAACAAGTACCTCGCAGCGAACTGATTTAAGGCAAGCCGGGCGACACGCCCGGCTTGCTCTTTCTCGTCGCTTCTCTTGCTGCAATTTATTCAAATCCGCCGGTCGTCGCCAAAATGAACTTTGCTCCGATTGGCGCTGTCCCGCAAGTCTTTCAAGTGGTGTGTTATTATGATTAACCTTTCTCCGCGCCTGAGAGCCGTCGCGGATTATATACCGTCAGGCTCGCGAGTCGTCGATGTGGGCACGGACCATGCCCGCCTCCCCGTCTGGCTCATGCAGAACGGTTTTAACAGTGTAACCGCAACCGATATTTCGACAGGGCCGCTCGAAAAAGCGAAAGCTCTGATTGCAAAACTCGGTTTTGAGGACAGGATTAAACTTATTCAAACCGACGGTTTATCGGGCATATCGCTCGAAGACGTGGACGTTATCACAATTTCCGGACTCGGCGGAGAGAATATTGTCGATGTACTTATAAAAGCTCCGCACATTGCCGGCAGGACTCTGCGTCTGGTTTTATCACCGACGACGAGCGCAAACGAACTTCGCGCTTATCTGCTGGAAAACGGGTTTGCTTTTGCCGGCGAGAGACTTTGCGCTGACGCCGGCCGGCTGCACGAGATCATTTGTGTTCAAACACCGCTGGCACACGATTCCCACGCAAATCCGGTGCATGCCGCTTGGCACTATAGCGGGATGCTCCTTAAAGGTGATCCGCTTTACACCTTGCATCTCGACAGGCTGATCGCGAGGTTTTCGAAAGCCGAACGCGGCGCTCTGCAATCCGGCAAAACCTGCGACGCCTTGAAGGCCAAAGAGTTCCGAGACATATTGGAAGAATTGGGGAGGTTGAGAAATGGCGACTGTTAACGATTTTCTGAAATATCTTTACGAAATGGCGCCGCAAAAATACGCCATGCCGGACGATAACACAGGTCTGCTTTGCGGAAGCGGACAGATCAAGGTCACGAGAGTAATGGTCTCACTGGATATTACTTGCCCCGTTATTGACGAAGCGCACGATCTGGGCGTGCAGCTTATTATCTCGCACCATCCGATATTTTTCAGCCTGAACCGAGTAAATGACGAGAGTCCGCAGGGCAAGGCCGCGCTTCACCTGCTAAACCGCAATATGTCGGCGATATGTATGCACACAAACCTAGACGCGGCTCCCGGCGGCTTAAATGACCTTCTGGCGCGGAAAATCGGACTTCTCGAGCCCTTTGTCAGCCCCGACAAATACGGCGTGCCGCAGATAAGCGAAAACGGCTACCCTCACGGACTCATTAGAACCGGCCTTATCGACACTCCCACCCCCCTGCCTGAATTCGCAAGGGCTGTAAAAGCCGCGCTCGGCACCGTCGGCCTGCGTTATCTTGACTGCGGCGTTCCCGCGGCAAGAGTTGCGGTCTCGTCCGGTTCGGGAGGCTCGACGTTTGAATGCGCGGTTGCGGCAGGTTGCGACACTTTTATTACCGGCGATGTAAAGTACCATATGTATGTCGACGCTAGAACGCGGGGAATCAACCTCATCGACGCCACACACTTCGCCACCGAAAACATCGTTGTGGATCTTTTGCTGAACCGGCTGCAATGCAACTTCCCTCAGGTAGAATTCTTTGCCGCGCGGTCTCACAAAGACTTTACAACATTTATTTAGTAGGAGTCTATAATGCCTCTTGACGCTTTATTCTTAACCGGACTGCTGCGCGAAATCTCGCAGGAGCTGATTGGCACGCGCATTGACAAGGTATATCAGCCCGAAAATGACGAAATAATATTGCTTACTCGCGCAGGACGTTTGCTCATCTCAGCGGGCAGCAGTCCCCGGCTTCACATGACGTCTGAGGCCCGCGAAAATCCGGCATCACCGCCGATGTTTTGCATGCTTCTGCGAAAGCATATTTCATCAGCGAGAATTATGCAAATTAACCAACACCCGCTTGAACGCGCTGTCGATATTGTGCTGGAAACAACCGATGAGATGGGATTTTATGCGCAAAAAACACTGACTGTTGAGCTTATCGGCAGGCAGTCCAACATCGTCCTCCGAGACAGCGAAAACAGGATAATCGATTGTCTGCGTAGGATTGACGCCGACATTTCATCCAAACGTGCGCTGCTTTCCGGGCTATATTACAAGCCACCGGCAAAGCCTGACAAGCTCAACCCCTTTACAGTGGGTAAATCCACATTTCTAGGCATGATATCGAAATCTGAATCCGACATTTTTATTGATAAATGGCTTTGTTCGTCGTTTTTCGCAATGTCTCCACTGGTTTGTAGAGAAATTGCACATAGGGCTTTAGGCTCCTCGAGCATACTTATTTCTCAAATTGACGAACGGGGCCGGGTCCGACTGGCGGACGTTTTCGCCGAAATACTGATCCAAATTGGAAATTTCAATTTTCATCCCACCTTGCTTTTGGAGCGCGGCCATCCTGCTGAGTATTACATGATCCCGATAACCCAGTACGGCGCGGTGTACGAAAGCCGTGCATATGACAATTTCTCGAAGCTGCTCGAGGATTTTTATCTCATCCGGGAGCGCGCACAGCGTATGCGGCGGAAATCCGGCGAGCTGTTTAAATCCGTTTCGACGATACGTGACCGAACGGCGCGCAAGCTCGCTCTGCAAACCGAAGAGCTGAACGCGTGCGAAGGGCGGGAACGTTTGCGGCAGCTTGGCGACATCCTGACATCCAACCTGCACGCGATCGAGCGCGGAAGCAGCCGGGTGACGCTGGCAGACTATTTCAGCGAGGACTATACCGAGGTGGAAATTCAGCTCGATCCGCGGCTGACTCCCCAGCAGAATGCCGCTAAGTACTACAAAGACTATAACAAGCTTAAAAACGCCGAGACAATTCTCACCCGTCAAATGGAGCTCGGCAGAATCGAGCTTACGTATTTAGACAGCGTACTGGAGGAGCTTTCACGCGCCGGGTCATCTTCCGATCTTCTTGAAATCTCCGATGAGCTCAGACAGGCCGGATACCTCAAGCGCGGCAAGGTTCCGAAAAAGTCCCCGCGTCCGGCGGCTCCGTTGGAATTTCTTTCAAGCGAGGGATTTCGCATTTTTGCCGGAAGGAACAACCGCCAGAACGATGAACTTACCATGAAGCTGGCCGCCCGAACTGACATCTGGCTGCACACCCAGAAAATTCACGGATGCCATGTCATCATCGACTGCGCGAGTGGGCCACCTGGCGACCGCACGCTGCAGGAGGCAGCAATGATTGCCGCTTTTTACTCACAGGCAAAGGATTCGGCGCATGTCCCGGTGGATTATACGCAGGTTAAATACGTGAAGAAGCCTTCCGGCTCCAAGCCGGGCATGGTCATATACGATAAATTCAAAACTCTATCGGTCAATCCTGATGAGAACCTTATAAACAGCTTAAAAAAGAAGTAGGCCGGAATAATCCGGCCTACTTCTTTTTTGCTTAAAACGCCGATGTGAACTTCTGTCTTGCCTCTGTCACCATATTGGTGTCGGCCGGCTTGACCGGATACCATCCGCGGCTGCTAGCCTCTTGGAACAGCTCGGACTGAATCTGATGCTCGTCGGAAAGAATGCTCAAAAACTCATTTCTGAGTTGCTCGTTCACGCATTCCGAAGCAAAGGTGTTGTAACTCGAGGTCACATATTTCTGATTGGAAATAAAATCAGTCAGGAGCTCTTTGTCTCCGAGTGATCCGTTCATTTGATTCATTTGTAATCCCCCACTTATTTCAAATATGATACAAGCCTGTCATAATGCGACTTGTGTCTGCTTGCAATTGATTCCAAGCGGGACTTAATCGTTGCGTCAGTACATTGGCTGGCCATTGTTGTATACTTCTTAACGAGAACCTGCTCAAAACCCAGCTGATCCTCAAGCGCTGTCAGTTCTTTAGCTGTCAGATTTGCCAATTCGTTCACTCCTTTAAGAGATTTCTCTAATATTGTTTCCTCGCATTGCGAATTTATTCGACAAATTAATACTGCAAATTCCCGCGTTTGTCGGTTTTTAGCGCCCCAAAATACTGTTGTCCAATTCTTATGATTTTGACGATGGTAAACGCGGGCGAAAGCGCAAACGGTTTGTTCGACGATATGGGCGCGGCGATAATGACGCTGTCGCGTGAATTACGATATACTACGGACTCCGCGTTTTTCAGGCACTCTTTTATCGGCGGATCGTTGACCAGGCTTTCGGGATTTTCCGCCGGCAGCCACTCGTCGTCTCCCGATGTATCCGCCGGACTCACGCGGCGCGATACCTTTTCGACCTCAAACGCCTGCGCCAGCCCGCAGTCGATCAAATCCGCGAGCAATCCCGACGACGCGAGCTCGGCTCTTGAAACTTTCCTTCGCGCGACAAGCATATCGTCGACCCTGCTCATCACTCCTATTGGCAGTCGCACGCCCTCAATTCCCCCGGCGACAGCGTACGCCTGATACTCACCTTTTTGTTGCGGGACTTCGCACTCAGCAGATATAATATAGCCCAGACCGTCCCGATCGACTTTCAAATGACCGACGGTATTTCCTTCAAAATAAAACGGAAAATCAGGCATAGCAAATAACCTCCCAAAAAAAATTACTCCTCTCTAAAGCGTATGCCCCAGAGAGGAGTTTATGTTCAGTTATTATTCCGGCAGAACCCGCGGCGCGCTTTGCTTTGTCTGAGGCCGCCCGGCTGCCGTTATTTTATCTCGTACAAACCACGTACAAACACAGTCACTTTATCAACCGCCTTGAAGCCTCGGTCTCCGTCGACCGTGACCAGATACAGGTGGTTCTTCTCCAGCGCTTTTCCACCCGCGAGCTCTCCGGCGTTCGTCAGGTCGATAAGGCCAGGATTGCCCGAAGCAACGCAAGTCGCAGAGCCCAGACGAAGCAGTATTTCCGCTCCCCGCTTAGCGTTCAGCGTCTTGCCGGCGGCAACCTCAACGATGGCGAAGTTCGCGCCGGACGCGCCGCCGCTTGCCGCGAGTTTGCCCGCCACCTGGTCGGCAACCGCGTTGATCACTTCCTGGCTAACCGTGCCGCCTTGACCCGCCCCGGAGCCGCTGACGGCCATGTCTTTAATAAATTGCTCCATTTTGCTGTCCAGCTCTTTTTGGAAAGCTTCAGTCTTGCTGGATATGGCTTCATCAATTTTTTTGCCCAGCATCGGAACCAGTTCTTCGTTTATGTAACTGACAGCGACAACCGGATCCTCTTTTGATCCCACCTCGGCTGCTATTGCCATAAACCCGCCGAATGCCAACACAACTACCAAAGCTGATGCTACGCCGATTACCCATTTCTTTTGATTCATTGATTTTCCTCCTTTATTAAACTTCCTCGCGTCCGTCGTCAGCCCTCAGCCCCTAATCCGAAGCTTACGGCCAACGCCGAATCGACCCTGTTCATCAGACTATCGTCCAGCTTTCCCATTTTTTCGCGCAATCTGCGTTTATCAATGGTTCTGATCTGTTCGAGCAGCACCACCGAATCCTTGGACAGCCCATAGCTGCGAGCCGAAAGCTCTATATGAGTCGGCAACCGTGCTTTGCCGGTTTGAGACGTTATTGCGGCGGCAATCACGGTCGGACTGTGCCTGTTGCCCATATCGTTTTGAACAATCAGCACCGGCCGCATACCGCCCTGTTCGCTGCCTACTACGGGACTCAGATCCGCGTAATAGATGTCTCCCCTCTTTACGCTAATACTACTATCCACATTTCTCACGCTCCGCCGGATGTCAGAATCCGCATAACACACCGCTAGCGCTGGTCAATATGTAACGCGGTATTCTAATTTTTCCACAAGACGCGCAAGTTTAATCATAGAAAACAAATTTTCCATTATATACCAAAGCTGCCTGGGCGAAGCATTGAACATCCGGCTTATGCCTCCTAGTAACAGCATATGCCAAATTTTGCTTTAAGGTCAGCCGGTATACGCTCTCCGTATGTCACACTCCGTTCAGGTAGTTTACTGTCTTTATTATTTCTCCGCTTGAGTAGTATATCCTCGGCACTCTTCTCGAAATGCGGCAAAGTATTTCGTAGGGAATTGTACCCGCTCGCTCGGCAACGCTCTCCGCGCTGAGCCTCTGGTCCCGCCCTCCGAATAGTGTAACAACGTCGCCAACCCTGGCATTTTTAACTGCCGAAAGGTCGATCATAAACATGTCCATGCAAACTCTGCCGACAATCGGCGCGGTTTCTCCGCCTATTCCGACTATCCCCGCGTTGGACAGCGCCCATGGCACACCGTCGGCATAGCCCGCGGGCACGACACCGATAACCATGTCGTTTTCGGCTTCAAACGTGCAGCTGTAGCCGATTTTCTCCCCTTTGCTCACCGTTTTTATCTGAGAGACAACCGACTTCATGCACATTGCCGGACGCAGATCAAGATCAGATTTCGTTTTTGCGCCTGACACTCCGTACATTATTATTCCGGGGCGTACAAGATCGTACTGCGAACTATGATAGTTTAACACCGCGCTGCTGTTGGCGCAATGCCTGACGCGAAAAGAAATTCCGGCTCTCTTCAGCAATCCCAGACAATTATCGAATCTTTTCAACTGAAGTTCGGTAAATCCCCCTTCGGTATCGTCCGAAAAGGCCAAATGCGAAAAGATTCCCTCGGCAATCAGGCCCGCCAGGCTCGCCGCTTCAATAATGCCTGCGGTTGACAGTCCCTCGCCGTTCTCATAAAAGCCAAGCCTGGACATTCCGGTATCAACTTTAATATGTATCCTGAGACATTTACGGATCGCGAGAGCCGCGTCAGAGAATCTCCGGGCGAACTCGATGCTGTAAACTGTCTGCGTCAGATCATTGTCAATTAAAATAGAAGTCAGGCCGGGGTCAGTGTATCCCAGAATGAGAATTGGCATCGTCACGCCGCTGCCGCGCAGCTCCAGCGCTTCGTCAATGCTGGAGACTCCGAGAAACCCCGCTCCCAGGGACTGCATCAGCATTCCCACCTCGCGGGCGCCGTGACCGTATGCATCCGCCTTGACGACAGCCATAATTTTTGAGGCGGAGCCGGTTACTGCTTTTATCTCATTGAAGTTATGGCTGATGTCGTCCAAAGAGACCTCGGTCCAAGTGCGAATTTTCATGTTTGCAAATCTCCTGTTATGGAGGATTCAAGTATCACGCGTCACAAATTATGAAATACTTACTGCGTCGGCGGCATTTCATTGCCCTGAGCGGCAGATGGCGCGGTTTCTGCGGGCGCCGGGGACGTCGTTCCGCTTCCGATTGAAACGTCACGCGTCAGACAAGTTATGATCACAAGCCCTCCGGTCGAGATTTCGGTTTTGACCGGCTTCAGGTTTGTTTCATCAAACCAGGTTCGAACCTCGAGCTGCTCCGCTCCCGCCGATACTGACCACAGCATCTCTATGCAGCGTATGTTTTCCACAGTTTCGCTTCCGTGCTCGATCAGATATCCCGACCGCCACGCGCTCAGCATAATTGGCAGCGCATTGATCGGAGAAATCGCGGTGTTTGGCATAGTCCCCAGCTCCAGTGCAACGTCATCAAAAACCAGCTGACTGCTGTCAGTTTGAAATCTCGCCTTTATTCCGCTGATTTCCGCAGGCGATTCAACAGTAATCTCGCAGCTTCCTATGTCCGTTTCGCTCAGACTGAGCCCTGCAACAAACACCCTGTCTCCGAGATCCGCCGTGATATCCGCCCGAAGCGCGATCAAGCCTCCGCTTTGAAAGATATCCTCGATCTCCTGTACTCTATCGGGCTGCGCTCCCATCGAACAGCCTGCACACGCAGTCAAGAGCGCCACCGTCAGTAAACATGCAGCAACTTTCATTTTTTCGCTCCTTTACGCTTATTCAATTAAACGTATTAGAGCGATTTTGAGTTTATGACAGCCTGCCCACAATTCCTTGGGCTCTGAATAAAAAACGTGTCGACCGCATCGCGAATTATTATAACATTTCATCAGTGAAATTTCAAGTTTCATTTCCGATTATGTTAACTCCGAATCTTCTCCGGAAATAAATATTTTCACAAAGAGCAATTCAACACTTGACAAGATCAATACGCCGTGCTATACTGTCAAAGCAGCTGTAGGCCGGAGTGGCGGAACAGGTAGACGCCCGGGACTTAAAATCCCGTGACTCGTAAGGGTCGTACCGGTTCGATCCCGGTTTCCGGCACCATTTTTTCACTTTATCTATATCGCGGAGTGGAGCAGTCCGGTAGCTCGTTGGGCTCATAACCCAAAGGTCGCAGGTTCAAATCCTGCCTCCGCAACCAATTCACCTAAGACGGTTTTTAATGTACTTTGTATGTTGAAGACCGTCTTAGCTTTTGTGTCCACTCTCTCAATCAACAAATGAATAGCCTTTTCGTCCTGCTCCGCCTTTAGCGCTTCCAACCATGCCGTGATCTGTGCAGTGGTGAAGTCCTGAGGCGGCTTTGTTTCGCGCAGCGCGGCAATTTCATCCTTGAGTGATTTCATCCTTAAACCGACGTCAGCCATCCTCCGGCAGTTACCGCACCTACCTCATTTATTCTCGCCCAAGAGCATCGTCCCCAAGCGCCCCGCGCTTTCCGGAAGCTAAGGATTCGAAATTCATTCTTATGGAATTGGAGGCAAAGGGGAAGCCGGATTCAAGTGATCACCATAATAACAGCAAAAAGATCGGTTCCGAGATAGAATTTATTTCGGAACCGGTCTTTTCGCAAATAACCCATTTGTAATCTCTATCGTAAATCACCGGTAAATATTAAAACAGTGAATCGAGCCGAACTTAAATTTGACTCGCAGATTAACTTTTACCGTGTGTTCACACAGCTTACACAATGAGGCCATATGCTGTAAATTGGATATATGTTATAATGCAGCTATCAATAGTAACGCGCCAAACCACTGTTTGTTAAATCGTGATAAGCCGGTGATGATATGATAAAAGTGTTAATTGTTGACGACGAGGAGAATATCCGCGCCGTTATACGTGAATATGTTGAATTTGAAGGGAATCATGCGGAGGAAGCCTGCGACGGCATGGAGGCTGTTATCAAATGCCGTGAACAGGATTTCGACATCATCATAATGGACGCGATGATGCCCCGGTTGGACGGATTTTCGGCTTGCAAGGAAATTCGGAAGACAAAAGACATCCCCATGCTCATGCTGTCAGCGCGCGGCGAGGAATACGACAAGCTGTTTGGCTTTGAGATGGGTGTTGAGGATTATGTCGTCAAACCGTTTTCTCCCAAGGAACTGATGGCGCGAATTAACGTCATAGTGTCGAGGAACAAACGGAAGTCCTCCGACAACGATGCGGACGGCTCGCTAATATTTGGAGGCCTCAAAATAGACACCCTGGGACACAATGTCTTTGTTGACGGGCAAAAGACCGACGTGACCCCCAAAGAATATGAGCTGCTCGTCTATCTTGCCACAAATAAAGGCATTGCCCTGACTAGGGACAAGCTCCTCAACGCGGTGTGGGGATATGATTATTTCGGCGACGACAGAACAGTGGATGCGCAGATTAAACTGCTGCGCAACAATCTCGGACCATATCGCGACTACATCGTGACGCTGCGAGGAGTGGGGTACAAGTTTGAAACTGACTAAAAATTCTTTCGGAGTCAAGCTTTGGGGTTACTTTATCCTGTTCGCCGCCGTTATTCTTTCGGCGCTGTGGCTGATGCAAATTGTATTTCTGCAAAGCTTTTATGAGGGCATGAAAACGCAGGATGTTCAAAGAGTCATGGAAGCACTGATTGAACGCTCGGATGACGAGAATTTCGAAGCGATTTTGGATCAGACGGCGTATAACAATTCCGTACTTATTTACTTAACCGACTCAGAAGGCGATGTCTTCTATTCGACAGACGAGCACGGTCCAGGCAAGCGGCTGAGGCCGGGAGACAGAATGGGTTTTTTCCGGCCTCTGCCCGACTATTTTTCGGATTTTACAAGCAGATTGGGGCAAAGTGATAACGGCCGGATCAGCTTTACTGTGGACAAAGGTGATTTTCGCGGGAGGGCGCTGGTCTGCGGCGCCGCGCTGCAAAACGGGCTGCTGTGCGTTGAGGCGAGGCTCGACCCGGTTGACGCAACCACCGATATTTTGCGTACTCAGCTTATGTATGTCACGATTGTGGCGCTGTGTCTCAGCCTATTGATTGCGTTTTTCATCACACGCAGGTTTTCCCGGCCTGTCGCCTCGATTACATCGCAGGCCAAAGAGCTTGCTTCGGGCGTTTTCCCCCGAAATTTTGACAAGGGCTTCTGTTCCGAGCTTGATGAGCTAGCCGATACACTGACATACGCCTCCGCCGAACTCTCCAAGGTTGAGGGACTGCGCCGTGAGCTGATTGCCAACATCTCGCACGATTTGAGAACGCCGCTCACCATGATTCAGGCGTATACCGAAATGATCCGGGACATATCCGGCGACAATAAGCAAAAACGCGAGGCACACCTGGGCGTTATCCACAACGAAGCCGAGCGGTTAACCATACTGGTGAATGACATACTGGAACTTTCCTCATTGCAGGCGGGAAACGAAACGCTAGAATCGGAGAACATAGACCTGAGCAGCACAGTAAAAAAAGTTATCTCGCGCTTTGAGCCGATTTTCGAACACGAAGGCTGCAAATTTGACACATTCATCGAGCCCGATCAATATGTTTACGCGGACAGCCCCAAGATCGAGCAGGTGCTCTATAACCTGATTGGCAACGCGATGAACTATATGGGTGAGGACAGGACGATTTCAGTTAAGGTAAAGAATAATAACGGCTGGTCCCGCGTCGAGATTGCAGATCACGGCGGCGGCATCGAGGAAGAGGAACTTCCGCTGATATGGGAGCGGTATTACAAGTCGAAAACCCATTCCCGCCCAAAGGCAGGAACAGGTCTCGGCCTTTCGATTGTCAAGGGCATCCTCGAACTGCATGGCGCGCGCTTTGGCGCTGACAGCACTGTCGGTCAGGGTAGCACCTTCTGGTTCGAACTCAAAAAGTAAATTAGTTTGTACAAGCCCCGCCGTCACCGGCGGGGTTTTTCATTGCCTTTTCACGAACACTGACAGCCATTTTCATATTCCCGTCTCATTAAAACTTTATACTGAGTCATAACAAGCACAAAGGAGCTGACCAGCATGGCTATCGAGGTCTTCAACAGATTTGAGAACAAATATATGATCGACTCGGATACATTTTTCAAACTGAAGCAAAGGCTTTCAGATTTTATGGAAGCGGATGCATACAACAAAAAATATGACACTTATTCTATCAGCAACATCTACTACGACACCGAAGACAGCCACCTGATCCGTACTTCTCTCGCAAAACCCGACTACAAGGAAAAGCTCAGGCTTCGCTCTTACGGCACTCCGGATGCGGACGCAAAGGTGTACGTGGAAATAAAAAAGAAATTCTGCGGACTAACCAACAAGAGGCGCAGCGCCATGAAGCTTTCCGACGCGTATACGTTCCTCGCAAACGGAGAAATCCCTGAATTGAAGCCGGGTATGAATCCACAGGTTCTGCGCGAAATTGAGTATATCCTGCAACAGCACAGGCTAGTACCATCGCTGTATCTGGCTTATGACCGGCGTGCGTATTTCGGCATCGGCGAACACGATCTGCGGGTTTCATTCGACCGGAATATCCGCTCGAGGCGGTACGACCTTTTCTTGGAAGCAGGAGATTACGGAGATATGCTGCTGGACGACGGCATGTGGCTCATGGAGGTCAAATCGTCCGAAAGCATTCCGCTGTGGTTTGCGCGTCTGCTCTCGGAGCACAAAATTTACCCGACGAGCTTTTCCAAATACGGTACTGTATATACACAAGAGCTCGAACGGGCTCATCAAATACCGGCAGCCGCCTTCGGGAATCAAGAGCGCGAAACCGTCGCTGTCCCGGCACTTGCAACCGCCTAAACAGAGTATACGAGGAGGAGTTATTCATGTTCGACTCAATTTTTTCTGCAACGGCAGCCGAAACGGCAATCACACTGCCTGGCCTGCTGATGGCGCTGGGCACGGCCTTCGGGTTGGGGCTGCTTATTGCCTTCGTATACATGAAAACACACAAAACGGCGTCTCCCTCACGGGGCTTCGCGCTGACACTTGTGATGCTTCCCGCGGTCGTGACCATCATTATTATGCTGGTAGGCAACAACATCGCGCGGGCATTCAGTCTGGCCGGTGCATTTTCAATCATCCGGTTCCGTTCCGCACCAGGCGACCCGATTGACATCACTTACGTGCTGTTTTCGATGGCGGTCGGGCTGGCCGCGGGCATGGGCTATCTCCTCTACGCGGCGATTGTGGCTGTCGCGCTGTGCGCCGTGATGGTTCTGCTGGAGGTATTTAAGTTCGGCAAGTCAGCCAGCGCCGAAAAGCTGCTTAAAATTACGATACCGGAAAATTTAGATTACGAGGGCGCGTTTGACGGCGTGCTGCAAAAATATACCACGTCAGCCAGACTCCAGCGCGTTAAAACGGTCAACCTGGGCAGCTTGTATGAGATCAACTATCGCGTTACAACCAAAGACGGCGTAAGTGACAAGGCGTTTATCGACGAGCTGCGCTGCCGCAACGGAAACCTGAATATCACGCTGCTGCTGGAGGCGCCGAGCTCCGAGTTTTAATCAGAAAGGGAGTTAATCCAATGAAATCGAATAAACTCATCGCGATCACATTGTCACTGATCTTAATAACCGGACTAGCCGCCTGTTCGGCGGGCACACCGGCAAGTGCTCCTTCCCCACCCTCCGCACAGCAATCCCACGCCAACGCGGACGCATCTGCCCAGCCGGACACATCAGCCAACCCGTTGACCGCCGCGCTGCCTTTATCCGCAGATCTCACTGCAAAGGATACAAACAGCAGCTATGACGAATCGACCAGTACAAAAATCACGCTGAACGGCGCGTCTGCAATTGTTGATGGCATGGGCGCATCAGTTGATGGCGGGGTCATGACCATAACAGCCGCCGGGATCTATATCGTCAGCGGCAAGCTGACTGACGGCCAGATTGTGATTGCCGCCGGAGAAAATGACAATGTCCAGCTTGTGCTGAACGGCGCTGAGATTACAAATAAAACTGGCGCCGCAATTTACGCCAAATCCTGCGACAAACTGATTGTCACGCTGGCTGATCACACAAGCAATATCCTGACCGACGGCGGCGACAGCTTTCAGTACGCCGACACAGCCAACGAGGAACCCAATGCCGCTTTGTTCGCGGACGCCGATTTAAGCATTAACGGCGAGGGCTCCCTGACAGTGAATGCAGGCTTCAACAACGGAATCGGCACCAAGGACGACCTGGTAATTGTGAGAGGAACAATAACGGTCGACGCGAAAAATCACGGAATCCGCGGCAGGGACTCCGTTACTGTGACGGGCGGAAGCATTGCCGTCGTTTCAGGCGGAGACGCCATACAATCCAACAACGACAAAGACGCCTTGAAGGGATATGTGATCATAGAAGGCGGCAGCTTCGCGCTTCGTTCCGAAACTGACGGTATACAGGCTGAAACGGCATTGCAGATTTCCGGCGGAACATTTGACATTGTGGCAGGCGGCGGCGCGGAAAATGCCTCAACCGCCGACAACGCGGAGAGTCACAAGGGGATCAAGGCCGGCACAGACATCACAGTCACCGGCGGCAGCTTTTCAATTGACAGCGCGGACGACGGCGTTCACGCTAACGGCAACGTCAACATCGGCGGCGGCGAATTCGCCATCAAAACCGGTGACGACGGCGTCCACGCCGACGAAAATCTCGACGTTAGCGGAGGAACGATAACGGTATCTCAGTCCTACGAGGGGCTGGAAGCAGCCAACATCACGATCAGTGACGGGATCATTAATCTGGTATGCACCGATGACGCTATCAACGCGGCGGGCGGTGCGGATGGCGCAACCCCGGGCAGCCGGTTCGGCCAGGACAGATTTTCAGCGTCGGGAAATCACTCCCTTGATATCTCAGGTGGAAATATCACTTTCACAGCGGGCGGCGACGGCCTGGATTCCAACGGAGCAATTAATATCAGCGGAGGTACAACGGTCGCGCTCATCAGCTCCTCGCCCGACAACGGCGCGATTGACTGCGACGGAACATACACGCTGACCGGCGGCACGGTCATATACGGCGGAACCGGCATCGGTTCGATATCGGGCGGCAATTACATATATGTTGAGAATGCCGGCGCTGGCAAAGAGATATCGGTGCGCAAAGACGGTGAGACGCTGATTGCCTTTACTCCGGCAATTGACTGCAAATATCTCGTGTTGACATCTCCCGACATTGTATCCGGCCAAGCCTATGAAGTTTACAGTGCGGGTGATCTCCTGTCGAGCGCAACTGCGGGAACGGGCGGAAATACCGGCATGGGATTCCGCGGAGGCGGCCCCAGTGGTCAGGGCGGCAGAGTGAAAAGATAAACTCGCGAATCCGAAAGCAAAACAAAATGTAAAGAGGTAAAAGCATTATGAAAAAAGCACTTTCAATAATAATAGCCGCAGCTATCTGTTTAGCTTTTTCAATCCCGGCGTTCGCCGAAAGCGGCGCTGAAACCGTCATAACACTGTCTGACAGCGGCGTACTAGTCGACGGAAAAACCGCGCCGCAAAGCCCGTCATCCGCAGTATACACCGGCGCGGGTATTGTTTACTACGAAGCAGGGCATGACAGCTCATACGGCGAGGGCGCAGCAACCGACGCGCACACCGCCGCCGAAGCCGCATCCCATACAGTAGTGACGATCACAAAGGCGGGAACATACAGAATTTCCGGCACATTATCAGCCGGACAAATCGCGGTCGATTTGGGTGCGGACGCAAAAAGTGACGCAAGCGCCGTGGTCACGCTCATCCTTGACAACGCGAACATCACCTGCACGGTCGCACCCGCGATTATCTTCTACAACGTTTACGAATGCGGCGTCTCGGACATTGCAACTGCTTCCTCGACTGTGGACACCGCCAAAGCCGGCGCGAATATCATCATCGCGGATGGGTCGACGAACAACATACGCGGCTCGTATGTAGCGCGGATTTACAAGCCGGGTACTGTTAAAAAGCTCCATAAGTATGACGGCGCGGTGTATTCGAAAATGTCCATGAATGTGTCAGGCGGAGCCTTGGGCAACGGCGTATTGAACATTACCGCAGCCAACGAGGGGCTTGACAGCGAACTTCACCTAACTATCAACGGCGGGATCATGAATATATCGGCGCAGGACGACGGCATCAACACAAATGAGGACGGTGTATCCGTAACGACGATAAACGGCGGCACGATTTACGTTAACGGCGGTCTCGGCGCGGAAGGAGACGGAGTGGATTCCAACGGTTTTCTGGTTATTAACGGCGGTACGCTGATTGCGCTGGCAAATCCGCAAAGCGGAGACGGCGGTATTGACGCCGACAAGCCGATACTGATCAACGGAGGCACCGTTATCGCACTGGGGAGCCGAAATGACGCCGCGAGCGCGGATTCCAAACAGGCCTATATCGAGCTGACTTACGCATCGACCCAGAAGGCTGGAACAGTAATAAAACTGACGGACTCAAGCGGCAAGGAAATCGCGACATTCAATCCCGCGAGAAACTATCAGAGCGCGACAATTTCCACGGCGGCAATGTCTGCAGGTGGTACATATCACCTGTATTCCGGAGGGACCGTTTCCGGCGCGACGTCAACCTACGGCCTTTATGCCCTAGGCGGCAGTTATTCCGGCGGTGTTCAGCAGCAGTACACCGGAACGGGAATGGGCGGCAGACCGGGCGGCATGGGTGGATTTAAGCCCGCTGACGGCGCGATTCCTCCCAGCGGCACCCGGCCTGATGGCGCTTTCCCGCCGAATGGCGGCGCGCGACCGGATAACGCTTCCCCGCCAAACGGTGAGCCTCCCCTCACTGGCGGCAACACTCTGCCAAACTTTAATCCCGGAAATCCCGGCATAAATACAGGTACCGCTGCGGAAGGCTCGCCCGATTTCACTTTATCGGCAACGCAGAAAAGCTTCTCGGGTGTTTCCGAATACACGGCCGCTTCGGGCAAGGCTGCGGTAAGTTTCGAAATTAATAATGGCGCTGGTATGAGCAAGGCATCGGCAGGCACAGCCCCGATACTGAAAAACATCACGGCGGTCTTGCGAAACGGCGGATCTGCCGCAAGCGTTCCCAACACTGATATACAACTGACAGTCACAGATATGCCCTCGGAGAATTACTCGAAAAGCTGTCTCTTAAGCGATGGCGAATCGGTGGTATCCGGCATCCTGCCGACAGCCGCCGGAACATATCAGCTCACAATTTCAGTAATTAGCTCCAATCAGAGCTTTACCGGCACCAGCCAGTGGGTTTTCTCTGTCGGCGAACTTCCCTATCAGGATGTACCCGCAAACAGCAGGTATTACAACGCGATAAAATTTGCCTTTGACTCCAATATTATGACAGGAACTTCGTCAAACGCATTTTCTCCCGATGTTTCAGTCAACCGCGCGATGGCCATCACTGTACTTGGCCGCTTGGCAAAAGCCGACAATACCGCGACAAGCGCATTCAGCGACGTTGTGTCCGGCAGCTGGTACGCTTCCTATGTTGGCTGGGCGCAAGCGAATGAAATAGTTTCGGGCTATGGAAACGGAAAATATGGTCCTCTGGACACTGTCACCCGACAGCAAATGTGCCAAATTCTATACAACTACGCAATGTACAGCGGTATTACTATGAAGACTGGCGAGGTCAGTTATACCGACTCTGACAGCGTCGCAGATTGGGCTTCCGGCGCGGTCGCATTCTGCTCAAACGCCGGAATACTCGATAAGCTTGCGCCTCAGGGCAGCACGCTGAATCCAAATTCTGAACTGACGAGAGCAGAGCTTGCGGATATGCTGATGCGTCTTGCGTCGCAAAAATAAATTGCCCGGCCATTTTTAGGGAGGTGATCGCCATGTAACCGGATCTAAATTCAAATAAGTAGATGGCAAATTGAAAGGAGAATTTCATGAGTAAAAGTAAAATCGTATCCTTATTTCTCGCAGTGCTTATGCTTACCGTCGGCGCAACAAGCGCTTTTGCTGCCGACGCGTCGGCTCCGCAGACAACTAAGCCCGAATCCGCAAAAACCATAGCTGCGGAAAAGTCACACAATCACAAAGACAAAAACAGCGGAACCCGCGTCAACGTTATATCAGTAGCGGCGTCGGTTCTCGGCAAAACCGAAGCGGAAGTCAAGGATGCTGTGAAGAGCGGAAAGGTCGGAGACCTTCTGACTGCAGCCAACAAGATGACCGAGTTCAAAACAGCATATCTTGCCGAGGCAAAAACCAAACTTGATGCCGCCGTGACCGCCGGTACACTGACGCAGCCTCAGGCTGACGAGAAGTATGCGGCCGAAAAAGCAAAAATGGACGCATACGACGGAACAACGCATCTCTGCGGAGGCACCGATCACAGTAAAATGTTTAAGCACAAAAAAACCGTAACCGAGTAAATGTATGGCAAAATAATAAATACCGCGACCACACAGCGCCCTCCAACATATCAGGAAGGCGCTGTCACTTTTGCTGAAAAATCTGACGATTTGATTTTAGTCTGAAATAACAGAAGTTATAACAGCAACATATCCTTCATATTCACTTTATGATTAGAGAAAAGTATACTCAAAAGTCTCTTCATTTCTATTTAGTATATATTTTAGCAGCGCTTTGCATCGTTTCCAATATTTCCAAAATAGAACTTGCTTATTTAGGACGGCTAGTGTATTATTAATTTATATAATATTAAATTTTATACAGTATCCTGCCAGTTGCAAAAGAGGAAATATTGGCATGTACACATGAAATAGGCGCTCAGGTATGCATTTGATCCACCATATGACAAGTATTATTAATTAGACTGCAGATAGCAATAATCTCGCGCAACCGCAGTCGGCACTTTTGTCATGTAGCTCAGGAAAGTATCACGAAAGAAAAATTGCGAAAGTGAGGTTTTAGGATGACAAGCGGTAAAAATGTATCAGTTCTGATTCCCTGTTACAATGAAGCCCAAACCATAGTCAGCGTGATAACGGATTTTAAGCGTGAAATACCGGACGCTGATATTTATGTTTACGACAACAACTCCAGCGATAACACCGCCGAATTGGCGCTGGGCGCGGGCGCGCTTGTCCGCCGCGAGCCTAAACAAGGCAAAGGTAATGTTATTCGCACCATGTTCCGGGAAATTGACGCCGACTGCTATCTGATTGTTGACGGAGACAATACATATCCCGCTGAATATGCCAGAGAAATGTGTGCCCAGGTGTTTGAAAATAACGCCGATATGGTTGTGGGAGACAGATTGTCTTCAACATATTTTACGGAGAATAAGCGTCCTTTTCACAATTCCGGCAACGTTTTGGTCAAGAAGCTGGTTAACCGTTTCTTCCGCGGCAACATAAAAGACATAATGACCGGTTATCGCGCGTTCAGCCCCTTATTTGTTAAAACGTTTCCTGTTTTATCAAAGGGCTTTGAGATCGAGACTGAAATGACCATTCACGCGCTCGACAAGAATTTTAACACAGTGGAAATACCGATAGTGTACAAAGACCGGCCGGAAGGCAGTGAGTCGAAACTCAAGACTTATTCGGACGGTTCAAAGGTTTTGTTCTCAATTTTCAGGCTATATAAAGATTATCGCCCGCTGCCCTTCTTTGCTTTGATTGCCCTGCTCCTGTCGATTGTTTCAGTCGGTTTCTTTATCCCCCCAATTGTTGAATACATCCAAACGGGATTCGTATTCAAGGTGCCCATGCTGATTGTATCGGGATTTGTTATGCTGGCCGCAATGCTTTCTCTTTCATGCGGCCTGATTTTAGACACCGAAACCAAGAGAGCGAAACAAGACTTTGAGTTCAAGCTGAATATAATAAAAATGATGATTGCAAACAAAACCAGCAGCGGCTCTAAATCTGAGGTTTTAAATAAGCAAGCGGATGTTTAGATAATTGATTAGTAGAGGTTGACTAACAATATGACGCTTAATAAGAGCTTTTGGAACGTTAACAAAACGTTTTTGTGCATTGTTTTCGTTATTCTGCTTTATGATATTTTTTATTGGCTATCCGGTGAAGCCATATACTTTTACGGCGACTTTCATTTAAGATGGCAGGAAAACGCCTATTTATTAAATGGGATTAATCCGTTTGACGCGATGCAGGGTAAGGTCGTTATCGATTCTATCGGGCCTCTCTTCCCTCAAGCGGGAACCGTTCCGTGGACTTTTGTCCTCGGAAACGTATTGAGCCCCGGGTTTTTGCCATATTCCATAGCGCTTCCTTACGGGATCGCTGTATTTGCCGTTTTGTTTCTGATCGCCGCAAAAGAACTCTACAGCTATCTTGTCAGACACAATTATCTCTCAGACGATAAATATCTGTACATAATTCTTGCCTGCTCGATCGTGTTGCCTTCGGTCTGGCGAAACACTTTTTTCTTCGGCAACAACGCGGGTATTGTTTTTCTGCTAGCTGTAATTGTGCTGTGCAACCTGGACAGACACCCAATATTATCTGGCGCCCTTCTGGGGCTCATGACGATCAAGCCTCAGCTGTCCGGTGTTATATTTATATTGCTTATTCTGAAGAGAAAGTGGACGCCGCTGCTCATTGCGTGCGGCATAACCATTGCAGCATGGATAACTTCTTTTATCGCCACGCAGACCGAGCCTTTTGAAATGGCTTTGGCAATGCTGAGCCTTGGCTCGGGTCTTCCCTCGGAATTGGGAGCGTATATGGGCCTGTTCGACCCGCTCAGGTTCCTGGACGTTAGTACCGTTTTGATTTTATTGCTGAGCTTGCTGTCGGGAATAATTTTCTTCGTTATATTCTGGTTTCTCGCAAAGAAGAAAGGTCTGGACAACGATCTGCTGATTCTTTTTTCCGGAGCGGCGATCGCCTCCTCCTTCTGGTTTTATAAGCAGCCCCACGACCTGATTATCCTTGCGATACCGGGGATTGCGGTCTTTTTGACCTTTCTTAATTCAGAGAAATGCAGGTACAGCGTGGTTTTGATGACGGCTTGGACAGCCATTGCGTCGCTCCTTCTTTATACTAATCCATTCAAGACGATAGTCTCGCGCGTCGTTTCCGGTTTGGCGAAAACTCCAATTGAGCCGACGACATCAATCTGCCAATCCATTGAAAAACTGCTGGTAATGGCGGTGGGCATTTCGCTGCTTTATCTGTTTGCATTTGTATTTGATAAAGCTCGCAGACCGGCCCCTCAAATCAGCAAATAATATGCAAGAGTGAAGCGCTTTAATAAAAATCCACCGGCGTAGCCGGTGGTATTTCAGAAACGCCTTAAAGGCTCTATTACACGCAGAGCCTTAAGGCGTTTCTACGATCTGACACTTGCGTAAGGCTTGTTATTTGCCACCCGTAAACGGGTCGACATACTCCCTCATCGTCATTTGATCCGATACCTGATCTTCTTTTAGCTGGTTCTGGATGTATTCTGCTATCTTTTTTGTATTCTTGCCTGCCGTGTCCACATAATATCCCCGGCACCAGAAACTCCGATTCCCATGCTTATACTTCAGATTTGCGTGCCTCTCATGTATTATCAGGCTACTTTTCCCTTTCAGAAATCCCATGAAGCTCGACACGCTCATTTTCGGTGGTATTTCTACCAACATGTGTATGTGATCCGGACATATTTCGGCTTCAATTATATTTACTTGCTTCCATTTGCACAATTCTCGCAGTATTGCCCCAATTTCTGCCTTCATTTTACCGAAAAATATCTTACGTCGGTATTTGGGTGCAAATACTATGTGATATTTGCAGTTCCATTTCGTATGTGCTAAACTCTTACTGTCGTTCACTGAGAATGACCTCCTTTTGATATCTTTGTGCAGCTACCAGACCGCACTTTGATTATATCAAAAGGAGCTTTTTTGTCATGGGTATCGCTAAAGCTTTTTTCGCTCCACCGGCACAGCCGGTGGTTGTCTCCAAGAACAAAGGGATGCCGGTTAATTCCGGCATCCCTTTATCATAGCGGAGAAGGCTAGTTCTTTTACCAAGAACATAATCGAGTGTTTGATCATGCCTCATTCGGGCCTCGCTTCGGCTTATACTTTGCCTGGAGGATCAGTATGCGCTCCACCCAGAGTCCGCGGTTATTACCGCTCCGTTGATGATACTCGAGTCATTGGATGCCAAAAACAGCGCCACATTAGCTATTTCACCAGAAGCGCCGATGCGCGGATTCAGATTAATCCCACCAAGCGCACGCTCCATCCCGAGTTCGCTCGGCTCACGCATTCCTGTTCCAATATTGGTTTCTACCGCACCGGGGCAGATGGCGTTGCATCGTATGCCTTTTGCGGCGTACATGTATCCGATATTGCGCGTCAGCCCGACGACGGCAAATTTGGACGCGGTATATGCCGCGCCCGCACGGCAGCCCTGTAGTCCTCCGAGGGACGCTATGTTTATTATGCGCCCGCCCGCGCTCTGCCCGAGCATTATATCCACTGCACGGCGGCAGGCAAACATGACTCCCTTGAGGTTGATATTCATGACTCTATCCCAGAGCTCATCGCTGACCTCTCCAACCGGCATCATGTTGTCCATAATACCTGCATTGTTTACCAGTATGTCCAAATTTCCAAATTTTTCAACTGCGAAGTCGAGCATAGCTTCTACTTCCGCCCGCTTGGAAACATCCGCCTTGCAGTACACGATCTCCCCCGGCAGGTCTCCGCACTCTGAAATCAGTTCTTCAACTCCTTTGGGCACAATATCCGCGGCAACAACTTTCGCGCCTTCGGAAACAAACAGTCTCGCCATCGCGCGCCCCATACCTGAGCCGGCTCCGGTAATTACCGCAACCTCATTTAATAGCTTCATGGTCACTCTCCTTTTCATATTGGCGCATTTACCATGCTTTTCCCTCATGCGCACCGGATATCAGCGCATTATAGCCCGGCAAATGACCATAATGTATATCAACTTTCGACACTTATACTTTCATTATTGCACAATAAGACAATTTTGTCAATTTATGATAATGAGTTCTAATGAGAATGACCGCTTGCCTAAATACTTAAATTAGCCGAAGATTTCCTTTGTTTTAGATGCCATGCGCTGGCCGTAAAGCTTAAATACTTCCACGCTGTCATCCAAATGCTCTCTGAGCGCTACCGGCCCCAGATGAATTATCGGCTTTCCGAATGCGGCTCCGCCAGAATATGCCAGCATTCCGTGAACCAGCATGTAATTCAAGATAGTCTGTATTCCCAACTCGCCACCTCCATGAAGATAATCGGCGGTTGCGAAAGCTCCGCCAATTTTCCCGGACATTCCGAGCTTTCTGGCCGGGCCGTCCATCCATATTTTCAGTTCGGCAGTCACGCTCGCGGCGTAAATCGGCGTTCCGACTACTATACATTTGCTTTCCTTTGTCCATACTTCATCGATCTCCTCAATAGGAAATGCCTTTGCCTCAACGCCGTCGACCGACTGCATGCCCTCAATTATAACCTCTGCCATTTTCTTTGTGGTTCCTGTTTTGGAATGGTAAAGCACTGTCATTTTCATGTTGGCTTCCCCCTCTTTCGTATATGGTATTTCCATTATATATCATGTCTGCTTGCGGTGTAAACATGAAACAAGGGGTGACATATTACGATAATTTTAATTTTTCCAGATAATTCACGCTAATTAGCGACTATTCAATGACTATTTTTTGCCTGTAAAAATATGCAATGTCGCCGAAAAATTTTTTCATAATTCCGTGTGCGGTTTTTCCAGTGCAATGACATGTGCGAATAGTGCCGCTGCATGATCTGCCGAGTATTTGTGCAGTTTCCCGGACATACTCCTCGCTGCAGTTTAGCTGTGACGGCTTGTACCAAAACCGAAAAGCGCAAAGTGAAATCCTCCGATTATATGAGAAATAGACTTATCGGGATACCTCGCTTTTACAGTGCGAACTATATTTACAGTGCCGCTAGGCAGTAACTGCTGATAATTATGAGTTTCACGTTTTCTTCAATGACCACAAATAATTTGTAATTGAAGCTGTCAGAAAGAAATCGGCGAGTTTTCTTCTCCAGAAGATTTGCACCTTTACACGAATGGGCATAGTCGAACACCTCATTTGACAGCAATCGAGTGAATTTGAAATTGCACATTCCTCTTCGATATACGAATCTATCATTGCATACGCGAAACAAGTTTTTCTATTACCGATGTTCTTTTTGAAGCAGAGCACTTAATAGTAAAACTTACTTTTGGCGGAACTTTTTAGATATACCTTGACTTTTTATTATATTCAAGCATCGCTCGAAGTCCGCCTATGTGGTCATATTCATTGTTCGAAATGATCACGCCGTCCAGGTTTTGCAAATCATCGCCTATTTTTGCGTGTTTTCAATGAACTTGCCAGGCGCACCGGTGTCAAGCAAATAGTGTTCGTTATCCTGCTTAATAAATAGTGACAGTCCATCTTCGGTATGCAGACCGGAAGATTCGTTGAAATTCTCGATTATGAACAAAGCTTCTGCCATAAAAACCCCTCCTTAAAACACTATACACCGGTATTATTACACATCATTGCATATGAAATTTATTGTATATAGAAAAGTCTTGGTGTGGCCTGTTGCATGACCTTACTTTAGGCAACAAAATGCAAGATTAATAAAATACAGGACTCACAATACCGTTCACTTCAAAGAATGTATGCACTTTTTCAATCAGATTGCTCCCCTTCGTACTATCCAAAGACCAGTATGCAGATAATATCAACTTCCGCCCGACTATTTCATTGCATTATGCTGGTATTTATATGACAAACGAAACGACAATATTGCACTCTGCGCCGGACACCAAGATCTGACGCGCTGCGGCAAAGAAACTGCCTACAATATGCTAATCAGGTATAAAAATATCCGGTCAAACGCGCAAAAGGATACCGCATTAAAAAAACCTGGGCTGTATTAGCAACAGATTAAATGCGTAAATACGGCTGTGCGGAAGCGTATCCCGAACGGGCACCGTGCCCGGATCGCTTGACTTTGCGGCGAAATCCAACTATAATTTATTATGTTATACTATTACTAAACATCGGGAGCTCAACATGTCTTTTGTCAGCGTTCAATTCTTTGTTTTCTTGGTTTGTGTATTTATTGGGTATTTTTTAGTGCCTCCAAAGCATCGCTGGATAGTACTTTTGGTTGGCAGTTATGTATTTTATCTCTTTACCGGCGTGGGTATGACACTGTTATTAATGTTTACTACGCTGGTTGTCTTTACCTCTGGCATACTGATCGATCGTGTACACGCGGAACAGCGCGAGTTATTCAAGGATAAAGACACGCAGTGGCTTCGTGACAACAAGAAAGTATACATATCCAAATTCATGAGGAAGCGCAGGTGGATATTACTTGGCGCGCTCCTAGTTACGTTCGGAATACTGGGATTTTTGAAGTATTACAACTTTTTTGCCCTCAATATCAATATTCTTCTCGAAACGACCGGAACTGGACTGCCGATTTCCTCTTTGCTGCTGCCGCTCGGTATATCGTTTTATACCTTCCAATCGGTCGGATATCTCGTTGACGTATATCGCGAGAAATTCCCCGCCGACAGGAATATCGCGAAATTTGCGTTGTTTGTCTCCTTTTTCCCTCAAATTGTTCAGGGTCCAATCAGCAGGTATAATGATCTTGCTTCACAGCTTTACGCTCCAAACCGATTTGATTATACCCGGGTAAAATTCGGTCTGCAGCTGATAATGTGGGGATATATCAAAAAAATGGTAATCGCCGACAGGGCGCTGATTTTGGTCAATGAGATACTGCCGAATTACACGGAGTACGCCGGTTATCAAGTGGCATTTGGAGTTCTTGTGGCCACGCTCCAGGTTTATATGGATTTTTCGGGCGGCATTGACATTTGCCGCGGCATAGCTCAGGTTATGGGTATAGATATGGTGGAGAACTTCAGGCGGCCATTCTTCGCGACTTCAATCTCCGACTACTGGCGCAGGTGGCATATAACGCTCGGTTCGTGGATGAGGGATTACCTGTTTTATCCGCTTTCCCTTTCCAAGGCTTTCGGTAAACTTGGCAAACGTTCCCGCAAGCTTATGGGAAATCATTTCGGAAAAATATTCACCACTTGCCTTGCGATGTTTGTGGTGTTTCTTGCTGTCGGCGTTTGGCACGGGGCCGAGTGGAAGTATATGGCGTTTGGCGTGTACAACGGCATCCTCATTGTTATCGGCATACTGTTTGCCGACCCGTGGAAAGCGTTTACGCAGAAGCACCCCTCAATCAACGAAAGTGTGCCGGTTTGGCGAGTTTTCGCCTCTCTTAAGACGTTCTTCTTTGTTTATATAGGAAAATATATTTCTGCTGCTGCCGACTTTGACAGCGCTATGCGCATGATATGGCATTCTGTGACTTCCTTCACCGCTCCTGCCGGACAGCTTTTGCGGGGCAGCTTTACGCGCCGTGAATTAATTTTCCTGGCAGCGATGACAGTCCTGCTGTTCTTTGTCAGCTTGGCTCAGGAGCGGGGAGTACATTTGCGCAGCTTTATCGCTAAGCGGCGTTTGGCTGTGCGGTGGATAATCTACTTCGCGTTTTTATTCCTGCTGCTCATATACGCCGTTCACGATGTGTCGGGGATGAAAGGTTTTGTCTATGCCAACTTTTAAAATAATCGCGCTTAAGGTGCTGGTCTTCGCAGTGATTTTTATCTTGCTCAGCGAACTGCTGGCATGGATATGTATACCTGCAAACTCTCAGGACAGAGTCGTATTTCATGACTTTTACCAGCAGGAGAACCTGGACGTTGTGTTTGTAGGCGCGTCAACGATGTACAGAAGTATTGTACCGGAGATAATTGATGAAAAACTGAACTCAAATTGCTTTATAATGTCCTCTGACGGAGAAAAGATGGTGGACTCCTACTATTGGCTGCTCGAAATGTATGAAGCTCATAAACCTTCGTTGGTTGTGATGGAATTGAACGCAAATCGCCTGGTGGAAAAAGCGCCGGACAGTACTATGAGACTGTTTGTTGAGTATAAATGGTCCGCCAACAGGCTTTCATATTTACTTAGCGGATTCAAATCCAGCGACTATATACGCGCGCTTCTGCCCGGGGTGTATTACGCGCCTGAAGTTCTGACATCAACTAAGCTCATCAGCAACCCGCTGGAAAAACTAAAAGATGACTATGTAAACTATATTTACGATTACGACGATGAGCGCGGATTATATAGCGGCAAGGGGCATTTTTCGACAACAATGCTCATGCCACAGAAAAATTTTGGCGCGAACCCGATTTGGTTTAGTATGCCCTGGAACCCCGATAAGGTCAGCGCTGAGAGCGTTGACTACTTCAATAAAATAGTTGATCTTTGTGCCGCCAACAATTCCAAACTGCTCTGCATATCATCTCCCGTTCTGCTGAATGTCGCGTTTGAAACGTATGACTATCAGGGACTGCTGAACTATCTGCATGAGCTGACATCCAGCCGCGGATTGGAGTACTATAATTTCACCTTGCTTTGGCCGAAAGTTTTGGATAATGGCGAGTACGGGTTCCGCGACCCGGTTCATATGAATGATTTTGGCGCCGAGCCTTATTCAAAAGTGCTTGCTTCCTTTTTGTCAGATTACCTGGCGGGGACGCTCAAGCCCGATGATTATTTGGCCCCTGACTTTTCGGCCCGAATGGCCGCTGAGCCGTCACGCGTTCTTGGCGTTCAGTTGAAGCTGAACGCCAAGAACGCCCGACTGGAGGCAGTCGCGTTGGCGGATAAGTCCGTTACACCGGAATATGAATTTCAGTTTAGGAAAAGCGGTGAAAAAGAATTTACCGCATTGCGCGAATACGGAACCGAGTCTCGATATTCGCTCGGTGATTTGCCGGCTGGCGAATACGTTTTCAGGGTGAATTCTCGTGCACGGGGTAGCGATGTGGATTTTGACCAGTATTTCGAACTGAATCTTAAAAAGTAAATTGCATCGCGAATCAACATTTCCAGATTTTACTTTACGCTCACTTTGTTTTCTTAAGATACGCCGCTTTTTTGATGATCTGAGCGTCGGGGGTTGAAACGCGAAGAATGCCTTAATGTATAGGGCGCGGTTAGCTTCTGCTTTGAAGCTAACCGCGCTCTTATTTTTTGGCGCACTTGTTCGTTTCGTCTTGATTCATGCCGAAAACTACCGGAGGTGGACATTATCTCGCTGGAGTACTGCTTTCCCTGTTCCAGGAAGCTAGACTGCCCGGCTGATCTGCGCTTTGTCAGTCTCGGCTGCGCTTTTTAGTCCGTGCGAGCATTATTCCAGCCACGACCATGGCAATTCCGATCAATATCATCGATCCGGTAGCGGCTGTCCCGCCCGCTTTGGGCAGAATTGTTATATTTGCAGGATCGGTCATTCCGAGAGGAACTTCGCTTGTTGTTCTGGTAGATTCGATTTCCATTTGTTTGTCTGCGGCAGCGGCTTTTTTCAAGCCGGGGACAACTTTCGCCGCGCTTATTTTGTCCGGCTGCGCGCCCTCAACGGTTGCGGGAGTGACGATTGACGGGTATTGAGCGCCGGGTGTATGATTTGCAGGAGAGACACCAGAGCTGTTCGAGCCGCCGGAGGTATTTTTTCCATCTGGCGGACTGTTCGGAACTGGTCTTCCGGATGGCCTCGTCTCGCCAGAGCCGCCCGTTCCATTATCTCCGCCGCCCTTGGTGTCATTATCCGCTTCCCCGCCGCCGTTTTTTATTTTTTCAAGTATGAATACGGCGTTTGCTTCCGGCTGGTTCCATGTGAGACTGTATTCGGCGCTTTCCGGCGTACGGGGCTTCAGCCTGTATCCGGCCGGAATGTCACAGTTGACAGTGACTCCGGGGCGTACCTCGCCGATAATCGGTAGGCTGACGCTCCCCGCAAAAACCATCATACCCTGATCAATGATTTCTCCTTCAAGACTGTCGGCTCTAAAGATAACATTGACCCAAGTGCTCACCCTGAGAGCGGCGTTAACCCCAGCCGGTGCCTGCATCCCCGCCGCGAGCGGGAACATGTCGCTCATTCCTGTAGTCTGGTTCACATGTGAGGCTTTGGGATCGGAATTCTCTCCCTGGATGCCATAAAAGTAATGTGGTCCGCTTTGTTTTTCAACCTTAATAAAATAGTTTCCGCCCGTCAGGCTTCTGAATTCATATTGTCCGTTCTCATCGGTAAATGTAACCGCCGACACTGCCGGAGCGGGGGTTCCGGGATTTTCGGCATCCTCTGCGTACAGCGAAACTTTCACGCCCGCCGCCGCTTTGTCATTGCCGTTGAAAACATTATCGTTGTTGATATCGTAGAATACGTACCCGCTCTTTGTCAGCGCGGCGCTTCCCGAATCTCTCAGTACAAACGCCTGCTTTTCGGGTGTGAAGGCTTTTGCCTGAGTCCCGCCGGTGTCGGATTGATTATTGTAGAACATAGCTCCCGCTGTAAACAAATTGTACGCTGTAAGCCCTGTCATATCCGTGTCGGCGCTGGACGGCGCCAAAATCGAACCGGTGATCGCAATCTTGTAGCCGGGAGGAAGGCGTTTGCTTGTCATCTTGAAAAGAAAGGATTTTGCGTCTGCTATCGCGGCGTTTCCGGCAAAAGCCTGATCCCCCGTCCTGGAAATGCCTCCGCCCGCGTAGGAAGGATTGCCCGCCGTGCTGTACTCGATGGAATACGCCCTGTCAAAGCCCTCTGACGAGGTCACGTCGACACCGCTTCCGTTTGTCACCCGCACGGACAGGTCAAGGAGCGTCGGACTCCACTGGCTGCCTAAACCGTCGCCCTCTTGGGGAAGTATATTCAGCAGGTAAACGTCGCCGAGATATGTATTGCCGCGATTCAGAACCTCCAGCCTGAACATTCCCGTTCCGCCCAGCGGCACTGTCGCTTGCGCTCCGGCGGTGCTCACGTTCTGCCAGACTCCAGTTCCATTCTGAGCATTGTTGTTATAGAGATCGGAATAAACAAGCATCTCGTTACTGCCCGAGACGGTAAACGGCGCGTCTTTTCCTGTTGCCCTCAGATGCTCGGTGCCGGGGTTGCTGTCGTAATCAGGGCTGTCCACAAAAAATTTGCTGTCGCTTTCTTTGAAATAGAAAAGATTGTTGGGTATTTGCGAAGTACCGAAAATCAGTCCCGCCGTATCAGGATAGCCCGCGGAATCTGTTTTAGCCAAATAGTATGTTCCGGCGCCTGTTCCGACCGTGATTCGGAACGTGAGGTTGAATTTGTATAGATTTGACGCGCTTCCGTCACTCTTGCCGATAGACGCCTTGGGAAGCGTGATTTTGTACACCGGATTGCCGCCGACCGTTGTGCTGCTTATCTGAGCGTTTCCGATTACAGCGCCGTTTTTCGTTACAGTTGGCGACTGATCCGGAGTCAATTGCAGCGTCTTGGGAGGCAAAACGAATATGACGGGATCTTTCCATGGATCGCTGGATGTATAAGTTGAGTTGTAATAGTTTACCGTTGCGGCAAATTCTCCTCCCGGAGCAAGATCGCCCGCCTGATTGACGCCCAAAGTGTAATATACTACCGGATTGGGTGCGTTATCGCCATAGTACACCCGGCTGAAATCGGATATCTGCGCCGTAACAGTGGCAATCTCTCCGGCGAAGTCCGCACTTTTATGCGAAGCCTTATCCGATTCGTTGTCCCAGTTCAGCTTAACATTAAAGATAGAGTAATCCTGATGCAGAATTTTTGTATCGTTGGGAAATACGCCATTATCCCACGAGCGCATGGTCATATAAATAAAAAGCTCGGCGCCCGTAGGCAGCTCCCGTACCGGGAGCGCGGTTCCGCTCTTTAGCTGGCTGATTGAGTCGTTAGGATTATTCAGCGGGTAAATTTCTATGCTATCAATGTACTCGCCGCGCTTAATTTTAAGATCAGCGGTGTTGTATGAAGCCGTGGAGGATTTGCTCAGCGACCCGGTTTCCTGAACATAGGCTGTGACCGCTCTAGAGTCGCCTGCAACGCTGTTTATGTTAAACACCAGCTGAGTTTTGAAATGCACTCCGAGATTGGCGATTTTTAAGTTTGCCGGATAAGCCTTGTTTCCGCTGCTGTCATTTTCCCATACCACGCGTGTGTTTGGTATCGGATCACCTCCGGCGTTCACTATGCCGCTGATGCTCATATCGCTGGAGAGGGACGTCGGATTTTTTATGCTCACATAGGACTGGAATCCGCCGAGGGTGAGGCTTCCAGGCTTCATGTGAATTGACCTGCCGATAATTTTGAAGGTTAAATCCCTTGTCACTCTCGCGGGAGTCTCCTGCCCGGCGAGCGTATACTCCGCAACAAGCTTTATATTCACCGTCTGGCCAACGCTAAACTTGCTTTCCGGGAAGCTTACCATCATATTGTTGACGATAAACGATCCCGCTCCGGAAGCTGCGTCAAACGACGACCAACCGGTTGATATAACGCCGCGCTCGTTAGCGGTTCCCAATTGATATACCACTTTACCTTTGCCATCGTCGTTTCCCGAAGCTCCCGCGTCTTTGGGCGCAATATTGGTTACTACCGCGCCATCGGGGTATTCTAATGTTAATCTCAGATCGGAGCTGGGGAGATTTCTCCATTTCGGAGGATTGAGGTCAGAATTGGCAGCGCTGTAGAAGCTGAACTGTATATTCGCAGAACTGCCGCATGGCACGTCATCGGACGGATATTTGTAAAGGCTCACGCTGTTTGCGTCCGAGGTATTGGACAAAACATCGAGTGTTTTCGCTCCGTCCAGCATATTATCCGCAGCCGCGGTGATTACCGCTATTTTTGTTCCGGGAGCGAGCCATCCGTCATATCTAGCGTGGTCAAACGGAAAGTTTATCGTAAAGCTGCCGGAATTGCCGCGATTGCCCTTCAGCGAAAACGAAATATTGATGTTTTCGCCGCTCTCTGTGACATCCGGTATACCTGCCTCGGCGGGCAGGGTTAAGTGCCCCGCAGCGACGTCTTTGCTCGGCGCCGAGAAATAACTTCCTCCGCCCAGGTTTTTAAGTGTGATCCTGACAAATGTCTCATCTGTGTCATTTGTCAGGGTATAGTTTCCAACTATCTGCAAAAGCCCCGAATTTCCACTGTTTGTTACGTAGGCGGACGCGTTTGGCGAAGTCAGTGAAGTAATTTGAACGCTCTCTACCGCAGTTGGTGCTTCGCCGAGTTTGCGCGGCATCCGGCTATCGTCGGCAGGTGACTCGACATCGGGAGCTTCTGCTGTTTCTGCACTTTTGATTGACGCGTCTGAGCCAGCTTCGCTATTATCCGCGCCTGAATTTTCTGTGACGGAGGCAGCTGCGTTTTCCTGTATGTTTTCCGCATCCGATCCGTCAGCCAGGGCCGGCAGCGCAAAACTCCAGCCGCCAAGTCCGATGATAAGAGAAATACTGATTATTAGCGCGATTGTCCTTTTGGAAGCGTGGCGTCTGCCAAAGATCCCTTTCATATGATAACCTCCGTTACTCTGGTCTCTATTCTCTGTTCTGTGTCGACAACGTAAGTATACCAGCTTCGGATAAGCATATAAGTATCATGTGTTACCAAGCCAGTTTTCATTGATACCGCCTGTTAACGCGGACATTTTCAGTTTCCTGATATCTAATATGCACAGTGAAAATGCTAACTTTTGCTGAATCACGCGGATTAAACGTATTTTCCAGAATAATGCACTCAAAATTATTTAAGGAGGAGCACAGTGTACGAACCGTATTATGACATAATCAGCACCAGCGGACTGTTCCGAGATATTGAAATGGAGCTTGTGGAGAAACTGCTGTGCGAAATCGAGCCGCGGATTGTGAGCTATAAAAGAGACGACGTGATTCGCAGCGAGGATCACCCGCTTACCGACTGCGGTTTTGTGCTGAGAGGCAGGCTTCTTTTGATCAGGTATCTGGAAAACGGCGTCAGGACAATAGTCGAACCGGTTACCGAAGGAAATATGTTCGGGCACGTGCAGCTGCTGGCAAACGAAAGAAGAGTCTGGCCGGCAACAGCTGTCGCCTGGTCAGACTGTGAGGTGGCTTTTATTGACCTTGATTGGATGCTTGGCATAAAAACCGTTCCCTATATCTCGTATGAACGGTTTCTGCTCAATATCTTGAGGCCGGTCTGTTCGAGGACTGTCAAGCTATTCAATCTGCTGACCTGCTTCCGTACGAAAAGCGTGAGGGGAAAACTGTCCTGGTACATTTATTTTCAATGCATTGAGAACGACAGCACAACTATAACATTAGCTTTCGACCGGGACGAGCTGTCGGAACTGCTCGCCATCCCCCGGCCGTCCCTTTCGCGCGAGCTTGCGAACATGAAGCGGGATCTGATCATCGACTACTTTAAAAACTCAATAAAAGTATTGGATTTTCAGAAACTGAAGCGGTATATGTATTGAACTCCAATGATTTGGCAATTGCGGCTTTATGTCTTTTTATAAATATTTACAGCTCTAAACAAAATACTATAAACATGACTAAATAAATATAGCAGGTGCGTTTAAGATGAAAAAAAGTATCGCAATCCTTCTTACCGCTATTGCCGCCGTCTGTTTCGCGTTTTTGACGTCAACCACCGCACAGGGGCCCGGATACAACTCCGACGGCTTTGCCTTCTCGGGACTGAATCCACCCGGAACGCCCATCACCAGTCCGGTTTATCTGGAGGGTTTTGAAGATCCCCAGTTCCTTAACCAGAATGTCGGCGTGATTTTCGACGGCCGTTTTCTCTGGGTGCTTCCTCATACCGGCAATGAGATTATCCAATTTGACCCTGTTGCCGATATGACGGTGGGCAGATTTTCATTTCTTGACGGCACAAATATGGGGAATACCAATTCAAAAAGCAAGCCCTTTTACGGCGGGGTTTTCGACGGCATCAATATTTGGATGATTCCTTATGAAAGTGACAGTGTTATCCAATTTGACACCACGACCGGTAGCATGACCGGTTATCCCATCCCCAACAATCCGAGCATGGGCAACAGCGCTACAGTCTCCACAAAGTTTTACGGCGGCACCTTCGATGGGCAAAACGTTTGGATGACGCCGCATGACGCTACCGCGCTCGTCAAATTTGACACCACGTCTTTGAGCTTTACGGGCTATCCTTTGAGCGCCGTAACAAACAGGGGCACGATTACCAGCGAAAACTATAAATTCAGCTCGGCTCAGTTTGACGGCACTGATGTCTGGCTTATCCCGGACCATGTTAACAGGGTCGTGCGTGTGAATGTCTCAACGGGAGCCATGACCGGATATGATTTAACAGCCGGAACGGATATTGGAGACATCAGCACGCTTATTTCCAACAAAAAAGGGCTGTTCAGAGTCAGCACATATGACGGCAGGTATATCTGGATGGTGCCTCAAGCCGGCAACAGCCTTATTCGGCTCGACCCAACAGACGCAAGCATGAAGGGCTTTCTGCTCTCGGCGGACGATATGGGAAATACGCTCAGCCAGGTGTCTAAATTCACCGGCGCGGCATATGACGGCAGATTTCTCTGGATGGTTCCCAGAGACGCCAACCGCATATGGAAATTTGACACTTACACTGAGACCTTTAAGACTCAGCAGCTGGTCGGTACCAATCTGGATAACAGCATCAGCACAAACGCAAGATTTTACGGCTCGGTTTTTGACGGCACGAACATCTGGTGCAGCCCGCTCAACGCGACGCGGCTGGTCAAAATAGCGCCCACCGGAAATCTGTCGGGTACGGTGACTGACAGAGATACCGGGCTGCCTATTGAGGGCGCTTCTGTGGCGATCGAAAACAGCGAGGGCGTACGGTTTTCAGCATTATCCGACGAAAACGGCGCGTATGCGTTCACCGATATCCCCATTGGCATATATAATATTGCCGGCACAAAGGAGGAATACGACGACAGCCCAATATATACTGACAGTGTCATGGTATCGGGCAGCACAATCGTTTATATTGAACTCCAGGCGACGGGATATCAAGGTTCTGGAGGAGGCGCCGCGTCCGGTTCGGGGACTGACGCGGCTTCACCGGATCCCTATGAGAACAACGGCACGCTGCCCGACACTTCCGGCTCAACGTCGTCAGGATCGCCTTCTCCCGGCGGGAATGACGCGGCAAATCAGAATAACAATCGGTACCCATATGCGGTTGAGTATTTTCTTGACAGCACATCGACAGAAAATATCATATCGACCGTACCCGGTCACTTGCTGTACAACGAAGGGCATCAGCTTACAGCGTCCGAAGTAACAATGGACCTCGGCTCAAGCTGGGTAAATCTTAAAAAGCCTCAGGGATATAATTTTGAGAGTCCGTCGCAGGTTGCGTTCCCGGTAATATCGAAAAACACGGACAATAACATCGTCAGGGTAGTGTATAAAAAACCCAGAACATCAAACACCACCGTTAACTACACAGTTGTAGTAAAATATCTGGATACCTCGGGTAAAGTCCTCGCCGCCGCGGATATTACCAGCTTTGAAGCAGGAAGTCGGAATGTATTCCGCGCCCGCGACATCAGCGGATTTGAGCTGACGCAAACCAACATGGATGGCAGACAAATCTCAAAAACCTCCAGCGTTTCAATTGACCCGATAAACCGGAATTACGAAATTGTTTTTATTTATAAATCCAAGAAAACCGATCTGCTGGAAAATACAGATATTCCACAGCACGAAAAAATATCGCCGACAGACATCCGGCCGCCGAGGCTTGAAACGGATAGGCACGAATGGTATATACGGGGGAATGACAAAGGTCAGATTATGCCGGAGAGTAATTTGACACGAGCGGAAGCCGCCATGATATTTTTCCGGCTGATTGCCGACGCGGATAAAGTCAGCTACACCCCAGTCAAAGTTTTTCCCGATGTTGACACCGGTAAATGGTATGCCAGGGCGGTTTCATACCTGTTTAACTACGATATAATTTCGGGCTATCCGGATGGCAGCTTTCGTCCCGACGCCCCCGTTACACGAGCTGAGGCCGCGAAAATATCCAGCAAATTCGACAAACTCGATCTCTCGGGCGAAAACGTGTTTTCCGACGTACCCGCCAGTCACTGGGCTAAGCCGTTTATCGAATCGGCCACACGTAAAGGCTGGCTTGTCGGATACGGGGACGGAACATTTCATCCCGACAGCTTTATCACCAGAGCCGAATTTATCACCCACGTAAACAGGGTGCTTAACCGTAAATTCAGCGTCAACCAAATAGGCTCTTTTTCCAGGGAGGCGCACCTGTGGCCGGATGTCCCCTTGAGCTATTGGGCAGCCGCCGATATAATGGAGGCCACACATTCCCATCTTTTTGAGCGCGAAGCCCACAGCCTGCTTGAGGCCTGGACAAAAATCACCGGAATTGGCTTTGATTCGCCCGCTGCGGAATAACCGACACGCGGACGTACCTCGGCACAGACTACTACGTCACAAAAAAGAGATCACACCGGAAACAAATCCGGCGTGATCTCTTTTTTCTCAGTCCTGATATAAATAAACCGTAAAGTCTCCGATTTTTTCTCGAATGACCGCCCTGTCGGTGTTCGTTCCCGGGATAATATTTTCCTTTTCGTCGTCCGGTAAAAAACTGAATCCCCGCTTTCTGAGAAAGGCAACAGCTCTTGAAATACTGTTTGTGCAGATGCCAAGCGTCCCGACGGAGTTCATATCCGGTTCAAGGCTAATACTGGCGCCGCCAAAAATCCCCAGACTAGCCGGCATTATGCCGGAGAGCTTTCTAAGACTCTCCCCGTCCGGAAGATGCAGGCGGGACAGGCTGAATCCATGCAGTAGTTCGACAGCCTTTTGGGCTAGCTCGGTGATTTTCGCGAAGTTCCCGGACTCTATCAGCTCGTCCTTTGCCATCCAGGTCGCTCCGCAGGATATGATTTTACCGTAACGCAAATAGGGGCCGATGTTATCGGGATTCAGTCCCCCGGTGGGCATGAATCTGATTTGCGAATACGGGCCTGCCAGCGCCTTGACGGCGTCCAGCCCGCCGCTGGTTTCGGCCGGGAAGAATTTGATGTTAAAATATCCGAAGCTCATTGCCGTTTCTATCTCTGACGGCGTGACAGCCCCCGGAATCAACGGAATACTGTTCTCCCGGCAGTATTCCATGACTTTAAGATTCAGCCCCGGCGTGACAATATACTTTGCCCCCGCCGCAACCGCCCGTTTTGCGGAATCAACATCGAGAACGGTGCCCGCACCGACCAGCACCTCCGGCAGCTGCGCAGATATCCTCGCTATGCTGTCGATTCCCGCGGGTGTCCGCAGCGTTATCTCCGCGACGTCAAGTCCCCCCGCGAGTAAAGCGCGACACAGGGGCAGCGCGTCCTTTGAGTCTTGGATTTTAATTACCGGAATTATACCGCACTCGAAAAACCTGCCGAACACCTCGCTCATTCGCGCCCTCCCCCGCCGGCTTGCAAAGTCAGAATCCGGCATATCTTCTCGACGACGGCATCAATTATCGCCTGGCCCTTTTCAGCGGACGCGGCGGTGGCGTCGCCCATAACCGCGGTATTCATCACCGCGCTCCAAGGCGATGGAGTTACGTCAAAGTCCTCCGGAAACGCCGGATAATTTGAAATCGCGCGGCTCATGTCCACATGCTCCGGCGCTAAATAAAGCATGTACGAGGTTTCAATCTCGCAGGCGTGAAAATACGTTTTGTGCGGCCGCTTCGAGGTGCAAACCCGCCCTATGGCCTCCTCCGCTCCCGGATAGGTGAAGCAGTAGGTTTTGAGGTCGCATTTGTCATAGATCATACGCGATGCCTGCTTGATAGCCGTGGCATTGCCCACATGCCCGTTTATTACCGCGAGCTTGCGAACTCCGCTCTTGTGCAGGCTTTCCCCGATCGCCGCTATCATTCCGGCGAGAATATCGTTTGGAATATTGATGCACCCCGGGAAATCCGCCAGTGACCAGACCTGACCATAACCGATTGACGGCAGGATGACGGCGTTTTCTAGCCTTTCGCAAACCTTTTGCGCCACTCCCTCGGCGAGCAGCGTATCGGTGCAGAGCGGCAAATGATTGCCGTGAACCTCAACAGCTCCGACGGGCAGGATGGCAATCGGAGTGGTCTTCAGAACCTCGGCCGCCCGGCTTTCCTTCAAATAAGCAAATTCCATATATCCCGCCTCTATTTCTTAAACGTAAAGCAGCGTCTCGGATTGTTAATAAATATATCCTGCACAAGCGTGCTGCCGTCAATTCCCGCTGCCTCCGCTTCTTCCAGCAGTCTTGGAATCCACTTTTTGAGAATAAACCCGAGACCCGGGCCGTAGGTGTACGAATAGTAATAACTTTTGCGCGCGGTATCGCCGCTGACCAGTATTTGCTTTTGATAACCGTGCTTTACAAGATTAATTATACAGGCGATCCGCAGACTTTCCGGCCCGTATTTTACTTTACCTACCCCGTCAAAGCACAGAAACGCCCCGGTTTCCGCAACCTTGAGGTGCATCCAGTGGTCGGGATTGCGATCCATATGCCCGAACGACACGTTTTCGAGGTTCATTCCCGACTCTTTAAGCAGTTCGATCTGCTCAAGAGCCATCGTCCCGGATTCGGTATGTGAATGGACGGGAGCGCCTGTTTGATGATGGGCGTTTGACACCGCTCTCAGCGTCTTGACCTCCAACGGCGTGATGCTGTTGTACCCGGTGCCGAACTTGACCTGTCCGCCGCGCAGATTTGTGCCGTTCATGCCTTTCTCAACCTCGTTCACCACAAAATCGGTGAGCTCAGTCTCACTGCTGCTCTCAATCCAGTCGTGAAACGTCCTGTCACTGTCCGGCATTTTGGCGTTCCACAGAAATCCCTTGTTGAAGCCCGCGGTTCCGACGATCTGCACACCGGCCTCGCGGCTAATGTCATATACCTCCCGCACCATGCGTCCGTAGTCAATTGCCGTCGCGTCGACGATCGACTTTCCGCCAGCTTGTTTGAATATCATCAGGTCTTGTTTTGATTTCTCAGGATCGTCCAGCAGGAGGTCATCCTCCCTACGTTCAACCCAATACGGGGGAACGCAAAGTATATGCTCATGAGAATAGGTGAACCCAAGCTCCGCGGGCGGTATATCTCTATCGAGCGTTCTAATAAAGCTCATTAAAAATTCCTTCTTCCAGTCTATTATGAATAATTGCCAAACGCTTACATGCCGTTTGTTACTTCTTTTTGCGTTGGTTGATAGCCACCATGATCGCGATGATAAGTCCCTGACTGATATATTTCCCGGCTTCCGGTATGTTGAGGATTGTAAACATGCTCTGCATAATCATCATTATCAAAACGCCCGGGAATGTGCCCTCCAGTGATCCGATTCCGCCGGAAAACGATGTGCCGCCGATAACAGTCGCGGCGATTGAGTCCAGTGTGTATGATGTGCCCACGCTCATTGACGCTACACCGATATATGCCGAGACGATAAGACCGGCAAGACCCGCAAGCAGCGAACACAGCACATATGCCGACACCTTCATCCGCGATGTGTTGACACCCGAGAGATTTGACGCGCGCATATTTGCTCCGGTGAAAATGTACCTTTGGCCCCATGGAGTTTTGCGGAGCACGAAGGACATAATCGCCCAGATCGCTATCCAAATGATTCCCGCAAGCGGGATAATCCACAGCCATCCGTCCGAAATAACCCGAAACGCCGGGGCGATGCCGCCCTTCGGCGAGCCCTGGGTATAGATATAGGCGACTCCCTGCAGGAACGTGGACATAGCGAGCGTCACAAGAAACGGCGGCATATTCATCTTGGTAACAATAAGTCCGTTTACCAGTCCGACGCTGAGTGACACCGCCAGGGCCAAAAGCACCGCGAGCGGTATATTGCCGTTTTCCCCGACCATAACCGAGGCCGTGATGATATTTACAAGAGTTATGACCATCCCGACGGAAAGGTCAATGCCTCCCATCAGCAGCACCAGAGTTTGCCCAATTGCGGCGATGCCGAGCGGCGCGGACTGGCGCAGTATATTCAAAAGATGCTCAGGAGAAACGGTTCCCCGCGAGGCGATGAAAAATATGACGATCACGGCGGCCAGGATTCCGTAAATCCCCAGAGGAAAGGACGAGTATTTCCCGCGTTTTTGAAGTGGGCTCATATCTTTTTCCTCCGTTTAAGCTGAAATATGAGCAGTGCCGCGACTAGTATTACACCCTTAATCAAATATTGGTAATAGGAAAAAATATTAAGCATGTTGAGGATATTGTTGATAAGCGTGAGAATCAATGCTCCTGCGAGCGCGCCGAGCGGAGTACCTATGCCGCCCGAAAGGGATAGGCCTCCCACAACCGCTGCCGCGACGGTGTCGAGCGAAACCGGATCGCCTATCACGGCGTCTCCTGAGAATATGCGCATAGCCAATACCAGACCGGCAAAGGCGGACAGCATCCCCGACATGACATACGCGAGAATTTTCAGCTTAACGTCGTTGAGTCCGGACTGGCGCGCGTGGAGGGCGTTCCCTCCGACCGCGTACATGCTGCGCCCGGTGCGGGTGTAGTGCATCACGACAAACGCGACGACGCATAAAACCAGCGCGATTATGCTGGAAACGTTAAAAATCTCGACCTCGGCGGTTAAGAACAGCATCATATCGGTGGATACCTTCCCGCCGGGAGACGGCATCACGAAAAGCGCGACTCCCTTGAGCAGGGTTCCCACCGATAATGTGATAATCATCGGCGGTATGTTAAACCTGGTACAACCGATGCCGTTCAGGACTCCTACCAGGGCTCCCATGCCGAGACAGGCCAGCACCGCGATCGGCGCACCACCGGGGATTGCCATGCTTATAGTCGCGACCAGCACCGTGGAAAAGCTGATGACAGAGCCTATGGAGAGGTCAATGCCGCCGATAATCAGGACAATACTTTGCCCCAGCGCCGCGATTATAAGGGCGGTTGACTGAACCAATATGTTGCCGAGGTTTACGGGATTGCGAAAATCGGACGACGCGATACTCGCTCCGATTATAAACACAACGAGTATGATATACGCTGGGACAGCCTGTTTAAGCTGCTTTCCGATAGATCCCTGCCACATATTATCTGCCCCCCGCGTCCCGCTGACCCTGACCGGACGCCAACTGCATTATTTTTTCCTCCGTGGCCTCAGCGCCCGCTATTGAACCGGCGATCCGCCCCTCATACATGACATGAATAATATCCGACATGCCTATGAGCTCCAGCATGTCGCTGGTCACCAGAAGTATGCTGACGCCGTTATTCGCCAGATTTCTGATCAGTGTGTATATCTCAAGTTTGGCCGCAACGTCGACGCCCCTCGTCGGCTCGTGCAAAACAAGAAGCTCGGGACGGGCCTTAACCCATTTCGCGAAAATAATTTTTTGCTGATTGCCTCCGCTCAGGAAATGAACCGGCTGCTCGAAAGACGCGAGCTTGATGTTCAGTGACTTTACGCCCTCGCTGACCGATTGCTCCTGTGCCCCGCGGTTTATAGCGTGGTTTTTGCTCAGCTCCTTGAGTACCAGCAGCGTCATGTTCTGTCTGACCGACAGAGGCAGGGCGAGCCCGTCCTGCTTGCGGTCGTCCGGAACAAAGCCGATCCTATTACGGATTGCATCCGCCGGGGTTTTGATCTTCCGTTTTTTCCCATTTATCAGGTAATCGCCGCTGGCAAAAGGCGCCGCGCCGAAAAGCGCCCGCGCAAGCTCACGCTGGCCCTGCCCCTCCAAGCCGCCGATCCCTACCACGACGCCGCGTGGCAAATCAATGCTTATGTCCCGCAATCTATTACCCAGTGATGCGTCTTTGATTTCAATAAACGCCTCCGGTGCGCTTGATCCGGCGCGCCTTTCCGGGAACGCGTTTGAAACCTCTCTGCCGACCATCTTTGATATCAATTCGTCCTTAGATGTATTTTCAGTTTTTTCTGTAAAGACAAGACTTCCGTCCTTCAGCACGATCGCTTCATCGCAAATCGCGAATATTTCGTCCATCCGGTGGGTTATCAATATTACGGAAAGTCCCTTCTTCTTCGCTTCGCGGATAAACCTGAATAAATTGTCGGTTTCAGCTTTATTCAGGCTGGAAGTCGGCTCGTCCAATATCAGCACCCTGGGACTGGACACCCACGCCTTCGCGATCTCAACCATTTGCCTTTCAGCGGGTGACAAATCCGCCGCCATCGCGCTAGACTTAACGTTAAACCTCAGCTCACCGAGCGTTTTATCGGCGCGGGTGTGAATTTCCGCCTGGCGGATCAGCCCGTACCTCCGGGGCTCAAGACCAAGCATTATGTTTTCTCCGACAGTCAACTCGTCGAAAAGGCTCAGTTCCTGATGCACGAAAGCGATGCCGCGCTTCCATGAGTCTCTGGAGCTCGCAAAGTGCACCATTCCGCCTTCGTACTCCAGCGTTCCACCGTCGGGCTGCAGTCCGCCGCTTATTATATTCATCAGCGTCGACTTTCCGGCTCCGTTTTCGCCGACTATTGCCAGCACATTTCCCTGTTTGCACTCGATGCTGACGCCGCTCAGTACCGTATTCCCGTAAAACTGTTTGCGCAGATCCCTGCCCGCGAGAATTATATTCGGCTCCATTTGACCACCGCCCAATTTCTTAAGGAAAGCGCCGGAGAAAAACCGACGGCTCCTCCGGCGCTTTCCGGTTATATATTGATTACTGGGGGAATATTTCCTTTATTTCGTCCTTCGACATATGGGTGTTTGCCCAGAAGCTGTCGGAAAGGTCGGGCTGAACGAACTCATCCAGTGTATCGTCGGTGATTACCGGCACGTCCACGTAGTTGTCGCGGGTGACCGTCTTGCCGTCAGCGAGGTCTATGGCAAGCGTCAGCGCCTCCTCGCTCAGCCAGGTGGGCTTGGAGCACGCAATGCTGGAAAAGCCCTCGGGTTGCAGGTTTTTCCATGCTTTCAGGAATCCGTTGCTGTCTTCGGAGGTCATGGGCACCAGCTTGCGTCCCGCAGTCTGAAATTCTTCCATGGCGGCGAGGGTCATCGCTCCGCCCTGGGACCACACGCCGTCAATCTGCGGATACGCGGCGAGCATTGTGCTGACCTCTGTCTTGGCTTTGGCGTAATCCCACGCGGCATTTGCGGAGGCAACTACTTTGATGTCGGGATATTTGGCAAATACTTCTTCCGCGCCCTTCCAGCGATCGTCGGATACGGATATTCCTGCAATTCCGTTAAGGGCGATAACGTTGCCCTTTCCGCCCAGCTTGTCGGCGAGCCACTGCGCTCCGACTCTGCCGAAAGCGACGTCGTCAACGGTCACAAGCGCGTCATAGCAGTCACCGTCAACCTTTGCGGCGAGAAGCACTACTTTAATGCCCTTGGACTGGGCTTTTGTCAAAACGGGCACCAGAGCCGTGGGTGAGTTCGGTGTAGTTACGATAACGTCAACTCCACGGGTAATCAGGTCTTCAAGGTTTGCTATCTGCTTGTCCACTTTTCCTTCGGACTCAACGTAAATCACGTCGTCAAGCCGGTCGCTGTACTTCTTGACTGCCGACTGAAACTCTTTGTAGAGCTGTACCGACCATGTGTTTCCCGCAAAATAAATATCATAGCCGATTTTGATCTTCTTGGCGTCTGCGCTGGGTGTCACTTCCGGAGTCGCGCTGGGTTCTCCGCTTGATTCGGGGGAAACAGCGGCGGGTGACGCCGGAGTCGGCGAGGGTGTCGGAGTCGCTGCGGGACTGCCGTTACAGCCCGACATAATTACGGCCATGAGCATGACCGCCGACAGAAGCAGTGCGGGTACCTTTTTCTTTACCAAGTAAATTTCCTCCTTTTTTCAGCCGTCAGACTAAATTGTCCGGGAAGACCCCAAGACGCCTCCGGCTGTTTTCCGGCTCAGTATAGCACGATCAACTTGACTAGTCAACCGGTTGTATGATATACTTTGCAGGAAAATTTGCACTATTAAAATTATTCCGCTATTATTGAGCTATATTAATATCTGCATTTTGGCATACTTTATTATGACGGGTTGGTATTTTATGAATGAGATAGACAAATTACTGCCGCGCTACCTTCAGATAAAGTTTTTTCTGCTTGAAAAAATTGAGCAAATGCCGCCTGATGAAAAAATACCCAGCGAACATGAAATTGCGGAAAAATTCAGTGTCAGCCGGGGTACAGTCAAGCAGGCAGTTATGGAGCTTGTCGCCGAGGATCGGCTGTACCGCGTACAGGGCAAGGGAACATTCGTTGCGAAAAGAAAGGTGCAGCGCTCATTTGACATGCTGCCCACCTTCACCAATGACGTAAAGCATCTCGGCCAGTCCGGCTGCCGGATTATTTCCTTCGGCTTTGTACCCGCGTCCCAAAAGCAATCGCAATTCTTCAGTATTCCCGAGGGCGAGAAGATCGCGAGGTTTAAGCGGATAATCGAGCTCGACAAGTCTCCGCTCGCGCTTGTCTCCTCGTACATCAACCCGATTCTCTATCCGGGGCTCGCCGAATCCGACATTGGCGAATCGCTATACGCTTCTCTCAGAGAAAAATACGGCTTCTGTCCGGTCAAGGCCAACGATACGTATTGTATTGCCACGGCAACGAGAAAGACCGCCTCCCTGCTTGGCTGCCGAGAAAATGAAGCCGTGCTTTTTTCCGAACGTTTTGCCTATATCAAAGACGGAACCCCCGCGGAATATGTGGAGAGCTACATCAGGGGTGACCGCTTTAAGCTTGATATAAAAATCGGGTTTAACAACGACTGATATCTGTATCTTTGTCTAAAAATCGGCTGAGGAGTGCTTGCATGGCATCAATTTTAGCGCTGGATTTGGGGTCGTCCAGCCTCAAGGCGCTTGTTATGAACGAAAACGCTGAGCAATTGTTTTCCTATTCAGTCCCCTATCCTTCCGCGGCACCGGCACCTGGCCATTTCGAGCAAAATCCCTCAGATTGGGAAGTCGCGATGGCCAAAGCGGTGAGCGCAGTTATCGCCAGCGGCAAGCGCCCGGACATCGACGCTGTCTGTTTCTCGGGGCACATGAGCGGGGTCGTACCCATCGGCCGCGACGGCGGGGCTCTTTTCCCGTGTCTCACACTCTCAGACAACAGGTGCGAAGCCGAATGCCGGGAGCTGAGCACGGAATACTCCGGGCGGATTGCCGAGAATACAGGGAATCTTGTGATAACCGCCTTCACTCTTCCCAAGCTTTTGTGGATGAAAAAAAATCATCCGGAGGTATTGGGAAAAACGTGGCGGCTCCTGTATCCCAAAGATTATCTGCGCTTCAAGCTCACCGGACAAGCCGCCACAGAATACACAGACGCTTACAATTCGCTGCTTCTGCGTTCCGATTCCTGCGACTGGGATATGGATCTTATCGCAAGCGTCGGACTGCCGGCAGACATTTTTCCCGAGGTCGGCGCTCCGTATTCTCTCGCCGGCATAATCAGCAAAAACGCAAGTCTCCAGTTCGGGCTGAAAGAAGGCACTCCGGTTTACGCTGGCGGCGCGGATATGGCCTGCGGCGCTCTTGGCATGGGCGTGTGTTCAGGTGCGGACTCGGCAATCACGATAGGTACCAGCGCGACTTTCTTTGCTATGGTTCCCGGGCCGTCGCCGATCGGACGCGGTGCGATCACTTACCATCTGCACGCGATTGCCGGAAGGACATACGCTCTGGGCTCACATTTCAATGGCGGTCTCGCGCTCAACTGGCTGACCGGACTCTTCGGCGCGGCTGACGGAGATTATTCCTGCTCCGCCGAGTTGTCCGAAAAATCCCGCGGTCTCTCTCCTGGCGGCGGGCTTCTCACTCTGCCGTTTTTGGTCGGCAGCGGTTCGCCCAGCTTTTCTCCCGACGACTCCTGTTCAGTACTGGGGCTCGATCTCACATCCGACCAGGTGAGGATATACCGCTCAATGATAGAGGGAATCGCCTATAACATGGCTGAAACCCTCGAGATATTCGAGAAGCTGAACGGAAAGCTCGAAACAGTTTCAGTCGGAGGGGGCGGTGCGAGACTGTCTATCTTGCCTCAGATATTTGCCGACGTATTTGGGCGCAATATGCGTGTCGCGGTCAACCCTGACGCCTCCGCTACCGGCGCCGCGATCCTAGGTGGGTATGGCGCGGGGATATTCGGCGACATCGCGGAAGCGTCGAGAGCGGCTTTCAAATCCGGGCAGACCGTGGTTCCCGACTCCGCCGCTCACAGTGAATATCTGAAATACCGCGAACTTTATGCAGACGTTCATCGGATGCTCTTGCCCATACACAAAAGGTTAAAAGAACTTAAAAGATAGGAGCGATGCGTTATATACGCCTCTATGTGGACATATCCCTGGGATCTCGCGGATTGCGGCATAGCCGAATCCCTCGAGGACATGAAAGCCCACGGACTGAATGGAATCAGCCTGATTACCAGCTATCATGCCGGGCGATTTTTACAGGTGCGCAGCAACAAACGAAAGGTCTATTTCCCCGAAGACGGCGTGCTCTACATTCCGTCGGACATCAGAAAGTACGAGGGTCTGCTGATTCAGCCGAAGATATCGAAGTTTATGAGGGAAAACCCCGGGTTTTGGGACGAGGTGCTCAAAACAGCCGGAGCTTTGGGTATGACGGTTTCCGGCTGGACGGTTTGCCTTCATAATACGCGCATCGGCATGGCGCACCCGGAAGTGTGCGTACACAACGCCTTTGGGGACAGCGTCTACTACAATCAATGCCCGTCGAACCCTCACGTCCGGCAATATATGAAAGCTCTGCTGTCCGACATATCGTCCTCGCTTCCCTTCCACAGCCTTGAACTTGAGTCGATGAATTACATGGGGCACACCCATGAGTTCCACCACGAAAAGGACGGCATTGGACTTACCGCACTTGATGATTTCCTCCTGTCGCTGTGCTTCTGCGACAGCTGCGTCGAACGGGCACGATCCGAGGGGCTTGACATTCTACCGGCGAAAGCCCTCGTTAGGGAAAAGCTGTCGCAAATGTGCCGCCGCGAAAAACCGGACGGCCTCGGCGGTGAGTTTATGTCTCGCGGGCTGGAATTTTTCCGCGATGAGCCGGCTCTTTATGACTACCTGACCTGGCGGCCATCATCAGTCACGTCTCTGGTTGAGGAAGTCGCCGCCGTGGTTTCTGGACCGACAAAACTATATTTCCTCAGCCTGTTGACCGCCGATCAGACTTGGTTGTTCGGCGTTGATTTGAAAAAGATATCCTCACTTTGCGACGGAACAGTCATCTGCTGCTATGACAACAGCGCTGAACAAAGCGGCAAAAATGTGGCCGTCAGTAAAGACTCCTTTGATTGCGACGTGCTCGTCGGCATGCGCGCGTTTTATCCCGAGTATGGCAGTGACGCGGAATTTACAGCGAAAACGCAGGCCGCAAAACAAAACGGCGCCGACGGATTTATATTCTATAATTACGGACTGATCCCTCCCTCCCAGCTGCTGTGGGTCAAAAGGGCTATGGATAATATTCTTGACAGTAAGTAAAATTTGGTCTCAAGCAAACACAAACCACCCAAAAATGGATGGTTTGTGTTTGTTATGTCCAGTGAAAATCGCGATCGTCGGCTCTCTCGGTATCCACGAGCAAGTATCGCAACATCGGAAATTAGTATTTCTGCAAAAACTTGAAATGAGATATTGAAATCCCGCATGAAAAGTGAGTTAATAGTATTGAGAGGTATAGGGCGGCACCGGTAGTTTTGTATGCGTCCATTTGTACGCCGGTAATTTCTGCAGTTCTTTCTTTTTACGTGAACACCGAACCCTCGCTCTATCAAAAACCAAATCGGTTTTCTTTTATTGAACAGGATGGTAATTTATGATGAAAAAGAAATGCGTGACACAGATCCCGGCATTTTTCCTGGTATTCGTTTTATTGTTCGGCAGCTGCCCGGTATTTGCGGCTCCGTCGCAGCCATCAGCCTGGGCGGCAGCGGAAGTCGGCGAGGCTGTGGCCGCCGGACTTGTACCCGAGGATTTGCAGGCGGATTACCAAAATGGTATAACAAGGCTCGATTTTTGCCGCTTAACGGTCACGCTCCTCGAAAAGTACACTGGTGCGCCGATCGAAACGTTATTGTCAAAGCGCGGCGTTGCTCTGAAACCGGACGTTTTTAAAGACACTGACGACGCGTCGGTTCTGGCGGCTAATGCGTTAGGCGTCGTCAACGGCGTAGGCAACGGTTTGTTCGCGCCGGAAAAGGGCATCAATCGCGCAGAAGCCGCGGCGCTTCTCATGAGGGCGGCGAACCTTATGGGCAATCACAGCGGTTTGCCCTACGTGTACGACGACGCGCGGCACATTCCGTCGTGGGCGCGGGAATCAGTGTATGCCGCCCGCGAATCCGGGATAATGTCCGGAACTACAAATAACGAGTTCCTTCCAAATGGAAGCTACACCCGCGAAGCCTCGATCCTGACCATGCTTCGTACGTACAAGCTGCTCAGGGGTGAGCTTGCCGTCAATCCTAACTTGTTCCCGATGTGCGCCGACATCGCGGGCACCCGCTTGTGGGGTTACGTCGACAAGAGCGGCAGTTTCGTGATCGCTCCCAAGTATGTTTACGCCAGCGAGTGGAACGACGGCTTTGGCATTGTGGCAACACCGGAAGACCCGCAGACATGCTTCGTCATCAACGCAAAAGGTGAGCGGGTTGAGGCCGGGCAACGCTTTGCGGGTGAGTTCCCGCTTATAAACATAAACCCGCCTTCCGTCTGCTTTTTCGGCAATTACATGCACGTTTTATACGGCGGGCGAGACATTGTTGTTACATCTTTCTCAGAAGGTATGCTCGGCCTCTGGCTGCAGGACTATCAGCACTATCTTAAACGCGACGGAACTTCCATCCCCGCGGGCTATTGGGGCGGCGCGTTTTTTGACGGCGTGGCGGTAATATACGGCCCTCTCGATTTTAAGTACCATGTTATCGACAAAAATGGCAAAACGCTGTATACCAGTGATTTGGACGCAAATAAGAATATTATTATCTCCGGTTCCTTTGGACAGGTGGGCGACTATATCGTAACATCCAGGGCAGTGAAAAACGGCAATTACTATGATATGGATCAAGTTATAGACAAAAACGGCGTTATTCACTCCTATTTCGGCGTCATTCGCGCCGACGGCAGGACCATTTTCCCGGCCGAAAATGATTATGTGCTCCTTACGCCATTTAAGCAGATTCTCGTGAGTAAAACCGGTGAGCCGTACACGCTCTACAACTCGGACGGCAAAGCGATATATAAATTCCCCGACTACATGACGGGCGCTTTGCGCAGCGACAGCATCGGTAATTATTGTTATAGGGCTTCCCCGACCGAGGCGATTGTGCTTTCCACCGCCGGTGAGGTCGTCGCAAAAATCGGCCTTTCACCGGACGCGGAGATTGAGTTTATCAGCGGGATGATTCGTGTTGTTGACAGCTCCGGCTGCAAATATTATGATGTAACCGGCAAGCAGGTAATCGGGCAACCCGCCGCCTGATGATTAGACTGCGCAGTTTTATAGTGATAGTTCTCCCTTTGATAAAAGAGACATGCTGAAAAACTCCCGACATGCGCTTGGGCGAGCATTTTTCGTCATTTCAGACAAATTTTGTAAAGTGTAATTACTTTATGGGCAGAAAATTTGTCATGGATTGGCCGAGAGGTGCCGCCCATTTGTGTATGTTGTCATTTTTCGGCATGTCTCTTTTATGCATTTTGCGCAAACGGACTGCTGCCCCGTTTAGCAAATCTTGACGTTTATAGCATAAAAAATCAGCGTGTGGCGCCTGTCATAAAATAGAAAAACGCGCAACCTTATGTAACCGCGGCAAAAATTCTTTTGCATTGATTAAAACTACGGAGGGCATCACTTTTGTTGCCCGGTAATATTAACAACTGTTATTATAGATACAAACTTTTTTGCCCTGTTGCATCAAAACTCCTGACTTTTGTCGTTGTTTTTGTATTGCATTTTGCGTCAACAGTCTGTATAATTAAAAACCGATTACCGAATTGTTTTTTAAAACATATCGAGGCCGTTTAGAACAATCTTCGGCCGAATGAGGTTGCAATGCAGCAAATAAAAACAGTGGATGCCGAAGGGCATGTGCTATGCCATGATATCACCCGTATTGTGCGCGGGGAAACCAAGGGCGTGGCGTTTTCCAAGGGACACGTGGTCACAAAAGACGATATTCCGGCGCTGCTGAAGCTGGGAAAGGAAAACCTGTATGTGTGGGAAAAACAGGCGGGTATGCTGCACGAAAACGATGCGGCGGATATACTGTATTCCCTGTGCGCGGGTGAGCATATGAAGCCCAGTCCGGTAAAGGAAGGCAAAATAGACGTGCTGGCCGACGTTGACGGGCTGCTGCGCGTGGATGTGGAGCGTCTGCGGGCGGTTAACGCGCTGGGCGGCATGATGATTGCCACGAGACACACCAATTCGCCGGTTAAGAAGGGCGATCAGCTCGCCGGAACGCGGGTGATTCCGCTGGTCATTGAGCAGTCAAAAATGGATGCGGCCGCAGCCGCCGCAGGTGAATTGCCGATTCTGAAGCTATATCCATACCACAGTAAAAAAGTCGCCATTATCGCCACCGGCAGCGAACTGTCCAAGGGGCTGATTCAGGACAGTTTCACACCCGTACTGCGGGAAAAACTGCTGGCGTATAACACCGAGGAGATCGGTCATGTAGTGCTTGGCGACGACCCAGGGGAAATCACGGACGCGATTTCGTCTTTTCTTGAGCGGGGCGCCGAACTTGTGCTGTGCACCGGCGGGATGAGCGTTGACCCGGACGACAGAACGCCGCTGGCCATTAAAAACGCGGCGGCGCGGGTGGTTTCTTACGGTTCTCCCGTGCTGCCCGGGGCTATGTTCATGCTGGCCTACTCCAACGCGGGCGTTCCTATTGTGGGACTGCCCGGCTGTGTGATGTATGCGAGGCGTACCGTCTTTGATTTGATGCTGCCGCGCCTCATGGCGGATGTGCCGGTGAGCTCCGATGATCTGGCCGCGCTTGGCCACGGCGGTCTGTGCCTGAACTGCGGTGTGTGCAATTTCCCTAACTGCGCTTTTGGCGCGGGCGTGTAAGCGCTTTTAGTCCGCCGAAACGGCGTTAAGCGACTTTAATCCAAGGAGGCAGCTTTGATTGATGCGCTGCGGGCGCTACTCCTCAAAGTTACGCGCCGCACTGTCAAATAAATGAATTAGCAGGGAGATATTTTATGAAAAAAAGGCTTTCAATTCTGGTCGTCGTTTGCTTGTTGGCTTCGCTGGTGCTTTCCGCCTGCGGTAACGGCGCCGCACCTGGCAGCTCGCCCTCCGGCGTACCTTCACCCAGCGGTGAACCTTCCCCCGCAGCGGAAGATCACGCTCCCGTGACCATCATGGTAGCCGCCGCGGCCAGCCTCGAAAACGTCTATGTCAATGAATTGCTACCGATGTTCAAAGCGGAATACCCGTGGATCACCGTCGAGGGAACTTACGATTCCTCCGGCAAGTTGCAAACCCAAATTGAAGAGGGCCTCGCGGCTGACGTTTTCATGAGCGCGGCCACAAAGCAAATGTCGGCTCTCACCGAAAAGGGCATGATCGACGGCGCGTCTGTGGTGGAGCTTCTGGAGAACGAAATTGTGCTAATCACTCCAAGCGCCTCCAATACCTCCATCGCATCCTTTGAAGACATTGTTAATGCCGCAACCGTCGCTATCGGAGACCCCGCCAGCGTGCCCGCCGGACAGTATGCCCAGGAAGCCCTGACCGCTTTAGGTGTATGGGACGCTATCCAACCCAAAACGAGCCTTGGCACAAACGTTACCGAGGTTCTGAACGCGGTGGCGGAGGGCAGCGCTGACGTGGGTATTGTATATGCCACAGACGCGGCGCAAATGCTCGACAGGGTAAAAATCCTGGCAAAAGCGCCTGAGGGCAGCCTTAAAAGCAAAGTGATCTACCCGGTCGGCATTCTCTCCATATCAAAAAACCGCGAAGCCGCCGAGTTGTTTGTTAAATTCTTAAATACCCCTGCGGCAATCAGCGTCTTTGTAGCCAACGGCTTCAAGGCCAACGCTTAATACCGGAATAATGCAATAGGCAAGCCTGTCGGCAACGACGGGCTTGCGTCCGTCAGGAGGCCGCATGGATTTATCCGCCATATGGATTTCGCTTCAAACCGCTTCGCTGTCCTGCGTTATTACCTTTTTCCTCGGGATTTTTGCGGCATATGGCGTGGTGTCGATGCGCCGGGAAAAGCCTAAGGCTCTGCTGGACGGACTCTTGACCATTCCGCTGGTGCTGCCGCCGACGGTGGCGGGCTTTTTCCTTCTGTATATATTGGGAGTGCAGCGCCCGGTGGGCGAGTTCTTGCTGAACGTACTCGGGGTAAAAATTGTCTTCGAATGGACAGCTACCGTTGTAGCTGCGGTGGTCATCTCTTTTCCCCTTATGTACCGCAGCGCGCGGGGCGCGTTCGAGCAGGTGGACGGAACTCTGCTGCAGGCGGCGCGGACAATCGGTATGCCGGAATGGAAAATATTCTGCCGGGTTCTCATGCCTCTCGCGCTGCCGGGAGTCGCCTCTGGCGGTATTCTGGCATTTGCCCGGGGACTTGGCGAGTTCGGCGCGACAGCAATGATCGCTGGCAACATCGCCGGAAAAACACGCACTCTGCCGCTGGCGGTCTATTCGGCTGTTTCAGGCGGCAATATGGAGAGCGCTTATGAGTACGTGGCTATTCTGGTGGGCATATCATTTTTGATGGTGCTAGGTGTGAACTGGTTTACCTCCAGAGAGCGCCGGTATTTGGGCAAGAGGTATAGAAAATGAGCCTTCTGGTGAATATTAGAAAACGATTCAAAGGCTTTATGTTAGATGTGAATTTTACTTCAAGCGGCAAGCCGCTGGGAATCCTGGGCGCTTCCGGAAGCGGCAAAAGCATGACGCTGAGGTGCATTGCGGGTATTGAAACTCCGGATGAAGGACTCATCGAGCTGAATGGCCGTATCCTGTTTGACTCGGAAAAGAAGATAAATATCAAGCCTCAAAAACGCAAGGTCGGTTACCTCTTTCAAAACTACGCACTCTTTCCCAACATGACGGCAGAAGAAAACATTGCCTGCGCGCTGAGCGGCTCTAAAGCGGAGAACCGGCAGAGCATCGATGCGCTCATTACGCGGTACGCGCTGTCGGGTCTAGCCAAGCGGTATCCTGCCCAGCTTTCCGGAGGACAGCAGCAGCGCGTGGCTCTGGCGCGTATTATGGCATACGAACCCGAGGTGCTGCTACTGGACGAACCTTTTTCGGCACTGGACAGCTATCTGAAAGAAGCGCTTCAAATCGAGATGCTGGAGATACTGAGCAATTATGAAGGCGAAGCCGTGATGGTTACCCACAACCGGGACGAGGTGTATAAACTGAGCGAAAACCTGCTTGTACTCGACGAAGGACGCGCCTTGGCTATGGGCGACACCCGTCGGATGTTCGAAAACCCGGAACATTTGGCCGTAGCGCGCCTCACGGGCTGCAAGAATTTTTCCAGAGCCGTAAAGTCAGGTGATAACCGCGTTCAAGCTCTGGATTGGGGCTGCGAGCTGTATGTGAACAAGCCGATTACCGGCGATCTCACTCACATCGGCGTTCGCGCGCACTATTTCGTGCCCGCACAGAACGCATCCGCCGTAAACGCAATGCCCATCAAGGTGCGCAAGCGCATCGAGAGTCCCTTCGAATGGAATGTGATGTTCCAGTGCGCAGGGTATAGTGATAAGTCAGGCAATATCTGGTGGAAATACGCGAAAGAGAACGATGTCGCCGTCACGCCGGAATATTTATCTATAGCGCCGCAAAATGTGCTATTATTAAGTGATAAGGTTCCGGGCGCGCCAAACATAACGAAAGCTTAGAATTCTGATCCAATGACGCAATGCGATATACTGACAAAGCTAAAGAAAGCGGGTGGTTACAATTAAAGACAGCTTTGGACGTGAGCTGCACTATCTGCGCATATCGGTGACCGACCGCTGTAATCTGCGCTGCCGCTACTGTATGCCGGAGGACGGGGTGCGCTCTGTGCCCCACGGCGAGGTTCTCAGCTTTGATGAAATTACAAGGCTGGTGCGCATCATGGCGGGTCTTGGGGTGAGCCGGGTGCGTCTGACCGGCGGCGAACCGCTGGTGCGCAAAGATATTCCCCATTTGGCGTCGCAGCTCCGGCAGGTGGAGGGCGTTGACTTTCTAGGCCTGACCACGAACGGGGTGCTGCTCGAGCCGCTGGCGGAGGAACTTTTGGCCGCTGGAGTAAGCGGACTGAACATCAGCCTGGATACCACCGATCCCGCGCGTTATATACAAATGACCCGCCGTGACGAATACGCTCGCGCACGACGGGGCATTGACAAAGCGCTGAGCCTGCCTTTTTCCTCGGTAAAAATCAATTGTGTGCTGGCGCCGGAAAGTAACGCCGCCGACTGGACTCACGTTGCGGCACTGGCACGGACACTGCCGGTGGACGTGCGCCTGATCGAATGGATGCCTATGGCGGACGAAACCGGCATTTCTGCCGTAACCGTCCCTGATGTGCTGTCCGCCCTGACAGAGCGCTTCGGCACACTTACGCCCTTGGGACGCGTTCCTGAGTACGGCCCCGCGAGCTACTACCAAGTCGCTGGATTCAAGGGGAAAATCGGCGTTATTCCCGCGATGAGCCATAATTTTTGCGCGTCTTGCAACCGGCTGCGCCTCACGGCAACCGGAGATCTGATGCTGTGCCTTTTTTCCGGTGCCGGACTGCCGCTGAAGCCCTTGATTCGCGGCGGCGCGTCGGATGATGATATTGCAAACGCGATCAAGGCCGCTGTGCGGGACAAGCCGGAGCGGCATCACGGCCGGCGGGAAAACGCCGCAGCCACGGAGCTTCCGCGCCGTCCGGGCGGTATGTATGGCATAGGCGGGTAAAAATCCCGGGGCTAGTTTGCACATTGCCGGAACACTGCTGTAAGGAGGGCTTGTTATGACTGCCGCGCTGATTATTGCCGCCGGAGCGTCGTCCTCGCCTTTGCCGTTTCAGCCCGAAAAACAGGTTGGCGGCATAACGGCTGTTGAACGTTTGGCGCTCATTTTTCAGCTGGCCGGAATCGAACGGATTGTGGTCGTGTGCGGCGAGGACTGTCATAATGTCGAAAAATTAGTCGCGCGGATGGGCGTTGTCTGCCTGCGCAGGGAACTCAGTCCGGTAGCCGAAATGCTGGACAGTGTCAAAACAGGTTTGCGCTACCTTCAGGGGAAGTGCAGAAACGTGCTTGTAACCCCTGTGGATGTGCCGCTTTTCTCGGTTGAAACAGTGGAGCTGCTCGCGGGGTCAGGAGAAAAACTGGCCGTTCCGTCCCACAATAAAAAGGCCGGGCATCCGCTGCTTCTGTCCGCAAAGCTGTTCTCGATGGTTCTGGACTATAATGGTGGCGGCGGGCTTGCCGGTGCGATCAAATCCGGCGGACTCGCACCGCATTATGTCGAGGTGCTGGACGAGGGCGTTTTACTGGACGTGCAAAAACGAAGTGACTATGTCCAGCTTGTGAAGCGGCACAGTCTGCAAAAAATGCGGCCGGTACTGAAACTGTCTATTGCGAGGGAACAGACATTCTTCGGCCCGGGTCCCTATCAATTACTCAGCCTGATTGACGAGACCGAATCCCTGCGCACGGCCTGTACGCAGATGGGCATTTCCTACAGTAAGGGCTGGAAAATGATTGAACATATGGAAAATCATCTGGGCAGACCGGTTATTAGCCGAAAGCGGGGCGGGCATGAGCGCGGCCGCTCGGATATTACTCCGGAAGGCCGGCAGCTGCTTGAAGCCTATTCCGCCTATTCCAAAGAGTGCGGAAAATTAGTACAGGACTTATTCGATAAGCACTTCGCGGCATTTATGGGCGAGACAGAAGCACGGTGATATGACCCGTGGCCTTTATTAATATTACCACCGCGATTCTATTTCGCCGAACTAATCATTGCGGCCCCGATTGCCCCGGCGTATTGGGCATGAGGGGATGTTGCAACCGGGCACGCCAGCAGTTCGGTCAATATTTCGCGCAAGTATTTTATCCGCGCGAGTCCCCCGGTCAGGAGTACCGGGGGACTCATTTCCACGCGCGCGGCGAGAGATACGGCTCGGGTGGCAATGGAGCGCATAACTCCTCCGGCAATGGCCTCGCGGCTTTCTCCCGCCGCAAGCAGCGAAACGATCTCCGTTTCCGCGAATACGGCGCAGGTGCTGTTGATCGCGCAGTATTCCGGCGATGTCAGCAGCGTTTGAAGTTCATCCAAATCCACGCCGAAACGGATGGCTGTCATCTCTAAGAATCTGCCGGTTCCGGCTGCGCATTTGTCGTTCATCTGAAAGCTCTTTACCTTACCGTCAGCGAGAGCGATGACTTTACAGTCCTGCCCGCCAATGTCCACCACAGTGCGCACGCCGGGCAGCAGGTGGTGCGCGCCCAGCGCGTGGCAGGTAATCTCGGTAACTGATTTGTCCGCGAATGTGATGCCCGCCCTGCCGTATCCCGTGGCTGTGACGCTCACTTCGTCACGGGCAATCCCCGTTTGACGAAGCAGTTCAGCCAGCGAGAGCTCCGCGCTTTCGCGTGGGTTCCATCCGGTTGGACGTATGCTTGTCGCGGCGACTTGACCGTCCCGAATCAGCGCGGCTTTGCAGGCGGTGGAGCCGCAGTCAATTCCAACCGACGCGCTCATAGCATTTCCACAAACGCTCCCGCGCGCGTTGCGAGCTGACCAATATCCGAGGTGCTGTAGTCAGTCTCAATATGCAGGTACGGTATGTTTTTCGCCTGCATATGCCGTTTGATCATCTCGGACTCGACAGCGTAAGTATGGCAGGCCGACAGCGTCATCTCCACCACGCCGTCGACCTTGAACTGCTCGCACAAACGGTCGAGAAGCTCCATGCGGTTGTTGTCCGGAGTCATCACTGAACAGCCGATTTGCAGGTAATGGTCGGCAATATTTGTGATAGGATCACCCTGCTCGGCAACAATACGATCCATCTGCTTTGCACCGGTGCAGTTTTCGAATACGACCACGACCGCGCCCGCGTCCTCGACAACCTTTACTACCTTTTCGGTAACTCCGCCCATAGGACAGCCGGTTATCAGGATGCGCGGCGCATCGTTAGACACCTTGCGCTGGCCGTCATTATAGGATGCTTTTATCGTGTCTATTGCGTTTCGCAGCTCTTGAATCTTGGCGTCCCAATCGAATTTAAACTGTGCGCCAAACAGTACCTTGAGCTGCTCAAGCCCAGATATTGGCGGCGGGGTCAGGACGCTCAGTTCGTAAAGTTCTTTGAGTAGTCCGCGCTCGGTATTTCGCATTTTTATGGCCTTGTGCAAATCTTCATCGGTAATCGTCACACCGAAATCATGCTCCACGCGCTCCTTCAGGCGGACAATTTCAGCGCGCCACAGCGCTCTTGCCTCGGGTGTGTTCTGCTTGCGAGGCAGTTCCAGAATGTGCGTGTTTTTGATCTCCCCGAGCAATTCATACATTTTCACCTTGCCGTCGCAGGTCGTTTCGCCCACCACGAGGTCTGAAAAATACATATACGGGCATTTGTCGGTAATGGCAAAGCCGTAACTGGATTTTATCAGCGGGCAAAGGTTTTGCGGCAGGACTTTTTCCGCGTTGGGAATGGTTTCGTCGCTGGTGGAACACAGCCCGACGTGCACAAGATTTGCCGCCATAAAAATCTCAACCGGAGTGTATGCGCAAAACAATCCGACAATGCCCTGACCCTTGTCCTTGATTTCCTTTACCGCCAAAAAGCCCTGTTTGCGCGCGTCCGCAAAGCTGTCGAATATTTCCGGAATCTCTGTTCTGAGTTTCATAAGAAGTACCTCATGTTCTATTTTTACAGTGGCGCAGCTCTCCGCCATTTTTAACCTGCAAAATTTCCGCGAGAACGGATACCGCGATTTCTCCGGGGGAGCCGTCATCGATATTCAGGCCAATCGGAGCGTATATCCTGTCGATGCATTCCTGCGGTATAATGTCTTCGCGAAGGCGGCTGAATGTGGCGGCCACCTTGTTTCTGGAGCCGATCATACCGAGATAGGCCATGCCCTTTTCCGCGAGCGCCCGGACTACGGCGTAATCATAGCTGTGCCCGCGTGTCACGACGACTATAAAACAGCGTGCGTCAATGTCCAGCTCCGCCGCCGCGCTCGCAAAATCATCCGATACGCGGAAATCTGCCTCAGCGAAGTTTGAGGCGAGACTATCCCTGTCCTCAACCACTGTCACGGCGAAACCGCAGGACAAACCCACCTCATAGATTTTTTGACCTACATGTCCTCCGCCAAAAATAATCAGCCGGTTATCCGGGCGCAGGATTTTCGCAAAGCCGCGAACGTCACCGCCGCAAACCATTCCCAGCTCGCCATTGGAAGTGAGGCTGTACTCAAACGAAAAACTGCTGCTTTCGCCGGATTTCAGCGCATCAACGCATTTTTGTATTATCGCGTTTTCCACGGAGCCGCCGCCCACCGTACCGTGGATTGTGCCGTCGGTCAGAACCGCCATCATTCCTCCCGTGAGACCTGGGGTGTCGTTTCCGCTTTCGGTTAACGTAACCAGTGCGGCCGATTTTCCGCTTTGCAGCGCGTCGTTTAAAAAGGCGATTACCTGTTTGCTCATAATAAAACCTCCTGAGTCTGATGCCTGCGAAAGTACAAATATGCTTCCAGCACAGCGCCTCCCAACGCGCGCGCTTTGTCTGATATACTGTTGCAGTCGCTGTCCGCGCGGGGATCGATATCGGCGGATTTCATGCCCTCGGGCACCCATATGCCCTCCGCAATCAGGCCGCGCAGTACGCCGCTGAATGGAGCGGTCACTACCGACCCGTTCACGGAAAATACGCCCTGTCCCTCCGTTAAAAATTCCCCGATCGCGCTCAAATGCGTCACAGTCCCTTCGCAGGGAGCCCGCAGTACGCGCTGCTCGCCTCTTCCCTCGATAACGCCGGGGGTTCCGGTGTTTTGCATCGCTTCTCCGTCAAAAATCACGCGGCCAAGGCCGTGCCCGCGCATGGTCTCAATAACGGCGTGAGCGTCACGTGGTGCGCTAAATCCCGGTCCCATGGCGATGACAATAGGAGCTTGGTCAGCTCTGGTACCTAGATTTTTTTTTGCCAATATGGCGTCCACTAAACCATTGGGATGCACATGTTGCAAGCTGGACGCTGTTTCGTCGACAAGCAGAGGAATCTCCCCCGCCGCCCAGACCTCGGCGCATTCCTGCAGTGTCGCAATACGCTGCGCGCGCATATCCTCCACCTGCGCCGACTGCTCTGTAACCGCTGTGCAAAGCGAAACCGTCCGCCTGATCGCGGTGGGGCAGGCCGTTTCAAGTATTACCACCTTAATGCCCGCCCGATACAGCTTTTGAACCACGCCGGTGGCCAAATCTCCGCCGCCGCGAACAGCGACGATGTCCTCCGTAACGGGCAAATCACAGCGTCTCACAGATTGTCCCCTCCGATTTGGTTAATTGACATATAGCACTTTCCCTGAGGCTGCACGCAAAAACACCCGTCAATTCCTCATAAAAATCCCGGGGCAGCAGTTCGGTAAGCTCTTGCGCGAGTGCAAAGGATTCCGGTGTTTCAGTCTGATTGATGAGCAGGAGTTTGCGTCCGCGTGCCTTCTGAAACATGCCTTCCGGATGACTCACCATTGCCGCGATCATGGACACCGTAACCTCGTCACCCGCCGGTGCGCCGGTAAGCGCGCAGAATTCCGGGATATTATAGGTGTTTAGCTCCGAAATCATCTGACCCTTCGGCCAAAGCGTACAAACGCCTATCGTAAGAGCAGTAAAATCAGGCACGACGGGTTCATGTGCCTGCCAGCCTTTCAGCGGTAATCCCCTCGAGCCGTCGCATTCCAGAAACGTGTAGTCGTAAGTCGTGTGCGCATCCTCGATCAGTGTAACCCGCGGAGAATGAATCTTGCCATTTGTATCCCCTCCGTGGACAAGTGTAATTCCTGAGCGGAAGGAATTAGCGGCATCGCCGACGATATCCGCGCCGACGGACGCATCTATTTCTCGGTCAAACTGATTCGGAGCCGGACGCAGGATGCGCGTTGTCGTGGAAAGAAGCACCTTTTCAGCGCGGTTTTCATCGGCCAGAGAGTGCAGCAGCGAAGTCTTGCCGCCACAGCCGATTATCGACACCACATCTCCGCGACGGATGCCAAGCGTATCGGAAAACTGCCGGATTTTATCAATAATGGGTTTGTAGCCGCTGTTTTCGGATATATAACGCCCTTGGATTTCCACTCCGGCGTTATGCAACGCTCGTTCGCTTATTGTCAGACTCTCCGGCGGAATTCGCAGACACAGTCCGCATCCGGCGGATATCGCGCCGGGAAGCGGCATCACTTTTACAGAGATTCCCGCGTCAAGCAGCGCTCTTTCGCCCGTGATGCTGGCGTGCGTGCTTGCGAAAGTCAAGATAATTTCCGTCATTCGGCCGGCCTCCTAAATGTTTATCACATTGTCCGCACCAGCCATGGTTTCCACAATGCCGTACATATTGGTAATCTCACCCACCGCGATCTGTTCCTTCAGGCTATAGTAGTCGGCGCAAGTGCCGCAGACCATAATATCGGTTCCCCGCGCGGCGAGTTTTTTTAAGTCCTCCACAGTGCCCGAGCCGTCAATGGTTAGCTGCACTCCGGAGTTGAAAAACAGCAGCGCCCTCGGAGGAAGCTCCAACTGCGACAAGGAAAAAATGAACCCCTTAATCAGGATTTTCCCAAGCTCCTCGCTCCCGTGTCCCATTGAGTTCCTGCCGATTGCCACGACCAGGCCATCCCGGCAATCAGCCGGACTTTTTTTCACGTCCGGGTGCGGGAGATTTTGCGGAATTGGATTCACCCCGACAGTTATTGTCACACGGAAGCGCTGCGCCGCCTCTTCCTGCATAGAATAGCCAACGTTCATGCCCTTGGCCATTTTGGCCAGATTTTCGCAGGCAACGATGTTGTCCACCAACACCTGTACGCCACCGCCCGGAGGCAATGCCGTGATAGCTTTCTTTGTCAGCACAACGGGAATCGGGCACGGCTGCCCCAACGCGTCAATAATTGTCATATAGCTGGGTCCTTTCCAAAAATAATTACATGCTCCCGTCTGGGCAAAATCTCTCCGATTATTGCCGCGGCGGGGTCGCTTTCGTGTATTTTCGCCAGCATTTCACATGCCCGGTCTTCGGATACGCTCAGCAGCAGCCCTCCGGAAGTCTGCGGATCGAGCATTAACTCCTGGAGCGGAAAATCAACAGCCTCAAATTCTGCGATATTGAGCTTTGGTTCAACAAAGTGGCGGTTACGCTGTCCGCCCGCTGTCAACAGAAATTCAGCGGCGTAGTCATACGATCCGGGCAGCAGTGGAAGCGCGCCGTGGTAAATGCGCACCGTAACGTTTTCTCCCGCCATCTCGCAAAGGTGAGCCAAAAGACCAAAGCCCGTGACATCGGTGCAGGCGTTCGGTGCGTGGTCAGCGGCTTCAGCGGCATATTTGTTCAGTCTTTGCATACTGTCGATTGCGGCGTCAACGTGCTCTTTCCGCGCAAGTTCCACCCGATTTGCCGCCATGACGACTCCCGTACCCAGCGCTTTGGTCAGTATCAACTTATCGCCCGGGCGACAGGTATTGTTGCGCAGCAGTTTGTCCGGATGTACCTGTCCTGTCACGGCAAGGCCGTATTTAATCTCGTGGTCAAAAATCGAATGTCCGCCGGCGAGCGCCGCGCCTGCTTCCCTGAGTTTTTCGGCTCCGCCCGCCAGAATTTCACTTAGGATTGCCTTATCCATTTTTTCGGGAAAGCAAACCAGGTTCAGCGCGAACAGCGGCTCTCCGCCCATAGCATATACATCCGAAAGTGCGTTAGCGGCGGCGATTTTTCCGAACATGAACGGATCATTCACCATCGGTGAGAAAAAATCCACCGCCGATACCAGTGCCATATCCCGCGATATTTGATACACTGCCGCGTCGTCGCTGCCGCTGAAGCCGACCAGCAGTCGGTCGCTGTCCGCGCCTTTTAGCCCGGCAAGCAGACCGGACAGTTCCCCCGGCCCAATTTTAGCTCCACACCCACCGGATGTGCAGCTCGAAAGCAGTTCCGCCACGATATGCGCCTCCTATATATTGCTCGTTGACCTGATAAAAATCTGAGGGCTTTCAACAGATAAGAATAACAAAAATCTCTGCGGCGAAACAAATCCGCCTCTGAGCTGCTTAAACATTGGGGACGTAAAACAGGCTTTACTTGCAGATTTCGCGAAGTGCGTCGATAGCCGTTTCCACCTCGCGTGCGGTATTGAAACTGGAAAACGAAAAGCGCACCGCGCCACTCTCCTTTGTGCCAAGCGCTTCGTGCATCAATGGCGCACAGTGGACGCCCGCTCTCACCGAAATATTATATCGATCGTTCAATCCGCCCGCGAGCTCGGCGGAATCCATACCGCGACAGTTCAGCGACACTACCGGCACTCGCAGCGCGGCGTCAAGGTCACCGTACAGCACGATTTGGCTGATACCGCGCACGCCCTCCACAAATCGGCGCGCCAGGGCATCCGCATTATCAGCAGCATCCACACCAGCGGCGCTCAAATAACGCACGCCCGCGAGCAACCCAGCTATTCCGTGGGCGTTTTGCGTTCCCGCCTCCAGCGCCTCGGGCAGTGACACGGGATGCGTTTTTTCAAAGGACGAAAAACCGCTGCCGCCGACTATCAACGGTTCGGGCAGAAAATCCGTCCTCAGGCAAATGCCACCTGTGCCTTGCGGCCCATACAGAGCTTTGTGCCCGCTAAAGCATAGCGCCGAAATACCCATGCTTTGCATGTCGATAGGCAAAATTCCGGCGGATTGGGCCGCGTCCAAAATAAAGGCGATGCCCCGGCTCCCGCAGAGCTCGCCTACCCGGGTTATGTCATATACGTTTCCGGTAACGTTGGAGGCGTGGGTCATTACCACCGCGGCAGTATCAGGCCGTATCGCCCCTGCAATATCGTCTATTCTCAGCCGTCCCGCCGTGTCTGTCGGTACGATCGTGTAATTTCCGTTTCGGTAGACCGGCCGCAAAACACTGTTGTGTTCGGCAGCTGTGGTGACAATATGTCCGTGGATACCGCTGATTGCAACATTCAGCGCCGCAGTCGCGTTTAATGCAAACGCCACGCGGGCCGAATCTCCCACTCCAAACAGTGAAGACAGCTCTTCCCTCGCCGCTGCCGTGCAGCGCAGCGCGTTTAATGACGACTCGTAAGCGCCCCGCGCGGGATTAGCGTATAGTCCGATTGCCTCCGCCACTGCCCGTGCCACTGCCAGGGGCTTCAGCAGTGTTGTCGCGGCGTTGTCCAAATAAATCATGACAGATCTCCAAAATACTTGGCGAACAATTTGTCTCCCTGTGCGTAAATTTCCTTTTCAAACTGCCGATATCGCGCCAGCAATAGCCGCGCTCTTTCAGTGAGCATTGATCCGCCGCCGTTAGCCCCGCCTCTCGTGCTTTCGAGCAACGCAAAGCCCAACTGACGCTCGGCTGTTCTGACAATGCGCCAAGCCTTTGAATAGGACATGCCCAACCGCGCGGCAGCCTGGTGCAATGATGCACCTTCCTCGACAATATCAAGCAAACTGGCAGGACCGGGGCCAAAGAAAGTTGTGTCCTGCTTTTTCAGCTTCAAGTTTATAGTATATTTAACAATTTCCGTTTTTTCAGCGGAAAGATTCACCGGTTAGTCACCCCTCTCGTTATGCTCGGAATAGATAACGATTTCAATAGTATAGCACAGCAATATTTAATCGTCCAGAACAATATTTTTGAACGTGCGCAAAATAGCGCTTGACATATATAGATTACCTATATATGCTTATATGTAGATAATCTATATATGGGGATGATGTTTTGAAGGTTGATAAAAGTTTGCTGTCCGGCAGCACGACAATGTTGATTCTGCGTCTCTTAGAAACTGAGGATATGTACGGCTACCAGATGATCGAACAATTGGAGCGTCAGTCAAACAATATTTTCATATTGAAGGCAGGGACGCTTTATCCCCTGCTTCACAGTCTGGAGCAAAAAGGAATGGTCGAATCCTATGAAGTAGACGCCGACAACGCCCGTCCAAGAAAATACTATCACATCACAAAGTCCGGTAAAAAACTGCTGGGTGATAAGAAATCCGAGTGGGAGACCTATAAAACCGCCGTTAATCAGGTGATGGGAGGGCTGTGCTGTGGCCGAGCCTAATTCCGCACAGGATTTTATTAAATCCGTCTGCCAGCAGATCAGGGCAAAAAGAGCGCACGAACACCTGACCGGCGAACTGCTCACCCACATCGAATCGCAGAAGGCGGCATACATAGCCGACGGAATGGACGAGGACACGGCCGAGCGGAAGGCCGTCATGCAGATGGGCGACCCGGTGGTCGTTGGACAACAGCTGGATCGCACCCACCGGCCGAAGCCTGACTGGATAGTATTTTCGCTCACTGCAATCCTGGTGCTGTTCGGAGCGGCAATACAGTATTACATGTCGACCGTTGCCGCTCGAGTTGACACGCATGAAATGTTTGCAAAGCATTTGATTTATGTCGCAATAGGAATCGCAGTACTCGTAATTATCTATTTCGTAGACTACACAATACTAGGGAAATATCCGAAAATACTCTTCGGCGCACTGGTTCTCATTGGAATTTTGACGTTTTGCAACAGTCCGGTTATTAACGGAGCAACCCGGCATGTCTTCTACGTTGTTCTTCTGTTCATCCCCGCCTTCGCCGGGATCGCGTACAGTCAAAGGAAAAAAGGATATCTAGGTCTGTTGATTTGTTGTGGGTTTTACCCTGTGCCCGCGGTTTTATGCCCGCTAGCTCCGACGCTCGCAGGGTTAATTCAATCTTCGACAACCTGTTTCGTCATTTTAGCGGTGGCCATAGCTAAGGGCTGGTTCGACGTCAAAAAGCCTGCCGCGTTTGCATTGATTTGCACTCCAATTGTGCTGACGATTAGCTATGCGCTGGCAAAAACAAATTTTTTGCACAATAGAGTCATTGCAATATTAAACCCGGAACTCGATCCGTCAGGCGGCGGGTATACGGGCAGCGTCGTGCAGAGTTTGATATCCGGGTCGAAGTTTTGGGGAGCGGCAGCCATCAGCGGACGCTATGCCAGTCACGCGACCGAAACCATTCTGCCCAATTGGAACACCGACTTTATGCTCACATACTTAATCTCAAAAGCGGGCTATGCCGTCGGTATTCTCGTTGTGCTTCTTTTCGGGCTTTTGATAGCAAGAATGTTCGTCGCGACCTTTCGGCAAAAAAGCGCGCTGGGATTCATCGTTTCGCTGTCCGTGACGCTCACAATAACCCTGCAAAGCCTTTTCTATGTACTGTCCAACCTGGTAGGTCCGCTCTTTTTGCCGGAAACATTGCCGTTTCTTTCTTTCGGCGGTACGGGACTCGTTGTGAATATGGCGTTGATTGGGCTGATGTTATCTGCCTTCCGCAATAAAGATTTGGTACGCGATTCCACTGTCGCTGCCCGCAAGAAACGCCGCCAGTTTTTCAGCTTTGAGGATGGAAAACTCACAATTGATTTGAATCTGAAATAGCAACCGGTTTTTTTCGCGTACTTCTCGATTAAGCATCGCATCTTTTGACTCGTATTTCCGGTCTGACAGTATCACATTTATGAAATATCAACGGCTTTTGCGCTTTTTCTTTTTACTAATAACGTAACGCGGGCTGCTTTTATATCAGCCCGCGTTTTAATGTAAATAATTTTGGGAGGTTTGAATTTATTATTTTGTGCAAATGCGTTTTTTACTTAGCAAAGTGTTTGAGTCCGATTCTCTCGCATTTAACGAAAATTTAGTTTCTCTAGCATCGAAAACACTTGGAATAGCGGTAGCATCTATAGTCGCAACAGCACCTGCATTCCCGACAACAGCGACAGCCACAGCAGCAACGGCGTTCTCGACGGCAACAGCAACAACAGCACCTGCAGTCCCGACAACAGCGACAGTGACAGCAGCAGTTTCGACAGCAACAGCAACAACAGCAGCGGCAATATGGGCAAGCATTCCTCACGATACAATCATTACTGATAAAATCCCAGCTGTATTCGGGATTAGACGCCGCTTTGAGCAACAATTTATTTAAACTTTCGTTCTCCTCTTCGCCGATACATGGCCCAAGGTTTGCATGAACAATTTGCCTGTTATGAAGCAGCAGCCAATTATTATGGATTTTTCGTGATTTGAAACGTGAGCTTCACACTTTCGCCGGCGGCTAATGTAATTGGGGTAACCGGTTCGATGTGCAATTCGCCGGTTAAGATATCATATGTGTAATCAGAAGAACTCAGCTTGGTATCGTCTTTATATACCGAATCAGGTTCAAAAGTGACAATTGATGTGTCCAGCTTATCGTCCACCTTAATGTTCTCATATGGCATCGTAGCATTTACGTTAGTTATGGTTGTTGTGTAGGTCAGCAATCCACCGGCCCACAAAGTTTTATCCGCTGTTTTAGTTATGGTGAGACCGTCCAGCAGTTCAACATCTACAAAGTTATCAATTGTAACAGTTTCTGCGCCGTATTGACCGGCGGCGTATACTCTGTTTTTCAAAGAAGCCACGGTTGGATCCTCCTCATGAATAATGTAGTTGAAACACAGGTTCCACGCCCCATTATATTTCGGAAAGCAAGCCGTGGTGTCACGTCAATTTTTTTCATGAAGGAGAATAACAAAGAAATCGCAGACTTTTCCACACACGCACATTGTTCTTTCTCGGGAGAAGGTCTTAATATCGCTAAATAACATATACTCATCGGCGAAAACAAGCTGCTTTTGAAATTAAAGCCGCATGATGAATTACGCATTCGAGCAAGGCAATTAACTGTAATCATTGAAATTTTACCAATAAAAAAATTCAGGGCATAGCGGCATGTTCGCTCGTAATGCCATTATTTATCTTGAGACAAAATGATAATGCGCGCGCAGTTCTATTCAATATTAGATGCTAGATGACAAATAAAAACTCGGTTGAAAATTTCTCTTTGAGGTGCTACTTTATGAATGCAGACAGCATTCGAAATGCGTATCTGCATACCGTTCAATCCGCACAGCGGATTGCACCCGCACCGCAGCCATCTCCTCTCAGTCCGCATCGCGAGATGCGTTTATCGCGGCGGCAAAGGCAGCTTCACTCAGCAGCATATAGTCTGTTACAAAAGCGTATTATTTTCTTGCTACGCAAATAAACTGGAATTATGCTTTCCCGCAAGTATTTTATATCATAGGAAAATGGTTTATGCCTGATTCCAACATATGATTGTCAGATTATTTTTTATGGATAACTTGACTCAAGCATATACGCACGTCGATTTAAAGAGCCTGAAAAAGGCCGTAAAAGCCCTCTGAAAAAACTGTTGGTAACACTATTAGAATTCTCTCAAAAAAGAAAAGCCCCTGAACCATCACAGTTCTGGGGCTTACGTGGAGCTGGGGGCCGGACTCGAACCGGCGACCTGCTGATTACAAATCAGCTGCTCTACCAACTGAGCTACACCAGCGTAGAATCCCCCAGTAGATTTACTGGGGGATTATGGTGATCCATCGCAGATTCGAACTGCGGACACCCTGCTTAAAAGGCAGGTGCTCTGCCGACTGAGCTAATGGATCATGGCTGGGATGGCAGGAATCGAACCTGCGAATGCCAGAGTCAAAGTCTGGTGCCTTACCGCTTGGCGACATCCCAATATAAAATCAATGTCGAAGCCAGGCTTGGAATTGCCAGATCAGATACAAATCCAAATACTTCTGGTTCAGCAAAGTTATATTGGGGTGGATAATCGGGCTCGAACCGACGACCCCCAGATCCACAATCTGGTGCTCTAACCTACTGAGCTATACCCACCATCTGACCAAATAAGACACTAATTCTGTTCCAGCTTCATAACGCCATTGTAGTATAGCACGGGATAACGGTCAAGTCAATATGTTTTTCCGCTATATTGCACTATTTTTTTCTGAGTGCGACAGTATCCGCTCCCCGCCCCAGAGCGGGGACTCGAATGCGGGCGGTGTCGCAAAGCAAAGGCTGGTATATTGAACTATGAATATATTTAGCAAGCAGAAAAGCATTGCAATATTGATATTATGTGTTATAATTTATTGGTAGAAAATTTCGGGGCGTAGCGCAGTTTGGTAGCGCACTTGGTTTGGGACCAAGGGGCCGCAGGTTCGAATCCTGTCGCCCCGACCAATTTTTCCTGAAAAACCGCCTATTTTGGCGGTTTTTCTGCGTTCAATGTTAGGATTTCAGAGTGCCATCCCAAATTGATTCGCTCGGTTTGGGATGGGAAAGATTTCAGGGCAGCGCGCCTTCTGACTGCCTTGAGAAAGCAAAATTTCTAACCCACCCCTAGCGGACTTGAAAATGCGATTTTAAGACGTACACTCGACATTTGCTTCGTTTGACCTTTACAAATTATCAATATTTATGGTATTTTCTGGCATGACACATTCCTTCATATGTCACGCCAAAATGCTGCGCGAGTCATGGTTGCAAATCATGACTCTCATTTGCCATTGGTTAAGAATGGCGTACACATGTTGTCTTATACTATCCATTGCCCACAACGTCCGGCGGCTTGTACTACCTTTCAAGCGGGCTACTAACTTTCAATTTCGCACTACCCTTTCTGCGGGGTTAGTGCCGCTCTTATGCCAAACCGCTCGTTATCGGCGGCGCTATTCGTCCACAGAGTTTGAAATTATATATCGTTAGTAAGTTAACTCATTCAGCTAAAATATCCGCAACATCCACCGTTGATTCTTCAATAGTACTTAAGCCATTTCGCGAACCGAGTAACGGAATAACTTCACGTAACTCCTCAAAAGTGTATCATGTACCATAGGGACAAGCAAATCACAAGCCAGCAATGCCGAAAGTTCTTTATCTACTCTTCCCTCCCCCTCAAAACATTTAAGAACCGGAGGGTAATCAATACAATACCGACACGAGATTTTGCCAACCCTTTATCAACTTCACGAAGTAAAGATGAACTTAAAGGGACACCCTTATCACTAAACCAAATAGTTGCACCTTTTGATTCAAGTAGATCGTGTAGTTTTTTAGCTGCACCTTTACGATCATCCCATGCGAGACAAAGAAAAACATCTCATAAATCAGGTAGTTTCGAGCGCTCCTCAACATTTTCACGCACAAGAGTGAGTGTTCGGATTTCAGCAGGAGTATATAAAATAGTAGAACCAACTGATGACCAACGTGCTTTTGACCTTGCTTGTCCGCCAACACTGCAACGACTTGTAGAGCTGCTTGATAATGTAGAGTATGGTGGAGAATATGGGATATAAGAGTTGTAACTCGATAACTGCCACCGCCTACGCACACTGGGCAGTTTGCCCTTCCACTTTCCGTTCGATGCCCGCAAACTGGTGCCGTACATCTTACCATAGTTTCACTCCCCCTTAAATACAAATAATGCTCGTCAGTCTTTTTCTCTCGACTCCTTGCCTGTAATTCATATCAGGATTAAGTTGTCAAGATGCGCGATGAACTCTTTTTTACTTAATGCCGACTTAGAAAGCAATCGCCACAGCGGAATCCCCATATGCTTTAGTGTTGCGTCCTTTTTGACGTCCCGTTCCATCTGATCGGCCTTACGGTGATGCTTTCCATCCAATTCAATCACTAAAACCGGGTTGCCGATTGGATTGAAAAGTGTAAAATCCACATGCGTGTTCATATGCAACACAAAACGTCTGATGTCTGCATTCCCCTCCAGATATGTTTTATCCGTCACCAAATCGGCTAAAGGGAATTTCACCAAGAAATGATATTGGGGATGATCCTGACAGTAGTCCCGCAGAAGATTGTATACCTCTTGCTCAAATATATTATCTATATTGCCGATTCGAGTGTAGGATTGCATCAGCTGGTACAAGTGATCAAAAATGCATACAGTCTTATCCGGAATATTCTCTCCATATGTCTCGATATAGTCGATCAGATTCCGCATCTCGGTGTTGTTTTTTCGTAAATACTCCCTGTCGGAAACCAAGATGAAGTGTTTTTTAGCACGTGACACAGCAACATTCACCAATTCTTTCGTGAAAAGACAGTGATCGCCCTTCAGATGGCTATTTGCGAACGGCAAATCATTGAGCACCGTGGAGAAGTAAACCGTCTCCTCGCCTCGTCCTTGAAATGTATGGATCGTACCGCAAACGCCTTCTTTGCATCTAAAATGGGTACGAAGCTTTTCCCCCTGACCCTTGAACGGAGTAATCACATAGCTTGCCTGCAAGCTGGATCCGGTAATTCCTTCGATGGACTTAATCTCCCTTTCATTGTGGATGGAGGTGCCGGTTATATCCGCATACTTTCCTTGATCGACAGTCAAAAGCTTCATGGCCTTCGGATTTGCTTCTGTATAAATAATCAGTTCCTTATTATAGAAAAACTTGTTGCAGTAGTTGATAATGGCATAATCACAGCGGTAATGCTCCTGCAAAAGTGTGGGCTTAATGCCCCATACTTTTTGCACAGAGCTCAAAAAGGTTTCCTGAAAGTAGTCATGTGCCCCATCAATTTTCGGAGGCGGGGATGATGGCACATCGATGATGGCGCTCAACTGTTTCTGATCGCCTACAATCACGCAGCGGTCTGCAAGAGACAGCATAGGTAAGCCGGCAATCAAGTCACACTGCGATGCCTCATCTATAATGATGTAGTCAAGTTTGCCTCCGCTCTGAAGTAAATCCTTAAAATTGTACACAAGCGCATCCGCCGTTGTCAGAATAACAGGGAAAATTTGACGGAGAGCTTGCCTGGTGTTATAAAGCACGCTGTCTTTGGTATAGGAGAGAACAGACTTGATAGCTTCCCGATAATCCGCCTGTTTGGAACGGGTAGACAGGAAATTCCCAAGTGCGGCAAGAGAGGCGGTTATGTATTGTTCGTTATACCGGCGCTCCAGAGCATTCTGTTTTTCCTGTAAACGCGATTCATTCAGTTGGGCCGAGAGTTCCTCAATTTCCCTTGTCAGATAGATATGTTCTAACCGGAATTGAAACAACAGCCCGTTTGTTTGAAATTCATCTGTTGTGAATCTCCAGCGAAACCAATTAATCAGGCGATCTCTGAAGGAAATCGTGGAGCTATTATCCAGACGCTGCAATGCATTCGCAATCCGGTCAATTTCGCGGCGAAGGTCGGTTAGCCTGCTTCTTTCAAGGCGCCGCAGTTGCCGAAGTTTCACGTTTTCCTGAAATGCATCGTTGCGTTTTTCCAGATGCCGCAACTGATTTTCACTCTCCTGCAACTGGTTCTTTATGATGACAAGGTGGTTGATATCTTCCTCAGCCGACTTTAGCTCCTGATATAAACTGGATAAGATATCAACTTGCTCCTGGGGCTCTTGTAGTTGCTCTGCTTGCTCTGCAGTATTGGCCACCAGAGCCTTAATTGTCTTTGCAAGCGGCTCCATTACCTTCGTTTTGCTGCCAAACCGCAAATAGAAGGGCGGAAGGTTGAGTTTGTCCAATTCCTCCTTAGCATTATCAATAGCCGAGTTGTTCTTCGATATCACAGCAACACGCTTCCCACGAAACACCAGATTGGCGATGATATTGAGTATGGTGGTGGTCTTTCCCGTTCCCGGCGGCCCTTCTATGATGGAAACCCGATTGCACAGGGCAGACTCGATCGCTATCTTTTGGGAGTAGTTCGACCGGCTTAGCAATAATATGGGCGAAATGTCAAGCGTGACGTTTTCATTGACAGGCCGGGACAGAAGATAGCTCGAAAACAATCCATTCTCATCCTTATAAATATGCTGAAACATCAAATCATAGTGCTCAATGGATTTCTTACTGTAATCCATGTCATCACCGGAATCAACCTGCAAGTTGCTTTGTTTAGCGCCCTTAGCCATAGGAATAACCTGTTTGTAATACTCCTGATAGAAGGCTATCTGTTGTTCAACATCCTTTGGATTTTCACAACATTCCAAGAACTGTTCTTTCATAAATAGATTTTGATCCTCTTTGCTTGGAAGGGAACAAAAATTAATATTTTTGAAGTAAAACTTCATTTGGTCACCTGTGGACGAAAAACGCCCTGAAAGACAGTCTGCCCCATAACTGTCAATATGAATTTCGGATATTTTACCTGATACGCCTTTAACAGCAAGTGTACATTTATGCTCACAGGCGAAGTGAATATATTTGATTATTTCATTGCGGTTCATGGTGCCCATAGTGTCCTTTCACTGGTGTCAAACATTGAGTAATATATTGTTATATTATATATTATGTCGGGCTAGATTCGCAACTATGTTTATTGTTGGCATGATATCTAAAAATCCAAGAACAAAATGTTATGGCACGGTTTCATAAAGACGGAATCACCATCAGCAAGCATCCCTTTTTCGCCGAGCCTCTGTACTTTCACTGCCACGATGGGGAACGCTACAATATAAAAATTACCGATGTACATCCCTGCCAAATTGAAAAGAAAAGCAGGCCAGGCGTTAGATATGAAATCGTTGCTGGAGGCAGAACAAACTACCTGTACCTTGACGGCGAACTCTGGTACTTTGACCGTGAGTAGATGGGGGGGCAAAATCTCTGAGGGGGTATGTTTTTAATTGAGGGGGATACAAAAAACTCAAGGTGGGAGTACAAACCCCAAAATTTCAACGCGAAATTGTATCATTAAAAGGTATTAACACATGTCTCTTGGAGCTCACAACTGAGTTTCAAGGAGATTTTTAAATCAAAAATACACAATGCGTTGCAGAGTCCCCATAAGTTCACAATGGATTCATTTCGACTGGGATATAATACGAATTTGTGCTATTGCGAATAGCTTCATGCTGTCTCACAGACTGTATTTTTGTCAGTATTTAATCGAATATCTCAGTTTACGCCAGTTTCCATCCGCAGGGTATTTGGGTTCCGGTGACGTGACCGTACGAGTTCAGTTGTGCCGGAAATTCAGTCTGCCAGAGAGGAATATTATATTGAATTAGTCTATTGATGGATCTGGTAATTTTGCACCAATCATGCAGTTTATTATACAAACTGAGATAAGCTACAGCAGATAATTGAATTATTTTCCGCGTATTTCCGACTCTGTCCCAGAATCAATAAGATCGCTATTGACACTGCTTCCTCCGAGCAATAACCAACCCCTACTTAATACATTTTTCGGAAACGCCCTTGAGATACAGCAATAATTCACAATTGACAAACGAATCCTGGTGTGTATAATAAAAATCAATTCAATATTGATTCGCTTGGGTGCCCGAAATTCGGGAGAATAGGAAAAACAATTGTTGCGGTCCCACCACTGTATGCGGTTAGTACGCGCGAATTTGCCACTGGACGTCAGTCTGGGAAGGCCGCGTGTCTCGATGATCCGCTAGCCAGGAGACCTGCCCAAGACGAGATAACGGATCATGGTAAAGTCCCGGCTCCTTATGGAGCTTGGGGCTATTTTTTTATGCTGAAAGGGGTTTTTCAAATGAAGCTACTGAGACAACGCGCAATCGAGGGCGAGATCACTCCGGAAATATTCCAGGCGGCGGCCCGCGAGGGTATGGACCCGGAGCTTGTGCGCCAGGGAGTCGCCGAGGGTATCACAGTAATTCTCGGCAGTAACGTCAACTCAAAGTCGGCACCGATAGCAGTCGGAGCCGGACTGACCACAAAGGTCAGCGCCAGCGTCGGCCTGTATGGAAAAGACGCTTCAATTGAGGACGAGCTCGCAAAAATCAGCGCGGCGGTAAGCGCCCGGACTGACGCTATCATGGATCTCAGCTGCAACGGCGACATTGCCGGGATGCTGACAAAAACCCTCGCGGCGTCGGACAGACCCGTCGGCACCCTGCCGCTATATCACGCTCTGGCTGACGCCAAACAAAAATACGGTACATCCCTGAAAATGACCGCGGATGATATTTTCAGCGCGCTGGAGCATCACGCCGCCGCCGGTGTCGATTTCCTCGCACTGCACTGCGGAACTACGATGGATATTGTCGCCCGTGCCAAGCGCGAAGGCAGGATCGACCCTCTGGTAAGCTACGGTGGCTCGCATCTTATTGGCTGGATGCTGCATAATCAGAAAGAAAACCCGTTATACGAACAATTCGACCGCGTGCTGGAAATCGCGGCTAAATACGACGTAACCCTCAGCTTTGCTGATGGTATGCGCCCAGGCTGTCTGTATGATTCGCTTGACGGCGCGCAGGTACATGAGATGGTCGTTCTCGGCGAACTGGTCTCAAGAGCTCAGGCGGCCGGCGTTCAGGTCATGGTAAAAGGCCCGGGTCACGTCCCGGTCGATCAGCTTAAAACAACGGTCGCGCTGCAAAAGAGACTCTGCCATGGCGCTCCATATTTCGTATTCGGCCCGCTGGTCAACGACTGCGCGGTGGGCTACGACCACATAAGCGCGGCAATCGGCGGCGCGATCAGCGCTTGGGCGGGCGCGGACTTCTTGTGCTACGTCACACCAGCCGAACACATTGGAATGCCTAACGCGTCGCAGGTACATGACGGCGTTATCGCCGCAAGGATTGCCGCCCATGCCGGAGACCTTGGGCGCGCACTTCCACAGGCGGTCAAATGGGATCTCGACATGTCTGTCGCTCGGAAAAACCTGGACTGGCCGCGCCAGATTGAGCTCTCGGTCGACCCGCAGACAACGGAACGCGTCTGGAGGGAGCGCAGCGGCGACTTCTCGTCTAAGTGCACAATGTGCGGTCCTTACTGCGCGATGGATATTGTGTCTCAATACCTCAATCTGGAAAGCGTTCACGAATGTTAAGCAAATAGGTGTCTCAATGCTGAACCGCCAGCGATATCGCTTTTAATTTCGCGACCCGGCTTTTACAATAACTTGAATATTAAGGAGCTTACATATGACTCAGATGGAGCATGCGCGTGCCGGTAAGGTTACCGAAGAGATGGAGATCGTCGCCGCAAAGGAGTCGGTCAGCCCGCAATATATCCGTGACTGCATCGCCGAAGGGACAATTGTTATACCCAAGAACCTGAACCGCTCGCGCAGTAACATATGCGGCATCGGAAAAGGTCTGTCTGTCAAGGTAAACGCGCTGATCGGAACATCCAATGACCGCGCCCAGCGTGAAATGGAGGCCGAAAAATGCCGCATAGCCGAGGCGGCGGGATGCGACTCGTTTATGGATCTGAGCACCGGCGGAGATATAACCGCAATGCGCCGGCAGACTCTCTCACTCGCAAACGTGGCGGTCGGCGGAGTGCCGCTTTATCAGGCGGGCGTCAACGCGATCAAGAAACACGGCAGCATCGTCGCGATGGACACCGACGACTTGTTCGACACCATCGAGCAGCAAGCCGCCGATGGCTTGGATTTTATGGCCATACATTCGGCGCTCACCCTCGATGTCATCAGAACGCTGCAAATGACCGGGCGCGTTACGGAAATCGTCAGCCGCGGCGGCTCGTTTATGACAGCCTGGATGCTGCACAACCAAAAGGAAAACCCGTTGTACGAACAATTTGACCGGCTGCTCGACATTATGAAGCGCCACGACGTCACTCTGTCTGTCGGCGACGCTGTTCGTCCCGGCTGTACCGCCGACTCACTGGATGCCGTTCAGCTCAAGGGACTCATCATCGCCGGCGAGCTATGCAAACGCGCGCTCAAAGCGGGAGTTCAGGTCATGGTAGAGGGCCCCGGCCATGTGCCGCTCAATCATATCGAAACTACCATGATGCTCCAGAAACGGCTGTGCCACAACACTCCGTACTTCATTCTCGGCTTTTTGGCTACCGACGTCGCGCCTGGCTATGACAACATCACGGCGGCAATTGGCGGAGCTTACGCGGGTATCTGCGGCGCGGATTTCCTGTGTTATTTGACACCGGCTGAGCATCTCGGCCTGCCCAACGAGGAGGATGTCCGTACCGGCGTCATATCCGCGAGAATTGCGGCAAACGCAGCAAACGCCGCCCGGCGTCAGGCGGGAGCGTGGGGCAGCAGCATTGAGATGGCCCGCGCGCGCGTTGCCCAGGATCAAAAACGTCAGATCGAGCTGGCGCTCACTCCCGACAGGCTCGCGGCGGCGGCGTCACATTCCCACGACAGCGGCTGCGCGGTATGCGGCGAAAAGTGCGCCTGCGATATCGCGGCAGAATACTTTGGTATTGCCTAATGAGGCTCTCTGATTTAAAAATCTCGCCCGTGAGTCCTGATTGGCGGCAAAAGGCGCGCGCTTATCTAGATACGCTGGCAATACCGCGCGGCAGTCTCGGCGGATTGCTCGATCTGGCTGAACAGCTCGCGGCGATTCAGCAGACTCTCCAGCCGAAAGTCGACAACAAAGTCATTGTCACAATGGCCGGAGATCACGGCGTGTGCGACGAAGGCGTCAGCGCGTTTCCGCAGTCGGTTACCCCGCAGATGGTCGACAATTTCGTACGCGGCGGTGCTGCGATAAATGTTTTATCACGAGTAGCGGGCGCGCGCGTCGTCATTGCCGACCTTGGCATCGCGGCGGATATGTCCGCCCTGACTGAGGCCGGGAGCGTTTTAGACCGCAAGGTCGCCTTCGGAACCCGGAATATGGCCAAAGGCCAGGCAATGACGCGCAAAGATGCGATTGCGGCAATTGAAGCCGGAATAAACATCGCGCATGATCTGATCGCTGACGGCGCGAACCTGCTCGGCACCGGCGATATGGGTATTGGCAATACGACGCCCAGCAGCGCGATTCTTTCGGTTCTGGCCGACATCCCGGTCAGCGACGCGACCGGCAAAGGTACAGGAATTGACGACGCGGCGTTCACTCATAAGATCGAGACCATCGAGAAGGCGATCGCGCTCAATCGCCCGAATAAATCTGACCCGATCGACGTACTATCCAAAATCGGCGGCCTGGAGATCGGCGGCATAGCGGGGCTGATACTCGGCGCGGCGCAGCATTCGACCGCCGTTGTGGTTGACGGCTTCATATCCACGGCGGGCGCGCTGATCGCGAAGGCAATAGCCCCGGAGTGCGCAGGGTACATGATAGCGTCGCACCGCTCTGTCGAGGCGGGGCATATCCACATGTGGCGAGCGCTTGGGCTGTCTCCCCTGCTCGATCTTAACCTCAGGCTGGGAGAAGGCACAGGCGCCGCGCTTGCCATGAACATAGTCGAAAGCGCCGCTCAAGTCATCGGTAAAGTACTGACCTTTGAGCAGGCGGGAGTTGATAAAAATGCTTGATTATGACCCGCAGTCGTCCGGCGCGCAGTATCTCGAGGACATCGCCACCGCGTATTGGCATTCTGAGACGCTGTTCGCCGCAGTCGAACTCGGCTTGTTCGATTATCTAGAACCTGACGGCTGTTCTATCTTAGACCTCTCCGTTTCTCTCCGGCTGCATCCCGCCTCGCTCGACAGATATATGCGCGCTCTTGAAGCGCTGGGGCTCGTCGTGATTTATGACGGCGTTTGCTGCAATTCGCTGATAGCCAGGCAGCATCTGCTTAAAGGCTCTCCGGAGTATCAGGGCAACTCGATCCTGTGGCGCAAGCAACTCGGCGAGAGTTGGAGCGAATTGCGCGGCGTGCTGGAAACCGGCGGGCGAACCGCGTTTTGCCCGGATGAAGATTTGCGCACCCGGCGCGAGCGCTACATAAAGGCCATGGACGATGTTGCGCGGGTCAAGGCGACGGAGATTATCAAAATCTTCTCCCTCGCCTCCCCTGTTGGCCGCGTGCTTGATATCGGCGCGGGTTCCGGCGCGATGTCCTCGGCGTTTCTTGACAGATTTCCCGACTGCCGCGCGACTCTGGTTGACATACCGGGCGTGATCGAAATATCCGAGCAACATGTGAATGGCCGCGGAAAAAACCTCAACACGCGGTCGTCATTTGTGCCCGCGAATATCCTTGAGCCCTGGCCGGATACCGGCGGATTTGACGTAATTATTTTGTCGAATATAATCCATGCATTTGCCGAAACTGAGCTGGAATTTATCCTGGATCAGTCGGTAACACGCCTTAATCCTGACGGCGTGATACTCATTCACGACTTTTTCTGCGATCATACCCCCCAGAAAGCCGCCGTCTTTGATCTGAACATGATGATAAACACTTACAACGGTAAGGTTTTTGATTCAAACGCGGTTCGCAGTCTGATAGCATCCCGAAACCTCGCCTGCACGGAGCTTCTGCCGCTGTCCGGCGATACTGCTCTGACATTTGCGGCGAGAAATGCGGAGTCGTTTGGCAGACTCGATTTGCGCCCTGTCGACCGGCTTATGTCCGAACTGCGCGGGATCGGGTTCCGCGACATAAGCGAGCTTGCCGCCAGCGAAATAATAACCGCCGACTGGGTATCAGAAAAGTGCGAACACGGCTGCTCGCGCCATGAATTCTGCGAACCCCGAAAAAACGACCGCTCGGTGTTCGGCGAATACCGCTTCGCTCTTCTTTTGGAATCAACTCCTCCGACTCGGGATTTTCAGAAAAAAATGCTCGAGGCCGAGAAAACCGCATTTCTCAGCGGCTGGCACAAGGCGCTGGCATACTGGGCAGGGCCGTGCAGTTTGTGTGATACCTGCGCCAAAGCAAACGGAGATAGCTGCTCTCAGCCGGGCAAAGCGCGTGTATCCATGGAGGCGGCGGGCATTGACGTTTTCGAAACAGTCAGACGCGCGGGCGTCCAGCTTCGGACGCTGAACCGCAACGATTACGTCAAATATTTCGGACTGCTGCTGCTGGAGTGAATTATGAAAATACTGTTTGTTCAGGCGATGTCCATGGAAGACGGCAATCCGATGAAGGTGTACCCTATCGGCGTCGTCACTCTGGCAACCCACGCCAAAAGATCCGGTTTTGAGGTCGAGATTCTCGATCTTAATATGCAGCTCGACCCATACGGCGCGCTGAAATCAAGAATTCAGGAATACCAGCCGGAAGTGGTCGCCGTTTCCCTGCGAAATATTGACCCGCTGGCGAACAAGACCAGTTCGCTGGTTCCGCCGTTCAAAATTGCCGTAAAGTTTATCCGCGCGATGCTGCCTGATGTCCCGATTATAGCCGGAGGCACCGGCTTTTCGCTCTTCCCCGAACGGCTGATGAGCGAGCTGCCAGAAATTGATTTCGGAATCGCAGGCGAGGCTGACGAGAGCTTTATGGCACTGCTGCATGCTCTAAATACGCCGCAGGGCATCCCGGGCGTGATATTCCGGGAAGGTTCAAATCTCGTGCAGACGCCGCCGTCGCGCCACTTTGATATGCGCCGCCAATACGTGCCCGCCGACCGTGATTTACTCGATCCTAAGCCGTACCTGACTGATTCCTACGTGCCAGCCATCGGAATAGAGACACAGCGCGGCTGCCCGTTCAACTGCGCGTATTGCGTTTATCCCGCGCTACAGGGGCATGGCGTTCGCGCGCGCGAAGTTGATGACATTCTGGATGAAATCGAATTGCTTCACCGCAAATTCGGCGTCACTCGGCTGCATCTAAACGACCCGGCCGTCAATATGATTCCAGGTCATTTGGAGAGCATTTGCGAGGGATTGCTGCGCCGTGATCTCAAAATAAGCTGGGGAGGCTTCTTCCGCGAGAATATGCTGGACAATATCGAGCTTTTCGCCCGCTCCGGCTGCGAGTGTTTTGCCTTTTCACCTGACGGTCTGACTGACACCGCGCTGGATTTCCTCGAAAAAGGCATCAGCATCGACGACATCATCCATGCCGCCGAGGTATCGTCTAAAACCGACGTAATCAGCATTTATCACTTCATGGTCAACCTCCCGAATGAAAGTGAGTCGACTGTCAAAAGCGCCAAAGATCTGATATCAAAACTGTATGAAATTCACAAGCCGCGCCGCAACCTCGGCACGATCATCCTCAACAATATGCGCATCATGCCGGGTACAAAGATCGCGGACTTTGCGCTTCAGTCCGGCGAAATCGGCGCGGATACCGATCTGCTGTATCCGGCTTACTTTAATCCAAAACCGCACGACATACTCAGGTACGAACTGGAAGAGTTCCAGCAGTGGCACAACGTGTGTATGTGGCAGGAGATAATATGAAGGTATGTATTCTTGAACATCCGCGCTCGTATTCAAGCGAGCGCTGCAACGATATAGCAAACGCGCCGCTTTCGGCATGTCTGATGAGCGGGTATATCGCAGCGTGTCTGGTCGAATCCGGACATGATACGCACATTATTGAAGGTTATCTCGAAAAGCTTGATTACAGTAAGATTTACCGTCAGATACGCGGTCTTCTGCCGGATTTGCTTGCCGTCCATCTCGTATACAACTGGGAAAGCAACCTGGAACTTTACAATTTTCTTAAACTTGTCAAAGACGAGGGACTTGCCGGACGTATCGCGGTTTTCGGCTATTATCCGACCTTTGCCTTCGAGGAAATACTCACCGCTTCTCCTTATATAGACTGCGCCGTGCTCGGTGAACCCGAATTGACCATGCTTGAGCTGGCGCAGGATCCCGAACTAAACTGTGTGGAAGGTCTTGCATACCGAGGCGCTGACGGTATGACCGTATCCAGCCGCCGTCCGCTCATAGACGATCTCGACGCGCTCCCGTTCCCTATCCGTACCCAGGCGTCGCTCGGTATCGGCGAGGTGAACATCGCCGGCAGCCGAGGTTGTTACGGCGGGTGCACGTTCTGTTACATCAACCCATTTTACGGCTGTGGGAAATGGCGGCCGCGCAGTCCCGAGAGTATTAGGCGCGAAATAGTCGAGATTATTGATAAAACCGGCTGCCGGGATTTTTATTTCACTGACCCAAACTTCTTCGGCCCCGGTGAGCGCGGTCAAAAGCGGGCGCTGGAGCTTGCAAGTCTGCTCAAACCGCTGAATATCAGGTTCGGTTTGGAGGCCAGAGTGAACGATATTCACGAGGAAACCGTTTCTGCCTTGCGTGACGCCGGATTTTACAGCCTTCTCATAGGGCTGGAGAGCGGCAACGCGCAGTCTCTTGAACGGATGAACAAGATGACCACTGTCGAGCAGAACGAACGCGCGCTGAAAATACTCCGGCTGAACGGCATCGATCCAAACGTCGGCTTCATTATGTTTGAGCCGGATTCCAGACTGGATGATATACGCTGCAACCTCGAATTTTTGAAGCGCAACCGGCTCCTGGAGCGGCTCGTTATCACAGTGAATCTTCTCTACCATCACCTTATTATCCTCCAGGGTACAAAGGCGTACGCGATGATGTCCGGACAGTCTCGCTTGGAACTGAGTCAACACTCGGCATATGAGGCGACTACTACCTATTCCAACCCCGCTGTCAGATGCCTTGCTTCTGTGATGCGAGAGGTCACAAATCATGTTTTCGGACTTATGGACGGCGTGTGGAGCGGCACTGTTCTGCCGGGACCTGATTTTGACGAAAGGTGCGGTAGAGCGAACCGGCGGATACTTGAGTTTTTCGAAGCCTCGCTGACCGCTCTTGAACGCGGAGGCGAGATATCCGCCGAAGACATACTTCCCAAGCTCACAAGCGATCTTGCCTCTGTTTAAATACAAACCCACCGGCATCAGCAGATGAACAAAAATGCCTCAATTAGATTTTTGCCCCCCAATAACAAGGAGACGGCGATGCATATATCGCTGTCTCCTTGTTTACGTATTGCCGATAGCTTAATTCAGTCTGAACTGTGATAAGCGGTCGGTCAATAACGAGGCTTGAACACTCATTTGCTCAGACGCCGCGGAAGTCTCCTCGGCAGACGAGCTGACCTGCTTTACGACATCGCCTACCTCGGCTATTCCCCTGCTGACGGCGTCAATTTCGTTGCTTTGCATCGAAGCGGACGCGCTGATTTGCTCAATAATCGCCGAGGATTCGTTTATTCCGTTGACAATTGCGTCCAAAGACCGGGCAGTCTCGTCCGCCAGCGTCACGCCGAGCTCGGTTTTATCGATCGAATTGGTTATCAGTGTACTTGTACTCCTCGCGGCGTCGGCGCTTTTTCCCGCGAGTGACCGTACCTCCTCCGCCACAACCGAGAATCCTTTGCCGTGCTGGCCCGCTCTCGCGGCCTCAACCGACGCGTTAAGCGCCAGTATATTTGTCTGGAACGCTATATCTTCGATCACCTTAATTACGTTGCTTATTCCCCGGTTGGCTTCGCTTATCTGGATAACCGCGTTGTGCATCTCGGACATCTGCTGCGAGCCCGTTTGCGCGAGCGCCCTGATGTCCTTTGACAAGTCGTCGGCGCTTTTGGTCATCAACATATTGTCGCGGGTGTTTTCCGATATGCTCTGCATCGACATCTGAAGTCTTGATATTGTTGCAGCCTGTTCTGTGGCGCATTGAGCCAGCGTGAAGCTGTCGGAGGCTAGATTGGACGCTCCCGAGTCAACCTGGTGCGCGGCTTCGGAAATATCGTGCATAACCGACCTGAGCTTATGTATCATCGTTTTAATACTGATTCCGAGTATATCTTTATCCGATCTCGGCTCGGCATTAATTCCCAGGTCTCCGTTTGCGACGAGCTGCAGAATGTTTGCCTGGTTGCGCGAATCGTCCACCATTTGCTGGAAAGCGGCCGTGAGAGCGCCGATTTCATCCTTACCTCCGGGTATGAGCGCAATATCCAGGTCACCCTGCGACATCTGTTTAGCCGCTTCCGATAGCCGGGAGACGGGCTTTGTGATCGTTTTGCTGATATTCATTGCCAACAGCAATAAAATACCCAGGATAACCAAGACTGAAACTCCGATAATAATTATTGACATCGTTATGGCTGACGTTACCGGCCGTTCGAGGATTTCTTTTGAAATCTCAAGTTCTATTGTCCATTTGGCATCGGACAACAAGCTGGGTGCCGCCGATAATATCCGGACGCAGTCATTGTCATCAAACTCAATTATATCTGTTTGATTCATATTAGAAATCTGATCCATGTATTCGGCCGGTTGTGCAATCATCGATTTATCTTCATGTGCCAGATAGAAGCCTCCAGATGAGATTACCCGTACTTTGCCTGTTTCAAAAAATTTCATGCCCGCTACACTTTCACAAAATACATCGGTTCCGATATCCCAGCCACAGACACCGATTACTTTGCCGTCGATAGTTATGGGCGCGCAGACAGAGACAACACTGCGGTTGACTCCGCTATAATTATAGATAAACGGGTCGGTAATATGAGTCTTTCCGGTTGACTTGGCCGTTTCATAAAAATCCTGCCCGTCGACTTCCATAGACATTATCCCGACCTGTTGAGACTCAAAGGATGACGCAACGACCGCAAGTCTTCCGCTGGCCGTGCTGCCCAAATCCTCTCTGCCCGCATACATACTGTCAGCGCCGTCGTAGGCATCCGGTTCAAACGCCACCCAGCAGGAAACCCAGTTGGGGTAGGCCTTTGCTATGTCGGAAACATAAGAGATTAGCTCCTCGCGGGATTGGCCGGATTTAATCATATTTGCATATGTGACCGTAGCTAGGTGGGCCGCCTCTTCCGGCCCATGGAAATATGATTGCACATACTTTTCCGTTTCATCAATGATCGACTGCTTATTCTCGGCGATTGAGTAGTTAAGATTTGAGCCGAAACTGTTGATTAGTACTATTGCAATTACACAAAACGAGATAATTACCGCCGCTGAAATAGGTGCTATTAGTTTTCCCCGGATTCCAATTCGCATAAGAAGTCTCCTTAATACTGATAATTGGTTTAGAGTCAACGTGAAATGCGCATATTGTCAAATAGTGTAACATGCACACTCAATTAAAAGCAAGGCGATTCCTATACAAATATAGTGCATTTTTGGCGAATGTGCGAATTTACATCCTTTCTGAAATAAAACCCTGATGCAATATTCACAACATCACGCAATATGTGTTTAATTAGCAGTATAATTTACTGCAACAAAGCGGGTATTTTTGTCTCAATTTGAATTTTTATCTAAACACAACTTAGTCTTCCGCGAAATGTGCTTTGTTTCTGCAGTTACTCAGTGTTAACTCGGTTCTATTTAGCTCCAATGAATTATTGTGTTTTGAGCTATATAGGGTGTATTATTGTTCTAATTAGCATTACTCTTTTTGTTTTTTACGCCTGATTCGCTGATTGTTTTTTTTCCCCTCCGCACCGCTTCACGCGTAATGCTCGGGTTCGGTTTCGTTCGTACGCATACAGAAGCCGGGGCAAGGTTTTCACCTCGCCCCGGCCAATCTTCAGGTTCAAACAGTGCTTGTCATGCGCTGCAAATGTCCAGTCTGCCATGCGGCTAAGTATTGAAATGTGACTCGCCGGTCAGGGCATTGGATATATTTTTTTGCCGAAAGCGCCGTTAACGACAATTGCAGCACCGAGATATACCGCAACCACCGCTGCGGCAAGCAGCGCCCAAGCCGAGATATTTGCGTAGACTTTTTCGATCAGGCCTAAATCAGTCAGAGCGATAAACGGAAGCGCAATGTCAAGCAGCAATACGATTACTGATAAGAGGCTGAACTTTGCGCAAAATGCAGGCGTCCATAACAACACAACAATTGTCAGAACTGCCCATGCATATCCGTCGATATGCGAGTCAAGCGGAGCTCCCGCCTGGATTGCACTGTATTTCAGCAACATTTCGATCCCGCCGGTCAGCATGAAGAAAGAGCAGAAGAACAGAAATGTATTGCCGCCCGTCAGGTTTCCGCCTTTGAGATCAAGAATCGCTACTATGAGCTGCACCATGAAGCCACCGATTAGCCATGCGCCGACCAGCGGCATTGCCGATGCCTCGACTCTGCCTGACAGCAGGGCGAAGAAGCAGGCGCACGCCACCGCTAGCGCCACGAGTCCCGCCGGAGTGGGGTTGGCCCATTCCCGCATTGTTACTTTTGCCTGGACGCTGTTGTCTTGCTCGTTTGTGTCTCTGTTGGTTTGCATAAGATATTCCTCCCGGTTTTTTTGCAAAAGAAAAACGCACTTGCGACAACTGCGGTTGTCACAAGTGCGCGAACTCTTGCTTTTTCAGCAATGTCAGCACATTCGGACAACCATTCCGTTAATAATAAACATGCCAATAAAAGAGATCCTGGTCTCTTTTAGTAGCGTGTTAAAATTACGGTAATTGTTATTCACGTGGCGCCTCCAAAACTGTATTAGCTGAATTATAATGGCATCTGGCAACTTTGTCAACACTTTTTTTAATTAAGATTTTGCTATTTTGAAAATTGTTAAGTTCTGGAAGTCTCAATGTCCATTTGCCCTCTGCGGCTCACGATGCCCTCATTTTAATACGCAATAGCCCGGCCAAATTATTGACCGGGCCATCAGAACTATCTCTCTATAACCAGCGACTCAAGCGCTTCCGGATGCTCATGCAAACCGGTCACTACCTTTGCCGACTCGCTATATGCCTCAGTCAGGGACTCGAACAGCGCGTCACCCGTATAAATCATATTGCCGTCCTTAATCATCTGTTCCAGTTCCTTGACGTGTTCAAGTATCTTAACCAGCGACAGGTTCGCTGCGATACCTTTTATCGAGTGCAGCTTTGCCTGAATCATTTCTTTTTCTTCTGCCTCGACCAGCTTGGTCAGTTCCTGCAGCGATTCTCCCGAAGTAAAATTCTTGAGCAGCCGCAAATACAGCTTTACATTGTTATTCAGCATCCTTAAGCCTTGGGTAAGGTCGACATACTCATTTCCGGAAAGCTCGGAAATCATTGCGCTGTCATCCTTTTTTGCGCCCACCTGTGCGACCGGCGGAAACGCCGAGAATACCCGTTCAAGTTCGCTCATAAGTTTTTCCTCGTCAATCGGTTTGCAAAGGTGGCCATTCATTCCAAACTGCATGGATCGCTCGATATCTTCTTTGAATGCATTTGCGGTTAGTGCGATTATTGGTATTTCACTCGCCCATGGAAGTCCGGAATTCCTGATCTCCTGCGTACATTTATATCCATCCATCACCGGCATCTGAACGTCCATAAGAATCACGTCAAATGCCGTCGGTCTCGCCTTGAATTTCTCTATGGCCTCAAGTCCGTTCACTGCTGTATCGGAACTTATCCCGGTCTTCTCAAGTATAGCTACTAGTATTTCCCGGTTAATATCAACATCCTCAACGATGAGGAGATTTCTCCCCTTGAACGAGTATTTCTTATCCTTTTCAGCGGGGGGCGATACTTTATCGGAGCCCATAATCTCGTTTATTGTCGATATTAAAGCCGACGGGAAGATTGGCTTATGCATCATTTTCACGATCCCGACAGTGCGCGCTTTCGTTTCCAGCGCACTTGTATCGTGCATAGACATCATAATTATCTTTGGCGGCGGCCCGCCAAGCTTTGCAATTTCCACCGACGCCTCGATTCCGTTTATACCCTCCATCTGATAATCCATCAGAACGATGTCAAACGCGCTCCTGGTGCCCGCGACTTCTCGCACTGCTTCAATTGCGGCTTCACCGCTTGTTACAACAGTTGATGTGATGTTGTGAACGTCCAATATGCTCTTGAGGTATTCGCACATCTCAACGCTGTCGTCCACAATAAGGATACTCAGGGTCTTCCCGGATTCGAAAACGCTGGCGGAATTAACCATATCGTTTGTATCAAGGACTTTCAGTATCGCAGTGAATGTGAATGTGCTGCCTGAGCTGAATTCGCTCTCGACATTGATTTTTCCGCCCATTGCCTGAACAATCCGCTTTGAAATTGCAAGTCCCAGACCGGCACCCGCGTATCTTTTTGTGTCGCTATAGTCCGCCTGTTCAAACGCCTGGAACAGCTTCAACTTCTGATCGTCTGTCATTCCGATGCCGTTATCGGCTATCGATACCTCGAGTTCAACACGCTGGTCTACAATGCTCAGCGCAGTCACGTACAGGGCCACATTACCCTTTTCGGGAGAAAACTTGATTGCGTTTGACATAAGATTCATTATAACCTGCGATAATCTCGTAGGGTCGCCATTAAGTCTGCGCGGCACATTGTTGTCGATGTTTACGAACAGGTTCATCTGTTTTTCTTCAGCTTTGAGGGAGAGTACATTTACGAGTTCAATCAGAACTTTTTCAAGGTCAAAATCATTCTCAACAAGGTCAATCGTACCAGATTCAACCTTTGAAAGATCGAGGATGTCATTAATGATATTCAGTAAATGCGCGGAGGAAATGTCCACTTTATCCAGACACGAGCGGATTTTCGCCAGATTATCAGAGTCTTTGGCTATCTTAGTCATGCCAATGATCGCGTTCATCGGAGTTCTGATTTCGTGGCTCATGTTCGACAAAAATTGGCTTTTCGCTTTATTGGCCGCCTCTGCCTGCTCTTTTGCGGAAATAAGCTCCTCTTCCATCTTAATCCTGTCAGTGACTTCGATGACAAGACCAATCGCCCGGATCACTCTGTCGTTTTCGTCGCTAAGCGTTCTGGCGTAGCAGTCGACGTATTTGTATGACCCGTCTGTTTGAACCAGTTTGAAAATACTGGTCAGCTTCTTGTCGTCGAGGTAATTGTTCTGCAAATCGCTGAAAAAGCTGGATTGCTCAAAGTTCTCAATCACCCTGTTCAGATATGCGTAAAGCTCCGAAATCGGCATGGACAAGCTGTCGGCTTCGAAATTGTATACCCTCGCGGTATTTGCGTCATAGGAAACCCATCCGGTCTCAAAGTTTATCTCCCAGACTCCGGCTTTGGATGAGTCAAGGGCTATTTCCAGCCTATCTTTTGCCTCGGAGATCTTTTCGCGGGCTTCAACGAGGTCGGAAATATCCCTGATAATTGTGCCAAATCCGGCGGATTTTCCGTTTTCATCAGAAAGCGCGAACAATTGCTGAATGCAATCCAGCTTTGTTCCATCCTTGCGGAGCAGCTGCGATTCGCCCTGCCAGTACCCGTGTTCCATTGCGAATCTGGACGCTTCATATATTTTCGCCGCCGTCTCCTCATCGTGAACTTTCTCAATGCGGAATCCAAGTCCGATTTCATCAGGCGTATATCCGCTCAACTTATAAGCTCCGGGATTGCAGTACATGCAATTAAAATCTTTGTCCATCGCCGTAATGAAATCAGGCGAAAAATTGATAATTGTCGACTGGATCTGTAGTTCACGCTGTGTTTTCAGCGCCTGGGTCACGTCTGAAATAATAGTACCTGCTCCAATGGTCTCGCCCGAATCGTCATGGATGGCGAATATCCTGTGCTTGCCAACAAAAACGCGGCCGTCGCCTCTAATTACATCGGTTGTCAGTTCGGCTTTACCGCACTCCATCGCTGTCATGATCGCTCTGGTTATAACTTGCCAGTCTTCCTCTTTATAGAACATTTCCGGCGTGGTGTTCTCCGTAATCTGATCGCGGGTATATCCAAGCAGCTCAAATGCCGTCGAATTCAAATACACCAAATTCATATTCCTGTCGACCGCCGCTATAAAATTGACGGACGACTCGCAGACAGCGGAGGCAATCATTTTTTCACGTTTTTCATTGGACAAGCTAGTTATGTCACGCAAAATCCCGCCGGCTCCGATTAGATTAGACTCGTGATCCAAAAGCGGGAATATTTTGGCAAGCACTTCCAGCGCCTGATTATTCTTTCGGTAAAGCTTGAATTGCATTTCCGACGAAGTCTTGGAAGCAAAAGCCTCCGAAAACGCCTGCCATATGCGCTCACAGGCCTCCTTTGAGTGTATCAGCTCCGGAGCGAGATTGAGACCGATCTCCTCTTCGCTGTAACCGGTCATGGCATAAGCGCCGGCGTTTGCCAGAAGGAGTTTGTTTTCAAGCGAGTGTGCGATAATAAAATCATCCGAGGAATTGACGAGCGCCTGATAGATTAACAGACCGTCCCAAATCTTTTTTTGCTCGGAAATATCTCGCATAACCGAGGCGGTTCCGACAATTTTGCCGGCCTTATTTCTGATTTTGAACAGTGAAAATTCCACGTCTCTGTAAGTTCCGTCGACATGGAAAAGCTTATCCTCACCGCGCCAATAGCCAGTTTCCGCGATCTCTCGTTCCATTATTTCCCTGATATGCGCCGCACCCTCTGCTCCGTGAGCTTGCTCCATTTCAATATACGTATCCGGCTCCCGCCCAGTCAATTTATATGCCGCCGGATTGAAAAAGTGTTTGCCGGTCTGCTCTTCGATAATAAGGACATAATCCTCAATCGAATTAACGACCGCAATATATAGCTCAAGCTGATCCAAATACTGTTTGGATTCGCTCACATCGACCAGCAATTCGAGCTCTCCCTCGCTGCCCTCCTCCCATTTAACAGGCGATATGCTGTGTTTATACCATTTGGAATCAGCGCCCTGAACAGAATTCAGCAGGTCGGTATTCTCGTTTTCTTTGCCGGCATCCGCGGTATCGGACAGACTTTTTTGTGTTCCCAGCGCGCCGGCGGCCAGCCCGTTTCTGAACAGAACTTCTCCTTTGGCCGACACAATATTGATGCCTATGTCCATAGATTCAAGGATTTCACGCGTCTTCTGCCGCTCGAGTTTCAGCGCACGGCTAAACAGAGCAAAAACAACAAAAGCTCCGGCTGCCAAAAACAGCAGCCCGAGTATCATCAGCGCTAAAGAAGGCCCGGCATATACCGCCGCTAATTGAAAGAAATTTGCCTTTGAGATAATCACGCCGATACAACCCGTCGGCATCACGGCAACTTTACATGTATAGACAGAAAACGGTGACCCTGATATTTGAAGCGCCTTTTCAACGTCTCTGACATACGCGTCGCTTATAAGTATTTCAATATCTGCGTTATCAGCCATGACTGGCGCGTTACCCGGATTTAATGCGCTAAACTCGGCGGTTTCAGTATCTCCCGAAGAATTAAAGACGCATTTGAATTGGTCCGGCTCCCATTTATAGATCGACGTTTCAACGAATTCGGGAGCGCAACTTTGCAGCTCGTCGCTGTATTTTTCTAAAAAAGAAGAGTTAAAAAAATCAGCGGAATATGTGCGCCCGAGTTCCGCTCTCGTGTCACGCTCAAGTATCTGCCATTGATCAATGCCAATATCGTAAAGCTCACTCTGCAGCTTGGCGTACGTCGTCATATAAGCCGACGCCAATACGCACAGCGAACTAACAATCAGAATACACGCCAACAGTATTGCCCCATTTTTCAGGGCAACACTTTGCTTCCCGGCTTTATTCATAAATCCTCCACAAAAATTTCATGCGGAAAGAAAATTCAGGGAAAGTTAAATCATCTTCAGATCCATAAAGCTATCGGCGTTCTCAATGAAAATTTGGGTTATGATCGGGTCGAACGCGCGCCCCTTGCCCTCGTCGATAATCTTGACCGCCTCTTCCTGTGTGAACGCCGCCTTGTACACGCGCTCGCTAGTCAGAGCGTCATAAACATCGACAATCGACATGATGCGCGCTACAAAAGGGATCTCCGGCCCTGTCAGTTTGTTCGGGTAACCGGTCCCATCCCACTTTTCGTGATGCGAAAGGCATATATCGTGGCAATACTGCAAATAAACGGGATCCTCGATATCCTTCAGTTCAGAAATGATCTGAGCGCCCCTTGTCGTGTGCTCTTTCATTATTTCAAATTCTTCATTTGTGAGTTTTCCCGGTTTCAGCAAAATGTGATCCGGGGTGCTGATCTTGCCTATATCATGCAGCGGAACGGCCTTTGCAACCATGTTAATGTTGATGCGGCTCATTTCGTCGTCCATAAGGCGGGACTTTTTGATAAGCCTCATCAGGTGCTCCGCCATGACGCGCGTACGCTTGACATGCTCTCCAGATTCGATATGGCGGTATTCAATAACCGAAGCCAAAAGCTCGAGCACGGTCTCCCGAACGTAAACAACTTTCTGCACGTTCTCCTCAACCAGCATTTCGAGATGAGTGCGGTGGTTTTTCAGTTCGATTTGCGAGGCAGCGCGGCACTTAACAACCTCTGGTGAAAAAGGTTTGCCGACGAAATCCGACGCGCCGGATTGCAGCCCCCGGATCTCATTTTCGTCGCCGGACGCCGCGGTTATAATGATAACCGGAATTTTACGCAGGTATCCGCCGGAGCGCATCACGTCAAGAACTTCATATCCGTCCATTTCCGGCATCATTATGTCGAGGAGCACCAGCGAGATTTTTTCACCGTGTTCCATGATCTGCTCAATCGCTTCAAATCCGTTTGACGCCTGGATGACGTCGTAATCGTCAAGCAGAATTTCTTTCAGGATTTCACGGTTAATCTCTATATCGTCCACTACCAAAACAAGATCTCTTTCCATACAGCAACCTCTCAAGCTTCATTGGAGCCATTTGTACAAATCATTATAATATAATTGTTTATAAAAGTGAAGCATATTGATATAAAATCGAAAAAATATGCAGAGTAGACAAATTTTGATTAAATCATACTCTGCACGCGCTTTTTATGTAGTTTTTTAAACTTATTCGATCTAATTAGATCAATTTTGATATCGAGATTTCGAATGCGACTTTTTCAGTCTCCGCTCCGTCGACGATTTTTATGTAGTTTCTGCTTTGCAATCTCCCTTCGAGCGACACTTTGCCGCCGACCTGCATTTGCGAACATTTCAGCGCTTCGCCTCCCCAGGCGATACACGGAAGATAATCTGCGCGGCCAAAACCCCTGCCGACCGCAAGCATTAGGTCGCATATCTCCCGCCCCAGCGGAGTCTTGCGGAACACAGGGGGCTTGCAGAGCACTCCCTCAAGAAAAACCTGATTTGCCAGTTCGGCGGCGTCGGTGCTGAGCTCCTGCGCAAACACGGAAATCACCAGTCTGTTTCCGACACCGCTATTGTTGTTATACGATCTGATTGAGCCGTTGATATGGATCAGCGAACCGACTTTCAGCGTCACCATATCCACAAGCTCTTCCGCCGCCATAATATTAATTCTATCAACCGTTCCGGACAGCCTCTTTATTTCAATCGGGAACAGATAGAATGCTCCATTTCGAGTTCTGTGTGAAAATAGTGGCTCATTGCAAATCACACCGCAAAATTCAGCACTGTTTTTATATTTTTCGGCCATACTTCATACACCTCGTATCGTGAGCTTACGAAATGTATATTTGACAACCACTAAAATTATTACAGGAGTTGACCGGCGGCGGCACGACCGGCTTCAGAACACAATATCCGATAAGTCCTCCGGTTTTACTCCGAGTACAACCGCCGCGCCGACTGCCGCCATCAGATGCTCGGGGGCAAGTTTTCGAAGCGAATTGACAACGATCTCCTGCTCCTCTATCCCGGCGCCGCTGAGCGCCCTGATTTCGCGCTGAAAAGAAATCACAGTTTTATCAAACGCACTTGATACAGTTATAGTATCCCTGCTCGACATACCAAACGATATTACCGAAGCGCCCGAAAAACTTTTCATGAACGCTTCGGGCGCGTCTCCCGGTACAATGACCGTATCGCACCAGTCGTGATTGAGCTCTCCTTGAAACGCTCGCAAACCGCCGATTGAATCAAAGACGAGAATCTGAGGCGCCAAAGCCTCGAAGGCGGATCTCGTCGGCACGCTGACCACGGCTACCTCCAAGCCATTTCCGCGCCAGTTTCGCCACGCCCCCGCGGCGGAAACTTCGAGAACATTGTTTCCTGCCGAACCGATTGCCACCGCTATGACACTCGCCAACAAGTCGTTCTGCCTCTCGCACACACCAACAATTATCATATCTTGTAGTCTGTTCAAACAAATTTTGATTATGCCTTGAAATTTTGCGTTGCACTTACTAATTTCGACATGTATAATATACATAAATTTTATGTAAATATGGGAAACTGATAATTATGCCCGAACAGGCCGCTTAAAACTGTTGCCAGACAAGAGCTATCCGTAATCCTGCTTATTTTGGACAGTTATTTGAAGCGGCGCCGGCATGCTTGGAGAAACATTATGCGCAATCATCAATTCCTGAATTTTGGCTGGAAATACCTTAATGATTACGCCAAGGATTTCACTTCGGAATTCTTCGACGATTCTTATTTTCACTCCGTCGATTTGCCTCATTCAAGTCCGAGGCTGCCGCTGAATTATATCGATCACGCCAAACTGAATATTATCGGATGTTATCGAAAACGTTTTGACCTGTCGCGTGAAATGAAGCGCGGCAAGCTCATTCTGCATTTTGACGGCGCGGCTTCATACACCGAGGTTTATCTCAACTCTCGGTTTATCTGTGACCACAGGGGCGCGTATACCCCATTCTCGGTGGACATCACCGATCAGTGCAGGGACACCGGTAATGTTCTGGTTGTGATGTCCGACGGCAGGGCAGACGCCGAGATACCGCCTTTCGGCGGCCCGGCTTCGGTGCCCGTTCCCTGCGGTCTGCACGGCGAAGTCTGGCTTGAGTCCGTCGGCGACCCTTATGTCACCGATATTTTTGTGCGCACAAGAAATCTGACGCCAAACGCCGGTGATCTGGACATCGATATCTCACTCTCAAAGGCACATTCCGGCCAGATTGCCATCGTATTGCACGACAACGGGATTATACGCAAACGACATACCGCGTCGGTTGATTCGGACAAGCTGTCGGCACGTTTCAGCGTTGATGACATAGTGCACTGGACAATTGACCAGCCGCACATTTATACGATCAGGGTTTCACTTGAGGGCAAGGATATATATGAACAGCGATTTGGTTTTCGAGAAGTCGAATTTCATTCGGACGGATTCTACCTGAATGGAGAGCATATAAAGCTCCGCGGATTGCGAAGATATAATAGCTTTCCATATGTCGGCTCCGCGATGCCTGCCGAAATTCATGCCCGCGACGCGGATATTTTGAAGCATGAGCTCGGCGTCAACGTGGTTTGGGCGGCAGGCGGCGCTCCATCTAGACATTTTCTCGACAGGTGCGATGAGATCGGACTGCTGGTCATCTCCGAAATGCAGGGCTGGCGGCACGTCGGCGAGGACGACTGGCGCGAGGTGTACTTGACCAACCTTGCGGAAATGATCCGCCGCGATCGCAATCATCCGAGCATAATTCTCTGGGGCGTGCGCGTAAGCGAAGTCGAAGACGGAGACGAACTTTTTGAAAAAGCAAATATGATATCGCGCTCCTACGACAGCACCAGGCAAACTGTCGGCGCGCGTGGGATCGCCTCAGAAACGATTCCGGAGGACGTGTTCGCATATATCGAAAACATCGGCGACTCTCTTGACCACCTGATAAACACACCGGCAATGACCCACCCCGATACTCCTTATATTGTTGCCGGACATACGGGACACCTGAATCCCGTTAAGCCCTCCGACCACTGCTGTTTACACGTGGATCAGGCGCTTCGCCACGCCCGCGTGCTGGATAAAATGTATGCCGATTCGTCAATTGCTGGAGCGGCGGGCTCTTCCTTTGCCGACTACATTTCCGAAGGCGGACTTCAAAACGGCGATTCGGTCTGCTATCACGGAGTTACGGATATGTTCCGCATTCCAAAGCCGTCCGCGGCGTTTTACGCCTCGCAGCAGAGCATCCGCCCGGTTCTGTCTGTGCCGTATGCGATGAGCAGCGCCGACGTTGGGTGCGCGGGCGCGAGTCCCTTTTTCATCTTCACCAACTGCGATTATGTCAAAGTCATCAGAAACAGCGCGCCGCTCTGCACTCTCTACCCTGACAAAACCAGCTATCCCTCTCTGCCCCATCCCCCGATGGTGCTCAGGGATTTGATCGGGGAAACGCTGCTTTTTGATAACGGCGTGACTGAACAAAACATCGAAAGAGTGCGCGAAATCATCAGAGACGGCGAATACGCCGACGAAAAACCATCGTTTATCCGGCGCCAGCAAATGAAAAGCGAGCTGAAGAAATTTGGCCTCACTCCGGAGGATATCAAGGCGATTTACAAAAAGCTCGCTAAAAGAAATACCTGCGCGAACGACAGTTGGAAGTTTGAAGGTTATATAGACGACAGTCTCGCGGTAACAGTCGTCCGCGAGCCTTTTGCGGATATTCGCCTTGTGCTCGTGCCTGACAGGGAAACGCTGTTCCCGTCCCGCACATATGACGCGACGCGTGTCGTCATCCGCCTGGAGGATCAAAACGGCAATTTGCTGATTCACGCCGACAACACCGTGAGTATTTCCGTTGCGGGCGACGCCGAACTGATCGGCCCCACACAGTTCTCGCTGCAGGGCGGTACCCGGGCGTTCTGGCTGCGCTCCCGCCTTACATCCGGCGAGGCGGTCATCATGGCGTCATCACTCGACCTGCCGCTCGCTTCAGTTAAAATTAAAATCGAGTTTCCGGAGGAAAAGATATTGACTCCGGCTGAAAACGAGTATCATGAACCCGACTTCGAGCAGCCCGATATAGCCGAGTCAAAGTACTGATTTACAGGAACTCCAGCATATGTTTATCCCCCGGTAACTTGGCGTCCTTCGTCACTTTTGGTACATTATGTCATCTTACTTGAATTCTTTTCGCCAATTTGCTAGAATTCTATTCGTCATGCGAAAAATCCCGGTTTCTGGCACAGAAATTATTGCCATTGGGCGTTCGGAGTATATTTATGGTTTTTTCCAGTCTAGTTTTCCTTTATCAGTTTTTGCCCATTTGCCTCCTCTTGTATTATCTGGCGCCGGGAATCAAATTCAAAAACTTTGTACTTCTGATATTTTCGCTCTATTTTTACGCTTGGGGCGAACCGATTTGGGTTGTATTGCTGGTCTTCAGTTCGGTTGTCGACTATGTCGACGCAATAATTATCGACAAATACCGGGGTAAATGGCAGGCAAAAGCCGCAATTATCACCTCACTGGTCTCAAATATCGGACTGCTGTGTACCTTTAAGTATCTGGACTTTTTCTTCAGCAATATCGCGGGGCTCACCGGGCTCGGCCTCCCGCATTTGGACATCGCGCTCCCTGTCGGAATATCCTTTTATACTTTTCAGACACTGTCGTACAGCATCGACGTTTACAGAAATAAAGTCAAGGTGCGCAGGTCGCTGTTTGAATTTTTGGTGTTTGTTTCGTTGTTTCCCCAGCTTGTTGCAGGGCCTATTCTGCGTTACTCGGACATTGCCGATCAGCTTTCATCGCGCAAAATTACAATTGACGACGTCTCCTACGGCGTTACGCGTTTTCTTTGCGGACTGGCTAAGAAGGTGCTGCTGGCAAATTACGCGGGAGCCGTCGCTTCCAGACTACTGGACAGCGCGCCAAGTTCTCTAACCGGCCTTGAGGGCTGGCTGGGTATAACGCTGTATGCCTTTCAGATTTACTTCGACTTCTCAGGCTATTCGGATATGGCTATCGGTCTCGGCCGGATGTTCGGCTTTAAATATGGCGAGAACTTTAATCTGCCGTATATCTCGCAGTCTATCACTGACTTCTGGCGAAGATGGCATATCTCACTCGGCGCATTTTTCCGCGATTACGTCTACATACCTTTAGGCGGCAATCGTCACCGGCAGGTTTTCAACATGCTGGTTGTATGGGGACTGACCGGACTATGGCACGGAGCAAGCTGGAACTTTGTACTTTGGGGACTTTATTTCTTTGTTCTGCTTGTGCTTGAAAAACATGTACTCGGCAAGCTTCTAAACCGTATTCCGCGGTTCTTCAGATGGTTTTACACTATGTTTGCCGTCCTTATGGGCTGGATGCTCTTCTATTTCACCGACCTTTCCCAGATGTGGACTATGTTTGGAGTACTTTTTGGCGGCACAGGAGTGCCCGCGACGTCGGAGATGGCGTGGATTACGCTCACAAACAACATTCCCTTGCTCATTGTCTGCGCAATTGCTGCGTCTCCGCTTGCGCGCCATGTAGTCAATATTATCCGGAACACGTCCCCAAAATTCCTGGAAGTCGCGACCTTGGTCTTTGACGCCGTGCTGATGTTCCTCTGTACTTCGGCGCTGGTCGGCGCAAGCTACAACCCTTTCCTTTACTTCAGATTTTGACTTTCACGGGCTCATACTCATAAAATATGGCGCGCTTAAATCCGCCGACAGGCGCGCCCGATTTTACCAGCCGCACCGGCAGCGGCGGATCGGACTAGTGTGAAAAGAGGTTCACGAGAATACAGGAAAGTAATCAGGGCGAAAAAATGGCAGGTGGCCGTAATTGCTATATTTGTCGTCCCGCTTGTGATATTCGGAATATGGAGTGTGCTGGATCACGATCCGACAGTTTCTGCAGATGAAAACCGGGTGCTCAAAGCCAGACCGTCGCTTGATCCGACAACTCTCTTTACAGGAAAATACACGCGCGACCTTGAGGAGTACTATGCCGACACATTTCCTCTGCGCGAGGCTTTCATGCGGGTTAACGGCGCCATGAACTCTTTCTACTATTTCAGCGGAGGCGACAGCGCTCTTGTTATAGCTCATGAGGGCGTTAACGTCGAGGGCGGCGGCGAATCGCTTGACGCGCTTGAACGCGAATTCTCCGGCGACAATCCCTCTCCGTCACCTCAGACCGCATCCGCCTCACCCCCATCCGACGCGAACCCTTCGCCCAATGTGCCCGCCGCAACAGCGACGCCAACGCCCGCTCCGACCATGCCGCCGCTTGACAATCCGGACGAGGACGATGTGGTCAAGGCCGGAAGCAGCATTATTATCATCGGAACGCGGGCGATGGAAATACCCTATGCCGTTCCGTCGGCGCTTACCTCATACGCCGAGGTCATGAACAAAATGGCTGCCGTCATGCCGGATTCGAAGGTTTACGCTATCGCCGCGCCGAATGGCGCCGAATTCTATACGCCGGAATCAATGCATTCGGGTGCGCGTTCGCAGAAGGACATGATCGACAAGCTGTACGGCCAACTCAGCAACGTTGTGGGCGTCGATGCCTACTCAAAGCTGCGCGCCAATGTCGACAAATATATCTTCTTCCGCACCGACCACCACTGGACCGCTCTCGGAGCATATTACGCGTATATCGCTTACTGCGAGTCCGCCGGACTGTCCGCCGTTCCGCTTGAGCAGTTTGAAACCGGCAGGTATGAGGGCTTCGTTGGCAGCATGTTCCGCTTTACTTCCAAGTACGCCCAGAGCAAAATCCTGAAAGATAATCCGGATTATGTGGACTATTATGTTCCAATCGTCGACTGTTCAGCTAAATATTATAAGGACGCGAAGATGGAAGACGGAATCCCGATTTCAGTCGTGAACACTAAAATGGGCGACAAGAACGTCGGTAATTACTACCTGTGCTTTATCAGCGGCGACACGCCGCTCTGCGCGATCGAAACCGGAGTAAAGAACGGCAAAAGCTGCATCGTCGTCAAAGAATCTTACGGAAACGCATTCGTACCTTTCCTGACGTCGCACTACGAAAGGGTCTTTGTGATCGATCCCCGCGAATTCAACAAGAAGAACAAGCCCTCCTTTGATCTGCCCGCGTTTGTCAAATCCCAGTCGATAAACGACGTTATATTTATCAACTATCCGTTCATGATCAACAACAGCAGCTATATCAAACTGCTGAGCAGCCTGATAAAATAAGCGCAGTAAAGCGTTGAGGCAGGCAAACGCGGGATTCGATTCCCCGTTTGCCTGCCTTTATTATTTTATGTAATTTCTTTGCCTTCAACGCCGCGCGCTCCGGACTTATCCTCACCATCGGGGAGAAACGGCGAATACATGGTTATCGCATGGTTCTCAACAACATATTCATCAGCAAGCAGAATGTCGTCTAGGTCATAAACGCGCCTGTAAAGCAGATTGTGCCTTGTAACTCCTCCCCAGTACTCTGTCTGAAAGAAGTGCTCCCTCTCGTAAACCTCGTATCTGTAATTTGGAGGGAAATCCGACATCCAGCTGCCTTTCAATTCGCCCTCGTTCATTTCCACTTGAAGCTGAAATTTCTGACCCGTGTTGTTCTTGATCATCAAATCTACGTAATTGTAGAGGCACGTCGCGCCGCTGCCGAACGGCTGAGACCTGTTCGAGTCCGGAAAAACGTCGAATCCATGGCGGTGGCGTTCGGTTACTGTAAGCGGAGTGTGCACGGTCAGCCAGTATATCAGATTTGATAACTGGCACAACCCGCCGCCCGTTCCTGCTTTGACCGTGCCAAGCTGCAAGACCATCCCTTCCCTGTACCCTTTCAGTCGGGTCGGCTTGCCGATGAGTTTCCAATATGAAAAAGTCTCTCCGGGGTACAGCACAACATTGTTCACTTTCTTAAGCGCTATCCCAAGATTAATTATCTTATTGTGTTGCATATACATATCCACATTTCTCAGCTTTCTGAGCAGCGGCGTACTGTGAGTGTAATGAGGATAATTCAGCTTTTCATCCCTGAGTTTGGCAAACCGAAATCCTCCAAAGAGCCAGCGTATGTGTCTCCTTAATGAAAAGTATTTCTTTCCGAAATATATACGCAAATCGCTTCTGTGTTTCGGTTTTTCAGTTTCTTCTCGCATCTTGGACCCCCATTAAAACACTTTTTCATCTCCCCGGAGAGGCAGATTAAGAGCTTGAAACAGTCTGAATTTCTCGACGGCGCGTGTAGGTAATTAAACCAGCCGGCTCCGGCCTTCACATCTTCCATCGAGTGTTCGCGGGCAGTTTTACCAGTTCCGCATTGTCCGCTTACGTTGAGGTCGCGCCGCCGAGCGCTTTCATGCGGGCTCTCGCGCCGTCTGTCGCTATTATGCCGCCTCCGTCCAATACCCAGACTGCGTCCACGCCGCACTTGGCTGCCAGCCGTTGCCCATCCTCAATCGGCAGGATGAAAAGAGCGGTTGAAAGCAGATCCGCCTCGCCTGATTTTTCTCCGATTACAGTCACAGAACGATAACTTGCCGCCGGCATATTCGTTGCGGGGTCGATAATGTGGGAATATCTGTACCCGTTAACAACGTAATACCTTTGATAGTCACCGCTGGTCACAAGCGCGCAGTCGTTAACAAACACCACGTCCAGCGGCTCATCGTCTGGAATCAGCGCGTTTCCGTCGGGATTTTGAATCCCGATTCCCCATTTCTGCCGCACTCCGTCGAGCGGCTTTCCTCTGGCGATGACATTGCCGCCCGAGTTAATCAGATATGATTTTACCGCGCCGCCCAACTCCCGGTCATCCGCTATCTGAGTGGCATACCCTTTAGCCATACAGCCGAGATCAAGCGACATGCCCGCCTCTTGCAGAAAAACGGTCGACTCGCGTTCGTCCACTATTACTTTGCTAATATCGCATTTTTCAGCGGCGGCAGTCAACTCCTCCGCTGGAGGAAGGACGGCATTCTCCGGGTCGCCGGCATAGCGCTCGCGGTATTCATGCCATATCGATAATACGGGGCCCATAGCGATATTTACGGTTCCTCCCGATTTTTGATACCAGGACTTACCGAGTTTTACCGCGTTGATGATTTCCCGGTCTACAAGCACGGGCTTTAGTCCGGCATTCTCATTGATTGTTTTGATATTATTTATATTGTCGTAGGATTTGTAGCGGTCGAAAATTTTTGACAGTGACCGCATTTCAGCCTCAACCCGTTTGGCGAAACAGTCAAATTCACCCGCGTCAGACGCGTATCCGGTTACGGTGATCAGCGTGTCAAATGTGCCGGTAAAATCGTAGCTGAATTTTTTATAGTCTTTCTGCCCGGTATATCCCGAGCAGGAGGCGACAGCCAGCAATATTGAAGCCATTGCGGCGCAAACTGTTGCTCTTTTCAATTTTTCCCCCGAATCTGAGTTTTTCTATACAATATTGGTATCATTTTTTGCTTTCGGGGTTATTATTAGAAATAGGGCAAAAAAAATACAGGCAAGTGTTGACAAGTAGGAGAAAAGGTGTTATAATCCTATCTCGCCTTACTTGCGCCATCAGCCTATACTTATCCATTTTTGTTTGACCTTATTGTAGCACTTCACTAAATTTATTGCAATAGGGAAAGCGAAAATTGCGTCAACTAATCCGGGAGTGCCGATATTGTCGCTTAACCGGAAGTGATGGCCAAATGTTTTTTTCGCGTTTATCGACACTGTTTTTTAGATTTTTGTCCTGTATTGCGCAGTATTTTTTCCCAATACTGAAACGGAGTGATTTCTTTAAATGATCAAGGAAGTGCGTAACGGCAGAACCTTGAGGAGAAGCTATTCGCGACTTGAAGAAGTCCTTGAAATGCCCAATCTGATCGAAGTCCAGAAGAATTCCTACAAGTGGTTTCTGGAAGTCGGTCTCAGGGACGTTTTCAGGGATGTTTCCGCTATCTCCGACTATACCGGCAACCTCGAGCTGAGTTTTATCGACTACACGCTCGAAGACACCCCCAAATATTCAGTTGAGGAATGTAAGGAACGCGACGCCACCTACGCCGCGCCCCTGAAAGTGCGCGTCAGGCTGCGTAACCGTGAAACCGAGGAGATTAAAGAGCAGGAAATCTTCATGGGTGATTTCCCGCTGATGACGGATAACGGTACTTTTATCATTAATGGCGCAGAACGCGTTATCGTTTCGCAGATTGTCCGCTCGCCAGGCATCTATTATGACCGTAAAGAAGAAGGCGGCGACGCCGATATGTTCGGCTGCACCGTCATTCCTTACCGCGGCGCGTGGCTGGAGTTTGAAACCGACCTCAATGATATCTTCTATGTCCGCATTGACAAAAACCGCAAACTGCCGGTCACGTCTCTTGTGCGGGCTATCGGCCTGTCCACTAACGCCGAGATTCTTGAGATGTTCGGCGAGGATCCGCGCATCGTCGCGACCATGGAAAAAGATACCGCCAAAACTCACGAGGAAGCCCTGATCGAAATCTACCGCCGTATCCGCCCAGGAGAGCCGCCCACTGTCGAGAGCGCCCGGGCTCTGATTAACGGTTTGTTTTTCGACGTTCACAGATATGACCTTTCCAACGTCGGCAGATATAAATTCAACAAGAAGCTGGCGCTTGCCACAAGGCTCACCGGGCACACGCTCGCTTATCCAGTCGCCGATCCGATGACCGGAGAGATTATCGCGGAGGCCGGTGAAAACCTTACCCGCGAGCGCGCGCACGAACTGGAACGCCGCGGCGTCAACGAGTGCACCGTCCTTGTCGGCGAGCATCTTGTCAAAGTTTTCGGCAACAACATGGTCGACATGTCTAACTTTGTCGACTTCAACCCCGCCGACGTCGGCGTCACCGAAAAAGTCTATTTCCCCCTGCTGCGCGAGCTTATAAACAATCACGGCGAACAGACGCTGAAAGAAGCCGTCGCAGACAAGCTCGCCGACTTGATTCCCAAGCACATTCTGGTGGAGGACATCCTGTCATCTATCAATTACCATAACTGCCTGTCCTTTAAAGTGGGCAACATCGACGATATCGACCACCTCGGCAACCGCCGTTTGCGCAGTGTCGGCGAGCTGCTTCAAAACCAGTTCCGCATCGGATTCTCGAGGATGGAGCGCGTTATCCGTGAGCGTATGACAATCCAGGATCTGGATATCGTCACGCCGCAGTCGCTCATCAACATCCGTCCGGTAACCGCCGCGATAAAAGAATTCTTCGGAAGCTCTCCGCTGTCTCAGTTCATGGATCAGACCAATCCGCTCGCCGAGCTCACTCACAAGCGCAGAATGTCGGCGCTCGGCCCCGGCGGTCTTTCCAGAGAGCGCGCGAACTTTGAGGTGCGCGACGTCCACTACAGCCATTACGGGCGTATGTGCCCTATCGAGACTCCTGAAGGCCCGAACATCGGACTTATCTCCTATCTGTCGACTTATGCCCGCATCAACGACTTTGGATTTATTGAAACGCCGTACAGAAAAGTCGATCCCGAAACCACCTGCCTTACTGAGACTGTGCATTATATGACCGCCGATGTTGAGGACGAGTATACGATTGCCCAGGCGAATGAGAGAGTCGACGAAAACGGGAAATTCATCAAGGAACGCATAACCTGCCGCCACCGCTCCGAAATCGTCGAGGTTGACCGCGAGCGCGTGGACTACGTTGACGTTTCGCCCAAAATGATGGTATCGGTCGCTACCGCGATGATCCCGTTCCTTGAAAACGACGACGCAAACCGCGCGCTGATGGGCGCGAACATGCAGCGCCAGGCCGTTCCCCTCCTTATACCGGAGGCGCCGATCGTCGCGACAGGTATTGAATACAAAGCCGCCTGCGACTCGGGCGTTGTGCTTGTAGCCGAGGAGGACGGCGTTGTAACCCGCGTCTCGGCTAACGAGGTTTCGGTGCGCTATGCCAGCGGCCGAACGAAATCATACAGGCTGATTAAGTTCCTGCGCTCCAACCAGGGAACCTGCATCAACCAAAAACCGATTGTATTCGCCGGTGAAGAGTTCAAAAAGGGCGACGTTCTCGCTGACGGCCCGTCCACCTGCTTTGGCGAAATCTCTCTCGGCCGCAACGTTTTGATCGGATTTATGACCTGGGAAGGCTACAACTACGAGGATGCCATCCTGATAAATGAGCGTCTGGTCAGAGACGACGTCTTCACCTCCATCCACATCGAGGAATATGAGACCGAATCTCGTGATACAAAGCTCGGCTCTGAAGAAATTACACGCGATATTCCGAACGTCGGCGACGACGCGCTCAAGGATCTTGACGAACGCGGAGTTATCCGCATCGGCGCCGAGGTCCGCTCCGGCGACATATTGGTAGGTAAGGTAACCCCCAAGGGCGAAACCGAGCTGACCGCCGAGGAACGGCTGCTGCGAGCGATATTCGGCGAAAAGGCCCGCGAAGTGCGCGACACCTCGCTCAGAGTGCCGCACGGCGAATCGGGCATTGTAGTTGACGTTAAAATATTTACCCGCGAAAACGGCGACGAGCTCAATCCCGGTGTCAACATGGTGGTACGCTGCTATATCGCGCAGAAGCGCAAAATATCGGTCGGCGACAAAATGGCGGGACGCCACGGAAATAAAGGCGTTATCTCGCGCATTCTGCCGCAGGAGGATATGCCCTTCCTGCCCGACGGAACGCCGCTGGATATTGTTGTTAACCCGCTCGGCGTACCTTCGCGTATGAATATCGGCCAGGTTCTCGAGGTTCACCTTGGTTATGCCGCCCACGAACTCGGCTGGAAGGTCGCGACCCCGATTTTTGACGGAGCCAACGAAATTGAAATAGAAAAAACGCTGGAAATGGCAAATCTTAGCACCGACGGCAAGAGTGTTCTATATGACGGACGCACCGGCGAGCAGTTTGACAACCCCGTCACCGTCGGTTATGTATACTTCCTTAAGCTCGCCCACCTTGTTGACGACAAGATTCACGCGCGCTCGACCGGCCCTTATTCGCTTGTTACCCAGCAGCCGCTCGGCGGCAAGGCACAGTTCGGCGGACAGCGTTTCGGAGAAATGGAAGTTTGGGCTCTCGAGGCTTACGGCGCGGCTTATACACTGCAGGAAATCCTGACCGTCAAATCCGATGATATTGTCGGCCGCGTTAAAACCTACGAAGCAATTGTCAAGGGCCACAACGTGCCTGAACCCGGTATCCCCGAATCGTTCAAGGTTCTGATCAAGGAGCTTCAGTCACTTTGCCTCGATATCAGGGTTCTCTCCAAGGATCTCGAGGAAATTGAGCTGCATGACGACGAGGAAGACGACAGCTTCGCCAAGCTCAAGCGTGAAGAGGCTCCCGAAGAGGAGTTGGTTCTGATCGAAGAAGAGCTTGAGGATGAGGGCTTTGAAATCGAAGAGGGAGAAGCCGACGAATTTGACGATCTTCTGGACGATGTCGTTGATGAAGATCCCGAGCCTGAAGAAAGTTCCGAAGATGATCTTTTTGACTTGGAATGACCTTTTTTCAATAGACGTATTGGTTTTTGCATCCCCACTAAACTTAAAGGAGCTTGTACATGAGTTATACCAGCTTCGAAGCCATTAAAATCGGCCTCGCCTCACCGGACATGATCCGGAACTGGTCATTCGGCGAAGTGAAAAAGCCTGAAACCATAAACTACCGCACGCTTAAGCCCGAACGTGACGGCCTTTTCTGCGAAAAGATCTTTGGCCCTCAGAAGGACTGGGAATGCCACTGCGGTAAATATAAAAAGATTAGATACAAGGGCAAGGTCTGCGACAGGTGCGGCGTTGAAGTCACGCGCGCAAAGGTTCGCCGCGAACGCATGGGGCACATCGACCTCGCGGCTCCGGTCTCGCACATCTGGTATTTCAAGGGCATCCCCTCACGTATGGGTCTTATCCTTGACGTATCACCTCGCCTGCTTGAAAAAGTACTCTACTTCGCGTCTTACATCGTCGTCGACGCCGGCGACACCCCGCTTATCAAAAAGCAAATACTCTCCGAAAAAGAATATCGCGATATGCGCGAGAAATATGACGAAGATTTCAAGGCCGGCATGGGCGCCGAAGCGATCAAAGAACTCCTGGCAGAAATGGATATGGAAAAGCTCTGTCATGAGCTGCGCACAGAGCTCGTGGATGCGTCAGGCCAGAAGAAAATGCGCATTATCAAGCGTCTCGAGGTCGCCGAGGCTTTCCGTAACTCCGGCAACAAGCCCGAATGGATGATAATCGACGTCGTACCCGTTATCCCGCCCGAGATCAGGCCTATGGTTCAGCTTGACGGCGGCAGATTCGCGACGTCCGACCTTAACGACCTGTACCGCAGAGTCATAAACCGCAACAACCGTCTTAAAAAGCTGCTGCAACTGGGCGCCCCGGACATCATTGTGCGCAATGAAAAGCGTATGCTCCAGGAAGCGGTTGACGCGCTGATCGATAACGGCAGACGCGGCCGCCCTGTTACGGGCCCCAACAACCGCGCTCTTAAATCGCTTTCAGACATGCTGAAAGGCAAGCAGGGACGCTTCCGCCAGAACCTGCTGGGCAAGCGTGTCGACTATTCCGGACGCTCTGTTATCGTCGTCGGCCCTGAATTGAAGCTGTATCAGTGCGGTTTGCCCAAGGAAATGGCCCTTGAGCTGTTTAAGCCCTTCGTTATGAAGCGCCTCGTTGAGGACGACCTCGCCAACAATATCAAGAGCGCAAAAAAAATGGTCGAACGCGCCCGCACCGAAGTCTGGGACGCGCTGGAAGAAATAATCAGCGACCACCCGGTTCTGCTTAACCGCGCGCCGACACTGCACAGACTTGGTATCCAGGCGTTTGAGCCCGTCCTGGTAGAAGGACGCGCCCTTAAGCTGCATCCGTTGGTCTGTACAGCTTATAACGCCGACTTCGACGGCGACCAGATGGCCGTTCACGTTCCCCTTTCCGCCGAAGCGCAGGCAGAGGCTCGCTTTCTAATGTTATCCGCCAACAATCTGCTCCGCCCCCAGGATGGCCGTCCTGTCACGGTTCCCACCCAGGACATGGTACTCGGCGCCTACTATCTAACGATAGAACGTCCGGTTGAGGGCGAGCCCGTCAGGGTTTTCCGTGACTTTGACGAAGCAATTATGGCTTACACCGAAGCCATTGTCGCTATCCATACCCCGATCAAGGTGCGTGTCAGCAAAGAAATAGACGGCGAAATGGTCACGCGTATAATCGACGCAACGGTCGGACGGATTATTTTTAACGAATCAATTCCTCAGGATCTTGGTTATGTCGATCGTACTGATCCCGCCAAAATCCTCGACCTCGAAATCTCCGCTCTAACCGGCAAGAAAGAACTGGAGCAGATTATCGATCGTTGTATCAGGAAGCACGGATTCACGAAATCGGCTGAACTCCTGGATAAAATTAAGTCGCTCGGCTTCAAGTATTCAACCCGCGGCGCTATCACGATCTCGATTTCTGACATGGTGGTGCCCAAGGAAAAGCCCGCCCTGATTAAAGAAACCGAGTCCACTGTCGCCGCTATCGAAAAGCAGTTTAAGCGAGGCTTTATCACTGACGACGAGCGCTATCGCCTGATAATCGCCGAATGGGATAAGACGACCAAGGATGTTACGGCCGCCTTGCAGAAAAATCTTGACAAATTTAACCCCATTTATATGATGGCAAACTCCGGCGCCCGCGGAAGCATGAACCAGATCCGCCAGCTGGCGGGCATGCGCGGCCTTATGGCCGACACCACCGGTAAGACGATCGAAATTCCTATCAAGGCAAACTTCCGCGAAGGCCTCACCGTTCTTGAGTACTTCATTTCTTCACGCGGAGCCCGAAAGGGACTCGCCGACACCGCGCTGCGTACCGCCGACTCCGGTTACCTGACCCGACGTCTGGTTGACGTCTCCCAGGAGGTCATCATTCGTGAAATCGACTGCGGAACTGACGACGGCATCATGGTTTACGAAATCGCCGAGGGCGGACAGGTCATCGAGCCGTTCAAAGACAGGCTGATCGGACGCTTCTCGTGCGAGGATATTGTCGACGAGTGCGGCAACGTGATTATGCGCAACGATGAGATTATTTCTCAAACTGACGCCGACCGGATCGCCAATTCAGGCGTAACAAAAGTCAAGTTGCGTTCCATGCTCACCTGCCGCGCCAGACACGGCGTCTGCGCCCATTGCTACGGCGCGAACCTTGCCACAGGCGAACTGGTCAACGTCGGCGAAGCTGTTGGAATTATTGCCGCTCAGTCAATCGGCGAGCCCGGCACCCAGCTGACAATGCGTACCTTCCACACCGGCGGCGTTGCCGGTGACGATATCACGCAGGGTCTACCGCGCGTTGAAGAGCTGTTTGAAGCGCGCAAGCCCAAACGTATGGCCGTTATATCCGAAAGCGACGGCATAGTTTCAATTGAGGACACAAAACGCTCCAGCATCCGGGCTATCAACGTTCGTAATGAACAGACCGGAGAGGCTCACGCATATAATGTTCCGTTCTCCTCTGTCATAAGGGTTCATGACGGCCAGATTGTCAGCGCCGGCGACGAATTGACCGAAGGCGCGCTCAATCCCCACGATGTCCTGAGAATAAAAGGCGCGTCGGCAGTGCACAATTATCTGATACAGGAAGTCCAGCACGTTTACCGCCAGCAGGGCGTTGACATCAATGACAAGCATATCGAGGTAATCGTCCGCCAAATGATGCGCAAGGTCAAAGTCGAGACCTCCGGAAGCACCGATCTGCTGGTCGGCTCGCTGGTCGACATCTTTGAGTTCGAGGACTCCAACAATGCGATTGCCGAGCGGATTGCAGCCGGTGAAACCACACTTGAGGAGGCGACCGCCTCTCAGTTGTTGCTCGGAATCACCAAGGCCTCTCTCGCGACCGATTCGTTCCTTTCAGCGGCGTCGTTCCAGGAGACCACGCGCGTGCTGACCGAGGCGGCAATAAAGGGAAAAATCGACTATCTGCTCGGACTAAAAGAAAACGTAATCATCGGTAAACTGGTTCCGGCAGGCTCAGGCATGGATATTTACAGAATTTTTGACGACAAGGTCTGCGACGGCGCCCGCAGCGGTTTTTCCAATGTTGAACGTGAGGACGCTCAAGAATATTCGCTGACCGAGTCATGACGAATAACTGAAAACATGTGTGAATCATGTTGACTTCTGATTGTTGTTGTAGTATAATTGTCGATTGTGTGGCGGTGAGATTTCTTTTTTTCACCGCACGGGAGAGATTTGAATGTCATCTGAGACAATGTCAAAGACTAATGTTGTCGGCGTGAAGCAGTCACGCCGCGCGATAATCGACGGCAAGGCTAAAGTTGCCTATATCGCCGGAGACTCCGACGACCATATCAGGTTGCCGCTTGTTTCCCTATGTGAAGAACATGGTGTGCAAATTGTTCACTTTTCTACGATGACGGAGCTTGGCGCCGCGTTTGGAATCGAAGTTGGCGCCGCTGTCGCAGTCCTTTTGAAACCGGAATCGTAACCTGGTTTTTCGCGCGGCTTAGCTAAAGCCGCTAGAGAATATACACTAATTTGAAAGGAGGAAAAACATGCCGACCTTTAACCAGCTGGTTCGCAATGGCAGAGAGGTTTCGACCTATAAGTCCAAAGCTCCCGCGATGCAGAAGGGTCTCAATTCGCTCAAAAAGCGTCCTACTGATCAATCTTCTCCGCAAAAGAGAGGCGTCTGCACCGCAGTCAGAACAGCCACGCCCAAAAAGCCCAACTCGGCTCTCAGGAAAATCGCCCGTGTGCGTCTTTCTAACGGAATCGAAGTCACGGCCTATATTCCCGGCGTTGGCCACAATCTGCAGGAGCACTCTGTCGTTATGATCCGCGGCGGCCGCGTTAAGGATCTGCCCGGTGCGCGTTACCACATTATCCGCGGTACGCTGGACACCCAAGGTGTCGCTAACCGTAAGCAGGCCAGGTCTAAGTACGGCGCAAAACGCCCGAAAGCCGGCGCAGTCAAGAAATAACGATTCATTCGCGCGTTGCGCGTTTAGATACTATATACATCACGGGCGGCCCCGCCGCCTGCGCGTCAGTCTCTAAACGGGCACCGAGGAAGCGGGCATGCTTTCAAGTACCTATGAAATCAGACTATGAAGGAGGGAAGCGAAGTGCCCAGAAGAGGATTTGTCCCAAAAAGGGATGTTTTACCGGACCCTTTGTATAATTCCAAACTGGTTACCAAACTCATCAACAGCATCATGTACGACGGCAAAAAAGGCGTTGCCCAGAAGGTAGTATACGGCGCGTTTGATATCGTCGGTGAAAAGACCAAAGAAAATCCGCTTGACCTGATTCTCAACGCAATCGAAAATATTATCCCCGTCCTCGAGGTTAAAGCCCGCCGTGTCGGCGGCTCCACCTATCAGGTGCCAATCGAAGTCAGGCCCGACCGCCGTCAGACGCTCGGTCTGCGCTGGCTCGTCGGATACTCGCGCAAGCGCTCTGAAAAGACAATGAAAGAGCGTCTTGCAGGCGAAATCATGGATGCGGTCAAGAGCACCGGAAGCTCGGTCAAAAAGCGCGAAGACACCCACAAGATGGCCGACGCAAACAAGGCGTTCTCGCATTACCGCTGGTAATAACCCGAGTCAGTCGGGCTTTAATTAAAGGAGTATTGATATGCCCAGGCAGTTTCCCCTTGATCTTACCCGCAATATCGGCATTATGGCACACATCGATGCCGGCAAAACAACCACAACTGAAAGAATACTGTTTTATACCGGCCGCAATTACAAGCTGGGTGAGGTTCACGAAGGTACTGCCACCATGGACTGGATGGAGCAGGAGCAGGAACGTGGCATAACCATTACCTCCGCCGCCACCACTTGTCAATGGAAAAACCACCGGATCAACATCATCGATACGCCGGGACACGTCGATTTTACTGTGGAAGTTGAACGGTCACTGCGTGTTCTTGACGGAGCCGTCACAGTTTTTTGCGCCAAAGGCGGCGTTGAACCTCAGTCTGAAACCGTTTGGCGACAGGCCGACAAGTATAACGTACCCCGACTGGCCTACGTCAACAAGATGGACATCAACGGCGCTGATTTTTTCCGCGTTGTTGAAATGATGCGTGACCGGCTGAAATGCAATCCCGTGCCTATACAGCTCCCCATCGGAGCCGAAGGTGATTTTCTTGGCGTGATCGACCTTGTTCACCTGCGCGCATTTGTCGCGTTTGATGAACTCGGCAAGGACATCCGTGAACAGGACATTCCTTCCGAATTAGTTGAATTGGCCAACACGCATAGAAACGCACTGGTTGAAGCTATTTCTGATTTCGATGATGAAATCATGGAAAAGTTTCTTGAGGGAGAAGAAGTTTCCGCCGACAGCATCATGAGCACCATCCGCCGCGCGACGATCGACTGTAAAATGATTCCTGTGCTTTGCGGCACATCGTACCGCAACAAGGGTGTGCAGAACCTGCTCGACGCGATAGTCGCATATCTGCCTTCCCCTGTTGACAAACCCGCTATCTCCGCTTTTGATCCCAAGGGCGAAGTGCCCGTTGAGATAACCGCGGATGACTCTGCGTCGTTCTCTGCGCTCGCTTTTAAGATAATGACCGACCCCTTCGTCGGAAAACTCTGTTTCTTCAGAGTATACTCCGGATCGATCACAACTGGCTCGTCGGTGTACAATTCCACTAAGGGCGGCCGTGAGCGTTTCGGGCGCATTCTGCAAATGCACGCCAATTCCCGCGAAGATGTAGACGCTGTCTACGCAGGTGATATTGCCGCGTGTGTCGGTCTTAAAAGTACCACCACTGGCGACACCCTTTGCGACGAAAAGCATCAGGTTGTATTTGAATCCATGGAATTCCCTGAGCCTGTCATCCGTGTCGCTATTGAACCGCGCACCAAGGCTGGCCAGGAAAAAATGGGTATCGCACTGATGAAGCTGGCTGAGGAAGATCCGACCTTCAAGACCTATACTGACGAGGAAACCGGCCAGACAATCATTGCGGGGATGGGCGAGCTCCACCTTGAGATTATTGTCGACCGTATGCTTCGGGAATTCAAGGTCGAAGCCAATGTCGGCAAGCCGCAGGTCGCGTACAAGGAAACCATCCGCAAACTGGCCGATGTTGACCACAAGTATGCCCGTCAGTCGGGCGGCAAGGGTCAATACGGTCACGTCAAGATCAAGGTCGAACCCAACGAATCTGGCAAGGGCTATGAATTTATTAACAAGATCACAGCCGGCGCCATACCCAAGGAATATATCCCCGCCGTTGACAGCGGCATTCAGGGCGCTATGAACGCCGGAGTTCTGGCCGGATACAACGTCGTTGACGTCAAGGTCACACTTTACGACGGATCTTACCACGAAGTCGACTCTTCGGAAATGGCCTTTAAGATTGCGGGATCCATGGCTTTCAAGGAAGCCTGCAAAAAAGCGGATCCTGTCTTGCTTGAGCCCATCATGAAAGTCACTGTGTTTGTTCCGGAAGAGTATCTCGGCGATGTTATCGGCGACCTGAACTCAAGGCGCGGCCATATCAACGGAATGGAAGCACGCGCGGGCGTTCAGCAAATCGATTCGTCTGTTCCGCTTTCGGAAATGTTCGGCTACGCTACCGACCTGAGGTCAAAAACCCAGGGACGCGGCCAGTACAGCATGGAGCCCAGCCATTATGTCGAGCTCCCCCGCAGTTTGCAGGAAAAGCTGATTGACAACCGCGGCGGCGGCAGGCGCGCCTAAACCCTGGCTGTTTGCAAATTGATATTGCATATGCCGTAAAAGTGCTATAATATTATTTTATGTATTAATTTACATTGATAAGGGAGGAAAAAACACCATGGCAAAAGCCAAATTCGAAAGAACGAAACCACACGTAAATATCGGAACCATCGGTCACGTTGACCACGGTAAAACATCCCTGACAGCGGCGATCACCAAAGTCCTCGCTTTCTCGGGAAAAGCCGCTTTCACAGCGTATGACCAGATCGACAAGGCTCCTGAAGAAAAAGAGCGCGGCATTACCATCAACACCTCGCACGTTGAATATGAAACCAACAACCGCCACTATGCCCACGTTGACTGCCCGGGACACGCCGACTCTGTTAAGAACATGATCACCGGCGCCGCGCAGATGGACGGAGCCATCTTGGTTGTTTCCGCCGCCGACGGCCCCATGCCCCAGACCCGCGAGCATATCGTTCTCGCCCGTCAGGTTGGCGTGCCTTATATCGTTGTTTATATGAACAAAGTCGACCAGGTTGACGATCCTGAGCTCCTTGAGCTGGTCGAGATGGAAATCCGCGACCTGCTGAACAAATATGAATTTCCCGGCGACGACATCCCGATTGTTAAGGGTTCCGCCCTTGTCGCTCTTGAGAGCGATTCCAAAGATGCCGCTGCTCCCGAGTATGCTTCGATTCTCGAGCTGATGGAGGCTGTCGACGCTTATATCCCCACTCCTGAGCGCAAAGCCGACCTGCCTTTCCTTATGCCTGTTGAAGACGTCTTCTCTATCACCGGACGCGGCACCGTTGCCACCGGCCGCGTTGAGCGCGGACAGGTCAAGCTCGGCGAAGAAGTTGAAATCGTCGGCCTTATGGACGCTCCCCGCAAGACCGTTGTTACCGGTATTGAAATGTTCCGCAAGATCATGGACTATGCCGAAGCCGGCGACAATATCGGCGTTCTGCTCCGCGGCATTAACAAAACCGATATCGAGCGTGGCCAGGTTGTGGCCAAGCCCGGCTCTATCAAGCCCCACACCAAGTTCCAGGGCCAAGTTTACGTTCTGACCAAGGAAGAGGGCGGACGTCACACTCCGTTCTTCGGAAATTATCGTCCTCAGTTCTATTTCCGTACCACAGACGTTACCGGCGTTATCAACCTGCCTGAAGGCGTTGAAATGTGTATGCCTGGCGACAACATCGAGATGGACGTTGAGCTCATCACCCCCATCGCGATCGAGGAAGGCCTCCGCTTCGCTATCCGCGAAGGCGGACGCACAGTCGGATCCGGAGTTGTCATCAAAGTCAGTAAAGACTGATAAACTGCAAATTGCGAGTCCCCGCTGCCGTGAGTATTTCCGGCGGCGGGGATTTTTTTGACTTTGGCTTTTTCTGCTTGCCTTAGTAATTTATAGTGTTTATGGGCTGGCAGAGCTTTGGCTTTTTCTGCTGTTCTCGAGACAACCCGCCGGAAAATATGCTTCACATCAATACAAACACGCTCACCATGGTCTTTCATACGCCCGGAGCTGACCAGCGTGGCTCTTCTGCCATTCGGTATCTGATCGCAGCTTTTGCCACTGCGTTTTCTTTGCATCTGCAATTAGCGATGGTCGTCAACATCTGTTAATTTAACTGATTCACGGCGACAAGTGTGCGCTCTCTCTCCGCCCCGTACGCCGTGACTCACCCTTAACAACTGGCTTCCCTATTCGCTCCGAATTTCCGCTATGTTAAACTCAACTATTGTAATTCTGCGTCCTCAACAGTCTTAAAGCAATTCCCACTTGCTTTATTTTAGTGCCGCGTGTAGAATGTATACAAGACTTTTTGAAAGGCAGATCATCATGCTGATAAACACAACGAAGTTTGGTGAAGCGCAAATTGATGATGAGAAGATAATCGCATTTGACGAAGGATTACCCGGTATGGAAAACTTGAAACGTTATGTGCTCCTCTCTCCCGAGGACACCTCCCCGTTTCACTGGCTGCAGGCGCTGGACGACCCGGATATCGCTCTGCCCGTCCTCGATCCTTCATTAATTATGGCTGATTATTCTCCCTTCTTCCCAAACGAAGATCTGGAATTCCTGCATTTTGTAAACAATGAAGACGCCCTGCTCTTTACGGTGGCAGTCATACCATCAGATCTCAAGGCCATGACCACCAATTTGCAGGCGCCTATTCTGATCAACGCCAAATCTTGTCGCGGCAAGCAGATTATTCTCGGCAACGACTACGAGCTGCGCCATCCGATCTATGATGCGCTCAGTGAATATCTTTCAGGAGGTGGCGCGGATGCTGGTTCTGACTCGCAAGATTAGTCAATCGATTTCGATCGGCGATAACGTCAAACTTACGCTGCTCAGTATTGACGGTGACCGGATCAGCATTGGAATAGACGCCCCGAAGGAAGTCAAAATCTTCAGATCGGAGCTGCTGGACGAGACGCGCAGCATTAACAAGGAATCCAACATATCAGCGTCTGGCGACCTCTCAAACCTCAAGAAACACCTCGCGTCCGGCAAAGGCGAAATCGGTACGAAATAAAATTTTTGATTTTTTTTATTTTTCGCTAAAGTAATATTCTTTCGTTTCGATATATTAGCCAGAGGGGAAAAACAAAGGGTTGCAGCGAGGGTGCCTGAGGCGCCGGGAGCCCAAGCCCCAGCCTTTTGAAGCTCCCTCAACAATCAGAATATCGCGGCAGGATGCCGGATATATATTAACACAAAATTCAAGGAGGAAATTTCAATGCGTATTCAGAACAACATTATGGCCCTTAACACCCACCGTCAGCTGGGTATCAACAACCTCAACCAGACCAAGTCCACCGAAAAACTCAGCTCCGGCTTCCGCATCAACCGCGCGGCAGACGACGCTTCCGGCCTCATGATCAGTGAGAAGATGAGAGCCCAGATCCGCGGACTCAACCAGGCCTCTGCCAACGCGCAGGACGGCATCTCCCTCATCCAGGCCGCTGAAGGCGCACTGCAGGAGACCCACAGCGTTCTCCAGCGTATGCGTGAGCTGGCTGTTAAAGCCGCCAACGACGTCAACGAGACTGAAGACCGCGGAGCTATCAAGGCTGAGATGGATCAGTTGACCCGTGAAGTCGACCGTATTGCTTTCACCACCGAGTTCAACAAAAAGACCCTTCTCGACGGCAGCCTGACCGATGGTGCCAAATCAGCTAAAACCGTTTCTGGAACAGGTGTCCGCACTGGTATTGTCGCCACAGCGGCGGCAGCAGCTGGTTCATATGGCATCGAAGTTTCTAAGCTGGCTCTTGCCAACTCTCAGACCTATGGCGTAGCACTTGATAAATCAGTTGAGGGTGAAACCGTTATATTGGCACTCGGCGGCGCCGACATCAAAGGCGAGGATGGAACCGTACTTCTTAAACAGGGTTCTGTTGTCACCTTCACGGCTTCCGGCGATATCGAAAAAGATAACGCAACTGCCATTAACATGATGAAAGACGCGCTGACTCAGGCTATAGGAAAAGATTACAACGTAACCTCCTCCGGAAGCAATCTGAAAATCGAAGCCAAAAAGGCGATAACCAGCGCTAACCTTGCAACTGTTAAAACAGCTACATTCGCCGCGACAGCTAAGAAGTCTGACGGTACTGCTGGTGCGACATATGCCGCCACTTCTATCAGCGCCGGAACAGCCGTTACCGGTGTGAGCGCCGAAGTGAAAGTTAATGGTGGAACCGCGCTTACTATGTCTGCCACCAAGTACGGCGAGTTTGTTGACGCGACCAATGGTCTGACCTTCACGATGGATGATGTCACCAAATTCTCTGCCGCAGTTGTTAAGGTGTCGGCAGGCCACAGCCTGACCCTGCAGGTCGGAGCCAACACAAGTGTTGACCAGACAATCGGAATTTCCGTTAGGTCGCTGTCCGCCGCTGCACTGGGCATAGATAATCTGTCGGTACATTCTAACGAGGCTGGACGCTCCGCTATAGCTTCTGTTGAAAAGGCTATCACAATGGTCTCCGAACAGCGCTCCGCACTGGGTGCCGTGCAGAACCGCCTTGAGCACACAGTTGCCAACCTTGATACAGTAGCCGAGAACCTGACTGCTGCTGAGAGCCGTATCCGCGACGTCGACATGGCAAAAGAGATGATGAACTTCACAAAGAACAACATTCTCAGCCAGGCCGCCACCGCCATGCTGGCGCAAGCCAACCAGGCTCCCCAGACCGTGCTGCAGCTGCTCCGCTAATTTTTTCCACAATAATAAAGCATTGCCTTACATCAAAATTAAAGGAACCGGTCAGCAGACCGGTTCCTTTTTTGTTTTAACACACGTGAACTTCACTTTTCGACTAAACCACGCTCATCGCAGTAAGAACGACATATGTGCAAGACTGTCCATTCCGTTTGCTTTATACCAGTCTGCAATAACTTTTGGAATCACCGAGTGCACTGATAGCTCAGCTCTCGATATAAATACAATCAAAGCATGCTCATCCGTAATTTCCTGATCGGAGTCCATACCGCAACAAAGGAGCAAGCGTAGCAACATGAACTGTTCTGCTAGAACAATCATATGATCATATACTGTTAGCCCGTCCTTAATGAAATTGAATGGGAACAATGTAGAAAAAAAATAGTTCACAAAATAGTGTTCAAACATATATCCCCGTGTCTCTAGAAATTTTGGGAAATACTTCTTGACTCTTTCGCTAATGAATTCGTATATCACTTCATCGACATCGCTTTCGCCCGGTACTATTTCACCTAAATTCTCAAGAACGGCGTTAACGTTGTCAAGAAAATTGCTAAATATCTTGTATTTTTGATTTTGCTTAGCTGCAGTCTCGAAAACATTTTTGTAAAGATATTGCGATATCTGGTGAACCGCGTCTTCGTTTTTTGTAAGGTTTTCGGCTAATTCAGGCAATTCGCCAGACTCAATTGCCGATTTGTAGCTGCTAAGAATTTGTGGAATTTCGTTTTCCATTTTTTGTTCATGCAGATCGGCAATCTTTTTTAACATCATTCCTATGAAAAGTAATCGGCTGCTGATACTATACTTGCGTTCCTGTATAATGTCAATGCAGCACTCTCGTATATCGGCGGCAAAGGGCAGGTAAGCAATATTGTCGGCTTGAAGGTATGCGTCAAATCTTTTCGCAGTATCTGTATATTTTACATCGGCGGAGCCAAATTCAATTTCAGAATATTTAAATTCTATAGGATCGGGATTAGTCAGCACGAGCTCTGCAGCAGCTTGACATGACAGGGATGTGGATGCTTCCAGCGTACCATTAACATAGCTGTAAAACCTTGGGTAGGATCTGCATGTATTACATAAGTAATCCTCACCAAATTTCTTCTGGATAGCGCATAATCTATCAGGTGTTAAAAATCTGCAGCGTCCGTCGTCGTCTAACTGGATAACTGCATATTTCCAGTCTGCGGGGTCACGGTCGCGAACCCGCTTTAGTTTCTGAGGCAAGTCCTTCACGAATTCGGGATCAGTAATTTGCTTATACTTTAAATAAGTTCCCTTGTCAATGTATATTCTCCAGGACTGGCAGCAACTATACTCGCACTCCGGTCCCGTACACGCGAATTCCGTATAATACGTCGGATGCAATACCGTCTTTGTCTTTTTCATAATGTTACCTCATCGCTGTCAAAAAATAGTAATACGCGGACAGACAATGAGTCTGTCCGCGAAAAAAACTAACGTTTTGAGAACTGGGGCGCGCGGCGAGCGGCTTTGAGTCCGTACTTTTTACGCTCTTTCATACGCGGGTCGCGTGTGAGGAAGCCGGCTTTCTTGAGTATGGGCCGGTATTCTTCGTCAACCTTGAGCAGCGCACGCGAAATACCGTGGCGGATGGCTCCGGCCTGCCCGGTGTTGCCGCCGCCGACGACGGTGGCTTCGATATCGACCTTGCCGAGCGTGCCTGTTGAGGCAAGCGGCTGACGAACGATCAGTTTGAGGGTTTCAAGTCCGAAATAGCTATCGATACTGCGGTTATTAATCGTAATTTCGCCGGTCCCGCCGGGAATCAGGTGCACTCTGGCAATGGAGCACTTGCGGCGGCCAGTTCCATAAACATACGGTTTCTTACTCTTATACATGTATCATTTACCTCCCTGCCACTGCCCATACTTCTGGTTTCTGGGCAGCATGCTCATGCACGTCGCCGCAATAAACTTTCAGACGTTTGAGCGAATGACGACCGATTCCGTTCTTGGGCAGCATCCCTTTAACGGCCAGCTTAAAGCAAAAATCAGGCTTGCTGTTCATCAGCAAACGGTATTTTGTCTCCTTCAGACCACCGACATAACCGGAATGCGTTCTATACATCTTCTGATCAAGCTTATTCCCGGTCAGAACGGTCTTTCCGGCATTTATTACTATCACAAAATCACCGCAATCAACGTGCGGCGTAAACTCTGGCTTGTGTTTGCCGCGCAGAATCGCAGCAGCCTCTGCCGCAACCCTCCCCATCGGACGGTCGGCGGCGTCGATAATCCACCAACGGCGAACGACGGTCTGTGGGTTTGCCATGTATGTGCTCATTTATAATCCTCCTTAGAAATACAACGCAATAATTCACCATATTTTTATACCATATTGAAAGGCCTGTTGTCAACACAAACTTTCAATAAAATAAATATACTTTTTAGTATCTCCTGTTTTCTCTCATTATCTCACTATTTCTCCCTCTTGCTCAGTTTCATTTTTATATTCTTGCCTACTCCGTCTGTCTGTGCTAATATTGTGAATGCGACTTTAACTTAAAGGTGAGGTATTATGAGGCATTTGCTCAGCCTGATCCGCAGGTGCATCGAGGATTTTGACATGATTTCCGCCGGCGACAAGATTGCTGTCGGCCTTTCCGGCGGCAAGGATTCGGTCGCGTTGCTGTGCGCGATGAGCAAGCTGCGTGACTTTTATCCCAAAAAATTTGATATAATGGCGATCACTCTCGATATGGGCTTCGAGGGCGCGGATTTTTCCCCGCTTACAAAACTGTGCACTGAGTTGGATGTTGAGTTTAAGCTCGTACAAACCAATATTAGCCACGTTGTTTTTGACATAAGGAACGAGTCGAACCCATGTTCATTGTGCGCTAAAATGCGGCGCGGGTTGCTCAACGACGTGGCTCTGGCAAACGGATGCAAAAAAGTCGCGCTTGCGCATCATTTCGACGACGCAATCGAGACTTTTATGCTCTCCCTTACGTTTGAAGGGAGATTATATACGTTTATGCCTCAGACCTGGCTTGACCGAAAAATGGTTATGCAGATCAGACCCATGCTCTATGTCAAGGAATCCGAAATAATTGCCCTGGTGAGCCGCCTGGGTCTGCCGGTCGTTCATAATCCATGCCCGGCCAACGGCCACACGCAGCGCGAAGAAATCAAAACGCTGTTATGTACACTCGAAAAAAAGTATCCCGGATACAAAAACCGTGTTTTCGGCGCGATCAGAAGGTTTCCTCTGAGAGGGTGGGAAACTGCCGGCGGCGCTGACATCATTGCGGACTAGATCGCGAACAGCCATTTCAACATCAGAACAAGTCCAAATCCCGGAAGACCAAGCAAACCGATAATTATCGAGTTCAGAAGGTTCACCCCGACTGTGATTCCGACACTCATGCCGACAAGATTGAAAAGCAGCAGGCTGATAAATCCCAGAACGATATTAATAATTATCTTTAGTACCCACCGAATTTGCGCCGTAAACAGCTTAATTGCTATCAGAACGGCTGCCAGAATGAAAATTCCTATTATTACTTGCTGACCTATAGGCATACTAACGCCCCTTTTTCGATCGTTATTCTCCTTTTATTCTTGTTATCGGAGTGTTCTGGTCGAATCAACCACCTTTTCTTCGCGGAGTCTGCGCAGCAGATAGTTATATCGGGCTTGCAGCGAGTTTATCTCATACACACTCGCGTCAATTAGCTCCGGAGCGCTTACGAAATTAAAATCTATCCTGGCCTGGTTCAGCGCCTCCTGAGTCTTATGAAACGCCTCGAGCAGTTCTTTTTGCTCCTCACACCGCTTTTGCTCGTCCTTTTTCGATAAAATATTTTCCTTTATATCAAAAATCATATATCAATCACCTCTAAACAAAGTATATTCCCATATTTTTTATTCTAGACATGTCATAAGAAAAAAAGAAATCAAATCAAAAACTACTGGCATCCAATAATTGATATCTGTCCGCTGTAATATTCACAGTCACTGCGGGCACAATATGCTTGGACTTAAACACAATATGATCTGAAAAAGAAACAGTGAAAGGCTAACTGAAAAGTTTAGGCCGGTGCTGAATGATTTGATTAAGGTCAAAACGGCAGTAACGTTGTAAAATACGTGAAACCAGCAAACAATTGCTTAGTGTAAAAGCATTAGGTTCTCTGGCTGGGAAAATGCCTGATTTAGATGTTTATGTCAAGGTGTCTCGTACTGTGTAAAATCAGTGCGGAAGGACGCGACTGAAAGGTACTGTGAGTTCACGGTACCTTTCTTTTTATTGCACCGGCAAAAATATGGATTATCTTGACACCAGACACTTATTGACTATATAGTATATAAAGAATGTTAAGCAATTGAGGCATGTTATGAGAAAAACTTCCCCTGATTACGGCAACGAGAGTATTTCCCAACTTAAAGGCGCCGACAGAGTTCGCCGCCGCCCCGGCGTTATTTTTGGATCTGATGGTATAGAAGGCTGTGAACACGCTGTCTTCGAAATCTTATCCAATTCCATCGATGAGGCGCGCGAAGGCTTCGGAAATACAATTATTCTCACTTATTACGAAGACAAATCAATAGAAATCGAAGACTTTGGGCGGGGCTGCCCGGTTGACTTCAATCCTCTTGAGAACAAGTTCAACTGGGAGCTTGTTTTCTGCGAATTGTACGCCGGCGGCAAGTATCGGAATCAGGAAGGCGGCGACTACGAATATTCGCTCGGACTCAACGGACTTGGAAGCTGCGCCACTCAGTATGCCTCCGAGTTTATGGACGTCACCGTATGGCGGGACGGCTCCAAATACATTCTTCATTTTGAGAAAGGGGAGAATGTCGGGGGCCTGTCAAAAGAGCCGACTGACCGGAAAAAGACCGGTTCACTTATCAGGTGGCGCCCTGATCTCAGCGTTTTCACCGATATTGACATTCCCGCGGAGTATTTTACGGATGTTCTCAAGCGGCAGGCCGTGGTCAATGCCGGCGTCACTTTTCGTTTCAAGCAGGAGGTCGGGGGCAAGTTTAATACCGTCGATTTCAAATATGAAGGCGGAATACTCGACTACATTTCAGAGATATGCGGCAATGAGTATTTGACCGAGCCTCGCTTTTGGCAGGCTGAACGCCGCGGCCGCGACCGGGCAGACAAACCCGAGTATAAAGTACGTCTCAGCGCGGCGTTCGCGTTTTCTAACACAGTTTCGAGAATTGAACATTATCACAATTCTTCATTCTTGGAATACGGTGGCGCGCCTGATAAAGCGGCGCGATCCGCGTTTGTTTCTTCTATTGACTCCTACCTGAGACAAAGTAATAAATACCAAAAAGGCGAGAGCAAAATTACATTTCAGGATGTCCAGGACTGCCTGGTTCTTGTTTCGAACAACTTGTCTACTATTACCTCATATGAGAATCAGACTAAAAAAGCGATCACAAATAAATTCATTCAAGAGGCGATGACCGACTTTTTGCGGTCTCAGCTTGAAGTGTATTTTATCGAGAATAAGTCGGAAGCGGACAAAATCGCCGAGCAAATCCTGATAAATAAACGCAGCCGTGAGACTGCCGAAAAAGCAAGACTCAATCTAAAGAAAAAACTCTCCGGCAGCTTGGATATTTCCAACCGGGTGCAGAAATTCGTTGACTGCCGGTCAAGAGACGTCACGGTTCGGGAGCTCTATGTTGTCGAGGGCGACAGTGCTCTCGGCGCCTGCAAAATGGGACGGGACAGCGACTTCCAGGCCATTATTCCCGTTCGCGGGAAGATTTTGAATTGCCTGAAGGCTGAGTACGACAAAATCTTTAAGAACGAAATAATCCTTGATCTCATTAAGGTTCTCGGATGTGGGATTGAAATATCCAGCAAAAATAACAAGGATATAGGAGCATTTGACTTGGATGCTCTGCGCTGGAGCAAAGTTATTATCTGTACAGACGCCGACGTCGACGGGTTCCAAATTCGCACACTGATATTGACTATGCTCTATCGTCTGACGCCGGCGCTTATCGAACGCGGACTGGTATACATCGCAGAATCTCCGCTTTATGAAATCATTGCGAAGAACAAAACATATTTTGCGTATTCCGATAAAGAGAAGTCAGACGTCTGTTCGAAACTGATTGACAAGAAGTATACCATTTCCAGATCCAAGGGACTTGGTGAAAATGAACCTGATATGATGTGGCTTACCACTATGAATCCTGAGACGCGGCGGCTGGTGCGCATTCTGCCCGAGGAAGCCGCGAGAACTTCCGCGATTTTTGACCTCTTGCTTGGCGATAATCTCTCCGGACGCAAGGAGTACATTGCCGAAAACGGATCTCGATACCTGGAAATGGCCGACATCTCTTAATTGCCCTTTGACCTGCCTATCACGTGATATAATAACTGCTGAATCGAGTTGCTTTGCCTATGGCTCCGAAAAAGAAAAAACAAGACAAACCAAAACGCGCCACCGATGCCAATGTTGTTGGCCTTCACGCCGCAATACTGGACCAGCACATAACCGATACACTTGAAAAGAACTATATGCCTTATGCGATGAGTGTCATAGTCTCCCGCGCCATACCTGAAATTGACGGCTTCAAACCGTCGCATCGCAAGCTGCTCTATACGATGTATAAAGCCGGTCTGCTGGGAGGTCAGCGCACCAAGTCTGCAAACGTTGTTGGTCAAACCATGCGGCTAAATCCGCACGGTGAGTCGGCTATCTACGAAACCATGGTGCGCATGACGCGCGGTTGCGAAGCTCTGCTTCATCCTTTCGTTGATTCTAAAGGAAATTTCGGTAAGGTTTATTCCCGTGATATGGCCTATGCTGCTTCCCGGTATACCGAAGTGCGACTAGATCAGATTTGCACTGAAATTTTTGGCGAAATAGACCGCGACACCGTTGACTTTGTGGACAACTATGACAACACCATGAAAGAGCCCGTGCTCCTACCTACGACCTTCCCGAACGTTCTTGTGACTGCCAATCAGGGAATCGCGGTCGGCATGGCCAGTATGATGTGCGGATTTAATCTGACCGAAGTCTGCGAAACGACTATCGAGTATCTGAAAAATCCCGCTCACGACATTATCTCCACACTTCCCGCGCCCGACTTCCCCACCGGCGGAGAGCTTATATATGACGTTGACGCAATGCGTGAAATATACAGAACCGGCCGGGGCGGATTCCGCGTAAGGGCAAAATGGCGTTATAACAGCGCTGAAAACCTGATTGAAGTCTTTGAGATTCCATATACTACCACTATTGAGGCTATCATTGATAAAATCGCCGAGCTGATTAAGTCGGGACGTATCCGCGAGATTTCTGATCTCCGCGACGAGACCGACCTTAACGGCCTCAAAATAGCGATCGATCTAAAGCGCGGCACAGACCCCGACAAACTGATGCAGCGTCTTTTTAAAATGTCTCCGCTAATGGATTCATTTTCCTGTAATTTTAATATTCTTGTTGGCGGTTCGCCACGTGTTATGGGCGTTGCCGAAATACTCAGCGAATGGACCGCGTGGCGGCGTCAATGCTTGCACCGCAAGCTGACCCACGACCTCGCACAACTTTCCGCCCGCCTTCATTTGCTGGAAGGTCTGAAACTCATCCTGCTAGATATCGACAAGGCAATTCGCATTATCCGAGAAACCGAGCAGGAAAAACTAGTCGTGCCAAATCTGATGGAAGGCTTTGGAATTGACCAGCTTCAAGCCGACTACATCGCCGAAATCAGGCTGCGTAACATAAACCGGGAATTCATTCTCAAAAGGACGCAGGAAATCGACTCCCTAAAGGCTGAAATCGACGACATCAATCAAACTCTTGGCAGCGACTCGCGTATAAAGTCGCTGATAATTGCAGACCTTAAGAATGTTATCAAAAAGTTCGGTATACCGCGCCATACGGACATCATTCACGGACATGAGGTCACGCAATACAACGAACAGGAGCACATCGAGGATTACCCCGTACATCTTTTCCTGTCATGCGAGGGCTATTTTAAGAAAATTACTCCCGCCTCGCTGAGAATGAACAGCGAGCAGAAGTACAAGGAAAATGACGGGCCGAACATGTACCTCGAATCCACCAACAAGTCTGAAATTCTCCTGTTTACGAACAAGCAGCAGTGCTACAAGGCGCGGCTGTATGAGTTTGACGACGGGAAATCGTCCATTCTGGGTGATTATCTCCCCTCAAAACTCGGCATGGACGACGGCGAAAACGTTTTGTTCATGTGTTCACCTGCGGATTATTCGGGCAGCCTCCTTTTCTTCTTCAAGAACGGAAAATGCGCGCGAGTCGAACTCTCTTCGTACGCCACTCTGTCGAACCGGCGCAGGCTGACCGGCGCCTTCAGCGATAAATCTCCGCTCGTGAGCTTTACGCATATCGTCGACGACGCGGATTTTGTTGTCAAATCAACTGACGGCAGAATGTTGATTTTCTGCACTGACCGGCTGGCTGTTAAATCTACACGTTCAACGGTGGGAGTCTCCGTCATGACGCTTAAGGGACGGCACTCTCTTGCCGAAGCAGGCCCGCTCTCCCGGTACGATGTCGTCAACGTCAACCGCTACAGGGTACACGGCATTCCCGGCCCCGGCGCTCCACTTAAAAGCGAGGACGAGGGGATAGTGCAGATTACATTCGGCGACCAGAAGCCGTCGGACAAGTCAGAGAAATGACCCACTTTCGCTAACGATCGATATCCACCGCTTTTTTGCAAAATCTTATGACAGAAAGTGACTGCTTTGAAATCCAAACACAGCTTACGTACGTTTTGGGATGTATTAATTATTACTGTCGGTTCCGCCATAATGGCGCTCGGAATTAATCTTTTTTTGGTGCCTTACAAGATTGTGCCCGGCGGCGTCACCGGCGTGGCTATGCTTATTAACTATCTCGCGCCTGGTATATCGATCGGTATATTAATTATTATTATTAATGTTCCTCTTTTTGTCCTGTGCTGGCGGCTCGTAGGACGCCGCTTCCTTTATGGCACAATTCTCGGGACGTTTATTTCCTCGATTATCATTGACGCAACCGCGCCGTTTTTGCCAAAAATTGATACGGAGCCCCTTCTGGCAGCCATCTTTGGCGGTCTTATTATGGGTGTCGGACTCGGACTTATCTTTTCACGGGACGCAACCACCGGGGGAACCGACATTGTCGCACGGCTGATGAAGCTTGTATTCAGGCATATGCAAATGGGCAAGCTTATTCTCATTGTCGACGCCGTGGTCATTATTGCCGCGGCGTTCACTTACAACAGTCTGAACAGCATGTTCTACGCCGTAATTTCGCTTTACGTCTGCACCGTGGCGCTCGACTTTATACTGTATGGCACGGATTTCGCCAAGGTCGCGTATATAATAAGCGATAAAGCTGACGAGATTAAAGAGGCTATTTTCACCGCGCTCGACCGGGGCGTCACCATCTTGAACGGCGAGGGCGGATTTACCGGAGAGCCGCGAAAACTGATACTCTGCGCAATTAAACGCACCCAGATCGCCCGGCTCAAGGAGACCGTCAAAGACATCGACCCGAACGCGTTTATTATTCTAACCGAGGCTCATGAAGTCTTGGGCGAGGGCTTTAGAGATTATGACAAAAACGCGATGTGATTTCGCGTCTTTTTTCCTGTTGTGATACGTATGCTATTTGGCGTTAGCTCTTGCGAAAGTCCGGATTTTGTGCGATAATAGCTGACATATGGAAATGACGGTGGAAAATGAGATATAAGCGTCACTTTGCTGCCGCGCTATTAACGGCAGCCGTTGTCATTTGTTCGGGATGCAGTTCATTTATGCAGAGAGACTATATGGTCGTTACTCAGCATCAGGACGCGCCCGGCGACCTTGCCAGCGACAAATACGTCACTGTTCAGGATTATCAAGGGCTGAGCAGCGCTCTGCGTGACGCTGTTGAATCCCGGACGGAGCAGATTTTAATGCGCGCATACAGCTACCACCGCGATCTAAACGAGGACCTTGCAAAAGTCACCAGTTTATTCACAAGCACCGATCCGCTTGGCGTTTTTGCCATTGATAAACTGACATACGAGCAGACAAAACTTGTCTCTTTCACCGAGATAGAATTTACGATTACTTACAAATGCTCCAAGGAACAGCTGGACTCCATAGTCGACATCGACGGACGCACAGCTTTCAAAAATCGCATGTTTCCGGCTCTGCGCGATTTTCAGCCCGAAATCATTGTCCATACGCAAACGTATGACGACAATGATTATTCGGCTGTTCAACTAGTCCCCGAACTTTATTACGCAAACCCCGACCTTGCTTTCGGAATGCCTGTGGTCTCGGAGGCCTTCTATCCCTCCGCGGGTGATGACAGGATTATCCGAATAATTTTTTCATATCCGCAGGATCGGGAAACCATGATCGCGCAGCGTACCGAAGCTATTAAGGTCGCTAATGCCGTCGCCGCCCAGGCGTCGGGGCTTGAGCCGCCCAAATGCGCGTTGCTTCTTTACGATATGCTCGCCAACCATACCACTTTTGACTCCGCGGCATATGCCAGATTAATTGCCGAATCGAACGGTTTCATTAAGGGCGAAGAAAGCACCGTCTACGGCGCGCTTGTCAAGCAGCTTGCTCTTTCTGAGGGGTTTTCGCTCTCTTACAAGAAGTTTTGCGACATTAACGGCATCAGTTGTCTCGTTGTCACCGGAACTCTTGACGGCGTTGAGCACTATTGGAATCTCATCAGTCTCGACGGAAAATGGTATCATGTGGACGTCTCGAGAGCCGGGTTCGCCGACGAGGCAAGCCATGACTTCTTTTTGATGAGCGACGCGACTATCCCTTCCGGTTATTCGTGGGAACAATCCGCTTATCCTAAGTGCGAAAGCAATGAATACAGTTATGAATCTATCGCCGGAACTTCAGCCGGATAAAAAATCAATACATATTGGGAGACAACAAATGAAAAAAGTCTTAATGCTGATTCTCGCTGCCGTTTTCATTTTTGAATGCAATTGGATGGCGGTACCTTCCGCTATGGCCGCCGATAATCCTGTTACAACTCCCGCCGCCGGAGATATTTCTCACGCCGTATCTCCTCCGCCGGACGCAAACGGAGTTACGCCGCCAACGGTGGCGGTCACGACGGAGGAATTCCGGCTCGAACCGTGGGCGCCGGATTATGTGCCTCCCACCGAAAATAAGAACACGGTACAGATCATACCCCCGGCCAGTACAGAAATTGGTGTCTCCCCCATTTCAAAATTGGTTAACGGCTTGGATAATACAAAACTGATACATATCGACACACCGGCAAAACTCGAACCGGAACCAATCCCCACCGAGGCATCCGGCAATCCTGTACATACATACGGCGCTTCCTCAGAGACTGCTTTGGATCACGTGCTCGTACCGCCTGCATTACCCGACGCCTCCACTGACAATTCCGCTCCGGCAAACGACACCGCACTATCTGTGAGCGACTTAGTCGAAACAGAAACCCTTATTCCCGAAGAACAGCCCGTTGATCCGGACGCCGCTCTGCCGTCCAACTCGGATACCTCCGCTCCTATTGTTATCGATCCGGTACATAACGATCCCCAATTAATTCCCGAGCAACTGTCAGAGCCCGATACTTCGGTTGTCTCCGAACCAGCTGAACCTGCGCAGGCGCCGACAAATGATCCCTATCTTGTTTTGGTCAACAAAAACAATCCGTTGCCCGAGGACTATGTTCCCGATAATCTGGCAAGAATATCCGGGTCCAAGTATTTCATGCAGGCAGACGCCGCCACAGCCGTAGAAGAATTGATGACCGGCGCCCGTAACGACGGAATAAAAGGCCTGTTTATTGCCAGCGCGTACCGTTCATATGAATCACAGTCGAAATTGTTTGACGCTAAGGTCTTGAAATACCGCAAATACTACGGCGCTGACGCCGAAGAAAAAGCCTCGATGATTGTCGCCCGCCCCGGCACAAGCGAGCACCAGACCGGTCTTGCCGTCGACATTACGACAGGCGACCTCGTGCAGTCTTTCGGCAAAACCCCCGCCGGAAAATGGCTGGCTGACAACGCTCATAAATACGGTTTTGTCATCCGTTATCCTGAAAATACGACTTCGATCACCGGAATCGAATACGAGCCCTGGCATCTGCGATATGTAGGCATTGAAGCCGCCGCGGAGATATACGCGTCCGGTCTTGTCCTTGAGCAATTCTTGAATTGAGGTTCTGCGCTCGATGCGAATGCGAAAAAAGAAAAATTTGCCCCAGCGAATGGCCGCGTGTTCCCACCTTCTTGAAAATGACCCGAAATCCCTGGCAGGCAAGTGGTTAGGCGAAAACTCAAAACTACATGTGGAAATCGGCTGCGGCAAGGGCACCTTTATCACCGAACAGGCGATGGCGAATCCGACTACCAGTTTTGTTGCGATTGAGCGCGTTCCAGAGGCTCTTGTCATGGCGATGGAAAAAGCTGCCTCTGCCGGACTGACTAACGTTAGGTTTATCTGTTTTGACGCGGTTGACTTTGACGAGATTTTTCAAAAAGGTGAAATCGACCGCATTTACATTAATTTTTGTGACCCTTGGCCGTCGAGAAAAAACATGCACAAACGGCTGACTTTCCCTGGCTTTCTCGCCAAATACAAAAATGCGCTGAACCCCGAAGGCTCAGTGCATTTCAAAACTGACAACGCCGACCTTTTCAATTACTCTCTCAAACAGTTTGTCGAAAATGGCTTTAGGGTTGAAAACGCCACGTTTGACCTTCATAGCGCTCCTAACAATGAGATCAGAACCGAGTACGAACAGCGCTTTATCGAGCTTGGCACACCTATTTGCAGATGCGAAGCTTATCCTGTCGTCTAATCCCGATCTGATTTCGTGATCTCAGGCTTGCCGCATTTCGTTATCGCGTCGGAGCGCGTCGTTTTGAAAAGCTGATATCCGACAATGACCGCCGCCGCCAGCGGCAGAATTGCGGCGTGCTTCAGCTCGATGACATATCCTCCGAACAGATAAGCGTTGTAAGAATTAAACGACGCGACTACGACAAGCGCGGCAACAATCCAGCGGGTTCTAAGCTGCGTGCAAGCATATGCCGCCGCCAACACATCTGCGAGATAAAAATACCGTTCGTGCATTGACGGCAGCAGATACGGAATGCAGATCGAAAACAAAACGGCGATCATCAGTAATTCCGGATTCCCCAGCCTGTCCCGGAGTCTGAACGCAACCGCCGACATAACGACGATGAATACTCCGGAAATCAGCATTCCGGCGTGCTTAAAGGATTCAAACGGCGCGGTTCCAAGCAGAAAAGCGAACAAATTCGGAGTGTTTAGCTGAAGGTACCCGTCATATAACGACGTTTGCGCGAGCGTTATGGACAACACCTCCAATACCGGCCGCCCCGCGAGTATTGCTGGCAGAATCATGACCGCGAACACGACTGGAAAAACCGCGAGATGGCGCAGTTTAATTTTGCCACAAAACAGCAGTATCAAAAGCATAGGCAGAAGAAAAACTCCGGTTATCTTTATCGAAAACCCAATCGCGAACATGATAACGCACTTGACAGGATTGCGGTTCAATCCATAAAATAGTCCGAAAACAGAAAACGCGAAAACAACAGAGTCGCACTGCCCCCAGCACGCACTGTTCAGCAGCACTGTCGGTAAATATAGTGTTACGATAAACGCGGCGATCGCGTATTTTTTTTTGCCTGTAACCAGGTTGACCAGTCTCATTATCCCGCAGGCAAGGATAACGTCAAAAATTACTGATACTATTTTGATAAGAAATAAGTCGTTGACGGGGATGTAGGAGAACAGCGCCAGCAGCAGCATGTATGGAACGTTGTAATCGCCGATGCTTTGAGAGAGTCCCGCGATTCCGCCGTTTTGCCTGAACTGCTCGACCCAGCCGGAAAGGAAGTCGCGGTAATCAAAGGACACAAAATCAAAAAAACAGGTGCGCAACAAAAGCGCCGCCATTATGACGATGGCAAACGCGAGATATGTCGCGTTATCGCTCCACGGCGTGAAGCCCGCATGTTCCAAATACAGAACTGTAAAGACAAAGATAACGTTGACGGCGGCGATAATGAACAGCATGTTTTCTCCGCTGTTCAGCGTTAAAATTGCGCACGCAAAAACTGATGCCGCAATACAGAATAAAATTGTCGAGACACTTGCTAATGAACTTCTTGGACTGCTTAATAACCGCAATTTACTCTACCTCGTCAGTTAATAGCTCCATTGTACATTCCGGCGAAACACTTTTCAAGTGCTATTAATAAAAGACAGCTTGACTTGAATTTTATTAGAGTGCATTTCTCACATTATTAAGGCATATGCGGCTTGCTCTCATTACTGCACACTCGCAGACAGTATTGCTTGCTTTTTGAGAATTATTGTATATGTTTAACAGCGCTCAGATTATGTCAATAATTGTAATTGGCGGATATTACTTGATATTTGCTCATCATTTGCTTGTCTTTTGTGCCTTGCTATTGTATAATATTTTGTATGCCCAAAACCAAATGATTTGAGGTCTATGATGAAAGCGGTAATCACGGTAATCGGAAAAGACACTGTCGGTATCATTGCTAAAGTGTCAGATATACTCAGCAACAACGGAATAAACATACTCGAGATATCTCAGAGTGTGCTGACCGACCTGTTCGCCATGATAATGCTCGCGGACATTTCGAAGAGCCGCGTGGACTTTCAGTTTCTGTCAAATGAGCTCGAAAAGGCCAGCAATGAACTCGGCGTGAAGATTCACGTCATGCACGAGGATATTTTTAATTCAATGCACCGGATTTAAGGCATCTCAGGCAGAACTCCGGTCGATGATTGCTGCTCTGCCAGCAGCCCTTCCAGACTCGCCGCCGTTTGCTCGGCGGAAATTACTTGAAGATTGTGCCCGACCAGCGACAAGAATATCCCGAGGCCGCGCACGTCGTCTGATTCCAGCGTTTGACCGAGCAGGACGGCCGCCGCTGCCGCGAGCGCGACTGTCCCTGAACCCTTATCAAGCATAACGACTCCTCCAGCGGTTCTATTTCTATTTATTCCTATTTTATGTTACCAGCAAGTACTCTATTATTAAATACAGGTTGATATATGATAAACACTTTCGATATTTTAGAAACCATCAAAATGATCGCAGAAGAAGACCTGGATATCAGAACGGTGACTATGGGAATCTCGCTAAGGGATTGCGCCGGAGATGACATTTCCAGGGTCGCCGCGAAAATATACAATAAAATCTGTGGTAAAGCTGAGAATCTGGTCTCCGTCTGTCGTCAAATGGAAGCCGAATACGGCATTCCGATAATCAACAAACGCGTCTCTGTCACGCCTGTTTCGCTGCTTTGTGACTCGCTGCAAACGGAAGACGCCGTCCCTTTGGCGCGCGCGCTCGACCGCGCCGCCGAAACCTGCGGCATTAACTTCATCGGCGGCTACTCAGCTCTTGTGCACAAGGGTGAAACCTCCGGCGACACAAGACTGATACGCTCGATTCCAGAAGCACTCTCCACTACCGAGCGTGTTTGCTCCTCCGTCAACGTCGCGACAACCAGAGCGGGCATCAATATGAACGCCGTATCTGAGATGGGCCGCATTGTCAAGCAGACGGCTCAACTCACTTCGGAGCTTGACTCCATCGGATGCGCCAAGCTGGTCGTTTTCGGCAACGTGCCTGAGGACAATCCCTTTATGGCCGGCGCGTTTCACGGGATCGGCGAGTCGGAATGCGCTATCAACGTCGGCGTTTCCGGACCGGGGGCTGTCCGCGCGGCTGTTGCGAGAGCCGGCGACTGCCAGCTCGATGAATTGGCCGAAATCATCAAAAAGATCGCTTTCAAGATTACGCGCGTCGGACAGCTCATCGCCTTTGAGGCGTCCAAGAGGCTGAACACGACGTTTGGAATAGTTGACCTCTCCCTCGCGCCGACGCCTGCGGTGGGTGACAGCGTCGCCCGGATTCTCGAAGGCATGGGCCTAGAATCCACCGGATGCCACGGCACTACTGCTGCGCTCGCGATGCTTAACGACGCCGTCAAAAAAGGCGGGGTCATGGCTTCCTCGCATGTCGGCGGCCTTTCGGGCGCTTTTATCCCGGTTTCCGAGGACGCGGGTATGATCGCGGCGGTCAAAAACGGTTCCTTATCTATCGATAAATTAGAGGCTATGACAGCGGTATGCTCTGTCGGTCTGGATATGATTGCGGTGCCCGGCGACACGCCCGCCGAGATCATTTCCGCGATTATTGCCGACGAAATGGCCATTGGCGTCGTCAACAACAAAACCACAGCCGTCAGAATAATTCCGGCAGTCGGCAAGTCGCTCGGTGACAGCGTCTCCTATGGCGGGCTGCTTGGCGAGGCTCCGATTATGAAGGTCAACTCCTTCTCGCCTGCTCGCTTCATCGCCCGGGGAGGCCGGATTCCGGCTCCAATGCACAGTCAACGCAACTAATTTCTACGAGACCCAAGCAAACCCCAGTGCTTTACGCGAAAGAATCACACGGCTCCTCGTCAACCGACCTTTGGTTACTGGAGGACATTTTATGTCGCATTATGATATAGCTATCGTCGGCGGCGGTATTGGCGGCCTGATGGCGGCTTACCGGCTGCACACTCATAACGAATCCCTGCGAATCATCATTCTCGAAAAGGGCGCCGCCCTCGAAAAACGACACTGTCCGATCGTGGACGGAAAGTCGGATCACTGCCTGATGTGTAAGCCCTGCGGGATAATGGACGGCATGGCGGGCGCCGGCGCGTTTTCGGACGGCAAATATGTTATTTCCACTGAATACGGCGGCTGGCTCTGTGACATACTTCCGCAGCAGGTCGTTATGAAGTACATCGAATTCGCCGACTCAATCCTGATTGACCACGGCGCGACGACCGAGAGATATATGCCCGACGAAAACCTGAAGCTGGATTGCCTTCGCTATGACCTGCATATGCAGCTGGCCCAGCTCAAACACCTTGGCACCGACGCCAACTTCAGCACCATGCAGCGCTTGATCGCCAGCCTGTCGGGAGTTGAGATCCGAACGCATACAAAAGTTACCGATGTTAAAATCGAAGACCACGAAATCGTCTATGAGACCAGAGACGGTTCCGGCACATTGACTGCCGATCATATTATCATGTCTCCCGGCAGATCGGGCAGCACTTTTCTTTCCGACTGGTGCAAAAAAAACGGCATACGGCTGCTTAATAACCAGGTTGATATCGGCGTGCGGGTTGAATTGCCGGCAACGGTTTGGGATCATTTTTCCAAAAAGATTTATGAACCTAAAATCTGGAGCAGATCAAAAAAATACGGCGATGTTACGCGTATGTTCTGTTTTAACGAGCGGGGCAGCGTTGTGACCGAAAATACGGACGGAATCCTCACCGTAAACGGCCACTCATATAAAGACCCTGCACGAAAAACTCAAAACTCGAATTTCGCGCTGCTCTCCACGACGCGGTTTACCGAGCCGTTCAAGGAGCCGATCCAGTACGCCAAGTACGTGGCCTCTCTCGCCAATTTGATATCCGGCGGCGGAGTTTTGGTTCAACGCCTTGGTGATCTCGAGGCCGGCAGGCGAACCAATCAGAACAGACTCACGCAAAGCACCGTGCGCCCCACGCTTATGGCGGTTGCGGGCGATCTGTCACTTTGTATGCCGAAGCGACAACTGGACAACATAATTGAGACGCTGCACGCACTCAACGATGTCGCCCCAGGCACCGCCAATTTCGACACTCTGCTCTACGGCATCGAATGCAAATATTATTCCGCCCGGCCGGAATGCAATGATTTTGAGCTTTCGGGCTGTTCCGGGATATTTGCTGTCGGCGACGGCAGCGGATTCACCCGGTCGCTATCGCACGCGGCGGCAAACGGACTTTATGTCGCCGACAAAATTCTCGGATTAACGATTTAGCCTCGGCTTTGAGCGCAGTCGTCATCGCTTGCAGTTATGAGGCAAAAAGGAGGTGGCTGGTTGAACGCTAACTGGAAAAAGACTTTTGCGGTTTTATATTCCGGACAAGCGCTGTCAATAATCGCCAGCACTGCGGTTCAGTTCTCGGTTCTGCTCTACCTTGCCGGAATGAAGTCTCCAATTGTTCTCGCCATCGCGGGTATCGCAGGTTTCCTGCCCGCGGCGCTCATCGGTCCTTTTGCGGGAGTTTGGGTTGACAGATTAAATAGAAAACTGGTTATGATCCTGTCGGACATATATGTCGCGATAACCGCTTCGCTGCTTGCTTTTGTGGCGTATCTCGGCACTCCGCCGCTCGAGTTCATATATCTTATACTCTTCCTGAGAGCTACCGGCGCCGCTTTCCGCACTCCCGCTCTCCAGGCATCTATTCCGCTTATCGTACCGGAAGGGATGCTCACAAAAGTAGGCGGCATAAGCCAACTCACTCAATCGCTTGGCCTTATGCTCGGCCCCGTGCTGGGCTCCCTGCTTCTCGTCTGGTTCGGGCTTGCGGGCGTGCTGCTCCTCGACGTGGTTGGCGCGCTGATAGCCGTAATTACCATTCTCCTGGTCAAGATACCTAAAGTCGACATCAGCAAAACCGTTAAGAAGCACGTTCTGAAAGAGCTTTATCAGGGATACTGTGAAATCAAGCGGAACAAACCCCTGTTCATGATCTCCCTGCCGATGATTATCGCCGTAATTGTCTACGTTCCCATCAGTTCGCTGTTCCAGCTAATGGTCAAGATTCATTTTAACGGCGGCGACATGCAAATTGCGTATGTTCAGGTTGCGTTTGCGATTGGCTTGCTGATATCGTCGGGAATTATGGCTCTTTTCGGAAAAGCAAAACGGCGTTTCATGATGATTTCCTTCTCGCTCTCCATGCTAGGCGTATTTTTGACGATATCAGGTATACTTCCGTCAAACGCTTTCATCGTCTTTGCAATCCTTATGGGCCTGCTCGGAATATGCGGCAACTTCTTCATGATTCCCTACCAGGCTTATGTTCAGCTGACCATCCCTCCGCAATCGCTGGGCAGAGTATTCTCGCTGATTTTCAGTGCCATGTCGTTTGCCTCCCCCGTCGGCCTCGTGGTTGCGGGCCCGCTCGCCGAGATTCTCGGCATTCAGACTTGGTTCTGGATATCCGGACTTCTGGTAACAATTGTCGGCGTAATCGCGATGGTGACGACCAGAAAGTTTGATCTCGAACCGGCTTCTGACAATATGAGCGCTTGAAATCCTTACGATCTGTGATATAATTGAGTGACATATATAAACAGTAGAATAATCTTTTGTTCAAAAAGGAGTGTAACAATGGGCATTCTTTCACGCTTTTCCGATATTATGTCGTCAAACATTAACGCCTTGCTTGACAAAATGGAAGATCCCGCGAAAATGGTCGACCAACTGCTTCGCAACCTGAATGACGATCTCGGCAAGGTCAAAGCTGAAACTGCCGGAGTCATGGCTGAGCAGGCCAGATGCAAGCGCGAGCTTGACGAGTGCACCGCGGATATCGCTAAAATGCAGTCCTATGCTGAAAAAGCGGTGCTTGCTGGCAATGACGAAGACGCGAAACGTTTTCTCGCCAAGAAGAATTCGCTGGCAACGACTCAAGCCAGCCTTCAGAAATCATATGATATGGCGGCCTCTAACGCCACAAAGATGCGCCAAATGCACGACAAGCTGTGCAGCCAGATCGAAGATCTCAACTCCCGCCGCGACAGCATCAAAGCCAAGGTCGCCGTCGCGCGGACCCAGGAAAAAATCAACAAGATCGGCGCCTCGGTCGACAGCGCACGCGGCAATATGTCCGCGTTTGACAGAATCGAAAGCAGCGCCGACAGAATGCTGGATCAGGCTAACGCCATGGCCGAGCTTAACTCCGGAACCGGCGACGGCATGGACGACCTCATGGATAAATATGAAACCAGCACCGCCGGACTTGATGACGATCTAGCCGCGCTGAAAGCCAGAATGGGCAAAGACCCGGGCGCAGGGTCATCGTCAGACGACGATCTCGCCGCCCTTAAAGAAAAAATGGGCAAAAGCGAGCAATAGTTCTGCTTGACGGCGGGAGCACAGTATTTTTCTGTGTTCCCGCTGAAGTTTTCCCAAGTCTCGCGGATCACCAGGCTCATCCACGTTAAATTACTGGCATATTCCGCTGTGTTGCGCGGAAATACTGTTGGGGGCGATAGTGATAGAATCTAATGACGGTATTTTAATACATAGGTGCAAAAGCTGCGGCGGCGTCATGGAATTTGATGTCAAGTCGCAAAAACTGCTGTGCCCGAACTGCGGCACCGAGGGTGAAATTATATCGGACGGTGTTATTGAGGAGTTTGTTTTTTCGCCTGAGGAAATACTAAAAGCAAGTCAGCCCTGGCCCGATTCGGTTACCATCGAAAAATGCAGCGGTTGCGGTGCGGAAATCACCGTGCCTGAACACGCAACGACGGTCGAGTGCGCGTATTGCGGGACGGATATGATCCTTGAGAAAAAACAGCATTCCGGAATCATACCCGAAGCTATCGTGCCTTTTAAAATCGATAAGCAGACGGCGCTTGATAGCTTTCGTAAATGGATGAGAAAACGGTGGCTGGCTCCGAGAGCCGCTAAGAATCTTTTGCAGCTCGACAAAATGCAGGCGGTTTACACTCCCTACTGGACTTATGACGCTCTGACCCGTTCGCCATATACCGCGCAGGGCGGTGAGGTCTATTACGTCACGGTTCGGGACGGGGATAAAACGAGAACGGAGCAGCGCGTCAGATGGTATCCTACCAGCGGAGTGATAGATTACTTTTTTGACGACGTCCGGGTCTGCGCCTCCAACCGCAACGCACAGATGAATGAGGAAGTCGACGAGTATCAAAAGGACGACCTGTTGCCTTTCTCGACCGGATATATCTCCGGATTTTCCACCGAAAAATACTCGTTCGGCCCCGACGAAGGCTTTCAGATCGCCCAGCACAAAATGCGGGATGAAATTACGGCGCTCGTTTCAGCTGACGTGTTAAAGCGGTTTGACAGGGTAATGGGCATATCTTTCTCGACTAATTACTCAAACGTAACGTTCAAGCATATTCTATTACCGATATATAGCTCCGGCTACAAATACAGGGACAAAATATATTCGTTCGTGGTCAGCGGTCTGACCGGCAAGGTAACGGGCAACTTCCCTTATAGCAAGCTGAAGATAGCTCTTCTGATTGCTGCCGCCGTTATTTTGGCTGTCGCGTGCTTTGCGATCTATAATTCTCAATGATTAATGGTTTCATTTGAAATCTAGGTGGTTTTATTATGGGGATATTTAACGGCCAATTCTCTAATGTTGTCGAATGGGAAGAGTTTCGGGACGACGTAATCTTTTGGAAATGGCACAACCGCGAGATAAAGAAGAGCAGCCGGCTCATTATCCGTCCCGGACAGGACGCGATAGCGATACACAACGGCAAAATCGAGGGAATCTTCACCGATGAAGGCAATTATGAAATCGAGAGTGAGATAATCCCCTTCCTCAGCTCGCTCAAAGGTTTCCGCTTCGGTTTCAATTCCGGACTGCGCCTTGAGGTGCTCTTTGTCAACACTAAAGAGTTTACGGTCAAATGGGGCACGAAAAACGCGATAAACATTCCGGCCCCCGGATTGCCCGGCGGTATGCCTATCCGCTCTTTCGGCACATTTTCTTTCAAAATTGATGACTATATTACGCTTATAGACAAAGTTGCGGGCGTTAAAGAGTCGTTTACTGTTGACGAGGTTAAGGAACGCGTCATGTCTGTTCTCGATCAGGTATTCATGCGATCGATCGTTAAAGAAGGCAAGGACATGTTTAACCTCCAGATGAACGCCACGGCAATCGGAAACAGTGTCCGCGAGGATCTTGACATGCAGCTGCTTAAACTGGGGCTGACCGTCACCGAATTTTCGATCGCGAACTTCTCATATCCGGAGGAAATCCAGACACATATTAACAAGTCTGCCGCCGCCGGAATGGTGGGCAATATGGATCAGTACCAGCGTGTCGCCACGGCAGACGCTATTGGAAGCGGCGGCGCGGCGGGTGAAGCGGCTTCCGGCGCTATGGGTATGGCGATGGGAATGGCGATGGCGGGCCAGATGATGAATCAACAGCAGCAAGCCCCGCCTGTGCGTCAGCCTGCCGCGGTTCCTCCGTCCACGCACCATAACGGAAGTGTGAGCTGCCCGTCCTGCGGCATATCACTGCCCGCGGGCGCGAAATTCTGCCCCGATTGCGGCGCGAAAGCTGTCGCCGCCAAAAAATTCTGCGCTGAGTGCGGCGCTTCCATCAGTTCTGACAGCAAATTCTGCCCGGAATGCGGCACAAGAGGATAATGGAGGATTTAACTTGGGGATAGCGTTTATTTTTGCCGGTCAAGGCGCTCAAGCCATCGGAATGGCGCGTGACCTTTCTGAGAAATACGCATCGGCAGGTACGGCTTTCGACATCGGCAGCGAAATACTTGGCCGCGACCTGCGTAATTTGAGTTTTTTGGGTTCTAAAGAGGACTTGGATATCACCACAAACACCCAACCTTGCGTTCTCGCTGCCGATCTTTGCGCTCACGCCGCCGCGACTGAGCGAGGAATTAAAGCTGACGCCGTGGCAGGATTCTCGCTCGGCGAATATGCCGCCCTCACTGCGGCCGGTGTTTTCAGCATAGAAACGGCGTTCAGGATAATCTCGGTACGCGCGGAGGCTATGCAGGCCGCCTGCCCTCCCGGCGCCGGAGCGATGGCCGCGGTAATGACGCGGGATGCCGCCGTTGTCCCGCAGATTTGCTCTCAGGTCACGTCTGGCTATGTCGCGCCCTCCAACTTCAACTGTCCCGGACAAATCGTAGTTGCCGGAGACAAAGCCGCAGTGGATGAATTCGCTCAGATTGCAAGCGGTTCAGGCGTGCGGGTAACGGTCATTCCGGTAAGTGTGCCATCCCACTGCGAGCTGATGCGCCCCGCCTGTGACGACGTGCGCAAGGTGCTGGAATCCGCTGAACTGCGCTCCGCGGACATCCCCTGCTACATGAACGTTGACGCCGCGCCCGCCGGTGACCCCGGCGATATTATCGGGCGGCTTGCAGATCAGATTGTGAAGCCCGTTTTATGGGAGCAAACTATATTAAACATGGCACAGGCCGGCATCGATACATTTATAGAGCTCGGGCCGGGTAAAACCCTGTCCGGCTTCGTTAAAAAAATCGTGCCGAGCGCCGCGATCTACAGGATATCCGACTGTGAGACACTGGATGATTGCTGCCAAAAAATAATGAAGGAGAATTGAGATGGATTCGATATTTAATCGTAGAAGTATTCGCAAATACAAGTCTGATCCGATACCGGAGGAAAAAATTCAAGTTATAATCCGCGCCGCCATGTACGCGCCGTCCGCGGTGAACATGCAGCCCTGGCATTTCGTAGTTTGTGACGACCGCGCTGTCATCGAAAAATTTATGTCTTTTCACAAGCACTCGGCAATGCTGAAAGAAGCGCCCGTTTGCATTTTCGTCTGCGCTGACGTCGCGAAGGAGTTTTTCCCTGGATTCTATATCCAGGACTGCGCCGCAGCTACTCAAACCCTTCTGCTTGAGGCATATAATCAGGGACTCGGCACCTGCTGGATGGGCATTTGCCCCCGGCCTGAATTCGAGAGCGCGACATCCGAGCTTTTGAACCTGCCGGATCACGTCAAGCCTTTTTGCGCGATCGCCGTCGGATACGCCAACGAAACTCCCGCCGTCGCCGAGCGGTTCAAGCCTGACCGCGTTCACAGAAACAAGTGGTAAGCTCCGAAAAAATTGCGCGTGACCAGATCTGCAAAATCGGCGCATTGCTCTACCAAAAGAATCTTGTTGCGGCTTGCGACGGCAATCTTTCGGTTCGTCTTGACGACGGCAGGATTATCGCGACGCCCTCCGGAGTCTGCAAAGGAATGCTGACTCCCGATTTGCTGGTCGTGCTGGATGCCTCCGGCAGCGTTATCGACGCTCCGATGAAGCCTTCCAGTGAACTGCCGATGCATTTGAAAATATACCGTGACCGTCCTGATGTATTTGGCGTTGTGCACGCGCATCCCCCAGCGTCGACCGCTTATGCCTGCGCCGGAATAGCTCTGGATAGATACATGACCATCGAATCGGTTATTTCGCTGGGCAAGGTTCCACTTGCAAAATATGCGACGCCTTCGACTGACGAAGTGCCGGAATCTATCGCCGAGTTGATCAAATGCCATGACGCGATTCTGCTGGAATTTCACGGAGCGCTGACGTTGGGAAGCGATCTGGAACAGGCGTTTTTCAAGATGGAGACGCTGGAACAATGCGCAAAAATTGGCGTTATCGCGAAAACATTGGGCTCGGAGAGGTATATTCCGCAAAACGACATAGACCGTTTGCTTTCAATACATAAAAAAGATGATTTCCCATGCATTTAAACATGACTTGTTCATATATTTATGCTAGACTCAAATAGATAAAAAATATTTTGATTATTCCTTTCCCGGAGGTGTCATTTCATGAGGAAAAACAGGATCCAAGGCTTTATCAATCGTTCGCTATCCCTGACGCTTTGCGCCGTGTTATCATGCGGACTGCTCTCTGTCGGCGGCGCGTTTGCCGCCAGCCGCGAGATTAAGTACGATGAGCTGGAAAGTCTTATTAAAGCTCATAACATCGGTGTCGAATCCGCCAACAACGCTCTCAGCAAAGCAGTATCCACCAGCAAGGATTATACCGAGCCCAACATCGCACTGTACAATCAGATAACGATGGTGCAGAATGCCTATGACAACGCCGTCAAAACGTCAGAAAGTCTTGGCTTGCCCACTGTCAGCATGGATGTGTATTATGGTTCCCAACTGCAGCAGCTTCAGATGCAGCTCGATAACCTCGGCAACACTTCTGAAAAAATGGCCGATGCCGTGACCGCGGCAAAAGATGCTGTCGACCGAGTCGTCGCCGGTCAGCTTTCGCTGGCGCGCACTAATTTTATCGGTATCCACATTTCTGATAAAACTGCTGAGCACGTAAAGAACACTCAGAACATTCTGATTGCACAAAGAGACCGTGCAAAACGGCTGGTTGACGCCGGATTTGCACCCGCTAGCTCTCTTGATGCCTTCAAGCTCCAGGAGGATTCCATTAAAGTTCAGATTGACAACGCAAAGCGCTCCAGAGACACTTATGTGATTAAGCTAAAAGCCGTATTGGGGCTGCCGCTTGGCGACAGTATCACAATTGGAAAGCTGCCTGATTTTGATCTCTCGAGAATTGACAAGATTTCTTATAACATTGACCTGCTGAGCTGTCTGTCAAACAGTCTGGATATTAAGCAGAAACAACGGACGTATACTCTCCTTTGGGATGATCGCAAAGCTTCCACAGAAGCCGTTGATAAGGACTCTGCCAAACTGGCGCTGGAACAGGCGAAGTTGGACGCGGAAGTCAATTTCCGCAGCGCTTACGAAGGCCTCGTGAAGAGTTGGGCGCAGCTGAAGGAAGACAAAAAGGCCATCGACGAAGCCAAGACCACTTTAGCCAAGGCCGAAAAACAGCTCTCTCTCGGCTTGATACCGGCTTCCACCGTCACAAAGCAAAAAGAGGCTATCTCCAGCAAAGAATCGGCCTACGAGCTGTCCAAAGTGAGCTTGGCTCTCCAGCTGCAGACTTACGATAACATGCGGCTCGGCGTGTAATCTGCACAAAACAGCATCTGCAGCGCTTTACGGCAACTAAAAATAAAACCCCCGCCGGACTAAAATTATCCGGCGGGGTTATTATTCTAATAGGCATCTGTGCGGTCACTGTAATTATTAATATAAGCTTCCAAATCCGCCGAATCCGCCCAGACCAGCGAGGCCAGACATCATCGAACCCATCATTGACATAAGAAGCACCTGGCAAACCAGCATTACCACAACAATGTGGAAGGCATATGTCAGAGCGACGCACAAAAGACGTCTGATATCTTTTTGAGAGGGATTTTTGATCCTCATGCAGAGTATACAGATCGACGCCGCAACCGCAAACATGATAACGGCCATAACTACGAGAGATGAAAAATAATTACCGCCCAGGATCAGGTTAAGCACCATCGTAACGGCAAATGCGCAAGACCACGGTACAGATGCAATCGCCACAGTAGCGAGCGAAGTCTTAAAGTCGCTCTTGCATTTGAATATTATTCCCGATAGATGGAAACTGAGGAACATTATCATTTCCTGGATGGCGATAATCAATAAGAAAGTAAACACGCCCTGAATCGGGAAATATCCTGCCATTCCCCTCAGAGAAGTCACTACCAGCATCAGCAGGAATGCCGCAGCCTCTACTCCCAGTAAAATGAATGATGCGCCCACCGACATATCCTTTGACTCAGACATTGTTCCATTCGAGCCAAGAAACAGACTTCTCAATACTGATAATATCTCGTTAATCGGTGATGCGCCGCTATTAACCGTTCCCACATGATGCTGAGCGCCGTAATTTCCTGACTGGCCGTAATTATTATTCTGCTGATAGTTACCGTAATTTGACTGTTGTTGGTTATAATAATTAGGATCGGGGTTTTGGCCCTGATACGGCGGATACGGCTGTTGCGGCGCCGCATTCGCAGGCTGTGGCTGATAGGGGGCGGGCTGGTTCACCGGATTTACACTCGGAGGCGGAGGCGCGCTTTGCTGAGGTTGATACGGGGACGGCACCGGAGCTCCTCGCTGATCGGAATATGGTGATTGCTGCGGACGGGAATTTTGAGGCTGGGGCGGTGTGTAGTTCGAAGCAACAGGACGGGCGGCGTCAGCTCTACAGGTGCAGACCGTACCTTCCTCCAGTTGCTTGCCGCAATTCTCACAAAACATATTGCAAAATCTCCTCAATTTAATATTTCTGTGGCGCATTAGATGGCCATATAAATGCGCATTAGGCTCAAATAAGCCGCAAAGTCCGGATTTCTATAACAAAATAATATCCACGATTCAGTTTTATTCACAACTTATCGAAACTATTCTGCTGATAATTATAGCATCGGCATATCATTAATTCAACAAAATTCTATACAATTTTATAAACAGTCACTACAAGGTTTTGGGCAGATTCCTAAAGAATTTATTTTTTGCAGTTTTTGCAGTTTTCATAACTTTTTATTAATAAAAGCACTAAAAATATATCCGTCCTTTATCATATTGACAAAGTAGAGTGATTTATGCTACTATTTGCTTGGTAAATATTATGTCCTGTCTGCGTTTTTAATTCATTGCTTGGCAAATGCCTTCTTTAATAATGTAGCAATTAATTGATGGTACTATTGTCGAAACAACATTTACTTCACTGGAGGTGCCCATTGTCCATTCATGGCTTAACCGATGCGCAAGTTCAAGAATCTAAAGCAAAATACGGAGATAACAGGCTCAGCGAACTGGAAACCGAATCTTTCTGGGACAAACTGCTCGGAAATTTCGGCGACCCGATGATAAAAATCCTTTGTGTCGCATTAATCATCAATGTTGTTTTCGCTATCCTTGGAAAGGCGGAATGGTACGAGTCTGCAGGCATCGCGCTTGCGGTCATACTCGCGACTTTTGTCTCCACTTACTCAGAGTATCGCAACGAGAACGCTTTCCAAAAGCTTCAGGAGGAAGCATCGCGCATACGCTGCAAAATATTCCGTAATGGCGATATTCTCGAGATACCTATAGATGATATTGTTGTCGGCGACTTTATTCTGCTTCAGTCCGGAGATAAGATACCGGCAGATGGGGTAATCGTCGAGGGAACTATCAAAGTTGACCAGTCTGTCCTCAACGGCGAAAGCAAAGAGGCGACTAAAAAGGTAATACCGGAGGGCTATTCGGATGAAGACCAGCCGATGGATTTCCTCAACGAGTTCAAGGTTTTCAGAGGCAGCGTCGTCTGTTCCGGCAACGCAACAATGTGTGTTTCTGTTGTCGGCGACAAGTCGGTTTACGGCAAGATCGCGAGCGAACTGCAAACGAGCGAAGACCGCGATTCCCCGCTGAAAGTCAAGCTCAGCAAACTCGCGGGCGATATCAGCAAATTCGGTTACACTGGCGGTCTGTTGATAGCGATCGCCTTCCTTTTCCAGAAGATCATAATACACAACGGGTTCGATATGGCCAGAATCGCGGCCTATTGCTCCGACGGCATGGTCGTTATCAACGATATTGTACAGGCTGTCATACTCGCGGTTATCATCATCGTTATGGCGGTTCCCGAAGGTCTTCCGCTGATGATTGCGATCGTATCGGCGCTGAACATGGGTAAAATGCTCAAGGACAATGTTCTGGTGCGTAAGATTGCGGGTATTGAGACCGCGGGCAGCCTGAACATCCTGTTCAGCGACAAGACTGGCACAATAACCAAGGGTCAGCTTGAAGCCATTGTCTTCATCGACGGAAACGGAAGGAATTCCGAAAACTTTTCCGCTGTACCCGATGCACTGGGAAAAATTCTCTCTCTTAACATTTGCTACAACACAAACGCGATAGTATCCGGCGAAGGTTCCAACGTTAAAGTAATCGGCGGCAACCCTACCGAGCGCGCAATTCTCGGCTTTGTCAAACGCAACGGCAGCGCTTCGAACATCGGCGTGGTTCATTCTATACCGTTTAACAGCGAGAACAAGTATTCCGCCACCCAAATTACCGGCGACCACAAGCTGACCTTGATTAAAGGCGCACCCGAGCGTATTATCGCGAGATGTGACAGTTACTTCGACGATAACGGCGCCAGACAGCCTCTAAAAAGTTTTAAGCCCATAGAAGAGCAGATTGACCTTCTCGCCGAGAGAGCCATCAGGGTGCTGGCGCTTGCCGTATCCAACTCCGACCTCGGTGAAAACGCACTTCCGGACGGCAACGACTGGACACTTATCGGCGTAATCGGCATCCGCGACGATGTCCGTCCGGAGTCGATTACGGCTATCTCCGAAGTTCAACAGGCCGGAGTCCAGGTAGTCATGATCACAGGCGACCGCAAGGATACGGCGCTCGCTATCGCCAAAGAAGCCGGTCTGTTAAAGACCGACACCGACATCATTTTGACCTCCGATGAGCTGCAGCAGATGTCGGACGACGAGCTTAAACAAAAGCTCAAAGACATCAGAGTTGTATCCCGGGCTCTACCCAGCGACAAAAGCCGCCTTGTCCGCCTCGCTCAGGAGTTAAATCTGGTCGTAGGCATGACCGGCGACGGAGTCAACGATTCGCCCGCGCTCAAGAAGGCGGATGTCGGCTTCGCGATGGGCGGCGGCACGGAAGTCGCCAAAGAAGCCAGCGATATTGTTATACTGGACGATAACTTCAATTCAATTGACAAGGCAATCCTATATGGCCGTACCATATTTAACAGCATCCGCAAGTTCATAATTTTTCAGCTGACCATCAACGTAGCGGCCGTTCTCGTATCGTTTGTCTCGCCGCTGGTGGGCATTGAGAAGCCTCTGGACATCGTACAGATACTTTGGATTAACCTCGTTATGGACACGCTTGCCGCGCTCGCGTTCGGCGGAGAACCGGCGCTCAAACGCTTTATGAAGGAACGGCCCAAAAACAGAAGCGAGCACATAGTAAGCCCTTATATGTGGTGTTCTATTCTTACCGTGTCCCTGTGGGTTTTCGCAATCAGCATGTTTTTCTTCCTTACCGGCTTTTCACAGGGCATGTTCCGCGGCGAGCAGTTTGTAATGACGGGTTACTTCACCTTCTTTGTTTTTGCCGCGGTGTTTAACGGTTTCAACGCAAGAACCGACCGGATGAACGTTTTTGAGAATATCGGCAGAAACAAGGGATTTATACAGGTAATCGCTCTAATAGTTGTCGTGCAGGTTATTATGACTTTCGTCGGCGGCGACGTTCTCAGATGCTACGGCCTGAATCTGACCGAATGGGGTTATGTGCTCTTGCTGGCAATCTCGGTTATTCCTGTTGATTTGATTAAGAAGGCCATTATTGGCAATCGGCTTTCCAGAAATAATATATAAGGTGGGAAAAGTATGGGGGTTAATCTTCAAAAGGGTCAAAAAGTTGACTTAACCAAGGGCAATGCTCACTTGAAATCAATAATGGTAGGCTTGGGATGGGACGAGGCAGGAGCGGGCGAGCCCGCACAGAAAAAGGGCTTTCTCTCCTCTGTTTTCGGAAAACCCCAGCCTAAGGTTGAAATCGACTGCGACGCCTCCGCTATCCTTTGCTCTACTGGCGGAAAACTCACCCGTCTTGAAGACGTCGTCTACTTCGGCAATCTCGAGCATGAGACTCATTGCGTCAAGCATATGGGTGACAACCTGACAGGCGCTGGCGAAGGTGACGACGAGCAGATTTTCGTCCGTCTCTCGGATATACCGGGGCAATTTGAGAAGATCGTTTTTGTTGTTAACATCTATCAGGCGCAGGAACGAAACCAGCATTTCGGCATGATCAGAAACGCGTTCATTCGCATTGTCGACGCCGACACCAATACAGAGCTTTGTAAGTTCAACCTGACTGAGAATTACAGCGGTATGACGGCTCTTGTCGTCGGAGAGGTGTATCGTCACAACGGCGAGTGGAAATTCAACGCGGTCGGCCAGGCTACGACCGATAACGGCCTTGCGGGAGTCATTGCCAGGTACAGGTAATCACTGTAGATGCACTTTTTTGTCAACACTTCACTTATTTTAAGGAGGAAATACCATGCCAGTCAGTTTATCTAAAGGACAACGCGTCAGTCTCGACAAATCCATGACCATGGCTCTCGTTGGCTTAGGTTGGGATGTAAACCAGTTTGACGGCGGTGCCGCTTTTGACCTGGATGCCGCCGCATTCCTGTGCGGTGAAAACGGCAAAGTTTCCAGTGACAGCGACTTCATCTTCTACAACAACCTCGAGGGCAAAAACGGCTGCGTGAAGCACACCGGAGACAATCTCACCGGAGCCGGAGACGGCGACGACGAGGTAATCTTCATCAATTTTGCGGCAGTCCCGCCTGAAGTCTCCAAGATCGCGATTACGGTAACTATCCACGACGCCGTCGCGCGTAAGCAGAATTTCGGCCAGGTTTCAAACGCATTTGTCCGCGTTTGCAAGATCGCGAATGAGACCGACACCAGCGGTGAAGAAGTTATTAAATACGATCTGGTCGAGGATTTTTCGATCGAGACCGCAATTGTAGTTTGCGAAATATACCGGCACGGAGCTGAGTGGAAATTCAGCGCCGTCGGCTCCGGATATCAGGGCGGCCTTGAGGCTCTTTGCCGTAGCTTCGGCGTCAATATCTGATCCGGGTTGCTCAAATTCAACTTAATAAACTGAAAAAAGACAGGAAGCGCAGTGCTTCCTGTCTTTTATATTGCAATTACCGGACTACATCCACCGAATCACCGACACCGGTCCGCGGCAACGGAAAATCCAACACGATGCCATCTTCGACCGTGATCTCAATACTCGGCTTCTGTCTCAAGAAAATATTCATCGACGCGGGCTCGTATTCGGCTTCCATCCTGCCTACATTCCACCTGATATCAACTCCGCCCATTTCCCAGTTGATATTGACGTAGCCGGGATCCCAGTCAATTTTTGGCCTGGACTGCGGCATGGAAGTCGTGACTAATTGCTTTTGCGGTGAAGCGGACCTTGCAAAGCTGATATTCTGGATGGCGGTGCTGCCTCTGCGCGCGTCAAGCATCTGCCGCCCTTCGGCGACAATGGTACTGATCGCTTCTATGCCCATTCTCACGGAATTCTGATAGAATACTCTGGCAATTTCAAGCGAAGTCCGAAGACCAGACTCAGCAAAACACTGCGTCTGGTCAATCTTTACTCTACTAATCTGCGTATCAATCTGCATCCGAGCCGCCGTTGTATGTATTTCCATTGATGGCGGTGCTGATCGCAAACGCAACACCGCAGGTCTGGACTCAATGCCGATAGCTGCGTGCATTTGGGTTATATTGATTCTCGACAACATGCCTTAACCCCCATTATAACAGGCGCCGTTTATTGATCGCGGCCTGCCATATCTGCAACCATGCAAAAATTTGTCTCCATTCCGGGGTTATGTGAACGCTTATCTGAAAAACAGATACTATGGAACTTAGCGCAGGAAATCCATAAGTGTCGGCTGAATAACTCTGCTGCCCACGCTCAACGCAGCGCGATAAACTGCCTCAGCCATTGAAAAATATGTGATAGTCTCCGCCATGTCGATTTCTTCCACTTTTGATTTCAAATCCTTATAGTTTATCATATCAATGCTATAAGTATCCTGCATCGCAGTGATGCGGTTCATGCGACCGCCAATTTCAGCCTGTACACCGAGGATATTCGTTTGAATGCTCTGAAACTTTCCCATGAAAGGAGAAATCGTCTCCCAAGTGCTGTCGGGATCCATGCAGGCCTTGTAGAAATCATTCATAACATGGTGAATATTCGCATCGTCGCCAATTCCCATCAGCTCTATACCCGAAATTGAAATATTCATGTCTATTTTGAAACCGACTTTGTACTGTATCTTGTTCTGAAGCTCAGCGTCAACATCCGTCATATCGACCGCGCCAATGAGGCTGATCCCGTTGAAAAGCATCTCAGAATTCGGGTCGCTTGGATCTGCCGGATGAAACGGCGCTTGTGCCACATTGTGCGAGCCAAAGAGATATTTGTCTGTCATCGTCATATTGGCAGTCGACACGAGTTCATCGCGTAGACCCCTGATTTCGTTGGCCGCCGCCATTCTGTCTTCAGGCGTCTTGGTTTCGTTCGACAAGTTGACCGCGAGCTCATACATTCGCTTGACATATTCATTTATCTTTGATACCGCGGTCTCGGACTCGACCAGCCAAGCTTCAGCGTTATCCAGGTTGGTCAGATAGACCTCAATATCGGAAATTTTCGCATTGATCTCAAGCACCTTCATAGCGCCGACAGGATCTTCAGAAGGTTTTATCAGCCGGTTTGTGGTCTCTATCTGATTCTGCAGACGATTCATGCGTTGCTGATTGTTCTGCATGTTTCGAACGTAGTTGTTAACCATTATTGAATTAGTTATACGAAACGACATTTGTTATACCTCATACACGCTTACTTCGTTTATCTGCCGACAACACCTGTTCTCATGATCAGGAGGTCAAGACACTCGTCCATTGTGGTCAACGAACGCGATGCCGCGTTGTACGCATGCTGGAACCTGATCATATCTGTCATTTCCTCATCCAGAGATACTCCGGATATCGAAATCCTTTGATTGTCAATACTGTTGAGTAGAGTCGACGTTGTGTCCCTCAGGTCATCGGCGTGATTAACGTCAACCAGCAGCTCTCCAAGAAGCGCGTTGTAGTATTTCGTAAAGTTGCCGATTCCAGGGATATCGGAACGCTCCCTGAGCGCCTGCATCGCGAGTACATTAACGGCATCGCCGGTGGCTTTCCCGTCGACAAGGGTAACCACTTTGCTTGAGGCGGCAATATTGTAAGCTGATTTCATTAATTCGTCAGAAAGTCTGATTTCGCCGGCGGTCAAATACGCGGGGTCAAAGAAGTTGATGCCTGTTGACGAGGTATACTCGACGCCAAGGTCAATTCCGCAGCCGCTAAAACCGTTCCTGTGCACTTCGTTAACCTGGTTAACGAGCGACTCGACGAACAGATTAAGTTTGTCGGCATAGTAAGGTACACCCTTAACCAGGTTCGTGTCACCGTCTCTGAGATCCAGATGCGCCCTGAGCTGGCCGGTCACAATGTCGTCGTAGGGGATTTCAACGATCTCGTGCATTGAATCCGAGGCGCCGGTGAGGGGGTCGGCCACAGTCTTGCTGAGAGTCAGCGCGGTGCGATCTTTATGATCGACGAGCACAAACGGCGAGCCGCCGGTCGCGCTTGGAATTGTCACCGACAGCATACTGTTGCCGAGAGCGTCCGCTCTTTCCTCATATTCGATATTAATAAGACCCGAGAGTTCGTCAAGGAGCAGATTGCGTTTGTCGCGAAGATCGTTAGCAACCTGACCGGAAACTTCAAAACGGTAGATGGAGTCGTTAAGCTCGACCATTTTCGCCGTAATAGTATTGATCTGATTCACTTTGTTAACAAAGTCATTGTCCTGCTGGTACATAACGTCGCTAAGCTTGGACTGATACCTGTTAAGGTTTTCAACCAAAGCGAGTCCGCTCTGACGCACCACTTTTCTAGCGTCAATGTCATTAGGCTTGCCCTCAAGCGCGTTCCACGCCGCAAAAAACTTCGACATGTTATCGCTGATGTTGTTGCCGTCGGAGGGATAGAAAATATCCTCAATCTGAGCTATCTGATCGGATCTGGTGCCCCAGTAATTTGTATCGCTGTTCTGATGCCTGTAGCGTATGTCCAGGAATTTATCGCGTATCTGATCCAGCGACAGCGCCTTAACGCCCTGCCCAACATGCGCGTCATCCAACGGAGCCCACTTCATCTCATAAACTGGAGGATCGATGGATGCCGTCATCAACCTTTGGCGGGTGTATCCGGGAGTGTTAACATTGGCGATATTGTGCCCGGAAATGTCTATCTGCTTTCTAGCAGTGAAAATACCAGAAGACGCTATCGTTAGGCCGTAAAAAGTTGATGCCACAGGCGTTCACCTCAATTTCAAGACAATAAAAAAACAAACTATACTTTTTGATCAATAATATTAGAATTCTGCTTAATAACCCGTTTGTCCTCGCCGGCGGATCCGTATTTGTTCGACGCATCGGCATCTGGCGAAGAGGTGCTGATCATAAAGTTAATATACTCAATTCGCGACTCAAGCAGTCTGCGGTTAATCTCGTTAATTTTCACCTGTTTATCAAGCAGAACCGACAATTCCGAATGGAGATCCATAATCTCGGCTTTCAGGTGGTCGGGAGCTATCTCCCCAATCTTTCGCAGGGATAGCTCGGCGGAAGATATGTCCGTTACCTTTGAAATCTCGTCCGTAGCCTTTTTTCTGCGCCGCTCAAGGTCAGACGCTTTGATAAGAAGCAGCTGTTCTGCGCGCACAATTTTATCGAGTTCATCCAATGAACTCTGCGTGATTGCCATCTTTTTCTGTTCGGACAAATCCAGCAATTGGGAATACAAATCTTTTTGGAGCTCCAAAAGCTTCAAAAATTCGCGTATCTTGGATTCCACAACGCACCTCCAAACAGCGGTCACGGTATAGTTATTAAGCCTCAACAATCAGCGCAGGATAATAAATCCAGCGCTAAAAGTTGATCTTCCTAATCATGGCATTTGCAGTCGACATGTTATTAATAACATAGGTGCCATTATCAATTTTCGTTTTGATTTCATTGACCAAAGCCGGGCGAACATCGGGCGCGTCCTTGACCGCCTTCAGAGCTGCGGCAAACGACTTTGCGCTCGCCGAAAACTCAACTTTATCACTGCCCAACGAGCCTGTACCTTGCGTACTGTTTACTCGGCCGGCATCTCGGTATTTTCCCGTCGCGCCGGAAATCGGTACTGAACCATTTATTTTCATGATTCTTACCTCCTAAAAAAAGACCAATAAAAGAAATCTCAAAGGTGTATCCGCTTATTGCTTCCTTAATGCTATTATCGATATAAGTGGGAAAAACTAAATAGCAATAAGCCGAATAAGCCAAAATCACACAATGTAATATTTTGTAAACCGGATCAAATATCCAAATGCGTTCCCCGTCTGCCTCTTTCGTTCCTTGCCTGCTGTTCCTGCTTTTTGGCGGCAATTGAACTGGCGGAGGATGTCAGCGACGACCTGACCCTATCGTTGCATTCAGCGCAGTATCTGCCAGAAACTATCGGCTTTCCGCAGGTTTCGCAGTTGATCAGTGGAGTTGCGGCGGAGTCCATTATCAGTTTCCCCTGTTTCAGCCACATAATTATATCCGCCCTGTCGACTTCGGTGGCCTCACATATCTGCTCCATCTTGGCGTTAGGATTATCGTATATATAATCTCTAACCTTTTGAAAATTTTCGTCGATTTTTTTTATGCAGCTTGGGCAAATATTACTGTTCGAGTTGGAAACAAACGCTTCCTTGCACTTTCTGCAGGATTTAATATTCATAATACGGCCTCCTGTATTAATATTTCATACCTGATGCAGGTGTTCCAAATGCTAATCCTTGCCGTTCGGTAACAAGCCTATTCGTATGAAAAATACAAATAATCGAGCATTCCAACATAATTCGCGAGCTGATTCTGGCATATCACACCGTATGGCCGCAGTTAAATGACGGACAATTAACCTCGGATAGTAGTTGCGGACTGCGCCATCTGGTCGGCGGTGGAAATCGCCCGCGCCGCAAGCTGGTACGCTCGTTGCGCGCGGATCAGTCTCGTCACCTCTTCGGAATAATCGACGTTTGACGCCTCGACAACCTGCTGCTTTACCGCAGTCGGCCCCTGCAGAGCCCTCGCTGCGCCTGAGTTTTCGGATGGCGCAAAATAAAAACTACCGACAGCGGAAAGCCCTGGCGGGTTATCAAAATTGTTCAGCGAAAGTGCCGGTCCGGCGATCGCCGTGCCGTCGGTATCGGTGAATGTAAAGGCTCCCGTCGCGTCAACGACCATCTTTGACGGGACTCCCCTGACGAGAATGCGGTTGTCGGCGTTGTCCATAACGTAATAGCCGTTCTCGTCCACGAGGTACGCACCGTCGGCTTCGTTGGAAAGTCCAAACTGCCCGTTTCTGGAATAAACATAACTGCCGTCCGGCGCGCGCATTTTAAAGAATCCCGGTCCCTCCAGTGCTATATCGAATGGGTTCTCGGTAGACTTTAGCGCGCCCTGATCATATACTCGCAACGTCTGATTTACCAATGCGCCGGCGCCCCGCTGCAAATTCATCGCCGCGGAGTTATCGGTCGGGCTTTGCATGCGCTCGTAAATCGCATCCTTAAAATCAAGACGCACTTTCTTATATCCGTTTGTATTAATGTTAGCGACATTATTGCCAATTGTGTCAATATTTGACTGCTGGGAAATCATCGAATTGGCGGCGGAAAACAGGGACTGAATCATATCATAACCTCCGGGCGTTAAACTCTGGCAATTTGAGTCACCGTTTTGCCCAGCGACTCGTCTATCATGCGCAGCACGCGCTGATTAGCGTCATAGTTGCGCTGGCACTCAATCATGTTTACAATCTCCCGGGCGGAGTCGACATTGGAGTTTTCCAGCGTGCCCTGCCTGATTTGAGCATTTGCGGCGACCGGCGCGTTTCCTTCGGGATTGTAATTAAAGAACAGGTTGTCACCCTGCTTGCGCAGGTCTGCGTTTGACGGGAAAGCCACCGTTCGGATGGTGTCGATAACGTTGCCGTTGACGGTTACCGCGCCGTTTAGGCCAACTTGAAAATCGTCGGAGCCGACATTTATAATCCCCGACTGACCCATAACGAAATCACCGCGCGGCGTGACCAGCCGTCCCATCGAATCGACATTGAAAGTGCCTGTGCGCGTGTACCTCTCTCCGTCGTTTGTCTGGATAACGAAAAATCCGTCGCCCTCCAAGGCTAAATCCGTATTGACATACGTCGTTTCAAATGATCCCTGCGTAAAATCCGTAAAGACCTGGTCAACATGAATACCTGTGTTATGATTTCCCACTCTGTCCTTGACGTATATTGAAGGATCATTTATCCGATCAATTATCATATCCCGAAATGACCGGGTCACTAGATTATCAGTCTTAAAGCCTTTGGTCTCAACGTTTGAGACATCGTTGGTTATCACATCCATGCGCCTGGTCTGAGTTATCATCGCCGTCCCTGCGGTATACATCGCCCTGAGCATCGTGAGTCCCCCTAACAAATATAAGTATACCACCGATATATTTTATCGAATTCTTTAGCGCCTAGCTTTAGATATTTTTTTATAATCCGCAATTTTTGTCGAAATGGCGAACAGCCGAGCAAGTCCAGTTTACCTGTCCAGGTCGGAAATCAGCTTAACCTCGCCGATGCCGATATCCAACTCCTTGGCCACTTCGTCAACAGAGAGCCCGCAGCTGATGAGATAACGAACCTTCTGGGGCTTAGTGCTGAACTTTCTCACCGCTTCCCTGTCCTTGTTTGATAGCTTCAGGTCGCCCTTCTCGTTTTGCGGCGGCGACTTTTTATCTGAACCCGGCTGACTGTCGTTATTAACCGGAATAGCGTCAGGCTTATTCGGCTTTCCGGGCGCGGCAATGGCGGTCACAGCCGATAGTTTAGATGACGCCGGCCCGGAAGCCGGCGTATCGGCAGCATTGTCCGCCTGCTGGGCATCAGTCAGATCAACCGATACACGATCCCGCGCCTGAAGAAACATTACAGTAGCCTGCCGGGACAATTCGCTGAGCTCACGCCTTTGCGACTCAATTTCCTGCCTTGCGGTGTTAACGTATTCCTCGAAAGAGTCCATCATTTCTTCAAGGCTGTTATAGAGCCGGAACAGTTTTTCTTCCCGTCCCTTGTTCTTATCTTCGGTATTCTTTTTCCTGGATTGCTTGACAAATAACCTGATAAAAACAATCCACGCAACAAGCTGAAGAACAATAAACACCGCGGATACTATTTCCATCGTTAATCCTTTCAAAATCCATGACGCCTCTCAGCTCAAAATGCTCAGTCCGAGCGGCGGATCAGTGATATGCTTCAGACTTGGATATCGATTTTGTGTTGCTCGCCTTTGCCGACCGGGAGATCAAGATCCGGGTTGCGTCTGGTCTCTTTCTGCTCGGGTTTGCTTTCCTTTTTTTCGGCAAGGCTCTCTCCGCCCTGGTTTCTTTCTTCGTCAGATGTACTTTTAATAGCCTGATGCTCCGCCTTGTTTACAGACTGTGTCTTGCCGCGCTCCGCTTCGGCGTTTTGCTTATTAATATGCGCAATCTGGTTCTGAGTAACGTCGTGCAGGCGCGCGTTTTTCGCCTGCTCCGCGGATGCGTCCAGTGATCTGTTAACCATCATTTGAGCATCGATTCCCCGAAGTGACATAATTAGACCTCCTGTCAAAAAGCATGATCAAGCGGTTATCTATCTGACTGCCGCTTTCAGCTTTATCCTTAGCGACATTATAGCTTTTGAGTGTATCTGGGAGACCCTGGACTCGGTCACGCCCAGTACCTGGCCAATCTCTTTCAACGTCAGCTCGTCATAATAATACAGCGACAGAACGAGCTGCTCTTTTTCCGACAATGATCCGATCAGATTTGCCAGCGTTTCCTTCATCTCTTTTGCGTCAAAGCTCTGCTCGGGAGAAAGCTCGCTGCTCTCAAGCATTTCATCAGATTTAACTCTGTCTACCAACAGCTCGTCGAGGTATACAATATTAAATGTATGAGACTCGTCAAGAGTCTTTTTTACGTCGTCAACCGACATTGAGAGGTGGTCGGCGACTTCCTTTTCAGTGACCGACCGGCCAAAGCGCGATTCAAGCGTCTCATATCCTTCTTCGATCTTCTTAATCTTATGCCTTAAGCTGATCGGCGCCCAATCCTGCTTTCTGATCTGATCGATAATCTCTCCCTTAATACGCAGACCCGCGTAAGTCTCGAACTTGACATCCTTCGACGGGTCGAATTTATCTATTGCGTCCATGAGCCCCATCACTCCGCAGCTCATCAGATCATCAAAGTCCACATGTTTTCTGTATGTGGGCAGCATACGGCAGACAATGCTTTTCACCAGCTGGATGTACTCCATAACCAGGCTGTTGCGAACTTCCATGTTCCTGGATTGCGAAAACTCGCTCCAAAGTGCGCTCAAACGCTCTTCATTACGCACCATTCCCCAAACTCCTTTTCACTAAAGTGCTCAAACCAAATTCACTGCCTGTTTGTGGGCTTTAAATACGTGCTTGATTATTCTGCGCCTGATCTGTTCATCTATATTTACAAATTGTACGCACGTCATGTACCGGTTGCTCTTTCCGTCTATATCGTATACCCGCGTGACGATCGAGTCAACAAAAGTTCCAACGCCCGGCTTAAGTTCCAATTTACATTCGATGATGCTTCCTACCCCAATGGGACGTTCAAGAACAAGAGACATGCCTCCGCCGCTGAGGTCGGCGGTTTTCAAGTGATACTCAGGAAGGTCTGCACTCGAGTCGCGGGGCAATCCCTGCCGGTGCTTCTCAAAGGCTTCAACAGAGCTGATATCCACGTTTTCAGCGCCCGGCGACAATACGCGGACGGTAACAGGCAGCTCGGTGTCTATTCTGATGAAATCCCGCCGCTGATACTTGCTTATCGGGGACTTCATTACGATTTCGACACAATCCGCACCGGCAAACTCAAGGCGACGGTCAAGCAGACCGACAAAGGAATATAGTCCGGAAGTCCTGTAATATACAATATTAACCAGCTGGTCGGGATGTACCTCTATCTTCGTACCCCTGGACGAGGGCATGGTCAGTACAAAAGTATCGTTCGCCGGGATGTCTTTGATAACCGACATCAACCGGTGCCCGCCGATAACGACATCCACGCTCTCTCCGACTCGCAATTCATATATCTGTTCCATAAAAGAACCACCTAGTATGACTTATTTTTTCCAGCTGTTCCCCAGTTTTTCAAAAAAGCTCTTGATCCCTCCGCCTTTATACTCAGGTGAAGCGTTAATCAGCTTCCATGTTATCGCGTCGATATTCTTGGATGCCATGCTCTTTGGAAAACTCAGTACAAAAGGCTTTTGAAGCCGCACCGCTTTAGATACAACCGAATCTGTCAAAACAAAACCCAGCTCCTCTAAATCGGTCTTAAGATAAAGCCTTACCACCGCGGAGAACTTGGCGAGCGTATTGATCCCCTCGGCGGCGGAATCCGCTTTATTGACGATCAGTCTGATATGCGTTTCAGCTTCCGCGGAAGCGACCGTCTTAATCAGCGCGTAAGCATCCATTATAGCGGTCGGCTCGGGAGTCGTCACAACCAGAATCTCGTTGGAAGCGCACAGCATACGCTGAATATTCTCAGATATGCCGGCTCCGGTGTCAATAATGATAATATCCGCGATGTCGTCTATTTGATAGAGCTTTTCGAGCAGTTTATCGAGTTGGTTCGTGCGGAGGTTTATCAGGTCAAATACGCCTGAACCGCCCGAAACAAACTTAAGTCCGCCCGGCCCTTCCGATATGACCTCGCTGAGCTCCTTGTTGTTGTGTACCACATATGAAAGATCATATTCAGGCGCAACTCCCAAAACCACGTCGACGTTGGAAAGCCCGAAGTCCGCGTCTATAATCAGCACCCGCAGTCCCTTTTTGCAAAGCGAGATAGCCATATTGACAGCAAGGTTGGTTTTGCCCACGCCGCCCTTTCCGGAGGCAATGGATATTATCCGCGCACCCGTTCCCTGCTCCCGCGTGCGCTGCTTTTTAATATTCTCAACAATTTGTCTCAGCGCACTGGCTTGATCGGTCATTACTCTTGCCTTCCAATCAACTGGTTAATTATCTTGCCCGGATTGGCGACTTCTATATCGTCGGGAACCGTCTGGCCATAAGCCATATATGAAATCGGCCTGTCTGACATAAAGCGCATGTTCAGCGCCATTCCCCATGTCGGAGTTTCATCGAATTTTGTAATCAACAGCTTGAAATCGCGCAGGAAGCTGTATGTCTTGATTACGTTAAGACACCCTGTGAAGCTGGTTGTCGCGCTCATCACCAGATGGACTTCGTCGGCGTCTGTATATTTCACAAGCTGTGTAATCTCATTTTCCAGCGCTTTGTCGTTAGGGCTTCTGCCGGCGGTGTCGATAAACACAATATCCTTGTCTTCGTGCTCTTTCAGCGCTTCCACCACATCATCCGGCGTATAGACCACACCCAGCGGAACTTCCAGTATCTCGGCGTATGTCCTGAGCTGCTCAACGGCGGCAATCCTGAAATTATCGGTAGTAATTATTCCCACACGCGCGTGGTGGTTAATCGAATAGATAGCCGCAAGTTTGGCGAGGGTCGTAGTCTTGCCGACTCCGGTCGGGCCGACCAAAATTACGACCGTGCGCTTGAAGCGCTTGAGCTTGATGGGCGAAACCTCTCCGATATACTGCTTGAGAATCTGCTCCATAACCTCACGGGCTTTTTCGCCTTGCTTTTCAACAATTTCATTTACTTCCCGCGCTACCTTGTGGGCAAATTCCTCATGAACCTCATTTTCCAGCAACGACAGAACCAGCTTGGCTACATCCGCATGATAATTCGACCTGTAATCAGTCTTGTTAATCTGCATTTTCCCGACGAACGCTGAGAGCGTGTTCGACAGCTGATCAATCTTGTTTTCCAGCGCCTCAATATGCTCTTCCTGAGCTTTTGACTGGTTGGTATACTGTTTTGTCACTTCTGGGGACAGCACCTTTTTGCCGGTCAAAAGGTCTTCAAGCTCCTGCTGTGTAAATCCGTTGTCGGGAGGAGCTATTACAGGTGACGGAACTACGCTTGTATTATCCGGGCGCGGCGCTGGCCGGGGCGGCGCGTAAATCGGCATGTCGGGCTCTTTAGGCTTTTTTACCTGGTTTTGGTCGGGCGCATCATACGCAGCAACGACCTCGACCCTCGTTTTTTTGAAGAAGCCGAGTATGCCCTTTTGTCTGATTTTTCTGGTGGATAAGATAAACGCATCGCGGCCCAGCTCTTCTCGAATCTTTCCGACAGCTTCAGTAACATCATTGGCAATGTAGCGTTTTACATTCACCTGAATAATCACCCTTTGTGTATATTACAAACCGGTTCGGCCCACAAGCGGCAAATCAATTACTTAATTAATTATGACCGCTCATCGATTCCCGCCTTTGTCCGATCAATCGCGCAATTTTATATTATTACATTATACTACATATAAGTATGATAAATCAAGCGTTCAGCCTTATCAGCTGCGATAAAATAAAAAATCCGGACGACCACTCCGGCTCCCGCGCCGTCCACGTCATTAATCTGCCGCGGACTTGTGCGCAAGAACCGGCGTAACCGCCCGGCGTAAAGCCTTTTTATTTCTGGATCGTGACTATCCCGTCAGCCTGGATATCAACATCCTGCTCAATCTCGTTATAGGACAGAACGACAAGGTCAGGAACCATCTGCTCGATCAGCCTTTTGAAATGATAGCGCACAACGGGAGAGGTCAGGACAATCGGGCTGATGCCCAGCGAAGTCATTCGCTCGATGGCGCTGCGCAGGCTGACAAATATCTTCTGGATGGCTTCCGCTTCCAGCGCAATGTACGAGCCGTGCTCAGTCTGCTTGACATTGTCAAGAATCAAATGCTCCAGCTCAGGGTCAAGAGTCAGCACCCGCATGTGCTTTCCGCTGACATACCTGCCGGTAATCGTGCGCTTCAGCGACTGCCGCACATACTCGGTCAGCATATCGGGGTCTCGCGTCATCGCGCCGAAATCGCCCAGTGTTTCGATAATCGAGCCCATATCACGTATGGAAACACCTTCACGCAGCAAATTGCCGAGAACCTTCTGAACTTCGCCCAGTGAAAACAGCTTGGGAACTACTTCGTCGACCAGTGATGGTTGCGACTGCTTCAGGTTGTCGATCAGCACCTGAACCTGCTGCCGTCCGAGCAGCTCGTGCGCGTGCCTGCGTATAACCTCGGTAAGGTGGGTCGCAATAACCGATGGCGGGTCAACAATGGTATATCCGAACAGCTCGGCGCGTTCCCTTTGCTGTTCGTTCAGCCAGACGGCGGGCAAACCGAACGCGGGCTCAATAGTCTCGATGCCGTCGATGGGCTCGCTGATATCTCCCGGATTCATCGCGAGGAAGTGATCCAGCATTACTTCGCCTTTTGCCACTTCGTTGCCTTTAATTTTTATCATATACTCATTGGACGCGAACTGAATATTGTCCCGCAATCGGATGACTGGCACGATCATGCCGAGATCCTTGGCGCATTGCCGGCGGATCATGACCACGCGGTCAAGCAGGTCGCCTCCCTGGGAAATATCCGCCAGCGGAATAATGCCGTACCCAAACTCGAGCTCAATCGGGTCAACCTGCAAAAGCGAAACGACGTTCTCCGGCTTTCGCGTGTCCTCCGCTGCCTGTTCAACCGCCGGAACCTCTTCAACAAGCTCGGCCTTCTTTCGCCTCGACTGGACCGAAACGCCCACAAGCAGAAGAAACGACGCGAGTATAATCATTTGGAACATCGGCATTCCCGGTATGAAGCTCAGCAGAACCACCACCGCCCCGGCAATCATCAATACCTGAGGCTGACCCGCAATCTGACCGAATACCTCGGTGCCGACATCCGATTCAGACGCCGCTTTCGTCACAACCATACCTGTTGCCGTTGACATCAGCAGCGCCGGGATTTGACCGCAAAGGCCGTCTCCGATTGTCGCGATCGTGTATGTGCTTGCCACGGTTCCTATATCGCCGCCGGCAAGTGTGCCGATAATAATTCCGCCGATTGAGTTAATAAGCGCCGTAATGATGCTTACTATTGCGTCGCCCTTTACAAACTTTGAAGCACCGTCCATTGAGCCGTAAAAATCCGCTTCACGCTGAATTTTCTCGCGGCGCACGCGGGCCTGCGCTTCGTCTATCATTCCCGAGTTGAGATCGGCGTCAATCGCCATCTGCTTGCCAGGCATAGCGTCCAGTGTAAACCTGGCGGCAACTTCCGCAACACGTTCGGCGCCTTTTGTTATAACGATAAACTGAATTATTATGATTACGAGGAATATTACCACGCCGACCACGATATTCCCCTGCACAACAAACTGGCCGAAGGTTTTAATAACGTTACCCGCTTCGCCGCCGTTGAGGAGGATGACGCGGGTAGTGGATACGTTCAGTGCCAATCGGAACAGCGTTACGATCAGCAGTACGGATGGAAAAGTGGAAAACTCCAGCGTTTCCTTCGTATACAGAGTTATCAGCAGTATGATCAGCGCGAGCGAAATGCTGATTATGAGCAGCGTATCAAGAAGCATCGGAGGCATGGGGAGAATGAGCATCATGACAATTGCTATGATAACCGCCGCAATCGTCAGATTTCCAATTTTCATGTGTCTCCCCCTTCCGGTGAATTCATGTTTTTATTCGCTGCCGAGTTTCGGGTCTCTGCGTATATTAGTGTCCCGATTAATATTCGGGTTCTTGAGCTTGTATACGTATGCGAGAATATCTGCCACAGCCGCGTACATATCCTCGGGTATCATCTGGCCGATTTCCATGGAAATGAAGAGAGCCTGGGCAACCGCCTTGTTTTCGACTATCTCGACGTGGTTTTCAATCGCGACTTTTTTGATGCGCTGCGCAATCAGATCCTTGCCCTTTGCCAGCATCACGGGCGCAGGCGCTTCCTTTTCGTCGTACCTGAGCGCGACGGCGTAGTGCGTGGGGTTTGTTATGACGACATCGGCTGACGGAACGGATGCCATCATCCTGGACATGGCCATCTGACGCTGCTTTTCCTTGATTTTGCCCTTAATCTTCGGGTCGCCCTCCATCATCTTGTATTCGTCTTTGATTTCCTGCTTGGTCATACGAAGATTCTTCTCATACTCCCACCATTGGTAGACATAGTCAATAACTCCGATAAAAACCAAGGCGATACCGCACTGAAAGGCAATGTTGATACACATATCGACGATAGCGGCGGCGCTTGACTGGATATCATACATCATCAGCGTACTGAATTTGCCGAACTGCTTCATGAATTCCAGATATGCAATCGTGCCGATGGCGACCACTTTTAATATAGCCTTAATCATCTCGACAACCGACCGCATCGAGAAAATCCGCTTAAACCCTTGCAGCGGATTAATTTTCGAAAACTTCGGGCGAATCGTTTTTCCTGAGAAAAGAAAACCCACCTGAACAAGATTCGCCACAATGCCGACCAGCAGCGAAACCGCGAATAGCGGCAACATAAGAAGCAGGAACTGTATCAGGATATCTCCGATTATCTTCGCAAGCTCCGCAACGCCGAAATTGCCGCGGGTAGACACCGATCCATTCATAAAATAGACCATTATATTATGGATACCGCCGTAAATATAGCCTCCAAGTATCTTTAATGCCCCAAACATCGCCATCAGCAGCGCGGCCGTAGACATTTCCTGGCTCTTTAGAACCTGACCTTCTTTACGGGCGTCCTGCCGCTTTTTTGGTGTTGCTTTTTCAGTTTTTTCACCGCTGGACGCCAAGTCAAATCACCACACAAGTCCAGAGCAATCGTTAAGCCGGTTCAGAGGTCTGATTAAGGTTTTTTATCCGCTGGGGGCGAGATACATAAGAACCGCGTCCATGCTTTCCCATAGTTCGTCAAATATTTGATCGGAAAGACTCACGAATATCGGAACGATCAGGACAAGCAGAACAAATCCGATGATTGTCTTAACCGGGATTCCGAGCACGAATATATTGAGCTGCGGAGCAATTCTGACCATGATACCCAGTCCGACTTCCGCAAGTAACCCGCTGGCAATAAAGGGAATCGCAATGCTGAGACCCAGCACAAATACACGGACAAAGGCAATCACGACGGCTCCCGCGATATTCGGATCCAAAGTCAGATGCCCGGGCGGCGCGACGTCGTAGAATTCGATAATAATCTGGATAAGCTTCAAGTGTCCATCCGTAATCAGGAAAGCCAGGAGCAAAATGATATTCAGCAGGCTGCCGACGATAGGCACCTGAATATTTGTCTGCGGATCAAAAATCTGCACCATGCCCAGTCCGATCTGCATATCGATAATCTGACCCCCGACGAAGACCGCCGAGAAGAAAAGCGTGGTCAAATATCCCATTGTAAGTCCGACCAATAATTCAAGCACGCAGGCAAGTATAAAACCAATGGCTCCCGAAAATGGGAGCAAAAAATCCCGCGGCAGGATCGAGACTACTATGAAGCTGAGTAAAAGGCTGAGTCCCAGCCGGGTAATGACCGGAATATTCGCCCTGCCGAGTATGGGCGATAACACAAATAATCCCGACATTCGCAAGAGTATCAGGAGAAAATACCCAAGCCATTCAATTGGATCGCCCGTTATCCATTGCACGGAATCTATCCGCCTTTTCTATCTTACCATTGTTTGCATATACTCAAATATTCGCAGGGTGAACGATTGTAGTTCTACAAGCATCCAGGGCCCAAATATTATTAACGCAACAAATACGGCCAATATTTTGGAAACGAAAATGATCGTCTGTTCATTTATCTGGGTAGTGGCCTGAAATATCGAAAGAATAATTCCGACGAGCAGCCCAAGTCCCAGCAGCGGGATTGAGATCACTGTCATAGTGACGATTGCATCCTGAATAATGGTGATGATACTGCCTTGATCCAACGAGCAGAACCTCCTTTAACTCGGGTGCGGGTCGAAAGTCTGGGTCATGCCCCCGAGATTAAACAGTGCCGAAATATTGATATAGCGACTAACGCGGAGGTTAAGCTGTCCCGCACAGCAATACTGGTTTGCCGATTAAAGAACTCAATTTATAATCGCAATTACTCTTTTGCTACGGCCGGAATGAAAGCACCATAGTGTTCACGATCAAATTCCATCCGTCAACCAAAACGAAAACCATTATCTTAAAGGGCAGCGCTATCATGACCGGCGGCAGCATCATCATGCCCATGGACATCAGCGCGGAGGCAACTATCATGTCTATAACGATAAACGGTACGAATACCAAAAATCCGATTTTAAACGCTGTCTTGATCTCACTGGTAATAAATGCCGGGATGAGTACGTGAGTCGGGATATCGCTCATGTTTTCGGGCTGCTCGACATCCGCAAGGTTGATGAATGTCTGCAAACTGCTCTGATTTCCCTGTATTTCGATCTGTTCGAACATAAAGTCGCGGAACGGATCAATGGAGTTGGTCAACATTTGGTCAAAAGCAATTTCCCCGCGGTCAAACGGCGCGATAGCCTCCTGGTTTACCCTGTCAAAAACCGGCCACATGATAAAAAGCGTCAGGAACAGCGACAGTCCGATAAGTACCTGGTTGGGCGGCATTTGCATTGTACCCATTGCGTTGCGCAGGAACGAGAACACGATTATTATCCTGGTAAAGCTTGTCAGCATCAAGAGGATGGACGGGAGTATCGTCAGAATGGTCAGTAGTATTATTATCTGCGACGTAGTGCCGGCTTCACCGATATTTATTCCGTCAAAAATGTTAAATGGGAATGTATCGGCTTCGGTACCTGCGGTAATGTCAGTATTCGGAGGCAAAGCGTTAGTTGCCCCGGCATCAGGAATCATCATCAAGACCGCCGATAGAACGATCAGTAAGGTGACCGCCAAAGCCCCAATCTTTTTAATCATGTTTGATTCCTTACACCGCCTTCTCCCGATTTCATTGTGTATCGCTCGGTTCGATTAGAAACGAGATCGAGCAGCTCGTCCAGGTCGGGCGACTGCTCTTTGGAAGCGGTGTCCTGTTTCTCAGTCATATTGCTGCCGGTCAAGGAAGCGCCATTTGTATCCGCATCAGTTGAGGGCGCAGAATTATCAGTGTCAGCGCGCAACTCATTGCCGACCGCCTGCGCGGTAGTTGGCATATCGTCTGACTCTTCACTCGGCGCCGGAGTAAATACTTCAGGCATTCTCGGAATCTGCGCAGCCTGGCTCTGCCTGGCGGCTTCCCTCGCCGCGACACGTTCAGCGCTCTTGCTTTCGTCCACCTGGGAGAGCTGCTTCACCCTCTCGGCGGCTGCCGCGTAATCGGCGTTCATTCTGGGAGTCGCCTGTCCCTGTTCGGGTTCACGGGAACTCTCCTGGTGCTTCATAACCACATCAAGCGCCTGTTTGAAATCAACTCCGGCACGCTGAGTGTTGGCTGCCGGCGGAGTCTGGCGCTGAGCCGACGCGGAAATGAACGGAACTTGTCCCATCGCGTCATTCTGGGACGGAATGTTCCGCTTTTTCGACGCATTAGGCCGCAAGGGCTGAGAGCCTTTTGGCGCCAGTCCCGCGGCCAGCTTTAAATTATGAAAAAAACGCTCGGAGAATGTCGTATCTTTTTCTTCGCCGCTGCTTGCGGCCGGGCTCGGAGTTCCGGTCTGTGACGTGAAATCGGGCGAACCGCCTATAAGCTCACTGTCCAGCTCGCACAAAAATGACGTCTTTTCTTTCGATACGCCGATCAAAAGCACCTTGCCGGCAACCTCTACAAGCATCAACGTACAATCGTTAATCACCGAAATCCGATCAAGAATCCGTATGTGCGATCCCTTAGGCAGCGGTCGATTCGCAACCCACTTCAGCAGAAAGCGCGCGCCAATAATCATGGCAACAAATATAATGATGCCAATAACCAGCGTTATCAGATAATTCGAGCGGTCTGCCGGTGCTTCCGCTAAAAACAGAAAAAAACCGTGCAACTGAGGCGACACGTTATCCCAATACCTTTCTGACTGCTTCGCAAACTCTGTCAGCCTGGAAGGGCTTGACTATAAAGTCCTTCGCTCCGGATTGGATTGCCTCAATAACCATTGCCTGCTGTCCCATCGCCGAGCACATGATGACCTGAGCCGCAGCGTCGTGCGCCTTAATCATCTTCAGCGCTTCAATTCCGTTAACCTCCGGCATTGTAATATCCATAATCACAAGGTCCGGGGTTAATTCCTTGTACTTTTCCAGCGCTTTGGCTCCGTTTTCAGCTTCGCCCACAACTTCGAATCCGTTTTTGGTGAGCACTTCTTTAATCATCATTCTCATAAACGCGGCGTCATCGACAACAAGAATTCTATTTCCCATAATTGCAGTACCTCCAAGCGAGATAATATTACGACTTAAAAGTCAGTTATTAAAAAGACGCGTTATTTAAGCGGATTTACACGTTTGGACGGACTAACTATATCCGTGATTCGGGCTCCGTAGTTGTCGTCGATAACCACAACCTCGCCTTTTGCAATGAGCTTGCCGTTAACAATAACGTCTACTAATTCGCCGGCCATCTTATCCAATACAATAATCGTTCCGACATTGAAGTCCAATATTTCTTTAATAAACTTTTTGCTCTTTCCGAGTTCAACGGTCACCTGCAGCGGGACATCCATCAGGAGCTGCATATTGTCCCCGAGATCTTCCTCGAAATAGTCTTCTTCATCAAAGGAATCATAATGGACAGGTCTCACGTCGACCATATTTCCTTCAGGTCTCCTCTGTCGTTTTTGACGGCGAGGTCTGGGCTCGTAATCCTCTTCCACCTCGTCATCATCCTGAAATTGGGGCGCCGGAGCGGGCTCCGCTCTAGACGCCGCTGGAGCCGCAGCTTTAGGCGGCGCGGGTTTTGAGGCGGGTGGAGGCGGCGCGGGCGCAGCTTCGGGAACAGCGGGAGGCGACTGAGCGTTAAACATACTTTCAACGAGATTTTTCGCGAAGTCAATTGGCATTATTTGCATTATCTCGCTATGCACCAGACCCTCGATATCCATTGTAAAGCTGGTTTTTACCACTGGCTCCTGCGCTTCAAAAATCGGCTGGGAGCTTTCGGCGCCCAGATCAACCGTGTAGGCATATGGCGGCGCGATATCAATGGGAGTGTCGATCAGCTTGGCAAGCGAAGTTGAGGACGAACCCACCATCTGGTTCATTACCTCACTCATCGCGCTCAAGTGAAGCTCATTCAGCTCTCCGGAGGTATTCGTTCCGTCGCCGCCCATCATAAGATCAGTGATAACTTTAACATCCTGCTCTTTCATAAACAGAATGTTGTTGCCGACAAGACCCACGGTATAGGCGACTTGAACCGCAACAAAGGGCAAAGGATAATCCTTTGCGATTGCCTTCATATTGGTAATCGACACACGGGGGGTGGTTATATCAACACGTTTATTCAACAGCGTGAACAGAGTGGTCGCCGCCGTACCCATGCTGATATTTCCTATTTCACCGACCGCGTCCTTCTCCATTGTTGTAAGAAGTTCTTCCGGCACCGGATCATCAGAAGACGGTTCAACGGCCGGCTCCGGTTCTGGTTGCTCGATTTCAGGCATTTCAAAGGTTGCGTCCGGCTCTGGAATGTCAGCGGGCGCGCTGTCCTCGATACTTTCAGCCTGTATTTCTTCAGGGACTTCGCCGACTTCGGGTGGCTCAGCGGGTTCCCCGGCTGAATCCTGGGCGTTGTCCTCAGCCGGCGGGATAGCATTGCCGCTCAGTAACGCATCAATCTCAGCCTGAGACAGACCACTACTCATCGGATTCATCATCCTCTCTAATCATATCTATTATACGCACGGCATACTTGTTATTTTTTACTCCAAGAGTCGCCTGGAATTTTGGCAGATGCCCAACCTTGACAGTTAACGAGTCTTTAACCTTATGGTCAAGCTGGATAACATCTCCAATTTGAAGATTAATAACTTCCCGGACTGTAGCCGTGGTTTCGTTGAATACGGCGGACACTGGTAATGATGTATTATTAATTCTTGCGCGTATATCCTTATCGGCGGGTTCGCGCCGCTTATTGCTGTCCATGCCGCCAGAGAACAGCAGCTTGGTGTTCAGCAGCTTACTGACCGGCTCAATGGCAAGATGCGGAATGCAAAAGTTCATCAAACCCTCGACGCCTCCGACCGACACGTTCAGCGTAATAATAGCAATGGTTTCATTGAGGGCGACTATCTGTGCAAATTGCTGCGAGGTCTCGATTCTGTCCAACGAAGCATTGACTTTAAGGACCTTTTCCCACGACTCGTTGAGTTGGCGCATGAACTGCCGTACAAGCCTTTCGACGATCACAAGTTCAATTTCAGTGAAATTTCTCGTATCGTCCTGTGTTGAATCAACGCCTCCAAGCAACCTATTGATCATACTGTAAGCAATTCCCGGTGAAACGGTCAACAGGGTCGACCCTTCGAGCGGCGGCATGCTGACTATCGCAAGGATTACAGGCGAGGGCAGCGAATTTGTAAACTCCAGATATTTCTGTTCCTCTACAGATACAACGGTTACCTCGCACATAGCGCGAAGCGTGCCCGAAAGGTAGGTCGTAAAATGCCCGCAAAAATTATCATATATGATATTAAGCGTTCTGATTTGCTCTTTTGAGAAACGGTTTGCCGTACGGAAATCGTAGTCCCGAACTTTTGTGGCCGGGCCGGTGTCTTCTTCGACGGCTTCTACAGTTCCGGAGTTAATAGCGTTTAGCAATTGGTCAATTTCACTCTGCGAGAGGACGTCTGACAAATCCATCCACCTCCTTGCTCTGGAGTAATGTGCCGTAGGTAACGCAAGTATTCATCATCGCAATCGTCGAGCGTGCAGGTGACATTACGACTTAGCAACAACGAAGGTTGTAAAGTAGACTTTAGAGATTTGCTCTCCAATTTCGCCAAACTCCGCCTTTAGCGCATCCAGAATCTTGGTTTTTAGTTCATCTTTTATCCCGGGCTGCGCGACTTCTTTATCAGTCAGTTCCCGCAGGATAGAGATTACAGTATCCTCAATTTTATACGACTCCTCAACAAGCGATGTGACCAGCGCTTCGTCAGTTACTTCGAGCACGATCTCAGTGCGAAGAATTTTTTGGCTATCGCTCAGATTGGTAATAAAAGGTTTTTCCAGCGCAAAGGGAAATGACTTCACTGCCGTTTCCCCTCCGCCGCACGCGCACAGCAGCGACAGAAGCATCACCATACCCACTGACAACCCAGCAATCCTCTTAACCATCCTGAACTCCCCCTAGCAATTTTTCACAAATTACATGTTGTATATCATTAGTTAGTCAAATTCGACAGACACTTACAAGCTGTAAAGCCGCCAAATTAGCGCTGCGAGCCGGTAATCGTCGAGCCATCTCCGCGTATGAGCACTATATCAACCCGCCTGTTCCTGGCGCGACCTTCTTCGGTATCGTTGGATTCAAGCGGTCTCATATCTGCATAACCGATTGCCGCGAATTTATCGCCGCCGATTCCCAGCTTCGATTCATTCAAATAGAACTTCAATACGCTGATTGATCTGCCGAGTGAAAGCGCCCAGTTATCTTCAAACCGCACATTGCTTATCGGTCGGTTATCGGTGTGTCCCTCAATACGGATTTCGGCGATTGCCGCCGAATTATCGCGTATTCTGCCGCCCAGCCCTGCCAGCACCGCTTTCCCGGACGGTTTGATCTCGGCTTGACCGGAGTCGAAAAGAATCTGGTCGGATAAACTGATCGAGATTGCGTCATCTGTTACAGATACGTTCAGTCCCACTGTCGATTCAGAGTTGCCCATCTGTTCCATAAGCGAATAGTAAAGTAATTCCCATTCCGACGCGCTTTCGAACCGCGCAGTAGATGCATCGGAATCCGCAGGCATGAGTTGAGAAAAATCGGCCGACGCGGCGCCCGCTTCGCCGAATACAATCGGGGTGTCAGTCAGCGACGAGGCGATGTCCCTCCACTTTTGGAAGTCAACCGCCGAAACCGATAAGATAAGCGCGAATATAGCGACGAGCGAAATAAGGATGCTGACAAATGTGATCAGCCACCGCTGAGTTCCGGGCTGCAGCACTGTTTCTCGCTTCATGTCAAAGCTCCACTCCCGAACCTTTCAAGGACAACTGCGGCGTCAATCATCAATTGCGGCTTTGCCGAGCTCCGGAGCCGGCCGAATAAATGAAAAGAGCTTTTCTTCAATCATCCGCGGGTTTTCCCCCGCTTGAACCGAGAGAACTCCTTCAAGCACCAGTTTCTTAAAAAGTTCTTTATCTGCGCTCTTGTTCTTGAGTTTTGCGGCAAGCGGGTAAAAGAACAAATGCGCAAGTAAAACTCCGTAAAACGTGGATATCAGCGCCGTCGCGAGGCCAGCGCACAGAGAGACCGGGTCACTGATGTTTCTCAGCATCGTGATCACCCCGACCAGCGTACCCAGCATTCCGAATGCCGGAGCGCATGACGCTAGAGATTCAATAAACACTGTCGCTTTTTCAGTCAGTGATTTTTCGTAATTAATTTCGGCCTGCATCGCGGTTAGAACCTGCTCAGGCTCCGCACCGTCTACCACAAGTAAAATACCTTTTCGAAGAAACCTGTCGTCTACATATTTGGCCGCTTCTTCGAGGGCAACTAGGCCTTCTTTGCGCGCGATGCTCGACAAACTGAGCACCGCCTGTACTGTATCGTCCATATCGGAAGCGCGGAACTGAAACACACGTCTGATCGTCTTGATGAACACCGATATTTCTTTGGGCGCATATGAAACGAAGGTCGCGGCCGCTGTTCCTCCCAGAGTTATCGCGATCGAGGACAGCGCGACAAAGGCTTGAATCTGCCCTCCGCCCCAGAATATACCAGAAATAATCAGCGTCAGCCCAGCAAATAAACTGATTACAGATGTGAGTTCCATTACAGTTTTTCCTCAAAAACAGAGAAAAAGGCATTAATAATCATAACTAATATATTATAAACTATTTCTCTCGATTTGTCTTGGTAAATTTGCATAGATTCTGCGACGATATTCAATGATTCTGTCAATAATTTCACTTGCAGATTCGGTCACAACCAGGACTTTTGAGCTAGACAGCGTGAGGATGGTATCCGGCGTCTCCTCGATCATTTCAATCATGTCAGCATTTACATAATATTTGGACTTATTAAGCCTTGTAACCTCTATCATGAGTATGCCTCCAATGTTTGCGTTACTAATGTAATAGCATAACACAAAGTCGAACTAGAAACAACATTATTTTTCATTTATTTTCATTATGATTCAATTCTATCCTAATTTAGTCGAGTTCTGTCAACAGGGCATTTTAGTAGGCTTTTAGCTCTGTTTCCACCCGAAAAAAAGATCGCTTCCGACGCAGAACAACTGTGTCGGAAGCGCTTTCATTGAATACCCAGTTAAACTTCAATTATTGAGATTATGCAGTATGTATAAATGATTATCTCTTAAGGTTGACGAGCTCTTCAAGCAGCGTGTCGGAAACCGTGATAATTCTGGAGTTAGCCTGGAATCCGCGCTGGGTGATTATCATCTCGGTTGTCTCGCGTGCGAGATCCACGTTAGACATCTCAAGGTAGCCGGAGACCAGTCCGCCATGACCTATCGTGTTCGGGAATTCAAACTGCGGGGCGCCTGAGTTCAGCGTGTCTCTGTAAAGATTGTTTCCGACTTTGGTCATTCCGCCGGGGTTGACAACGGTCGCAGTTGCAATTTTACCAAGTTGATACATCTTGCCGTCTCCCACATAGCGGGCGGATATTTCTCCGTTTTGACCGATCGTAATACCTGTGAAGCAATTGGGGATCGTAAGGTTCATTAAGTCAGTTGAAGGGTTAAAGGTGTCTTTCCAGGCCGGATCGGTGAAATCAATGGCGGTTACGGTATAGCCGGGGTACTTGGAGTCGAAGGTCGAACCGTCGGGAAGGTCGGGAAGGTCTGCAAAGCCGTTTGTGAGCTCAGCGCCGGTCTGCGAATCAATTATCGGTCCCATAAAGCCCTGAAGGTGCTTGCCCTGCGCGTCCAGGAGATCTCCGTTCGCGTCCTGATAGAAGTTGCCCGAACGGGTGTAGAACAAATCGTTGTTCAGCCTGACGCAGAAGAATCCTTCGCCGTCGAGCATCAAATCGAGCGGTCTCTCAGTGCCTGCTGCTCCGCCTTGGGTGAAAACGGTGTCGATCGCCGCAACCGAGATTCCAAGTCCGACCTGAGCGGGGTTTGTTCCGCCGGCGGCGGTTCCGGGCGCGGAGGCCGAACGGACGGTCTGGCTGAATACATCCTGGAAGAGCGCGCGGCCGTATTTGAATCCGTATGTATTAACGTTTGCTATATTGTTGCCGATAACGTCCATCTTTACCTGGTGGTTACGCAGTCCGGAGACTCCCGAATACAGTGATCTCAGCATATATAAAATCCTCCGTAATAATTAAAGTATGTAGCTCAGGCTCACCTGAGCGGATCAGTTTCAAATGTCAGAATGACAGTCTTTATACCTCTGAGTTTTCGCCGTTTGTCATAGCTTCAGGTACTTTATCAGCCGACGGTTCAGTGTTTGTGTCTGTGTCTTGCTGAACATTTTCACCCTGCTGTAATGCAGTGTTGGCGCTTGCTTTAGGCGCGGGTGGGTTGGCAGACATCGACGTTATCTGAGTAAGCATGAACTCTTTATCACCAAGCTTAAACGTCACCATGCCATCTTTCATGTAAAAGCTCTCGATGATCCCCGAAACCGGCTGTTTTGTGCCGTCTGCAAGAGGAATTTCTGCTGTCACATATTTCCCGATAACCGCCGCGCCTCCCAGTATCTGACTTGGGTCGCCGGTCAGAATAGCCGAATCATATACCTGCGTCACGCGCTCAATGGGTATTTTCTGTCCGCTCACCATAACATATGGCTTACCCTTATCCGTACCCGCGCTGTCGACAATACCCGCGATCTCGCGTACTACCACGTTGCCCGCGTTATCGGGAATCTCGACCGTCGCGTAAATTCCCTTGCCGATCAGGGTGCTGGTATGAGCCTGGGAGAAGGACAGGGACATGTTCTGCATTTGCTCAAGCATTGAAAACTGCGTCATCTGAGCCATAAACTGGTTGTCCTGCATCGGGGACATGGGGTCCTGGCTTTTCATCTGGGTTACCAGCATTTGAAGAAACTGGTCTTTGCCCATTTCATTGGTGGGCTTGCGTTGTTTAACTATATTTTCATAACTGCCGATATAGCTCGCGCCTTCGGTGGCAGAAGTTGTGTTTGTAGGCATTGATATCTCTCCTTCATTGGGCCGAAATCCTCGCCGATGGTTCTACTCCTCTCGGCCGGATTACAATATTATCGTTACGAATCCATGTTTCTTAAGCGGAAAATTCTACCGATCCGACATCCGAATTTATTGTCGGCATCTGCTGAGATGAATCGTACACGCCGGCGCTAACAGCCGCTTGTTCATTCCTGGTTGCCCGAGACAGCACACGGCTGAGTCTGAGAGAATTCTCCATGGATTCGCGGCGGTCGGCCATGGCGCTCTGGCCGTCAAAGTTGCCGTTGGCCAAATCAGACGATATTCCGGCGTCGGTTATCGAGATGTCTTTCATATTAATTCCCGACTCTCGCAGAACCGACTGCAATTGACCGATGTTTGCGGCCAGTGCGTGCCTCACCTGTTCACTGGCAGCGCGGAGAGTCGCGACAATTCCTTCTTCTGTCGACGATAAAACAATGGTAATTTTTCCCAAAAACTCTGGTTTGAGGTTAATTTCCATTTCCTGCATCGTGCTATTGCTCCGCATCGAGGCGGCTTTAACTATCTGGTCGATTATATTCGCCACCTGCGCCTGCTGCGGTTGGTTAATGACCGGTTCGGTCTTGAAAACGGATGAATGCTGAATTTTTCCGTTGCCGGCGAAGATTCCCACATCTGAGAGTGCGCCTGAATCTTTTACGGTTGCGGCGACGGGTTGCTGGTCGCGCTTCGAGTCCTGCGAACCCGCAAATTGTCCGTCTCCGGCAGTTTTGCCTGCATCCGCGTCCGGCGCAACAGCCAACGTTACAATATCGGCGACTTCCGCGCCGTCAACTGGCTGTGCGAAATCAGAATTCGCTGCCTGTGCCGCGTTTCTCACATCCTGGGCAATAGCCATCAATCTCGCCTTAAATGCCATCATCGGGTCGGAAGAGATTTCAGCAGTCTGATCCGCCTGCTGAGCTTCGGATACATCAGTGAGCGCGGCGAACATCTGCTCAATTATCCGGCTGACTGGATTTGCATTCTGCGCAGCTGCACCTTGGTTAACCTGCGGCACCGTATCAAGGTTCATGCTTTTCACTATGTCTGAAAGCTGTCCGGAGGCTGTCTTGGCAATGTCAGACATTTGGAGCAGCTTCGAAAGAGTTGCCGAGAAGTCTGATCCGTTCTGACCGCCCGTTTCGGTATCATCGGCGCTTAAGCTGCCGAGCAGTTCGTTTAAAGCGCTAGCCAGCGCGTCAACAGGGCTTGACTGGCTGCTAAAAACCTGCACATTCGGCTGGTTTAGTTTTGAGGATAAAAAGTCCAGAACTTTTAAAAGCTCGGATTTTTGTCCGTCGTTTAGTCCGTTTAGTATCTCATTTATATCAGTAGCTTCGCCATCCGTGGCTGGCTGGAACGCCATCATCAAAATCTGAATCACCGCGTCGGCAACATTGGGATCCAGATTTTCGAAAGGCAAACTATCATTGACTTCCATGTCGGCGGAGGCAACAGCCCCCGTGCTTTCCGTACTTACTGCCTCAGTAGGGTTCATTTTTGAAACCGCGGCATTGAGCTCGGCGAGAGCCATTGCCTGGTCGTCGAGACCCTGACTACCCTGAGGCGACGTTTTTATTCCCATACTCTTGTCAGCCGCCGCTTTAAGTGTCAGTTGAAAGGTCTTTTTGCACGCATCAACAGACGGGCTTGGTTTTAGCGACTTGCTCGACAAACCGGCGCCTGACCCTGTGGCCGACACCGATGCGCCTGAACTGCTGTTCGTCATTATTGCGTTGCTATCTATCATCTATGCACCTCGCATATAATCCCCGAACACCCGGGGCGGTGGCGATTGCTCCATGCACTTTACTGCTTCCTGCAGTTGCGGGGGAATGTCTTACGTATCAAGGCTGGCTATGATAGACGTTGCTTTTGCGGTATTCATTTCGGTGAGGATTGCCGCTCTCGCGTCGCCGTTCATTGAACGGATTATTCTCATCAGATACGCTTCGTCGGTAAGCCCTTCCAAAATTTTGGCCGCATCCGCCGGATCCATCGCGACTAGTGTTTTGACCGCGACTTTCAGGTCGGACGATACTGCCGTTCCTCCGGAATCAGCTTGGCCGGACGCGCCTGGCGACGGGGACGGCGATTCGAGCGCTTGCTCTCTCTTAATGACTGCCGCCTCGCGCTCGTCAATTTCCTTAACTTTCGCGTCGAGGTCTTTGTTCTGAACGTCGAAATAGGTCTGCTTTTTTTCTATCTCGGCTTTGTCGGAGTCCACCTTTTTCTGAGCCTCCTGGACAATGCTGAGCTTGGCTTCCTGGGCAAAGTCAGAGTAGTTCAAGAATTGATTGACAATTTCCTTCGATCCGCCGATGTCGAAATAAACCAATACGACTCCGCCTGCGACAAGAACCAGGAAAAACAGGAAAATACCCAGGAACATCATAAGAGGAGATCCGCCGGACTTCGGCTTTTTTTCTTTTTTCTCCTTAGGAGGTTTCTCTTTTTTCACCTTTGCCGCTTTTGGAGGTTTAGGAGGCTTGGGCGCTTTAGGCGCTTTTTCCTTCTTCTCTTTAGGTGGTTTTTCCTTCTTCTCCTTGGGTTCCTTCTCTTTTTTCTCCTTAGGAGGTTTCTCTTTTTTTTCTTTGGGTGGCTTTTCCTTCTTGGCCTTCTTTTCCTTGGGCGGTTTTTCCTTCTTTTTCTTGCCTTTGCCGGCTTCATCTTCTTCACCGGCGTCGTCAAGCGCAGGGTTGGTATTCATTTCTTCAGCCACTCAATTCACCACCATTTCCATGCGCGGCGATTTGATTGGCAACAAAATCACCGATGATCTGCTCGTTTTCTCGTTTGACATTATCGAGATACTCTTCATAATGCCGCTCCCGGAGTTTTTCGAGCATCTTGCGTTCGCGCATTGTCTCTACAAGCACACTTCTAATACGATACACATCATCCTCTGCCGCCCTGATTTTGTCCCGCTGAGCTTCTTCCTTGTCTTTCAGCGAGTTAAAACCAATCGCATATGCAGTAATATCGTAAGGAACCATGCCGACCTTTAGCTTTTCAGTATATTCTGCTTTAGTTATTTGAAAACGCAGGCGCATATTGTCCAAATCCTTTTCGAGATCTCTGACCCGGGCCTCGGCAGCCGCCAGTTCGCCCATCTGTTGCTTTTCGAGTGTCATCTTCACTCCCAGCAGGGATTGCAGGCTGAATGTGAATTTTTTCATATGACCCCCTCCCCGATACGCTCACAGAAAACGAAAAATCTTTCCGGCATCAGCTGCTTTCGCCAATTTTGAGAACCATTTTTATTGTTTCATCATAAGGACAGAAGTCTTCGACCCGCTGTCTCAGTATATCGTTAATCGCCGGGTTCATCTTTATTGCCAAATCTATCTCCGGATTTGATCCCGCCCGGTAAGCTCCGATGTTGATAAGATCCTGCGCGTCCTTGTGCACTGCCATCAGGCTCTTTACCATATTGGCGCTGTCGTAGTGCTTGCGGTCCACGATATCGGGCATCAGCCTCGAAACGCTCGCGAGAACGTCGATCGCCGGATAATGGTTCCGGTTCGCGAGCGCCCTGGAGAGCACGATGTGCCCGTCCAATATGCCGCGGGCGGTGTCTGTGATCGGCTCGTTCAAATCGTCACCCTCGACCAGGACGGTGTAAAGCGCCGTGATCGAACCCTTGGCGGAGTTGCCGGTTCGCTCCAGCAGCTTCGGCATTACAGTAAAAACCGACGGCGTATACCCCCGGGATACGGGCGGCTCACCCACGGCCATACCAATTTCCCGCTGCGCCATCGCATAGCGTGTCAACGAGTCCATCATCAGGAGCACATTTGCGCCACGGTCACGAAAATACTCAGCAATAGACGTGCTGACCATTGCCGACTTATATCGAACGAGGGCGGGCTGATCGGAGGTCGCGACTACAATGATTGAGCGGGCGAGTCCTTCGGCTTTAAGATCCTTTTCAATAAAGTCGCGAACTTCACGTCCGCGTTCTCCAATAAGCGATATAACGTTAATATCCGACCGGGCGTTTCGGGCGATCATACCGAGCAGCGTCGATTTACCGACGCCCGAACCCGCGAAAATCCCGATTCTCTGTCCGCGTCCGCAGGTGAGCAATCCGTCAATGGCGCGGACGCCCAGCGGCAGGATTTCGGTTATCCTCGGCCGGGTTAGCGGATTCGGCGGCAGATTGTCAACCGGATAAAAGTCCGTTGGATGTATCGGGTCTCCTTCGTCAAAGGGATTTCCCATGCCGTCCAGTATTCTCCCTGTCATTTGCTCGTTTACCGGGACGGTCAGTGAACGGTTGGTGGATACGACCCGGCTGCCCGGGCCAACGCCGGAAAGAGATCCGTAAGGCATCAGCAATACGCTTTTGTTTTTGAATCCGACCACTTCGCCGCTGATATGGGTATCGCCTTTCAGCGAGTAGATATTGCACATCTCGCCGATCTGAACGGCCGGTCCGGTCGACTCGACGGTGAGTCCCGTAATCATCGCGACTTTGCCGGAGTATTTCAGCGGATCCACTTTGGCCAGAATATTTTCGTATCTGTCAAAATTAATATTTATCACAGCAAATACTATTCCAATCCAAATCCATGTCGGATCTGAGAGATCTGCGCGTCAACCCCTGCGTCGACCATACCGCTCTCGGTGTCGATCAGGCAAGCGTATGAATCGGAGTTCGGGTCGTTATACACTTCCGCCGAAACCGGCCCGTTGGAGGTATGGATCGTAACCTCACGGGATTTGAAAAAACGGACGTAATCAGCGGGGTTTACATGCAAAATCACGCGCTTTTCGGCCTTGATGCTGGCCAGAGCGTTCTGAATAAGCGACATAAAAGCCGTATCGTTCCGGTTGAGCTCTATTTGAAGAATTTTCTCAGCGATGTCAAACGAAAGGCTGAGAACCTGCGGCTCAGTCTTTTCAAGTATTTTGTCCCTTTCGTCATAAGCGGCGGCAATCGTCGCGTTGGCATCGGCCTGAGCTCTTCCGAGGATATCTGCGACTTCCTCCCCGGCCTTCTCCATTCCCTCTGAGTACCCTTTTTCCTGCGACTGCGCCAAAAGGATCTCACATTCTTTTTCGCACTCCTGCCTGATTCTCGCCGCCTCGTTTCTGGCGTCCTCAAGAATCATGGCAACTTCATCCTGAGCTGCGGCAAGCAACTCGTCATATGCGTCCTGAAACTCGGCCTCGAGATCGCGCGGGGGGATTTCCACCGCCGGTTCCGGCTTTTGTACCGCCTCGGCGGCCGGCTCCTTTTTACCAATAACGATCGGTTTGGTCGCGTCTACCCTTGCATATGTAGACTTGATAACTCTTGACATATGCACCTCGCTAATGCTGCAATATCGCTACTGTCAGCTTATCATCTCGTCTTCGGAGCCGCGTGAAACAATGATCTCGCCGGCGTCCTGCAGTCTTCTTATTACGTTTACGATCTTCTGCTGGGCTTCTTCGACGTCTCGTACGCGAACTGGGCCCATGTATTCCATGTCCTCCATAATCATCTCCTGCAGGCGTTTGGACATATTATCCATAATCGCGCGGGTGACTTCCGGAGTGGCGTTTTTGAGCGCGACAGTGAGGTCGGAGTTCTCAACCTCTTTGAGAACTCGCTGGATAGCGCGTTTGTCAAGTTTGACAATATCCTCAAAGACGAACATTTTGCGGCGGATCTCGTCAACAAGTTCGGAGTCCTTGTTTTCAAGGTTTTCAAGAACGTGCCGCTCAGTGCTTCGGTCGGCGGCGTTGAGGATTTCAACGATTGCAGTGATTCCCCCGACGGCGGCAAAGTCGTCGGTGCCCATCGAGGACAGCTTCTTCTCAAGAACGCGCTCAATTTCTCTCACGTACTCGGGCGATGTCCTGTCCATTGTCGCGATTCTGGCGACAACCTCGGTCTGCTTTTCAATCGGCAGTTTCGAGAGCACTGCGGCGGCCATTGCCGGTTCCAAATATGAAAACACAAGAGCAATAGTCTGCGGGTGTTCATTTTGTATAAAATTCAGCAGCTGGTTTGGATCGGATTTTCTGACAAAGTCAAACGGGCGCACCTGAAGCGACGATGTCAGCCTGCTTAGAATTTCAAGAGCCTTTTCCGCGCCGACCGCTTTTTCGAGTACGTCTTTGGCATAATCTATACCGCCCTCGGAGATATAGTTCTGCGCGAGGCATTCCTGATAGAACTCCTCCAAAACGGCGCCCTTTGTTTCGGAGTCGACCCTGTGTACGTTTGTTATGTCGAGGGTCAGCTGCTCGATCTCATCATCTTTAAAATGCTTGAATATTTTTGCGGAGTAATCTCTGCCCAAGGTAATCAGCAGGATCGCCGCCTTTTCGCGTCCTGACAATTCGGTTGTTGTCATGTCAATTACAACCCCATTTATGATCTATATTCGGCGGTACCCTTACCAGCGCTCGTCATCATTCGCCAGCCAGTTGCGCAGCAAAGAAGCGACGGCTTCCGGATTCCTGTCGATAAAGTCCTCAATTTTTTCGCGTACCGGCGACACTCTGTCTTCGATAGACTCGGTGTCGTCAGATGCAAGCTTCAAAAGCTCCTGCATTTCCAGTTCCTCCGCTGTGAGACCGACCGCCGCGGCCGCGTCCAGAGCGCGCGTGGCAGCCAATTCTTCTTCGGACGGCTTTCTTCTGAACATGCGTCCAAGAGTGAGGATTACAACTATAATACACGCGGCGATGATAGCGTAAAGCGCGACTGAACGGATAAGGTCGTACAGCAGCGAATTGCCGCGCTCCCTCTCGTATGCCGAGTAAACCTCATTGTCGGCATCCATCCCCGCGAATGGCAGAAGGCTGACGTTGATTAAATCTTGCTGTTCATTTGGCTTCAGTCCACACGCGCCGCCGATAATGCCTCTCAATGTCGCTACGTTCGCGGCGGGATCGGTGAGATCAGCTTTTGTCGGGTCATTTGGATCGCGCCTCAGCATATTTTCATCGAGAAGCACCGAAACGGTGAGCTGGGAGATGCTTCCCTGCGCTTTATTGATTTTTTCCTGCACCTGATTTACTTCGCGGTTCGCTTCTTCAGTGATTTTTTTGTAATTGGGCACGATATTCTGCTCGGTTTCCGGCATTATCGGGGCGGCGCCGTTACTGTCTACACCGGCTGTCCCCTGCGGCAGTTCTACGCCCGTCGCCTGTTCGGTGATTTTTCTGAACGATACATCGATTCCCTGCAAATCCTCGGTGTTGACCGGAGAGAATGTTATGCTCTCGGTTGACTTTTCGTCGAAGTCCATCTTCAGGTTGACGCCGACCTGGACATGCTCTATGCCGAAAACAGGCGCCAGAAGATTACGGACGGTTCGCGTGAGCTCTTCCCTGACCGCGCTCTCATATTCAAGGTGGCTGTTAAACGAGGATAAATCCAGCCCGTCTCCGCGGTTGAGCAGATTCAGCGCGTTGTCGAGGATGGATACGTCTTTGGGATCCAGCCCCTGCACCGAGGACGCAACGAGATTTTCTATAGCGACTACCGACTCAACCGGCAGCGTCTTACCATTTTCCATAATAAGCATTACTGACGCCGTGGGTTTTGCGACATCGCCCTTGAAGATGACCCGTCGGTTGTCCGGCAGCGCAATTGTCACGATTGCCCGCCGAACACCGGAGTTTTCTTCAATCGCCTCCTGCAGGCGGTCCTGTGTCTGGAACTGGTCGTACTTTCGTTTTTCAAAATCGGTCATACCGAACCCGCCGCCTTTGGCGAACGTGTCGTACGTCAGTCCGGTCGTCGGCTGCTGGCTGGCCATCTGCATCGACACCCTGCTGAGATCCTTGGTCGGGATCATAATAGTTCCCGTGCCGACCGCCTGCGCGGGTATGCCCAAGTCGGAGAGCGTCTCCATATACTTGCCCGCCTCGGAGGGGTCCAGATCTCTGTAAAGCACCGAATACTCTGTCTGGGACAGAAGAATTACAGCTACAATTATAGCCACCAAGGCAACGCCGGCTATGACAAAAAACCGAATGCGATCCCGCTTTTCGGTTCTTTCCCATAGCCGGTTGATTTGTGCCGTTACTCTAGCGATCAATTCACGCAATTCAACCCATCCTCTTATCAGTTAAACAAATAGTGCAAAAATTATCCGGGCAGGCGTCTGCCTGTTAATTATACCTGCATCCTCATGACTTCGTTATACGCGTCAACGATTTTATTTCGCACCTGAATGGTCAGTCTCAGCGTCAGATCGGCTTTCTCTGCCGCGATCGTCGCGGTATGCAAATCAAGCGAATCCTCGGTCATGACTCCGATATTTGTAAGTTTGTCCTGAAAATCGGTCTTTACGGTATTGCCCAGCGCATCCTGAAGGAAAGTGGCAAAATCGGACTGCGGCCTCTCTACCTTGTGGCGTTCGGCAATAATTGACTCGGGCATGATGTGGGAGATACCGCTAAGATTGGTCAGTGCCATAATCTGCACCTTACCTTCCTATTTCGAGGGCTTTCATAGCCATATTTTTAAAGTTGTCGATAGCCGTAATATTTGCCTCATACGACCGGGTGGCCGCCATCATGTCCACCATTTCGCGCACAACGTCCACATTGGGCAGGCGGACGTATCCTTCGGCGTCGGCGTCGGGATGCTGAGGGTCATATACTATCTTAAACGGGCTCTGATCCTCGCCGACTTTGGTGACGTGGACTCCGGCGCCGCCCGTCCGCTCCTGGCTTACCTGCAAAAACTGTTTGAATAGGTACGGCTGCTGCCTTTCCTCAAAAACGACGTACTTTCGGCGGTACGGCCCGCCGTTTGCCGTTCTGGTGGTCGACTGGTTGGCGATATTCTCACCGGCGATGTCCATGCGAAAGCGCTGAGCGGTCAAAGCCGACGCGCTGATGTCAAGTGAGCGGAAAATGTTCATTCTGCACCCCGAATAAGTATTTTTATCAGTTACCGGGCTTCGGTTATGGATACGCGCAATCTGCCGAACTCTTTGTTGAGCTTCGCAGTCAACGTGTTGTAGAGCAGCGTGTTTTTGGCCATCTCAACCATTTCCTGATCGATGTCCACGTTGTTGCCGTCCATTCTCATCGTGTAATGGCTGTTTTCAACCACCATCGGCTCGACCGACTCCGGCCCGGGGCTGCCGAAATCGATGTGCTTATCCCTGGTTCGGAAGTTTTTGAAGTCACTTTGATCGTAGATTGCCGATCGGAACATCGACTCGAAGTCGACCCGTTTACTCTTGTAGTTGGGCGTATCCACGTTGGCAATGTTATTCGCGATAACATCCTGTCTCAGCGCCGAGGTATTCATGCTTTTCTCAATCAGGTTAACGTGCGAAAACATCCGGTTGAAAATCATACTGCCGCCCCTTTATCAAAGAAGTTTGCCTCGAGTAGATTGGTTCCGCCGTATTCCATAACGTAGTTCTCAATCTTTTTCAAATAGCTGCGGGTTTCGGCGGGCAGTTTTGCAAACTGCTCGGGGTCGTCAAGATCCTTTATTCCCCTGCTCGCAAGCAGTCCGGCACCAGCATTGTATGCGGCGAGCGCCATCTTTATATCACCATCGTATCTAATAATGTGCGACATAAGCGCGCGTACCCCGCCGTCCACGTTCTCGCGCGGATCAAGCGGGTTTTCGACCTTGAGATCTTCAATTGCTATGGGCATAAGCGCCATCAGCCCGGTCGCGCCGTTGGGCGAGACAATGTCCGCCCGGAAGCTGGATTCGTTAAACGCGATCGCGCGCACAAGCAGCGGATTCACTCCGTAACGGTTGGCGACCTCGGTAATTATATCGTCATATTTCTCCGGCTTAATTCCGGCGGGCAGCGAAGCGGTATGCAGGGTCGGCGATACAGTGCCCTCGATGCTTTGCCGCGCCACTCTCGCGTTGTATGCCGCCATCAGCTTATCTGTGAGTTCTGTCTGGGTCGCGCCCTCTTCGGCAGCTTTCAGCGCTGTTTCGGCCAGCATTTTACCGGCGTCCGCGCCGCCCGCGCTCACAACTCCGTCCGTCGCGGCTGCCGGATCAGTCTCAGGCGATACCATGGCGTCGAAAAAGACGCCCTTAAAGGATATTCCAGTCTGGCTGCTGATCTCGGACAGCCGGCTGTTTATCCTTGAATTGACTTCATTAATCTTCGAGGTCGCAATCATCGACCCAATATTACTCATGTCGACGCCCTCCGACATATCTATACATTATGTTAATCTCAAATGTAACACAAACTTACAAAAAAATCAAGTGTGATCAATAAACTCGGACATCATCTTGCTGGCAGTGTAAATGACGTCTTCATTATCATCGGGCGTTTGATGACTTCTACGACCCCGTTGGACGCGTACGCAACCAGCGTCCGGCTGTCGTTGCCGCCGGTGTCGACGTCGGAATACACCAAGCCCAGACGGCGCAAAGTCGCTTTGACGGTCAAAAGATTCTTGTCTCCGATTTTGAAACAGTCACTTTCCCTGCTCTGAATTCCTCCGTACAGCGATATCAGCAGCTCGCCGCGCGTCAGCCCAAAGTTATTGCGCATCTGGTCAAAAAGATATCCGGGAGCCAAGTCGGCAAAACGCGACGGCTGGTCGCCCTGCTTCATTGACTTCGCGCTCGGAAGTTGGATATGCGCCATGCCGAGCACCCGCTTGCGCATGCTGTAATATACCAGACCGACGCAGGTTGAAAGCGCGAATGTCTTTATTACATCATTAGCATTATTTGTAATGGCGTATCCGCCTATTCCGACAATATGTTCCATGCTTCACCCTCTGTCCGGAGTAAATCGTTAATCAGATAATTCAGTTTGAATCGCAATGCCAAATGTATACCCTCCCAGTGTTCTTTCGGAACGGACCCCGAATCGGTGCCGTGGCCAAAATAACTGTCTGAGGTTGAGCTGTCGCCCGGTTTCACGACTTAAACACGCATATCCCGAACATAGGATATCAGCGTCGTGGCAATAAAATCCAAGCTCACTTGCTTCACGACGGCTCCCATCTCAAATGCTTCCTTAGGCATACCGTAAACGACGCAAGATTTTTCATCCTGACCGATGGTAAATGCCCCTTTATTGCGCATCTCCAATAAGCCCCGAGCGCCGTCGGCCCCCATGCCGGTCATTATGATTCCAACCGAATTTTTGCCGACGTTCTTAGCTAGGGATGAAAACAGCACGTCAACTGACGGACAGTGGCCGCTTACCTTTGCGGCATGAAAGCACTTCACGTAATATCCCGTGCCCCGCTGGATTACCTCGCATTGTCTGTCTCCCGGCGCAATAAGCACCTGGCCGGGTATGACCTGATCACCGTCCGCGGCTTCCCGAACATTCATACCGCAGGTTTTAGACAGGCTGTCTGCGTACATCTTGGTAAACGCCGGCGGCATGTGCTGAACCACCACAATGCCCGGCATGTCGTCCGGCAGCGCGTTCAGCACCTTTGTTGTCGCCTGGGTCCCGCCGGTTGAGGCGCCGATGGCAATAACGCCGTTGAAGCGGTGGGTGCCGGCAGCGGGGTGGTGCACGGCGGGCTTTTCAGGCTTTTTTAACGGATTTGTCATATGGCTCGCAGCTTTGACTTTTTTTATCAGCTCAGAAGTGAAGTTCGCGAACGCCTCGCTGCTTCTGTCCTCCGGCTTCGCGAGAAAATCAACCGCCCCGTTCTTAAGACACTCACCCGCAAGGGCTTTCATTGAAGAGACCACAACGACCGGCAGCGGACATTGCGGCATCAGAAATTTAAGAAACTCAACGCCGTTCATAAGCGGCATTTGTATATCCAGAGTAATTACGTTTGGTGCCAGCTCAAGTATCTTGTCCCGTGCTTCATATGGGTCGGAAGCCTCTCCGACCACCCTAATTGAAGGATCTTCCGATATGCCTTTCACAATTGCAGCGCGAAAGAACATCGAGTCGTCCACAACCAGGACTTTGATTCTATCTGTCATACCCATCAACCTTTCTCGTAAATGGAGGGCTGAACAAACTTGAATCTCGACTCGTTTTTTGAAATCGTCTCCGAGAGTCCGATAAACAGATGGCCGCCGGGCTCAAGGTGGTCATAAAACCGCTCGCACAGCTCATCACGCGTTTGCTTATTGAAGTATATCATCACGTTTCTGCAAAATATCACGTGAAATTTCTTTTTAAACGGCAGTATTTTATCCATCAGGTTAAACGGGCGAAAAATCACTTCGTTCCGTATCGCGTCGCATACTTTATATTTATCTTCACCCACTTTGGAGAAATACTTGTTTTTCCACGCGGGTGTGAGGTTCTGCAGCCTGTCTTCAGGGTAGACAGCCTCGGCGGCCATTTTCAGAACGTTAGGTGAAATGTCCGTCGCGAGAATCTTTGTGTCCCAGTCGCGCTTGGACGGCCCGAAAAACTCATCATACACCATCGCAGTTGTAAACGGCTCTTCTCCGGATGAGCATCCGGCGCTCCAAGTTCGCAGATCCTTCACTGACAGCGTCTTTTGCAGCTTCGGCAGGATTTTCTCCACCAGAAATTTGTAGTGCTGATCCTCGCGCATGAAATATGTATAATTTGTGGTCAACCTTGTGATAAGCGTTTTAGCCTCTTCACCCGATCGATCGTTAATTACAAAGTTAAAGTACTCTGCAAGCGACTTAAACCCTTTTTGTTCCAATACGCTGGCCAATCTGCCCTCTACAAGAGTCAGCTTCTGTTCCAAATTAATACCGTAATTCTCACGCATATAATGAACCAGCTTCAAGAACTCTTCTCTGCTAATCTTTTCCATCGCTTACCTCCGAGAAAAAACTACATGACAGTAGTATAAACAATAATTCCTACCGCGTAAAGATTAATCTTTTATTTTATGGCCTTATCAGCATAATGTTTGCCGCAAAACTATGCCAGCAGTTGCTCTGCGCGGCAATTATCAGATAATTCTATACAAATTGATTAAAATCCGTCTTGCTCAATCTATTATTTTCTACATTTGTTTAGAAACTCCTGCTTTCTGAATAAACAAAACAAAACGAGCCACAATATCCATCCGCAGCCCTCTTTGGGCAATCCTGAGATATTGTCTTATTTTTCCATAATTTCATATTTTGACTATTTTTTTAAGTTAGTAGTAGTATACTTGTTGTTGCTTGTCCATCAAATAAATGAGTATATGGAGGTTGTGAAATGAAGAAAGTCCTGGCATTTTTCTTGGTGATAACCGCATTTTTGACCGGAATGCTTATGAACTGCGCTGGTGCCACGGATTCAAGGGTTGTTTCGACCGCAAGTTACGATATTTCTTCCGACGATCGCCTGCTTGTCGAGCAGGTGGTTATGGCCGAAAGCGGGGCAGAGCCGTACATAGGCCAAATCGCTGTGGCACAGTGCATTCTTGACGCCGCGGTATTTGAGGGCGTTTCTCCTTCGGAAATTATTAAGAAATACAGCTACACAAAAATCAGAAAAGAACCCAGCCGAAGCGTGAAGGCCGCAGTCTCCGCCGTTTTTGATTATGGGACACGGGCTTGCGACGGAAGAATACTATATTTTTACGCTCCCGCTTTCGGGACGTCCAAATGGCATGAGGGTCAGGATTTTGTCGCCGAGATCGGCAACCACAGATTCTTTGACTGCAAACGCTGAGTATATTAATCAATAAAAAATCTATCTTCTGGATCCGGTACGCTTTGCGTGTGCCGGATTTTTTCTGTTTTGCGTCAGGCATCTTCACTTTACATTCGTCGATAAATGGCGTAGAATAGTGACCGCCAGACATATTTCGACTAAAGCGAGGATAAACAATGACTAAGCGCATTCTTCAACGCATCGCACTGCTTCTTGTGTTAAGCATTTTGATGTCAAATACATTTACGGCCTTTATGGCTATCGAAGTTCCCGGACTTGGGAACGTGGCTGAACACTCTACATACCAGATAGCAAACGGGCTGCAATACTCGGAATACACTTTCTATCACAATACCGAAGGCGTTCAGGAAGAACGTATTGTAGAATACCAGCCGGGAAGCACCTGTAAACCCGCCGTCACCTATAACAAATACATATACGGCGTTTCATCAATAAAAGAAGAGGTCAGTCAGCTGATCGGCAAAGGATCAGACCCCGTTGCCGGGTTTAACGCGGACTTTTTCATGCTGAGCACAGGCATTCCTATCGGTATCGTCGTCACGGACGGCATTTTGCGTTCGTCCGACGCGCAGGCAAACGGGATCGGCTTTACCGCCGATAATAAGGCGTTTATTTCGAAGCCGGGTCTTGTAACCACCGTCACAAGCAACGGGCAGAAATGCCAGATAGAGTACGTCAATAAAAACCGCGAATACTACTGCACCTATCTCTTTACTCCCGACTTTTACCAGAATACTCATGTTTCCAAGGATGGCATCACGATTATTCTGTCCGAGGTTTCCGGCGATCTGCGAATTGGGCAGACTATCACCGCTAAAGTGGAAACCGTTTACCGCGGACATGTTTCCGTCCCACTTGAGCCTGGCAAAATGGTTCTCTCCGCGGCTTCTTCGCACGCGCAGGATAAGCGCCTCGAATTCCTCACTCAGGGTTCTGACGTAACCATCTCCGTTTCTGCCGCCGATACGCGCTGGAACGATGTCGTAACCGGCGTCGGCGCCGGCGAGACCATTCTTTCAGCGGGCGCTGTACCGAGCGGACTTAATAAGTCGAAAAATCCCCGGACGGCTGTTGGAGTTAAGCAGGACGGAAGCGTCGTCACTTACACTGTCGACGGCAGACAGTCCGGCAGGTCGCTTGGACTCTCGCTTCCGGAGCTCGGCAGCAGGATGGCGTCTCTCGGCTGTGTGGACGCCGTAAACCTCGACGGCGGCGGATCGACCACAGCCATGGTTCGGTATCCCGGCGACACGTCGATGGTAATCACAAACAAGCCGTCAGACGGTTCACCGAGAAGCTGCTCCACCTACTTGTTTTTCATCAATACCGAGCCCGCGACGCACATTCCCGCCATTCTGCATCCGACACCGCGGGAGCCTTACATTATGGCAGGCGCTCAAATGAAATTCGACGTTAAGGCCACCGACGCCGGATACCACGCCGCGCCGCTTCCTCCGGGTATTTCATATTCCGTAGACAACGCCGAAGCGGGCGCCTTCTGGGGCAACACCTTCACGGCGGGCAGCGTCCAGACGGACAGCACGGTGACCGTCACGGGAGAAAACGCCTCCGGTTCGATTCCGGTTCACATTATATCCAGCCCGACCGGCATGGGAATCGTCAATCAACAAAATGGCGCTAAGCTTGAATCGCTGAGTGTTCTGGTCAACCAACAGTTCGATTTGTCCGCGATCGCCTATTTTAACGGCACCAAACTTATCTCGCAAGATAATTGTTTCACCTGGTCGGTTGAGGGCGAAATTGGCAGTATTAACAGCGATGGACTGTTCACAGCCGCGAGCAACCTCGGCGCCTCCGGCAAAATTATTGTTACCGCAGGAAACCTGACTAATTCGATCCCCGTCACAATTCTCAGAGCGCCGGTCGTGATTGAGGACTTTGAGCGCGAAAAAGCCGGAATAATCCCGGGCACCGATGGACTTGCTTTTGAATTGGTTAAAGATTCGGCGTTCGCAAGCAATGGTTTTGGCTCCGGCAAGCTGAGTTACAATTTTGACAAAACGCAGAATAAGCCGGTCGGCGTCGGCGCAAATCTGCCGGTCGAGCAAAACTCCTCCTTCATGTCGCTGTGGGTAAATGGCGACGGCTCTGGAAACACGCTCACCGCAACGGTTATAGCCGGAACTGGCACAAAGGAAATCGAGGTTTCCAAGCTGTCATACACCGGATACAAGCAAGTATTCGTCAAGCTGCCGGCGGACACCAAAACGATAACGGCATTAGGGATAAAATACAATGAAAAGTCACCGACTCATGGCACCATTTATATCGATCAGTTGTTAGGTTGCTCGAGCAACAAACAGGATCAGGTTCCTCCGACAATCAGTTTCGACACCAGAACTACGGCTTTTGAAGGGAATTTGCATTTGATCGCGACAATCGCCGACGATGACAAATCAGTTCTGAAAAAAGATTCCATCTCACTTAAATATGACGGCAATCCGGCTTCGTTTGATTACAACGAGTCAACCGGCGAACTCACCGCTCAGATTCTCCTCGGCGACCCGGCGTATCCCCACAGAGCCACTGTCACAGCCACAGACGCATACGGCAATATCGGCAGCGGCACGTACGAATACCTGCCAGAGATCTTGAACAGCCATTTTGAAGACACTAAAGGACATTGGAGCGAATTATACGTCGAATATCTGCTGGGTCAGGGCGTTTTTGGCGACTCTCTGGCGCAGAACGCCAATTTGTACGCGCCTGACAGATACATCACAAGAGCGGAATTTGCTGTTTTCATGGCAAACTTTCTGAAGCTAGATCTATCTACATACAATTCTGTTGATCCGCCCTTTGCGGACTTTGCAAAGGTACCGATCTGGGCAAAGGCTTCCGTACGCGCACTTTATGCAACGAATGTTGTACGCGGCTCATCGGAAAACGGAAAACTGCTCTTCAATCCTTCATCCTCGATATCACGCGCGGAGCTCATGACAATAATCGGACGCACGCTGCCGCGCGGCTTCAAGCTCAGCGAGTCCAAGTTCAAGGACGCCAAGAGTATTCCTGCGTACGCTTTGTCACATGTACTTACTCTCACGAGCATCGGAGTCCTGTCCGGTTATCCTGACGGGACTGTGAAACCGTATGGAAACGTGTACAGAGGCGAAGCCGCTAAAATTCTCTATTATGTGTACTGATTCAGCATTGATTTAATAAAAGAAAGAGACGGTCGGGATTATTCCCTTCCGTCTCTTATTATTTACCTTATCATCGGATTTAGGATATCCGCGTGCAGCCCTTTTTCCAGCGCGTACATCAGCGTTCTGTGTGTACCACCCGACATTCTGCCGTCGTAAACCGCCAGAATGCAGGACGAACGGTCGACCATCCACCGGTTGCGCCGCATCATGCAATCGTAGGAATAATGTTCCTGCAATATCTTAACATCAGAGCACATTTCACGAATGTTCTCATACCTTATTCTGGCGGCGAGCGGCCACCTGTCCGCTTGACCCGCAAACGGAACCGCCGCAATCAGTTCGCATTTGCCCGCAAGCGCTTCACAGACCGCTTCCGCAAAGTAAAAGTCACTGCCCATCGCCATTCCGCAAATGAATCTTTTGACTCCGGAGTCATACAGTCTCATTACCGCTTCAAGTATCTTATTCTTAGTGTCACAGCATGCTTCATCGCTTTCATCATATCCCCAGGGTAAGGACTGAGGCCTATGTCCGGAAAAGCAGCACGTTATCGATCGTTCCCTATCAGTAGTCAGCATTACTTCGGAAATCGCGACATAATTTTGTCGGCAAGTCTGTTAAACGGCATCGTCTGCAGCCAAATTTTGCCCGGCCCGACTAGCTTTGTCATAAAGAGCCCCTCGCCGGAAAAAAGCACATTTTTGAATCCGCGTACAGTCTCAATTTCCAACTGTACTGTCGGCTCATACATGGCAACATAACCGGTGTCTACCTTCATTATCTCACCGGGGCCGAGCGTGTAGTTGACAACTGTGCCGTCAAGCTCAACAAACGCTATTCCCGGGCCGGTGAGTTTCTGTAAAATAAATCCTTCTCCCCCGAAAAGGCCAGCGCCCAGTCTTTTGCGAAAATGATGGGCAAGGGTGACCGATCTTTCAGCCGCCATGAACGAGTCTTTCTGGCAGATCATCGACTCGTCAGTCCCCAGTTTCAGCGCGATTATCTCACCGGGAAATTCAGAACTGAATGCTATCTGGCCAGCCGTTACCGCCGTGTACGAGGTCAAAAACATCGACTCACCCGCAAACTTGCGCGCTACCGCGCTCATCAGACCGCCTTCCATATTCGTTTCCATTTTGAAGTCGTCGGTCATCCAGCTCATTCCGCCGCGTTCAGTATAAACGCTCTCTCCGGGCACCATATCAAGTACGGCAACGGGCAGGGCTTCTCCGACAATCTGATATTGCATCGGTGGCCTCCAGTATATCTATCGATAGTTATTTATTACAGGCAATTTGCCAGTTTACATTATATTTATCCGTACATGCGCCATAGCAAGAGCTGTAAAACGTCTGTTGCAGGGGCATCGTCACTTTCCCGCCCTCAGAAAGCGCACCGAACACTCTTGTCGTCTGCTCGACGCTGTCCAGCATCACCGCATAGCACATATGATCACAGCGACTGTCATGCTCCTGCATTTCGTCAAATGTGTCGCTCATCATGATTCGCAGCCCATCAGCGATTATTTCAGCATGCAATACCTTTTCGGCCATCAGCTTGCTCAGTGGAAATTCCGGGTTCGGCGGCGCGTCCTTAAAACGCATGATGTTCAGTTCTCCTTGAAACGCGCTTCGATAAAACTCAGCCGCCTCAGCGCAGCTTCCGTTAAAAACCATATATGGGCAAAATGACGCGCTCATAAGCGATCTCCTTTATCTATCGTTAGCTATCATATTCCAGACATTGAAATATATCTCTTTACCGGCTGGGTCCTCATACGCAGGAATTGTGCCAACTCTCCACAGAGAAACACCGCAAACTCCAAAGAATCTTGCCAGCCGCAGCTTTTCGGTGACGCTGCGTTCGTCTTCGTACCATATGACAGTGTCCGTCTGATCTTTTTCATCATAATACTCTATGCGGGGATTTTTGAATTTATCAGAGAATTCCAGCTTGGTTCCGGACTGTATCAGCCTGTTGTACAGTTCCGGCATCGTTGGATGCGTCGCGTACTGATTTACGACCTTACCGTCCCTGAGCATCCACATATTAGAGTCAAAGCTCAGCGCCAGAGCAATTTTGCTCCTGTCTTCCACTCCGGTATCCGGGTCGGTAATTCTGGTCAGGGCATAGAATATTTCACTGAACGGCGTCAGCGGCGTGTCGGTGTATCCCGCCTCCATATATTCGTCATTGAGCGAGCGCGCATGATAGTCGTGCGCCATCAGTATGACTTTATCCACAGATTTACCTATCGCTCTATAATCATATCCGTTGTAGTATCCGCCCCCCGCCATCTTAGGCGGTACCGCGACGTAAAGCTTCAAATTCAGGGCTTTAAGCCTCGCCGACATGCTTGACATGAACTCCGAAAACGCGCCGCGAAGCTCATCTCCGCTCAGCCCCTCAAAATCTATGGTGACTCCGGTGAACATCCTGCCGCCGTAAGAGTCATAGTCCCTCGACGCCGCATCTGCTATTGCGTCGACTGCCGATGCTCTATTCGCCGGGTTCAGCAAAATGGCTTTGCAGATATTTGATTCAGTCCCGTCGCTTAAATTCACTTTCATCGACGTATCCATAAAAACCGATAGATTGCGCTCTTTTTGTGCAAGCCTCGCCGCATCCTGATATCCGTTAGGCAGCGACAAAACGTTGCCTCCCGCCGACGACATATTGCAAACCGGGTTTTTGTTGTCGTCAAGAGCCATAACCGCCCAGCCAAACGAGACAGAGTCGAACGCCTGCAACGTTTCGCGCTGGCCCCACGACTGGATCGCGTAAAAGCCGTGCAGCCATTCGGTTTTTGCGGACAGGCCGTTATGTACCCTGATCATCATTGCCGCCGCGTGTTCCCGGAGCGCGGGCGCGTCGGGCTCAAACCGGCTGGCGGAGGTTCCGTTTACAATACCGAGTCCGTTAGCGACTGAAATAAATCCGGTCTTCGTCTTTACATCGGCGAAGTTCGTGCCATATTTGACCACTTGATCCGCCAGCGACGCGTATCCTAGCGACCGCACCAGCATCTCGGCCATTTCCGCGCGTGAAATTGCCTCGTTCGGACGGAAGGTGCCGCTCTTTTCCACCGCGCCATTTTGCAGACAGGTTTCCACGTTTTGATAATACCATTCACCTGGCTTAACGTCGGAAAAACTGCTGTCCGAAGCATTAGCGGTGTCCCACTTGAACAGGCGCGTCAGCATCGCCGCGAACTCAGCCCTGGTTACGTTGCGTCCCGCTCCGAATTTATAGTGCCCGTCGCCCTGAATTACTCCGAGTTCACTGGCTTTGGTCACATATTCATATGCCCAGTGACTCGAAGGCACGTCAAGGAATCCTCCGTCTTTTGGCGGCATCAGGTCAACCGCGACAGCTCCGGAGCACATGCTGAAAAGCACGCTCGAGACTATTGTCAGCAGCAAAATCCTTGCCGGCATTTTTCTATTGCCGCGTTTCTCTATTCTACGCCCTGAGATAAAATCGCCTCCTATGCATAACTCTCGAAAAACCTCGAGTATTGACTGTCTAAATCACTATTTATCCATATTTATAAACAAAGCTGAATGTTTGCCCTCGCGCCGAAAGAAAACCGCCGGTTTGCCGACCGGGGCGGGAACCGAGGATTCTCCCTGAGGATATTCTTTCCCTGTCCAGAGATTGATCCAGCTTCCCACCGGAAAAACGACTCTGCGCTCTTTCACGCCCGGAGCGAAGACCGGCGCTACCAACAGCTCACTGCCAAGCAGATATTGGTCGCTGATTCTGCGCATGCTCTTTTCACCTGGGTACATCATAGACATGGGGATTACAACGGGAAACCCGCTCTCATAGTATGTTTTGGCACAATTCTTGATGTAGGGTTTTAGCGCCGTGTGAATGCGCGACATTCTCGCGACGTGCGCCAGAAGCTCGTCCTCCCTGTCAAATTCGCCGGAGATGGCAGTGTCTTCAATCCTCATCACCGGCAGAAAAGCGGCAAATTCAACACGCCTCAGAAAATGCTCGTCTGCGCGCGCGCTGTCCTGAATCCTGACGGAGCGGGAGGCGGCGTATTCGCAAATACCGACGCCGCTGTACGACATTGAGAGAATTGAGGTCAGCGCGGCTCCGCCCTCAAAAGCCTGAGATTCTGCGGATGAGTCTCCGGTGACAACCGGTGTTTTACCGGTTATCCCGGAATAACCGTAAGATATCAGAGAAATCAGATCTTTCGGTCTGACGGAGTTCTTTATTGCGTTGCTGTTCAGGTCGGCCCAGAGATTCGGCCATCTGTTGTGAACGCCAGCCGGGCTCTCTCCGCTGGACAGCGCCGCATCCTCCGGCACAAACGCGCCCATATCGGCTATATAGCCCGAAAACCCGAGCCTGATTATATTCTCGTTAATAATATTCTCAAACCAGGCAACCGCCTCAGAATTGGTCAAATCGAGGTGTCCCGCCATGAATCCGCCCATGTCGCTGACGTAGTTTGAACCGTCGCCGCGTCTAATCAGGTATCCCTTGGTCGAGGCTTCGGCAAACAAAAGGCCCTCCATGGCGAAATTCGGCTTTACGCACCCGAGAACGCGGACTCCCCTGTTGCGCAGCTCGGCGACTATCTCATCAAGTCTGGGGTAAAGCGTCTGGTTCCATGTCCAATCCCAAAAGGCCTGGTATCCTCCCGGCGTCTCAACGCCTCCGGTCCAGTCCCCCAGCACAATCGCCGAAATGTCGGCCTTGGCGACAAGCATATGCTCCAGCATCTCGGCCATTCTTCCGATGCCGCCGCTAACGCTGACTATGGTTCCATAACACCAGTCGGGAAGCGCCGGCTGGCGGCCGAGCAGATCTGAAATCCGTCTCATCAGCCTATCGTTGTCGGCAGCCGCTCCTATCACAACGCGTTTAGGTATTCCCCATACCTCGATACGGTTGCGCCTGGCGTGACGAAAATCCATCTGGGAATATGATTCCGTATCGACGTGCGCGAACATCTGACTGTCCGTAACAAACGTCGGCTGAGCAACTCTTGACAGCTCGCTGACCGAGGGCTTGCCCCACGGCCAGAAGCTCTTGCTAATTTTTTTTGCCGTATGATCCCTGACCCAAATCGGTACTACATTGCCGCGGAGATTAAGCGAGTCTCCCCTTGAGCCGCAGCCATAAACACAGCCTCCGGCGGAAGTCGGAAATGAGAAAACAACCCTGTTGATTCCCACAGACGACCTCTGAGGCGTAACCACAAGGTTTTCACCCTCCATTGAAAGCTGAAGGTGCATCGAGTAGTTTCCGCCGGACATTCTTATTACCGAGCGCGTTTCGTCGTACTCGGCATTCGTCAGCGGAACCCTGCCGCGCAGCTTTGAGCGTTTTTCAGGATGTATATCATCCTCATCGGCTTCGGCAACCGAAACGAAAGGCAGATCTCCGCTGTGCCTGATGACCGGCCTGTCATAAAGAACCACAGTCAGCGTATCACCTTTACATTCAACCCGGAACAATAAACGACTCCCCCTTGAAAACCCCAAAGCGTTGCATGGCAATCACAGCCTCTATAGCAGAAAATAGTATTGTAAAATCTTGGTTCTATAACCGCTTTCGCAATTATATCATCAATTAGGGTTACTTGCAATTGCAGAATCACTCAATTGGAAATTTGACGCTTGTTCACATGTTATTTACAGAACTACACTCGCATATATTTGAATATGCCGACTAAACGTGCAAAGGGGTGCTATTATTGAAGGGTAACATCGAACAACGCGCCTGCGACCTGGCCGTTTACATAATAGAGAACAAGGCGACGGTTCGAACTGCCGCCAAAAAGTTTGGGGTATCAAAAAGCACTGTACATGCAGTTTGGTCGATCCGGAGCGCGCCCATTGATCCGCTCCGCGCCGATTCTGTCTCGCGTCTCACTCCGGCGCTTTGTTCCGCTGCTGAGCCTGAGTGGAATATGACACCGATATTTCATGCCCGCACACGGGGCATTTCAACAGAACGCCATTCTCTGTTTTGAGAACGTCGAAGCTCTGACAAAAGCAATCGCGAGGGCGACGGCTCAACCGTTCCATCGGCAGAAAGCTCGACGCCATTCGGAAGATATTCGAATACTTGAGAACTCTTTTCAATAATCGCATATTATAATCATCCCCGTTTCGGAAACAATATTAAGCGTCCGGACAGCTGACTTGTCGGACTAACGTCTAAAATATCGGAGTGATTGTATGAACGCAAGACTGACTGCGGTTTTTGACAATATTGATATGGCTGACATTGCTTTACTCAGGCTGCGCGAACGCCGGATAATCCCTGTGGCGGCCAGTCACCGGGACGCTGGTTATACGCCGGACGCCGACGGCGGGATATATAATATGGCTAGTATGCCCGCTTTTTGCAATGCGTTTAACGACGTATTCGGCATTGCGGGCGGGTTCGGATATCTGCGCGCCGACAATGGCTATCCAGACGAAAGCCGCCCGCCCGTTTCACGCGAAATCATAATCGAGCTCGAAATCGCGCAGGAGCATCTCTCGCCCGCTATCGAAGTGCTGAAAACCAGCAGGGCAAGGAAGATCCGGCAATCCTGAGTGCCGTGCTCATGAATAAAATGCTCCGGAGTCGCGGGCATATTTTCGCCAGACAAGGCGGAATGTGCAGGTATATTCTGTGCGTTCCGGGCTTTTTTTTAAGCGACGCGGCGGAAAACAGCCGAAAGTCGCGGTCATTTTTGATTATTAATGCAGTTTCTTTACCAACCGGCTTGGACATTCTTTATCATAAGAAAAGGCCGGGGACATATACTTTTACTGTCATCCGTAAAGCCGGAATCATTTCAATTCCGGCGACTATGGGTAAAAGTAGTCTAAGCCGAAAGGAAGTGCACCCTTGAATAATTTCAAGCCGGAAGGATATTTGATCTCAAAACCGGAAAACAAAAAATACCTCGCAAGCAAAGCTGCGCTCGATTCAGCGCGAAGACACGGCCTCATCCTTGAATCACTGGCGTTTATGTGTGACTCTCACATGAATCTGCACGTCAGGCTCGACGGTTTCACCGGAATTATTGAGCGTGATGAAACCGTGCTCGAGACCAACCGGAGTTCAGTGCGCGACATTTCAATACTGTCCAGAGTCGGCAAGCCGGTTTGCTTCAAAGTGCTTTCCCCCGGCAATGAATGTATTCCGGCGCGGCTTTCGCGCAAAGCGGCTCAGCAAGAATGCCTCAATCATCTTTTGGACAATTTGACGCCGGGTGATATTATCCCCGCCCGTGTCACTCATCTGGACACGTTCGGAGCGTTTGTGGACATAGGCTGCGGCTGCGTTTCGCTGATTGGGCTGGATTCAATCTCGGTTTCGCGCATACGGCATCCAAACGAACGGTTTCGCGTCGGGCAGGACATTTTCGCCGTTGTGACCGCCGTCGACAAACCGGCAGCCCGCATACACCTCAGCCACCGGGAGCTGCTTGGCACCTGGGAAGAAAACGCGAACATGTTCCGCACCGGAACAACAGTCGTCGGCAAAGTCCGGGGAATTGAAGACTTCGGGGTGTTCATAGAGCTCACGCCCAATCTGACGGGGCTGGCGGAGCGGCAGGTCGGCCTTTGCATCGGAGACAGCGTGTCCGTCTATGTCAAGGCAATCCAGCCGGACCGGATGAAAATAAAGCTCATCGTTATCGACCGGCTCCCTCAGTCGACCGAGCTGATCCCGCTTACATATTTCATTACCCACGGGCGAATCGACCGCTGGAGGTATTCGCCCTCCGGATGCAGGAAGAAAATAATCGATTCCAATTTCGCCGACAGATATACAACGCACAGTGACTGCCAGTAGCGGTGCTTTTCAAATTATGGAATTAAATTTTGTTATGTAATATAGATATCCAACAGACCGCCGTCGTCTTCGGAGGATTTCAGGCCGTATCTGTAGCTGTACAGCTTACGATCAGAAAGTATCCAGAAGAAACGGCCCATACTTGAGATTTTTTTGGCGGTCTGCATTGCCTTAAAGTCCCAGGGTGTCACCTGAACGGTCAGCGGCTGCAAATCGCGCAACAGCTGGACATCCGGTGACCCTTCCATCCTTTGCTTAAGATGATTCCATCTCTTCTTGGGCACTGCCCAGGGAACGATTACCGTATATGTATTTACGTCTACAAGGCGAACCATCCTGTCCCATTGGGGAAACTTGAAGATTCCGTCGACTGCGGCTTCGTAGCTCTGCATCATGTCGTATTTGTCCAGCTGGCCTGATTTGTCCTGCTCGTAAAGCTCGCTGAAATAGCGGTCCAGGCTCGGAATGGACAGAATATCCGAATTGTTTCCGTTTTTGACTATCTGGTCAAACAGCTGCCTGGTCTGAAGATGCCAGCCGCGGTCGAAAGCGCCGTGCGATTCCGGCCGGAAGACATACAGCAGCCCTTTTTCCTTTTGCTTCCCCTCGCGGTTGCATCTGCCCGCCGCCTGAGTAATGCTGTCCAGTCCGGCGAGCGCCCTGTATACCACCGGGAAATCGACGTCGACGCCCGCTTCAACCAGCGGTGTCGAAATCACCCTGCACGACATGCCGCTCAGTATCCTCTGACGAATGACAGCCATCAGCTCGCGTCTGTGGGCCGCGCACATGCACGTGCTCAAATGGTATACTCCCTCGGTATGCTCGAGGTCGCGAGAGAGAAGCATCGCGTGCTTGCGGGTGTTCACAATGCAGAGCACCTGCTTTTGTGAAATTATCCGCGCGCACAGCTTGTCGTCGTGCAGCACGTCCCTTGTAATAATCCTTACGTCCACCCGGTCAAAGGCCGGCGAGAACTGGCCGGGATCGTCGATAATTTCGTCGGGCTCGATTGCCAGCAAATCCCGCCATTTTTGCTCTTTCGGAATCGGCTGGGTCGCCGTGCATAGTACGACCGAGCATCCGTACCGGTTAACAAGCTCGCGCAGAGCCGCCATAAACGGTTTGAGGTACCCGGCGGGTATAGCCTGCGCCTCGTCTAGGATTATCACGCTTTTGGCTATGTTGTGCAGTTTTCTGCACCGCTTCTTTTGGGATGAGAAGAGCGACTCGAAGAACTCCATGTTGGTTGTAACGACGACAGGTTTATCCCAGTTTTCGGCCGCCAGCCGGTCATCGCCAGAAACTATATCGTCTTCGCTGTCTATTTCAAAATCCATATCGAAATGGCTGTGGTGTTCCAGAACCGCGTCGGAGCCAACAGCGCTGCGAAAGGTATCCGCGTTTTGCTCGATAACGCTGGTATACGGCATGGTGTAAATCACTCTGCGCAAATCGTGCATACCGGCGTGGTGAAGCGCAAAAGCCAGCGAGGAAAGTGTCTTTCCGCCGCCGGTTGGAACGGTCAGCGAAAAAAAACCGGGCGGCTTGATGGACATCCGCAGACATCTGTGAAGTATCTCGTCGCGGGCTCTGTTTATCGGAGTCGGCTCGGCTTCCAGATTGTCGTAAAACCTGTTTATTCGGAATGCCAGCTTATCCATATCCGGAGATCGTAATCTGGATTCGTAGCGTTTGTGATCGTAAAATCTCTCCGTATCAAGACAATCGGCATCGCAAAGAGCGGAGTAAAGCATCCTGATGTAAAACGCTTTGGAAAATCCCGGATATTTCAAGTCAAAAAACAGTTCTCCTGGCATTTCCGGCAGCGGAAGTTCCGGCACAATCTCCGGGAAGCACCTGTTGAGATGCGATTCCAGCGTCCCGGGCTTGTTGGATCCGGGATCTCCCACAGTTTCCGACAAATGCCCGTGATGTCCCGCGATCGCCAGCGCCATATAAAGCCCAGCTTCGCCGTAAAACTTCGCCGCCCACTGCGCCCCGATTGTGGCGTGCTCGACCTGACTTATTTTCCCCTCCAGCCTGAGCTGAAATTCAATCTGATATTTTCCGAGGTCGTGAATAAGCGCGCAAACATAAGCGTGGTCTCCGACATTGAAGACTTCCGCGAACTCGCGCGCTATTATCGCGGAGCCGGTCAAATGATCACGCAGCAGCTGCCAGTCACTTTTGTCATCCCTTTTGGTGCTGTGAGCGTAGTATTCCAATTACCGTTACCCCTTTTCGGACTGCCGAAAGGCATATTTCACTTTGCGCTTAAAGATTGGAAACAATTGCTCTTATTGACGGCGATACCTGAAGAAAGATGCCGAGATGCCAACACTATCATTATACTTGTGCTCACCGACTTATGTCAATCTCACAAGATATCCAACGCGCGCTGAGTTTATAAACCAATTCGCAGCGGCACACACTGTTTTGGCAGATATACGCCATATTAACGCATAATTCATCTTACTATTGGGGGAGATTATCAATGGAAATTGAAGGACTGGAAAACATTGCTGAATATCTGGCAGACAAATACTCGCTGAGATCCGTGCTTGATCAAAAAGCGGCGAACACTTCCCGTTTGCTGTTTGACCAAATTCAGCGCAGATCGCAATGCACCTGCGAAAGGTCGCCGCCAAAAGCGGATTGACAGGAATTAATACGAAAAGAGAGGAGGAACGTTTTGAATCCCGCAGTCGCATGCTATTGCAGAATCTCAACCGGCAACGAGAGCCAGGCGTCAAGTCTGCAAAACCAGAGCGAGTTTTTCGCTGATTTTTTCAGCCACAAGGGCATCGACAACTACTCGGTATATGCGGACGAAGGAATCAGCGGCACTAAGCTAAAAAAAAGGAAGGCGTTCGTTAAGATGGTGGCCGACGCTGTATCCGGGAAGTTTTCGGCAATATTTGTCAAGGACATCAGCCGGTTCGCGCGTAACACGCTGGACTTTCTGACCGTGTACCGCGAACTGAAGGCGCACGGCGTTCGCGTCCATTTTATCACCGGAAACATGGATTCAAGCGAAGTTGACGAGGCGTATATAACAATCCTTGCCGCAATGGCGCAGGCCGAGAGCGCGAATACTTCCAAACGCATAAAGTTCAGCAAGAACTTGTCCGCCGAAAGAGGACGGGTTCCTAACTATATTTACGGCTATGACCGCGTTGACAGGTATACGCTGAAGCCGAACCCGGACGAGGCGCGCACCGTCAGGCTGATTTTTGAGCTGTATACGGAGCAGGCGATGGGAAGCGGAAAGATCGCCGACTACCTGAATTCTCTGCTCATCCCTACCCGGTCGCGAAAATCCGGCTGGACGCAGTCATCAATATCCGAAATGCTCAAAAACCAAATCTACATAGGCAAGGTAATAAACCGCAAAAGCTACGTTGCCGATTTTCTAACTTCCAGGCGGTCGCATAATCCCAGCGAAGAGTGGATAGCCGTCGACCGCCCGGATTTCAGACTGATTAGCGACGAACTGTTCGAAAAAACGCAAAATGAGATTATCCGGCGAAATGAGCAGAAAAACATCGCAAGATCCAGACATAATAACGCGCACCCATTTTCAAACCTGCTGTTCTGCAGCGAATGCGGCCGCGCATTTCGCAGATGCGCCCGCCGGTCAAAAACCGGAGAGCCTGCAAGAATTTGGTGGACATGCTCGACCCGCAACTCAAAAGGCATCCTAGCCTGCCAAAATGATTTTATACTTCCTGAGACAGAGCTTCACGATACGATGATCGCATACATAGAACCTCATATTCAGGACGGGCTGCTGCTGAAAAAACTCGTTCATACTCACTTGCAGCGCCAATTGGAAGAGGTGGACAGTCATCTGGCGTACGGTGGTTATAGATCGATCGTTTCGCAGCTCGATTTTATAGCAAGCCAGCGGAAGAAAAAACGCGCACAATTTGAGGTCGATATCATTACCCTGGAAACATTGCAGTTGGAGCTTGAGGAACTGGAGAGAGCGCGCCAGAAATTCGAAAATCAACTATCGATGTTTGACTCCGATTTTTCTGATTTTGACCCATGCCGGCTGATCGATGAATTCTATTCTAGCGCAAGCCAGCAAGACCTGCGGCTGATATATGACAACGCTCTGCTAAAGAGTATTTTGCGAAGAATCATTGTATATCCGTCCGGGAAGCTTCAGGTCTACGCCCAGATCCCGCTTTCTCAAAAACGGATTCCCGATCTAATTGACCGTACATAAGGATTTGTCTGAACGGCTGCAACATTTTAACCGTTCACTGCACCTGGCCGTTAAAGAGATATTAGATGAAAACAAAGCCGAACGTCATCTCAGGGGCGGTATGGCTACCAGAAAAAAATATAAAGGAGAATAAACTTGAGGGGCTGCTAATAGCAGCCCCTCAAGTTTATTCCTGAGTTTTTGGTTAAACGCGCATATCCTAGCATATCCGTGCATTATTTCGCACTTTATATCGAGCAATAAAACAATTTCGTTTGATGAAAACTTATTGGCGAGGCGGCTCTTGAATCAAAAACATGCAATTTTTGTGTGGTTTATGATTTTAATAAGGTCTGTTAGTATAAATATATTTAGAAATGAATATTTTGAGCAACATTAGACACATAAGAGCAAAACAGACTATTTAACTAATATCGATTCAATAATAGACTATTATGTGCTATCATTAGATCAAGTAAAAAATGTAATGTTTTTTTTTGTGAAACTATTTTTGATTATGTACTTGATTCTTTGTCGTTTTTATTCTATATTTAGTTATCGGCCTATTATTGGCTGATCGTCCGGAGCCTGCCCATTGATTGGCAATTTATTTGGTATATACTTAAACAAGCACGCAATCGAGTTTCGACATAACGCGCTGCCCGGCTTATAAATGCTGATATCCATTGGGAGGGAAAGCATCGTGGTAAGGGTTCTGATAATTGACGATGAAGAAATCATCAGAGAGATAGTGCTTAATTCAATAGACTGGGAAGAACTCGGCTGTGAAGTTGTCGGTACCGCTGAAAATGGTGAAGACGGCTTTAAGAAAGTTGAGCTTCTTAATCCCGATCTGCTTATCGTGGACATATGCATGCCCGGTATGGATGGTCTTGAGCTCGTCTCTCAGCTCCGGCAAAACAACTATGACTGCAAGGTCATCATTCTATCGAGCTACCCACAATTTGAGTACGCTCAAAAAGCGATGCAGGTCGGCGCTTTCAGGTATTTGCTCAAGCCGGCAAACCCCGCTGATTTGATTGACGCTATTTCCGACGCCTGTGCGATTATTAACAAGGAACGGGCTTTTCTTGAAGAACTTAATAATTTGGAGCAAAAAGTTGCGCAAATAGATGAAATGGGCATGGTCAGCCAGCATCAAAGCACGTCAGCCAACCGAAAAGGTTACAGCAGGCTGGTCACCTTAGCACTCGATTACATCAATATGAACTACGCCTCCAAGGACATGGGGCTAAAAGCCGTCGCGAACGAGGTCTTTGTCAGCACCTGGTATTTAAGCAAGCTGATTAAGCGCGAAACCGGCGAGAATTTTATAAAAATACTCACTAATGTCCGTCTCGCTCACGCAAAGGCATTGCTGGGCAGTCCGCAGTACAAGGTATATGAAATTGCCGCCATGGTTGGCTTTGACGATGTTCCGCACTTTACAAAAACATTTAAATCGATCGTCGGCATCTCGCCTCTTGAATACAGACGCGATTATATACGCCACAAATCGCCGCAGCGCCAAGATTCCGAAACTTGAGAAACGAATTATTAAAGCCTCTGCCGATTGGCAGAGGCTTTTTCTCTTGTTTGAGAATTAAAACAGACCATGAATAACGCCGTCGTTATCGATGTCGATATTCTCGGCAGCGGGCTTTTTAGACAGACCCGGCATTGTCATAATGCTGCCTGTCTGTACTACAATGAACCCCGCCCCGGCTGACACACGCGCCGAGCTCACATTAACAGCGAAGCCGCTTGGCCTTCCCAGCAGCGCGGGATTGTCGGAAAACGAATACTGCGTTTTTGCCATACAAACAGGCAGATTTCCAAACCCTTGCGACTCAAATAAGGCAATGTCCTTTTCAGCCTGCAGGTCATATGTCACGCGGCTGCCGCCGTAAATACTCTTGACAATACACTCGATCTTGTCTTTTATAGGTATATCCGTATGATACGCAAATTCCAGCTCAGCCTGATTGCCGTCGGCGAGCTTAACAACTTCGCGAGCCAGTTCTTCTCCGCCTTTTCCGCCATGTTCCCATACTTCAGAAAGCGCTACTTTAACGCCGTATTCACCGCACGCTCGGCTTATCATGCCAAGCTCGTCCTCGGTATCTGTTGTAAACCGGTTAATCGCAACTACCGCCGGAATATTAAACCGGTTCTTGATGTTCGCGATGTGCCCGATCAGGTTGGGCAATCCTTTTTCAAGCGCCTGCAAATTCTCTTCTTTCAGCGATTCTTTGGCACAGCCTCCGTGATGCTTGAGCGCGCGCACGGTTGCGACGATAACGCAGGCGGAAGGTCTGAGCCCGGAGGCGCGGCATTTGATGTCAATAAACTTTTCAGCGCCGAGATCTGCGCCGAATCCAGCCTCGGTCACAACATAATCCGCAACTTTGAGCGCCAGCCTTGTAGCGGCGACGCTGTTGCAGCCGTGCGCAATATTTGCGAAAGGTCCGCCGTGAATAAACGCCGGAGTGTGCTCGAGCGTCTGAACAAGATTCGGTTTTATCGCGTCTTTAAGCAGCGAAGCCATTGCGCCCGCAGCTCCGAGATCTGCGGCCGTCACCGGTTTGCCGTCGTATGTATACCCGACAATTATTTTACCCAGCCGCAGTTTCAGATCGGCGATGCCGTCTGCCAGACACAGAATAGCCATGACTTCAGAAGCTACGGTGATATCAAACGAATCCTCCCGCGGCATTCCGTTGACTTTTCCATGCAATCCGCAAACGATATGTCTCAGTTGGCGGTCGTTCATATCCATACAACGTCGCCATGTAATTCTTCGCTGATCAATACTGAGTGCGTTGCCATGAAAAATATGATTATCGATCATCGCGGCTAGCAGATTGTTCGCGGCGCCAACGGCATGAATATCTCCCGTGAAATGCAGGTTTATTTCCTCCATTGGTACGACCTGCGCGTATCCGCCGCCCGCCGCGCCGCCCTTGACCCCGAAAACCGGTCCAAGTGACGGTTCTCTCAGCGCAAGCGCCGACTTTTTCCCGATATATGACAAAGCGTCCGCAAGACCAACGCTGGTGGTGGTCTTTCCTTCTCCTGCGCTGGTTGGCGATATTGCCGTGACAAGAATCAGCTTTCCGTCCGGTCTATTATCATTAATTAACTTGGGATTAATTTTACATTTGTACTCGCCATACAGCTCAACCGCTTCGACCGGAATCCCTGCATTCTCCGCAATCCGCTTTATTGGGATAAGCGCCGCTTGACGCGCGATTTCTATATCGGTCATATGCCTTTCCCTCCCAGGCGTCTTGCGGCTGTAATAGTATTACGAAGCAACATAGCCCGCGTCATAGGACCGACGCCGCCGGGAACCGGTGTGATATGCGAAGTAATTGCTGCGACTTCGTCAAAACAGACGTCTCCCTTGAGTTTTCCGTCCTCATTCCGGTTTATAGCGACATCAATCACTACAGCGCCGGGTTTTACCATATCGGCTGTAATAATGCCGATTTTTCCGACTGCGCTGATCAAAATGTCCGCCTGACGAGTAATTTCAGGCAGATTTTCGGTACGCGAATGACATATCGTCACCGTACCGTGCCTATGTAGCAGCAGCATAGCCTGCGGTTTTCCGACGATATTCGACCTGCCGACTACAACGCAGTGCTTTCCGGCTATCTCTATCCCGTAATCGTCTAGCAGCGCCATTACACCCGCCGGAGTACACGGCAGAAAATCATAGTCGCCGATCATAATTTTTCCCACGTTCTGGGGATGAAAGGCATCGACGTCCTTCTGCGGGTTAATACTAACGAGCAGCTTATCCTCAGACAGATGCTTTGGCAGCGGCAATTGTATCAGTATTCCATGTATATCATCTCTGTTGTTTAATCGTTCGATAATGTCAAGCAGCTCTTTCTCGGTCGTCTGCTCAGGAAGCGCGATTTCCTCGCTCATGATGCCGCAGCCTTCGCAATCGCGGCGCTTGTTATCCACGTATACTCGGGATGCCGGGTTATCTCCCACAATAATTACCGCAAGTCCGGGAATGATTCCCTCTTTTTTTAATTCTGCAACGTCTGTCGCAATTTGTACCTTCTGTCTTTCCGCAGCTGCTTTCCCGTCTATGATTATTGCGGGCATTTCAGTTCTCCTTATCGTTCGTTATATCAGTAGCGCTTTCTGTGTTGTCACGGCTGACAGTATTTCCTCCCGTGATAGCCGGTTCGCGGGTCAGATCGCGCAGCTCGCTTGGATCATGTTTGGCAATGAACCAGTTGTACGCCAGTATTCCCAGCGCAATAAGACACGAGCCGAACGCGACTACCTGCGAGACACGCATTCCGGTGCTGAAAAAGAACAGACTGTCGGTTCGAAGCCCCTCAATGAAACCTCGGCCGAGTCCATACCAGGCGACATAGAGCCAGAAGATTTCACCGTTAAATTTCCTGAACTTGGAATAACTATGTAGCAGCAGAAAGCCGAGTCCCGTCCACAGCGATTCATATAAAAACGTGGGGTGAACCGCCTGACGCACGCCCTCCGCCGCGTTGTATATCTCCATCCGCCAAGGCAGATCGGTGACTGTTCCGTAGGCCTCGCGGTTAATGAAGTTGCCCCATCTGCCGATGCACTGCCCGATCAAAAAGCCAAGCCCAGCAAGGTCGAGTATTGCCCAGATGTTTACTTTCTTTATCTTGCAAAATACCACGGCCGTAAGAATTCCGCCAATGATGCCGCCATAGATCGCAATTCCGCCTTCCCAAATATACAGCATGCGGATGGGGTCGTTGACGTACAGGTCAAACTCAAAAATTACATAGTAAATTCGAGCGCAAATGATCGCAACCGGAGTTGCGAAAATCAGCAAATCAATAAGGTGATTTGACCGAACCCCAAACTTTGGAGCTCTCTTGGAGACGTAAACAGCCGCCAAGAGAAACCCAAGCGCGATAATCAGGCCGTACCAGTAAAAATCCTTTCCAGCCAGTGAAAAAAACACCCTGCTTGGGTCTATCTCGAATCCCAGTCCGGGAAAACCAATAGGTTCATTCAAACGGCTCACTCCTACATAACGATAGATAACGTAGATGTTTCATGTCTGACATTTTCATTAATGTGCCTGACTACATCATTTACATCGAAGCTGTCATAGATCTCCGGAAAGCTAAAATACTCCGCTTTTCCGAAATGAGATGCCGCAACGTTCCGGCTTATGGCAGAGGGGTAGTTGAGCGCAGTCAGTCTGGCGCCTACTGCCGCTTTTTTCAGCCTTTCAAACAGCGCTTCGTCAAGCCCCTCTTTTGCAACCCTTTCAGCTTCCTGAAGTATTGCGTCACGCACGGCAGAGGGGTCGCGGCTCTCGCCGGATACGAGCAGGCAGCCTCCGCCTGAGAAGGAATAGTATCCCGTATCATAAGTCCGGTTGATAAGACCCTGCGAGTACAGCTTCGAATACAGTTCGGTTGAGTTTCCAAACAGCGCCGCCGCGGAAAGCTCCGCCAGCAGCTCTCTCCTCAGGTATTCTTCTCCAAAGGCCGGAGTCGAGTGTTTAAAGCCCAGCGAGAACATAGGCGAGGGTACTTCCATTTTTGTTACCACGTCGTGTCCGACAGCACCGCTTCCCGCTTCAACCCCGTAATCACGTTCGACCTCGGCTCCCGCAGTTTTCGGCAGAACTTCGCGAGCAATCTGCACTATTTGTTCGGGTTCAACGTCTCCGACAACACATAGCGACATATTCGCCGGGTTGTAAAACGCCTTGTGGCACTGATACAGGGTGTCGGCTGTGATTTCTGATATCGACTGTATAGTTCCCGCAATGGGGATTCTAATCGGATGACTGGCGTACATTTTGTCAAACATAGCCTCGAGCACCCGCCATTCGGGGTTATCGTCGTACATCCTTATTTCCTGCGCAATAATCCCCTGTTCCTTGGAAACGCTGTCCTCGGTGAAGTACGGAACCGACACAAAATCGAGAAGTATTCTCAGGCTGTCGGTGAATTTTTCGGTGCAGTCAAAATAATACGCGGTCATCGAAAAACTGGTGAACGCGTTCGGGCTGGCCCCGTTTTTGGAAAGCTCCTGCAGCGCGTTGCCGTCAGGAGTATCGAACATCTTGTGCTCCAAGAAATGTGCCACGCCAGCCGGAGTATCGGTCCATCCTCCGTTTTGAGAAAAGCGCATGTCTACCGAGCCGTAATTTGTGGCGAAAAACGCGTAAGTTTTAGAAAACCCGGCCTTCGGAATCACGAACAAATCCAGGCCGTTTTCCAGTCGCTCATGAATTACCTTTTCGCCCACGCGCTGAAATTCCATCACTCTCATATGCACTCCTGATCATTTATTTCCATGCAGGAAATATATAGCGTCAAGATTAATTTTGTTTGCCGCGGCAACGACCTGGTCAACAGTAACGGCCGCAATACTACTGATAATGCTCTCGGGTTGAACCGGTTCGAGACCCGCGGCCGCCCTTCCGAGATAGTACTCCTCGAGTGCGCTCTGTGAATCTCCTATTGATTTTAGCGAGTTTATCAATACGGCGCGGGCACCATCGATCTCCCAATCCTGAATATCGCCCTTTCGGCAGATTTCGAGCTGTGCCAATATTTCCTGCTTTGCGCTGTCAACAGTGTCAAATTCCACTCCTGAGTTTACCGTCATAACGCCCTTTATTCGGTCGTACGACGCGCTGGCGTAATAGCAAAGCGACATTTTTTCGCGGACGTTTAAGAACAGCTTTGAAGTTGTGCAACCGCCGTAAATTGTCGAAAAAAGAAGCATTGCAGGGAAATCCGGATCAGCTCCGGTAATGCCGGTGCGAAAACCGAGCGACAGTTTTCCCTGGGTTACATCCATGCCCTCGTCAAATTCGCGTAATTTTCCGCAGGTTGTTTTGACTTCGGTGCGAGGTATATATATATCGTTCGTTCTTTTGAGGGCTTCAAGCTCTTTCGCCAATCGGTCGGCGATCCTCGCATGATCTTCACTACCGCAGTAAAAGGCTTCAATTCTCGCGTTGGACAGTAGATCCAAATAGTAATCGTATAAGCCGTCGTCTATGGCTGCCGCAGAGCGTTCATCTCCCAGAAGATTAACGCCATATGCCTCTCCTTCGCACATTTGCTCGATCAACCGGTTGGACGCAAAAACCACTTTGTCGTTTTTCTGAGCGTTGATCCGGTCTACCAAGTTGGCTCGCTCGCTCTCCATATAGTCATTCCTGAATTTTTTACAGTCAAGAAGGGGGTTCGCGAGGGTCTCGCATAGGATTCCGATCGCACCGTCAAGCTGGCTGCGATCACTTCGAACAAATCTATCCTCGACAAAACTCGTAAGCAGTCCAACACAATGGACTTCACCTTTTTTGCGCACAGTCGGCTCAAGATAAGCGCCGTACAGCTCATCGAGCTCGGCTGCAAATGTCTCCATATCCTTGAGTCTTGCGTTTCCGCGCCTGAGCAAATGCGGAAGCAGTGCATTACGTGAAGCGTTATGGTCGGACAAATTCTGCAATAGATCGATCGATAACAATCCGGTCTTAAACTTGTCGGTTTTTATTGATGTTAGGGAAATACCAGGAAAAATCTCAGTTTTTACTGCCACTGGCGCAATCACCCCTTTCAGTATTATACGTTTCGTTATATCTCTATCATATTATACATTTGTCGAGACCTAGGCTTAGTATCGCTTGAATACCTAATATTGCATTATACAACATGAAAACAACTTTTTAAACCCTAGATTTGCAGCAGACTTCGATATGATGATTTTTTCCGTCCTTAGCAATCGGTATATCACCGCTATGCACCTGACCGTCTAGCTTGCATTCGTCTCTGTCGCAGTTTGTGACATCAATAGTATAGACTGATGCTCCGCGCCGCAGCTTTACGGAGAATCCTTTCCAATGTGAAGGCATATTTGGTTTAATTATTATTGTCTCCGCCAATACCAGTATTCCCAGCAAATTCTCCACAACGACCCGAAAGTACCATCCAGCGGCACCAGTGTACCAGCTCCAGCCTCCTCGTCCCACATGCGCGGGATTAGAATATACGTCCGCCGCGAGTACATACGGCTCGGCTTTGTAGGTCTCAATGTCATGTGTCGCAGGCAGTAGCATCGAGAGTATCTCGTAGCCATCGTCATTCATGCCGTTCATTAGACACGCCATAGCAAGCCAGGCGGCCGCATGTGTGTACTGTCCGCCATTCTCCCGTACGCCCGCGACATATCCTTTTATATAGCCGGGATTTTGGTGTGAATCCTTAAATGGGGGCGCGAACAGCTTTACGACTTTATTATCTCTGTCTACCAAATGCTTAATAGCCGACTGGATTGCCCTTGTGCGCCGGTCTGGATCGGCTAGCGGAGAAAAGACAGAAAAACTCTGAGCGATCGAATCAATTTTGCATTCTTCTGACGAATTACTGCCCAGCAATTCTCCATTATCAAAATATCCTCGAAGATACCATTCTCCATCCCACGCTTTGTTCGCCGATTCACCAAGTTCTGAAGAGTGTCTGCGATATTTCTTTGCAAGCTCCGATCTGCCGAGCTTTTCACAGAGACCGGCGAATCTCTCCAGGACGAATGACAAAAACCAGGTCAGCCATACGCTCTCTCCCCTGCCTTCGGCTCCTACTAGGTTGAATCCGTCGTTCCAGTCACCTGTTCCTATTTTTGCAAGGCCGTGCTCTCCTGTGCCGCGTGCAAGAGCGAGTTCTATCGCGCGAACGCAATGTTCGAGTATTCCCTCTCTCTCAGAAGAGGTTTCGGGTATTTCATAGCGCTCATGTTCACGTTCACCCAGAGGCACAGAGACAATAAACGGTATTTTTATTCCAAGTATGCAGTCGTCTCCGGTCTTTTCCAGATACTCACATAGTGAATACGGAAGCCATAGAAGGTCATCTGAACATTTTGTGCGAACGCCTTTATGCCCTTCATGCCCATTTTTGCTCTGCGGATGCCACCAGTGCTGTACATCGCCTTCGCGGTATTGATGCGCTGCAGCCCTTATCAGTTGCAGTCGTAGTATTTCCGGATTTGTCAAAACGAGGGCACATGAGTCCTGTAGTTGATCACGGAACCCATATGCACCACCACATTGATAAAGTGATGTGCGCGCAAAACACCTGCATTCTTTCGTTTGATATACCGCCCAACCGTTAATATAATGGTTAAGCGATAGATCCGGCGTGCTAACTTCTAATATATGCGAACTATTAAGTTTTTCCTTCTGATCGGCGATTGCCGACGTGAAATTTTGATTAAGCAGCGATTTAATAAGCTCTAATCCGCTGTTATTCGCTGAGCAACCTGTCACAATAACGTTTGACAGAAGATTACCCTCACGCTCCATCTTCATACGCGTCCCAAAGCAGGGCATCAATCCCGCGCCATTTTTACCATCAAATTCACCAAGCATCCAGGAGATTGCATCGCAAGTAAATTCCGATACCCCAGTCTTAGATATCAGGTGGTACCTCTGAGGGTTGAAATCAGGATTTGCCGGGTTCTCCGCAGTCAAGACGTGACTGTGTTCATCAAAATGCGTTACAACGCCTGCCCTCGACGAGCTTGACACACCCATTATCACTTCGGAGTAATACAATATCTCTGCTTCTGCCACTCCGGAAACTTCGATTCTCAAAACTCTGGCCATACTTTTGGGCGGCACCATAGCTGTAGTCGTGATTTTCGCTGCTCCAATTTTTTTGTGCCAGATCGCGTAGCCGAATCCATAGGTTACACTCATCTCGCAACCGTCGTCGCTGCAGAATACCGAATAAGACTTACCATCTATTATCACACATATTTGTTCAGCACCCTTTATCGCAAGCGGATCATTCATCCACGGTATCATTTTGTTTTCCCTGGAGTTATATCTCCACATATGCCCACTGCCACAGTCTGTTGCCAAATATCCAAACGCGCCGTTGGTTATGATATGACTCCATGAGTTTTTTTGAAGATAATCAGTATTCCTGAACCTGACAGCCCCGTCACTTAAATACTCAACAGAGTTTTTCGGTTCATCAAATTCACTTTCTTTGTTGTACCGGAGAGCGTCCATCTCTGGCATCAGCGCAACTGAAGCCTCTGCTCCCGCGGCTTTCAGCCTAAAGTTAGCATCTTCTGTTGTCCAGCTTTTTGGCCTGCGCTGTGTACGGTTGAAGGCCGGCATTCCTTGTTCGAGCTCAATAAATATTGAGGCATGGTACCTCAGCAGCGTCTCTCTGAAATCGTCAGACTGAACAGAATTTATTATATGCACTCCCCCAAGGATGCCCAACCCAGTCTCAGAGCTCACGCTTTTCAGTGCCTCGATTATTGCCGATCTTGTCGGCTGCCTATATTCTGCGCCTTCCTGCGTCAAGAATACGAGATCACACTTTGCGCCATTTTGCTGCAAATACTTGTGTTGTCTTACTATTCGCGCAACTTTCTCGGCAGGCTTGTCACCGTTTGCCAATACACCGAGTATTGGCAGGTCACCAGATATTCCAAATGCCCACAGTTCCTTTTTTGCCATTGACACACCGACAGTTTTTATTTGCTGTCTGCGCTGCTCGACCGTAAACACCAACGCGCAGAGCATATCCATCGCGTTTTGCATTTCGTTATGAGTTAATCCAAGAAGTGCTGCTGTTGAGTCCAGTCGTCCCAGTTCGCTTGCGTCAGGCGTGTAGTGCAGCGTTCTCATTGCGGACTCCACTGCCGACAGTTTTTCGCTCGCAACCGCAAGCGCGAATTTAACGCGTTTACTCTCACCTGCGCCCAACTTACACTTCACCCTGGCTAAAACGCACGGATCGAGCACGGCACCAGTTGTTCCTGATGGCGGCTTAAAAAGCGCACTTTCGATCGAATCGAATCCTCCTCTGCCCATTGCAATTTCTCGTGACGCATCAAACGAAATGTCAGAAGCGTCAGAAGTGAAAACCGCGTATAGCCCTTTTCGATCTCCGCGCGATCTTCTGTACATTATTAGAGACGAATTTTCCTTCTCTATTTCGAGAAATAGTTTTGAATATGCCGGATGTGCCTCATAATCTCCTTGATTTGCTAGTATTGGTTCGAAATAACAGGCTAGTTCTATTTCAACTTCCATGTTGTTATTATTGGTTAATACTACTTCTCGTATTTCGGAATTTTCGTCGTGCGGCACCCTGCATTCCAGCACGGATTTTAGACCGTAGCCCTCTGATATTAGCTTTGCTATGTCGCCTTTGAACACAGAGTAGTACTTCATTTCAGGGTCAAAAAATGGTGCCGGAGTAAGCGAAATCAGCTTTTCGCCTGTCTTGGCAAAAAACGACATTCCGCACGCGCCGCCAGTCTGCCTGGCTTCAAAACGAGTAAGGCTGACATCGGCTAACGAGGATTTTGACAATCCGGTGTCGGTGACAAACAGCGTGTACGACCCATTGTTCAGCAGATGACATCTGGGGAGAAACGCGTCGTAACCAATTGAGTCGAGCGAATACCCGCTAATACCCGTGCGGGAAGGCTTTTCCGGTACTTCTCTAGCGGGCGAGCGCAGGGTCGCCACGCCGACAGGAACCTTCTCCTGCAGCAGCTCGGAGAATGACGCCATCTCGATATCCCTCATAAACCGGTTTTGCATTATATTTTCCCGCAAGGCGTTAGCAACGGAAATCAGCGACATTCCCACATGGTGAACCATAAAGCACCGGACAATCTCGTAGTCTTCGCTTTCTGAAAGCATCCTTGTGGGCGTGAAGTCGGCCGACTCAAAAAAGCCGTATCTGCCCTCCATACCAAATGTGCGCAGTTTTCTGAGGTTGGCAATTGCCGCCTGAGGTTCTAATGAAAGCGCTAAGAAGGTAGAGTACGGTGATACCACAAGCTCCCGATCAAGACCACGCTTCAGGCCAAGTTTTTGAACGCCGTGCGCCTTGTACTGATAATTTAGCGCGCCGTCGAATGCGTAGAACGCACTTTCTGATATGCCCCACGGAACTTTCTTTTGTGCGCCGTGCCGCTTTTGACAGTATAAAGCAAACCTCGCACTCTCATATAACAGCGAGTTTGGATAAGTCGGCATCAGAAGTCCCGGCATAAAGTACTCGAACATTGTTCCCGTCCATGAAACCATACCTCTAAAGCCGTCGCAGGCGGTCAGCGACCTGCCAAGACGGCTCCAGTGTTTCCGCTCCACCTCACCGCGGGCGATGGCAATATAACTGGTTTGCCTCGCTTCGCTTGCCATCAAGTCATAGTAGCTCTCAGAGTACTTTCCGCTCTCTATGTCGTAGCCAATATAGAATAGTTTTCTTTTCTTGTCAAAAAGCTGTATAAACGACATTTCCTCAATTAGATTATTGCATCTACATGCGAGCCCCTTTGATTTATCGTTCGATATCTCAAGCAGGCCTTCTCTTAACGCGATCAGGCAGCCGACGAAATTTCCCGAGTCAACCGACGATACGCTGCGAGGAAAGAGCGGGTTCAAGTTTCTTGTGTCATACCAGTTGAGCAAATGCCCGTTCCATTTCTGCATACGTTCAACTGTTGATAGCGTTTTGTCGATCAAATCAAGAGCGTGATCGGCGTTTGTCAACTCCAAATCCAGCGCGCCCAGCGTGCAAAGCAATGAAAGTCCGATATTTGTCGGCGACGTTCTGTGCGCGATACCAACCGCCGGCTGTTCCTGCCAATTATCTGGAGGAAGGTAATTATCCTCTTTCGTCAGGAAGTCTTCAAAATATCGCCACATCAGAGCCGCTTCCCGTTTAAGGAATATCTTGTCCCTGTCCGAGAGTTTTTTTGTCTGTTTGTCGACTTTACTGCACAGGCGGGCAAGTTCCGGGGATATTATCCACAAAATCCCAACGGCAATGCCGACCGGAATCGCAGGGGTAACAAGAGCCGCAGTTCCCCATAGACAGGATATGAACATGCGTCTGTAATAGTATGCCACTGTATTGCGTGCGACATTTTCCGCTTCGTCCGCAGTCACCCATTCAAGTAAATTCCTTTTTGAAACAATCATGCGATAGAGTGACGTGACGATCGCGTGAGCGCATACGGATGCGTGATATGGCAAAAACACCAGCAGCAGCGCAGTTTGCAGAAACGCGCCATGCACTCCTGCGACCACTGTTGAGTGATATCTCACCGATCTGCCGATACGCGAGCGCAGAGCGAGATCGGCGGCGCAAAGCAAGAAGTTCGACATCGCGCACAGCAGTGCGATTGCCGCTGTGACAAAAAGCGTCCAGCCGCCAATTATTAATCCTGATGCGAACGACAGCAGTGTGAATATCGGCACGGCGCTCCTGCGCAGATTGTCAAGTATTTTCCATTTTGAAAGAGCGCTGATCGGGTTTTTCTCGCTGGACGTCTCAGTTTTGACCCTGCCCCCCAGCCAGCTGATTATCTGCCAGTCTCCGCGTACCCAGCGGTGCAGGCGGTCAAACCAGGTTATCGCCTTATGCGGATATGAGTCGGTCAGCTCAACATCGCCAATAAGACCGGTGCGAAGATATGTCCCTTCGAGCAGGTCGTGGGACAGAATTCTGTTTTCGGGAAACCTGCCGTCCAGGCAGGTCAGATATGCCTCGACATCAATTATTCCCTTGCCGGTAAAAATCGCTTTGTCAAACAGGTCGTAATAAACGTCGCTTGTTGTGGAACTGTATGGATCTATGCCGCCCTGCCCCGCGAAAACGCGGGAGAACACCGACTTTCCCGCTGATTCCAGATCGACCGATATTCTCGGCTGGAGCAGACCGTAGCCATGTACCACAACGCGCTTTTCCGGATCAATTACCGGCCGGTTCAACGGGTGAAGCATCGCGCCGACCATCTCCCGGGCGCATCCGGCGCACAGAATCGTATCCGCATCCAGCGATATCACGTAATTAATGCCGCGCAAATCTTCCCGATCTCCGGTCGCAGTATGCAGATCGCAGTCGTCGCTTCGCAGCAGCATCATCAGCTCGTTGATCGCGCCTCTTTTTCGCTCCCAGGCCATGTATTTCGACTTTGGCGTGCGCTTAACCCTTTCCCTGGTGAAAAGAAAAAAGCCGCCGCCGTGTCGTTTATTCAGAGCTTCAATCTCCGACGCGGCAGCTTCTATTATCATTTTGTCACTTTGGAGCGTGGGGGTTTTCGCGTCCTTCAAATCCAGCAGCAGCCCGAAAACAAGATTTGCCCCCGCGTCCTTATTCGCTGTCTTATATCTTTCGAGCTGCTTTACGTGCTCTACCGCTTTTCCGGCACTGGTTACCAGCGCGCAGATAATGCCAAGCGTTTTCCCTTCGTCCGGAATACCTTCCTCAAGCTCCAGCCGTGGCACAAACCTCGGTCTTGAAACGCGCACGGTTATGAAATCCAAAAAGTTCTTGACGAGGTCAGACACCGGAAGCACGAGCAGCGCACACGCAACCCAGCTGCCTGTGACATACCCTGCGGCGGCTACTATCGCTGCTGTACCCGCGAACATAGCGCAAAAATACGCCTTGCCAGCGAGTCTTTTTCGATTTTTGACAAAATCTGTATCCAGGATATACCGCCCGACATGCCGGTCGACAGTTTCGATACCCAACTCGGCTTTTGACAAGACTTCCTGTGCCGCGACATTTTCAGGCACACGCTTGCGCCTCGCGATGGCCGACAGCTGACGCCGGTAATATGCTTTCGTTCTTTCATCCAGTTTTTCATAGATTCCGCTGGGATCACGGGACAGGATGCTTTCAAGCACGCTCATCTCCGACAGTAAATCGGCGATATCAACGTTAGACAGCATACGCAGGGAGGTAAACGCCCGTCCGAGCATGTTTCCGATACGCTCGTGGGTTTCATTGGCAACTCCGGCGAGTCTCGCGCATTCCTCAGAAATTTCCAGGCCGTTTTCCAAGGCGCTTTTAAGCGACTTTTCAGCGGCGAACGGATTATCCAGGGGATTTTTGGAGTATCCTTCTAGAATTTCGGGAATGCTTTGGCAAAGATCGGTAATTGAATCGACAATCGCCGCCTTCAGCATATTTTTAATCAGCCAGAGTTCGCGCTCCTCAAGCGGCCTGATGCGCTGCGCTGCGCTGAAATAAGTGCGTATTCTCTCCAGCGTTATACTTTGTCCGGAAGCAAATACAAGCGATTTTGCCAGCACATAAACTGCCGGCAGTCCGCCGTGACCTTTAGATCCCGGCAGCCTCCCGGTCTTTTTCAGTTCGTGAGCCGCCTCCCTGCCTTCGCGTTCCGCTAGATACCAGTTGTCCAGCAGCCATTCGAGCTCTTTTGGCTGGGTACGTTCCTTTGATGCAAACGTGACCGCGACTGAATGTACCCTGTTGAGCTGCTTCAGTTGTCTGTTTATCAGATTGCTAATATGTTTTGCGTTGACGTTTCCTGATATTTTGAGCTCTCTCGCCTGGTTTTCCGCGTACTTTTCCAGCCGGGCGTCGTCAATTTCTATCATCGTATGTTTTTCGTTCATACCATTCTCCGTATAGTGTTGTGCTTGATTCAATTCGTGTACGCACTATTTTCTCCGCTGAACTGAAAAATTATTCAGTAATGGCATGTATTCCCAAATTTATTCGGACAATTGACAATTGTCTCTTGACATCGCGGAATCCGTATAGTAAAATTAATCGTCTGTAAAGTTATTTCACTTTATACCCGAGTCCGAAGCTTCTCTCTTTGAGGGTCTGCTTTATTTTGGTGCCGAAACTCAGAAAGATTCAGGCGGTGAGTATTGTTGAAAGAAAAATCCATAAAATACGTTCTTCTATTTGATTTTTACAGTGAAATGCTTACCGATAAGCAAAAAGAGTTTTTTGATCTTTACTACAATCACGATTTCTCGCTCGGCGAGATCGCCGACAATGAGGGCATCACGCGCCAGGGCGTGCGGGACTCGATTGCCCGCGCCGAGGAAACTCTCGAACATCTGGAATCGAAGCTGGGCTTCTACGCCTGGTACACCGACTGTTTTCAGGGCATCGGGCGCATCACAAAAGCCGCCGGTGAAATCAGGTCAATCAACGAACGCAGCTATCAGGATACGCAAATCAGGGATTGCGTCGATTTGATCGCCGTCGTCTCCGAGCAGTTGACGTCCAATCAGGAGGGTTGAGCATGGCATTTGAAGGCCTTACCGAAAAGCTGTCCGGCGTTTTCAAGAAACTGCGCGGCCGCGGCCGCCTCTCTGAATCAGATATTAAGGAAGCGATGCGCGAAGTCCGGCTCGCTTTGCTCGAAGCCGACGTCAGCTTTAAAGTAGTTAAGGACTTTGTCTCCAAAGTGACCGAACGCGCTTCGGGCGCCGACGTGCTGGAAAGTCTGACTCCCGCGCAAACTATAGTCAAGATAGTCAACGATGAGCTGACCGAACTTATGGGCGGCTCAGAATCCAAGATAACGCTCGCCTCAAAACCACCTACAATCGTTATGCTGGTTGGTTTACAGGGCGCAGGCAAAACCACGAATGGCGCGAAGCTCGCAGGGCTGATGAAACGTTCGCACGGCAAGCGTCCGCTTCTGGTCGCCTGCGACATCTACCGTCCCGCGGCAATTACCCAGCTTGAGGTGGTCGGTTCCCAACTGGGGATACCCGTTTTCCAGATGGGCGTCACAGATCCTGTGGAAATCGCGAAGGCCGCCATTAAGCACGCGGGCCAGCACGGCAACGACATTGTATTCATCGACACCGCCGGCCGGCTGCATATCGACGAGGAACTCATGGACGAGCTCCGCAACGTCAAGGCCGCGGTAAATCCCCACGAAATCCTGCTTGTGGTCGACGCGATGACTGGCCAGGACGCGGTCAACGCCGCCGCCGCGTTTAACGACGCACTCGGAATAGACGGCGTTATGCTGACCAAGCTGGATGGTGACGCCAGGGGCGGCGCCGCGCTGTCGGTCAGGGCGGTTACTGGCAAACCGGTTAAATTCGTCGGCATCGGCGAAAAACTGGACGCGATTGAACCGTTCCACCCGGATCGCATGGCTTCCCGTATACTCGGAATGGGTGACATGCTTACGCTTATCGAAAAAGCGCAGTCCGTTATTGATGACAAAAAGGCTGCCGAACTCGAAAAGCGCCTGCGCGCCAACAAGTTCACGCTGACTGATTTCTATGACCAGCTTATACAGCTCAAATCAATGGGAAGCGTTTCCGATGTTATCGGGATGCTGCCCGGCATGGATAAAAGCGCTCTGAAGGGCGCGACTCTGGACGAAAAGCAACTGGCCAGAACCGAGTCGATAATTCTCTCTATGACCCCGTATGAGCGCGATAATCCCGACGTGCTCAACTCATCCCGCAAGCGCCGTATTGCAGCCGGCTGCGGAATGAAGGTCGAGGAAGTGAACCGGATGCTGAAATCGTTTAACCTCATGCAGCAGCTGGCAAAGCAAATGACCTCGGGCAAGATGCCCAAGGCTTTCGGCAAGAATAAAGGCATGCTCCCCTTCTGAGAAGTCCCCAATTACTTTTTGCAGAATACGCTGATCGCAAGACGGCGTTCTGACTATATATCGTTTGATATGGAGGTGAAACTGTGGTAAAGATCAGACTGCGCCGCATGGGTGCCAAAAAGGCGCCGTTCTATAGGATTGTTGTAGCGGACTCAAGATATCCGCGTGATGGTCGTTTTATAGAGGAAATCGGTACGTACAATCCGCTCTCTGAACCTTCCGAGATCAAGGTGGATAACGAAAGAGCTCTCGCATGGATGAAGACCGGCGCTCAGCCGACTGATACTGTGCGCTCGCTTTTCAAGCGTTCCGGTATTCTTTGAGGGAGGGACTTATGAAAGATCTGCTCCTGTATATTGCTCAGAATCTCGTTGAGTACCCAGATCAGGTCTCTGTCACCGAGCTCGAACGCGAAGACGGAATTCTCCTTGAGCTTCGCGTCGCTCCTACTGATATGGGCAAGGTAATCGGCCGTCACGGCCGTATCGCCCACGATATCAGAACAATAGTCAAGTCTGTCGCGATGCTAGACAACAAGTATGTTAACGTCGAAATCGTTGACAGCGAATAACTTCGTAATGTTATTTATATGACCGTTTGCAGCGGGGTCGGTGTTCATCCGGCCCCACATTGCTCTTGGTCTGTTTGTGGTGAACTGTTATGGATAGTGCCTATATCGAGGCTGGAAAAATCGTATCGACCCACGGAATCCACGGTGAAGTCTGCATCGAACCATGGTGCGACAGCGCCGAGTTTCTGAGCCGGTTCAAACATCTATATATATCAGACAAAAAATACAACGTCTCCAAGTCGCGAGTGCACAAACGCATGTGCCTCACTAAGCTTGAGGACGTTGACGACATTAATTCTGCGATGAGGCTGAAAAACCTGATTGTTGCCATAGCCCGCGATGACGCCGACCTCCCTGCCGGAACATACTTTTTGCAGGATCTGCTCGGGCTGAGCGTTTACGACGTAAACAAGGGTGAAATCGGAGTTGTTGCCGAGATCTTGACTCCGCCCGGCCAAAACATCTTCGTAGTAAAAGGAGCGCACGAACACCTCATCCCGGACGTAAAGGAATTCGTGATATCTATCGATATATCCGCAAGGCGTATAACTGTAAAGTTAATTGAAGGTATGTAAAATGCGCATTGATATTCTTACTCTGTTTCCAGACATAGTCGGCGATATGATGACCGAAAGCATTCTAGGCAGGGCAGCCGAGCGCGGACACATTTTCATCGAATGCCATCAAATCAGGGACTATACCAAAAGCCGCCAAAAACAGGTCGATGATTACCCATACGGCGGCGGCATGGGCGTTGTTATGCAGGCCGACCCTCTGTTTAACTGCTGGGACAAGGTATGCAGTGATGCTGGGTTTCGCGTGCATACAATACTTATGAGCCCCTGCGGTACTGTATTTAACCAGGCACATGCCATCAGACTCAGTACGGATTATGAGCGCCTGATACTGGTTTGCGGCCATTATGAGGGCGTCGACGAACGTTTTATTGAAGAATGCGTCGACGAGGAGATCTCAATCGGCGACTTTGTACTCACCGGAGGCGAAATCCCCGCCATGGCCGTCGCAGACGCGGTCTGCAGGCTCGTCCCGGGCGTATTGAAATGCAGCGAGTGCTTTACTGACGAGAGCCACTGGAATGGTCTGTTGGAGTATCCGCAATACACGCGGCCAGAGATCTGGCGCGACCGCAAAGTCCCTGACATGCTCCTCTCAGGCCACCACGAGTACATCCGCAAATGGCGCAGAAAGAAATCAATCGAACGCACGCGCGACCGCCGCCCCGATTTGTATTCAAAATTATTATTAGCCGAGGAAGACAAAAAACTGCTTGACGATCAGAATATTTGAGCATTTGCCTCAAGCTCGACATAGCAAAATAGTTGCACAATTTATCAGCCAAGCTCGGAAAATGTTATTTCATAGATAAAACAGTCATAAACTATAAGTATGACGAACTATTGCTTGTGGATGACCTGGAATAATCATCCTAACTATTCGTCAGTACTTAATTTGAATTAAATAATTTCAAATGACCTGTCGTAACGACGCTAATTATCAGCGGCAGACAGGTTTTCTTTGAATCAGCGGTAGAATTTACGTGTTCTCCCCCCGATAATATTGTACACAAGTTTATCTCGAACGATCGTTATCTCACTGTGCTAAATTCCACCAAAAAGAGAAGACACCTCCGAGAAGGTGTCTTGAGCAATAAAATATAAAGCTTTGTAGTGCGTTATCTATATGTACTTGCCGACAGCCTCTTGCTGTCGGTGGACTCCATTAGATTCTTATATACGGACATCACGGTGTCTTCAAAAATCTGAATATTCTCCGAGTTAATGCCGTCATAAATTCCGCTGATTGCTTTTTCAGCCCTCTCAAGGTATTCCTTGCAGAGTTCCTTCCCTTTATCTGTCAGTTTCAAGGAGACCTCGCGTCTGTCCTTTTCGCTCGTCTCTCTTGATATAATTCCATCGCTTTCCATATATGACGTCATTATTGAAAGCGTAGATTTCGCAAGCGCTGTCTTTTCACACAGCTTTTGGGCAGTAATACCCTCGTCTTCCAATAATGCTAACATAATCCTGTATCTAGATACAGATAACGAGTTGTCACCATCCTCATTGAATACTTTATTTATCGTTCTGCCAATCATAAAATGAATGCCTGATAGCATCGCTGAAAGTTCCACCTTGCCTGTCATGCCTTTTACCTCCAAAATTTTGGGTGCAAAAACATGTAATGAAAAAAAGTCAAATACGCTTCAAACTCAAATGAGATTTTGCTACCCAATAGATATATTAATTTGCAATACAATCCCTGTCAAGTTTCATTTATCACATGTCATATATTGTTGTCTTTTATTTCTTAATAATTATAAAATAAAATTGTTCAGTTTACTTATTTACCCTGCTATTAGACTAAATCAATGTATATGATATTTCAAATATTGTTTGTATATCTACTATAAAATTTTATGTAATTTTAGCATTAACTGAACGTAACTCATAATTTCTGTTCTATTTAGATTTTTTGTTACAAATTTTTCTCTTAATATTTTTTTTGTACTGTAAAAATATTTAATGTTTTAACAAATATTAAATTTTACAATTAGCCATTTTTCGACAACCTCCTGGATATTTGTTAGTTTCTTATAAATGGTTTATTTGTTTGAATATACACAATAAGTAACATTTATTAGCATTTTTATTCTATTTAGTCTTATTTTCTGCAAGTGCAAGCCATCAGAAAATCATCTCAGCTTCATCTCGAGAGAATTGTAATATTTAGCTATTATCAATATTTTACAAAACTTGATTCAATTTACTACAAGACAGGCGGAGGTACTCTATGAAAAAGCGATCAAGCGGCATTTTAATGCCGATCTCCTCACTCCCAAGCAATTATGGCATTGGGACATTTGGCAAAGAAGCGTATAACTTTGTTGATTTTCTAGAAAATGCCGGTCAAAGTTATTGGCAAGTATTGCCATTAGTTCCCACAGGATTTGGTGACTCTCCGTATCAGTCCTGTTCCTCCGCAGCCGGAAATCCATACTTCATTGATCTTGAACTTTTATGCGCCGAAGGTCTAATATTTGAAGAGTCTCTGGAAGCACTTGACTTTGGAGCTAACTTGGACGCTGTAGATTATGGAAAGTTATACATCAACAGATATTCTATTCTCAGAGAAGCGTTTGAAAGTTCGCGCGAGATACTATCTAACGATATTTCTACATTTGTAGACGATAACAAGGATTGGATCTACGACTACTCTCTTTTTATGGCTTTAAAGAGACATTTTAATATGAAAAGCCTGCTTGACTGGCCTGATGCTAAAGCTCGAAACAGAAATCCAAAAACGCTTGATAAATATCGTGACTTATTAAAAGATGAAATCGATTTTGAAATTTTTTTGCAGTATGAATTCTACAAGCAATGGGCGGCTTTAAAATCCTACGCGAACAGCAAAAGAATAAAAATTATTGGGGACATTCCATTTTATGTCTCAGAAGATAGCGCGGATTTATGGGCAAATAGAGAACTGTTTGAAGTTCGAATCAATCTCACGCCAAAACTTATAGCAGGCGTCCCCCCTGATTATTATTCTGAAACCGGTCAACTTTGGGGTAATCCTGTATATCGATGGAGCGCGCATAAAGAACAAAACTATCAATGGTGGATTTGGCGTCTAGCGCACAATATGAAGCTATATGATACAATACGTATCGACCATTTTCGAGCAATACACTCTTTTTGGCAGGTACCTGCCAGTGCGGAAACAGCAGCCGAAGGACGATGGAAAGCTGGCCCAGGAATGGAATTTCTGGATACAATAAAACTTTCATTGTCAGAGATTGATCTCATTGCCGAGGATCTCTGCGATATTAACGAAAACCTGCAAGAGTTTTTCTCGAATTGTGGAATTCCCGGAATGACAGTACTGATTTTCTCTCTCAATCCGGAAACAGAGAGTTCATACCTTCCTCATAACGCAATATTCAACTCAGTTGCATATACATCCACACACGATTCCGATACTTTTATCGGTTGGCTATCAAACTCTAATAAAACCGACAACACATTTGCCCATAATTATCTACGGTTGACAGATATTGAAGGATTATCCTGGGGTGCCATAAAATGTGTGTCAGCTTCACAAGCCGGGCTTGTCATTTTCCCTATGCAAGATATTTTAGGTCTCGGATCTGACTCGCGAATAAATACTCCTTCAACTTTTGGTGGAAGTAATTGGCAATGGAGAATAAGAAAAGAGGCTATCAACGATAATGTTGCCAAGTTACTCCGTGATATTACAGAGACATACTATAGGTTATAGCTTTCTTAACCGAGCCTAATCTCAAAACAATAATTATACAATTAGCAATCAATTAGCATAGTTTATTATTTCTGTCACTATGTTTTATTTTCTTGATTATTCTCTATGCTAATTTTAGTTTTTCTCATATATGAGATTAGCATGCAGACGTAATTACTTACATATGTATTTATCACTTAGTCGTTATCACTATAATGTCAATATAATTCTTTGATTCATTGTACTATTTGTCATTTTTGTATTTCATTTTTCCATTTTATGTTTATTATCTATCATTTTGTGTCATTGTGCACATAATCCTCTCCCATTTATACAATCTTTTTTACACATTTTTATATATTTCATCATTACTAACCTGAAGAACCTAACTGTATTATTTTTGTCAGTCAATTAGCATACTTTAACTTTTAATTTTTCGACTCTCTTTGAATTTTCTCTTTTCGCAATATATCAGGCTTTCTCCGCATGGTATTTTTATGCTACACTTGTATATACTTTGCGCCGCTAGTCCTATCAACATTCTTGAAGGTGAGCGTGATTATTATTAGACCAACAATACTTCTGACCGGAACAATAAGAAGTGAACCAAGTGGCTATGATTTTTACTCCGTCGGCAAGTATTACGCCGAAGCAATTATCTCTTCAGGAGGCACCCCACACCTTGCGCTTGGCGGAGACTGCGACGAACTAGCTTTTTCGAGTGATTCTCTACTCTTAACTGGTGGAAATGATGTTTTTCCTAGCCATTTTAATGAGCAGCCATTGAACAATACAGTAAGTTATACTCCAGAGCGGGATTCTTTCGAGTTTAATCTAATATCATCTTTTTCAGCAATTGGCAAACCAATATTTGGTATATGCCGCGGAATTCAAGTTATTAACGTTTTTTTTGGCGGATCACTCTACCAGGATTTGCCTTCTCAACTTCATGTTGACCATGGCGATTGCGTTCACACCGTTTCTGTAGCAACTTGCAGTCCTTTATTGGATTTATTTGGCTCGACTTTTTCTGTTAATTCCTTGCATCATCAATCAGTCTTAAATGTAGCTAATTCGCTTGAGGTTGTTTGTCGGTCTAGCGATAATGTAGTAGAGTCCATTCGCCATTACTCTCTCCCGATTTGGGGGGTGCAATGGCACCCTGAGCGCATGACCGGCAATTACTTATCCCCTGACTTACCTGATATGAAGCCGCTTTTTCAACGATATATCAACATTGTTAAGGATGGATCAACTAATGGCAAATACGAAAGACTACTGTAAGGTCATTAACCTTGAAGACGGCATGCCGACAGCTGACGCGGCAATACGAAGACTTACATACGAAATTAAGCACGCGCAGGAGCTGAAAATACCTGCTATTAAGCTAATTCACGGCTACGGTTCAAGTGGCAGCGGCGGTAAAATCCGTGTAAAGTCACGTCAATATCTTAACTCTTTAATGTCGCGCGGTGAAATATCCGACATTGTAATCGGCGAAAACTTTTCAATTTTCGATGAAGCGACCCGCTCATCTTTTGAAAAATGTGACGCTCTCCGTAATGACTCTGACCTCGATCGCCATAACAACGGTATTACAATCGTGATAATCAAAAAATAATGGGGCAACATCGGCTAAAACCGATGTTGCCCCATGGCCATTTTATATTATTTACTATAGTAGTTAATTAGGCAACCAGATAATATTGTGTCATATTCTTCATCTGTCATTTTAGGGATATTCAAAATGATTTTCTTGCTGTTTATTGGCGTAATCACAGTTGCTGAAATTTTTTCGCTTTTATTGCTGACAGCTGTTCTTATATTTGGAATATATATCCTATCTCCCGGATTTAGACCGATTTCACTCAATTCCGGCAGAGTGAACGGGATCATTCCCCAGTTTATCAGGTTTGCCCGATAGCGTCTGGTTGCATATTCTGTAGCGATGTTTGCGACTCCTCCCAGCACCCGCTGGCAAGATGCCGCCTGCTCTCGCGCTGAACCGTCACCCGGTTTAATCGCTACAACGACTGAGCCTAGACCTGTTCTTGACGGATCATATCCCATAAGCGCCGTTTCTAGCTCATTTGACATTGTTTCAGCGTGCTGCCTGCGTTCTTTTTCCAGTAAATTGACCTCTTTTGCCCTGCCAACATACTCCGGATCCTTGCGAGACAGGGTGAATTCAGCCAATTTCAGCGGGTTCGACCTGTAGGATGAAGTTTCGCCCGACGGTATCAATTCGTCTGTCGTGGTAACAGGGTCGTATATCGCCGACGCTACGGTCAATAACAGATCTTCAGGGAGCTCAATCATAGTCGGCCAATCCGCAATATTGGGCCCGAATTTCAAATCTACATCAGGATTCGGATTTTCATATCCGCTGTAAACCCTCGATTTGTATGATGAATCGTCATAATTATACTGATAGTTTTCAAGCGGTTCGCTATATTCAGTCGCCGGAGTAATTCTGCCGCCGTTAATAGCCGAAGCCGCTATCGATCTGGCATCCATCAGGGCAACATAGGCGATTTGGTTGGATCCTGGCTTGCTGCCTTCGCGGTTCGGGAAATTCCTCGTAGTGTGCCTGATGGAAAGGCCGCCGTTGCCCGGAACGTCTCCCGCTCCGAAGCACGGGCCGCAGAAGGCCGACCGCAGCGTTGCGCCAGAGCTGATTATCGACTCCATAGCGCCGTTTCGCATGAGTTCAGCCATGACAGGCTGGCTCGCTGGATAGACTGACAGCCAGAATTCGCCGTTTCCGATTGATTTCCCGCGCAATATATCAGACGCGCTCATGAGATTGCCAAACAGTCCGCCCGCGCACCCGGCGATGACACCCTGATCCGCAAATATATGGTTGTTTTTCAATTTCGATATGAGTTTTGGGTCAGAATCCGATAGATTCATCTGCTCAGAGATGTTTTTATCAAGCTCAGTCAATATCTGCTGCGAATTTGCAATAAGATCTGTTATTTTGTATACGTTCGAGGGATGCACCGGCATTGCAATCATTGGTACGACTTTTGACAGGTCGATTTCAATCGCGGCGTCATACAGCGCGGCGCTTCCCGGGGTGAGCTGACTGTAATCGCTTTTTCTGCCGTGCATTGTGAGGTAATCGTTCACCCTCTCATCGGTTTTCCATACCGAGGAGAGGCAGGTCGTCTCTGTGGTCATTACGTCAATACCCATTCTATAGTCGACATCCAGTTCACAGACACCTGGGCCGACGAATTCCAGTACTTTGTTTTTGACCGCGCCGGACTTAAACGTGGCTCCAATCAGCGCCAGAGCGACGTCCTGCGGCCCGACACCCGGCACCGGTTTGCCCTTCAGGTATACTGCCACAACTTCCGGATAGTCAATGTCATAGGTCCTGCCCAGCAGCTGCTTGCTGATTTCTGGGCCGCCCTCGCCTACTGACAGGCAGCCGAGCGCGCCATAGCGGGTATGGCTGTCAGAAGCCAGAATCATCTTTCCGCAGCCGGCAAAACGTTCTCTCATGTACTGGTGAATAACCGCGACGTGAGCCGGAACGAACTCTCCGCCGTACTTTTTTGCCGCGGACAGGCCAAACAGATGGTCGTCCTCGTTTATTGTTCCGCCAACCGCGCAGAGGCTGTTGTGGCAGTTAGTCAGGACATATGGTACAGGAAATAACTTCAGCCCGCTTGCGCGAGCTGTTTGGATGATTCCCACATACGTAATGTCGTGCGACGCCAGCGCATCATACTTTATTTTGAGCTGCCGCATATTCCCTGAAGTATTATGCTTCTCTAATATACCGTAAGTAATTGTATTGGCCGCGGCTGCTTCTGGGAGCGGCAAACCTTCACTTCGGCTTGCGGGAACTAATTTTTCTCCGTTTTCGTCTGATATGAGGTAGGTTTTCTCCAAATTTACACTAATCATGTGCCTCTCCAAAAATTATTTACTCTCTTTGCCGGTCAAATAGACCAAAGCCGCGTTGCCCGAGAGATCATTCGTAACGTTTGCTCTTATACTAGCTTTGGGAACTCCGAGATCCGTCAGGGACACAACTATCCCCTGCACCCTCTCCATAGAACCGTTTCCGGCGCCCACCTGAACGCGGACATACACCCCATCATACCAGTTCTGTTTCGATATAAACGTTGCCAGCTTCCGTTTTCCTGTATCACTCAGGTCAACCGCGCCGTCGCTGTAGCTCAGGCGCAGCTTGTCTGCGGGCTGGTTCCCGAGAATTGCCGGTTCATCATCGTCAGCGGGCCGGGTGCTCTCCGGAGACGCCTGGGGGCTTGCGGAATCCGCTGTCGGCGCTTCGATAGTGGCATCAGGCTGGGCCGTGTTCGGTACAGGCTGACTCGAGGCTTGTTCCGGGGCAGGATCAGTACCCGAATCGGCTATATCCTCGGCACCGGACGGCGCAGCGTCCGATACGGCTGCGGGGGGGTCGCCGGTCGGCGCGGAACTATCTTCAGTCTCGCCTGATGGCGGTGGGTTCGGACTATCGGCAAGCCCGGACGCTCCCGCTGGCGCGCCAGAACCGTCTGTCACATCCGGCCGGCTGCCGTCTGTCGCAACAACACCGCTTAGATCGGTATTGGCGGTGGACGGCGTAGCCTCCACCCCCGAAATGAGCGCGCCGATCCCGACGGCAAGCGTATACGACGACGCGACAAGCGTCACCAATGCAACGCAGGAAAGCAACAGCGTCACTTTCCCCAGTGTTGTTATCTTATACTTCTTCAAGGACAAACACCATCTTACAACATTACAATAATTCTGAAAAATAACTGCAAAAACAGGAATAAGCGGCCAATCGACCGCGTCTTGCATAATGGGTCAGGGCAGCGTCAAAGCGGCAGGACAACCCCGCAACGCCCGGGCAGTCATGCCGCATCTCTTTATTTTGTTATGAAGTCCAGGATCTCGCGAAGCCGTTGAGTTTCGTTTTCAATCGCCAGAAACTGCTTCTTATGCATGTTTTTGCGTTCATCAATGATGCCCTTCACCGTCTCAATCTGTCTCTCCAGAGCCTCGATCTCGTTAGTATACCGGGCAAGTGTTTCGTCTGTTCTGGCGGAGAAGGTAGACGCGTAGTCGCTGAGCTTTGTAACCCTCTCGATGCCGTCGTTGAGCAGCCGCTCAAAATCAAATCCGGATGCCGCGACAATCTTAAGTACGATGGTACGCTTCAGATCGGGCGGCAGAGAGTCCGGCAGAGTTTTCAGGTATTCCTCGATAATGTATATAGTATTGGTGCCTTTGAGTGAAAAACCAAACTTTGTGTAGAGCTCGTCGATTTCATTATATGCGTCTGTATCCGGCACTCCGAACGAATCATCCCAGACGTCTTTACCGGCTGACGAATCCTCTTTAGCGGCGGCACCCGTGTCTATCTTACTCTCAAATATCTGCTCAAAAGCTTTGGGCGGCTCGGGGCGCGGCATTTCGACAACCGGCTCCGGCACAGGCGCGGGATCAAGATTCGCGCTTCCGGCGTCGGACAAAATCGCCTCAAAAGCTTCGTCATCCAATCCGTCTTCCGAAGCCTTTCTGACCATGCCCATCCGCTCTAACATGTCCAACATGTTTTTGCCGTCTTTTTTATTGGACATAGCGCCCTCCCTCTAGACAAGTATTGCATGTCTTACTTTACTTGAGTCATATTAGAGACATTTTATTACATGTACAATGGTTTTGTCAAATAAAATAATTATTTCAAATATAAAATAGGAAAAATATGAATTTATTCCCTAACATTGTCATACGAAAACCGCTGACAAAAAGATCCATTTGTTCTTTTATGGCGTTAAAACGATAAACTGTTGCAGTTATTAAAATAATAAGCGTAAAAAACTGAATCATACTAAGGTGGCGACCGATAACTATCGATTAAATTATATGTTCGCTTCGACTCTGCGTCAAGCCTTATCATATCAAAAAGCTGTAGACTTTTGTCAATAAATGCTATAAAATTAATTTCTCTGCATAATCTTTGGAGGTAAAAAAATGAAAACCAGATTCAAACGTATTCTAGTTTTTGCTTTGGTGATGTCACTCGCGCTCTCTTTTCCCGGTCTCGGCGGATCTTCACCGGCGCTTGCGGCTTCATTTTCCGATACCGAAAACCATTGGGCGAAGGACGCTATTTCACGCTGGGTGGACAACGGCGTCCTACAGGGCGTCGGCGGTGGCCGCTTCCTGCCCAACAGCGATATTTCGCGCGCAGAATTCCTGACTATCCTCAACCGCGTGTTCGGCGCGACCGCTACCGCGGATATTTCCAGATTCGCCGATGTGTCCAAGAACAAGTGGTACTACAACCAGATTGCCGTTGCTTACCGCATGGGCACCTCAACCGGCACCAGCTCAAACACCATGTCTCCCGACGCGCCCATAACGCGCGAGGAGGCGGCGGTCACTGTCGCCCGCGCGCTCTACCTTTCCAGCAGCGAGTCTTTCCCGCTGAACAGGTTTACCGACGCTGTGCAGATTTCATCTTACGCCGTGGATTATCTCTCGGCTATGGTGGACAGCGGCTACATCAACGGACTGCCCAACGGTACGTTTAACCCCAAAGGCAATCTCAAACGCGCCGAAGCCGTCACCATACTTGATAATATTATATCCAAATTCTATTCTGCGGCGTCTTCCAACGAATCCGTCACCGGTTCGTATCTCACCGCTGTCGCCGGCAGCAAATTTTCCGGACTGTCGATCACCGGCGATCTCATAATCGGAGACGGCGTCGGAGCCGGCGATGTCGAAATTGCCAAATCCACAATAAACGGACGTCTGATCATCCGCGGCGGCGGCCCGAACAGCGTCAAGATTTCGGGCACAACTGTGACCGAGGGCGTTTATGTCAATAATCCCAACGGCGACACCCATATCGTCCTGTCAGACGGCTCGAAACTCGGGGATATCAGCGCCCAGACCGGTCTTTACATAACCGGTGAGGGCGCGGATTCGCTGACGGTTGCCAAGGGCGCTGCCGACAACACTTTGTTCAAGCTAGAAAACGCCAATCTGAAAACGCTCGATATCCGCTCTCCCAGAGCCAAAGTCGAGCTTGTTTCCGGCAGCGTCAACAGCGTTACGTTTTATTCCGACGGCAATGATTCCTCAATGAACCTGGCTGAGAAAACCACCGCAGAGAACGTTAAAATTGACGCCAACAATATAACAATCACCGGCAAGGGCGCGATTAACGTGCTTGATATCAACAAACCCGGCGCGAACGTCGCGATGTCTCCAAAGACTCTGAACATCGCCAACAACATATCGGCGACGGTCGCCGGCAAAACCGAAAAAGGACGGGACACATCCAGAATATCCAACGTCTCGCGCCCCAGATCGGATATGGCCATCAGCCGCGACGGCGACTATACCGGCGGCTACAGTCTCAACCTCACAACGAGGGTGGAAGATCACGGGAACTCGGTCACCATCACTCAGTCAGGCGGAACTGTCAAGCTCTCGGATCAGCGCAGGCTGGGATACTGGATCGGTTTATTCATTCCTTCTCCGACAAATTACACCTCACCCAGGGTATATTACGAATTTGACGGCTCGGAGTCCGATTCCAGGCGCGCCTCGCTTGTAACCCTTAGCAACAAGCGTGGAATCGAAGTGCTTGTCCCGGTCACCAGAAGGCAGAACTCGCTGAAAGGCGACATCAACCAGCAGCTTTATATCGACTGGGGCAACAGCTATTATGAGGAGCTGAAGGTAAGCGCCTCGGGACTTGATCTTGAGCAGATGTCCTCCGGCGACGAATCGGAAATTGTCAGGTACTATAGAAACGCCATTTTCTACGCTTCTACCGGAACATATTACGGCAGCGAGGCAATCCGCCGCCTGCTGGCTTCGGACAACGCGCTGGGACTTTCCACCCAGAACTTTGTTTCGTTACCGCTCGCCGATCAGGACGAGATCGCAAAACGCATATACGACAAAAATGATCGTCTGACCAACCGCACAGCCATCCAGGATCTCATCAACATCGAGGTCGGCGGCAGGGGCGCGCTCTACGCTATCAACCGCGCCGCGAACGCCCAGCAGGTCAAGAACATCATCGAGACGTCTGAATTTGAAAGTCAGATGAACATCGACTTTACCGACGCCAGCAAATATTACACACTCTCCCAAGTCGGCAGACTGCATGTTGCCCGCATGGTACTGCTCGCGCGCGGAACCGACTTTCCTGATGAAGCGTCGCTCAAAACGCTGTTTAATCAGACAGTTAACGCCGTTCGTATTCTTGAAACCAATCTGCTGGACTCCATTAACTCCGTGAAGGCCAAAGAAGAGCTGACCAAGATTATTGAAAACAAGAGCAACGCGGAGCTGATGAATATTTCGATCGACAACCCTCCGTACAAAACTTTCACCGCCGAACAAAAAAGCGCGATCATGGCTGAAATATTCAAGCAAAAGCCCTACACCAGCCTCGATCAGGTATCTGAGCTGATCCTCAGCTACACCTCCGGCTCAAAACCCACACCCACCCCCGACCCCACCAAGGACAACACGATCAGCAGCGTTTCGGCCAACCAAAGCTCGATAACCCTGGTTATGGGCTCAACCTACAAGATAATCCCGACAATTACGACTCCCAGCGGCACGTATAGCGATCCAAAATCCGTGACCTGGTCAATTGACAAAAGCAACATCGCGACAGTCGCCGAAACTGACGGAACAGTCACTGCCATGAGCAAGGGTACCTCAAAGCTCACAATTACCGCAGTCAAGGATACAAAGAAAAAGGCAACGGTCACAATAAATGTTGTTGACGAAATCAAGGCCACCGACTTGTCTCTAAACCGCACCATAATTGAAGTTGCTGAGGGCGGAACCGCTATGATTTCCGCCACTAAAACGCCCGCGACCAGCACCGATGAGGTGGTTTGGTCGTCTGATGATCCCGCCGTCGCCACAATCGCGAACGGCAAAGTTACCGGAATCAAGCCCGGCATGACCGGAGTATCCGCCCGCGTCGGCGACATACAGGCGTCATGCACCGTCATCGTCGTCGGCAAGGATAACGGAATCGCGCTTTACCCGAATAAAGAGACGGTCGGAATCGGCATGAGCAAAAAACTGACCGCCGTTGTCTCGCCGATCACGTTGTCCAACAGATCTGTCAAATGGGCGTCATCTAATCCGGGCCTCGTCACTGTCGACGCGACCGGAAAAATAACCGGACTGGCCGTTCTGCCTAATCAAACAAGGTCGACTGTAACTATCACCGCCACCTCGTCCGCCTTCCCCGACAAATCCGCATCCTGCACCGTCACCGTCGATTCCACGATTAAGGGTATCGTAATTAATTCCGACAACCTCACCATGTACAAGGGCGGCGAGATCCATCTGACCGCCAAGGTCGTGCCGTCACTGGCACAGGACGACGTCGTAATCTGGTCTCTGGACGTCAAGAACACGACTACAGCCAAAATGGAGGACGAACTGGTCACCCAGGCAAACCTGCCGCCGAACACATCCACCAACGGCGCGAAAATTTCGGCCATAGGCGCCGGAAAGGGAGTCATACTCGCCAGCCTCCAGAACGATCCGTCGGTTTCGACGTCAATCAACCTTGAAGTATTGAGTTCCCAAGTGAAAATGACTCTGAGCACCAAGACGCTCAGCCTGAAAACCGGCGAGAAAAAGCTGCTTACGACCAGCCTGACCCCGGTCGATCTCCAGAACAAAGAAGTGCGTTATGTCTCGAGAGACGCAAGCATTGTAACTGTTGACCAGACTACTGGTCTTGTCACTGCCGTTGCTCCCGGAAGCACTTGGATCGACGTAACTCCGCTAGCTGATACCACTCAGGTGCAGACCTGCGCCGTAACCGTCGTCAGCAACATTATTCCGGTCAAATCCATGACTCTGCCGGCCAAGACAACCATGTCAGCGGGCGATAAGGTCAAATTCTCGGCTACAATCTCGCCCGATAACGCCACGAACAAAAATATACAGTGGTCAATTGAAGATATGGATAAACTTGAGCTGACCAGCGACGGTTACCTGTTCGGCAAGAAAACCACATACAAAATGGAGCGGGTCATAGTCCCCGACCCGACCGAGCCCAGTGGAACCAGAGTTGACGACATGCTTGTCGACCACCCGATTAAGCTGATCGCGACACTGCTTGACGGGGACAAAACTTACACTGCCACATGCATGGTGACTATCGAGCCTCATGACGGAGCGCCCGGCGTTGAGAACATACGCATTCTGATGGACACCTGGGTCTATCCGGTCGGATATACACAGAACATGCACGTCGAATTCAACTGCTACATCGACGCCGATCATACCAAAGCGCCCAATATAGTCGAGGGCAAGCCCGATCCGAAATGGCAGCCGGCCAACACTAAAGTATCCTGGACCAGCTCCAACCCGACTGTCGCGAAGATCAACAGCGCCACCGGTTACATGGAAGCCCTCCAGCCCGGCGTGACCACCCTCACCGCCATAAGCGAGGACGGCGCTATCGAGGACAAAAAGAAAGTATTCATCGGAGCCGTCGCCATAAAATCGCTGGCGCTCACCGGTCTTGATACCGATTACACCTACGGCTCGTGGACAAAAATGGATCTCAGCCCGTCTGGCAGCAAGAAAACCATCGGCGTCACCGTTGACCCGCAGCTCAACACCGATAAACGAATGATTTGGACGTCGGTCAACGTAACGCCCAAGGACGACGGTTCGGTCACTCCGGTCACGGTCACAAATGAAAGTGACAAGTTTGTGCGGGTTGACTCAAACGGTAATCTGACCGCCCAGAAGCCGGGACTCGCGATGATAACCATCACCCCGCTCCAGACAGAGGCATACGGCGTTGTCAAGCCGAGCGATCCGCTGGTGGCCATCAGCATGAAGGATCCGGCCTATCCCAAAGGCCCGGCCAAAAACCCGAATATACCTTACGACAGCATTATGCAGCCCGACCCCAACATCCCGAAACCACTTCTGATTAAAAACGAGATAACTGACGGCTCTAACGTCTTTTACGTCTGGGTCACGCCGACTGCCGTGAACTCGGTCGTCCTTGCTGAACCCGTCAGCAAAACCATCCTTACGGGCGACACTGTCGCGCTGCAGGGCAACATTTCTCCGTCTCATACAACTGTCAGCGCGCTGACATGGTCGGTAACCCGCGGCGGCGCGGCCGACAACGGTGCCACCGTGACGCTGACGCCCGGACAAACCGCATCCGGAATCGCGCCCGCGACTGTCACAGGCGTAAGCCCCGGCACAGTCACAGTCGGACTCAAGGTCGACAGCCCAGAAGGACTTGGCAGATATCCTGTTCTGTCGATACCCGGAATGCTTCAACAAAAATATGACGCTGCCACCAAGTCCGCCGACCCGCAGTATACAATTGAAGTCAAGCCCCGTCCGATCAGCTCGGTCACTGTGGTACCCGGCGCGACTGGCGGTTCGGTATCCGGGTTTGCCGGGGACGTAATCACCGTCCGTCCCGTGATTGAGCCTTCCAATCCGTACTCCAGCGAGCTCACCTGGTCGTCCGACAATCCGGGTGTCGCAACCGTGTCTCAGACGGCCGGCGTCGTCTCTGTCACCTTTGTCTCGGCGGGTACCGCGAATATAAGCGCGAAGCCCACCGCCGCCGAGTCTGCCTCCGCCGCAGTCACATCGCTGAAGGTCACATGCTCCGCCTCGCCCGCGATCACGGCGCTCAGTATCACGGACAGCTCCGGCGCAGCTATTACCACGCTGAATCTCACCGAGAAAACTGAGATCAAGGTCAAACCCACGCCAGCGTCAGCCAGTTCGGCGGTGACCTGGTCCTTCTCGGAAGGCGGCGGCGCGCCCACAGCAACGAGTGACAAGCTCGAGGTTCTCACCTCAAGCGGAACAATATACCTCAATCCCAGAGCGCAAACGGCGCTTGACACCCCTGTTGTGCTCAAAGCCACGTCAACCGTGACAAACACGACGGTGGCGACCCTGTCGGTCACGGTGCCCGGCGGATTTACGCCCAGCCTTCTGATGTCTCCCGACTCCGCTCCCGTCTCCCTGACGACGGTTCCTTCTCTCAAAGCGGCAGTACCTCAGCCGGAGACCTTTGTGAGCAGTAATACTTCTGTAGCAACCGTCAGCTCGACCGGAGTTGTTACCCCGGTCTCTGCCGGCGAGGCTGTCATCACCGTTGCATCCGCCGATGGGAAAAAATCTGCGCAGGTGGATGTCGTCATCGAAAAAACCGCGGCTCCCGCGCAGGTCAAGTCGATAAAAATTCGCTCGAGCTTGACATTGGCAAACGGCGACGCCGTCACCCTCACTCCAGCATTTGACCCGGTGTCGGCTTCCAGCGTGACGATTGACTGGTCGTCGAGTAACCCGGCGGTCGCAAGTATATCCCAATCCGGTACTGTAACCGCGGCGGCACCTGGTAAAGCTACGATAACCGCGAAGCTTTCCGGTGGCAAACTCACCGCCAAGTGCACAGTCACCATAGTCGCGGCTCCCAAAACACCTGTTTCCTCTATAAGCTTCAAAACCGCGACCGCCTTGGTTGCCGTGGGCGGCACTGCTTCGGTTCCCATAGTATTTGCGCCCACCTCCGCCACGATTAAGGGCGTAACATACGCCTCGAGCGATCCGTCTATTATCAAGGTAGATTTCAGCGGCAAGCTGACAGGCGTCGCGCCCGGTACAGCAACAATCACCGCGATATCCGACAACGGGGCGAAAACCGCGGTGCTAACCGTGACGTCGCACATTCCCGTTTCAAAGCTGAAACTTTCGGCGGCGACCCTGAAGCTCACAGTCGGCGCTTCATCCGCCCTGACGGCTTCCATAGAGCCCGCAAACGCTACGAACAAGGCTCTTACATGGACGTCGAGCAATGCAGCTATTGCAACTGTCGACAAAGACGGCAATATTAAAGCGATCAAAGCGGGAAGCGCAACTATCAAGGCAGTCACGGCGGATGGCAAAAAATCCGCAAGCTGCAAAGTAACCGTAACCAAATAACAAAGGAGCTGCCGGGAGTCTTTTTCCCGGCAGCTCCTTTGTTAACATGAAAACGCCTGAAGCTCAAGCCTCAGGCGTTAATTTTCTCTAGTTCCGGCAGTTGCCGGTGCACGTTAAACCGCTTTTATCTGAACCTTGCCGTCGGCGACGGTTGCGAACAGCTTCTTCGGCTCGCTGAGATATCTTTCAATGAGCACCGAGGCAATGCCGTCCTCGAGTTCCTTTTGAATGCACCTGCGCAGGTTGCGCGCGCCATATTTGATAGAATATGACTTCTCCACCAAATGCTCGAACACGCTGTCGTCCGCCGAGAATTCAATGCCGCGCTCCTGTAGCGCTTTTTTCAGATCGTCGAGCATGATTCCCGCAATGCGCGTAAAATCTTCTTTGGTCAGCTGGTTAAACGACACGATCTCGTCGACTCTGTTAATAAATTCCGGCCGCATAATATCAGACAGGGCTTTCATAGCTTTTTCCTTGCCCTGCTCGCTGATCGAACGGTTGAAGCCGACCGAACCGTCCTTGCGGTCGGAACCGGCGTTTGAGGTCATGATTATGACTGTGTTTTCAAAGTTGACCTGCCTCCCGTGGGCGTCGGTGATATGGCCGTCGTCAAGGATTTGCAGCAGGATATTCAGCACGTCGGGATGAGCTTTTTCTATCTCGTCAAACAGAATAACCGAATATGGCTTGCGTCTGATTTTTTCGGTAAGCTGTCCCGCTTCGTCGTATCCGACATATCCGGGAGGCGCTCCGATAATGCGCGAAACCGCGTGTTTTTCCATAAATTCGGACATGTCAAGCCGAATCAGCGCTTCCGGAGTATTAAACAGATCCTGCGCCAGCTGTTTGACAAGCTCAGTCTTACCGACACCTGTCGGTCCCGCGAAAATGAATGAAACCGGCTTGTGCTTGATCGAAATGCCCACCCGGCCGCGGCGGATTGCGGAGGCAACGGCGGATACAGCCTCGTCCTGTCCGACCAGACGCTGTTTCAGGCGCGTCTCAAGTTCGGCGAGGCGCTTGAACTCCATCTCCTGAATCTGCGACGCCGGAATCTTGGTCCAGAGTTCGATCACCCTCGCCAGATGCTCAATATTCAGCTTGGGCGGGCCGTCCTTGGTGCATTCATCCAATCGGAGCGTCTGCTGCAATTCGCGGCTTTTCAGCAACGCCAGCCGCTCATACGCGGCGGGAGACGTATCCATAATCAGGCGCTCGCGCTCAGCGCGGATCTCCTGCAGTTCGCGCCGGATCTCGTCAGCTTCGGAAATACGGGGGTTTTTCAGATTAACGTCCGAACAGGCTTCGTCCAGCAGGTCGATCGCCTTATCCGGCAAAAACCTGTCGGTTATATATCTCTCGGACAGCAGCACCGACTGGCGCGCCATCTCCGGTGAAATCAACACTCCGTGGAACTGCTCATAATAATGCAGTATGCCCTTGATGATTTCAACGGTCTCATCAACCGACGGTTCGTTTACCGTGACCGGCTGGAACCGGCGCTCGAGCGCAGAATCCTTTTCAATGTGCTTGCGGTACTCGGTAAAAGTCGTCGCGCCGATAACCTGAATCTCGCCCCTTGAAAGCGCGGGTTTCAGAATATTTGCGGCGTTCATAGAGCCCTCGGCATCTCCGGCTCCGGCTATATTATGCACCTCATCGATGACCAGGACGATGTTTCCCAGCTTTTTGATCTCCTCGATGAGTCCTTTCATGCGCGATTCAAACTGCCCGCGAAATTGCGTCCCTGCAACCAGCGCGGTAAGGTCAAGTAGATATACTTCCTTATGCAGCAGCTTGGCCGGGACTTTACCGTCCACGATCCTCTGCGCAAGGCCCTCGGCAATGGCAGTCTTGCCAACGCCCGGCTCGCCGATCAGGCACGGATTATTCTTCTGCCTGCGGTTCAGGATTTGAACGACGCGTTCGATCTCCTGTTCGCGGCCGATTATTTTGTCGATCTTTCCCTCCTGAGCTCTTTGCGTCAGGGAGATGCAGTAACTCTCCAGAAATTTTCGTTTTGGTTCGCGCGAATCCGATTCGCGCCTTTCTTTATCACGCGGACGGCTCTGTGTGTCCGAGCGGTCCTCGTGCTCGCTCGGGTTCATTGCCCCGAAAAGCTTGTTCAAGAAGGGGAATGTCGCCGTTTTTCCTTCTTCCTCTTCCTCCTGCGATCCGTCATCCTCGACCAAACCCTCAACTCCGCCCAACGCTTCAAGCATTTCACCCGAAATGTTGTCAAGGTCGTCATCTGAGATTCCCATACGGTCCATTATGTCTTTAACGGGCTTGATGCCAAGTTCTTTGGCACATTTTAGGCAAATTCCCTCATTAAGGGTCTTGCCGCCCTCTATTTTCGTAATAAAAACTATCGCTACATTCTTTTTGCATCTGGTGCATATTGTTGGGTGCATGGTCAAAACTCCTTCTATAAAACAAACGGAAGCTAATTCTTTTTACTAAACTTCAGGTAGACCGGAATATACCTGATCAGCGCGTAGATTGTCAAAACCAGCGCCGCGATAATCATCGCGTTAGCAATGTTGATCGGGATAGCCTCCACCAGCAACAGAACCGCGCAAGTGAGGAAGAAATACAGCGCTGCAATCTTCCCGATGGCATTGGACGGCATGACGTCTGACGCCTGCTTGTAGAGAACCGCCGTTCCAATTACCATAACGACTTCTTTGGCGATGTATACATAAACAACCCACCAGGGCGCGACCGACAGATACGCCAAAACGACAAGCACCGCTGCGGTCATTAGTTTATCGGCGAGAGGGTCGAGTATCCTGCCAAGCATGGTTACCTTGTTCAGCTTACGGGCAAAGTACCCGTCAAGTACATCGGTCAGCGACGCCAGGATATATATTATTCCGGCCCAGATTCGGGCATGCTCGCCGCCGTAGACCATCACCAGCACAAAAACAGGGACCATCAGCAGTCTCAGCGTTGATAGCATATTTGGTAGGTTCATCCACATCTGCCCTTCAAGGTTACAAAATCAGGTTTGCGCTCGATTCGCCGCGATAAGCCGAACTGCGGAAACGAGTGTTTGCGGTTAATCGATAGGGTATCAATTTATTATATCACACATGCACCGGAAAGTAAAACTCATATTGTCGATTTTTTTAAATGCCCAGCATTAAACTTACGGGATTAAACGACATAAAGAACTTTGTGAGAAGTGTGCTGTCAAGGACATCCTGCGGGATGACGACTCCGAGAAATCTGATAATCCACGCGGCTACAAAAACTAAAAACAATCCGTATATTGCTCCGACTATAATACCGCCCGTCTTGTTCATGAAGTTCAAAACAGGGAATCTGAGCGCCGAATTGATTATATTGGCGATAATACTGAGAATCATGGCGCAGAGCGCAAACACAACCACGAATATCAGCACATACGTCAGCGTTCTGGTGAAAACGCTGGATATCGCCTGATTCATCGTCATGTTGACGTCGTTTACCAGTTTGACCACCATCTGCGTCAGCCTGTCGGTTGCCGAAGGTGCGATACCAAGCTGAGAAAACGCCTGGCTGACCGCGTTTTCCTGCGAGTCGGCGCTTTTTGGAACGCCGTTTTCATAGTTTTCGAGCACCGCTTTTTCAGCGGCGTCGTCAGACAGCCATCCAATGTATGGTTCTATTTGATCGGCTACAACCGGTGCAAAAGCGGACGCGAAAATGCCGCCTATTATCAGCGAAGCAACCAATACTACAATTCCGGCGATGCTCATAAACAAGCCTTTGCTGTACCCGCCCCATATACAAAGGCCGATAACGAGCAATATCGCCAAATCAAATAGAATATTCAGAACAGTTTCCCCCTAAGAATTTAATTGGATTACCTTGTAATGTACGCCGCTCTGCCTGACCCGATCAGCATCGCCGATCCGTCAGGGTACGCCAGCGCCGACTGAGCGTCGGGCATTTTATCCCAAACAAACGGCTCTTCAAACTGCTTGTTTGTCAGACGCAGCTCTGCTCCAACCACGATCGCCAGTTTATCGCCGGACGCGCTGATATCCGTCGGCGCCTCGTCAAGAGTCATCGCGCCAAGCTGGCTGCCCTGTTTATCAAGCGTAATCACTTCACACTGACCGCCCGCCGCATGTCTGCTGAGCACCACAGCGACAAACCCGTCGCCGTACGCATAAGACCTCAGGTGCTTGCCGTCAAACAGCTTTTCAGCGATTAACCCGCCTTTTTCATCCAGCATAACAATGCGGTCTTCTGCAACGACGCAAATGCGGTCGGCAGCGATGTACTGTACGGAGAGGGCCATCGAGTCCATAATATCATAGTGATTCGACTGTTCTTTGTCAGAAATGTCGAAAATATGAATCTTTGTGACAAATCTCCCCTGCTCCTGGCCAAAACACGCCACAGTCAGCTTTTTGCTGTCGTTTGAAATAACGGCGTCCGCAATATAATTCTCAGCCGAATACCACTGAAAACGCTTAGTCTGACTGCTGTCATAAACGTTAACAATGCCTTTATAGCCGCTCTGTCTTTCGACGAAGCAATACCAGCTCTGCGGGTTAAGTGACGCCGAGATGATCGTCCCCTCCGCTTGGAAATCCGAACTAACTGCGACGTCTTTTGCGAGTACCGCCGAAACGCTGCCGCGGTCGTATGCAAGAGCGACGCCGCCGGATGTCGAGAGCTCCGGATTGGTGAAAGCCTTCTGATGAGACAGGCTCACCCTGCCGCCGGCGTCAAAAACTGTCAGATTGTCGGTCGACAAAACAACAAGTTTATCCCCCATCATCGCATATCTGTTTTCCCGGCCACCGTCAAAACGGAACAAATCCTCGCCGGTATCGATATATTTTGCGTCAAGGCTGCTGAAGAATCTGGCGATTGACCCAACGTCGAACCGGTCACGGAAAACTGTCAGACACAGCGCGACGGTTATCACCACTCCAAAGACAACGAGCAGTAATATTGCTTTTCTGATTGTTTTTCCCGACGACCTGCTCTGTCTTTCTCCACCCTTCACGTCATTATCTCCTTATACCATGCACCGGTCATGTACAGCCCGCAGGCTGGCGCTGTGGGACCCGCAAGCTTCCTGTCCCGCGCCTCCAGAACCTCGGCAACGCTGCGTATCTTGCCCTCCGACACATATAGAAGCGTTCCCACCATAGACCTTACCATATTATACAGAAATCCGTTCGCGCACACTTTGAACTCGAACAGATTTTCGTTCCGCGAAACGTTGAACCAGAATACCTCGCGAACCGTCGACAGCACGTTTGTTCCTGTAGTTTGCATTGACGCGAAGTCGTGGACGCCGACGAAATCCATTGCGCTTTGCGTCATCAGCTCAAGATTCGCGTCAAACGGATAGAAGTGCGCCCGGTTCGCCAAAAAAGGATCGCGGAATCTGCCGGTATACATTCGGTAAGTGTATTCTTTCCTGGCGCAGCAGGCGATTGAATTGAAATCAATGGGCACCTCAACCGCGCTGAACGATGAAATATCGCGCGGTAGCTGCGAATTCAGCGCCAGCGGCAGCCGGTCAACCGGAATCGCCGACCTTGTCCTGAAATTCGCGATGTAACGCTCTGCGTGGACTCCGGCGTCGGTCCGGCCGCAGCCTACAACCTTGACCCTGTGCTTTACAACAGCCTCGAGGGCATGCTCAACCGTCTCTGCCACTGTGACCTGATTTTTCTGCACCTGCCAGCCGTGATACGCCGTACCGTCGTAACGCAGAGTCAGCGCGATATTTCTAACCGGATTATCAGAACCCATAATAAGTCAGCACCCCGATCACCGCTCCGACCGCGAGAATAACCGCAAGCGCCCCAAAATCTATGAGATGCATTTCCGACACGCTCAGCTTGGTTCTGCCCTCGCCGCCGCGGTAGCACCTGCATTCCATCGCCACCGCCAGCTCGTCTGCCCTGCGAAACGCGCTGATGAACAAAGGCACTAAAAGCGGCACAAGGGAAGCCGCCCTTTTGAATATGCTGCCGCTGTCAAAATCGGCGCCGCGCGCCCGCTGGGCAGACATAATCTTATCGGTTTCCTCAATAAGTGTCGGTATAAATCTCAGCGCGATTGTCATCATCATAGCCATTTCATGCACAGGCACGTGGACGCGCTTGAGCGGGCTCAGCAGCCGCTCGATACCGTCCGTCAGCTTTATCGGGGAAGTTGTGTACGTCAGCAGCAGGGTGCCGGTAACAAGCATGAGTATCCGAATGACCATAAAGATGCCGGTTACGATTCCCTCTCTAGTAACTGTGATGAAATACCAGTTGAATATGGGCGTTCCCGGAGTATAGAAAACATTGAGCAATCCGGTGAAGCAGATAATAAAAATAAGCGGCTTAAGCCCCCGCAGAATGATCCCAGGCTTTATTCCGGTACTTGCTATTACCGCCATGATGAACAGCAGCATAAACGAATAGGAGATCACGCTTTTAAGAAAAAACACTTCTGTAATTATCAAAATAGTCAGTATCAGTTTCATGCGCGGATCTAGCCTGTGCACAATCGAATTGCCGGGGAAAAACTGTCCCAAGGTGATATCTTTAAGCATCAGGTATCCTCAAAATTCATTGGCCTGTCAGCGTTACAATCCGCGTTTCTCATTAATCTTTTTCGGCACCGCGGCGGCGCTCAGGGCTTTAATTATTACGTCCCGCGCCTGATCGACAGTAAAGGCGGACATATCAAGACCCATCCCAAGTTTTCCGAGCTTCAACAGCACCTGCGTCACCATCGGCGGGGAGAGTCCCACAGCCTCCAGCTCCTCGGAGCGCGAAAACACTTCTTTGGGCGTGCCGTCGGCGAACACTTTAGCCTTGTTCATGACCACAATCCTGTCAACGTACCTTGCGACGTTTTCCATACTGTGAGACACAAGAATTACTGTGCAGCCGGTGCTCTTCTGGTAGTCGTTAATCTGGGTAAATATTTCGTCGCAGCCGCGGGGATCGAGTCCCGCTGTCGGCTCATCGAGAATAAGCACCTCGGGCTTCATCGCGACGACGCCCGCAATAGCGACTCTCCGCTTCTGGCCGCCCGACAAATCGAACGGAGACTTCGAAGCGGTATCCCTGTCCAAACCCACAAAATCGAGCGCGCTGTATACTCGTTCCTCAATCTCGGATTCGGGCAGTTTCATATTCAACGGGCCATAGGCGACGTCCTTGAAGACAGTCTCCTCAAAAAGCTGGTATTCCGGATATTGAAATACGAGGCCGACCTTGAACCGTATATCGCGAATCGAAACCGATTTGCTCCAGATATCGTCGTTTTTAAACCTTACCGTACCTGACGACGGTTTCAACAGGCCGTTAAGATGCTGCGCAAGCGTCGATTTGCCCGATCCGGTATGGCCGATTATACCCAGGAATTCGCCCTGCATGATCTCCAGGTCGATCTCGTCAATCGCGCAGCGCTCAAATGGAGTCCCCTTGCCATATACAAACGAGGCTTTTTCTATTTTAAGAATCGGAGGCACTGCAACGCTCCTTTAGCAAATCAAAAATCGCACCCGCGCAATCGTCTACAGATATGTTGTCCAGCGTCAGGTCATAGCCGGCGTTTCTCAAGTCGCTCAGCAGCCTCACGGTCTGAGGAACGTCAAGCCCCGCTGATTCCAAAACTCCAATATTGCAAAAGACCTCGCTTGGTTTGCCGTCAAGCAGGATACTGCCCTCGCTCAGTACAACCACACGGTCGGCCTGCGCCGCCTCGTCCATATGGTGCGTTATCAGCACAACCGTGATGCCCATTACGCTGTTGAGCTTCCGAATGCAGGCCATAACCTCGTTCCTGCCCACGGGATCAAGCATCGCCGTCGGTTCGTCAAATACCAGGCACTTGGGCATCATCGCTATCGCTCCCGCAATTGCGATCCGCTGCTTTTGGCCGCCGGACAGCATATGAGGCGAGTGCAATCTGTATTCGTACATTCCGACAGAACGCAAAGCGTCGTCCACCCGCGCTCTTATTTCTTTCGACGGTATTCCCAGGTTTTCCGGAGCGAACGCCACGTCCTCTTCCACAACTGTCGCGACAATTTGGTTGTCTGGATTTTGGAAGACCATGCCCACGGCCTGCCGGATATCGAAAATGCGTTCCTGATCCGCGGTATCGATGCCCATAACGTAAACGCTCCCTCCGGTTGGCAGGAGCAGTCCGTTAAAATGCTTGGCCAGCGTGGATTTGCCGGAGCCATTATGTCCGACAACTGCCACAAATTGCCCGCTGGAAATGTCGATGTTGAGCCCGCGCAGAACTTCGACCTGCACGCCATTTTGGTTGTAGTCAAAAACAAGGTCAACCGTGGAAATGAGATTAGCCATTTAATATCCTCATGATTTAGAAATCCACCGCGCACAGGAGCCGCTGGGCAACACGAGTCCGGTCTGGCTGCATTTGAGACCAAGCTCCCCGCATTCAACCGTCCCGCCGAATTTCGGAACAATCAGCGATCCTAGCAGATAGCCCAGAGACTGGGCCGAAATCCCGGTCGAATAAGTGTTCAGCACCAAAAACCTCGGTGTTTCACTCAAAATATCTACGCACGAGCGCACCAAATCAAAAAGCCCGTCCTCAAGCTTCCAGATCTCTCCGGACGGACCGCGCCCATAAGCCGGCGGATCCATGATTACCGCGTCATACCTGCGACCCCGACGCTGTTCCCGCGCAATGAATTTCGCGCAGTCATCAACGATCCACCTGACCGGTAGTTCGTCGGCTTTTGAGAGAATAGCGTTCTCTCTCGCCCAGGTTACCATCCCCCGGGCGGCGTCAACATGACACACCCGCGCTCCGGCAGCCGCGGCGCAAACCGTCGCGCAGCCGGTATAGGCAAACAGGTTCAGAACTTCCAGCTCTCTCTCCGAACGCTTGATGCTGTCGGCAATAAAGTCCCAGTTCGAGGCCTGCTCGGGAAATATCCCGAGGTGCTTGAAGTTCATAAGGCCGGCTTGAAAAGTGTTTTTGCGGTATCTGACATTCCATCTAGGCGGCAGTTCATTTTCGCTCCACTGCCCGCCTCCGGAAGATGATCTCGTATACTTCGCGTCCGGCTTGAACCAGCCTCTGTGAGCCTTTTTTGTGCTCCAGACAACCTGAGGGTCGGGTCTTACAATCAGGTAGTCTCCCCAGCGCTCCAGACGCTCGCCATCGCTACAGTCAACAAGTTCGTAGTCATCCCAGTCCCCGGATGTCCAGAGCATTACAGGAGTCCTACGCAATCATAGATTCTTCTGCCGGAGAGCTTCGCGGCGGCTTCGGCGAACCGCTTGTGTTTCAGCGTTATCACCAAAAAGTCGTTGCCGCGGAGAACTTCGTCCAAAGTCCGGTTGTCGAAGCCGTCAATAGTCTCTGCGGATATGTTCGGTTCGCACGCGGAAACCTTGACGCCTCTCTCCGCCAGCAGCTTGCACAGTTCGATAGAGGGACTCTCGCGCATATCGTCGATATCCGCCTTATACGTCATGCCCAAAACGCAGACGCTCTCGCCCGGCAGCAGCTCGCGCTCAACGCGCGCCGCCACCCATGACGGTTTGCCGTCATTGACCAGCCGGGCATTTCTTATCAGCGGGGTCTTATCGGGAAACATCTCGGTAATAAACCAGGGATCGACCGCGATGCAGTGTCCGCCGACTCCGACTCCGGGGGTGTGGATGTTGACACGCGGGTGTTTGTTCGCGATCTCAATCAGCTTGTAAACGTCTATCCCCAACTCGTCCGCAACCACCGAAAGCTCATTCGCGTAAGCGATGTTAATGTCGCGGTACGTATTTTCAACCAGCTTGCACATCTCGGCGGTGATATCGTCGGTCAGGTACAGCTTGCCTCCGGTAACCACCCTGGAATACAGTTCCCCGGCGAGTTCCGCAGCCTTTGCCAGACGCGCGCCGATAACGCGGTCGTTATTTTTAAGCTCAGCCAGCATTTGTCCGGGAATCACGCGCTCTGGGCAGTGGGCGCAGAAAAAATCGTCTCTCGCCAGTCCCGAAACGCGCTCCAGGATTTCTTCAACTTTTCTGAGCGTGGTCGGAGGCACGGTGGATTCCAAAACGACCAGATTTCCCGGTTTCAGATGCGGCGCAATCATCAACGCCGCGCTTTCAACAAATTTGAGTTCCGCAACCTTTACGCCGTCCTTTGTAACCCGATACGGAGTCTGAACGGCAATAAGAAAAGCGTCGGCGGGCACCAGTTCAGACCCAAAGTTCAGGCGGCCGGAACTGACAGCCGCGTCAAAGGCTTGCTGCAGGCCCGGCTCAACTATATGCACAACGCCATCCCGCAATGATTTAACCACCGCTTCGTTGATGTCAAAGCCATAGACATCAAGTCCCGCGTTGGCGAAAGTGATAGCCGTGGGCAGTCCTATATACCCCAGCCCCATCACGCAGATTTTATTCAACATTTTCACCTATCTAACTTCGCGATTATTAATAACTTCTCTGATTTGTCTTCCGTGACGATCACGCTTTCTCAAGCAGCTTGTCCACCATTCTCACGTGTTCCCAGGGCAGATCGAGGTCTGGTCTGCCAAAATGGCCGTACGCGGCTGTTTTCGCGTAAATCGGTCGTCTCAGATTGAGGTATGAAATTATTGCGGTCGGGCGGAGGTCAAATACCTCCGTCACCAGCTTAGACAGCTTCTCGTCGCTGAATTTGCCCGTGCCAAAAGTCTCAACCAGCACAGAAACCGGATGCGCCACTCCTATCGCGTAAGCGATTTCCAGCTCGCAGCGGCTGGCGAGTCCGGCGGCAACCATGTTCTTGGCAACATGCCTCGCCATATAGGCCGCCGAACGGTCGACTTTTGTCGGATCTTTACCCGAAAAGGAACCGCCGCCGTGACGCGCGTAACCACCGTAAGTGTCCACGATTATCTTCCTGCCGGTGAGCCCTGAGTCACCCTGAGGGCCGCCGATGACAAACCTCCCGGTCGGGTTGATATATATCTTGGTGTTCTTGTCTATATATTTGGAAGGAATCGCAGCCTTGACCACGTTTTCCATTATTGCTTCCCGCAGATAGCTGATCGACACGGACTCCCAGTGCTGAGTGGACAAAACGATCGCGTCGCAGCGCATAACCTTACCGTCGTCGTCGTATTCAACGGTCACCTGCGCCTTTCCATCCGGCAGCAGCCAAGGGAGAATTCCCTCCCTGCGCACTTCGGCAAGCCTGCGGGTCAGCGAATGGGCGAGGGAGATCGGCGCCGGCATGAATTCCTGCGTTTCATCGCAGGCATATCCGAACATCATGCCTTGGTCTCCGGCTCCGGTATGATTGGCTTCGTCCGCGTCTTGTTCACGGTATTCGATAGAGCTGTTCACTCCGATAGCGATATCCGGACTCTGCTCGTCAATGGCTGTAAGTACCGCGCAGGTGCTTGCGTCAAATCCGTGCGCGGTATGGGTATAACCGATTTCCTTTATCGTTGAGCGCACAATAGACGGGATGTCGACATAGCAGGATGTGGATATCTCTCCCATAACCATAGCCATGCCGGTGGTAACGGCGCATTCGCAAGCGACACGGGCATCCTTGTCGCAGGACAGGATGGCATCCAGCACCGAATCTGAAATCTGGTCGCAGACTTTGTCGGGGTGACCCTCTGTCACTGATTCGGATGTAAAAACTCTATGCAAAGCGATTTCAGCTCCATTTCTATATCTTAGTAATTCCCGAGATATTCTTTCTGCTGCTCAGTCAGGGCGTCGATCGAAACACCCATTCCGGTGAGCTTCATAGCCGCGACTTTCATGTCAATATCGCGTGGCACGTCGAACACATGCGGCGTCATGCCTTTCGCGTTTTTGGCCATGTATTCGAGGGCGTATGCCTGGATAGCGAACGACATATCCATTATCTCGGCCGGGTGGCCGTTGCCCGCAGCCAGATTGACCAGCCTGCCCTCCGCGAGGAGGTTCAGTACCCTGCCGTCCGGCATACGGTAGCCCATAATATTAAATCTTCTCTCAAAGATTTCGGTAGCCATCTTTTCAAGGTCGCTTCTGCTGACCTCGACGTCGAAATGACCGGAATTGGAAAGCACTGCGCCGTCCTTCATCATCTTGAAATGGCGCTCCGTGATAACGTCGTAGCAACCGGTCACGGTCACGAAAAAGTCGCCGAGCGGAGCGGCGTCATCCATTTTCATCACGCGGTGTCCATCCATGACCGCTTCAATCGCGCATATCGGATCGATCTCGGTGACGATTACTTCTGCGCCGAGGCCTTTGGCGCGCGCCGCGACGCCCTTGCCGCACCATCCGTATCCCGCGACAACCACGGTCTTACCGGCGACGATCAGGTTGGTGGTGTTGGTTATCGCGTCCCAGGTGGACTGACCGGTGCCATATCTGTTGTCAAAAAGGTGCTTGCAGTCGGCGTCGTTGACCGCCATCATCGGATATTTCAGCTGGCCCGCGGCTTCTCTCTGGCGCATGCGCATCACGCCGGTCGTGGTCTCCTCGGTTCCGCCCATAAGACGGTCTCCGCAATCAGAGCACTTCCCGTGCAGCATTGACAGCAGATCGCCGCCGTCGTCAAGGATCAGATCGGGGTGGCAGGACAGCGTCCGGCAGAGAAAGTCCTCGTATTCCTCGTCGGTGCAGCAGCGCCACGCAAACACGGGAAAGCCCATTTCCTCCAGCGCCGCAGCGACATCGTCATGCGTAGACAGAGGGTTGCAGCCGGTAACCCATACGTCCGCGCCGCCCGCGCGCAATGTCAGCGCGAGGTTTGCTGTCTTGGCTTCGAGATGAATGGAGATCGCGATTTTCAGTCCGCGAAAAGGCTGCGTCTTTCTGAACTCTTTTTCTATCGCAGTGAGCACCGGCATACTCGACTGAACCCACTCAATTTTCTTTTTGCCGGAAGGCGCCATCGAAATATCACGAACCATACCAACCCATCCTTAAAAATTATTATTTTATTGCCTATAAAAGTTATTATACCATAAATCTAACAGAATAGGTGTTAAATTTCTTTGTCACAATAGGCGCAATATTTATCGTTTTTGACGGCTGGCGGCAGATAAAACTCGTATGCGGTGATGCAATTCGGGTTTTTGCACACGCGGCCGCTTCTGTTTATGGGCACAGTGTCTGGCACAAGGGTGCCCTGCTTTGTTATCTCCAGCAGCAGCGCCATGCGGATATACATGCCGCACTTGGCCTGCAGGAAATACTTTGCGCGGGGGTCGTCGTCAACTTCTGGGTCGATCTCGTCCACCCTGGGAAGCGGATGCAGAATGACGAGGTCGGATTTCGCGTTCTTCAGCTTGCTCATGTTCAACACATATACGCCTTTATGGCGTTCATATTCGTGAGGGTCGGTAAACCGCTCCCGCTGAATCCTCGTCATATACAGAACGTCCAGCTGGCCGATTGCCGCCTCAAGCCCGCTGGATTCGTAGTAGCGCAGCCCTGCCTCGTGCATAAAGTCCCGCAGATAGGACGGAATGGAGAGGTCTCTTGGCGATATCAGATAAAAACAGACGCCGGGGAACCTTGCCAGCGCTCTGATCAGCGAATGTACCGTGCGTCCGTTCTTCAAGTCTCCGCAAAGTCCGACGTTGATGTTGGCGACTTCGCCGCGCAGCATGGTCAGAGTGGAAAGGTCGGTGAGCGTCTGCGTCGGGTGCAGGTGACCTCCGTCGCCCGCGTTGATAATCGGCGAGCTTGCATAGAGCGACGCCGCCATGGCCGCGCCTTCTCTCGGGTGCCGCATGACAACGGCGTCGGCGTAACCGGTGCACATCACAATCGTGTCCTTCAGCGACTCGCCCTTCGCCACTGACGAGGAATTGGGGTCGGAGAAACCGAAAAATCCACCTCCCAACCGCAGCATCGCGGACTGAAACGAGAAGCTGGTCCGGGTACTCGGTTCATAAAACAGGCTAGCCATGGTCTTACCGCGCAAAGCGTCGCAGTAATCCCCCGGCCGCTCCGAAATATCAGAAAAGAGTTTATACAGGTTTTTCCACTCTTCCATTGTCAACGCGTCAAAGTCAAACAAATGCCGCATACGCCAACTCCTTATCATGCGCTTCCAATTGCCGTCCGGCAGACAGCGGGGCCAGATCTCCTACCTTACAGGCTCAAAGCGCAAACTGATATCAAGCGCCCGAACCGTATGCGTGAGCGCTCCGATCGAAATAATATCCACTCCTGTTTCGGCAACCTGTCTGAGGTCGCGGCTGCCCATATTGCCCGACGCCTCGACGAGCGCGCGTCCGTCAATCAGCCGCACCGCCTTGGCCATATCCTCAAGAGACATGTTGTCCAGCATAATTATATCCACACTTGCCGCGAGCGCCTCGTTAATCTGGTCGAAATCCGAGGTTTCAACCTCAATTTTCAGCAAATGATGCGCACGTTCCCTGGCGGCGTTGACCGCGGCTGTTATCCCACCCGCCGCCACAATGTGGTTATCCTTTATCAGGACGCCGTCCGAAAGGTTGAACCTGTGGTTCGCGCCGCCGCCCATCCTGACCGCGTATTTTTCAAGCACTCTGAGGCCCGGCGTCGTTTTTCGCGTATCGGTGATTCGGGCGGGCAGTCCGGCAACAAGGTCGACGGCCTCGCGGGTTCGCGTGGCAATCCCGGACATGCGCTGCAGCAGGTTCAGCGCGCACCGCTCGCCTATCAGTATCGGACGCGCCGGCCCTGAAATTTCGGCGGCAATATCACCGGTTTTGACCCGATCCCCGTCGCGGAAGCAGCACGAAACGCCAATTCTTGCGTCAACGGTTTCAAACACCCGCCTGAGCACGTCCAGACCGCAGATCACTCCGTCTTCCTTGCATCTGAACTTACCGGCGGCCATAGCGTCGGCCGGAACGCATGATTCGGTTGTCACGTCACCCTGGCCGATATCCTCCGCCAGCGCTCTTCTGATAATATTGTCAATTTCCATATTAATCCTCGATATAGTGCGCGCCGACGCTTTCTTTTCTGGCAAACGCGTCGGTCAATATCCTCTCGGCTACTGTCGCCATATTGTAGGCTTCTATTTCGGCGACCACCTTCAATTCAGTTTGCTCCAGCTCGTCCCGAAGCGCGGAAATCAGCCGGATACCGTGTTTCATATCCGCCAGCCTGCGGATTACTCCGCAATTCTCGTGCATAATCAGCTTAATTCTGCGCTTTATGGCGACGGCGTCAATATTGCCGGCAGATAAGCCAGTTACTCCGGGTATTTCCGGTGTCCCTGCGGTCGTTAAGCCGCTTTCGTTAATGTGCAGCGCCGCCCTGCGTCCGAAAACCAGGCATTCCAGCATGGAGTTAGAGGCCAGGCGGTTTGCGCCGTGCACTCCGGTACAGGCGACCTCACCGCACGCGTAAAGCCCGTCGATATTCGTACGAGCGTAAACATCGGTGCGTATTCCTCCCATCATGTAATGCTGCACAGGCCGAACCGGAATATAGTCTTTCGAAATATCGATTCCGCGCCGCATACATTCGCCGTAGATGGTCGGAAACCTCACAGAAAGGAATGACGCGTCCTTTTCAGTTATATCAAGACTGACATACTCCGCGCCCGTCCGGTTCATTTCCATGAATATGCCGCGTGCCACAATATCGCGCGGCGCGAGCTCAGCCAGCGGATGCCTGTCCACCATAAAGCGGGAGCCATCCCTGTTGCGCAGCACCGCGCCCTCGCCTCGGACAGCCTCAGAAATAAGGAACGACCGTTCCTCCTGCTGGCCGCTGTACAGCGCCGTCGGGTGAAACTGAATAAATTCGAGATCCCTGATTTCGGCTCCCGCGCGCATGGCGCACGCAATCCCGTCACCGGTCGCGACCGCCGGATTAGTCGTATGTAGATATACCTGGCCGCTGCCGCCTGAGCAAATCACGACGTTCCGCGCCGATATAACTCTGTATTTACCGTCAAAAAGAAGCACACCGCACACCGATGCGCCGTCAGTCAGCACGTCGATCACAAATGCGCCGGACATCACGGTTATGTTGCTTCTGGTGCCGATTATGGACGACAGCGTTTTGACCGTCTCCCGGCCGGTGGCGTCTCCGCAGGCGTGAACAACGCGGCTGCGCGTATGACCGCCCTCGCGGGTAATCTGCAGATCGCCTTCGGGGTTCAGATCAAAGGGCACGTTCATTTTGCGCAGATTATCGATTTCGGCGGGGCCTTCGTCGACCAGCACCCTGACAGCGCGCTCGTCACAGAGACCGGCACCGGCGGTCAGCGTGTCATCCAGATGAAACTCCGGACGGTCGTCCTTATCGATGGCAGCCGCGATTCCGCCCTGCGCCAGCCACGAATTAGATATGTCAAAAGCCTCTTTGGTAAGAACTGCGCAGGATAAACGGGAATCCAGGTTAAGCGCGGTGTAGAGCCCGGCCAGACCTCCGCCAATGACAACAGTATCGAACTTCGAGTGTTCCGACACTCCGTCAGGGCAGCCGACATATCTTCTCAAGCGAATTCCTCCGAATACATAATCAGTGCCGTATGATAGAGAAAAACTAACGCGCGTCTTCAGCTGCCGAGCGCCACCATCTTGTCAAGCGACGCGCGGGCTCCGGTCAGTTCCCGCTCGGGCAGGCTGATCTCAAACTCACCGGTTTCAAGAGAGTGCAAAACATCTTCCATGTGCGTTTTTTTCATGTTGGGGCAGATGAGACGGGGAGAAACGAGAAACGCCCGCTTGTCCGGCGCTATCTCCGCCAAACGGTCAACCACTCCGCGCTCGGTACATATCAGCAGCTCTTTGGCGTCAGTACTCTGCGCGAAATTCAGTATTTCCGCGGTACTTCCGATAAAATCAGACAGCGCTCGCACCTCAGGCGTGCATTCAGGATGCGTCAGCACAGGAGCGCCCGGTTTCGCAGCTTTTGCGGCAAGAACTTCCTCGGCTTTGACTTTGTGGTGGACGTGGCAGTATCCGTTAAAGAGTATAAACTCCTTCTCCGGCGTCTTTTCCGCAACATAGGAACCGAGGTTCTTGTCCGGAATGAAAATAATCCGGCGGGCTTCCAGCTTTTTCGCGATCTTGACTGCGGACGAGGATGTGCAGCATATGTCGCTCTCCGCCTTGACTGCCGCAGACGAATTTACGTAGCACATGACCGCGGCGTTCGGATATTTAGTGCGCAAATCACGCACGTCACCGGGCGTAACCATGTCGGCCATCGGGCAGCCGGCGTCAAACGCCGGAAGCAGGACTTTTTTGCCGGGGTTCAGGATTTTCGCGCTCTCCGCCATAAACCTGACTCCGCAAAGCACAATCACGCTGTTTTCAGCCGCGGAGGCCCGTTTGGCAAGCTCAAAAGAATCGCCGACTATGTCCGCAACGTTCTGAATGTCCATCGTCTGATAATAATGGGCGAGAATCAGCGCGTCCTTCTCCGCCTTGAGTTCCAGTATCCGCTGCCTGATATCCATACCAATTACCCCGCAAAAACTTTTTCAAATTATTATATGACTTCTTTTGCCTCAATGCAAGAAAATTTTCTATGACGGCATGTCGAAAGCGCACCAAACCTGTAGATTTTCGAATAATAAAAGTCTGCGCAAAAACGGCGCGAGAAACACTCCCGCGCCGTTGCGAAACAATAATTCAGGCGATTATTCGTCGTCTTCCCCGTGCTTATGGTGATGATGACCGCAGCAGCAATCGTCGTCATCCTCAAACTCAAAAACCAGTTTCTCGTTGCACTTCGGGCATATCACAAATCCCTGATTAAATTCTTCCACGCCCATCGGGATTATCTCACCGCAAGCCGGGCACTTGTCCTCATATTCGTCGTCGTCATCATCGTCATCGTCATCGTCGTCGTCATCAAAGCCGTCCATGCTGAACAGGATATCTTCGATGGAGCTGACATCATTGCCGAGTTCGTCAAATTCGCTGCCGAGCGAGGTCGCGGTGTCTTCAAGGTCTTCAATTGCTTTGCCGACCTCAGTCAGCGCTTCGATAACCGCTTTGAGAAGTCTCTGCTCTTTGACCGACTCGTCAAGTCCGACGCCGTCGGCAAGTCCTTGCAGGTAAGAAATTTTGTCAATATAGCCCATAATTGCACATCCTTAGGAATTATTTCAGTGATAAACTCGAGAGTCCGGACAATCAGCCCTTCGAACGCTCGAGATATTCTCCTGTTCGCGTATCGATCTTGATGACGTCTCCCGTATCGATAAACAGCGGAACTTTTACAACGGCTCCGGTCTCCAGAGTCGCGGGTTTGAGCACATTGGTAGCGGTATCTCCGCGGAATCCGGGGTCGGTCTCGGTGACCTGGAGCTCAACGAAGTTCGGCGGCTCGACTCCGAAAACATTGCCCCTGTAAATCAGAACCTTGACGACCATGTTTTCTTTCATGAAGCGGAAGCTCTCGCCCAGCTTGTCGGCGTTAAGCGGCATCTGCTCGTATGATTCCACGTCCATAAAGTAATAGAGGTTGCCGTCCGCGTAAAGATACTGCATGTCCTTGCGCTCTATGAACGCGTTCTCAAATTTATCCGTGGGGTTAAATGTACGCTCAATAACTGAGCCGCTGATAACGTTCTTTATTTTCGCGCGCACAAATGCCGCGCCTTTTCCCGGCTTAACGTGCTGGAACTCGACAACCTGCATAACCTGTCCATCCATATCAAAGGTCAAGCCGTTTCTAAAATCGCCCGCTGTAATCATATTATTTCCATCCCTCATCTAGATTAGCAAACATTTTAACATTTTCACGAGTGAAAATAATCCGGAAAACGTCTCTAAGTATTTTATACCGATAATATGAATATAGCAAGACAAATTTCACAGAATCAGCAGAGCCTTCGCAGCTTTTGTCAAATTTCGGGAGCCGTTTTCGGTAATCTCCAGCATGTCCTCAATTCTGACGCCAAACTTGCCCGGAAGATAGATACCCGGCTCGGCTGTGACGACGGCGCCTTTTGGCAGTGTCTTGGTTTCAATCGTATTGGCGTTCGGGGATTCGTGCACCTCAAGCCCGACGCTGTGGCCGAAGCCGTGCCCGAAATATTCGCCGTAGCCTTCGGCGGATATTACCGCCCGGGACGCCGCGTCCACCTCGCTGCCGACCACTCCGGCGCGCATAGCGTCAATTCCCGTCTGCTGGGCGCGGTGAACTATTTCGTATATTTTTTTCATTTCGTCGGTGGCGCTGCCGATGGCGACCGTCCTGGTCATATCCGAGCAGTAGCCCCTGTAACGCGAACCGAAATCCAGCGTGACAAAGTCCCCGTGCTCGATCCTCCGGCTGCCCGGAACGCCGTGCGGAAGCGCCGAATTCGGCCCGGAAACGACAATCGGGTCAAACGAGATTCCGTCAGCGCCTTTCTTGATTATCCTGTAGACAATCTCCGCCGACACCTCGACCTCGGAAATGCCCGGCCTGAGAAGCCCCAGCACCTCGTCCAGCACCTCTTCCGAGATATCCTGAGCCCGCTGCATGTATTCGATTTCCCACGCCTGTTTCGACGCCCTGAGGCCGTTAATCATGTCCCCGGACGGCACGAGCTCCGCGTTTATCAACTTCTCCAGAGCCGTGAACTGCGCGTAAGTGATTCCGTCTTGTTTAAATCCGACCCTCTTTATCCCTTTTTTCGCGATGATATCGTTGATGATCGTCTCATACTTCAGTTCGCTGGTCGCCATGACGATGTCAAAGCCCTCAATCTCTTTGCGGGCGGCGTCGATGTAACGAAAATCGATCAGGAACGCGGCGCTGTCCGGAGTAATAAAAGCATAACCGGCGGTCGAGTGAAAACCTGTTGCGAACTGGCGGTCGGGAATCGAATTAAGCAAAACTGCGTCTACGTCAGAGTTTTTGAGAGCGGTTTGAATCCGGTCAAGGTTATTGGGCATATATTATTCCTCGCTTATATATTTTTACATCTTTTAACTTCGGCATTAAATATTTCCTGAAGTCTGACCGCGTCCTCGGCTTGGGTGCCGCGCGACTCGCATATCAGCGTCGGGACGTAATCCCGCTCCGCCATAATCGCCGCTATGGGGTCGAAATCAGGGCCGTATTCGCCGTTTCCGTATTCAAGGTGGCGTACTTCGCCGCTCTTGCCATACTGAATCTGCGAAAAGTGGATGTGCAGCGGCCGCACGCGGTCTATTCCCAGCGCCCGCTCCATCCTGTCAAACATCGGCTCGAAATGCTCCCTGAAACGATGTTCACCCAGGCTCCGGGCGTAAAGATGCCCGAAGTCAACGCAGGGCAGCAGCGACTCGTCTATCCCGCAGAGCTCCAGCACCTCGTCAAGGTCACCGAGCTGGTTGATTTTTCCCATGGTTTCCGGGCAGATTGTAATATGCCCCAGCCCCTCGCTCCGGCAGACCTCGAGTGCTTTTGCCATCGTTACTTTCGCGGTTTCTAGCGCTTCCCGGCGGTCGATCCCCCCGGCGGCTCCGGTATGAACAACGATGCGGACGGCTCCCATATTATCAGCCGCCCTGGCGCTTTTCCTGATGTATTCGATATTCGCGTCAACCCGCTCCGGCTCGGGATTCGCGAGGTTTATATAGTACGGCGCGTGCAGCGACAGCCTGATTCCGTTGCTTTGCGCGGCCTCTCCCAGCTTGCGCGCCGTCTCCTCACTTATATTCACGCCTCTGCCGCACTGATATTCATAAGCGCCCAGTCCCATGGCCTTGAGCCATTCGGGCGCTTTCAGCGTGGTCTTGGCGTAGCTTGCGAATGAATCGGAATTTCCGGCGGGGCCGAATCGAGCTTCCATAATCTCTCCCTCAATCATGTTAACGGCGCGAAACTGCCGGTCATTTACCGCGCTTTCTGTCCGAGGCCCGGATAAACGGAATTTCCGTCAGCCTCCTCAGCTTATGGTGAAGACGCTTATTAAGGCCGATCGGCTCAACAAGCAGCGTTTTCATTCCGACGCGCTTCGCTCCCCAAATATCTGTATAAATCTTATCGCCAACCATAGCGATATTGCCGCAGAGCAGTCCCAGCTTGTTCGCAGCCTGTATATATCCGGACTTGAACGGTTTCTTCGCATAGCTTATGTAGGGCACGTCCAGCTTATCACAGAAAACAGCTACCCTGTCCGGTCCGTTGTTGGAGAGCACCAGCAGCTTTATTCCCGAGGCTTTAAGCGCATTTGCCCAGTCTATTATGAAATCATCCGGCACAAGCGATTCGTAATCGCCCAGCGTACAGTCAAGGTCGCAAACCAAAGCGCCGACATCAAGCTCCCGGAGAAGCTCCGGAGTGATTTCGGTAATTCGGCCCAGCACAATATCGGGAACCATATCGAATGGCATCGAATCCTCCTGACATATTACGGTCCGACCGGAAATAAAGATAAATACAGGTCTCAAAATGTCCGAGCCCGGATTTTTATTATTGTTAGTATACCATATACGCACCGTGATTGAAAAGGGGGAGTTTGCGTGAGCGATAACCTGATTCTTATTCTAGCCTCCACTCCTGAAGACTCCAGATCCGCGTCGTCCTTTAAGCTGCCGATCGCGCATATGGCGTATAAGATCGGCTCCGACCTGACGCTCTTGAAACGCAGCGTCGGTATGTCGCAGAAAGGCGGCTTTATGCTGCTGAGCGACGACGGTTACAGCGGCTCCGGCGGCTCATACGACGCTCTTTGCCGCGAGATCGCACGGGAAAACAAGCTCCGGGAATACACCGGGCTGATTTGCGATTTCGAGGGCGATATACGTCCGGAGCTCGGCAAATTCATTGAAGAGTTCGACGCCCGCAACCAGAATACGCCGCTGCTGATCAGAGAGAGGTATTCAGCAGCATCAAAACGTGCGCATATTCTGGTCGCGAGCGCTGTGACCGGCGGGTCATATAAATTAATGCTGAGCGACTGGATCGAGCGCAACGGCAAATCGCCCGCGCTGGAAATAACGCCGCTGTTCCACGATTACCGGCTTCCCGTCGGCGAGTCCCCCACGGTCGAGCTTGGACAGGATGGGCTGGCCGCCCTGTTTGAAAAGTATGACCCGCTGACTTTTTTCTCAAGCGAACTCAGCGCCAATTATTTTACATATAAGGACTTCGACGGTGACATTCATTTCGTTTTGTTCGACGACGCGCGAAGTATCGCGGCCAAGCTGAGAATTGCCGCCGCAATGAACTGCCGGTACGCGGTCGCGCTGTTCCCCGAGATCAGAGAACTGCTGCCTGATCTTCTGAACGTGCCGCTCCTGTAAGCCAGAGCGAGGGTTCGGACTCTGCTTACGGACACCGCACGCAAACGTCCGGCGTCCGTAACTTAAAAAAAGCGGACGTCGCCTTCACCGAGGCGCGCTACAGCATCGGTTACGCGGTTTTTCGCTTCCTCTCCGGTTAATGCGCCCTGAATGTGGCCGATAAGCGCCGTCTTGCGCTCGTCGGAAAGTCCGGAGAAAATCTCCATCGCCCGCGGATACTGGGCGAGCTCCATCCCGAGTCCGACAGGCAGGGCGGGAACACCGGGATTTGGATTAGCTCCGGTGCCGATAAAGTTGTCATGCATAAAACTTTCACTCCAATATGTTTTTCATATTGTGTGTTGTTTGAGCTCCGGTATTCGGGCATAAAAAATCCCCGCCAGTCAGACGGGGATTAATTATTATTTGAATTTTTTCTTCTTAGCACGAGCCGCCTCGGATTTCTTTCGGCGTTTTACACTTGGACTCTCGTAATGCTCGCGCTTACGAAGCTCGGAAAGCACTCCCGCCTTAGCGCAATTGCGTTTGAATCTCTTAATTGCGCTATCCAAGGACTCATTGTCTTTGATGCGAACTTCCGACATTGTTTTCCCTCCCTCCGAAGCGCCCCGATCGGGCGGCATACAAGGAACTAGGTAATACACGACCGTAAAACCCCGCCGCACTGCGGCGGAACAACATGCCACTCTCACCGATCACAACAGCAAACGATAAGCAAGCATATGAAAAGTAACTTGCATGTATCTATTATATTTCCTGACATGTGTCTTTGTCAAGTGCAGATTAATAACAAGTATAACGCGGATTCCAATATTTACTATTTGTTTACTATTTGATAATGAGATTGACCAGTTTGCCAGGGATAATGATACTTTTTACAATGGTTTTGCCCGCGATCATTTCGGCAATTTTTTGCTGGTCTTTTGCCGCGCTCAGCATTGCGTCGCCGTCGGAGCCGGACGGTATCCTCGTGGTTGCGCGCAGCTTGCCGTTGACCTGGATCGCTATCTCAATTTCGGCCTCAACGCACTTTTCTGGATCATATACCGGCCATTCCTGAGCGGCGGCAAAACCGGAGAATCCCAGCATCTCCCACAGCTCTTCGGCGATATGCGGTGCAAACGGGGAAAGGAGCGCCAGAAAGACGCGCAGATCACCCCTGGACGCCTTATTATCGGAAAAATCATTGACCAGCGACATCAGCGCGGCGATCGCCGTGTTGAACTTGAGCGCTTCAATGTCCTCGGTCACTTTGCGGATCGCTCGGTGCACCGGAATCTCGTTCGCTTTGGATACTGACTGGTCAGTCGTCGCTGCTTCCGCGATATTCCACACGCGCTCAAGGAACCTCCGGCAACCTTTGACCGCGTTTGACTGCCATGGAGCCGCCTTCTCGAAGTCGCCGATGAACATAATATAAAGCCTCATCGTATCGGCACCGTATTGGTCGACGATGTCGTTCGGGTTGACCACGTTGCCGCGCGACTTGGACATCTTTTCGCCGGTTTCGCCGAGAATCATCCCGTGGCTGGTGCGCTTCGAATACGGTTCAGCCGTCGGGGCAACGCCGATATCATAAAGAAACTTGTGCCAGAACCTGGAATAGAGCAGGTGCAGCGTCGTATGCTCCATGCCTCCGTTATACCAGTCCACCGGAGTCCAGTAGTCGAGCGCCTCCTTCGAGGCCAGCGCAGTATTGCAATCCGGATCGGCGTACCGCAGGAAGTACCAAGACGAGCCCGCCCACTGGGGCATCGTATCGGTCTCGCGTTCGGCGTCGCAGCCGCATTTGGGACATTTGGTCTTTACCCAGTCGCGCATCGCCGCGAGCGGTGACTCTCCGGTGTCGGTCGGCTCATAGGATTCCACCTCCGGCAGCACAAGCGGCAGCTCGGCTTCGCTCAGCGGAACGTATCCGCATTCCGGGCAGATCACGATCGGAATCGGCTCTCCCCAATACCGCTGACGGGAGAAAACCCAGTCACGCAGCTTGAAGTTGACTTTTGGACGTCCCAGTCCCTGAGACTCCAGCCATTCGGTGATTTTGACCTTCGCGTCGTCCACTTCAAGCCCTGTCAAAAATCCGGAGTTGACCATTTTGCCGGAGTCCGTACTGGTGTATGCCTCCCGCTCAATGTCGCCGCCCGCCACGACCTCGATTATGGGCAGGTTAAACTTTTTAGCGAATTCCCAGTCGCGCGAATCGTGACCGGGCACCGCCATGATCGCTCCGGTGCCGTAGGACATAAGCACATAGTCCGAGATATAGATTGGAATCTCGCCGCCCGTTACCGGGTTCACCGCCGAAACGCCGTCCAGCCTGACTCCGGTCTTATCCTTTTGCATCTCGGTGCGTTCAAAATCGCTCTTTTTGTTGGTCAGATCCCTGTAAGACAGAACTTCATCGGCGTTTTTCAGGTCGGATTTCCATTTATCAATCAACGGATGCTCGGGCGACATGACCATATAGGTAGCGCCGAAAAGCGTATCCGGCCTCGTTGTAAAGATCAGAATCTCGTCACCAGCCGACGTCGAAAAAGTCACTTCGGCACCGGTAGAGCGCCCGATCCAGTTGCGCTGCTGCGCCTTGACACGCGTCAGGTAGTCAACCGAATCCAGATCGTCCAGCAGTCGCTGGGCATACTCAGTGATTTTCAGCATCCACTGGCTCTTTTCGCGGCGCACAACGTCCGAACCGCAGCGTTCACAAATACCGTCAACCACTTCCTCGTTGGCAAGTACGCATTTACAGGAAACGCACCAGTTGACCGGCATATGCGCCTTATATGCAAGACCGCGCTCAAACATCTTGAGGAATATCCACTGCGTCCACCGGTAGTAGCCGGGATCAGTGGTATTGACCTCGCGGGTCCAGTCAAATGAGTATCCCAGCATTTGAAGCTGGGATTTGAAAAAGGCGATATTGTTAGCGGTTACGACGCGCGGATGTATCTTGTTAGCGATCGCGTAATTTTCGGTCGGAAGGCCGAACGCGTCCCATCCCATCGGAAAAAGCACATTGTAACCCTGCATGCGTCTTTTTCGGGCTACAATGTCAAGCGCGGTATAGGGGCGGGCGTGGCCGACGTGAAGACCGTTTCCCGACGGATAAGGAAATTCGATCAGCGCGTAGTACTTGGTTTTGTCCGATTTGTCGGAGGCGTGAAAAAGACCCGCTTCCTCCCACTTTTGCTGCCATTTCTTTTCTATCTTCTGGCTTTCGTATTTCAAGGTGTCACCACTTTCGACGGTTACAGATTTCGATAAACATACGCCTGTAAAAGGTATCTCCTGTCAGCGTCCCGGAGTCAGCAGTCCCGAGACGTCGATTGTTTTAGCGTCGTTCCAGAGACGCTCAAGCGAGTAGAACTCCCGCGTATCTTTCAGGAAAAGGTGCGCAATAACGTCGCCGTAATCGAGCAGAACCCAACCCCCGGCGGCAAACCCCTCGATGTGGTGCGGGCGCTGTCCCTCCAATTCGAGCACTCGTTCGACTTCTTCGGACATCGCCTTCAGCTGAGTTGACGAGTTGCCTGTGCAAATGACAAAATAATCGGTTATCACAGTCAATTCCGAGACTTCGAGAACCACTATATCCTGAGCCATTTTTGCGTTAAGAACCACAGCCATCTTTTCTGCGAGCAGACGTGGTGTCATTATTATTCCTCCAAAATAGTCACTTTCAAATTCAATCAGCCAAGCACGTCCGGCATCGTTTCCGGCCCGGCGGGCGGTGCTGGGGGCGCGGCGGGCGGAGGCGTCACCGGCTGCGGCTCTGGTGTTGCCGCCGGTTTTTCCGGCTCGGATGTTTGTTGCGGTTTACTGCTCGGCTCCGCCGCGGGACTAGCAGAATGAGGCGGTGCGGACGCGTCCGGCGCATTGTTGCCGGTGCTTTCATTATTCTCTCCGGCATCTGACGAAGCCTGGCTGTTATCACCCGGCTTCTTGGTAGACGCCGCACTCGGCTTCGGTGTCGGAGTCGGAGTCGCCTTCGAAGCGGGCTTGGGCGTCGCTTTGGCGGAATTGTTGCCGCTTGACGAAGATCCCGATCCCACATTAGACAGGTTTATAATATCCACATTAGATGATTTAATCGGTTCGGTATACGGATTTATCGTCTTGTTAATCAGCTCAATTGTGCCGGATTTCTGAGCAAACACATAGTCCTGCCCTTTGTATTTCCCGACCGTGACCGGAATTTGGTGGAAACTGAAATTCTCTCCCGAAGCGCCGCCCGGAATATCGGCTATCTTCTGCGCGAACCAGATCATATTTCCCAAATCCAAATCTGAGCTGAGGTTTTTACTAATAATATCGACAAATTCGGGGATTTTGGGAATATTGGCCGGCGTTACAATCTGGTTGAACACGACCCTCATAAAGTTCTGCACTGTTTGAATTCTCCCGAAGTCGGAACTAGTGTACCCGCGGTAGCGGCACAGGTTGAGTGCTTCCGCTCCGGTCAGCTTCTTGAGTCCCGCCGGGATATCGAACGTATCCCACTTGTCGCGCATACGGACCGGCACGTCGTACTCGACTCCACCGATCGAATCCACCAGATTGATAAAGCCTTCATACTTCACTATCGCGTAATATGACGGCTGGAAACCGATGATGGTCTTGACTTCGCGTTTCAGCTGGTTGGCTCCCATTTCCGCCTGCTTGGACTTGTCTTGAGTCTGCATCTTGCCGATTCCGTACGCCGCGTTTACCTTCTTGGTGGTGCGCTTGACGTTTACCATCGTATCGCGCGGGATGCTGACAACGTTGACCTTCTGATTGACCGTGTCAATTGATGCGACCATCAGTACGTCCGAATGGAAATCGTCCTCGTCGGTTCCGGCAAGGAGAATGGTGTAGAAGCCTTCCTTGAAGTCGCCGTCCGGGTCGGGCGGCGGGCTGATAATCGAAGGATCAAATTCCGGCTCGGTATCCGGAGCGCTTGAGGTCTGCTCCATACTCTGCGGTGATACCACAGGGGGTTTTGTGGGCGGAGCGGGCGGCCTAACATACAGCATGTACGCGGTATACAGGCCAAGAGTAATCGCAGCCAGCACCGCGAGTACTATAATCAGTATTTTAATTTTGGACTTCTTTTTGCCGCCCTTGCCCTTTTTTTTTGAGGTCTTAGACGGCTTTTCCGCTTCACGTTTGCTCCGGTTTCCGAATATCTTCATATGCTACCCTTCCAAAGTCCACTTCGGATTAATTACAAAATTTCACTCTCAATTGCATTATTATCAGAATTTTTTGCCGATATCAAACAATTTCTCGCCTCAACGGTGCATATATGAATCATTTTGCCCGACTGAACCAATTCACAGACTGACATGCCAAGACCGAGAACCATCGCGCTGTCGATATCTGTAAATACTTCGCGCCGGAGCTCGGCAACGCCTTCAAAATCTCGTCCCGGTTCAACGTAGTCGGCCAGATAAATCACTTTTTCGAGCAGGGACATCCCCGCTCTGCCTGTCGTATGCCATCTGATGGCATCGTAAACATCGCTGTCAACGCCAAATTGAGCGGCAGCCAGTTCCGCTCCGGTTATCGCGTGCAGCAATTTATTTTCGCCTAATTCGACATCGTCCAGTACTATACCATATTCTTCACATAATTTCAACTGCTGATTACGGTTAAGCTGCTTTGTGATGTCGTGCAAAAGCGCCGCTGTCCTGGCTTTGTCCTCGTCAGCGTTCCAACGCTTTGCTAACTCGACCGCGGTCTTTTCGGTTCCCAGCACATGCCGCAGCCGTTTTGCGTCCAGTACCGACTCTAAATGCGCGTAAATTCTGTCATAATCCACTTTTAAGCCTCCGAATATCCGTACAGGTGGTTTTTTGTTATGTAGGCGAATACCTTCCGTGGTATATAGTCGCCGTCACCCAGCCTGATGCGGTTCCTGAGAATTGACGACGATATTTCTATCGGGTCATGCGGTATTATGTCAATTTTCGCGCCGTATTTCTTCATTAAGACGTCGGCGTGCTGGTAGATGTTCCCTGAATCTCCGTACATTCTGGCCAGTGCCGCAATTCGGCACGATTGGAATATCAGGTCGGATCTCCGCCAGTTTTGCAGGCACAGCAGCATATCGGTTCCAACTATCAGCCATAGCTCATCGTCGGGATAAGTGTCTCTCAGCGCCGCAACCGTGTCGCAGGTATAGCTGATGCCGCCGCGAGCGATCTCAATGTCGCAGGCCTCGGCATTCGGTATACTCGGCGCGATAAGGCTCACCATCCGCAGCCTGGTTTCGGGCGGCGGCGTGCCCTCTGGCATTTCCTTGTGCGGCGGCTGGCATGACGGAATAAGCAGCACCTTATCAAGACTCAGCGCAAGAGACGCGCTCCGAGCGGCGTGGACATGCCCCACATGCGGCGGATTAAAGAACCCGCCGAAAATACCTATCTTCATGCCGCACCACTCCAATCAAAGACCCGGATAAACTACTTTAAGTCCGGTCACTGTTAGTTCCGCGCCTACCTGCCGGCGGGCGGGTTCGGGACGCTTTGAATGCCGATCCCGCGGGTTTTCGGCCGAAACTGCTCCTTGCGGTTCCGCTTCCAGCGCTTTTCGCGCCTGACGGCGCACGCTCAGATCCGTAACCTTTGCTGATTTCGGTTTTTCCGCTCCTGTTCAGGCTTTTGCCCTGCGTCGGCTGACCGGATCCTTCATGCCGTGCCCCGCTGTCCCTGGCCGCGAAAGTCCGGTCGCTTTTATATTCACCCGTCCGGCTGCTCGAGTAGTCGCCAGATCGGCTGGATTTATATCCGCCAGTCCGGTTGGTCTTATATTCACCTGTCTGACTGCTTTTGTTTTCGCCGGGTCTGGAGCTCCTGTATTCACCGGTTCTGCCACTCTTATGAGGCTGCTCGCCGCCGGGTTTCCGGCTGAATCCGCCCTCGGAAGAGCCGCGGTAAGATACTCTGGTTCTGGCGCGCGCGTTCGCCGTCCGCGCGGATTCCGCGGCCTTTTTGGCTCTCGCCTTTGCCGCTTTTGCCATTTCCGCAAGCTTCTCGCTCTTGCGGTAGAGAACGAACCGGGTACCTATAACCTGTATCTGCTCGCTGCCGGTGAGCGCGGCCAGTTGGTCGCACACCTCGCGCACGGTCAATTCACACCCAGGCAGCACGCGCCCCTTGACAAGTTCGCGCGTTTCCAGCGCGCCATTGAGCTGCGAAACCAGATTGTCTCCGATTCCGCCGCGACCGACATATAGTATTGTTTCGATGCCGTTGGCGCGGGCGCGAAGCTCCGCTCTTTCTTTACCGTTCATTTATGTCCTCCAAATATCTTTCAAGCAAATGGCGAAAACCCGCCAGCGCCCGGCCGCGATGTGAAATCCTGTTCTTGAGTTCCGGCGGCATCTCCGCCGCGGTCATGTCGTGCTCAGGAACGTAGAAAAGCGGGTCGTATCCAAACCCGCTGTCTCCTTTAGCCGAGCGCGTGATCTCACCCGAAAGCTCGCCCCGGACAAGTTCAATATTATTTTCCGACGTCGCGAAAGCAATTACACAGACAAACTTCGCCGACCGGTTATCAATGTTCTCCATGCGGCTGAGCAGATATTCGTTTCGCAACGCGTCCGGACCGTGGTCAAACCCGCCGTACCGCGCGGAATGCACCCCCGGCTCCCCGCCCAGCGCTTCCACGCACAGGCCGGAATCGTCTGCAATCGAGGGAAGTCCGGTGGCTTTGAATACTTCCAGCGCTTTGATCGACGCGTTTTCCTCAAAAGTCGTCCCGGTTTCCTCCGGAGAAACAGAAATCCCGATATCAGCCAGCGAAACCAGTTCCAGTCCGCTCCCCGTGCTTTCCAGAATGGCGCGCATTTCAATCAGTTTTTTAGCGTTATTAGTCGCAAGAACCAGCCTCAAATGATAGCCTCCACAAACGAGCGGGCGTCAAAGGGCATCAGATCGTCAACGCCCTCTCCCACTCCAATATACTTAACCGGCAGACCAAGTGTGCTCGCTACGGCGATGACAATGCCACCCTTTGCGGTTCCGTCCAGTTTTGTGAGCACGATACCCGTGACTCCGGCGGCTTCCTTGAAAACCTTTGCCTGAGTCAGGCCGTTCTGGCCGGTGGTGGCGTCAATTACCAGCAGCGTTTCCCTCGAGGATCCGGGCAGCTCGCGGTCAATAATGCGCGATATCTTGGTCAGCTCATTCATCAGATTCTGCTTATTATGCAGTCTGCCCGCCGTATCGCAGATCATGACGTCCGTCCCGCGCGCTTTTGAGGCGGTTATGGCATCGAATACCACCGCCGCCGGGTCGGCACCCTCGTGCTGACGGACGATGCCCACCTTGGCGCGGCCTGCCCATATCTCAAGCTGATCGGCCGCGGCGGCGCGGAATGTATCAGCGGCACAAAGCAGAACGCGTTTGCCGTCTTCAGTGAGCTTGGATGCCAGTTTTCCGATCGTGGTCGTCTTGCCAACTCCGTTGACGCCTATGACCAGCACGACCGACGGCCGCGTCCGCAAATCAAGCTCCGAGCCGGATTCTCCCAGCATCTCGATAAGTATTTCCTTCAGCTCGTCCTTTACAGCTTCGGATTCGCGCAGTCCCTTCTTTTTTGCGCGTTCACGTAGCTGTTCCACGGCGGAAGTCGCGGGCTCTACCCCGAGGTCTGCCAAAATCAGCGTCTCCTCGAGTTGATCAAAAAATTCGTCGTCCAGTTTGACAAAACCCTTGAACAGGTCGCCAATCTGACTGGACATCGCCTGGCGTGTTTTGTCCAGTCCCTTTTTTATTTTATCAAAAAATCCCATAATTTACTCCAAAACTTTTTTATCCGTGTATATCCTTTGCACTGAAATATATTCGCAATGTGCAATCAGGCATATCAGCGGGAGTTATCTTAATCTGCTTGAGTCCGAATTCAGCGCGCAGCCGCTCTTTGTTAAGTCCCCGGTGACCCGCCATAGCCGACACTCTGCGCTGCGGCACGTATATGACCGGATTACCCGGTTGTTCGAACTTTTCCAACGCCTTTGCCGCCAGCCGGTAATAGAATTCCGCATACGCCAGCTCTCCAAGCGCCGGATGATACGCTCCCGCGAGCGCCTCGCCATCCCTGGTCAGCCCTTCGTTGGCGTTGAGACCGATCCGGATTATCGGGATATCCGCACCCACGCAGAGCTCTATCAAATCCGCGCAAATTTCGACCGCACTGTCAATACCGGGTGGCTTGTAATTACCGCACTCATACATCTCGGCAAGCCGCGTGCCTCTCAGCACCACCGTCGGATATATCCGCATTCCGTCCGGTTGCAGTCCAATCAGTGTTCGCGCCGTGTCAAGCGATTTTTCGCGGGTGTCGCCCGGCAAACCGACCATCATTTGCAGAATGAGCGCCATACCGCAGCTTTTTATCAGCGCTGACGCCGCCTGCGTTTGGCCGGCAGTGTGTCCCCGTCCGGAGGCTTCAAGCACCCCGTCATCCATCGACTGCGCGCCGAGTTCAACGGTTCGCACGCCGTATCGGTAAATTTCCTCAAGTATATCCTGCGTTATATAGTCCGGACGCGTCGACACCCTGACCGACTCAACCTCGCCCGCGCGCAAAAACGGCTGAACCGTCTCAAGATACGCTCGTCTGAGTCCGGGTTCAATCCCGGTAAAGCTGCCTCCATAAAAGGCAACCTCGCAGCTCCTTTGGCCAATCTTTGCCAGCGCCTCGCAAATCTCATCTCTAACCGATTCAGGCGACGGAGTTGAGGTCTTCCCCGAAATGCTCCTCTGATTGCAGAAGGCACAGTCGAAGGGGCAGCCGGTATGCGGCACGAAAACCGGGATTATCGATCGCATCGGAGTCATTTTCTCAGCGTTTCCAGCGCGTCACGGGCGGCGTCCTGCTCGGCTTCTTTCTTGCTGCTTCCGCTGCCCGTCCCGATAATCCGGCAGTTGACCAGCACCTGCACCTTGAAAATCTTCGCGTGGTCGGGCCCGCTCTCACCGCTCAGCCGGTAGGTTATGATGTTGTCCTTTTCACGTTGCAGCAGTTCCTGAAGCTCGGTTTTGTAGTCCTTGAACGGCGAAGCGCCGACAGGGATATCCAGCAGGTACCTCTTGATGAACTGCTTCGCGGAGTCCAGACCACCGTCCAAAAACAGCGCGGCGATGAGCGCCTCGGTCGTGTCGGCAAGCGTAGACGGGCGAACGCGCCCTCCGCTCACGTCCTCTCCGCGGCCAAGCATCAGATGATGGCCAAGCTCCAATCGGGCGGCAACCTCTGCAAGACTGCGCTCACACACTATGGCGGCGCGGGCGCGGGTCAGCTCCCCCTCGGGCATTGATTCATTCTTGAGATAAAGATGCTCAGAGACGACAAGGCCCAAAACCGAGTCGCCCAGGAATTCCAGCCGTTCGTTACTGTGTTCACACATGGCCTTATTCTCGTTTGCGAAAGAGCTATGTGTCAGCGCAGTACGCAGAATTGCCGGATTCTTGAACGTGTATCCGATTTGCTGTTCAATGATGTGCATTCTATTCATTCACTTTCATAAAATCGATGTTATCAATTATCTCGCTTACCAGCCTGGTCTCGGCGAGGTTTATCGCCTGCTTCACCGCGCTGCGGATGGTGTAAGCCTTTGACGAGCCATGCGCCTTTACCACTGGACGGCCAACTCCCAGAAGAGGCGCTCCGCCTGTCTCGTTGTAGTCGAGAATCTTTTTCAAGTCAAGCACGCTGGGCTTTATCGCGAGGTACGCGAGCTTTGACATCATGTTTTTGCTGAACATCGCCTTGAGGTGGTCGGCGAAAAACAGGCCCATGCCCTCGAGTGTTTTCAAAAAGACATTTCCCGAAAACCCGTCAGCGACAATTACGTCCGCCGCTCCGAATACCACGTCCCGCCCCTCGATATTGCCGACGAAATTCAGCCGGCCGCCAGCAGACTCATGTTCCAGAAGCTTGTATGTCTCAACACGCAGCTCGTCACCCTTATTGGATTCTCCGCCGATGTTCAGAAGTCCGACGCGGGGACTTTCCATGCCGAGCACGCGTTTGGCGCAGAACGCGCCCATGTAGGCAAATTGAAGCAGATATTCGGGGTTACAGTCAACGTTCGCTCCGCCGTCGATAAGAAGGGCGTTGCCCTTGACGGTGGGGATTATCGGAGCAAGCGACGCGCGGCGGATGCCCTTAATCCGTTTGACAATCAGCGTGGACGCCGAGAGCAGGGCGCCCGTGTTGCCCGCCGAAACAATGGCGTCGCCCTCGCCCTTTGCCAGCAGGTTCAGAGCCTGGATCATTGATGAATCGGGCTTGTCTCGAGTCACCGTAGCGGGCGAATCGTCCATTTCGACTACTTGCGACGCGTTAACAATCTCCATGCCCTTGGGTATTTCGCTGATTCCCTCTTCATGCAAGATTTGCAGAATACGCTCGCCCGATCCGACGATGACGATGTCACATCCAAACTCAGAATGCGCCATCAGCGCGCCTTTGACAATCTCGCCGGGCGCATTGTCGCCGCCCATCGCGTCAATCAGTATTTTCATTATTGCTTTCCTCCGGCAGGTACAGGCTGTTTTTCAGTCCAGCCAATATTTCAAGTGAGCGGGTCGCGACCGCCATCTTTTTATCTTTTTTTGCGACTTTATGCTCGAGCGGCGGAATAATACCCATATTAATGCTCATGGGCTGGAAATCCCTGACCGCCGGGTTGCTGATATACTGGGGCAGCGCTCCGATGGCCACCGTCGCCGGCAGATCGGGCGCCGGATATCCGTTAATATAGCAAAACGCGCCTATCCCGGCCACAAGCCCGGACGCCGCCGATTCGACATAGCCCTCCACCCCGGTTATCTGGCCAGCGAAAAAAAGTCCGGGGCTTTTTCTGACCATGTAGCACTTGTCCAGCAGCTGGGGCGAATTGATGAACGTGTTTCTGTGCATCACGCCATACCTGAGAAACTCGGCGTTCTCCAGCCCCGGGATCATCGAAAAGACCGCCCGCTGTTCCGGAAAAGTCAGATGCGTCTGGAACCCGACGATGTTGTACATGGTCCCCGCAACATTGTCGCGCCGAAGCTGAACAACCGCGTACGGCGTTTTGCCGGTTTTGGGGTCGCGCAAGCCGACCGGCTTCATCGGCCCGTATCTCATGGCGTCCTCTCCCCTGCGCGCCAGCACTTCCACAGGCATACAGCCCTCAAAGACCAGCTTGTCCTCGAATCCGTGAACCTCTGCCTCCTGCGCCGTCCTCAGCCTGTCCCAAAAGGCGATATATTCATCGCGGTTCATCGGGCAGTTGATATAATCGGGCGTACCCCGGTCGTAGCGCGACTTGAAGTATGCCTTGTCCATATCAATTGACTCAAACGACACAATAGGCGCGACGGCATCGAAGAACTCGATGTACCCGCTCCCGCCCAGGTTGTCCTGTATACTTTTGTACAGAGCGCCGTCAGTCAGCGGCCCGGTCGCAATGATAACGCAGTCGCCCGCCGGAACCTCACTTACTTCGTCACATTGCAGCGTTATGCGGGGGCAACTGCAAATTCTGGCTGTTACCAGCTCGGAGAATAGCGCGCGGTCGACAGCCAGTGCGCCGCCCGCTGGCGTCGCGGCCTCGTCCGCACATTCGATAATGACCGAGCCAAGGCGTCTCATTTCCTCTTTTAAGAGGCCGGGCGCGGTATCCACGCGGTTGGCGCCGAGCGAATTTGAGCAAACGAGCTCGGCCAGACCGTCCATGCTGTGCGCGGGGGAAAAACGCTTTGGCTTCATTTCTATAAGAGTAACGTCCGCGCCCCGCCGGGCTAACTGCCATGCGGCTTCACACCCGGCGAGACCCGCGCCGACGACAATTGCTTTATTCAACTTCGTTATTACCGTCATCCGAGTTCTTTTTCTTGGGGGTGGATGCTTTCTTGGTTTTTGCGGCAGTCTTGGCTGGTGCCTTTTTAGCTGCGGCACCCGATTTCGACGTCTTGGCCGTAGTTTTCGTCTTTGACGCGGTGGATTTCGCGGCCTTTGCGGATTTCTTCTCCGGCTTGGCTGCGGATTCATTTGCGGCCGCGGCTTCAGCGGCTTCTCCCGAAGAGCTGGATTCCTTGCTCGCCGCTTTCTTTTTATATCCGCGCTTATCCTCGGGCAGGAACGACACGCAGTCCGGGTTTATGCAGAAGGGCTTCGATCCCCCGCGGCCTGTGCGCTTGAACAGCGACTTGCCGCACTCCGGACACTTGTCGGCCTGCGGCGTGTCCCAGGTCATAAAGCTGCACTTCGGATTCGCCGAGCATCCAAAATAAGTATAACCCTTTTTCGATTTCTTTTTCAGGATTTTTTCGCCGCAGAGCAAGCACTCTCCCGGCGTATCCTCGGCCAGCGGCTTCGCATTTTTGCACTCCGGATAACCCGAGCATGACAGGAAGCGGCCGAACCGACCAAACTTGATGGCCATTTTGCGTCCGCACAGGTCGCAGACCACGTCGCTCTCCTCATCCGGAATTTTGATGCGCTGGCCGTCCTGCTCGGCTGTTTTCATCGCCTGCGAAAACCCGCCGTAGAAGTCGGACAGTGTGGCTTTCCAGTTCTTTTTGCCCTCGCCGATCTCGTCCAGCGACTGCTCGAGGCGAGCCGTGAAATCCAGATCGATGATATCGGCGAATTTATCGACCATCAACGACGTGACAACTTCTCCCAGCGGGGTGGGCTTCAGCGCCCGGCCGTCCTTAACAACGTACTCACGGTCAAGTATGGTGGAAATTGTGGGAGAATAGGTGCTCGGACGGCCGACGCCCAGTTCCTCCATCGCTTTAATCAGCGTCGCCTCGGTAAATCTTGGCGGCGGCTGCGTAAAGTGCTGCTGCGGAAGAATATCCTGCGACGACAGCGGCTCGCCCTCGGTCAGATTGGGCAGCGAGACGATTTCATCGTCCTCCTCGTCGTCGCGGCCTTCGATGTACAGGGCGGTAAAACCCGCAAATTTGATGCTCATACTGTTTGCGCGGAAAAGATAACCCTCGCAAACCGAATCGATCGCAAGCGTGTTGTAAACCGCGTTCTCCATCTGCGAGGCGACAAATCGGCTCCAGATCAGTTTATAGAGCTTATACTGATCCGGCTTGAGGTCGCTTTTGATATCTTCAGGCGTGAGTTCCACATAGGTGGGGCGGATTGCCTCGTGCGCGTCCTGCGCCGATCCCTTGGATTTGTACCTGCGCGGAGACGCGGGGCAGTATGCGCTTCCATATCTTCCCGATATAAAATTGCGCGCGTCGGTAATCGCTTCCTCGGACAGCCTGAGCGAATCGGTTCGCATATAAGTAATCAGTCCAACGGTGCCGTGTCCGGAAACGTCAACTCCCTCGTATAGCTGTTGCGCCACGGCCATAGTGCGTTTCGGCGCCATACCCAGCTTGCGGAAAGAGTCCTGCTGGAGCGTTGAGGTGATGAACGGCGGCGACGGTGACCGTTTTTTCTCGCCGTGCTTAACCTTGTATACGCTGAACTTTTTGTCGGTTATCGCCGAAACCACAACCATCGACTGTTCTTCCGACGTGAGTTCGACTTTACTGTCCGGCGTTCCCACAAACCGCGCGGAAAAATGCTCGGCTCTCGCGCTGTCACGAATCAGCTTTATCTGGATGCTCCAGTATTCTTCAGGCACAAAGGCGCGAATCTCGTTCTCTCGGTCGACCACCATACGCGTCGAAACCGACTGCACCCTGCCCGCGGAGAGCCCTCTGCGGACTTTTTTCCACAGTAGCGGGGACAACTCATAACCCACGATGCGATCCAGTATTCTCCGCGCCTGCTGGGCGTCGACCAGATCCATGTCGATTTTGCGCGGCTTCTGAATGCTGTCGCACACCACTTTTTGAGTTATTTCATTAAAGGTCACACGATACGCCTTACTGTCCGGCAGCTCGAGCAGCTCTTTTAGATGCCAGGAAATTGCCTCGCCTTCACGGTCAGGGTCGGTCGCAAGGTATACGTGTTCGCTTGTCCTCGCGTCCTTCCTGAGTTCGTCAATCATATCCGATTTGCCGTCGATCGGCTGATAAACCGGCTCAAATCCACCCTCGATGTCCACTCCCATGGTGCTTTTGGGCAGATCCCGCAGATGCCCCATTGATGCCTTGACTTTATAACCCTTACCCAGGTATTTTCCAATCGTTTTTGCCTTTGCGGGCGATTCTACAATTACTAAATCGGACATTGATCCTCCTCGATATCCGTTCATGTTAAATAACTTTCCTGAGTCAAGCAAGCTCAAAGAATTTTCCCGCGAGCTGACGGACGACCCCTTTAACCTCCAGAAGAGTGAGGTTGGAAAGTACATTTTTGACCGGCATCGCGCATTCGGCGATAATCTGATCTACCTGCCTAGCGCCTTTTTCCATTGTTACTATAATAGCCCATTGCTCTTCTGTAAAGTCCTTTTTATTAATTTTTCCTAAAGGATTGGCATTTATTGGCGGATTTTCCCTGCCATCGGCGTTACCGGCGGTGTCAAAAACAGTCCGCGCCGCGCTGCCATTCGGCGGTTCTTGCGCGGATATTTCGCGTTTGGAGCTGACATTCACGTCTCTGGTCTGCTTTGTCAACGATAGTCTATGCCGGTATCTGGATGCGTATTCTGAAACCAGATCCTGCGCGCAGGTAACAAGGCCGGCTCCGTCGCGAATCAGCTCGTTGCAGCCCTCGCTGTTTATCGCTCCGAGCGGTCCCGGAATCGCGAAAACATCGCGGTTTTGCTCCAGCGCGCACGACGCGGTTATCAGCGCTCCCGACCGCCGCGGAGCCTCCACCACAAGGACTCCTAACGCCAGTCCGCTCATAATCCGGTTGCGCACCGGGAAATTCATTCCCTCCGGAGGCGTTCCGGGCGGATACTCGGATATTATCGCGCCCTTTTCGGCTAATTCCTTGTAAAGCCACTCATTTTTCGCGGGATAAACAACGTCGGCTCCGCAGCCGATCACTCCCAACGTCAGTCCGCCCGCTTTCAACGCGGCCGAATGCGCCGCGCCGTCAATGCCATCAGCAAGGCCGGAAATTACTGTCATGCCCAGCTTTGCCAGCTCATAGCAGATTTTGTTGGTAACGCCGATTCCGTAGGGCGACGCTTTTCGAGTTCCGACCACGGCGACAGCCGGTATATCGTCGATCGCCGGCAGCGTTCCCCTTATGTACAGTACCAGTGGCGGGGCGGGAATATTGCGCAGCCTGTCGGGATATTTCGCGTCGCCGAACGTCAGAATTTCTATTCCTTTTTGGGCGCAGATCGCCTCGACTGTCTCCGCTTTTCCAAAGGACTTGTCCATAAATAAACTTCTGTCCTGTTCGGTCAGCAGATTGACACTCGCAAAATCATCCTCCGACGCAAGCCACGCGTTCTCCGGCGTCCCGAAGTATTCAATCACCGAAAAGAGCTTCATGGCGCTCAGATTGCGCCCAACTGTCAGCCACAGCCAATATTTTACTTTTGACAAGCGCATACCCCATTCATTATTCAAATGACGATGTAGTTTCCCGCCTGAAATGCCACATTATTATAGACGCGGCAATTGCCGCATTGAGCGATTCTGTACGGTCTCTGATTGGAATCCGCAAAAATGTCCGGCTCGCCCTCATCATCACTTCCGAAACGCCGCCGGCCTCGCTGCCAATCACAATAGCTGCGTCGCATGGGCTTACGTCCTGCAAATTCGCTGCGCTGTCCATATTCGCGGCGGCATATATCGGTATTTGCGCCGATTGCAGAGCGTTGATGATCACCTCAGCCCCAGATTCAAATATTCGTTCTCTGACAGCCGAGCCCATCGCCGCGCGCACCGCTTTGGGGCTGAACGGATCGGTGCTGCCCTCGGTGACGATGACCGAATCCATGCCTAGCGCGTCGGCGGAGCGTATAATTGTTCCCATATTTCCCGGGTCTTTGATTCCATCCAGTATAATATGCCGTCCATATTCCAGTTTTCGGGGGTCAAGGCTCGTTTCAGGCCGCTTGCAGACGCACAGGACGCCCTGCGGGGTCTTGACTTCCGAAACGGCGTCGATGATCCTGCCGCTGGTCTCAATCCTACGCACGCCCTCCGGCAAATCCGGCAGGCTTGCACCTTCGGCGAAAATTACCGTCTCTATCTCCGCGCCGTCTTTTATCGCGTCCGCCAGCAGCAGGACACCATCGCAAACGAACGAGCCGCAATCAAGCCGGTATTTGCGGTCACGGCACAGCTTTTCAATATGCCGCACAGCCGAATTAGCGCGGGAGGTAATCCTCTCACTCATTCTCTGTCCTTTTCCTGAAGACTCTGAATCCTGGTCAGATCCTCATTGCTGCCGACCATAACAAGCACATCGTTGTCTTTGATCACATAATTTGCCGGCGGCGAGACGGTCACTTCCCTGTGTTCCGGATCACGCGCGGCTATGATGTTGATACCGTAATTCGCGCGGACGTTAATTTCAATGATGCTGCTGCCCGCCCATATTCTCGGCGCCATTATCTCGATGATCGAGAAATCGTCCGATAGCTCGATAAAGTCGATTATGTTTGAGCTGGCGAGGTTCATCGCCAAACGAACGCCCATGTCACGCTCGGGAAAAACCACGCGGTCAGCTCCGACCCGCTTGAGCACCTTTTTATGCAGGTCGCTCTGAACCTTGCAGACCACTTCCTTGACTCCCATCTCCTTGAGCATGAGCGTGACAAGAATGCTGTCCTGCGAATCGTCTGCCATGGCGACTATTGCGCAGTCGAAATTACGGGCGCCGATCGACTTCAGCACCACTTCGTCCTTTGCGTCGCCGACAATGGCGTGCGTAATAAAGTCGGCGTATTTTTGAACTATTTCCTCGTTTTCATCGATCCCGAGAACCTCGTGTCCCATCTTATACAACTCGCAGGCTAGGCTGCTGCCAAACCTTCCAAGGCCGATAACCAAATATGATTTCATTCAGAACCCTCCAAAACCGGGGTCATCCAAGGAATACCCTTCCATTCGGGTATTTCGTCTTGGCTTTATTGCTTTCACTCATAAGCATGGCAATGCTGATAGTGATTATTCCGATTCGCCCGAAATACATGAGCATTACCAGCAGAAACTGTCCCCACGGATTGAGCATGGGCGACACGCCCACAGTATAGCCGGTCGTCGACATAGCGGACACCGTTTCAAACAGGATGTCGATAAGCGAAATGTCGTGGGTCAGCCCCAGAATAAGGGACGATACAACAACGAGTATCAGCGGCACTATTATTAAGGTCAACGCCCGCATAATTTGCTCCGGCGCCAGCGTTCTTCCAAATACTGACGCGCGGTTCCGCCCGCGCATCACCGAATAAACGGCAATCAGCACAAGCGCGACCGACACGGTCTTAACTCCTCCACTGGCTGATCCCGGCGACCCGCCGATGAACATCAATATTATCGTAAATGATTTGGACAGCGTGGTGATGTCCCCTTGTTCAACCGGCGCGAACCCGGCTGTCCGCGCTGATATCGACTGGAAGGCAGACGCCATAATCTTTGTCTGCTGATCCATCTCGCCAAGCGTTTTGGGGTTGTTATACTCGGAAATATAGAAAAATACGGCACCCGCAAAAATGAGTATGGCCGATACCGTCAGCACCAATTTCGTGTGCAGGTGGAGGTTTTTCCATATCCTGCGGATTTTCCGGCGTTTGAAGGCGTGCAGCACATCCTCCCACACGAAGAACCCCACTCCGCCGACGATAATCAGCACCATGACTGTTATAGAGATGACAATATCTCCTGGATAGTGCACAAGGTTCCAAAATGGCTTGTCGCCGCCCATCAAATCGAATCCCGCGTTGCAGAACGCCGAAATAGAGTGGAAAATTCCCGAGTAGATACCCGTCGGAATACCTGCATGCAGCGAAAACCGCACAGTCATAATCACTGCAGCGATCCCCTCGAAAATGAGCGTACCAATCAAAATGTGCTTTACCAGCCGAACCACGCCGCTCATCTCGTCGAGGTTGAGCGCCTGCATCATGATCAATCTTTCGCGCAGCCCGATAGTCCGGCGGAGAAGGAAGGACATGAACGCTATGAGTGTCATGAATCCGATCCCGCCCACTTGAACCAGCGTGATAATGACAATCTGCCCGAAAGCGCTCCAGTAGGTGTGCGTATCCACCAGTGTCAGACCCGTGACGCAGGTTGCCGACGTTGCGGTAAAAAGCGGGATAATAAAACCGGGGAACTCGCCTGACGTTGTCGATATCGGCAGCATAAGCAGCAAAGTTCCGATAATAATAATCAGCAAAAATCCCAGGGCGATAATTCTCGTGGGCTTCATGAAGCGCCTGTTGAAAAGCGCAAGTTTGTTAAGCCGTGAGAGCATAGACAAACCTCAAATCGATTGAATACCGCAAGCGTATGACTATTATATTACTATATGCGGAAAATTCAAGCGGAAAATCATTAATTCGTTTTTATTCGGTACCTTTTGCCCGGTTCCAGACACAAATAAGCTGACCCGACTTCTTTCGGATCAGCTCAGTCTGTATCGGATAATCACTCAGTAATCGGTTTCATAGTGGGGAAAAGAATAACGTCGCGGATCGACGGGCTGTCTGTAAAAAGCATAATCATCCTGTCGATTCCCAGCCCCATTCCGCCGGTCGGCGGCATTCCATACTCCATCGCCTCGACAAAATCCTCGTCGATCTCAAACTCGCCTTCGGTGAACTTCTTCTTGGCTTGCTCGATAAACCTCGCGCGCTGGTCCACCGGGTCATTGAGCTCGGAGAATGCGTTGCCCATCTCGCGGCCGAAAATAAACGCCTCGAACCTCTCGGTAAACCGCGGATCATACGTCGTGCGCTTGGCCAGCGGAGAAATCTCGATCGGATAGTCGCAGATTATGGTCGGCTGGATCAGCTTGTCCTCGACGAACTCTTCGAAGAAAAGATTGATGATGTCGCCGCGCAGAGCCTCTTTCGGCGGCTCAAGTCCTTTTTCGCGCGCGACGGCGTGCGCCGCCTCGTCGTCGGCTATATCCGCGAAATCCACTCCGGTATATTCCCTTACCGCGTCCACCATTTTCAGGCGCCTCCACGGAGTCGCGAGGCTGATGTCCTGACCCTGATAGGTGATGTCAAGACTTCCCTTTGTTTCCATAGCCACGGCGGCGTAGAGATCCTCGCAAAGGCGCATCATGCCCTCGTAATCGGTGTATGCGGCGTACATTTCCAGCATTGTAAACTCGGGGTTGTGCTTGACTGACATTCCCTCGTTACGGAATATTCTGCCGATTTCAAACACACGCTCGATTCCGCCGACAATCAGGCGCTTCAGGTAAAGCTCCAGCTCCACGCGCAGCACCATGTCGATATCCAGCGTGTTGTGGTGAGTGCGAAAGGGCCGGGCGGCGGCGTTGGTGGCGTGGTTGTGCAGAACCGGTGTTTCGACCTCAAGATATCCTCGCGCGGTCATTTCACGGCGGATGGTATTGATAATTTTCGTTCTGGCCAGGAAAGCCTCGCGCACCTCGGGATTCATTATCAGGTCGACGTAGCGCATGCGGTAGCGCAGATCGGGGTCGCGGAGTCCATGGAATTTCTCAGGCAACGGCCGGAGAGATTTGGCCAGCAGCCGGGCATTCTCGCATTTTACCGAGATCTCGCCCCGCTTTGTGCGGAACACCTCTCCCTCAATTCCAATGAAATCGCCTATGTCATTTTTCTTAAACCGGGTAAACTCGTCTTCGCCAAGTTCATCCTTTTTGACATAAACCTGGATCCTTCCGTCGCCGTCCAACAAATCACAAAAAAAAGCGCGCCCCATGTCGCGCTTTGACATGATTCGACCGGCAAGCCTGACTTTAGATCCTTCCAGCGCTTCGAAATTGTCCTTTACCTCGGCGCTGTGGTGAGTCTGATCAAACTTGGTAATGATGTATGGATCACGCTGTTCGTCTCTCAGCGTCTGCAACTTTTCAAACCGAATACGCTGGATCTCATTAAGGTCGAGAGTTTCGCCGCCCTCATGGGTTTCTACATTAGTAAAATCTTCTGACATTAAGTTTCCCCTATATTACTTGTGAATTTCGAGAATTTCAAACCTCATGGTTCCGGCGGGAGCCTCGACAACAGCCTGGTCCTTAACTTTTTTTCCCACCAGCGCTCTGCCAAACGGGGATTCATCTGAAATGCGGAACAGCGCGGGGTTGGCTTCCTGTGATCCGACGATACGGTATTCGTCCTGGTCGCCCGACTCTATATCGCGGACAACGACCTTGCAGCCGGGCACCACACTGTCGGTTCCAATCTCGGATTCATCGATGATCTCAACGTGGTTAACGATGTTTTCCAATTCCGCTATTCGGGAGAAAACTTTGCCCTGCTCGTTCTTCGCCTCGTCATATTCACTGTTTTCAGAGAGATCGCCGAATGACCTCGCTTCCTTGATTTGCTCGGCAACTTCCTTCTCTCTCACAGTCTTCAAATATGTGAGCTCGTCCTCCAGTTCTTTCAGTCTCGCAGCGGTTATTTTATACACTTTATTCATTATAACATGACCTCCTGGAATAATTGGTAAAAGTCAAGAAAATGTCGAAAATAGGCGAAATACAAATACAATATATCTATTATAGTCATGACTAATGCTAATGTCAATAGCTATAAAGTTGCTGTCGGCCCGCAGCTCGCCAACGCGGAATACCTGTATTTCCATCTTTTGTGCCCAGATCATTACAATTTCACTTGAAAGCAACTAAAACCGTTTGAATTTAGTCCAATTGCACGGTGTTGCCACCAAAGGTAACGCTTTCAATTTCCAAATCGCGAATATTCAGCGCCCCATGCGAAAGCAGCGCGGAAATCAGCTCCGTCAGGTCGGCGGCCGCGGGCGCATCCTCTCTGAGGCGGTCTGGTGGCTTCAATAAAACCCCGTCGATTGCTTTGCAACTGCGCGGAGGCACTGCCAGGCACGAGTCCAGCAAAATCGCGATCGACTCCGTCTTGCAGCTGATATCCGACATGTCCGCGTCATAAATCAGATACAGCCCGGCAACCGAAAGGATCTCACTTGACGGGTTGTTCAGCGCGGGCACTCCAAATTCTCTTCTCAGCCTTTCGCAGACCGCGCCGCTATCCCTGCCGCAGCAAATGGCCAGATTTCGCATCTTTCCGCAGATGCTGTCCGTCGCGCGCAGCAGCCGTTCATTCATTCTAGACGCGCAGATGACGGCGGTCATGTCTTTGCATGGTTTGCCCGAGGCGGATATAACGTATTCTGCGGCTTTGTCGGCGATACCTAGCAGAACGGGCTGCCGTGCCACACGCCGCAGACCGAACCTGCTGAGCCGGTCGGAAAAATCATGCTCACTCGGAAAAATCACTTCGTCCGCTCCGGCCTGCTCCAGATCGCTCAGCATACAGTCAACCAGCCGATTTTGCTTGGCAGTCTTCATCGCGGGTTCAAGTATCAAATCCGCGCCTAGAGTGTGCATTCCCAAAATGGTGCGCTGAGTTATTATATGACCGTATGCGGATGATTTCCTGCGAAAAAACGTAAATAATCCCGGGGTTTTCGGTCGTACTTGGGTCTCCACAATTGCCAGCATCGCGCCCCCTGTTTGTGCATGTACAATAACATTACCAATAAATTGCGTATTCCTCCGTATGCGGCGGAGAAATACGCAACCTTGTTTTAGTATTTATATGAGGCGATGTCCCTTATTATGTGCCGGGCGAGGGGGACGGAGGTGCTGTCGCCGCCGGAAGCTCGGAACCCACCACTTCAAGCGCCTTTTGGAGCATTTCGTCCTCAGCGTGCGGCAGGCTCGAGAAGTTCCTGAAGTGATCTTCGCTCATTGCGACTTCAAAATCAGGCTTGATGCCCACGCCGTTGAGGTTTATGCCCTTGGGAGTAAAATATTTGTGTGTGGAGAGCAGAAGCGCCGATCCGTCTCCGAGCTCTATGGTCACCTGCGCAAAACCTTTTCCGTATGTGCTCTCGCCGACAATTTTAGCCCACCCATACTCCTGCAGCGCGGCTGCGAAAAACTCCGCGGCGCTGTACGACTGCTTGTGAACAATCACCGCCATTGGCATTTTAAGGCATCGCTCGTCAGACTCAAATTTTTCCTCTTTGCCGTTTTTGTCGCGGCTCATGAAAAGCTGCCCTTCCGGCAATATCATATCGAGCATCGGAATAAGTTCTTTTATACTGCCGCCCGGGTTGAATCTCAGGTCAAAAATCAGCCCGCGCGCCCCGGCGTTTATCAGGCTGGTTACGTCCAGCTCGAATTCCGCGCTGACGCCCTTGTTAAAGTTAATTATCCGGACATATCCGATGTTGTTGTCCAGCATTTCGGATTGCACGGTTTCCCGGTTAATCGGTTTGCGGGTTATGCTCAGATCGCGAGCTTTCTGGTCAGCTCCCATTACGGTCAGGCTGACGCTGGTGTCCTCGAGTCCCTTTACGCTGGCAACCGCCTCGGAATAGCCAATGTCCGCCGTTCTTTTGCCGTTGATCGCGGTGATGATGTCAAGCGGACGTATGCCGGCAGTCTCTGCGGGCGAACCCTTGAACACGTCTAAAACCAGCAAACCTCCGGTGGTGTCGTCCCTGCCGGTTTCGATGCCGATTCCGACATACTTGTTCTCCGATTCTTCTAGAAAAACGGCGTACTGCTCCGCGCTGAGATAGCTGGACCACCTGTCGCCGAGTCCGCTTACAAGGCCGGCTATAGACGCGTCCTCGATCGCCTTCGGGTCAAAATCTCCGACAAAGTTCTTGTCTATCAACTGCTTGGCTTTAACGTATTTCGCCATTTCCTGCTCAATCTGCTGAATGTATTTTATTTTGTTGTTAAACTCCTCGCGCTGGGCAAAGAGAGTCAAAATGTAAGTCACAGCAGCGACCAGCAGCGCCAGAGCAATTACCGCGCTAAGGTCAAATCGCTTTTTCATATGTGTTTTCTCCAGAGAGCCTCACAATATAAGTTATGGGAACCGGGATATCGCGCCGATTAAAAATACTTCATGGCGTTAACCTGTTGACCGCCGATTATTATTTCGAAATGCAGGTGCGGGCCGGTGGAAAAGCCGGTTGAGCCCACGGCTCCGATAGTTGCCAGCTTTCCGACAGACTGTCCCGACTTGCAGAGTATTTTACTCATGTGTCCATACAGCGTCGCCGTTCCGTCGTCGTGGTCGATCACAACGTAGTTTCCATAACCCGAGTTATAGCCCGCCGTGACGACAGTACCGGCTTTAGAGGACTTAATAATGGTTCCGGTCGGCGCGGGAATATCCGTTCCAGTGTGCAGCTTTGTGACTTTAAGCGTCGGATGGTAGCGCATCCCGAATCCTGAAGATACGTTAGTGTATCCGGGCAGCGGCCAGGCGAACCCGCCTGTGCCCACGCGCGTACCCGACGATGTTCCGGAGCTTGTGCCTGATTTGCGTTCAGCTTCGCGCCGTGCGGCTTCCTTTGCCTTGCGCTCGGCTTCAAGCTTCGCAAGCAGGGTTTTAATCTCTTTGTCAAGACGCTCCTCAGAAGCCTGCGCCTCAATCAGAGCCGCCTTGTAGCTCTTCTCTTCCTTCTCGAGGGCTTCCACAAACTTATCGGACTTCTCTTGCTGAACCTCAAGGTCGGCTTTGCGCGTCTCGAGCGTTGCTTTGGTTTCATTTTGCTCAACTTTGTCGCTTTCTAACCCGGTTTTCGCTTCGGCGACCTTGTCACGCGCCACTTTTAAGTCCTGAATAATCTCCTGGTTATAATCCAGCAGGTCTCCGACCATCTCGGCGCGTCCGAGCAAGTCCTCATAACTGTCCGCTTGAACGAGAATGCCTATGTAGGAAGCGGAGCCTGATTCTTCCATGGCGCGCACCCGGTCTTTATAGCGTACCATCTCGGCTTTTTCGTCCTCTATCGCCTGAGCCAGCTCTACTTCCTTAACTTTTATCTGATTTTCGAGCTCGGTAATGATCTCTTTAGTCGTTTCGATTTCCTGTTCGGCGATGTCGATCTGCCTGTCGAGAATCTGCTTTTGCTTCATCGCTTTCGTTTTATCGGCGGAAATCTCGGCAAGCTCGCTCTGAATGCCGTTTTTCTGTTTTGTCAGCTCTGACGCCTTGCCCTTGAGTCTGTCAAGCGCCGAATTGCTGGCTGCCGAGGCGGTAAACGCCGAAACAATAAACGGAACAATTAAAAGAAGCGCCAATATCACCGCGAGAATCATAGCCCATTTCTGTCTTTTCAAAACACTGACCTCCGCAATAAAACAATCAAACTTTCAGGAACTTTCGTATAGTGAGAACGCTGCCGCCGACTCCGACAAAGAATCCCGCAACAACAAATACAACCACTATGTAAATCGCAAGTTCGCCGAACGGTATCAGTCCAATCGCATGGCTGACAGTATCGTTAACCGTCAAATATGAGTATATTCCCCATTGAACGAAGTAGGCGAAAACCGCTCCGAGCAATCCGAGCAGCATTCCCTCTATGATAAACGGCCAACGGATAAAAGCGTTCGTCGCGCCCACCATTTTCATTATCGCGATTTCCTCGCGCCGGTCGAAAGTCGCAAGCTTTACAGTATTTGAAATTATAAACACCGAAATCGCGAGCAGCACAATTATCAGCGTGATCGAGACGATGTTGACGACATGCCTAGCGTTCACGAATCCGGCCGCTATATCGGTTCTTGCGTTGACTTTTTCAATGCCGGGAACGGCGGATATGTCCCCTACGGTCTTTCCCATGATCGAAATGTCGTCAAGCGTAATCCTGTATCTGTGGCGCAGCGGGTTCTCTTCCAGCCCTTTGAGAAGATCGGATTCCATCGAGGTCAGTTTGCTCCGGTAGTCCTCAAGCGCCTTTTCGTTAGTAATAAACTCACATCCCGCGACGTTCGGAACTTCGGAAAGTTTGACCTCTATGCTCTGGGCTTCCTTCAGGCTGAGGGATTCGTCCACAAAGGCCAAAATCTCATTTTGATCCTCAAAGCCGGAAATCATTCTGTCAATGTTCACCGCGAGCAGGGTGAAGCTACCCATAATAAGCAGACAGGCAACGATGACACCGACCGCCGCAAAGCTCATAAATCCATGCAGGAATATTCCGCGTATGCCCTCGCGAACAAAATATGTGTAATCATACCGTTTCATTTTGATCTTACCGCTTCGTTTTGATAATATCCGCCGGTTCTGTCGCTGATGATCCTGCCGCCGTCAATGGCGACCACGCGCTTGGAAAAGCTGTTGACCAGCTCTTTTTCGTGGGTAACCGCGAGTACGGTGGTTCCCAGCGAATTAATTCGCTCGAGCAGCATCATTATTTCCAGAGAACGCGCGGGATCGAGGTTTCCGGTCGGTTCGTCCGCGATGATTATCTTGGGGTTGTTTATCAGCGCCCGCGCGATCGCGACGCGCTGCTGTTCGCCTCCGGACAGCTCATACGGACGCCGCCTAGCCTTATTGGAAAGCCCGACAAGCTCAAGTACATACGGCACGCGCATTTTTATCTCTTTGGGCGTCGCGCCGATGACCCGCATTGCAAACGCCACGTTTTCGTAAACGCTTTTTTTGTCAATAAGCCTAAAATCCTGGAAAATAACCCCTAGCGTCCGGCGAAGGTGCGGAATTTCCGATCGCTTCATCGTGTTGATATTGTATCCGTTTACCTGGGCTTTGCCTTCACTGGCGCGGATTTCGGCAGTCAGCAGCTTGACAATTGTCGACTTGCCGGAGCCGGACGGGCCGACCAGAAAGAGAAACTCGCCGTCGTCAATGCGCAATGTAACGCCCTTGAGCGCGCGGGTTCCGTTATCGTATGATTTAAATACGTCGATAAATCGAACCATTATTCCTCTCCAACCCTTATTATCGGGAAGCCAGGTACCGCTTTACCATCAGCGCTACCTTGAATATTATCGCATGATCGAATTCTCTGAGATCAAGCCCCGTAATCTTCTTGATCTTTTCCAACCGATATACGAGCGTATTCCTGTGAACAAACAGTTTGCGCGACGTCTCAGATACGTTAAGGTTATTCTCGAAGAACTTCTGGATGGTAAACAGCGTTTCCTGATCCAGCGAATCGATAGAGTTCTTTTTAAATACCTCGAAGAGGAACATCTCGCACATCGTGGTCGGCAGTTGGTAGATCAGCCTTCCAATCCCCAGGTTTTCGTAGTTGATGACTGTTTTTTCAGTGTCAAAAACCTTTCCGACTTCGATAGCGATCTGTGCTTCTTTGTAAGAAGTCGCGAGTTCCTTGAGCGTGTGCGCCACTGTTCCGATTCCGATGACTGTCTTGATTCCCTGCTCGGAATTGATAGTCTCCTCAATCGCCTTGGCCAGCTTGCGCAGATCCTTGGTGTCAATGCTGGATTTGACTTCCTTCACCAGCGCGATGTCGGATTCGTTTATGCTAATAATGAAATCGTGCGACGCGTCCTGAAACAGGCTCTGCATAACGTCAATCGTCGATACGTCGGCCTTGTCAATCTGCCTGATGAGCAGCACAACGCGCGGCATATCCGCGCCAAAATGCAGCTCTCTGGATCGGACATAGATGTCTCCCGGAAGCACGTTGTCAAGAATGATGTTCTTGATGAACGCGGACTTATCGTGTTTCTCGTCGTAAAAGCTCTTGGCGCTGTTGAGCGCGACGGCAGCCATCAGGCAATTGCTGCGCGCGAATTCATCAGCCCCCTCAACAAAGACAGCGAAATCAAACTGCGAGCTCCAGCTCGCAAGCGGCTTGTACGTGTTCCCGCCAAAAGAAAGGACGGGCTCGCTCATTCCGTTGAGTTCGCCGATAACGGATTCATGCTTCTCGCCGATTCTTATCAGCTCATTACACGCGATAACAACACCAGATGAGTCAATCACGCCGATTGCGCGCGGGGTCGCATCCTTCATCTGCAGTACAATGCTCTGAAAAACCCTACTTGACATTGCCGCCTCCAATACAACGATAACTTTTTCGGCAGAATCCAAAACAGCATATATTCATAATATATAGCCAAAAAACGCAGCCAGCATTTATTCACTATATATAATAATCTTCTTTGGCGCGTATTTCAAGCAATTATTTCAGTTTACTAATTTTGTTCACATTATTTCAACCATTTTCGAGTAATTTCGCGCTCATTTTTCGCACTTTACGGAGTGCAATCAGTATGCTAAGCGCGGTTTTTGCTCGTTTACATAACATGTTGATGGAATTTTAGTTTTTACATAATTTTATTTCCTTATTCTTGCTGAGCCCTTGTGAAATCTGCCTAAACACGGCCGCCAATGCTATCTGTCTCGGCATCGGTCAGCAGCCGCCACTCACCCGGGAGCAGCGCTGTATCCAGCCGCAGCGGGCCTATCGACAGCCGCCTCAGGCCGGTGACGCACATGCCGCAGGCGGCGAACATCCGCTTAACCTGATGATACATGCCTTCACTTATGGTGACGTAGGCAACGTTGCGGAGCTCCGCGTGGCGTTCCAGTTTGGCCGGCTTGCATTTGTCTCCGCCTATCGACAGCCCGGCGGCAAACAGCTCAATATGCCCGTCGGTAAGCTCACCGTCGTATACAATCTCGTACAGCTTGTCGACATGGCGGGCGGGAGATGTCAGCGCGTGGGCGAGCGCTCCGTCGTTGGTAATCAGCAGCAGGCCCTCGGAGTCCTTGTCCAGCCGCCCCGCGGGAAAAACGCCCATACGAACGAACCGCCCGGGAAGCAGCCCAACGGCGGTCGGGTCCCGCGGATCGTCGGTGGACGATACCACGCCCTGCGGCTTGTTCATCATGATATAGACGACGGAGCGGCAGTCGCAGATCGTCCCATCAATTCTTATTTCGCGCCCGGCGTCAAAGTGCGCGGCGGGATCTTTCACCGCGCCACCGTCAACCGAAACGCGCCCGGCTTTTATCATCGCCTGTATTTCCTTGCGCGGCCCGATCCCGGCGTCCGCCAGCATTTTATCCAGTCTCGACATAACATCCTCATAAATAAATGAATACTTCTAAACCAGAGCTTGGCTGAATACTATTAAACATGCCAAGACACGTCCATAACTGGATTTCATGGAGGGGTAACATGTTTGTATTCACCACAAAGCTGACCAAAACCAAGCTGATTACGGCGGTGATCGTCGCAGCCGTTCTGCTGTGCGCGATCATTGTGCTCGCGAGCTGTCTGGGTTCTCAATCAAAAGAACCGGAGCCCTACGACCATACTGTTATAGCAATTAAGTCAAACGACGACAGGGTGGCCTTTCTGACGTCGTTCGGCTGGGACGCGTCATCTCAACCCGTTGCGGCGGAAGAAGTGCGTATCCCTGACGAGTTTGATGAAACTTTTGCCAAATACAACGAGCTGCAAAAGTCCCAGAGCTACGATCTTGAAAACTACAAGGGCAAGCGCGTCAAACGCTATACATATGAAATAACTAACTATCCAACCGGTGAACAGGGCATCGTAGCTAATTTATTAGTTTATCAGGACAGTATTATAGGCGGCGATATTTGCTCACCCACTTTGAACGGCTTCATGCACGGCTTCACTAAACCAAAGTGATTGCCTGAATTTCCCTTTAGAGCATAAATATGAAACTTTTTCCGGTGTAATCAGGAAGATTTTAGATAATTCTGGCAGCGCAGTAAATTTTCTTGAGATATTTTATGCAATAGGTGAATTTTCAGGCTGTTTATCCGGGAGCTCGCTTGAAATAAGAAAAAATCAGTATAAGAGGCAAGATTACCTTTACGGAATCTTGCCTCTTGCGATCAAACAATCTATCAGTCGCCGGCTTCCTCAGCCTGAAGGTGCTTGGTTTCCTCGATCACTTTCTGCTGGACGTTGGGCGGGGATTCCTCATAGCGCTCGAACTTGAAAGTAAAGGTGCCCCTTCCCTGAGTCATGGAGCGAAGGTCAATTGCGTACGAGTGCATCTCGGCCATCGGCACTTCCGCCTCGACAATCTGCTGGCCGTCCTCGCCGGGATTCATACCCATAACGCGGCCGCGGCGCTTGTTGAGGTCGCCGATGATGTCGCCCATGTAGGAATCAGGAATGAACACTTTGAGTGATCCGATGGGCTCCAGCAGAACCGGGTTGGCCTGGGGCAAACCGGCTTTGTAAGCGAGGCTGGCAGCCAGCTTAAACGCCATTTCCGAGGAGTCGACGTCGTGGTACGATCCGTCAACCAGCGTGGCCTTGAGGTTAACCACCGGATATCCCGCCAAAACGCCGCGCGAGATACTGTCTCGGAGTCCCTTTTCAACCGCGGGATGGAAGTTTTTGGGCACGCTGCCGCCGAAAATCTTCTCTTCGAAGATGAGATCCTCGGTCTCGCCCGGCTCAAATTCAATCTTGACGTGGCCGTACTGGCCGTGGCCGCCCGACTGTTTCTTGTGTTTGCCTTCGACGAAAACTTTCTTGCGGATCTTTTCACGGTACGGCACACGCGGAGCTTCGACGTCGACTTCAACGCCGAACTTGCTTTTGAGTCTGGAGCAGAGTACGTCGATATGAATATCACCGGCGCCCGAGAGAACCATCTGGCGTGTTTCGGCGTTATTGACAAAAGCGAAGGTCAGGTCTTCCTCGGACATACGCGCAAGGCCGGTCGCGATCTTTTCCTCTCCGCCCTTGACCTTGGGGAATACCGACAGCGAATAGCAGGGCTCGGCGTAATCGATGCCCTTGAGGGAGACAACGTTTCCGGCGGCGCACAGCGTATCCCCGGTCTTGGTATCGGCGAGCTTGGCGACGGCGCCGATATCGCCGCAGACGATCTCCTTGACCTCGGTACGGTTTTTGCCGCGAACCACAAAGATGTGACCCAGTTTCTCATTGCCGCCGGAGCGCGCGTTTGTCAGCGTCATGTCCGCAGTAATTTTTCCGGATATTACCTTGAAGAACGAAAACTTGCCGTATTGGTCGGAAAGCGTCTTGAATACAAAACCGATGGCCGGGCCGTCGGGATCTATTTTAATCTCAACTTCTTTTCCGGAAGCGTCGGTGCCCTTTTCCGGTTTTACATCAATGGGGGAGGGCGCGAAATTGGCTATTCCCGACAAGAGCTCTTCGGTACCCAGTCCAGTCATGGCGCTGCCGCAGAAAACCGGGACGAGCGACTGCCCGAGCATACCGGCCTTAATACCCTCAGTGAGCTCTTCGGTGGTGAACTCCTCGCCTCCGAAGAACTTGTCCATAAGCTCTTCAGACGTTTCGGCGACATTCTCGGCAAGGATTCCGTAGAGTTCGTCGACCTTTGCCTGCATTCCAGAGGGGATCGGGATCTCGGAAATCTTTCCGCCGTCGGCTTTATAAGCCTTGCGCGTTACGATATTAATAATTCCGGTTGTCTTTTCGCCCTCAACAATAGGTACCACAACGGGGCAAACCGAAATTCCGAAAGTTTCACGCAATGACTCGAACACTTTATAGAAATCGGCGTTTTCCTCGTCGATCTTAGAGACGTAGAACATTCTGGGCATCTGGTACTGGAGGACGTATTTCCACGATTTCTCGGTGCCGACTCCGATACCGGACTTCGCAGTACAGATAATAATCGAGGTGTCGCAAACCCGCAGACTCTGCACGATTTCGCCCGCAAAATCGAAATATCCGGGCGTGTCGAACGCGTTGATCTTAAAATCACCATATTCAACCGGAAGCGCAGACGTAGAGATTGAGATCTTTCTCCTGATTTCTTCCGGATCAAAGTCACTGACTGTATTTCCGTCCGCAACCATTCCCAAACGGTCGGTTCCTTTAGTCAGAAACAACATGCTTTCGGCAAGCGATGTCTTTCCGTCACCTCCGTGGCCTAAAAGGCATACGTTTCTTATCTTCGCGGTGGAACAGCTCATTTAGCTTCCTCCCAAAAAAATATACTGTCTCGATATTATACCTTATAGTATTTGGTATTTCAATAAGTATTTTACATTAAACCATCCACATTTTACGACAGTTAATACCTGCTGACCCAGCCTGAAATCAAAAGCGCGGGAATCGCCCACATCAGCATGAACATAAACAGATGCGCCGGCGACGCCGAAGCGTAGCTTCCCGAAAACGCCAGGAAGAACATTATCAGCATCCCCAGTGACGCCGCGATTGCGTTTATCACCATGTTTATCCGCGTGACTTTGACCACCCGCCTGCCGATAATTATGCTCTCTGCATACGGCAGCAAGCCTTCGCGCACCACAATTGCGACCGGTTTGGACGAAATCTGATAATTGGGATCGGACAAAGCCAGCCGCTCCTCGATTTCCGGAAATTCCACAGCGGAGGCCGGGAGTTTGAATTTTGAAGTCACCATAGCGGGCGTGATGTTGAAATCGCGCGTGGCTAGCAGCGGCATAACCCCATGTCCGTGCAGCGCGGTCAGGCTCTGGGGAACCGACGACGAGGCGACGTAATTAACCGCGAAAACGCCGACGACCTCGCTGTGGATCGCGACGTAAACGGCGCTTTTCAGGTTGACTTTCTGTGAAACCTTGATTCCCATGCGAATCATGAAGTTCGCGCTGCCGAGCAGGACTGTGGCTCCTTCGACTTCGCCGCCGATTCCGCCGCCCTCGTGGTGTTGGAAATTGGACACGTTGCGGAAAGCGGTTGGCTGGTCGCGCAGTAGTTCGTTAAATACCGCAGTCATGCCGCTGCCGGACGCGCGGATCAGGCTGGCGGCATATGTTATCACTTTATCCGGCGAAAAGTCGCCGAGCATTTTGAATCCGTTAAGCACCACGGCGTCCGGCGGAAAAAGATCCAGATCCCTCACTACGGCCATCTTTCCCTGGGACATGAGCCTGGCTCCCGTCCATCCCGCGAGGGCGGCACCTGTGCTTTGCAGACGTTTGGCGGCATTGATGAACGGCAGTGTGAACCCGAATATCGCCGGAAGCGTGGCCGCGGGAGCGAGTATGGCCGAAAACGACCAGAAGAACCTTCCCGGTTCGCCCACGCCGATTGAACTCACAATGGCCAGAACAAACGAAGCGACGATTGCAAGCGGCGCGAAAAACGACGAAAACCTGCGAACAATATCCGGTGCCTCCGACTGTTCGACAAAACCGGCTGTCCCTGCCTGGCACTTCAGGAATCCCGGCTCCTTTTTTTCGGTAAATTCACCGCGAACCACAGCATATGGCGACCTGACGCTATGGGCGACCTGACAGCTTATCCGAAGCGCCGACAGTCTGAGGTACGTGCCCCACATGACCGCAAAAAGCGACAGCGCCGAAATCGCGCAGTAAGGCAGGTAGCCGCCCCAGGAGGGGAACATTATTATGGTCAGCACATGCAGAATTGAGGCGACGCAGGACATAACCGCAAGCGATTCCGCCCCCAGCCGAAGCCTGAATATGTCGAAAGTACCGGTCGCTACAACATCCACGGCACAGAGCATGACGAGGATTTCCAGTGTCAGCAGGACGCCGAGATATATGTAAGGATTATTCTGATATTTTATGAATTCTGGCAGCGGCCAGAGAAATTTATGCGCGATACTGAGATAACAAAGCGGGATGCACAGCACGGCGACAATATAGCAACGGGCGCGCAACAGCTTTACATACGGCGTCAGCTGTTTGGCCATTGTTCCGACAGGAATATCCACCGGGTGCGGAGCTTCGGCGCGTTTCTTTTTGGGCTTCTGCTCCGGAACGCCCTCCACCTCATCCTCTGGCAGGTCGTGCAGATCCAGATTCCCGATAAATGTTTCAGAGGGCGCGAAATGCTTGTCAAACTCCGGATTATCCTCAAACGCCTTTGTGAATTCCTCAGTTATTTTGAACGAGGAAGTCTCATAATCCTCGTCCGGATATTCCCGAGCAGACGATTTCTTTTTATCACCCTTTTCGCGGCGGCTGAAAAAGCCCCGTTTGCGCCGGGGGATGGTCTGCTGTTCTTCAAGCTCGTCGTCATCAAAGAGACTGTCTTCGGATGGCTCGGCAAAGCTGAGGTCAGCCTCATTAACAGCGCTCTCTTCCGGATAAGGGTTATACGGAACAAATGGCTTGACTTCCAGTTCGGCATCTTCACCGGTCGTCTCGGCGGCAGTCTCTTTTTCCGTCTGCTCGCTTTTGAATTCCGAGATTATGTCGTCAATTGAAAACTCATCAGTTTTAGGGCTGTCAAGTTCTCTGGAATTATACCTTTTGTTTTCGTCTTCGAAATTATTACCATTTTTGGCCATAGAATCATCAACCTCTTTGGAATTCATCTTGCTGTTGCCTGACAATTTCAAACAAGATTACACCGGCGGCGACTGACGCGTTCAGCGAATTGATCTTTCCGCGCATCGGAATGTTAATGACGTAGTCACACATTTCAAGCACCAGACGTCCGATGCCCTCGCCCTCCGAGCCAATAATAACGACTGACGGACGATTAAAGTCCGACGCAGACAGCGCGGTACTGCCCGCCAAGTCCGAGCCGAATATCCAGTATCCTTTTTCCTTCAGCGTCCGTATAGTGGACGGAATGTTCGATACCCTCGCGACTGGTACATACTCGACAGCGCCCGCGGATGTCTTCGCGACCACTGCTGTCAGTCCTGCGCTGCCCCTCTTGGGAATAACTATTCCGCTGACGCCGGCGGCGTCGGCTGTGCGTATTATCGCGCCCAGATTGTGCGGATCGGTCACTCCGTCACATATGACGATGGTCGGGTTTTCACGCGCGGCCGCAGCTTCCAGTATCTGCTCAAGCGGCACGTACTCGCGCACGGCGGCAACCGCGATAACGCCCTGGTGTGCCCCGGTTCTGGACAGCGCGTCCAGCTTGCGCCTGTCGCACTGCGAGATAACCGCCCCGGCCGCCCTCGCGGTCGAAACAATATATCCGAGCTGACCCTCGATTTTGTCTTTTACAACGTAAAGTTTATCGATAGTACGTCCCGAACGCAGCGCCTCGATAACGGCGTTGCGCCCCTCGATTTGGCCGCTGTCACCCGACGGTTCAGCTGCTCTGCCATGCTGGTCACTTTTCATAAGTGTCTCCAAGATAATATCACAAAATGAGATTGTCCGATGTTTATTTCCGGCCGGAAACTTACCTTTTCCATCGTAAGTCCTTGTGCCCGGCTTCAAAAAACAGCTTCAAATCCCGTTCTGCCTGGTACTATGACACACCTGTCACATTTTAGTGTATTATAACACAATATGTACCCCATTAAAAGAGAAAAATCGTTTTGGGGTGATAAACATGAAAAAAAGCTGCCCGTCAAGACAGCTTTTCTCACTTAATTTACAGGCATTTAACCGCCGGAAACTTAATCCTGTTGACTGCCCCTATAAGTCAGCGATTATCCGCGAAGAAAACGTCGTGTACCGCTTTAAGCGCGGTATCGCCGTCCTTTTTGTCAATAAGCACCGAGATCTTGATTTCGCTGGTGGAGATCATCTGGATATTCACACCCGCGCCCGACAGCGCCTCGAACATCTTTGCCGCGACGCCGGGATTGTTGACCATTCCCGCTCCGACGATAGAAATCTTGCTCACCTGGTCGCTGGTCTCAATCTCCTGGAACCCGATCGTGTCCTTGTGCTCCATCAGAGTCGAAACGGCCAGATTCAAATAGGATTCGGGCACCGTGAATGTAATGTCCTTGGTCTTTTCACGGCCGATTGACTGAAGAATGATGTCAACGTTAATCTTGTGCTTGGACAGCAGGGTGAATATCTTAAAAGCGACTCCGGGCATGTCCGCAAGGCCAATCACAGCCACGCGCGCCACATCGTCATCACGAGCCACTCCGCTCACATTTGTTTTCTCCAATTTTACTACCTCCATGACTTTTGTGCCCGGTTTACCGGAAAAACTGGACAGAACCTCAAGTTTGATGTTGTACCGTTTGGCCATTTCAACCGACCTATTATGCAGAACACGAGCGCCGAGAGAGGCCAACTCCAGCATCTCATCAAAGGTTATTTCCTCAATTTTTTCCGCCGTAGTGACAATTCTCGGGTCGGCGGTATACACCCCGTCAACGTCCGTATATATCTGGCAGAGGTCGGCGTGCAGTGCGGCGGCCAGTGCGACTGCGGTCGTATCCGATCCACCGCGGCCGAGCGTCGTTATGTCGTCATATTTATTGATGCCCTGGAATCCTGCTACGATGACAATATTCCTGCGGTCAAGCTCCATACGTACGCGTTCGCCTCCGATGGCCTTGATCCGCGCGTTGCAGTAATTGGAATCGGTACGCATTCCGACCTGCCAGCCGGTCAGTGAAACTACCGGCAGTCCCATCTTTTCAATCGCCATAGCGCAGAGCGAAACCGAGATCTGCTCTCCGGTTGACAGCAGCATATCCATTTCACGCCTGGAACAGTCGGGATTTATCTCCCTGGCTTTTTCGATAAGATCGTCAGTAGTGTCGCCCTGAGCAGAGAGAACCACGATGACCTCGTTGCCCTCCTTGTAAGTATCTGTCACGATTTTCGCCACATTTCGAAGCTTGTCGGCGTTTGCCACCGACGATCCCCCGAATTTTTGTACTATCAGCGCCATAAAAAGTCCTCCATTTGAAAGCTTTAGGATGCCTGGTAATGTATGGTTTTTCCGTTGTCAAACCCGCGGTTCGTCAACAAATTCGATTGTCGCGCCAACCTCGTCGCATTCCAGCATAACGGGTTTCCAGTTCTGGAATCTCAACGCCAGACGCTCGGTTATCCTGTCGAGATACCCCGTATCGGCGCTGTCGACAATCGCGATGATTGTCGGCCCCGCGCCCGAAATATATGCGCCGAGCGCACCCAGCTCGCGGGCGGCGGCGCTCACCTCACGCCCGTCGGGTATCAGGTCGTATCTATATGGCTGATGCAGTCTGTCGTCGGTCGCCACACCGATATTGCCAAATTCACCGGCAACCAGCGACCCCGCAAGCAGTCCGGCCCTCGCCAGATTGAATACCGCGTCCTTAAAGGGTATCTCCGCGGGCAGGATGGCTCTCGCTTTCTCGGTTTTTAGCTCAAAGTCGGGTATCAGCGCGCAGAAACCGAGCTTGCCGCTGATCGGCACCCGCACCTGCCACACCTTGCCGTCCTCAAGCAGCGCCACAACAAATCCGCCCCGGATTGCCGGCGTCGAATTGTCCGGATGCCCCTCGATGGTCGCCGCGAGGTCGATTATTTCCTGCTGCGTCATCTGGCCGCCGAGCAGCTCATTGGCTCCGATCAGCCCGGCCACAACGCAGGCGGACGACGAACCCAGTCCGCGCGTCATCGGGATATTGCACTGCTCGATTATCTTAATGCCCTGCATTGGTTTGCCGTATAAATCATAGATTTTTTTCGCGCATCGGCAGATCAGGTTGTTTTCGTCGGTTTTCGTCTTATGACCGGATATGCAGGAGATATCCAGATGGTCGCATTCGTCCATGTGCACCACGTTGTGCAGCGTCAAAGCGATACCGATTGTATCGAAACCCGAGCCCATGTTGGCGCTTGTCGCCGGAACTACTATTCGAAGCATTATAACACTCTCATCACTGACTCAATTCCCGCAGCGCTTGGCATCTCGCCGCCGATCTCCGGCGTGACAAACGCTATTTCTCCGTCGGCCGCTTCATCGCAGGAGAGCATACTTATCTCGCCAAACAGCTCCCTCGCCTGACTTTCGGACATTTTTGCGCGCACATACCATGCTGACGGGATGGCGGACGCCGGTTCAAACTTATTATCATCCGCTTTATCCCAGAATATGAGTTTTCTGGCATTTAAGTGCTTCGCCGCGTCAATTATATCGGCGACCACCGCGCTTGCCGTCGGCATTTTGCCGGCTCCCCTGCCGTAGAACATGACGTCCCCGATCGCGTCCCCGGTAACGACAATTCCGTTGAACACGTCCTCGACAGACGCAAGCGGATTATCCCGGTGGATCAGGTGCGGAGCCACATACGCGCTCACGTTGCCGTTATCCAGCACCTTTGCCCTGCCGAGCAGTTTGACCACCATACCGCCGGAGGCAGCGTACCGAACGTCCCGAAGAGTCACCCCGGTAATACCCTCGGTCGATACGGACGATGGCATTATCTGCCTTCCGAACGCAAGCGCCGCCAGGATGCATATCTTGCGGCAGGCATCGTTGCCTTCTACGTCGTCAGTCGGATTAGCTTCCGCGTAGCCGTGCTGTTTGGCCTCAGCAAGCGCCTCTTCCATCGTCAGGCCGTGACTTATCATGCGGGTCAGGATGTAATTTGTGGTGCCGTTAAGAATTCCGTATATTTCATGAAGCTCGTTGGCCGCGAGGCACTGGCTGATCGGGCGGATTATCGGGATTCCTCCGCCGACACTGGCTTCAAACAGGTAATTGAGGTTGCGTTCGCGGGCAATTGACAGCAGTTCGGCGCCGTATTCGGCAACCAGCTCCTTGTTTGACGAGACAACATTTTTTCCGCCGAGCAGCGCCCGTCTAGTGAAATCGAGCGCAACGCCGACTCCTCCGATGGTCTCGACCACCACCTGTACGCGGGGGTCATTCTCAATCACCGAAAAATCTTTGGTGAATTTCGCGGCGTACGGACAGTCGGGAAATTCCCTGACGTCCAGGACATACAGCAGCTCGATATCCTGCATGGATTTCTGCGCGAGCCTCGACGCGTTTTTCTCGAGTATCTCCGCCACACCGGAACCGACTACCCCGTGTCCGAGGATTGCCACTCCAACCATATTTAAACACGCTCCAATACGTTATTTTCCATAATGTCATTTGCTGCGGGCAAGGATTTCGAATTTGACCACGCCCGCGAGATCCGAAATCGACTCAATCAGGTGCTCGAGAGGCAGAGTCATTCCGCCCGTATCGGCGGCGATCGTCAACTGCGCGTTTCCGTTGATCGGAATGCTCTGATTGATGGTGAGTATATTCACCCCGCCTGCCGCAAACTTTTCCAAAATTCGCGACAACAGTCCCGGACTGTCCTCCAGCACTGAATAAAATGTGACTATCCGTCCGGTAACCATATCGTAAAACGGCAGAACGGCGTCCTTGTATTTGTAGTACGCGCTCCGGCTTATGTCCACCGCCCGGCAGGCGTCGCCCACTGTTGCGCACTCGCCGGACTCCATCATGCGCCTGGCCTCCACAACCCGGGAATACACTGCCGGCAGCGCTTCGGCACGTACTAAATAGTATTCGGGACCTCTCATAACTTCACCTCGCAGAGCCATCGTCCTCCGTACGCGTGCATTTGTGTTTCTACCATGCGCTATAATACCATATGCAGGCGACATACGCAAGTGTGAAAGTTAATGACGCCGCCAAAAAATATTTATTCTTGACAGGTTAAGTTAAATAAATTAACCAAATGCTTTTGAAATTACAGGTGCGAATATGCTGAAACCTATACACTCGCGGATTGCCACGCGACTGCTTTACGCCGCCGCCGTTTGCCTTGCGCTCTGGCTTTGCTTCAGTTTTGTATTTCCCTGGCTTCTGCCTTTTATTTTATCTTTTGCTGTTGCGAGAATAGTGCAGCCGCCGATCACCCTGCTGAGCAAAAAACTGCGGATAAGCCGGGCTGTGTCCGCCGCGGTCGTCGTTTTGCTGACGCTGTTTGTTTTTGTTTTTGTTATCGGACTGATATTTTGGCGCATTTTTTCAGAACTGTATGATCTTGCGCATGCGCTGCCCGATTTTCTGAGCGCGCTGCCCGATTACATTTCGAACGTTATGGGCGCGGTCAACTCGATCATCTCGGCGTTTCCCGTTGAATTTCAGGATTTCGCCCGCACTTCGGTTTCCGACCTGCTCGCCGGAGGAATGTCCGTCCCGCATGAGTTCTATCTGTGGCTCGCGGGTTTTCTAGGCGGCTTTGCATCCTCCCTGCCGTCGGTCATAATGTTCACGGTGACGTCGGTGCTCTCAACTTTTTTTATCTCCCGCGATTACAAGGCCGTCACCTCGTTCATCGTCCGCCAGTTTCCCGAATCGCTGAAGGAAAAGCTGCTCAACGTGCACAAGCACATGGTCGCTACAGTCGGAAAATGGCTGCGCGCAGAAGCCATTCTCATATCGCTGACGTTCGGGCAGCTTTTGATTTGCTTTATGATAATCCGCCAGGAATACGCGCTGCTGCTGGCGGCTCTCATCGCGCTGCTGGACGCTCTGCCGATGATCGGTGCCGCGATGCTTCTGCTTCCCTGGGGAGTGATCTCGATTGTATCCGGAAATTATCTGACCGGCTGTCTGCTTCTCCTGACATTGGTCAGCATATCTCTGGTACGCAGTCTGACCGAGCCACAGCTTATCGGCGGACAGCTAGGGCTGCCTGCTCTGGTTGTTCTCATGTCGATGTACGTCGGCTTTCAGCTCATGGGCATTATCGGAATATTTCTTTTTCCCATTTTTGCGGTCACAGCGAGACAGCTGCACGACTGGAATTACATAAAGCTCTGGAAAGATTGAGATGCCCTCCGGTCGTGATGACCGGAGGGCATTCGAACTGCCGTGTGATTAGATCAGCCTGGATTCCGACTGCTTAAGCCGGTTACGAAACCTTCACTGTTACAACGATGTCTTTGGTTTGTGTCATGCTGCCTTTGGTTGCGGTAACCCTTACCGTAAATGTCTTTCCGGATGCGTCGGCCACAATTCCTCCTGCGGCTGTCTCACCCAGAGTAACGGTATTTCCTCCGGTGACTGCTGCTGTGATTTGATTGTCGGCGATCGTTCCGGTGTCCTGAATTGTATAGGTGTAGGTCACGCCATTAGCTGCGTTGGTTACCGGGAATACAGTTGTCGGGATGCTATATCCGGCTGTGATTGTCGCCGCTGCTTGAGTCACTGTTGCCGTTGCTGTTGGGAAGTCGGCCGCAAGAGCGTCGCCAACGTCTGTCTGAGCCGCAAGCTGGTCGGCGCTACCGAGCATCACAGGAGTTACAAACTGTTTAGTGAAGATTACCTGTCCGACTGAGTTTTTAGCTGTTGCTGTGAAGGTCACTTTGCCGTCGCGGGACGCGGGCGCGTTGGCAGCTAAGTTGAACTTATACGTCGTCTTGCCGTTGGCGACGACCGGGTTGGGCGCGGCTGCCAGCGTTACGCCCGTAAGGCCGCTGATCTGCGGATCCGACCAGGTTATCGTCGCGCCGGAGCCGAGGAAATCATTTTCGAGCGCGATGTTGAAGGTTCCTGCCGCTCCGACTGTGATGGGCTGGGCTTCAACCACTCCGCTGTTCGGAAGCAGGACGAGAAGCGATCCGCTGTCGGTTAGATCAAGCTTTTGCTCTTCCTTAAAGATATACAGCGTCTTGCCAAGTCCGGACAGATCATCCTTTTCGACCACTGCCTGATAGGTGTAGCGGAGTCGGTCGTCGAAGTTTATTGCCGGGACATTCTGGGCCGGGATCTCGGTTATGAGCGTCGAGCCCTCGACGGTTCCATCATAGAAGAATATCTTGGCGTCGTCTTTGAGAGCGTAAGAGTTTGCGCCGGCCGGGTTTCCGCTTGACGGCAGATAGTCGGCCATCGTGAAGGTTCTGCCGGAAGATCTGTAGATATATCCGGCGTCGAATGCGCTTGTGTCGGCATCAGGGCTTACCGGAGAGAGGTCGACAAACTCGAGAGAGTCGATCAGATTGCCGCTGAAGGTATACTTGACGATTCTGCCGTTGCCAGCGTTCGCAAGCGCGCCTTCGCCGAATTCATCGCTGTCCACACGGACATCTTCCTTGACCTGATAGGTCTGAACATCGGTGCCGTTGAACATTACCAGCTCTTTATAGAACCAGGTGTTATCGGTGTTGATTGTCGCCAGCGAGGAGATGATCAGTCCGTACTTCTCGCCGGAGCTCTTGCCTTGCCAGCCGGATTTTTGAACCGCGAAGGCATTCAGTTTGTCATTGGCCGTTGAGAACTTGCCGTAGATCACGCTGACACCGTTGGGAACTTTGACGTCGTTATTTGCTTTTGTCAAGTCAGCGGACGTTCTCATTGTCGGGAAGTTGGTATATCCGGTGAACGCGTACCATTCTCCAGCCTCATTCTTGATAAATGCTACTGTCTTGCTGTCGAGAATTTTTGTGAACGATGTTCCTTGGGATTCCAGCGAAAGTCTCGCCGATCCCTTTTCATATGCGGCTTTGAGATCCATTCCAGCTGCATCGGGCACATAAAGCACCAGCTTGCCGTCAGAAGTCATGGTATATCTAAACACCTGACCGTCAATTGACGGCTTGCCGTCGCCCACGCCCGGCAGAGGATATTTGACCGATTGTCCATCAACGTTTACGTTTTTCAGGGCGGTTTCAGAGTATTTTACTCCGTTACGGTCGTAGATAGTGTTTATATCCCATGTTTTCTTGCTGCCGTCGCTGGTCAGAACCGACGCGGTGTAAGTCATGGGGTTGATATCGATTGCGCTCTTCGTAGCTGCGCTGCCGCGGACGACAAGGTATTTGTCCGGAGCTTTTACGATTCCTTTTTCGTCAACGCCGACAATATAGTTGTTGTCGAGATAATAGGTGATCTCCTTGTTGACGAACTGGTTGGCGATAACGTCCGAATACGAGATATGGTCACGGGCTATCTTCAGTTTTTCGCCGTTGACCACAGCCTGCACATCGTTAGAGGCGCCGGTCGAGCCTGTGAGCGTGCCGGTTACTGATTTGGGCTCCTCCATCAGATAGGTGCCGTCTTCATAGATCTTCCACATCAGAGCGCGGTCGCCCTGCTTGAAGTTTGCGATGTTGTGGATATCTTCCAGCTTGACTGAGTAGAAGCCCTGTTTATAGTTTGCGCTGTCATTCTTTGTGAGTGTCAGCCTATCGTTGGACAGCGTCGTGATTTCACCGAAACGCTTGTCAAATCCGAGGACATACTCAATGTTTTTGTTGCCGTCGTTGGAAATAAGCAGGACGGTCTGGCCTTTGGCTGCCGCCGGTTCATCGACGCGCGCATCATTGACATAATAGGCGTCAAAAGCTGTCCTCTTAGCGAGCAGCGGGGTGCCGTCCGCGTTGAAGTTGGTCTTGAACAGCGGCGCGTCTGTCGAGTTGACCTGGCTGCCGTCGGCATAGTTAACGTAGAATCTGGTGTTTGCGGTCAGGTTGTCTTTGCTGTAGTCATCGTTGGTCGCGATTGTGACAACGTTTTTGTTGGGTATTTCGACAATGTTGCCGTAAACTTTTTCAATGCCGCTGACCCAGTTGTAGGAAACAGTTCTTACGCCGGGCTTAACTTTAACATAGGCATTGACAGCTTTACCGACGAGCGTGTAGGGCGAGCTGACCTTAATGTCAATATAGGCGTCAACGTAGGCGGACGATACTGCGCCGCCGATGCTGCCGACGTTTCCGCTTACTTCGCTGAACGCTTTGTACTTGATGGTACTATAGCCCTTGTCAGCGATTCCGTGATAGGTGCCTTTCGTATCTTTCTCGCCGACACTGACCTGATCGTTCGCGATCAGAACACCGTCGAGAATCTTGAGCCCCAGCTTGTCCCAGGCGAAGGTCAGCGGTGTGAAGCTGTCGTCGCCGAGACGTTTGGTCAGCATTCCATCAACGTAATGAACCATTGTAGCGAACATTCCGTTGTAAATGATCTGTGCCGAAACTTCGCGTGAAATGGGGATTAAGACGTCTACGGTCTCAATCTTGTCTGTCAGCGCAGAGCCCTGCGCGTCCATTGCAACGTTGGTCTTCCATCCCGAGCCGACGTAGCCTTCCTTCAGCGCGTCGTAGCCCAGGGCGACCAACATCATTTTGAAGGCCTGCAAGCCTGTGACTTTATCGTCAGGCATGAAGGTTCCGTCACCCATACCGGCGACGATGCCCTTCTTAAAGCAATACTTTATATAGCCTTCCGCCCAATGACCCGTGATATCTCTCAGCGGGACGTCGTTTGCATCCTTATAAAGGGCCGCACCGTCGTCGTTGCCGTTATTTAAGATAACGTAAATCATTTTGCAAAGTTGCCCGCGTGTTACATCCCCTTTGGGATCAAAAGCTCCTCCCGGCATTCCTTTTATTATATCGAGTGCCGATAATAAGGATACGGCGTCGACATAAATAATGTCACCGACATCAGTATAGTTCTTGTAGTCGGTGCCTACTTCGGCAAGGCCAGTGCTCATCAGCGCGAAACACATGACCAGAGCCAAGCTGAGCGCGATTACCTTTTTAAGGTTGCTCATGTAGGATACTCCTCCTCGTTTTTTTAGTCAAATTGGCAACCGTTTGCCATCCCGTCTTTGAATCCGGCTCACTCTGTGAATGTGCATCCGAAATAAAAACTTTTACAGTCGATATTATCTCCCGTTCCGTCACAGGTATCCTTGATATACCGCTTGCAAATTTTTGGACGACGCTCAAAATGTTGCAAATTTTCCTTTCGCAAGATATTATGCCACTTAGTTTTTTGTAAGATACAAACGCATATTTTCCAGTCAAAAAATTACATGGCTTGGCTTAGGCGTCCCTTTTGATTACTCGGAGTAGTATTCTCAACTGCCTATTACAATAATAATGACGCCGCAACCGTAATTGCGGCGTCATTGCAGTATTCACACATTAAACTAATAATAGGAGGCGGTCTGAATGCCGGAAGAGTTTTGTAAACCTTTCGACTCTCGCCGGCGGGAAGCTCAGGTCACTCGACCAGCGAGAACAGCAGCTCCAGCTCATCTCTGACAATCTCATCTGTCAGCTCATGATCACCGAGTGACGTCCGCTGCAGCATCTGATCCAGCACCCGAAGCGCAATCCGGCAGAACACTTCGTCTCTGTACGTCTCCAAAAGGCGAATGCGGGTTTCGTCGAAATAGTCGTCGACCCATCTTCTGATGCGCAGCTGCGTTTGATCCGATCCGTCAAACCCCAGCTGTACCTTCATGGCAACCCTGAAAACCAGCTTTTCAGCCGGAGCCAGCATTTGGCGCTGCATGACCATATAGTACATGGTCTCTTTCAGCGGCAAGCCTTCGGGAATTTGTTCGTCAATCGACTGGCTCATCTGCTCAAATGCGTCACATACCACCTTGTCGAAAAGAAGTTCCTTACTCTGATAGTGATAGTAAAGAGTGGGCAGCGAGCAGTCGGCTTTTTCCGCAATTTTGCGGATACCGGTATGATGATACCCATATTTATCAAACAACTCTAAAGCAGCATTACGAATTTTTTCCCGCATGACTTCCTCCTACATTTTGCAGTAATGTTATCGCCGGGGAGCGCCTGAGAAATTAATAATTCTTTTGCACGAGCTCGAAATACGCTTTGGGATGCGCGCAGACCGGGCAGGTGTCCGGTGCGGCGCCTGCAACATGAATATGACCGCAGTTTCTGCATACCCAGAAGGTCTCGCCGGTTCTCGTAAATACCCGTCCTGTGTTAATGTTCTCCAGCAAGGCGCGATAGCGCTCCTCGTGCTCTTTCTCGATCTTGGCGACGCCTTCGAAGAGCGCGGCGATCGACGCAAATCCCTCATCGCGGGCGGTCTCCGCAAAACCCTTGTACATTTCGGTCCATTCGTAGTTTTCACCGGCAGCGGCATCCGCAAGATTCACTGTAGTTGTCGGGACGGCACCGCCGTGCAGCAGTTTGAACCACAATTTGGCGTGCTCTTTTTCATTGTCGGCGGTCAATTGAAAGTATTCGGCAATCTGCTCGTATCCCTCTTTCTTGGCCATCGACGCGTAATAGGTGTATTTATTCCTCGCTTGTGATTCTCCCGCAAAGGCGGCCATCAGGTTGGCTTCAGTTCTGCTTCCTTTAATATCCATAAGTTGGATTCCCCTTTCAAAAATTTTTCTCGCTTCTTTGATTATACTATCTATGTGAAATTAGCACCACCACTATTCTAACCCAAAAATGCTGGGTAACGCATAAGGAGGAACCATGAAAAAAATTATTGTCCCCGTAACGCTGGCGACGCTATTTTCAATCTCATTGCTTAGCGCCTGCAATTTCTACACCCCGGAATCCAATCCGGTGCCGACTGCCGACCCTTTCATTCCGCCGGTGGTCAGCGATCGTCCGTTTGACACCACACCCCGGGTGACGCCGGTTCCGGGAGTTGGCAACACGCCGAACGCCGACGTAATCCCCATGGTGCCCGCCACAGTCGCGCCCGGAGTCAACACAATGCCCGGCGTGGTGGATGAAAACATACCCGGCGTAATCGACAGAGGAACGGTAACCCCCAAGGTGACAAATCCTCCGGCGAATGTCAATCCGAACTCAATACCGGGCGCGAATTCCCCATATCAGACAACGCGCCCCGGAAGCAGAATCAGTCCCACGCCGCGCGCGCTGACCACGCCGACCCCAGCCGTTACTCCGAGAAATAATACTTTGCCCTCACCAAACGCGGGATACGGCTCTAACGTCACTCCCCGTCCCGGCTTGACTAACACATCCACGCCGGCTCCGGTGATTCCTGTTCCCAGAGCTAACGGCAATAACACCGGCATGCCCGGAACAACCCCCGGCAATGCCACCACAACCGCCCCGCTGCCTCCGGCGGCAACCATCCCTCCGATGACCGGCCAGACATCAGGACGCTGACAAGTAGGAAAATACGATGATCATCCGCGGTCTGATAAAGACTGCGGATTTTTTCTCAGAAACTGAAAGACTTAAACGTATTCAGGATTTCACATGGCATCCAATTTGCCCAGCATATATCTTCTTATCAAGTCCAGCGCGTAATTAACTGCCATCGTCCGTATCAGCCGTCTATCCACACCCAGTTTCAAATGAAGGCACTTTTGCCGGTCGGCGGTCGATATCGCCACAAACACGGTTCCGACAGGCTTTTCGTCGGTTCCGCCGTCGGGACCCGCGATACCGGTTATGCCAATGCCGATGTCGGTGTTGACCGTTCTGCGGACGCCTTCCGCCATCGCGAGCGCGACATGCGACGACACTGCGCCCATGGTATCGATAACGTTGGCGTCGACGCCGAGAATTGCGCTCTTTACTTTGTTGGAATACGCGCAGATTCCCCCGTCAAAGACGTTCGACGCGCCCGGAATATCGGTGATTCGCTTTGTCAGCAGACCTCCGGTGCACGATTCGGCCACTGCAAGGTGCAGTGACTCCGCCGCCAGCATATCAACCACGTATTTTTCCAGACTGTCGACGTCCACACCGTAAACCACGTCTCCCAGCGTATCCCGGATCATCTCAACGAACGGCTCGGTCAGCGCGGACGCCTGCGCCTCGTTGGCAGCTTTGGCGGTCACCCGCAGCATCACCTCGGCGTTGCTGACGTAGGGCGCGATTGTCGGGTTGGCGTTGTCCATCAGATGGCGCAGTTTTTCCTCGACGACCGCCTCGCCCATGCCGAACACCTTGACCTTGCGGGACACGATCGCGGCGTCGGACAGTTTCCGCAGGTAAGGCGACGCGCAGTTGTCCCACATGGATTGGCATTCGTGCGGAGGGCCGGGCAGCATTATGACGTGCTTGCCGCCGTGCTCAAACGCGCAGCCGGGGGCGGTGCCCCAATCATTTTCCAGAACGACCGAACGTTCGGGCAGCCACGCCTGCCGCTCATTGTTCTTGGTCGGCTCTATTCCGATGCGCTCAAAAAAGGACATTATCCTCTCGATTGTCGGTTTGTGCAGCTCCAGCTTGCGGCCGAAACATCCCGCCACCGTCTCCTTTGTCAGATCGTCGAGCGTCGGGCCCAGTCCGCCCGTCGTAATAATGATATCGGCGCGTCCTTTGGCGATTTCAATCGCGCTGCTGAGCCTCTCGGGATTATCTCCCACCACGGAATGAAAGAAAACGTTTATTCCAAGTTCGGAAAGCCCCTGCGAGATATACTGCGCGTCGGTGTTGGCGACATTGCCCAGCAGCAACTCGGTTCCGACAGCTACAATTTCGGCTGTGTAATTCATGGCCTGATCTCCACCCTTTCGATACCGTTAATCGCATCTTCAACCAGTCCATCTATATCCAGTTTCAGTTCTTCGGCAATTATCATATCCATTTTCGGCTTGGTCTTTGGGTGCCTCGGGGTAAATACGGTGCAGCAGTCCTCATAGGGCAGGATCGACGTCTCAAAAGTGCCGATGCGCCTCGCGAGAGCGACGATATCCTGTTTGTCCATACCTATCACCGGACGAAGCACCGGCATCGACGCGGCGGCGTCCGTGGCGGCAATCGCCTCCAGCGTTTGACTGGCGACCTGACCCAGGCTCTCCCCGGTCACCAGCGCTCCGCACCCGGTCTGAACTGCGATACGTTCGGAAATGCGCATCATAACTCTGCGCATAATCAAAGTGAACAAATCATCACGGCAGTTTTTGTGTATTTCTTCCTGTATCTTGGTAAACGGAACTATGTTGACGATTATCCTGCCGCACCACTGTGACATCAATGCTGCAAGGGTCAGCGTTTTCTCCCGTGCCTGTTCGGAAGTATACGGATAGCTCCAGAAATGCACGGCCTCAATCACGGTGCCGCGCCGCGCCATCATCCAGCCCGCGACCGGGCTGTCGATTCCGCCGGAGAGCATCAGAGCGACCTTACCGCCCGTTCCAACCGCTATTCCGCCGGCACCGGGCTCGGCCTGGGTGTGCACGTACGCAAAATGTTCGCGGATCTCGACAAAAACCGTGATCTCCGGATTATGCACATCCACCTTCAGGGACGGAAACGCCTCCAGAACAAAGTGCCCCATTTCGGCGCATATCTGTGGGGAAGTCAGCGGAAACGTCTTGTCCGACCGCCTGGCCTCCACCTTAAATGTGCTGACTCCGCGAAGCCGCGTCCCGAGGTAACCGGTCATGCACTCAGCGATCGCCGAAATATCTTTGGCGCACTTGGCGGCTCTCGCAACGGCAACAAAGCCGAAAATTTTGTGCGCCGCCTCAAACGCCCCGTCAAAATCGGCGCTGTTATCGGATGACTGCGCGAAAACCGTGGACTGCGATGCGTAAATATCATCAATACCAAAGCGCGCGAGGCTTCTTTTGGTGTTTTCGAGCAGCTTCTGTTCAAATCTGCCTCTGTTAAGCCCCTTAAGAACAGTTTCGCCGAGCTTAAGCAGTAAAAGTTCTTCCATCAAGAAAATAACCTAACCTATCTAAGTCTGTCCTTACATTCTACCATTTACAATAATTCATTACAAGATAGGAGTCTTAAAAAAAAGTGTTAAAATACTAAAAAAAGGTCTTGAATTCGACCATCAATACAGGGTATACTTTGATGTAGCCAAATTACTGTCTTTTTGGGAAAACCGGATGCGCGTCCTGAGATTTGCCAAGCCTCATCGCGGCGCGGCAGTTTTCGCGCGCTGACGCCACCTCCCGGCAGTACCCCCGGCAACTATTATATATTTCAGGAGGGCTTTCAAGAATGGTATTTGATAAAATAAAGACCATACTTGCGTCGCAGCTGGATATTGATGAAGAAAAAATTACGATGCAGACCAATATTTCGGAAGATCTCGGAGCCGACTCGCTTGACGTTGTTGAGCTTATGATGTCGGTCGAAGAGGAGTTTGGCATCACGATCGACGACGACAGTATCCGCGGGTTCAAGACCGTAGGCGACGTTGTCAAGTTCATCGAATCCAACGCCTAATTTTCAGCCTGAAAAAAACCCACATAATGTGGGTTTTTTTATTTGCTTTTATGACTTTTCCAGACAAAAAGCCGGGGACACGCAGTCCCCGGCTAAAGCTTAGTATAACTTCTCGGCGCTTAGTTGATATAACCCCACGGGTTGACCGTCTTGCCGTTAACCCTCACCTCAAAGTGACAGTGCGGGCCGGTACTGTTACCCGTGCTTCCCAGTGCGGCAATCGCCTCACCCTTGGCCACCTGCTGCCCGGTACTGACAAACAATCTGCTGTTATGGGCGTAAGCGGTTGAAACCCCGCCGCCGTGGTCGATTATGACGAAATTGCCGTATGTGCCTTTCCATCCAGCGAAGGTAACGACGCCGCCGTCTGAGGCCACAACAGTGCTTCCTATCGGACCCGCAAAATCGACTCCAGTGTGGAATCCGCGGCTGCGCGGACCGTAATTCGAGGTAAGCGTGCCTCTGTACGGGCGGATGAAGCTGCCGGTCGGAGATTTGGGCGGCGGTATCTTGGTTCCCCGCGCGATAACCTCAGTTGAGGGCTGCATCAGCATTACGCTGCCGACGTTAACGCGGTTTGTCTCCTGACCGTTAACGTACTCGACTTTATCTGTATACTGCATCTCACCGGGAACGCCGGCTTTAACAACCTTGGATTTACCCTTGTATAAATTGCCGTCTGTGGTATACTCGGTCTTGAAGTCCACAGGCTTGGAGAATACCTCGGTTCTGGACGACGTGACCGATAGTTTCGGTATGGCGTTTTTAATTACCAGTGATTCGCCGGTAACCAGCTTGCCATCGGAAACGCTGCCGTTTAGCTTTATCAACTCACGCACGGTGATACCGTTAAGGTCGGCGATCGATTCCAGGGAGTCGCCCTCGCGGACTTTATAGGTCACCTGTTCGCGGACGTTGGAATCCAGGATACCCGCGATTTCCTCTGGCGTCTTATGCTGCGACGACGCCACGAGCTGGCGTTTTATCTGGACGTCCTGTAGGAATCCCGCTGTGCCCGCGTCGCTGACATACCTAAGCTTCAGCGAGTTTAAAAACGCATCAAGCTGATCCCGAGTTTCATAAGCGCCCACAGTATCGCCGTCCACGGTCAGGACATACAGCTCTTCTATTTCATTTATCTGATTAAAAAGCTGGCGTTCGACCGAAGAAGCGTCCAGGAACATGCGCCTGTCGGCGTATTCAAAGCTGTAGGAAACGTCGGGCACCAGCACAACCGGACGCCCAAGTATCTCTGAGGCACGGGCTTCAACATTATTGACCGCCCGCATGAAATCATCCTGGCTGTTTACATAACCTATCGGTTTGCCGTCAAGCGTAACCTCAAGTCCAAATCCGAAAAAGGTGGACGCGAGGATAATGAGCACAAGCATTCCAAGTATCATACCAAGCGCGGGACGCCCCGGCAGCCGGCGCACAAGATTTTCGGCAACCGCGAAAGTGTGCAGTCTGGTCTTGAACGTCGCTTTGCCGACCGCGGCTCCGGCAGTTCCGGCCACAGAGGAAACAACCGGCGCGGCAGTCTTCGCAACCGCCTTATACAAACCGGCAACAGGCCTTACCGCAACGGATATCGGTTTAGCTGCCGAGCTTGCGACAGCACCTTTTGAAACCTGAGCGCGGGCTTTCATGTACGCCAGCCTACGGCTGATCGCGAGGCCGAGGGTCACGTTTCTTGATAAGACGGAGATAATAAACGATTTGACCCCGGACTCATATCTATCTAAATTTTGGTTCTCAAACTCTTTTTGAACAGGAGATGCCTGCACATTCGATAACTGCCAAGCAGTGCTCTCTTGCAAAAGCTATCCCTCCCCTTGCGAACTCCGATCCCGTCAGTCGAAACTCTAAACAGTTTCAAAGGTTACATAATGCAAACGACGGGTTACAATTTGGTAACAACGTTTTTTATGATACAGCAAAACACAAGATATGTCAAGGGTTTCAGGGCATTTTTTTTATTAATATCTGAGGGTAAAATGATTAATATCATCAAAACAAAACTAAAGAACGCTGGCGCGGCGAATTCGGGAACCGTACCTCTCCGCAAATTGGCCGCGCACATGCCTGACCGGGCGATTGAGCGGATACGTCAAACGCTTCCGGGCGCCCGTTCGGTGATATGCGCAGCTTTTCCGTATTATACCGGACAGGCTGTGGGAAATATCGCGAAATACGCACGCGGGCTGGATTACCACGCTGTTGTCGGAGACAGGCTTCAAAAGGCCGCCGAAAACCTTGACTCACTCCTCAAGTCTCATGCAGTGCTGGTGGATGCGTCACCACTGCCCGAGGTCGCGGCTGCGAGGTTATCCGGAACCGCTATGACCGGCCTTCACGGGCTGGCCATCTGTCCTCCATTCGGTTCATACGTAGTGCTCGGCTGCATCCTCACTTCCGCAGAGCTTCCGGCCTGTGATGACGCGGGTTTTTGCGATATGTGCGGCAGGTGCGCAGCAGCCTGCCCTTCGGGAGCCATCAGTTTTGCGGAAGGCAGCAGGAAGTTTGACCGCGGCATCTGCGCGTCGCATCTGACCCAGTCAAAATCCCCGCCCGGCAAACAGGAGCGCGATATACTGAGACGCAGTGATTATATTTGGGGCTGCGATCACTGCATGGACGCCTGTCCGCATAATCTCACCGCCGGGATAACCCAAATTCGCGAATTCCGGGACGGCCTGATCCCGTCATTGACGCTGGAGCAGCTTGAAACCCTTACCGATGACGATTTCCAGCGCCTGTACGGAGACCGGGCTTTTGCGTGGCGCGGAAAGAACCCGCTTATCAGGACGCTTGAGTATAAATCACCCGCCTGCGAGAAATAATACTCTTGAAAATATTGGCTGCGGATCAGGCGAAAATGCCGTGGCAGCCCGATCTTTGAGGTGTGTTATGAAAGTCAGCGAACTTATGAACTCAAGCGTGGTCAGCATTACTCCCGATGAAACGGCCAGTCTCGCGGCCCAGCTGCTGCACAGGCACAACATCGGTTCTCTCCCCGTCTGCGGTTCTGACGGCAGACTGTGCGGCATTGTCACCGACCGCGATATTGTCATGCGCTGCGTTGCTACTCAGGCCAATCCGAGCAGTACAAAAATCGAGCAGATTATGACACACGGAGTGGTTTCGGTCTCGCCCGATACCGATGTCCGCGAAGCTACGCGGCTTATGGCCAAGGAGCAGGTGCGGCGTCTGCCGGTGGTCAACGGCACGCGGCTTGTCGGTATGCTTTCGCTGGGCGATATGGCCAAAACCCAGAGTTTTGACATGGAGGCCTCCAAGGCGCTGGCCGACATCTCGTCCAATGTCAAGAAAGCAAAAAAATAACAGGCGCGTTTCAAGACCGTCCGGGGGTATCATTTCGCTGACGCGAGAAGATATCCCCGGTTTTTTTGAAAAATTCCGAATGTGTAACATATGTAACCGAAATTGAATTGATTATGGACTATACTGTAATCAGCAAGGAAAGATAACAGCCGGCGACACCGCACAGCGAAACGCATTATGACTGTCATCAGATATACTGACCTTTGATTCTAAAACGTTAGGAGGGGCAAATATGAGAATCCAGAAATGTCCCGGACAGGATACAAGATACTGGAAACCTGAAGATATCAGCGAGCGCAACTGTCCTTACTGCGGAAAACCCATCGAATTCTTCAAAACGGACATCCGCGCGAAGTGCCCCGGCTGCGGACGGAAAGTAGCCAACCCCAGTTTCAATCTAGGCTGCGCCGAGTGGTGCGCATATGCCAAGGAGTGTCTGGGAACAGATATGAGCGAAGTCGTACCGCGCAAATTCAGAGCGATTGTCATGGACGACCTCGACCGGCTTTTCGAAAACCTGCCTGATGAGCTCGCGGTTATTAAAGAGCGCATGAACCAGGGCGAGCTGTGGTGCAGGGAACGCGAAATCAACCCGCTGCCGCTGCTGACCGCATTCGTGCTGATCCGCGCTGCCGAACACGGACTTATCGATGACGCAGGAAAACACTTACAGCACTATGTTAACGATATGGGACTTCCGCCCCCAATTGCCGACAACGCATACACGCTGGTCAAAAAAATCGAAGACATGAAGGCGGAGGGCAAGCCGGTTACGCTGCCCGAAGACCTGCTGAACTGAACAAGTTAGGAGTGACTGATATGTCAGGTACAACATATATGCGTAAAATAGTCCAAATAGATGAATCCAAATGCGACGGCTGCGGCCTTTGCATCCCCAAATGCGCGGAGGGCGCACTCCAGATTATCGACGGAAAAGCCAGGCTGGTCGGAGACACCTACTGTGACGGACTGGGCAACTGTCTGGGCGAGTGCCCGCAGGACGCGATATCCATAATCGAGCGGGAAGCCCAGCCCTTTGATGAATCCCTTATTCCCGCGACTCATGAACATAAGCCCACCCACGATCACAAGCATGACTCCAAGCCATCTCACAGATCGGGATGTCCGTCGTCGGCCGAGGTCGAGCTTGACGCCGAACTCACTCACTGGCCGATTCAGCTGCACCTGGTCGCACCCGACGCCCGCTTTCTCGCCAACAGCGACCTTTTGATCTGCGCCGACTGCGTGCCATTCGCGTTCGCCGACTTCCACAGGAAGCTGCTGGCCGACAAATCCCTGATTATCTGCTGCCCCAAGCTGGACGATACCGAGCTCTACGAAGCCAAGCTGGCAGAGATCTTTGCCATCAACTCCATTCAGAGCATTACGGTCGCGCATATGGAGGTTCCGTGCTGCTTCGGATTATCAAAGCTGGTCAAAAACGCCCTTGAAAAATCCAGCAAACAAATACCTCTTGAGGATTTGACCATCAGCCTTACCGGCAACATCAAATGAATATTCAACTAATCTTGCCGCCAATGTCACAGCTTTTGCCATGACATTGGCGGTATCTTTATACACAGTAGTTAATTTATTGTAAATTCATTATTTCCTATTCACATTAGCACTCAATATGTGATAATATTATCAACAAACTCCCGCCCGGGAGTTCGCAGCGCCTACCCATGCGACGGTGATACTATAGTGTTAAGGAGAGTACAGATGTGAATGACCTTTTAACCACCGTTTCCGACATGTGGAAGTCCTTCGCTTTCATTTCTGTCGCCGATATCCTCGACATTATCGTTATTGCCGTGATTATATTCAAACTGATCGACCTGCTGAGAAACACCAGCGCAATGCAGGTCGTCCGCGGAATAGTATTCATTCTGGTTTTTACCGCACTCGCCGGATTCTTCCGGCTGAACATGGTAAGCTACTTTTTGTCAAACACAATTCAAGTCGGACTGATTGCCCTTATCATTGTGTTCCAGCCGGAACTGCGGCGTATGCTTGAGCAGGTCGGGCGATCCCGCTTTCCTAACATATTCCAGCGGGAAATTGACGGACAGGAGATCGAACGGGTTATACTTCAGACAGTGGAAGCGTGTTCGGCTATGTCTCAGTCCAGAGACGGCGCTTTGATAATATTCGAACGCAAAAGCCTACTTAATGACATCGTTAAAACCGGTACGATTATCGAGTCTGAGGTTTCCGCCGAGCTTTTGAAGAACATTTTCTATCCCAAGGCGCCTCTGCACGACGGAGCCGCTATAATAAGAGACCGCAAAATCGCGGCGGCGGGATGCGTGCTCCCACTTTCACAGAACACCAATCTGAGCCGCGACCTCGGTATGCGCCACCGCGCCGCCATAGGAATGAGCGAGACTTCCGACGCGATTGCCGTCGTAGTCTCCGAAGAAAACGGATCTATCTCAGTCGCAATGGGTGGTATGCTCAAGCGACATCTCGCTCCGGAGACGCTGGAAAAGCTGCTTCGCAACGAATTGATGCCCACCGACACCGCCGGCAAAAAACGCGGCTTCTTTTTCTGGCTGAACCCCAGCAAACGCTGAATTCTTTCTAAATAAACAGCTCAAATTTCACAGGCCGAGGTCATTTTATGCTAACCTGGATGAAAAAAAGAAAAATCGGGCTCTGGATCGTGTCGATTTTGGCATCGGTCGCTATTTGGCTGTACGTAACCGGCGTTGAGAACCCTGAACGCATCATTACAGTGGATTCGGTTAAGCCTGTTTTTGTGGGTGAGGATTTGCTGTCTCAGCGCAACCTCATAGTAGTCGGCAAGGATGATCTCGCGCTGAGGCTTCGCGTCAAAGGCCGTGGACTGGATGTAATTAAATTTCAGCCGGATCAGGTGACCGCCAAGCTCGATCTCTCCGACATAAGCAAGCCCGGACAGTACAACCGAAGCTATACGCTGACGCTGCCCTCCAACTTGGAAGTGGTCGATCAGGTGCCCTATTCCGCCAATCTTAACGTGGAAAACCTGATTTCAGACGCTTTCGAGGTCAAAATGAATATCGAAGGTGAAGTCGCCGAAGGATATATCCGCGAAAAACCGGTTCTTGATCCTGCTGTCGTGAAAATTAAGGGTCCGGAGAGCGTCGTTTCCTCCATTTCGCACGCGGCGATCAATCTTAAACTGGAGAAAATCAGCGAAACCGTTAACGAGACCTTTCCCTTTGAACTTATTGATAAGCAGGGAAACAAGATAACTTCCACCGAGCTGACATTCGACGTTGAGCAGATACACGCGACGCTGCCGGTCAAACTTGTCAAAGAAGTCCAGCTCGGCATCGATTTTGTCAACGGCGGCGGCGCTACCCGCGAGAATATCGAATACAGCATCGACCCGCCCAGCATACGCGTTTCCGGCGACCAGTCGCTGGTGCAGGGTCTTAATCAACTGACTGTCGGCACAATAGACCTGTCTACCGTAATCACCTCTTCGAAGCTGAAAATGCCGATCACTCTGCCAAATGAAGTCGGCAATATTAGCGGAACCACGGAGGCGTCGGTCTCTATCCAGATTAAAGGTCTGGTGACCAAATCGCTGGATGTCGATCAAATTGAGATCATCAACCCGCCCCCCGGCAAAATCGCCCGTAAAATCACCCAAAACATCCGGGTGCAGATACGAGGGCCTGAATCCTCGGTTAACCAGATCGAGCCGAACAATATCCGGGCCGTCGCCGACCTCGCCGATCTCGACCTGCCTATCGGGCAGCACAAAATTGACGTTATTGTGACAATCGACGGTTTCACGGACTCCGGCGTGATCGGAGGCGGATATAGTATCGCTATCGAGATTCTTCCGCCAGGAACCCCCGAAGTCGACGGAGGCTGATTAACTCTACAAATGTTTGGATATATACAACCGTTCACTCCTCAGCTTCGGGTCTGCGAGCTCGATCAATGGAAATCGGCTTACTGCGGCCTCTGCAACGCGCTGGCCAAAAGATACGGCCATATTTCGCGGTATCTGGTCAACTACGACCTGACCTTCCTCGCGCTGCTTTTGTCCGGCGTTGAGGGCGGCGCTGCCATAGAGCACGGGCGATGCCCTTACAGCCCATGGAAAAAACGATTGGTCTGCGAGACTACGCCCGCTTTTCTCTACGCCGCCGATATTTGCCTTATGCTCGCGTGGTGGCGGCTTCGCGATATGTCCGCGGACAGCCGGTTTCCGAAATCATCCGCCTACAAGGTCGCGGAGCTGACGTTTACCGGCAAATACAGGCGAAGTGCCATCCGTTTGCCCGAATATGACAAAACCGCCGCCGAATCGATGGCAAAGCTCGCGAAGATTGAACAGGAAAGCGTCGCGGCTATTGACCCGGGTGCGGATGTCTTTGCCTCGATGCTCGCTAGAGCCTCGGACGCCGCCCGCCCCGAGCACCGGCGTTCGCTCGAAACGCTGCTGTACCACGTCGGCAGATGGATATATATTATCGACGCCTGCGACGATCTGGAGCGAGATGCACGCGACGGCAATTATAACCCTGTTGGCCGCCGTTTTGACTGCACGTCGCTGGGCGAGGCGGAACGGCGGGAAGCCGCGCAAACGCTGGAATACTCGGCTGCAATGGCGGCCTCGGCATTTGAACTGCTGGATTGCGGCACCTGCACCGGCCTTCTGGGCAATATTCTATATCTCGGAATGCCCGCGATGGCCGACAAAGTCCTCAAGCGCGCGGTCTCAGATCTTCCGGAACAAAATGTCCGGATCAAGGAGTAACATTAATGAACGACCCATATTCGGTGCTTGGCGTATCACACTCCGCCACAGACGAGGAAGTCAAGAAGGCGTATCGCGATCTCGCCCGAAAGTACCATCCGGATAACTACGCCAACAACCCGCTGGCCGATCTCGCCCAGGACAAAATGAAAGAGATCAACGAAGCGTATGACCAGGTCATGCGCCAGCGTGAATCGGGCTCTTCCGGCGCGTCCGGCTCATCCGGCAGCTGGACGGACGCCTTCCGCGGCGCGCGGTCCTCATCCGGCGGCAACAGCTATCAGGAGCACAGCGGATCGGGGAAGTATCCCGAGATTCGGGCGGCCATCACTGCCGACAGACTGGACGAAGCCGAATCCATGCTCAACAGGATCACAACGCGCGACGCCGAATGGTATTTCCTGCGCGGCAGCGTTTATTACAAGCGCGGCTGGATGGATGAAGCTTCGCGCCACCTGCGCCAGGCTGTGACGATGGATCCCGGCAATATGGAATACCGGGAGGCAGTGAACATTATGCAGGGAAGCGGCACGAGGTACAGGTCTTTCGGCAACCGTTTCGCGGGCGCGAATACAGGTATGCGTCCGTGCGACTGCTGTACCGGCCTATGCTGCGCGGATTGCTGCTGCGAATGCTTTGGCGGCGATCTCTGCCCCTGCTGTTGATTGAATTATGAAGACAAATGTTAAGTATATCGCCGAATGTTCAATGATGATCGCACTCTCCGTAGTGATCCTCGTTATTGCCAGCTTTCTGCCCACCGCCGACCTCGCCCTTTCGGCTATCGCTGGCTTGACAGGCGCTGTCATTGTCATTCGACACGGAGCGGTGAAGGCAATTCCCGTTTTCGCCGCGACCGCGCTTCTGGCTTTTTTTGTCGTTCCCGAAAAAGGCGTGGTGTTGACTTATACAATTCTTTTCGGACACTATCCGATAACAAAGTACGCCATCGAGCGGTTGCACAGCCTGGTTTTGGAATGGATTGTCAAGCTGCTGTTCGCAAACGCCCTTTTTATGCTGCTTTTCTTTCTTGTGTCAGCTTTTTTCCCCGCGTTTTTTGACTTTGCCGGCACTCACTGGGCTCTTATTCTTTTGCTTGCCAACGCTACTTTCGTTTTATACGATATTGGCTTCAGCAGGCTGATAACCGCTTTTGCCGGCAGGATAAGCAGGCTTTGACCTCCGCTAAATTTGACAAGAACGAACAATAATGATATAATAATTAAATACGCTTGGATGAGGTGACAGTTTGGTCAAGAGTATGACAGGTTACGGCAAAGCCCAGAACGAAACGCTCGGTCTGATTATCACTGTTGAGATCAGATCGGTGAACAACAGGTATTTTGACTGTTCGGTCAGGCTCCCGCGCACATTAAACAGCCTGGATGAACCGATCAAGTCTTTTATCAAAACCGAGATAATGCGCGGCAAGGTAGAAGTGTTTCTAACCATGGAAGCTTCATCCGGCAACGTGACGGTTTCGCTCAACCGCGACGTATTGAACGCTTACATCAACGCGGCGACCGAAATGTCTGAGGATTTTGGCCTGAAATACGACCTTTCCGTATCCGGAGCCATGAGAATGCCCGATGTTTTCACGCTGATTCGCGATGAGCTGGACGAGGATGCGCTGACTTCCGGAGTCCTTTCTATCGTCAAATCGGCGCTGTCCAAGATGACGGAGATGCGGGAACGCGAAGGAAGCGCGCTTGAAGCCGATATTCTCTCCAGAATTGATAAAATGAAGCAAATGATCGACTTAATCGGGATTCGCGCCCCACAGATTGTGGAAGAATACCGTTTGAAGCTTGAACGGAAAATGAACGAACTGCTGGGCGACGCGTCGGTCGAGCAATCGCGCATTGTTACCGAGGCCGCCGTATTCGCAGAGAGAATAGCGGTAGACGAGGAAATTGTCCGGCTCGCTAGCCACATACATCAAGTCCGCAGCCTGATGGAAAAAGGCGGCGAGGCAGGACGCAAGCTGGATTTCCTGATCCAGGAAATGAACCGCGAGGTTAACACGATAGGCTCAAAAATATCCGATACTGAAATTTCTCTGATTGTGATTGAACTCAAGTCCCAATTGGAGAAAATAAGAGAACAGACTCAAAATCTGGAATAACGGTACCCGCCGGGAGTAATCTATGAAACTCATTAACATAGGATTTGGCAACATGGTATCAGCAGGCAGAATTATTGCCATTGTCGGTCCGGAATCATCTCCGATCAAACGCATTGTTCAGGACGCCCGTGACCGCGGAATGCTGATCGATGCGACATTCGGCCGCCGGACGCGCGCCGTCCTGATTGCCGACAGCGATCACGTCATTCTTTCCGCGCTATTGCCCGAAACAGTCGCAAACCGGTTGCACGACTCGGCTTCGACAGATGATAATGACGATGAGGATGTGCTGTTCGATGATTAGTAAGCCGGGACTACTGCTGGTTGTATCCGGCCCATCTGGTGTTGGCAAAAGCACAATTCTCAGCGAACTGATGCTTCGCGGATCGCGCGAATTCTTTTTCTCGGTTTCAGCTACGACCCGACCCGCACGCCCAAATGAGATCGACGGCAAGCACTACCACTTTATCGGCGGTCAGGATTTTCAAAAATTGATATCGGAACGCGGACTGCTCGAATGGGCGGAATTTGCGGGCAATTATTACGGCACACCGGTTGACCCCGTCAACAGCGCCTTTGAAAAAGGCAAGTGTGTTCTGCTGGACGTTGAGGTGCAGGGCGCGCTGCAAATAAAAGAGCGCAGGCCGGACGCCGTTCTCGTTTTTCTGGCGCCGCCGTCGCTTATGGAGCTTGAGCGCCGCCTGCGCGCACGAAGAACGGAGTCGGACGATAAGATTAAAGTCCGCCTCGAAACAGCCCGGCTCGAGTTTCTGAAAAGCGAATACTATGATTATCTCGTGGTAAACGACAGCATGAATGAAGCAATTCTCGACATCGAAGCAATTATCAGATCACAATTTTTGCGAATAAACCCCCGAAAGAACTTTGATCCAAGTAATTATTGAGCATCATTATACTTTTTGTAATGATATTTGTTGCGACTGGAGTTGAACTTTATGCTTTATCCCTCTTTGAACCACTTGCTCTCTAAAATCCCAAGCCGATATCTGCTGGTCAACGTCACGGCACGCCGGGCGCGTGAAATTGCCGAGGCAGCCGAGCGCGACGTGTACCGTCTGGACGAAAAGCCCGTTAAGATGGCCATCAACGAGATTGCCGACGGCAAACTTGGTTATCTCCAAGACAAATGACGACTGCATCCGGTCACAGGACGGCAAAGGTCGCGGTCGCTGCCGCCACTTTCGCCATCGATCGACCATACCAATATATCATACCTTCTTCTTTATATGACCTCGCTGTGCCGGGAGTCCGCGTGCTGGCGCCTTTTGGTAGATCTAACAAGCTGTCGGAGGGAATTATCCTCTCGATTTCTGACAGCACTGATCTTTCAAAGCTCAAGGTAATTACCAGCGTTTTAGACAGCGAGCCGGTTTTGGACAGCGCGGGAATAAAGCTCGCCGCCTGGGTCAGCAGACGGTACCTTTGCACTCTTTTTGAAGCGGTATCCATAACTCTCCCGGCGGGAATATGGCACTCTATCCGACATTTTTGGCGCGCAAATCCCGCAGCGCCGGTTGTCGAAATTGATTCCCGAGACCTATCTGTCTATCGATATATAGCGGACTCAGACGGCGGCGTAACCGAACAGTTATTAAAGCAGGCAATCGGCCAGGACCCCGCCGCCTCGATCCGCCGTCTTGCCGCCATAAATGCAATAATGCGCGACGGAACCGCAAAAACCTCGGTTTCCGACAAGATGGATTTTGCCATTCAATTGGCAATTTCCAAGGATGAGGCATATAAATACATTAACGGAAGCAAATGCAAATCCTCCAGAACGCGCGCGCTAATCGAGTTTCTAATCCGCGCCGACAAGTCTTCTGCCAGAGACGCACTATATTTCTCCGGTGCGGACAGCGCAATAGTACGCCGTCTGGAAAAGCAAGGAATTGTTTCTCGTTTGGCATATGAGGTTTACAGGCGTCCTGAGATAGACATTAATATATCTAACGATAGTTTTATCCTGAATGACGAGCAGCGGCGCGTATTTGATTCACTTACCGCTCTGGCGGGCTCTCCTGATCCGAATGTTAGTCTGCTGCACGGCGTCACCGGAAGCGGTAAAACTCTAGTCTACATCAGCCTTATCCGGCATGTTGTTGACTCTGGCGGCGGCGTTATCGTACTCGCTCCTGAAATATCGCTGACCCCTCAGCTAGTTTCGCGTTTCGCCTCTATTTTCGGAGAACGCGTGGCCCTTTTACACAGTTCGCTGAGTGATGGCGAACGCTATGATGAATGGAAGCGCGTTCGTTCCGGACAGGCGTCAATTGTGGTCGGGACACGCTCGGCGATCTTCGCTCCGGTTAAAAATCTCAGGCTTGTAATTATTGACGAAGAGCATGAGCGCGCCTACAAATCCGAGAATTCGCCCCGCTACCACGCCCGTGATGTCGCCAAGTACAGGATTTCGCGTCAAAACGGTCTTTTGCTTCTTGGATCGGCGACTCCGTCGATTGAAACCATGCACGCCGCCGAATCTGGCAGATACAAATACTTTCGGCTGAATTCCCGGTTTAATGAGCGCGACCTGCCTGAGGTAACCATAGTCGACATGCGAACCGAGATGGAAAACGGGAACTTTTCCACGCTCAGCGCCCCGCTTTGCAGTGAGCTTGAGGCGAACATTGCGTCAAATGAGCAGTCCATTCTTTTCCTCAACCGCAGAGGCGACAGCAAACTGGTTGCCTGTACCTCATGCGGCCATATTCCGGGATGCCCGAGGTGCAGCGTTTCGCTCAATTACCACTCTGCAAACAACCGGCTCATGTGCCACTACTGTGGATATTCCGACCCGCTGCCCACCTATTGTCCCGAGTGCGACGGCAAATTTCAGCGGATTGGCTTCGGCACCCAGAAAGCCGAGAGTGAAATTCAGTCGCTTTTCCCGGGCATTAAATTAATTCGGATGGATTCGGACACAACTGGCGCTAAAAACTCCCATGCAAAACTGCTCACGAAGTTCAGGGATGAGCATACTCCGGTTTTGATTGGCACTCAAATGGTGGCCAAGGGTCTGGATTTCGAAAACGTAACTCTTGTTGGGGCGCTGTCGGCTGATCAATCGCTCTATACAGGTGATTACCGTGCCAGCGAACGGACTTTTTCATTGCTCACGCAGGTTGTAGGGCGCGCGGGCCGGGGGTCGAAGCCTGGCAGAGCGCTTATCCAGACAATAACCCCGCAAAATCCCACACTGCTTTGTGCCGCTGAGCAAGACTATGATAAATTCTACCAATGCGAGATTGAGCTTCGAAGATCACTGAATTATCCTCCGTTTTCCGATCTTTGCGGTATAGTTTTTTCCGGTCTTGACGAGGATGCCGTCGTCCGAACCGCTCTGTCTTTTCGTCAGTCTCTGGATCACGTTGCGGCGACGAATCCAGGCTTGAAAATCTCGGCGATGGGACCTGCGCCCGCCGGTGTTCTCAAGGTGAACAACAGGTACCGATACCGAGTACTTATGAAATGTGTGAACGATTTACAGACTCGCGAAATGGTTGCCGGACTGCTGCGGCGCTTTTCCACCGACAGACGCTTTACTTCGGTCAGCATATTTGCGGATTTTGACCCGGAATAATGTTAAAGCGAGGAACTCCCTATGGCTCTAAGAATAATATTGAAAGACAATGACGCCACGCTCCTGAAAAAGTCTCGTCCTGTTGAAAAATTTGACGGTAGACTTGCCGAACTCCTTGACGACATGACCGAAACAATGCTCGCCGCGGACGGTCTTGGCCTTGCCGCTCCGCAGGTCGGCGTGCTGCGCCGCGTTGTCGTTGTGGCGCTTGACGACGGTTCTGTTCTCGAGATGGTTAACCCGACACTCGTCCTTGCAAAAGGTATGCAAACCGGACTCGAGGGCTGCCTCAGCCTGCCCGGCTTGTATGGAATTGTCAGCCGTCCATATCGATCGACAGTTAGATACCAGGACAGGCACGGCAACGAGTGCGTAGTTTCAGGCGAAGGACTTGTCGCGCGCGCCTTTTGCCACGAAATCAATCATCTGGACGGCATACTTTTCACTCAGTTTGTGACAGAATTTGTCGACACGACCAGAGACGACTTCACCAATGAAGATGATGTGCTGGATTCCGACGAAGATTTCTCAAGCCTCAAATCCGGCGCGAATGTCAGCGAGGCAGCGAATTGAAGCTGGTATTCATGGGCACTCCCGAGTTTGCCGTGCCGTCCCTACTCGCATTAAACGATGCCGGAATTGATATAGCCGGAGTTTTTACTCAGCCGGACAAACCCCGCGGCCGCGGCATGAAGACTCAGGCGTCTCCGGTTGCGGTTGCTGCCGTGGCGCTTGGCATTCCAACATTCAAACCTTTTGGGTTTAAGGACGGCGAGGCCGCCAAGCTGCTGCGCGACATTTCTCCGGACGTTATCGCGGTTGTGGCATACGGCAGGATTCTGCCTTTGGACGTGCTGAACATCCCCGCTCTGGGCTGCGTAAACGCTCATGCGTCAATCCTTCCCAAATACCGGGGCGCGGCTCCTATTCAGTGGGCGGTTGCGAACGGCGAGACTGTTACCGGTATCTCGACGATGTACATGTCTGAAGGCATGGACGAGGGCGATGTCATCGCGACGGTATCAGTTGATATACTACCGGACGAAACTGCCGGTGAGTTGCACGACCGGCTCAAAATTGTTGCCGCCAAACTGCTTTCTCAAACTGTGCTTGATATCTCAGCTGGCAAAACCGACCGTCATCCTCAGGACGGCTCGCGCGCAACGTATGCGCCAATTATCAAGAAGGATGACGGGCGAATTAACTGGAACAAGCCTTCATCCGAAATCGTCAATCTGATCCGGGGAATGAGTCCCTGGCCGTCGGCTTTTTCAACAATAGGCGGCGTTCAAATGCGTATTCTAAAAGCTGAGAACTGTTCCTGTGAAGTTAATTCGTCGCCTGGCAGCATACTTTGCGCCAACCAGAACGACGGACTCGTCATCGCCACCGGTGACGGCGCTCTGAGGATTAGCATCCTTCAACCCATAGGAGGAAAACCCATGTCCTCCAACGACTATATGCGCGGCCACAAAATTGAAACCAATGCGTGATCTTTTTTACCTATGCCGTTTTAGCGGTGTTCGATTGGAGATAAATAATGGGCTCAGGCGCGCGTAATACCGCTTTGAAGATCTTGCAGTCATATCGGCGTAGCGGATTTTGGCAGGATGAGCAGCTATATAAAGAAATTGCAGTCAACCGACTGTCGGCCCCGGACGCAGCTCTCGCCGTGAGACTATGTATCGGCGTAATTCAGAACCAATATCTGCTCGATTACTATATTTCCGAGCTGTCTTCTGTCGCGGGTTCAAAAATTGAGCCACTGGTTCGCGATATTCTGAGACTGGGACTCTATCAACTCGCTTTTCTGGATCGCATCCCCGCGTCGGCGGCGGTTAATGAATCGGTTGCCATTGCCAAGCGAAAAACTCCGCGTGCCGCCGGGTTTGTTAACGCCCTGCTTCGAAAAGCGTCCTCGCTCTCAGCGTATCCGATTCCGTCAGACCAAGACAAGCTTAGCTATCTATCGATAGTATATAGTTTTCCCGAATGGATTGTGCGATCATTTTTTGAGCAGTTCGGAGAGCTCCAATGCGAGAGCCTCCTGTCGCATTTCAATCAAATACCTCCTGTTTATTTGCAGGTCAACACCTGTCGTACAGCGACAGACGATGTTTGCCGCTCACTTGAAAGCTTCGGAATCGAGTACTCGCGTCACAAATGGCTGCCTGATTGCATTGAACTGCAAAACAGCGGCGCTCTTGAAAACCTACAGGTCTTCAAGGACGGAAGTGTATACGTTCAGGACCCGGCGGCTCGTCTTGTAACTTATGCCGCTGAATTGTCTCCGGGAATGACTGTCATTGACGGCTGTGCCGCCCCCGGCGGTAAGTCGTTTGCGACTGCTGTCCGCATGAATTGTGATTGCAAAATTCTTTCTTTCGATAAAAATGTTGCCGGCGTGGAACGAATTGCCTCCGGCGCTGACAGGCTTGGCCTTTCCCGGTGTATTCATGCTAAGGCCGCGGATATGACCGAGCGGCAGCCGGAGCTTTTGTCAAGCGCTGACGCCGTGATTGCGGACGTGCCGTGCTCAGGACTCGGAATTATCGGGAAAAAGCCCGATATTAAGTTCAAGTCCCGTGATGATATGCAGGAGCTTCCCAGGCTGCAGCTCGAAATTCTGCGCAGTCTTTCGGCATATCTCAAACCCGGCGGGACGTTGGTTTACTCCACCTGCACGCTGCTGCCCCGGGAGAACATTGAGGTAGTTTGCGCGTTTTTAGATGATGACGCTGACTTTTCGCTGGAACGCTTCGACCTTCCGCTTCCCGGCGGAGACGCGCCGGAAGGACATATCACGCTATTACCGCATATCCATGGAACAGATGGCTTTTTTATAGCCAGGCTGAGACGGAAAAACATATGACAAAGTCGATTGATATACAGTCCATGACTGCCGACGAGATACACGCCGCGCTTGCGGCGCATGACCTTCCAAAATGGCGGGCCGCCCAGATCTATAAGTGGTTTCGGCGCGGCGCCGTCAGTTTCGAGGAAATGACCGACCTTCCCGCCGCTCTCCGCTCGGAGCTCTCACAGTTGTACACGATTTACGGCTTTTCCGAGGTCACACGGCAGATTTCTCGCGACCAAACCGCAAAGCACCTCTGGCGCATCGAGGGCGACACTCTTATTGAGAGCGTGCTTATGCGCTACAGGCACGGAACGACTGTCTGCATCTCGTCGCAGGCGGGCTGCAAAATGGGCTGCGCCTTCTGCGCTTCTACCGGGCTTGGCTTCGTGCGCAACCTTACCGCCGCTGAAATGGAGGCGCAGGTCAGACTCGCGGGCTCAGCCGCCGGAACGCGCCCGACCGGGGTTGTTCTGATGGGCATCGGCGAACCGCTTGATAATTTCGATAATGTTGTGCGCTTTATAAAGCTGGCGTCCGATCCCGACGGATTATCAATCGGGATGCGGCACATCTCACTGTCCACTTGCGGCGGTATTCGCGGCGGTATTGAAAAACTGGCAGAACAAAGACTCGGAATAACGCTGTCCATCTCCCTGCACGCTCCCTGCGACGAAATACGCGGTCAGATAATGCCCTGCAACCGCATCTGTGGCGTTTCTGAACTCCTCGGCCAGTGCGCCCGGTACTTTGAAGCCACCGGCAGGCGCATTTCCTATGAATACGCGCTGATTGACGGTTTAAACGATTCAGTCGAAATAGCCGAAATGCTGGCGAAAGTATTGCGCTCTGCTCCCGGGCATGTTAACCTTATTCCGTTGAACAAAACGTCCGCCTCAGCACTTCAGCCCAGTCCCACGGACGTTGTCAACGGGTTTCAGCGGCGATTGCAGCAACTTGGCGTCAACTGCACGATCCGTAGAAAACTTGGCGGCGATGTTGACGCCGCCTGCGGACAATTACGATTGGGTTCAACAATTTCAGGGGGTTACAAATGATAGTTTGGGGTGCCACCGACCGGGGAATGGTCAGACAAACCAATCAGGACAGCTTCCATTATGAATCGCTTTTTATGGATGACCAGATAATCAGCGTGGTCTGCGACGGAATGGGCGGCGCCCGCTCCGGCAACGTTGCTTCCGAGCTTGCGGTAAAAACGTTTGTTGAAGACCTGCGCCGTTCCGCCCGGCCGATAATGAGCCGCCGCTATATGATGAATATAATCAGCCGCGCCTCTTCCGCCGCCAACGCCCGCGTTTATGAACAATCCCGTTCCAGCGAGGAATATATGGGAATGGGCACGACGCTGGTCGGCGCTATGATTTTCGGCAAATCCGCTGTAATTTCGAATATCGGCGACTCACGGGCCTATTTGATCACGGACGAGGGCATTATCAGGATCACGCGGGATCACTCGGTTGTTGAAGACCTCATAGACCGCGGGGATCTAACCCCTGAGGAGGCGCGCAAGCACCCTTCAAAGAATCTGATTACGCGGGCGCTTGGCACCGAGCGGGAAGTCAAGTGCGATATATACACGGAATTTGTGCGGCAGGGCAATTATCTCATGCTCTGTTCGGATGGCCTCACAAACGTGGTCAGCGATCAGGAAATACTTTTTGAAGTCCTGCATGGCGGCAATCCGGAGAAGTGCTGCCAACGTCTGCTTGAAATCGCCAACACGCGTGGCGGTCCGGACAATATCACGATTGTCCTGATTTCAATCTGACTCCCGCCGCGAGTGAAAGGGTGAATTACTTGGATAAGAATATTGGCAGGATGCTTGACAATAGATACGAACTGCTGGAAGTCATCGGCACGGGCGGCATGGCAGTCGTCTACAAGGCCAAATGCCACCGGCTTAACCGGCTGGTCGCAATAAAGATTCTCAAGGGCGAGTTTTCTGAGGACGCGGAGTTCCGCCGGCGCTTTCACGCGGAGAGCCAGGCTGTCGCGATGCTCAGTCATCCGAACATAGTCTCTGTTTACGACGTCAGCAGATCCAGCGAGGTAGAATACATCGTTATGGAACTGATTGACGGCATTACGCTCAAGCAGTACATGCAGCGCAAAGGCACTCTGACCTGGCGAGAGGCACTTTATTTCACCACGCAGATTGTCAAGGCGCTGGGACACGCGCACGGACGCGGTATAATTCACCGGGATATCAAGCCGCACAATATCATGATTCTGCGCGACGGCAGCATTAAAGTCGCCGACTTCGGCATCGCCAGATTCACTGCCAAGCAGAACACGCTGACTCAGGAGGCTCTGGGCTCGGTGCATTACATCTCTCCCGAGCAGGCACGGGGCAGCCATATCGACGCGCGGTCGGACATATATTCGGTTGGCGTCGTGCTGTATGAAATGCTGACTGGACGTCTCCCCTTCGAGGGCGATTCTCCGGTTTCGGTCGCTATCCAGCACATCAATTCCATGCCGCTGACCCCGCGGGAGATTAACCCCGATATTCCTCCCGCGCTGGAGTCTATAACGATGAAAGCCATGTCGGCCAACCTTTCGCGGAGATACGCCTCGTCGGATCAGATGCTATATGACCTGGAGGAGTTCAGAAAGAATCCGAGTATACAGTTTAACTATCCGATCGCAACCGAGAACACCTCCGGCCAGTCTGCCGACGCCGAGGAACCGACCAGGGTTGCGCACCGCACAGGGGACATTCAGCCGCAGCGCAGCACACCGATGCCCGCCCATCGCAGCGACCGCGGAAGATCCAACCCAAAGAGAAAGCCTGCAACGGCGCTGGCTCTGCTCGGCGGACTCGCGGCGGCAGTCGTTTTCATCGGCGTTATTATCTATTTGCTGCTGTCCCTGATGAACTTTACCGGCGACCGTCCCTCGTCGTCACCCACCGAAGTCACGGTTCCGAGCCTTGTCGGCATGGATCTGAAGACCGCAAGGAGTACGCTTGAGGGCACCGAGGACACCAAGAAAATGACGGTCAGGGAATCCGGCAGAGAAACGAGCGAAACAGTTGCTGCCGGCAAAATCATCCGCCAGACTCCCGACGCCGACACGAAAGATAAGCCGGATGTCACAATAAATGTAATAATCAGCTCCGGTAGTGGTCAATTCGTTATGAAGGACTACGCCGGGCAGGACTATCGGATCGTAAAGGTCGAGCTCGAACAGAATGACCTGACCGTTAATGAACCCACATACGAAAAGTCGGAAACAATCCCCGACAACTGCGTTATCCGCACCGAGCCGGGCCGCGATGCCGTCCTGCAAAAAGGCGACGCAGTTACGCTTATTGTCTCGCGCAACGATCCGGAAATTGAGAAGGTCTCCGTCCCAAACCTGGTTGGTAAAACAACGGTTGAGGCTGAAATCCAGCTCATGGAGATTGGATTGCAGCTTGGCACCATCACTCCGTCAGTCGAAAACGGCACCATCATCAGCCAGGAACCAAAATTCAAATCAAGCGTTGACCCAGGCACGATGATCGACGTTGTTGTGGAATCCGGCAGCGCGCCCAGTCCCTCTCCCACGGCATCCGACGCCCCGGCACCAACTACGTCGGTCACTCCGCCGCCGACCAGCGCGCCGCCCTCTCCGCCTCCCGCGTCCGCCTCTCCGGATTTGACGCCGTCTCAGTCGCCTCAGGATCCGACACCCAACCCGGCATTGAAGAAGGACGTACTTGAGGTCAAGCTGCCCGAAGGCACCGGCAAGGTGACGGTAACTGTGAAGAAGAACGGAGTCCAAATATTCTCGCAGGAATTCGACAAGTCCGAACGCTTCGCTCATATACCTATAGAGGGTACCAGCGCTGATATGTTTGATATCTTTAACGGCGAAACTCAGACTAATTTTAACTTCGATCAATGACACAAGGAATTATCATGAAGGGCGTCGGCGGGCGCTACACCGTGGAAACCGGCGAAGGACAAATTATAATCTGCACGGCTCGGGGCCGCCTCAGACGTGAGGGAATAGTCCCCCTGCCGGGCGACCGCGTTGAGATCTCATTGCTCGAGGACAGTAGCGGCCGGATTGAAACTATTCTCCCGCGCAAGAACGTCAGCGCACGGCCGCCGGTCGCGAACATCGACAAACTGGTCATCGTCGTGACCACAGCCCAGCCGCAGACCCACTTTTCGCTCATTGACAGAATCATTGTGAACTCCGCCGCGCTGTCCATTGATCCGATAATCTGTATCAATAAATGCGACGTATCGGACGGCGCTCCGATCGACGAGGTTTATTCCCGCGCGGGATACAAAACGGTGCAAACCAGCACCGTAACCGGCGCCGGCCTTGATCAGCTTAACTCGCTTATCAGCGGGAGCGTGTGCGCCCTCTCCGGCAACTCCGGCGTGGGCAAATCCAGCCTTCTCAATGCAATCATTCCTGGGCTTTCGCTGCCGATTGGCGAAATATCCGAAAAGGTCGGCAGAGGCAAACACACCACCCGCCACGTCGAGCTGATCCACGCTCCCGGCGGCGCGATAATTGCTGATACGCCCGGCTTTTCGGTGCTTGACGCGCGCACCGGTATCGAACCCGCCTCACTCCCGGATTATTTTCCGGAATTTGAACCGTTTATTCCCGATTGCCGCTTTCGAGGTTGTGCCCATGAGGGCGAAACGGACTGTGCGGTTAAACGGGCAGTCGACCGGAACCAAATCGCGCCCAGCCGATTTGAGAGCTATCTTGATCTGCTGAAAGAATCCCGCAAACAGACGTCCTATTGACAGCGCGAGCTGATAATAACTACAGGGGGTGTTCATGATTAACGGACACAGTTGCTTAATTGTCGGCGCTTCTCCGGAAATCAATATCAGATTGGTTCAGGTGCACGCGCAGTCGCACGATTTGATTATTTGCGCTGACGGAGGGCTGGACGCCGTTCTACAAGCCGGAATTGCCCCCGATATAGTCGTCGGCGACGAAGACTCCGGCACTTTTTCCGACCTTCCCGATCACGTCATTATCCGCCGACTGCCGACTCAAAAGGACGAGACCGACCTGCACGCCTGCATTAACGCGGCTCTCGAACTGGGCGTTACCTCGATTACAATTGCCGGATGCACGGGCGGCAGGCTTGACCACTTTCTGGCTACAGTCTTCCTGCTGGAGTACATTCACAGCAGCGGCGCCAAGGGCTGCATCGTGGACACCGCCAACGAAATTTATTTGCATACAGGCGGCGCAATGACTTTCGATAACCTGCGTCCGGGCGATTATGTCTCGCTGCTCCCGCTCGACAGCAAAGTGGAAAATGTTACGCTGACCGGCCTCAAATATCCGCTTAACGGCGTCGACCTGACTAGGGATAATCCTATCGGGGTCAGCAATTGTATCGACGGAACGGATTCCGTAAATATTGAGACAAAATCAGGCAAAATGCTTGTCGTTATTAGTAGAAACATTTAATTTTCGGCTGGACAAACCAAAATTTTATAAAATTGGGGTACTTTACCCATACACCGTCGTATACTGTATTAGATTCGATCTGACAGCGTAAGGCGGTGTTTCCATGCGTTCGCATGCTATGTTAAAAATACTCGGCATCGCAGTAGTTGCTCTGGGAATCGGAATCCTTATCGCGTCTATGTTCCCTTCGTGGTTTTTGGTGTTAATTTTGTCTTTGTGCATTATACTCATCGGACTAATGATGTGCAGATAAACAAATTGTAATTTTCATTTTTGGAGGTTAATCGCATGAAGATCGTGGTCGTCAAATCTCCAGGCTTTTTAAAAGGATTTTTAAGGGCAATTTTTGGTATCAAACGCAGTGTATAGGGTCTAAATGCCAGTCCCTTTCAATATACTCTAGTATAGAAAGGGGAGACACGCATGGATTTTGAAATTGAAAAAAACAAAGTCAGGCATTTCGAACCCGTACTCGACACACGAACAGTACGCGATGAGAGCGCGGAAATTATCGTACCAGATCAATTTCCGGACATTATGCGCGTTGTCGATGCCTCAGGGCTGGTTTGCCTGAAAGAAAAGAGCTGCCGCGACGGCAAAATAGATGTATCAGGAACTGTCAGAGTCAATGTTCTTTATGCTCCGGAGGGAGCGCGTGGACTTCGAAAACTGGAAACCACCGTACCTTATCAAGCTTCGTTCGAGTGTCCTGACCTGACCTCGGAATCAGAGGCTTGTGTCAATGTCTGCATACATTCGATTGAGCCAAGAATGGTCAATTCCCGCAAAGTACATATCCGGATAGGCCTCGCAGTATCCGCCAAAGTGTTTTCGCCGACTGAGTACGAGCTCAGCTGCGGTGTCGCCGACGCTTCCGACGTCGAGACGCTCAAATCAAGCGTCCAGGCCTATCTGCCGGTCGCTGTGAAGAGCAAAAACTTTTCAATCATCGACGATATTGAAATCGCGTCCTCCAAAGCCCCGGCAGCCGAACTGCTCCGCGTCGACATCCGGCTCGCTCCGGGAGACGCCCGGGCAATCGGCAATAAAGTAGTATTCAAAGGCTCGGCGCTGATCAAAATCCTTTACCGCTCAAACGGAGCCGACGATTCCGACGAAATCTACACCACTGAGAACGAGCTGCCTTTCTCGCAGATATTGGAGATGGAAGGACTGGACGAGGACAGCGACTGCACAATCATGCTCTCACTCTGCGGCGCGGAAATGGATATCCACGGAAGCGGCCAGGGTCAGTCGCATACCATCGGAGTTACGCTCAACCTCAACGCGACCGGCGTCGCCTGGATGAACCGCACTCTCGAGACCCTCAGCGACGCATATTCGACAACGTGCGAAATCGAATCGGAAAGCCGTCCGCTGCTAATGAAGAACCTGGTCGAGAAGTCTACCCGCCGCCAAACCGTTCGCGAAGTGATTGAGACCGGCATCCAGGCCGGCGCGGTGCTCGACGTTTCGGTGCTATTGGAGCCTCCCGCTCTGAAGGGCGAGGGCGACCGCAATGTGCTGTCCGCAAACGCTATTGTCAGCGTGGTTTTCCTTGGCGAGGACGGCTCGGCTTACAACTCCAGCCGCAACATTCCGGTGGTCTGCCCTGTTGATCTCCCCGAAGGCGCCGGATGCGAGGCTACCGCTACCTTCGCCGGCGACGCTTTTGGAGCGGGCGCTGCAAACGGAGTAGAGGTCCGTTTCTCGGCTGACTTCGACGTTTCGGTCACCAAAAGCCAGCGGATCAACTCAATTATTTCACTCAAGGGCGAGCCGCCATCCGAGACGGAAACCCGCCGTCCGTCGGTCGTCCTGCGCCACACCGTGCCGGGAGAAAAACTATGGGACATCGCCAAGAGTTACCGGACTACCGTATCTGAAGTTATGTCCGCCAACGGATTAGAGGATATGGAACAGGTCATGGACGGTAGACTCCTCCTGATATCGCGCAAAAGATAAGCGCAGTATCCGCTGGCACCCATGGAATACGTCCGGCTTGCTGCCGGACTTTTTTTCCTTGCCTCCGTACTTACGCGACGGCGTTCAAACGAGCATACTGGATCTCCACAATTTTTCGGATCCAGATCTCGCTTTATCGCCGTCTCGTTGCTAACCTGAGCGCTCCGGCATCCTCATTTGGTTTGCGGAAGTGAACATCCAATGCCTATGTCAATGCGAATTATCACGCAAAAACGCCCGTTCCGGCAGCTGATTTCCGGAACGGGCGTTGGATTATGCTTATTCCGCCTGGCGAACGGGATCTCTCATCAAGGTCTGCGCGCGTTTCATGAGCTCGACGAACTCTGTCCTGAATCCGTCGGGGTCGCCGCCAGTATTCGCGTTAGCGCGGCTGATCGCTCTCTCAAACGACGCGTTTCCGGCATATTCCGAACTCCTCAACAGCAGTGCGGCTTCCGCGACGGCTGACGCGAACGCAAACTCACCCGAGTATGCGCTGTCCTGCGCAAGATTGCACGCCCTTGATATTTCACGGCTCTCCTGCTGGCCAGGCTGCTTGTATCGCACCTTGACCACGAATGGCGGCGCTCCATCTGATGCTTCCGGGTTCATCACCAACTCGTAAAGCGCCGTTACCGACTGCCCCGCGCCCATTTCGCCGGCGTCCTTGCGGTCGTCTGTGAAGTCCTCGTCATTCAGGCGTCGGTTGTCGTATCCGATCAGACGGTAAGAAGTCACTGTCTCGGGGTCAAACACAACCTGGATTTTCACGTCGTCGGCGATGGTAAACAGCGTCCCGCTCATCTGTCCGACCATCACACGCTCGCCCTCGCTTTCGGAGTCGACATAGCTGTAGTTGCCGTTTCCTTTGTCGGCTAGCATTTCCATCCTGTCATCCTTGAGATTACCACTGCCAAACCCAATGACGCTGAGATACACGCCTGTCTCGCGTTTCTTGGCTATCATTTCCTCAAGGCTGCTGTTTTCGGTGACGCCGACGTTGAAATCGCCATCGGTGCACAGGATTACGCGATTGTTGCCGTTCTCAATGAAGTGCTTTTCGGCTTGCTCATAGGCGAGCATTATGCCCGAGCCGCCGTCGGTCGAGCCCTCGGGCCTCAAGCGGTCGAGCGCGCTGAGAATCTTGCGTTTATCCCGCTCGCCGGACAGCAGAACATCGGTCCAGCCGGAATAAGTCACCAGAGATACGATGTCTCCGTCGCGCAGATTGCCGGTCAGCTTATTCAGACTGCTGACCAGCAGCGGCAGTTTGTCCGGCTCGTCCATCGAGCCCGACACATCCACGAGGAATACGAGATTTGACCTCGGCAAGCTGGACATTTCGGCGCTTTTACCCTGGAGCGCGACCGCCGCGAGTTTGTTCTCAGTGTTCCAAGGGCACTCACTGATCTGCGTCAGGATGTTTACCGGATCTTCCTTCGGCTGCGGATAGTCATAAACGAAATAGTTTATCATTTCTTCTATCCGTACGGCGTCAGCAGGCGGCAGCGCTCCCTCGTTAAGGTACCTTCGGACATTGCTGTACGACGCCGTATCAACGTCAATTGAAAACGTTGAAAGCGGGTTGAGTTCGGTCTTCTTAAACGCGGACTCGGTGAACCGGCCATATACCTCGGCGTTCTCGGTCGGCATGGGCGGCGCTTGCGCAGACTGCACATCCTCCACTTCCGTCACCACATTCGCACCGTCAGCCTCGCCGGCAATCGGGGCGGACATGTCAGGCGCTGCGGGTTCAGTGGGTGTGATGTTGTACCGGCTGGACTGATCCTCACCATTTGGCGACGCGGGTGCGGCGCATCCCGCCAGACTGACTGCCAGAGCCAGCGCCACCAGTAACGCTGCGTACTTTTTCCTCATCGATTATCACTCCTATGCTTCTAATTGGCTCTTCCTCCAACTAAATCCTAGCATTATTTGGACGATAAGGCGTTAAAGTTTGGTTACATTTCGCATACAATATTAATAATAATTAATACTTAATTAATATTTTGTTACTGAATTGTTACCATTTGAGCGGCACAGCGTACATATACTGTGCATATATCTTTTAACAATCGGTACAGGTTTTGGTCTATTCTTGGACATCACTCAATATATTTTAAGTGACTATTACATCGCCACAAGGGGGAATATGAGTGGAAAGCACCAGAATATATGACGATATCGCAAAACGGACTGACGGAAACATTTATATTGGCGTAGTAGGCCCTGTCCGGACCGGAAAATCAACCTTTATTAAGCGTTTTATGGAGACACTTGTTCTGCCCAACATCGAAAATAACTTCCGTAAAGAGCGCGCAAGAGACGAGCTGCCGCAGTCGGGCTCGGGTCGCACAATAATGACCGCCGAACCAAAGTTTGTGCCGGAGGAGGCTATCGAAGTCAGCCTTGACGGCTCGGCTGTTATGAATGTCAGGCTGATTGACTGCGTCGGTTATATGGTCAAGGGCGCGATGGGACAGTTTGAAAACGATACGCCGCGCATGGTAATGACGCCCTGGTTTGAGCACGAAATACCTATGGCGGAGGCCGCCGAGCTGGGCACGCGGAAAGTTATCGCGGAGCACTCGACTATCGGCGTGGTCATCACTACCGACGGTTCATTCTCCGAGATCGACCGCGAGGAATATGTCGAGCCTGAGGAGCGCGTTATCGCTGAGCTTCGCGAAGTCGGCAAGCCGTTTTTGGTGCTGGTCAACTCCGCATTCCCTAACTCGCCGAAAGCGAAAGCGGTATGCGACGAACTTGCCGAAAAGCACCATGTCACGTGCATGGCGGTCAACTGCACCATGCTCGACAACACCGACATCACCGCGATAATCCGCGGAGTGCTGTTTGAGTTCCCTGTCAGCGAGCTCGGCGTTTTCCTGCCTCCTTGGGTAGAGGCGCTGCCCTCGTCGCACCCCATCAAAAACGGACTCTTTACCGCTATGCGAGAGAGCGCGAAAGAGATGCACCGCGTCCGCGACATCAGCGAAGCGGTCGGCGCGATGAAATCCAACCCAAATATCAGCCAGGCCGTTCTTGAAAGCGTCGACCTCGGCAACGGACGCGCGCTCGCGCATCTTGAATTGCCGCGGGAACTGTTTTACAAGACCTTGGGCGAGCAGTCAGGCTTTGATATCCGCGACGACGGCGATCTAATCTCGCTGCTGTCCGGCTTGTCCAAGGTAAAATCCGAATACGACAAGGTGGCGGCGGCGCTGGTCGACGTCCGCGCGAACGGATATGGTATCGTCATGCCCGGCGCCGACGAGCTGACGCTGGAAGAACCGGAAATCGTCAAGCAGGGCGGCAGATACGGAGTTCGCCTCCGCGCTTCCGCACCGTCGATACACCTTATCCGCGCCGACATTGAAACCGAGGTTTCTCCCATCGTCGGCAATGAAAAGCAATCCGAGGAGCTGATTCACTACCTGCTCTCGGAGTTCGAGGGAGAGCCCGACCGTATCTGGCAGTCCAACATCTTCGGTAAGTCTCTGCATGACCTTGTCAGCGAAGGTCTGCAAAACAAACTGAAAAAAATGCCTGACGACGCGAGAGCCAAGTTGCAGGAGACCCTCCAGCGCATCATCAACGAAGGAAGCGGAGGTCTGATCTGCATCATCCTGTAGGCGTCGCGATGCAATTACCCGGCCTGTCAAGCGCTGTAACCGCGGTCCGCCGCCCGGCAGGCTCCATGACGCGCCGGGCGGGAAGCAATCCAAAAAAGACAGCAAAAAGCGGCGGAAATAATTCCGCCGCTGAGGATGTAAGCCTCCCCACTTTGGCCGTGGGACTCTAATATAACCTGCACGCTACCGCAGGTGGGCAACCCCTCTGGCTGCTTCGCTGCTTCCAACTTCCGGCAAATAAATGCCGGGAGGCCTGCAATTCACAGCAGAAGTAGGAATCCCTAATGAGAAATGTGGGTTTAAAAGAGCCCAGCACGCACCAAGCAGGGCGTTGTGATGCATACTTTTAATTACTATGATAATATTAGCACAGAACGCCGCCAAAATCAAGCGAAATATATTATAATATCTGTGTCGAAAGAATGAAATAATTCCCAACAAGACAGACTTTTGTTGTTTTATTCCGACTCTTCCATATCCTCAACCCGCTGCATGAAAATCTCATACACGGCTTCGAGAAGCTGTTCGTCATCGACAGTCACGAGTATTTCTTCGCCGTCTTCCTCTTCGACCATCAGGATGACCAGTTCCTCTTCTTCTTCGTTTTCGGTGACAGGAACGAGCGCCATAAACGTGTTGCCTTCATACTCGAGAGTGTCAAGGTGCTCGAGTTCGACCTCGTGTCCTTCGTCATCAGTCAAAACAATAAAGTCTCCACCATATTCTTCGCTCATTTATATTCCCCTATCAATATTATTTTCGCTTTGCTTTTCCTTGCATCAAGGATACCGCATTCCCGCCGATAAATCAAGTAAAATGTCTATTCGATTTACGGATGAATTACGTAACGAACCTGTACTTATGATACCTGAATTGCCATTCCGCGACGTGGAACAGAAAAAAACGCAAAGTGCCGTAGATTTGTGATCTACGGCATAATATTTTTCCGGCAAGCTACCGGGATTATTTGCTGAAATCCTCAAGCAGCTTCAGCACGTTGTCATACCCCAGAACCGTGATTCCTCTTTGCAGTCTCGATTTATCGGTCGCGCGCAGGCTCTCGGTCTTGATCTCGCTCGTAATCACCGGAACTTCCATATTCTCGGGTGTAAAGACGGCAATCAGGCCCTCGGTGTCCTTTAGAATATATATTTGATTATTGGCTCCGCTCCCGCCGGCGGCGTCGACAGCGCTGACCGGCAAGACGTTGTGCGGCTGACCGGCGCCAGATTCAGGCGCCAGTGCACCCTGCCATGCGAACGCGGCCGCCAGCAGCGACACGACAAATAATACAACGAGACAGATGGCAACGGTCTTAGCTCTATAAGACATTTGGCACACCTCCTGAAAATCTTGATATTTATGTGATATTATTTCCTTATTTGTAAACAATTATACAAATAACAGTAACAATTATTGCAATTACTGATAAAAATGCCAATTGGGAAAGTTGACACCTGTGTTATAATGAGTCCTGAAAGAATTGCATGCATCGCGGCCAATGGAGGAATCCCGTGGATAAGAAAACAAAGAAAATCATTGGAAAATCAGTCGGAGTTACCGGCAGCGTCGTCGGACACACCGTCGGATGGATACTGAAAATTTTGGGCACGCTGGTCATAATTACTATAACCACCGGACTCATACTCACATTTCTTTTTGTCGCTTATGTCGACAAATATATCAAGCCTGAAACCGTTGTCAATCTGGACGATTTCCAGCTCAATCTCACCAGTTTCATATACTGCACAGATCCTGAAACCGGCGAGCAGAAGGAGCTCGAAAAGCTCTACGGCGTGGAGAACAGAGTCTGGGCAGAGTCGGACGAAATACCCGAATACTTGAAAAAAGCCGCGGTTGCAATCGAGGACAAACGCTTTTACACCCATGACGGAGTTGACTGGAAGCGCACGTTCGGCGCGTTCTACAACATCTTTATGTCGTCCCAGTCCAGCTTTGGAGGATCTACAATCACACAGCAACTGATAAAGAACCTCACTGAAGAGAAGGAGGTCACGGTCAAGCGCAAACTGCTCGAGATTTTCCGCGCGCTTGAGTTTGACCGGACTTATTCAAAAGACAAAATTCTTACCTGGTATCTGAACACTATTTACCTTGGTCAAGGCTGCTCCGGTGTCAAAACGGCGGCTGAAGTCTATTTTGCCAAAGACCTGTCGCAGCTGACCCTTGCGGAATGCGCCTCAATGATTGGCATCACAAATCTGCCGACACGTTATGACCCTTACCAAAACCCCGAGCACAACAGAGAACGTCAGCTCAATATCCTTTCGCAAATGCTGGAGCAAAGCCTGATTACGAAAGCTGAATACGATGAGGCTGTCGCCCAAAAACTCGAGTTCAAGCGAAAAGAGAGCAAGGATACCGCCAGTAAGCAATCCTATTTCGTGGATCAGGTGATCAGCGACGTCGTCGCGGACTTGCAGGAACAGAAGGGCGTCTCACGCAAAATGGCCGAGAAGATGGTCTACAGCGGTGGATATCGTATTTACACAACGGTAGACACCCGGATCCAGGCAATAATGGACGAAGTTTTCTCCGACGAAAAAAACTTCCCCGTAACCTATGGAGCCGACAAAGCCCAGGCAGCCATGGTAATTATGGACCCCTACACCGGTAATATTGTCGGCATGGTGGGTGGTCGTGGCGAAAAGAAGCTGAACCGCGGTCTTAACCGCGCGACTCAGTCGTACCGCCAACCTGGCTCGGCAATCAAGCCGGTCACCGTCTACGCCCCCGCCATCAATTACGGCTTCATCACACCGAACTCCGTTATGGACGACGTGCCTCTCAAAAAGAGCGCCAGCGGAAAACCATGGCCAAAGAACTCGACAGTCAGCGGCTATACCGGCAGGATGACGATCATGCGCGCTGTGGAGCTCTCTATAAACACAATTCCGGTTCACCTTGTCAACAATATGACGCCCCAGGTCGCTTTTGACTTCGCAACGCAGAATCTCGGCATGAGCAAAAGCCTTGTCAGCCAACTGGACAGCGGCGGAGCCACATACTCCGATATCGGCCTTGCTTCCATGGCTCTCGGCGGACTGACCCGCGGCGTTTCTGTCCGTGATCTCACGGCTGCGTACGCCAGCTTTACAAATAACGGTTTGTACACCAAACCAAGAACTTATACCAAGGTGCTGGACTCCCAGGGGAATGTTGTGCTCGATAACGCTCCGCAGACCAAACCCGCAATGCGGGAGGAAACCGCGTTCTATATGAATTACCTGCTCCAGAACGTGGTCAAAAAGGGCACAGGCAGAGCCGCCGCGATGAGCAATATCTCAGTAGCCGGCAAAACCGGTACTACTGACGAGGATAAGGACAGATGGTTCGTCGGATACACCCCGTATTACACAGCCTCCGTTTGGTTCGGATTTGACGATCCAAAGGAGATTAACCTTGAGAAATCGCGGAATCCGGCTCTTACCATGTGGAAACTGGTCATGGACAAGGTTCACAAAGGACTTCCGGCGCGAACTTTCCCACAGCCGGAGAACGTTGTGACCGCGGCCTACTGTATCGACAGCGGACTGAAACCCACCGCCAATTGCAGAAGCGATGTCCGCGGCAGCCGTGTGGCTAACGGATTGTATTTCCCCAAAGATGTCCCGACAGAATCCTGCGACATGCACGTCACTTTCAGAATGGATTCCACCACCGGCATGCTTGCGACACAGTACTGCCCGCCAGACAGCATCAAGTATATGTCACTGCTGAAGCTAAAAAGAGCCTTTAACATGCCCGGCGTTGTCATAGCCGACCAGAAATACGCTATCCTTGACTATCCGCTGCCGGAAGGCACATATCCTCCGGCAGGCGGCGCCCGGGTCGCGGGATACTGCACAACACACACTTCGTACCAACCGGTTGAAACTCCGAGCACGGAACCCGTCAATCCGCAGCCGGATGGCCCGTCGGCTTCTCCAAACCCGAACGCGCCGCCCAACACGCAAACCGGCTCCCCTCCTTCTGAGCAACCGAATCAACCTCCGTCAGCGCAGCCTACCTCACCCCCGCCCCCGACCGATAATCCGGACGCACTTGAGGAACCCGCCGCATAAACAAACAGTAAAGGCCTCAGATTGGCAGTGCCAATCCGGGGCCTTTTGTCGTACTCTTTTGTGGTTTTGTGGAATACACGTCAATAAATGTACTTGTTGCTGTAATTCGAACCGTCACCAAGATACTTTGAGAGACCGCCGTTTTTATTGCTGGACGCGAATGTGGAGTCCATTCTGACAAAGTTCTTGCCGTCGAAATAGATCGATCCGTTGATCTTAATCCAGCCCTCTCCCTTGATATAAACTTCATTCCAGGCATGGTATACGTTGTTAGGGGCGACATAACCAAATACCATTTTGGCAGGGATTCCCTGCGAGCGAAGCATGGCAGCCATCAGGGACGAATAGTCAAAGCAGATTCCCTTTTTCGAATTAAGGATTACATCCACCGCAGGAACATATCCGCTGAGCTGGCCTGCCTGCGCCTTTGCAGCTTTATCTTTATCATAAGTAATGTTGTCGACGATAAATTTATAGACGTTTTCAACCTTTTTTATGTCGGTTGGGGCGCCTTGCATAAGTTCGGCGGCTTTTTTAACTGTCGCGGAGTCTTTGGTGAAGTTAATATTCTGAATTGAGTTTAGGAAAGGCGCGTTGTTATCCGTATACTTTACCGTTATCTTCGCGGTCTGGCCCACTGAATAGCGGTTTCCGTCAATATTCTCCAGAACCTTTACGGTATAATCACCGTTGCCAAGCTGCATGGGAAACGATTCCCAATTGCCTTTGTTGTTAAGATCATACGAGTAGGCCTCGGCCCCGGCTTTCTCTACTTTGACCTTCAATTTTTTATCGGTCGCCGCATTATACTTAACCTTGAAAAGTCCCTTGTTTTTGTCGGTGGCATCTATCTGGGACTTATCGGAATCAATTATTTCAGCCGCCAGGCAGGCCGGAACCAGCGTCGCCGAGACTAAAATAATTGTAATAAGCAGAGTAATTATCCTTTTCATAACTGCATCTCCCTTTATTGATAATACTGAAGTCCAGCGTCCCAAGAAGCCACCTCTAAACAAAGAAAAACCTTTTCTTCGAGCCGGGAAGAAAAGGTTGATTTAACATTTCTTCTTCGGCAACTGGCTGCCACGCTGTCAAACAGCAAGGCCCTATAGTTTTGCGTCACTGTCTTTCGACAGTTTTGCCTTTTTCGGATTTACCGTCTTAATAATACCACAGCTATAAAATAATTCAATACTTAATAAATGCCAAATTTTGAACTGCTATTTTGTGAATTATCACCAATTTGTCAGTTGTCATTTTATTCATAATAACCTGTATAGTTCTTTATCGAAATTTTTCAGTGAAATAATAAGCACTTTCATAGTATTTTTATCGCAATACCATTCTGTTTATCCGGCTTGCCATCCATCCAGCTCCAAAGCCGTTGTCAATATTCACGACGCCAACACCTGCGGCGCAGCTGTTCAGCATGGCAAGCAGAGGCGTCAGCCCGTTAAAGTTCGCTCCGTAACCCACGCTGGTCGGCACCGCAATTATCGGAATATCTACCAGTCCGCCGATAACGCTCGCCAGCGCTCCCTCCATTCCCGCAATAACTATGACGACACCGGCGCTGGATATCGTGTCCAGCCGCGCGAAAAGGCGGTGTATGCCCGCGACACCAACGTCATACACTCGTTCAATTCTGTTTCCAAGCTGTTCGGCGGTTACTGCGGCTTCCTCTGCTACCGGAATATCCGACGTTCCAGCGGTCACGACGCAAACCGGCAGCGCCGGAGCTTCGGAAACCGACCGGCAAACGGTTATCATCCTCGCGGCCCCGTGATAAACAGCATCCGGAACCAGTTTTTGCACCGCCTCAAAATGACTAATATCCGCACGGGTTGCCATTATGGAAGAATTACCAGCGGAAATCAGCTTTTCGGCGATAATAGCAACTTGCTCCGGTGTTTTACCCGCGCAATAAATAACTTCCGGATATCCGGATCTGATAGCTCTGTGATGATCCAGCGAAACCCAGCCCAAATCCTCGAACGGCATCAGCTTCAAGAGCCGGAACAGCTCATTTTCATCAAGTTCTCCGGTTTTGTATTCATTCAGCAGCTTTTTCAGTTTATCTTCATACAAGCGAATCACCCTCTCCGGAGTCTACTTATTTTCTGATAATTACAACATCGCGAACAATGCTTTCTGATACCCAGTGCCGTAACATACCGTCTATGCAAAGCCGGTCAATACGTAATCCCGCTTCGTTCACTAAGTCCGCAATCGCCGTGGATTTCAGCGAATTAGCGTTATATGAAAGCACCATAACGCCATCCCCCTTAAGCGCGCGCCCCCAAATCGGCAAGGCTCGCTTCAAAAGCTGATCCGGCCTGCATAGACCCCTGTCGCCCTCCGCGGATTTGCCCGCGTGCTGAACTCCATATGGCAGATCAGTAACTATTATGTCCGCAAATTTCTGACCGAACACTTTTGAAACGTCGGCAGTATCACAATTTGCGATATTTACCGCCTGTATTTTGTCCGCGGTGTAGTCTGTCTTATCGTCCGCCGTAAATAAGGAAAAGACGTCGGCGAACTTCTTACCGTTTTCATCCGAGACTTTTCGATTGGCCGTCCGATGTTTGTATTTCCCCAGCTTCAGGTACCGGGTGAGGAAGTTTTTGATTTCCAGACAGTAGGCGCCGCTGGCTTCGACCCCGGTTACATTGAAGCCATACGACATCCCCTCAAAAAGCGTAGTTCCTTTGCCGCACAAAGGGTCCAGGATCGTTATCCCTGGCTTTCCCCACCGGTTGCCCGCCGTCAGCGCTATATTGATGAGTAAGCGGGTGAAAAGCTCGTTGGTTTTTCCTTTATACTTCATCATCGCGGACATGCACCCGCCGAAAAGAAATTTGTCCGGCATTTCAAGCGGAATCAGTGCACCGTTTTCGGCTGAAATATAGGCCGCTTGCCCGAAGGACGCCCTGCCAAATATTTGAGTCACGCCCTCAGAATTATTACCGGCAGGGACAGAAATATATTCAATTCCAACTATTTCACAGCATTCAATTTCACCCGGATCAATCCCGGCTGGTTGCCCCAATATCCGCGCTTCCGCCAGAGCCATATGTTCCGCCGCTCCAAAATAGGTTCTGGTGTGCAAAGGGTTTATTAGAAAAAGAATTCTCGAACGGGCATCCAAATAATTACCTCCGAAAGTTAAAATGCATGTCAATCTTTAAAAACTCAATATTGCAGGATAATCATCGTTACGCGCTTATCTCGTCATCTGCATAACCATACTACAGATTATCTTCGATAGCATTGTGCATGAATTACGCTGAAAAACGAATATGCTCCAAACCTCATATAACATTTCCCTCCTAATTGTTAAGGGAAATAGAAGAAATTACTAATTACGCTTTATTGCAGCGGCTATCCGCCAATTATTCCTTTGGCCAGCTTTTCTTTTCCTATGATATATGATAGAATTCAATAAACGTTGTCCATAATCATATGGACTTGTCTTTTTGGAGGTAATCAGGTGAACACAGACAACTCCACCCGCTCCAATCTAGAAATGAAATTTCTGGTTCTATATGTTTTCAAGCACCTGACTGAGCCAATCACTCTGGAGCAGCTCACGCCGATGGTGGTTTTCAGCCCTGCTATTGACTATTTTGAGTTCTGCCAGGCCGTTAACGAGCTTGTCGAGTCGGGGCACCTAACCCATACCGATGGAATGTTTGAATTGACGGCTAAGGGAACGTTTGCCGCGGATGTGTGTCAGAGCGGCATTCCGTATTCTGCCCGAATGCGCGCCCAAAACTCGACGCTGACCGCCCTTGCCAAAATGCGGCGCGAGACCGAGGTGTGTTCTTCCGTTTCGGAAACTGACGGGGAAATAACTGTAAACTGCCAGCTGCTGGACGGCCAAACCGCTTTCCTGGACATTAAACTCTTTGCCGTAAGTCCGGAGCAGGCTTCCGCCCTGCGAGAAAACTTTAACAAGAACGCCGAAAAAATATATAATAAGATATTGGAGTCTTTCATGGAAAGCGACTGATTTGACCGAAAAACGGGGAAAAGTATACAATATGGCTATGATGCGCAAGATATATTCGATACTCAAGCAACACAGCAGCTTCCGCCTGGCAATCATAAATGCACGTCAATGTTCGTGACAATACGGTATCGGTTTCCGAATATGCAATGAATTGGAAGTCCGCTCATCAATTCCCATTATTGGTATTTACGATTTCCAATATTCTGGAAACCGCATCTTCAATATATTCGTCCAAATTCATGCCCGCTGAGCCTGCGATATAAGTGCTGCACTTATTAATCGGTATCAGCACTTTTTTTGCGTCCGACTCGCTAACCGCGCGGGCTATCAGCGGTGAAATCTCACCCAACATCGAGTTTGCGATAATAATTCCGATAGGACCCGCGATGATATCCGCCGATTTGCAGTTGCAGACTGCGGCGTTTTCGCCAGACGCGCCCCGGTGCGCTCCGGCGCTGAGCATCGCCGAGGTGGCGATTGCGTTGGTACCAACGGCGGTTATCAAAATATTCGCGGTGCGTTTATTCAGCTGCCTGACAATACTGCCGCCTATTCCGCCCCCCTGCCCGTCAACTACCAGCACACTAATCTTTGACACTATCCGACCAATCCTTATGATAATTTTCCGGGGGCGTTCAGGTATCACGTTAACTTACCTGTCCCCGCTATTCTTGTGATTATACCATACTGCCCCCTGGATATAAAGACTAAAAAATGTCTAAATCGTTAAAGTCAGTAAAAGTCTAAACGATTTCGCTCTTAAGTACTTGACAATAATATTTTCTAGTGCTAAATTAGTGTTAGCACTCTGGTGACGAGAGTGCTAACGGGTGACTAATATGGATATTGGGCCGAGAAAAAAGAGAATATTGAAGGCGATCATCGACAACTACATCAACTCCGCCGAGCCAGTCGGTTCAAAGCATCTTGTGGAGCGCGCCGGACTTGAGTTCTCGTCAGCAACCATAAGAAACGAGATGGCCGAGCTCGAGGCGCTGGGATTGCTGGAGCAGCCGCACACTTCAGCGGGACGTATTCCGTCTGCCGCCGGGTACAGGCTCTACGTCAATGAGCTGATGCAGCAGCACGTGCTTACTCCGGAGGAGACCGACTCGATAAACCGGGCTTTTCAGATTAAGATGCAGGAGCTTGACCGCTTGCTGGCCGAGGCCGGACGGCTGATCGCCGACCTTACCAGATATACCGCCTATTCGACTTCGCCGACGGTCGACAAGGTGCGGTTCCGCCTGTTTGAGTTCCTTTTAGTGGATGCGTTTTCCTTTGTCGCCGTGCTTATTACCGATTCGGACATCGTTAAAAACAAGCTGATGCGCACAGCGTTTGAGATTGCCAATGCTGAACTCCGCAAGCTGGCCGCTTTGTTTAATTCGCAGTTCACCGGGAAACCGGTCGACGGGATGACCCGGTCAATCGAAATCGCCTCGGAAGCCGACTTCAGACCGGAGCTCGTCGCGATGATACTGGACTTCATTTCGGAAGTCGCAGGCGAGATTGAGGAGCGCGAGGTATTCCTCACCGGCGAATTCCATATGCTGTCGCATCCCGAATACCGCGATATAATCAAGGCGCGGGAACTGCTTGAGTATCTGTCTGACCGGCGGGAAATCTCCCGTTTGCCCATCCCGAACCCGTCGATGCCGGTGAACATCATGATCGGCCCGGAAAATGTCGCCGAGCAGCTGCGTGAATCGAGCGTAATTGTCGCGAGTTATCATATTGGAGACAATATGCGCGGAATAATCGGAGTTGTCGGCCCAACGCGGATGGACTATTCCAAGGTTGCGTCGAGACTCGGGTATTTTGCGAAAAAGCTAAATAAATTATTAAATGAAGAAATCTCGGAGGATAGCTGATATGGATAATGACAAGAAAGTGGAAAGCGCGGTAATTCCGCCGGATTCAGCTGGCGCCGAACAGTCTTCCGATTGCGCCGCACAAGAGGTTCAGACGGAGGCCGATACTCAGCCCGACGGCAGCATCCCTGTGTCTCCCGAAGAATTTGAGCGGTTTCTGATCGAGGGCGCGAAAGCGATTGCCGAACGGGATGAGCTACAGGATAAATACACCCGTATCGCGGCAGAATACGATAATTATAGAAAAAGAACCGCCAAAGAACGCGAAACAATTTACGCAGACGCGCAGGCGGACACAATCAGCAAGCTTCTGCCGGTATATGACAACCTGGAGCGCGCGATGCTCCAGCCCACCGAGGACGCGGCATTTAAAAAAGGCGTTGAAATGATAATGCGCCAGCTGGCCGAGGTTTTTGATAAGCTGGGAGTCGCCGAAATGGAGCTGGTCGGCGCGCAGTTTGATCCCAACCTCCACGAAGCGATCGCCCACGTGGACGACGATACAAAAGGCGATAATGAGATAGTCGAAGCGCTCCAAAAAGGATTTGTCATAGGCGACCGGGTAATTCGCCACGCTATGGTAAAAGTTGCAAATTAACTAAAAGATAGTATTAAGAGATATATTAATCAGGAGGACATTTATATGGCAAAGATAATTGGTATTGACCTTGGAACCACCAATTCATGTGTATCGGTAATGGAAGGCGGAGAAGCCGTTGTTATAGCCAACGCTGAAGGCGCGCGCACCACTCCGTCGGTCGTGGCTTTCGCAAAGGGCGGCGAGCGTATGATCGGCCAGGTTGCCAAACGTCAGGCGATCACCAACCCCGACCGCACCGTTTCGTCCATTAAACGCGACATGGGCACCGACCGCCGCATTGCTATCGACGACAAAAAGTATACGCCGCAGGAGATTTCGGCGATGATTCTGCAAAAACTGAAAGCCGATGCCGAATCCTATATCGGCGGCTCGGTCACTCAGGCGGTCATCACAGTTCCCGCGTATTTTTCTGACAGTCAGCGTCAGGCCACCAAGGACGCCGGTCAGATTGCCGGCCTTGAAGTCCTGCGCATAATTAACGAACCCACAGCCGCGGCGCTCGCTTATGGTCTTGACAAAGAAACCGAGCAGAATATAATGGTTTATGACCTCGGTGGCGGAACCTTTGACGTATCCATCCTCGAAATCGGCGACGGCGTAATTCAGGTGCTCGCCACAGCCGGTAACAACCGTCTGGGCGGCGACGACTTCGACGACAACGTTATGAAGTGGATGGTCGCGGAGTTCAAGCGCGATTCCGGCGTCGACCTCTCCAACGACAAGGTCGCTATGCAGCGCCTTAAGGAAGCCGCCGAAAAGGCGAAAATTGAGCTCTCGGGCGTCACCTCGACTTCGATCAACCTGCCGTATATCACAGCTGATGCTTCCGGCCCCAAGCACCTTGATCTCACCCTTTCCCGCGCCAAGTTCAATGAGCTGACCTCTGACCTGGTCGAGCGCACGATGGGCCCTGTCCGCCAGGCGATGAGCGATTCCGGCCTTTCTCCCGACAAACTGCATAAAGTCCTGCTTGTGGGCGGATCTTCCCGTATTCCGGCTGTTCAGGACGCTGTTAAGAAGTTTACCGGCAAAGAGCCGTTTAAGGGAATAAATCCTGACGAGTGCGTCGCGATGGGCGCGGCAATTCAGGCCGGCGTGCTGGCCGGTGACGTCAAAGACCTGCTGCTGCTCGACGTAACTCCCCTTTCGCTCGGCATCGAGACCATGGGCGGCGTTTTCACCAAGTTGATCGAACGCAATACGACCATCCCGTCAAAGAAGAGCCAGATATTCTCGACCGCCGCCGACTCTCAGACGTCGGTTGAGGTTCACGTACTCCAGGGCGAGCGCGAAATTGCCCAGCATAACAAGACGCTCGGCCGCTTCCATCTTGACGGCATTCCGCTTGCGCCGAGAGGCGTTCCTCAGATCGAGGTAACGTTCGACATCGACGCCAACGGCATTGTCCACGTCATGGCCAAGGATCTGGGCACCGGTAAAGAACAGAAAATCACCATCACTGCCTCGACCAACCTGTCCAAGACCGACATCGAGCAAGCCGTTAAAGACGCGGAACGCTTTGCGGCAGACGATAAAGCCCGCCGCGACGAGGTGGACGCCCGCAACCACGCCGACCAGACAGTTTACCAGACTGAAAAAGCGGTCACCGACCTCGGTGACAAGCTGACCGAGGACGAGAAACGCCCGGTCACTGACGCGATTGCCGCGCTTAAAGATGCTCTTTCCGGCACGGACATCGAGAACATCAAGCATAAGACCGAGGAGCTGTCAAAAGCGTTTTACGCGATTTCGGAGAAGCTATACAAGGACGCGGGCCCTCAGGACGCCGGTTCTCCCCCTCCTAACGACCCTCCCACCGGTCCTTCCGGCGAGACTTTCTATGAAGCCGACTTCACCGATGTCAAGGATGACAAATAATATATTATATATGAGCCGGGTACTTCCCGCGCTTGCATAAATTTCTGATGTGATTTAGTATGGGGTGGTTTGATGCCCGATCAAAAGCGAGATTACTACGAGGTACTGGGCCTGAAAAAGGACGCCAGTGACGATGAAATAAAAAAGACCTTCCGCCGCCTGGCGAAAGAAAATCACCCTGACCTCAATCCGGGAGACAAACAGGCAGAGGCCCGCTTCAAGGAAATCAATGAAGCTTATGAAGTGTTGTCCGATTCGCAAAAGAGGATTAGATACGATTCTTACGGCCACGCTGCGTTTGACCCCTCTTACGGCGCTGGCGGAAGCGGATTCGGCGGCTTCGGGGGATTCGGGGACAATATCGATATCGGCAGCATCTTCGAGAGCTTTTTCGGGGGCGGGTTCAGCGGCGGAGACGCCCGGAGAAACTCCCCTCAGCGCGGAGATTCGCTCCGCATGTCGATTTCCATTACATTTGTCGAAGCCGCTTTTGGCTGCAATAAAGAGGTATCGTTCAACCGCATTGAGCTGTGCGAGGACTGCGAGGGATCAGGCGCCGCGCCGGGCACAACCGCCGATCCATGCACCAATTGCAACGGCACCGGCCAGATACGAGTATCCCGGCGCACTCCGCTCGGCAGCGTTATGACAACGTCCGAATGCACCACATGTCACGGAACCGGCAAAATCGTCAAGACTCCGTGCTCTTCGTGCCACGGTAACGGCACGGTCAGAAAGCGCGCTAAGCTGGATGTGTCGGTGCCTGCGGGCATTGACCATGGACAAACCATTTCCCTTCGCGGCCAGGGCAGCGCGGGCGCAAACGGCGGCCCTCCGGGCGATCTGCTAGTCACCATCAAGGTACAGCCGCACTCTCTGTTCACAAGAGACGGAACCTCCATCCTTTGCGAAATGCCCATCACTTTCGTGCAGGCGACACTTGGCGCGGAGGTTGAAGTCCCGACTCTCGACGGCAAAGTCAAATACGTTATCCCCGAAGGTACGCAAAGCGGCGCGACTTTCCGTCTGAAAGGCCGCGGCGTGGTTCCGGTCGGCTCAAAAAACCGCGGCGACCAGTTTGTCAGGGTGTACATCGAGGTTCCCAAAAACCTCAACGAAAAGCAGAAAAAGATTCTCCGCGAGTTCGGCGACGCAGTTCACGACAGCAATTACTCGCAACGCAAAGGCTTTTTTGAAAAAATAAAAGAAGCTTTTAAATAAAGGTTGAAATCCAAATGTAAATAGGATATCATGTTAAAGTGGCGGAGCTTGTGAATGCTTCCGCCGCTTTTGGTTATTATCAATGTCTGGAGACTGCCTGTTTATGGATCTGATTTTCTGCTCTGCCTTCACTGTCTGGGACTATTTTGTTACGTATATGATCCGCCCGGGTACGCTGTTCCTCGTTGCTGCCGTCGGAGCGCTCGTTCTTTTTTACTGGCCTTACATGTCCTCACTCCGCAGGCTTCCGGCCCGACTGGAGGGCGGGGGTGATGCGACCTCCGGTGAATCCGACAGCGCAACCTTATCGGACTCACAGCTAGACCCGCCAGCGCCCCCCAGACTGATCGACTCGTTTGACCTGCGCCGCGGCTCCCTCGCGAAACGGGACTGGCTTCCGATCGCGGTCATTACATGCGTTTACGCCCTCGCCGCCTTCCTCAACCTCGGTGATTTCACCGCTCCCCAATCATTTTGGCGGGCGACTGCCGATCAGCCCTCGGTCACTGTCGATCTCGGCGAAAAGTATCAGCTTAACTCGCTCGTATATTATACCGGGCTGTTCCACGGAGGCTGGTCGCTCGATGCCTCGGGCGACGGCGTAATCTGGACGCCTCAGGAGGAACTTTCTCAGAAGCATTCCGAAGTGTTCAAATGGATGACCGGAAATGTCGCAGATAATTTCATGATTAGGTATTTGCGCATAACGACCAAGAAGGCGCCGATGGAGATGGGCGAACTCGCGGTCTACGCAAACTCCGAATCCGGGCCGGAAATGTTGGATTCTTCCCGGTTCACGTACGATGACCCTTCCGCCTCCGCGCTTTTCGACGAACAGAGCATCGTCCGCGACAAACAGACCTACCTTAACAGCGCGTATTTTGACGAGATCTACCACGCCCGCGCCGCCTACGAGTTCAAAACAGGTTTATATCCTTACGAAAACACCCATCCGCCCCTGGGCAAACTCATTATTCTCCAAGGCATCAACCTGTTCGGAATGGACCCGTTCGGATGGCGTTTTATGGGCGCGCTATTCGGCGTTCTCATGCTCCCGATTGTATTTATTCTGTTGAAGCTCATCTTTAACAATACTTTCGTCGCGTCATGCGGTGCCGTCATATTTGCCAGTGACTTTATGCACTTTACCCAGACCAGAATAGCGACAATCGACGTTTACGCCGTCTTCTTTATCCTGTTGATGTACCTCTTTATGTGGATGTATATCACGTCCGGGCTGAACTCGCCATTTCGAAAGACCATACTTCCGCTCGCTCTTTGCGGGCTTTCGTTCGGGCTGGGCGCGGCGTCGAAGTGGACCTGCATATACGCGGGCGCCGGCCTTCTCGTGCTCTACGTGCTCTATCTGATACAGCGGGGTAGGCGCTGGTTTGCCGAGGGCAGAAAGAAGGAATACTTCGGCTTTCTGCTGTCCACGTTCGGGGTTTCAGTGATCGCGTTTATCATCGTTCCGGCGCTTGTCTACTGCCTGTCATATATTCCGTACGCCACGGCGGACAACGGCGTGCTCACCGAAGATACTCTTTGGGACAAAATGATTACAAATCAGGAGAGCATGTTCAAATATCACAGCGAGCTGGTTGATACGCATCCTTATGAATCCGCCTGGTATCAGTGGCCGTTTGACATTCGGCCGACGCTTTTCTATGCCGACTCGACCGACACTGTGAAGAGCCAGTTCGGCACCTTTGGCAGCCCTCTGCTGTGGTGGGGCGGACTGATCGCGCTAGTTCTCGCCTGTATCCGGGTTTGGAAGACCCGAAGCCTCGCGCTGCTGTTTATAATCATTGGCTTCCTGTCGCAGTACCTTCCCTGGCTGCTGGTGTCGCGGATTACTTTCATATACCACTACTTCCCGTCGACGGTTTTCCTATTGCTCGCGCTGTGCTATGTGCTTTACGAGCTTGACCGGCATTTCAAAAACGGCAGGCGGCGGGTCTATATCTTCACCGCGGTTTCAGTCGGACTTTTCGTAATGTTCTACCCCGCGATTTCCGGCCTTCCGGCGCCGCTCTGGTACGCGCAGACCTTCCTCACGTGGCTGCCGTCCTGGCCGCTGTAACCGCACATTCGGAGGAAATATGTTTCTGGCTGATTACCATACGCACTCAATACACTCGATCGACGGAAAAGACAGCATCGACAGACTGGCCAACGCCGCCCTGGATGCTGGCATGACCGAGCTTGCCGTAACCGACCATTTTGACGCCACAAAGTCGGGGAAGCCCTACGGGAAATATGACCAGCGAGAATACTTCAGCGAGCTTGAGAAATCTAGAAGCGCTTTTGAGAACAGACTGCGGCTGGTCGCCGGTGTCGAGCTCGGTCAGGCTCACCACTGCCCGGAGCTCGCCGCGGCGCTTCTTTCCGGCGGGGAATATGACATCATTCTCGGCTCGGTTCACTGGCTGCGTGACGGAACCGATTTCTATAACTACGACTACACGACGTGGGCGGACACCCATCGCGTTTTCGCGAATTACCTGTCAGAGCTGATCGAACTCAGCCTACGGCCGGAGTTTTTCTCTGTTTTGTCACATCTGACCTTGCCTGTTCGATACATGTGCGACCGGTCTCTGCTTGATTTGACCGCTTTTGAAGATCCGTTGCGGCAGCTCTTCGCGAATCTGATCAGCTCCGGCAGGGGAATTGAGGTCAACACTTCCGGCTTTTCCGGAATCCACGGCGAGCCGATGCCGGACGCCTGGTGCCTGCGTCTTTTCCGCGAGTGCGGTGGCGCGATTGTGACCGTGGGTTCGGACGCGCACTATGCGAGAGACGTCGGCTCTGACATAAAATCCGGGTTTGAGCTCCTTCGTGAATGCGGGTTTACTTCCGTGGCCACATTTAAACGGCTTGTGCCTAGTTTTATTAGTATTGTGTGAGGTTATATTATGCTGGCGATTGCTTCCGACCATGGCGGACTTGAACTAAAGACAAAAATCACCGCTTTTCTGGATCAGCTTAATATTGGATATACCGATTTCGGCACCCACTCCGCCGATTCCTGCGACTACCCGGATCTTGCCGAGCTTGCGTGCAAGGCTATAGCTTCCGGCGAGTGCGACCGCGGCATTCTCGTATGCGGAACGGGTGTCGGCATCTCAATTGCCGCAAACAAAATGCGCGGCATTAGAGCCGCGCTTTGTAATGATCTGTATACAGCGAAAATGTGCAGACTGCACAATGACGCAAATGTTCTCGCGCTTGGCGGCCGGATTCTGGGCGAAGGACTCGCTCTGGAGATCGTGCGCTGCTGGCTGGACACCGGTTTTGAAGGCGGCAGGCACGCAGCTAGACTTGAAAAGATCGCGCGCCTGGAATCCTCGAACCGCTGACGTCATCTGCCCGGCGTGCCACGAATACTCAGCCCTCAGCCGCCAAAATGGCGGCTTGTTTCTTTTTGGGAAGGGATTTCAGGACGAGGTCGTGCGACATGTCTATCATTTCGCGGAGCAGCTGTTCCGGAAAGTTTCCGTCGAGATAAACCGAGTTCCAATGCTCCTTGTTCATATAATAACCGGGAATAACTTCGTCGTATTGCTCGCGATAGGCGATGGCGATCACGGGGTCGCACTTAAGCGTCAGAACCGGCCGCTTGCTTTTTTCCTCGCCCTGCATCGCAAACATCTTGTCGCCAAGCATGTAACGAAAGGCTTCCCACTCGACCTTGAATTCGCCAGCCGCTCCGGGCTTTGACCTGCAATATTCGTCAATCCATTCGTACACTGCAATACTCCTTTTAGCCGCCCGCAAACGCGGGTCCGCTCATTCGTCAGCGGTGTTCAAAACCGGTGCGCAGCACTTGTCAAAGTTCCACGTTCGGAAGGCTTTTCAGGCTGGCCTTGATATCTTCCGCGTCAAACTCAGTGTCTACCAGTTCGCCGGAGAGGTAGCGATCGTATGACATCATGTCGAAATAGCCGTTTCCTGAAAGACCGAACAAAATAGTCTTCGCCTCTCCGCTCTCTTTGCAGCGAAGCGCTTCGTCCACCGCCGCGCGAATTGCGTGCGCCGATTCCGGAGCCGGGACAATTCCCTCGGTATGCGCGAACTGAATCGCGGCCTCGAAAACCTCATTTTGCTTGTACGCCATAGCTTCGATGTGGCCATGGTGGTACAGCTTCGACACAAGCGGGCTTTCACCGTGGAACCGCAGTCCTCCCGCGTGGATGCCGGAGGGTATGAAGTCGTGTCCCAGCGTATACATCTCCGAAATTGGAACGAGCTTTGCCGTGTCGCCGTAGTCAAACGCAAACACGCCCTTGGTAAGCGTGGGGCAATTCACCGGTTCGACCGCTACGCAGCGTACTTTTTTTCCGCTTGTGAACTTGTCGTGCAGGAACGGGAACGCGATTCCGCCAAAATTGCTGCCGCCGCCGGCACACGCGAAGATAACGTCGGGGTATTCGTCGATGGATTCCAGCTGCGCCTTTGCCTCAAGGCCGATCACAGTCTGATGCAGAAGAACATGGTTGAGCACGCTGCCCAGCGAATAGCTGGTATCCTCGCGGGAGGACGCGTCCTCGACCGCTTCTCCTATCGCGATGCCAAGACTGCCCGAGCAATTCGGGTCGGTTCTAAGAATGTCGCGTCCGGCCTCAGTGCGGTTGGAAGGGCTGGAGAGCACCTCCGCGCCGAAGGTCTCCATCAGCAAGCGGCGGTACGGTTTTTGATCCAGGCTGACCTTAACCATATAAACCGTGCATTCCATGCCGAAATGCTTGCAGGCCATGGCGATAGCGCTGCCCCACTGGCCGGCTCCCGTTTCGGTCGCGATGCGCTTTCTGCCGACGGCTTTGTTGCAGAACGCCTGGGCCAGCGCGGTATTCAGCTTGTGCGACCCTGTCGCGTTGCCGCCTTCGTACTTGTAGTAAATGCGTGCCGGGGTGTCCAGCGCCTTTTCAAGCATCCTGGCTCTGTGCAGCGGGGTGGCGCGAAACTGCTTATACAGCTCCCGCACCTCGTCAGGGATATCTACGTAACGCTCGGTCGTTGTCTCCATTTCGATTATGGAGCGCGGGAATATTGCCTCCATCTCGCTGGGGCTAAGCAGTTTTTTAGTGTGCGGGTTAACATAGGGCGACGGTTTTTCGGGCATATCAGCGACTATATTATACCACTGTCTCGGAATGGCCTCCTCTCCGAGCAGCACTTTAGTTACATTGTTTCGGTTTTGCATGGAATTCACCCTTTCAAATAATTTGTGATAAAAAAATACGCGGAACTTCTCGTCTTGGGACGAAAAATTCCGCGGTACCACCCAAATTGGAGCAAACGCTCCCACTCAAAAAAGATACGCAGCCTGATCGGCCTAAATATCTCCCTCCCTCTAACGGCGGAGGACTCCGTCTAAAGCTACTTGCTCACGCGTTCACCCAGCTCCTCATGGAACCATTCGCCAACTCCGCTTGACACCGGACTCACACCGCCTCCGGCTCGCTGGGGACGCGCTTGCTGGTTACTATTTCCAATCACAGGATTTAAATATTTAATTTTATATTATTGTAGCAGAAATAATCCAGTTGTCAAGCAAAACTTTTTTACAATCGCCCACAAAATAAAATCAGAGCATGGCGTCGAACAGAGATCCGGACGAAAGGTCGCCGTAAGCCGAGCCGTTCAGCATACTGAAGAACGAGCTGTACGAGCCCGCCGAACTGTAGAATTTAAACTGGTTGGTCTGCACTGCGAACGACGACGGGTTGGAGATCACTTTGCCCAGCTTCTGCGAGAGCTGGTTTCCGGTCGAGACGTAATCGCCGAACATTGATTTAAGTCCGCCTTCGCTGATGCCCTTCTCAATCGACTCGGGGCTGGCCGAGAGAGCTCCCTTACTGTCCATAGAAATACCTGCATAACCGAGGGTTCGCCACGAATCGCTCATCAATTTATCTAGATCGCGGTTGAGCGCCGCAGCTCCCTTAAACTTATCGGCGTTTTCTTCCACCAAGCTGTTTAAACCATTATACGCTTTGATAAAGTTATCGACTGCCGCAACGACAGCGCTCGTGTCCTTGGCAAAACTGATTTGAGTTTCCCCGGTTCCTTTCAGCACAGCCGATACGCCACCGCCAAGCGAGACTTTATTCGAATCCGAGGTGTATTCCTGGCCGTCGACCGAATACACCGCGTCTTTGCCTTTTTCGGTTTGATCCGCGCCGAGGCCGATAAGCGCGGTCTTGTCCTCACCGTCGAGCTTTAGGTTGCTAATTTCAAATTTTCCGGCGTCTCCCTCTCCGGTTTTCTGGGACTCGACGACAAGCGTGCTCTTGCCCTTGGAATTGACGACACGTGCATCAAGCCCGATTTTGGCGTCGTTTATAGCCAGCGCCATTTTACCGAGCGCCGTGCTATTGCTGTCATTTTCGCCGATATCAACGCTGAAAGACTTTGTCTTTCCTCCGGCAGTAATATCAAACGCAAGAGTACCTTTGCCGAACGTCTCACTTCCCGTAAGCGCGAGACTCGAGGTTTTCTGCCCGGTCGCAAGCTGCTCTACCGAAACGTTGAGCGGATTTCGCTTAACCGCCTGGGCAATAGGCGCAGAGCTTGCGGTAAGTACGTCCTTGTCGCCGGAAAGCGCTGTCTGCATGATAGGGCGCGACAGTGCGGCGTTCAGCCCGCTCAGGGTAGAACGCAGCGTATGAGCGGCGGACGACAGACTGTTCGCGAACATCAGTCTTTCCTTGTTCATTTGCACTCCGGCCTGGAAATCGACAATACTTGAGAGGAAACCCGAGTCCTTGGCGCCGAAAAGGCCTCCGCTGTTGCCAAAAGCGCTTTTCTTGGTGTTAAACAGGCTGTTGTAAACAGCGGATTTGTCCTGATACGGATTATACCCGTTGTTATAGCCGTTATAGGGATTAATATACATGACATCACCTCAAAGATGAAGATACTTCTACTAGTATATGCTAACACGCGGCAGGAATATTTGCAATAGATTTAATGCCTTGACAAAGAAACGACGTAAAAAAACATTTACAAAGATTTCCCGACATTTTTGTGCATTTTGCGACTACCTTTCCAAGTCTGAATTATTCGACTGGAGAAAACTTGTGTGTTTGACCAGACTTATTGCATTATTGTATATAAGTTTTACACAGATGTTAAATTTTCGAGCGTTTTCGACTTTGTCATTGATTAACATAATACTTTAGGCTATAATTATTGTCAAAATCAGATTCGAAACTGACAGAGGTACATAATATGCCCCACGCGACAAACAAAGCGCGAATTCTGCTCATGGTTATGTCCGTAATCCTGTTGTCGGGGCTGGCTGTCTCATGCAGCAATGTCAAGGGCGGGCAGGGCTTTGTCAGCGCATTGCGCGCCGACGGAGTCTCGTGGATGCCCCCCGTTTCCGTGAGCCCCGCGTCTTCGCTTACTCTTTCATCCTCCCCTGATCCAACCCCTACGCCGACTCCAACTCCAGTCCCAACTCCGACGCCGACTCCCGCTCCGCCTCCGGATCCGTATGCCGGCGCGGTGCTGGCCGACTATTCCGGGCCTGTTGAACACATTTTCTTCCACCCGCTGGTGGTTTATCCCGAACTCGCGTTTGACGGCGGCATCTCAGCCAAAGGCATGGATAACTATATGGCCACCGTCAACGAATGCAAACGCCTGATCGACGAAGCCTACGCCCGGGGATATGTTCTGGTCGACCTTAACAGCGTTTATCAGCCGGTCAAAGGTGCGGACGGCGTGGTCAGGGTGCAGCGCGTGAACTTCCCGTTTCCCGAGGGCAGAAAGCCGCTTGTAATCTCGATGGATGACGTAAACTATTACAAATACATGCTCCAGGACGGCTGCAATTACAAAGTAGTCTTGGACGACGCCGGCGAGATCGCGATGTATTCCAAGACTCCGGACGGAGAAGACGCGATCAGGCATGACTCCGAGGTGTTCACCATCGTCGACCAGTTTGTTAAGGAGCATCCCGACTTTTCATTTAAGGGCGCCCGCGGGGTCATCGGACTTACCGGCTTTGACGGTGTCCTCGGCTACCGGACGCAGAGTTCCAACGAAACCAACCGCGACCAGGAGATCGCTGCGGTAAAGCCCGTAATCGAAAAGCTCAAGTCCAACGGATGGACATTCGCATCGCACAGTTACGGCCACCCGGATTTCAGAAAGATACCTCTCGAACGGGTCAAGGCCGACACTGACAAGTGGAAAGCAGAGGTCGAGCCGCTGGTCGGCCCGACGAGAGTATTTTTGTATCCATACGGCTCATATATTAAGCATGAGAAAGAAAACTTGGATATGCTGGATTACCTGGTTGACGTCGGCGGGTTCGACATTATGTGCGGTGTGAGTGTATTACCCTATGTGAAGACGTATGACAAATACGCGTTCGAAGTCCGCAAAAACATTGACGGAATAACCTTTAGAACCCACGCGAAATACATATCCGAACTCTGCGACGCCGACAAAATTATTGAGCTGGACGCCAGGGACCGCATGAACTGCAAAAAGTAACGCCCCGGACAGGCACTGCCTGACCGGAGCGGCATAAAATGAATTAATCTCAACTGCGACCTGCGTCGAAAATTCTGGAACATTTAACTATTCGAGCACGTCTAAAAAAATACGGCGTAATTTCACTTGATAAGCGCGATCAAACTTGCTTATCCCGGTCACTGCCCACGAAAAACAGCGCAACCGTTCCGGCGCCCGCGTGCGCCCCGATGACCGGGCCGATATCGTTAATGATGATAGTCTTCACAGCGTATCTTTTCCGAATCCCCGCCTCTACAATCGCCGCGTCCTTGGCGCAGTCGGCGTGACTGATGAAAACCGTGTCGAAGCTGTTGCCGCCTATAACGCCCATTCTTTCAACAAGGCTGGTGAGCGCCGCCGATCTGCCCCTGCACTTGTCGATCGAAACCAGATTGCCGCGTTCGTTGACTTTCAATATGGGTTTAATACCCACCAGCGTTCCCATAATTGCCGAAGTTCTGGAAAGCCTGCCGCCTCTGAACAGGTGCATGAGACTGTCGACAGTGAAAAGCTGATTGATGGATTGCTTGTTGGCTTCCGCCCATTGCACAAGCTCCGGGGCAGACATGCCCTCGTCCCTCTTGTCCGCGGCATAGTGTACAAGCAGTCCCCCGCCCATTGAAGCGCAGAGACTGTCCACAACATATATTTTGTTGGAATACTTCTCGGAAAGCTCGGACGCCGCCACTACCGCTGAGTTGCACGAGCCACTCAGACCTGACGAAAAAGCGATGTACACTATGTCCAGTCCGTCCTTGAGATGCTTTTCAAAAAAGTTTATATAATCCTGAGTGTTTACCATGGTTGTCGTCGCGGTTGCTCCGGCCCTCATCCGGTTGTAAAAAGCCTCGTAACCCATGGTCTGGCCGCCGTCATCCGGATATGTCGCCCCGTCGATCGTGAAGCTCAGCGAAACCACGCCGATATCCCGGTCGCTATAGTACTTCCGCGACATGTCGCATGCCGAATCAGTGGTCAAAACATATGATCTGCCCATTTTTGCCTCCATTCCGATACTCTGTTTATAAATTTTATTATAACTGACGGCAAAGCGCAAGCCAAATCACGATTTTTGCTTCAGTTTTCTAAAGAATTCGGTTTTCGCCGAGCCGTTCCTCGTTTTCGAACCGTCTGACAATTATATTATTTACAGGAGACATCAATGAATTCTATTAAACGATTGCTTTGTATACTCCTCATTCTTTCGGTAGTGTTCTCACTCAGCATGGCCATTCCGGCATTCGCCGAACCAATGGACATGAGCCCAGGCGGGAAAAATGCCGCGCCGAAACCGAACCCCTCGGGCACGGCTGTGACAACTGCCTCGCCATCGCCTGCCGCCGCACAGGCATCCGCGACGCCCGCTCCCGTGAACGCGTCGCCCGCGCCTGCGAACACGGTCAACAACCAGGCTGTCGCTGACGGCTTCCGCGCGGTCTGGGTGGGAACAATCAAGAATCTGGACTACCCGTCAAAGGCGGGGCTTTCTACCGATGTCTTAAAGCAGGAAGCAATCGAAATCCTGGACAACGCCCGCGACATGGGCATGAACGCGGTTGTCCTACAAGTACGCCCCAGCGGAGACGCGTTTTATCCATCCAAGATTTACCCATGGTCGGAATACCTCACCGGAGCGCAGGGCGTGGCTCCGGCGAACAATTTTGATCCGCTGAAATTCTGGGTCGACGAGGCTCACAAGCGCGGCCTTCAGCTGCACGCCTGGGTTAACCCCCTGCGTGTGTCGAGGGGAAGCGAAGCCGCGCCCAGTCATGATATATCCCGGCTTGCCAACATGAATCCCGCCAAGCTAAACCCCTCCTGGGTGGTGAAGCACCCCGACGGCAACATGTATCTCGATCCCGGCATTCCCGCGGTACGGCAGCTGGTCGTTTCGGGAATCGCCGAAATTGTCCGCGACTACGCGGTGGATGGCATCCACCTCGACGACTACTTCTATCCCGGCAAAGATTTCGCCGACGACGCCTCTTTCAAAACCTACGGCAAAAACTTCGCTAACCGCGACGACTGGCGCCGTGATAACACAAACACCATTATCAAAGATATCAGCGCCACAGTTAAGTCGATTAAACCGACCGTCGTTTTTGGCGTCAGTCCGTTCGCGATCTGGGCAAACAAAACCTCGTCCCCTTTCGGCAGCGACACGAGCGGCAATGAATCGTATTATTACATGTACGCCGATACATATAAATGGGTCAAATCCGAGTGGGTCGATTACATATGCCCCCAGGTCTATTGGGCGATCGGCTATAAAATCGCAGACTACTCCGTGGTCGTCCGCTGGTGGGCGGATGTTGTCCGCAACACCAAAGTCAAGCTCTATATCGGCCACGCCGCGTACCGTTCCAATTCGTCCTCAAACCCGTCCGACGCCTGGTACGGAACTGGCGAGCTGAAGCGGCAAATCGAGTTCAACCGCGGCATACCCGAAGTGTCGGGCAGCTTCTTCTTCAGATATGGAACAATCGCCGACGACACCAGCGTAACCAATTTGCTGCGCTCTATATACAACCCGGCTTATGTTCCGCCCTCTCCAGATGTTGGAAATGTGCCTGGCGGCGGATCTCTGAAAGTCGGACGTCCGGCGGGAAACGCCACCACCAACTACGCAAGCTACTACATAATCGGCGCGTCCGACCCGTCCAAGCCGCTTCTAATGAATGGAAAGGCCATCACCTCACGCTCGCCGGGCGGATATTTCGGCGTCATGGTATCGCTCGGCAAGGGCGGTAACACGTTCACTTTCTCGCAGGGCGGAGAGACTGTCAAGCGCACCATATACCGCGGATCGTCGGGCAAGGCCAAAACCGACGCTTCCACGCAGCTCGAGATCACCAAGGGCTCCTGTTACCCTGACGTTTACGACGAATACCTGATGCCCGGCGAGAAAATCACGCTGAAATGCAGCGCTCCGATCGGATCGACTGTGACGGTCGCCATCGGCGGCAAGTCCTATAAGATGAACCCAGCCTCGACGAAGAAACCCGATTCCGGCTATGTCGCCACCACGTTTTCCTGCGTTTACACCGTCGCCGACCCTAAGAAAACCGGCCAGGTGATCGACCTCGGAACTCCGGTCTACACTATGACTTACGATAAAACCACGATGTCGCTGGCGGCGACCGGCTCGGTTAAATGCGTTACCTCCGGCGCTCCGTATTACGCGGTTGTCAATACCGACAGCGCCTTCACCTACACGCAGAGCTCGACTAGCGGCGGCCCGTCCGGCGAGCTCGCCCTCGGTCAGCGGGATCAGATAACCTCGGTAACGTCCGGCGGATTATGGGTGCGTCTGGCCAGCGGCCAGTGGATACTGCGCGAAAATGTGACGCGCGAGCTGCTCGACAAGCCAATTGTCAATACGGTAGCTTCGGCTACGTATATCCCCCAAAACGCGGACCGCTGGGAGGCAATCCAGTTCGACGCGCCGACCCTGCCCGCCACCAAGACCTCCACAGACGGAAAGACAATCGTACTCTCGCTCTATAACGTCACCGCCTCGCCCGCTGTAACGCTGCCCGCAAGTTCCTCTTTCTCGGGCGTCACCTCGAAGATGGACGGCACGCGCGCGGTATATACACTCACGCTGAAGCCCGGCGTGAAGCTCGGCGGATACTATGTCAGCACGGATAACGGCCAGCTGAGGCTCAATATACGCCGAATCCCCGTTGCTGTGACGGGAGATAAGCCCCTGACGGGAATTACGGTAGTCGTCGACCCCGGTCACGGTGGCGAAACCGGCGCCATCGGCCCGCTCGGCCTTGATAACTGCGAAAAAGTCGTTGTGCTAAAGTCTTCGCTAAAGCTCAAAGCCGAACTAGAGAAGCTCGGCGCGACCGTGGTGATCACGCGCACCGCCGATGAGCTCGTCACGCTTGCCGACCGCCTGACAATATCGAGAACAGTGCGCCCCGACCTTTTTATCTCCATCCACAACAACGCTGTAGACGTCAATGTTGACGCCTCTAAAATTTACGGCCTCGGCGTGTGGTACAGAGAAAACATCTCTGAATCTTTTGCCGACTCACTCAGCAAATACATCATTCGCGACCTCAAGCGCGTCGACCGCGGCACCGTGCAGCAAAACCTGTACGTTTGCAGAGGCACCTGGACCTCGTCGGTGCTGATCGAATGCGGATTCATATGCAATCCCTTCGAATTTGAATGGCTTGCGGATGACACAAGCCAAAGTAAACTCGCGGCCTCCATCGCGCGCGGCGTGGTAAACTATATGTCATAAATAAACAAAATATTAAAGATGCGGCAGAAAGATAGTATCTGCACGCATCTTTTTTATTGCGATAAACCCGAATAGTTGTTCATGACGAGGTTATTTTTCTCATTATCTTGCCGACGCTGCGGATTTCCCCGCGAGTGGTGAATGAAGACACGCTCAATCTGACCGTGCCCGTCGGGAACGTACCCGCCGTCTTGTGCGCCATCGGGGCGCAGTGCATGCCCGCCCTGACGGCGATCCCGTACCCGGCCAACTTTTCGGCAACCGATTCGGGATCCTCCCGCTCCACCGTCAGGGACAGGACGCCCGACTGACAGTAGAGATACGGCGATGTGTGAAGCCTCAGTCTGGGAAATCCGGCAAGTTCGTCGATAAGATTTGATATCAGCAGCCGGTTGCTGTCGGCGATGCTCTCAACTCCGGTTCTTCGTATGTATCTGATGCCTTCGAGAAGGCCGGCGATACCCGGGGTGTTGTGAGTTCCCGGCTCCAGTCTGTCCGGCAGAAAATCCGGCATTTCGAGTTCGGCCGACCGGGTGCCCGTTCCGCCTTCAATCAGCGTGGACAGCGTCACGTTTTCCGGGCAGATGAGTATCCCGGTTCCCTGCGGGCCGTAAAGCCCTTTGTGCCCGGGCATACAGACGTACGCCTGCGATTTCAGAGACGACATGTCAAGGGGAACGCACCCCGCCGACTGCGCCGCGTCAATAATCAGCGGCACGCCGCGCGAGGCGCACAGTTCATCGATCCGGTCGATGGGCATAATATAGCCGAACACATTTGAGATATGCGTACAAATGACGCAAGTCACGTCTCCCTGCAACATCTGCTCAAATGAGTGCACGGCCATCTCGGGTTCAAAAAGCGGGGTGGACGCCACACGGTAACGTACCCCCAGCTTCTCCATCTCTTTCAGCGGGCGCATCACGGCATTGTGTTCCAGTCCTGATACCAACGCCTCCCCGCCGCGTCCAAGCACTGATTTGATAGCGATATTGAGTGCGTGAGTTGCGTTTAAGGTGAATATAATCCGCTCCGGATTATCAACGTTAAAAAGCTTCGCCGCCTGATCGCGGCACTCGAGGATAACCCTTGCGGCATTCATCGAAGCCTCATGGCCGCCCCTGCCGGAGCTCCCGCACCTCCCAACCGCGTTATACATGGCGCGGGCCACGCCCGGAGGCTTTTGCAGCGTGGTTGCGGCATTATCAAGGTAGATCATCTATCCAACTCCTTGTAGCTGCCGTCTTCAAATAGCATACAGACCTTGACCGGACTCATTCCGGCGCGTCTCACAATAACAAGCGCGTCTCCGAGACGCTTTTCAGAAACCTTTACCGAATATCCGCAGCCCGATCCGTCAATAATGCCGGGCAAACGTACCACAGAAGCAGATATGCCCGACCGTTCCAGCAGACGGGACATACGCTGCGCATTTGTTAGCGATCTGCATACGAAAAGGCATCCGCACATTCCAGATCAACCTCCCGTAACAAAATAAGGGACAAGTCTCCTCCCTCTTCAACTTATTATATGTGGTTTCAGGTGTCCGCGTTCTGGTACGCGTTGCCCGATAAAGGCCATATTTCCCCAAGCGGACGTTTTGCACTGCCGTTTTGCGAAGGTTATCAAGCGGCATGTCAAAAGCTTCAAAGAAATAAACGTCGTCATATCACGCGCGGCCCAAACTCCCCTGAACCTGTGCGCATCTGTCCGGCGCCCGTGCGCTTTCTCCGTTTTCGGCAAATTAATCTATTTTCTAAATACATTGAAATTTTAACCATGTGGAAATTCCGTGAAGCAATGTGGTATAATGCAGAAAGAACGGTTTTTAAGTCGGAGGAAAACTATGGCTAAAGTACTCAGGGCGGTCGCCATGTCAAAATGCATCGGCTGCTTCACCTGCCTTACGGTTTGCTCTGCCGCAAACCAGCGCAATCACTCACTGCTCAAGAGCGCAATCCACGTCCGCACCAAGGGCGGAATGGAGGGCAAATTCGTCGCCAATATTTGCCGCGCGTGCGCCGATCCCGCCTGCGCGGAAGCCTGTCAGACCGGCGCGCTGGCCAAACGCAAGGGCGGCGGCGTCACATTCACCGCGCAAAAATGTATCGGCTGCGCCAAATGTGAAAAGGCATGCATTGCCGATGCTGTGGCATTTGACCATGATACGAATAACCCCATTATTTGCAAGCACTGCGGACTGTGCACCCGGTTTTGTCCGCACGGCTGCCTGACAATGGAGGACGTTGACGATGCTATATGAGAAATACATCCGAGTACTCTGCATTGACCTCGAAAACGAGAAGGTGCGCATCGACCACCGTGAAGACCTCTGCGAATACCTCGGCGGAGTCGGAGTCGCCTCCAGACTGCTGGAGGAAAACATGCGCCCGGATCTTGACCCGCTTGACCCTGCGCAGCCGGTGATTTTTGCTATCGGCGCACTGTCCACCATTTTCCCGGTCATGACCAAAACCGTCGCGATGTTCGTGTCTCCGCTGACCGGAGAGCTCGGCGAATCCTATGCCGGGGGGCGGCTCGCGATGGCGATGTTCAACGCCGGTTTTGACGCGCTGCTCATCACCGGCAAGGCAAAACACCCGAAGTATCTGGCGATCACCCATAACGACGTTCATTTCCGTGACGCGCGCGCCCTCTGGGGCTCAAACAGCGATGCCGACACCGGCCGAATCATCCGCGACCGTGAGCCCGGCACCGGCAAGCGGTCGATAATCCGTATAGGCAGCGCTGGCGAGAACCTTGTTTCCTTTGCCAGCGTGTGCGTCGACACATACCGCCATTTCGGCAGACTGGGACTGGGGGCCTGCCTCGGTTCCAAGCATTTGAAAGCAATTTCGGTCATCGGCGGGCGGTCTTTGCCCATCCAGAATTTCAAGGAATATTTCAAAACCTACCGCGAGATCGCCGATAAGTGCATGAAGACCGAGATGATGGCCAAATACCACGACGCCGGCACGCCGATCAATATCGAGCCGCTCAACGCCGCCGGCGGTTTGCCCACGCTCAATCTGTCCAGCACCAGATTTGACGACGCCGACAAGGTCTCGGGCGAGGTATTTGCCGAGAAGCATCTGGTTCGCAAGATGGCCTGCACCGGCTGTCCGGTCGGATGCATCCACATCGGTCAGTTCAGGCGCCAGTTCTCCGACGACGGTTACGAATATGAAGCCGTGTCGGTCGGTTATGATTACGAGTTGATCTACGCCCTCGGCACCTTCCTCGGCATCGGCAGCCCCGAACATATTCTCGGCCTTATCGAATGTGTCGAAATCGCCGGAATGGACGCGATGTCGACCGGCGTGGCTCTCGGATACGCGACCGAGGCGCTGCAAACCGGACTGATAACCGAAGCGGACACGCTGCATCCGCTGGCCTTCGGCGAGTTTGAGCCCTATCGAAAGGCGATCGCGTCGCTAGCCCGCGGAGATACCGAGTTTTACCGCGCGCTAGGCCGTGGCGTCCGCCACGCTTCAAGCGTCTATGGCGGCGAGGATTTCGCCATGCAAATCGGCGGAAACGAAATGCCCGGTTACCACACAGGCTACGGCTCGCTGGTCGGAGCCGCGGTCGGCGCGCGCCATTCTCACCTCTGCAACGGCGGATACGCGGTCGATCAGGCGAAAAAGCCGCTGACCGAGGAACAACTGGTGGACAAACTGTTTGAAGAGGAAACGGAGCGCTGCATGGTCAATTCGCTGGTCATGTGCCTGTTCGCCCGCAAGGTTTATGACCGCGAAACCATTCTCTCGGCGATGCATTCGGTCAGTCTTGATCTGACAAACGAAGACCTTGACACTATCGCCAAGCGCATCTATATGACCAAGCTGCGCATAAAAAAAGCCCTTAACTTTGATTTTGAGGCGGTAAAACTGCCGCGGAGATATTTCAAAACACCTGCGCTCGACGTCACGCTGGATGAAGATACCGCTAATCGCATGATATCGCTTTACAAAGCCAAAACTGACGAATTCCTTACCGAGGCGCTCGGCTGAGCCCGAATTCATCCTGAAAACACATTTATGCGGCAGGACAGATCGCCGCTTCAAGGAGACTTTATGAGAATAACCGTCAAGGGCGGAACTCTGCAAAAGAAATACCTGGGAGGCAGACCGGCGGTTCTGGATCTGCCCGAGGAATCGGACGCGCTGGCGGCGGCAATCGCCGCGGGCATTCCCGAGTCTGAGATCGGCATAATTACAATGAACGCGCGCAAAATTGACTCGTCCACCGCCCTTTCGGAAGGCGATACAATCGAGGTTTTTCCCGTTATCATCGGCGGATAACCCGCAAAAGCACTTCAAGGATTGCCGGATATTCCGGCAATCCTTGATTATCTTTAGTGATTAAACTCTATCTTTTGTGTGAGCCTTGTATATTATCATTGGTAGAAACGCTCAGATCAGCAGCAGGAACCTTTTCTCTCTTTGTCCGGACAATTCACGGTCACGTACACTTTGCAGCACTCGCTGCCGTGTTCGCACTTGCCGTGCTTTTTCTCTTCGCACGCGCAGTTAACGGTCACATAGACTTTACAGCAAGAATCGCACTCGCGTCTTTTGTCACCGCATTTGTCTTCGTACTTCTCTTCGCATTTCTCTTCGCAGAAGTCAGGCTTCCAATCGTTCTTGTCGCACTTATCTTCGTGACCCTTCCAGTCTTTATCTTCGCAGTTCACGGTGAGATAAACAGCGCAGTTGTCCTTGTTCTCGTCCTTTTTATCCGGGTAGTATCCGCAGTTTTCCTGACGATCATAGCAGCTCATAGTACTGGCTTCTCCTTAAAGTTTCGGCTTTTCGCCTTTTTCCGGCTCGCAGCCGGTTAGTACAATATATGCCCTGGCAATCTTCGATGACACAACGGATAAATTCGCCTTCGGGGCTGAGCGATATTCGCCGCCGCGGATGACGTGCAGGCGCTCGCATTGTGTTGACAAACCATACAGGATATGGTACCATGGGTTCAAAATATAATATCGACGCAAGCGTGCTTGGCAGCGGCAATTTTTCCATTTTCATGTGTTCCGGCGCCGCCGGTTTCTGTCCTTTTTGAGGGCGCCGCTGCTGCGCTATGGGGAAACAGGTTTGAAGCCTGTGCGGTGCCGCCACTGTATAAGCCCTGACTACGCGGGTTCTCTGCCCGTTACGTCTTGGCTTGAGCCAGAAAACCGGCTTTAGTCGACTGTGTACTACTCCACGCCGCATGGAGGTTAATAGTGGTGAGCCAGATGGTTTTGGCCGCAATTATAAAAAAGCCTTCCTGAAATGGACAGGCTTATTTTTTCGCTTCAAATCAAACGGAAGGACGGCGATTGTGGAAAATACCGTATTTACCAACGGCAGAACTCTGCGAACAGGATACACAACCGGCAGCTGCGCCACGGCCGCCGCAAAAGCCGCGGCGATTATGCTGGTCAACCGCGAAACAATTGACGCTGTGAAAATATCCACACCGTCGGGCGCAGACCTTGATATCGAGGTTCTCGATATCGCCATCTCCGAAGACGAGGTTACCTGCGCGGTCATCAAGGACGCCGGCGACGATCCGGATGTCACTAACGGAATGAGAGTCTACGCCACTGTCCGAAAGTGCCCCTCCGGCGTTCAAATCGAAGGCGGGATCGGCATCGGAAGAGTGACCAGAAAAGGATTGCCGCGCAGTATCGGATGCGCCGCGATCAATCCCGGGCCAATGGCTCAGATAAAAGCCAATCTCGCCGAGATTATCGATATGAACAAGCTCGATCACGGCTTCGCCGTCTTAATCTGGGCGCCGGACGGCGTTCTGCTCGCGGAGAAGACGTTTAACCCGCGCCTCGGCATAATCGGAGGCATATCCATCCTCGGAACCTCGGGCATTGTGCATCCGATGAGCGAATCGGCGCTGATAGAAACGGTCCGGCTGGAACTGCGTATGCGCCATGCCGTCAACAGCCGCGATGTACTGATTACGCCCGGCAACTACGGCAGGGATTTTGCCACGTGCGAGCTCGGCCTGGACATCGACGCCGGCGTCAAGTGCTCGAACTATTTCGGCGAGGCGCTCGACTACGCCGCGCATTTGAAATTCAAGCGCATACTTCTCGTCGGACATGCCGGAAAGCTCACCAAGCTCGCCGCCGGAGTCATGAATACCCATTCGCGCGTTGCCGACTGCCGGATGGAGACCCTGACCGCGCACGCCGCGATGCACGGAATCAACAGCGGACAGGCGTTGCAGCTGATGAACTGCGCCACCACCGAAGCCTCTCTCGAACTGCTGGACGCGTGGGGCATCCGCGAGGCGGTGTACGGCAGCATCCTGACTAAAGCAGTTGACAATATCAACCATAGAACCGGGGGCATTTGCTCGGTTGACGTCATAATATTCACCGTCGAGGCGGGCATTGTGGCGCAGACAAAAAACTCCATGAACCTGGTAAATGAATTGTGCAAAGGAAATGATGTATTAACATGAATGGAACACTTATCGGCGTCGGCGTCGGCCCGGGCGATCCCGGACTCATCACCGTCAAAGCTCTTGACGCAATCGCCGCGGCGGACATTGTCGCGGCTCCCGACTCGGGCGGCGACTCGGCTGCACTCGAAATACTCGGCGACCGCCTGAACGGCAAAACCGTCGTCCGGTTTGAACTGCCGATGACCCGCGACGCCGCGACACTCGAAATGTACCACGATAAATGCGCCGACGGTGTCTGTGAATACATAAAAAATGGGCAGACTGTCGCCTTTCTGACGCTGGGCGACCCGTCTATATATTCAACTTACTGCTACATTCACAAAAAGGTGCTCGAACGCGGATATGAAGCGCGTTTTATCCCCGGCGTACCGTCATTCTGCGCCGCCGCCGCCGCCCTTAACGTTCCGCTCTGTGAAAAAGGCGATATCCTGCATATCATACCCGCGGCATACGGCGGATTGCAGGACGCGCTGAATTTCTCCGGCAACAAAGTCTTTATGAAAGCCGGAAAAGAAATCGCCCCGCTCAAAAACGCCATCGAGACCTGCGAAAAGAAACACAGCGCAATGATGGTCGAGCGGTGCGGAATGGAAGGCCAGCGTCTTGCCATGTCTCTGGACGAAATCGAAGGCGCAGGATACTTCTGCATAGTCGTTGTCAAGGAGGAAAACTAAGTGGTATTTTTTGTCGGAGCGGGACCGGGCGCGCCCGATCTCATCACCGTGCGCGGGTGTGACCTGCTCAAGAGGGCGGATGTCATCGTCTTTGCCGGTTCGCTGGTCAATCCCCAGCTTCTCGATTACGCCAAAGCAGGCTGCGAAATACACGACAGCGCCAAACTGACGCTGGAGCAAGTCATCGCCATTATGGTTCCCGCGTCAAAGGCGGGTAAAACCGTTGTACGCCTTCATACCGGCGACCCCTGCATCTACGGCGCGATCCGCGAGCAGATGGATCTGCTGGACGAGCAAGATGTCAAATATGAGGTGTGCCCCGGCGTCAGTTCATTTATCGGAGCAGCCGCCGCCATAAATGCTGAGTATACTTTACCAGGAATAACACAAACGGTAATGCTTACGAGGATGGAGGGCCGCACGCCTGTCCCCGAAACCGAGGACATCGCGGCGCTTGCCGCCCACAAGACCTCGATGGCCATATTCCTGAGCTCGGGAATGCTCGAGCCTCTCACCGAAAAGCTGAAAGCCGGCGGCCTGACCGGCGATACTCCGGTTGCCATCGTGTATAAGGCGACGTGGCCGGACGAAAAGAAGATCATCACCACCCTCGACAATCTCGCAAACGCCGCCCGCGAAAACAACATCAGCAAAACCGCGCTCATCCTGGTCGGAGGATTCCTTGGCGGCAATTACGAGCGCTCCAAGCTTTATGACCCCGGATTCACGCACGGCTACCGCGAGGCCGAGAAGTGAAAATCGCCGTCATCGCGTTCACCGCAAACGGAGCCGGTCTCGCCCGTACCGTGATGGACGGGCTGCGCGCCCGCGAGATCGGCTGCACAGGCTTTTTGCCGGACAGATACGCCAAGCTGTTTGGCATGAACACATACCCAAGCCTTGCCGAATGGTCGAGAATGGCTTTCGCGCAGTATAACGCTTTGCTGTTCATCGGGGCTCTGGGTATCGCCGTCAGATCTATCGCGCCTTTTGTGGTCAGCAAAACCTGTGATCCCGCCGTCATCTGCGTGGACGAACTGGGCAGGTTTGTCATCCCGCTACTCTCCGGCCATATTGGCGGCGCGAACCGCCTGTCCGGCATGATTTCCGAGATTACCGGCGGCACTCAGGTCATCACCACGGCGACCGACATCAACGAAGAGTTCGCTGTGGACACCTGGGCGGTCTCCAACGGATACGCCATCGCGAACCCCGAAAACATTAAGCACATCTCGGCGGCTATACTCGAAAACCTGCCGGTCGGGATCAAGAGCGATTTCCCGATGACCGGAGCTCCTCCGCGCGGCATTTCCGAACATGTTTCGTCCGAGGTCGGCATCTGCATTTCTCTCAACCACATGAAAAAGCCTTTTGTGACAACACTGAATATTATCCCGAAATGTATCGACGTCGGTATGGGGTGCAGGAAAGACGCGCCGTTCGAAACCATAGAGAAGCTCTTTTTGCGGGCTCTGGGCGAGCGGAACATTTCCCCTTACGGCATCGGCAACATTGCCTCGATCGACATCAAGGCCCGGGAGCCCGGACTTTTAAGACTTGCCGAAAAATACCGCACCGTCTTTACCACATTCAGCGCCGAGGAGCTTGCCGGCGCTGAGGGGGAGTTCACTGAGTCGGAATTTGTCCGAAGCGTGACCGGTATTTCCAGCGTCTGCGAACGGTCGGCGGTTTATGTGCGCGGCGGTCAGCTGTTCCAGCCAAAGCTATCTGAAAACGGCGTTACAATTGCGCTTGCAAAACTGGATTGGAGTGTTTCCTTTGATAATTATGGCGGGAATCGATCATAGTACCGCGAGCATACGCGACCGTGAAGTCTTCTCGTTCGCGACGCATGCCACTGTGAACGTTATGTCCGACATAACCCGGCGGTACATGCCGTCCGGTTGCGTTGTGGTTTCGACCTGCAACAGGACAGAGGTTTATATCTCTGCCACCGAGTCGTTCGATCTGCCTGAGGCCATCTGCCACGCTGTTGGGGTTCGTACCGAAAATCACCGTGACAAATTTCACATTCTTACCGACCGCGAAGCGCTGATGCACCTTTTTGAAGTGGCCTGCGGCATTAAATCGCGCGTCTTCGGCGAAGAGCAGATTCTGGCGCAAACCAAGGAGAGCATTGATCTGGCTCGAAAGGAAGGCTTCACCGATTCGGTGCTCGAAACGGCCTTCCGTCTGGCTGTTACCGCTGCCAAAAAGGCGAGGACAGTCGCGATGCCCAAATCGACCAAGCCTTCCAGCGCAACGAGGGCTGTCGAAATGGCCTCGGAAATAATTGGCGACCTTTGCGGCAAAAACGCCGTCGTCATCGGCTCCGGAGAAATGGGAAAGCTCTCGGCAAATCTTCTTCTCTGCAAGGGCGCGAAGGTTCACATCACCACCAGGCGCTACAAGGTGGGCGAGGTTCAGGTTCCCGACGGCGCGATACCCATCCCGTACGAGGACAGGCTGGAGCATATCGACGGCGCCGACATTGTCATCAGCGCAACGAGAAGCCCGCACTTTACTCTGACGCTGGAGCAGATCAGCGCGCTGGATAAAAAGCCCATGCTGCTGGTCGACCTGTCGATGCCCCGCGATATCGATCCCGAAATTGAGGCGGCAACCGGCGTCAAGTGCATCAATATAGACGAAATCGGCTGGGACGCAGACGATAACATAGACCTCACCAACGTTTACGAAGTCTTTGAGGAGAACATTGACAAGTTCTACGAATGGCTGGACTACAAGATTGCCCATATCAACAAGGCCATCGAGCGGTCCGCCCCTTCCTCGTGTGAGGCATAAATAATTATTACAGGTGCGTGAATATGAAGATATTTGTTGTAGGCCTCGGCCCCGGAGGCATCGACCAGATAACCCCCAGGGCTATGGACGCCATCCGGGCCAGCGACGTCATCGCAGGTTATGACGTTTATATCAAGCTCATTGAGGACGTCATTACCGGCAAGGAGATTATCAAGACCCCGATGAAGCGCGAAGTCGACAGGTGCGTCGCCGCGCTGAACAGCGCCCTCAAGGGCAAGACCGTATCCATGGTCTCCAGCGGAGACGCTGGCGTATACGGCATGGCGGGCGTAATGCTTCAGGTCGCCGCCGATCATCCCGAGGTGGATATCGAGGTTATTCCGGGCATCACCGCCGCCTGCTCTGCGGGTTCGGTGCTGGGCGCGCCGATAACTCACGATTTTGTTGCAATCAGCCTCAGTGATCTGCTCACTCCGTGGGAACTGATTACCAAACGTCTGTCGCTCGCCTCCCAGGGCGATTTCGTAATTTGTCTTTACAATCCCTCCAGCAAAAAGCGGAAGGATTACCTTAAAACCGCCTGTGAAACCATACTCGAACACCGGAGCGGCGATACCCCCTGCGGCTGCGTCCGCAATATCGGACGCGAAGGCCAGGAGAAGTATATATGCACACTAAGTGAGCTGGTTTCGCACGAGGTCGACATGTTCACCACCGTTATTATCGGCAACAGCACAACAAAAGTGATCGGCGGACGACTGGTCACTCCCAGAGGTTATACGGGCGTATGAACGGCGGCGTGATAATTTTCGGCGGCACCTCGGAGGGGCGCAAAATCGCTCAGTATCTGTCGAGGAACGGCGCTGCGGCGACTATTTGCGTCGCTTCCGAATACGGCAGCGGTGTCCTGCCCGAAATGGAAGGAATCACCGTCAACGAGGGTAAGCTGGACACCGACGCCATCGCGAGCATGATTGATGAGACATCGCTGGTAATTGACGCAACTCATCCGTACGCCGCGGCAGTTACGTCCAACGTAAAAACTGCCTGCCAGCAGAAAAACGCGCACTATTACCGGCTGTTCCGCCCCGAGGTCGCATCCGGCGATCTGCAGGCTTTTGAAACATATCAAGACGTTATAAATTACCTGAATTCTACCACCGGTAATATTCTGCTTACCACAGGCAGCCGCGCTCTGGACGAGTTTACCAAGGTGCGCGGATTTGATGAGCGCATTTTCGCGCGTATCCTCCCGGACGCGGAGTCGCTGACAAGGGCGCTTGAGCTCGGCTACAAGGCGTCGAACATCATCTGTATGCAGGGCCCGTTTTCCGAGCAGATGAACGCCGCTATGATCCAGTCCAAGCAGATTAAGTATCTGGTTACCAAGGATTCGGGAGCGCCCGGTGGCACCGACGAGAAAATCAGCGCCGCCATCTCAAACGGCGCGGAAGCGCTGGTCGTAGGCCGCCCGCTGGATGAAAAAGGATACAAATACTCAGAGATTATTGATATACTCAACCGGCATTTCGATATTGAACCTACTCGAGACCGGCATTACCGCTTCCCGCTTTTCATTGATCTCAACGGGAAGTGCGCGGTCGTTTTCGGCGGCGGTACGATTGCCCAACGCCGCGTGAGCACACTGCTCAAATTCGGCGCCAAGGTCAAGATTGTATCCCCCAAGCTGACGCCGCAGTTGGCTCGCATCGCTAAATCCGAGCAGGTGATTCATAAAGCGCGCAAATTCTCGCCCGCAGACCTTGAGGGAGCCGCCATCGTGCTGGCCGCGACTAACGACCGCGAGGCCAACCACAAGATTGCGGAGCTCGCCGCGGCCAAGAGCATCCCCGTCAGCGTCGCGGACTGCCGCGAGGAATGCAGCTTCTTTTTCCCGGCTGTCGCGTTCGGCGAGGATATTGTCGCCGGACTTGTGTCGGTGGGCGAGGATCACAAGCAGACCGTCCAGACCGCCGCGAAAATCCGCGATTTGCTCAGTACGATTTAAGGAGATTTTGATGAGAACCGTCAGAGTCGGAAGCCGCGACAGCCTGCTGGCTGTCACACAGGCCGAAATGGTCATCGACGCCATCCGCCGGTTTGACCCCGGCATAAAGACCGAGCTGGTCACTATGAAGACCACAGGCGACATCATTCTGGATAAGCCTCTGTATGAGGTCGGCGGGAAGGGACTGTTTGTCAAGGAGCTTGACGCCGCGCTTACGGCAGGTACAGTCGATATTACTGTACACAGCTACAAGGACATGCCGATGGAGGACAATCCCGAGCTGCCGGTAGTCGCCGCGTCAAAGCGCGAGGATCCCCGCGACGCGCTAGTCCTGCCTCAGGCCGCGGTTTCGGACAGCGGCATCGAGATTATCGGCTGTTCAAGCAAGCGGCGGATTGCCCAGGTTCTGGATCTTTATCCGGGAGCGCGCATTGAATCCCTACGCGGCAACGTCCCAACCCGGCTTTCCAAGCTTGACTCCGGTATGTACGGCGCGATCATTCTCGCCGGAGCTGGACTGGTTCGTTTGGGATTGGCCGCGAGGATCAGCCGGCTTTTCACCCCGGACGAGATGATTCCCAGCGCTTGTCAGGGCATTATTGCCGTCCAGGCACGCGCCGGTGAAAATACCGATTATCTGCAATTGTTTGACAACGAGGACTCAAAAATCTCGGCGGCGGCGGAACGCGGATTTGTCCGTGCACTCGACGGCGGATGCACCTCTCCGGTGGCAGCTTTTTCCGAAATCAGCGGCAACGAGATTTTCATACGCGGAATGTACATAGACGAAGACGCCGGAGCAATGTTCAAGGGTACAATCTCCGGTTCAAAGGCTAACGCGCTGGCGCTTGGCAGGCAACTGGCGCTTAAACTGAAGAGCGGCTGCTGACCGACATTTAACATCACCAGCGATACCGCGCGAATTTCCCAATCTGGAGGTAACCATGAAAGGCAAAATAACTCTGGTCAGCGCAGGACCCGGTGATCCGGGCTTGCTCACGCTCAAAGGCGCCGCCGCTTTAGCAACGGCAGAGGTCGTCGTTTTTGACCGGTTGGTTGGCGCGGGCGTGCTGGCGATGATTCCCGACTCCGCCGAAAAGATTGACGTCGGCAAGTCAGGCGGCAAACATCCCGTGCCGCAGCATGATATCAACCGCATTCTGGTCGAAAAGGCCGAAGCGGGCAAAAACGTTGTCCGTCTCAAGGGTGGCGACTCCTTTTTGTTCGGGCGCGGCGGTGAAGAGCTGGAAGAACCAGCCGAACGCGGCATCGACTTTGAAGTCGTCCCCGGCGTAACAGCCTCCATTTCTGTCCCCGCTTATGCCGGGATACCGGTCACCCACCGCGACTTCACGTCGTCTGTTCACATCATTACAGGACACGCCCGCGAGGGCGGCGACCTGTCGATAGATTTTGATGCGCTCAACAGACTGGATGGCACGCTGGTCTTCATGATGGGCGTCGGCGCTCTGGATATGATCTGCTCCGGACTGCTCGGCGCCGGTATGAGCCCTGATATGCCCGCCGCCATGATTGAAAACGGAACGACTGCGTCCCAGCGCAAGCTCGTATCAACGCTGGGCAAGCTTACATCTGACGCGGAGGCTTTCGGAATCTGCCCGCCCTCGGTTATCATCGTCGGCAAGGTCTGCGCGCTGTCCGACAGGTTTGACTGGTTCTCCAAACAGCCGCTCAAGGGCTGCCGCGTTCTGGTCACCCGCCCGCGTGAGAACCGCGGCACACTCAGCGCAAAGCTGATGTCGCTTGGCGCGGACGTGATTGAGTTCCCGTGCATCCGACTGAACGAAATATCTCCGAACGAGGATTTTGACCTCGCAGTTTCCAATATTTCCGATTATGCCTGGCTGGTGTTTACCAGCGCGTTCGGCGCTCGCGTCTTTTTGGACAAGCTCCGCGGGATGCGCAAGGATATCCGCTCACTCGCCGGAATCAAAATAGCGGCGATCGGCACTGAAACCGCCAAAGTCCTAACCGACTGCGGTATCCTTGTTGACTACATACCGGAGATTTTTGACGCAGAGCACCTTGCGAACGGACTGATACCGCTGCTCGGCGACGGAGAAAGCGTCCTGCTCCTCCGTGCCAAGCTCGGCACCCCCGTCTTGACTGAAAGGCTTATGGCGTCCGGCGTCAACTTCCGCGACGTGCACATATACGACACGCTCTATCCTGAAACCGCGAGCAGCGAGACCTCGCGGCTGATCGAGAGCGGCAAAATTGATTTTGTCACCTTCACCAGCGCTTCGACAGTTGAAGGATTTGCCCGCTCATTTGAGGGATTGAATATTTCGAGCCTGAAAGGTATTTGCATTGGCCGCCAAACCGACGAGATTGCCCGAAAGCTCGGTATTAAAACCTTTGTGTCGAAATCGGCGACGATTGACTCAATGATCGAACTTATCCGCGAGAGGTACGACAATGGAAATGTCAAATAGACCGAGAAGACTTCGTTCCAGCGCCGTTCTGCGCAAAATGGTCCGTGAAACGAGAGTCTCCAAGGATCAGCTTGTGTACCCGATTTTTATTAAAGAGGGCAGCGGCATATATACCGAGATTCCGTCCATGCCCGGCCAATACCACGTCAGTCCGGACAGAATCGATGAGGTGGTCGGCAGATCGATAGAGCAGGGCGTCAGCCGGTTTATCCTGTTTGGCCTGCCCGCTGAAAAAGATGAATGCGGCTCCTCAGGCTTTGATGACGGCGGCGTTGTTCAGGAGGGAATCCGCGCGGTTAAGCGCGCAAATCCCGACGCGTATGTAATTACGGACGTCTGCATGTGCGAGTACACCTCACACGGCCACTGCGGCATTCTCAGCGGCCAAACGGTGGATAACGACCTGACGCTCGAATATCTGGACAAGATTGCCCTCTCCCACGCCCGCGCTGGTTGTGATATGGTAGCGCCGTCGGACATGATGGACGGGCGCGTTGAGTCAATGCGCTCAGCCCTGGACAGCAGCGGTTTTGCGGATGTACCCGTTATGTCGTACGCCGTAAAATACGCGTCGTCTTTTTACGGACCGTTCCGCAGCGCGGTGGATTCAACCCCCGCTTTCGGAGACCGGAAAACATACCAGATGGACTATCACAATTCACGCGAGGCGATGCGCGAGGCCGCTCTCGATGTCGATCAGGGCGCGGACATTCTAATCGTCAAACCCGCGCTGGCCTATATGGACATCATCCGGGACGTTAAGTCGAGCTTTGATCTGCCGGTCGCGGCTTACTGCGTCAGCGGCGAATACTCGATGGTCAAAGCGGCGGCGGCGGCTGGTTTTATCGACGAATACGGCGTGATGTGCGAATCGGCAGTCTGCCTGTTTCGAGCCGGAGCCGATATACTCATAACATACTTTGCGCCCGAGCTTGCTCAGGCAATCGACAGGGGTGATATCGGATGAATTCTGCGCAGCTATTCGACCGCGCCCAAGCGGTTCTGCCCGGTGGGGTCAACAGTCCGGTGCGCGCTTTCCGTTCAGTCGGACTTGTACCCAGGTTTATCTCCAGGGCGGACGGGTCACGAATTTTTGACGTGGACGGCAACAGTTATATCGACTATGTGTGCTCGTGGGGGCCGATGATCCTCGGCCATAACCACCCTGAAATCCGGGAGGCCGTCGAGCGCGCTATCGGCAACGGACTCAGCTTTGGAGCTCCGTGCGAGCTTGAGGTTGACATCGCCGAACTGATTGTGGACATGGTTCCCGGCATTGACAAAATACGCATGGTCAACAGCGGCACCGAGGCGGTAATGAGCGCTGTCCGGCTTGCGCGCGGCTTTACCGGGCGTGATAAGATAATCAAGTTTGACGGAAACTACCACGGTCATTTTGACTCGATGCTTGTAAAGACCGGTTCCGGAGCGCTGACCGGCGGAATGCCCGACAGCCTCGGCGTTCCCGCGTCACTCGCCGACCATACGCTGGTCGCCTGCTATAACGATCTCGCGTCGGTCGCATCGCTTTTTGACTCAAATCCGGGTCAGGTCGCCGCGGTTATCGTTGAGCCTGTCGCCGCGAACATGGGTCTCGTTCCGCCCGAACCCGGATTCCTGCAGGGACTGCGCGACCTGTGCGACAAGCACTCGGCGCTGCTCATTTTTGATGAGGTCATTACCGGGTTCCGTCTGGCTACCGGTGGCGCGCAGGAATATTACTCGATCACCGCCGACATCGTCACCTTCGGCAAGATAATCGGCGGCGGGATGCCGGTCGGGGCCTACGGCGCGCGCGCGGAAATCATGGAGTTGATTTCGCCGCTCGGCGGCGTTTACCAAGCGGGAACGCTTTCCGGCAACCCGGTCGCGATGGCGGCGGGACTTGCCCAGCTGCGCTATCTGCGCGACAACCGCAAGATATACGGCGATATCGCCGCGACGGCTGAAAAGCTGGCCTCAGGAATGAAGGACTCGGCCGCGAGACACGGAATTGCCGCAACTGTCGCCTGTGTCGGCTCGCTTTGCGGAATCTTCTTCACCTCGCAGAAGGTCACTTCGCTTGTGACGGCAAAGACCAGCGATACCGGAGCTTTCGCTAGATTCTTCGCGGCGCTTCTCGACAAGGGCGTATACATTGCGCCTGCTCAGTTCGAAGCGATGTTTGTCAGCGCTGCGCACACTGACGCCGATATCGACTATACTCTGGAATCAATTAATAAAGTATTTTCAGATTGGAGCTAATAAATATGACTGGTGTACTTATTCTGGCGCACGGAAGCCGAGAGAAACAAACAATAGAGACAATGCAAAAAGTCGAGCAGATGGTCAAGGACCGCCTGCCCGATGTCGTAATTCGCGCCGCATACCTTCAGTTTAACGAAATCAATCTCGCCGCCGGTCTTGACGCGCTGATCGCCGACGGCGTGACTGACATCAAGGTAGTACCCTACTTCCTGTTCAGCGGCGTGCACATCCGCGAAGACATCCCCGGCGAGATAAACGAATACCTGAAAGACCATCCGGGTGTCACAGTCAAAATGGGCGGAGCAATGGAAGCCGACCCGAGACTTGCCGATATCCTTAAAGACAAGATTCTCGAGATTTTATGAAAAAACTGCTGATACTCGGCGGCGGTATGGGCGACCCCGCCTTGTTGACCAAGACTGCGGCCCGGATGATTGAGACAGCCGACGTTGTTATCGGCCCGGAACGGCTTGCCGAGACTTTGTCGCCGCTGCGCCATGACATTCAGGTCAGTTCTATCGGCGAGCTTGAAAACGCAATCTGCTCTGCCGCCGGTAATACAATCGCCGTTCTGGTTTCCGGCGACGCTGGGTTCTACAGTATGTCCAAGACGCTGCAGGCAAAGCTAACGGGCAAGTTCGACATTGAAACCTACAACGGACTGAGCAGCCTGCAGTATCTGTCCGCGAAGCTCGGCGTGACATACGACGACGCTGAAATCGTCAGTCTGCACGGGCGCGACGTCCCGATCTGCGGCGTTGTGGCATACCATCCCAAAGTATTCGCGCTGACCGGCGGCAAGTACCGCGCTCATGACCTCTGCGCGGAACTGAGCGGTGCGGGACTCGGCGGCGTTTCGGTCACAGTCGCTGAAAACCTGTCGGCTTCCAATGAACGCATCACCACCGGAACCGCTGACGAGCTCGCGTCGTGCGAGTTTATCGATCTGGCAGTGATGCTTATAATGAACGATCACAGCGTTTGTCCGCATAAACCGCTGTCCGACACCGACTTTACGCGCGGCGACGTCCCCATGACCAAGGAGGAAGTCCGCTGGATCGCCCTTTCCAAGCTGCACGTCGAACCGCATCACACAGTTTGGGATATCGGCGCCGGAACCGGATCGGTTGCGATTGAGCTTGCCCGCCGTGTGACCCGCGGAAGGGTTTTTGCCATCGAACGTGAACCGGACGCGCTGGAGCTGATACACGAGAACCGCAAACGCCTGGGCGCGTTCAACGTGGAGGTAGTCTCGGGATCCGCGCCGGAAGCTCTGCGTGATCTGCCGCCCGCTGACCGGGTTTTTATAGGCGGCACAGGCGGCAATATGCGCGATATTTTCGAACTTTTAATGGCAAAGGGCGACTTTCGTGTCTGCGTGACGGCAATTTCACTGGATACTCTGAACTCTGCGCTCTCGAGTATGGAATCACTGGGTTTCAGCGGCGTTGAGGTAATCAGCGTCAATATTTCAAGATCTAAAAAGGTCGGTTCGCACCACATGATGATAGCGCAGAACCCCATCTTTGTGTTAAGCGGTGAATGGAATGTCAGAATGTAGAAACCCCAGTTTCAAGCGCGGAAAAAACGTTAACCGCCTGATCTTTACCGGCACCGGCAGCGGGTGCGGAAAGACCACGGTAGTCTGCGCGATTCTTGCCGCGATGAAGAAGGCCGGGTATAAACCGGCGTCGTTCAAATGCGGTCCGGACTACATCGACCCAATGTTCCACACTAAAGTCCTCGGGATCAACAGCAAGAATCTTGATCTTTTTATGTGCGGACTCAACGCCGTGAGTTATCTGCTTGCCGAAGGGTCGGCAGATTCGGATATTTCGATCATCGAGGGTGTAATGGGCATGTACGACGGCATTGGAACAACCGGTGAGGCGTCGTCCAATCAACTCTCGCTCCAGACCGGAACCCCGGCCATACTGATAGTCAACTGTTCCGGGGTTTCTACGTCCGCGGCGGCGACTGCCCTTGGATTTCTGGATTTTGACGACAACAATATTCAAGGTATCATCCTGAATAAGATTTCGGCGGGGTATTACCCCACGCTGAAAGCCTATATCGAGGAAAAGACAGGCGTTCGCGTTTACGGCTTCCTCCCCAAAGAGGCGCGCGCCGATCTGGAGAGCCGTCATCTCGGCCTCGTTATCGCCGACGAAGTAAAGAATTTGAACGAAAAACTCGATTTATTGGCGGAGCACGCAACTGCCAATATTGAACTTGACGCTCTCTATGAGCTGGCTCAGACCGCCGATCCGCTTTTCTATGCCGATTACCAGATAGAACAAGAAGATACCTGCAATATCGGCGTCGCGATGGACAACGCATTCTGCTTTTATTACGACGACAATCTGAGACTGCTCGAAAAATTGGGAGCGCGGCTCCGCTATTTCTCACCGCTGAAGGACAAGTATTTGCCGATCGGCCTTCACGGTCTCTACTTCGGCGGCGGATACCCCGAGCTTTACCTTGAGCAGCTTTCGCGGAACAAGAGCCTGATGCGTCAAATCAAATACGCGATGCTCAACGGGATGCCCACCTTTGCCGAATGCGGCGGATTTATGTATCTGCAACAATACATTGAATCAAAAAGCGGCCAGCGGCACGACATGGTCGGACTCCTCCCCGGCGGCACGCAGATGACCGGCAGTCTCCGCGATTTCGGATATGTCAACCTGACTGCCAACGTCAAAAACGTCTTTGGCGAAAAGGGCGAAAGCATTCACGCGCACGAGTTCCATTATTCTCAAAGCGAATTCCCGGGCGATTCTTTCACCGCGACCCGGCTTTCAGGCTCGCGAAGGCACTGCATACACGCTTCCTCGACGATGTTTGCGGGTTACCCGCATATCCACCTGTGGGGCAATGTTGAGTTTGCGCGGAATTTTGTCAAAAAATGCGTCAGCTATGCGGGCAGGCCGGTTGATGTCCCAATTGAAGAAGAATGACGGGGCGTTTTTCCCCGTCTGTCAGGTGAAATAAGTTGATAATCACTCTCATTCGCCACGGCAGAACACAGGGCAATATAGAGCGCCAATATATCGGCAGCACCGATCAGCCGCTCGCGCCATCCGGTGTCGATGATATCTCGGCTCGGGTAAATGCCGGCATATATCCCGCTGCCGACAGGGTTTATGTCAGCCCCATGCTCCGCTGTGTCCAGACCGCAGGCATTATCTACCCGGGGCACGAATTGATAAAAGTTCCTGACCTGCGGGAGTGCAGTTTCGGCATTTTTGAAGCGAAGACGCATGACGTTCTGATCGAAAATTCTGATTATGTTCAGTTCCTTGAAAGCGGCGGTAATTACGCTTTTCCGGGCGGGGACTCGTTTGAGGGCTTTGTCGCGCGCTGCGTCACCGCTTTTCAGGGCATTATGGATGAAATAATCGACAGCGGATGCGGGGCTTGCTCGGTTGTTTGTCACGGCGGTAGTATTATGTCTATTATGTCCAGCGTCTGCCAGCCGCAAAAGAGCTATTACGAATGGCAGGTCGCTAACGGATGCGGATATTCGGTTACGCTGAACGGCGACCGGACAGTCAGTCTCGCGGGTGTGATCGAATGATTACCGCGCCGCTCAGTCTGCTCGCTGCCTATTTTCTTGATCTCGCTTTCGGCGACCCGCGCTGGCTGTATCATCCAATACGCCTGATCGGACTGCTTATATCCCGCTCTGAAAAACTGCTCCGGCGTATTTTTCCAAAGACCCACGGCGGCGAACTGATTGCCGGAATAGTGCTGGTTATCATAGTAACCGGACTGTGTTTCGGAATTCCGTTCGCGATTATCTGGCTGCTCCATATGGTCTCGCCGATTCTTGCGTTTATCGTTGAAACTTTCTGGTGCTATCAGATTTTGGCCGCGAAATCGCTTAAGACCGAATCTATGCGCGTTTACGAACGGCTTGCGGACAACGACATCTCCGGCGCTCGCCTGTATCTTTCGTACATCGTCGGCAGGGACACCGATAACCTCGACAGCGCCGCGATTTGCAGAGCGACAGTCGAAACCGTAGCCGAAAACACGACCGACGGCGTTGTCGCGCCGATGCTCTTCATGGCTTTCGGTGGCGCGCCGCTCGGATTCTTTTACAAGGCTGTCAACACGATGGATTCCATGGTCGGTTACAAAAACGAAAAGTACCTGTTCTTCGGCAAGGTTGCCGCGAGGCTTGACGACGTTTTGAACTTCATTCCGGCGCGGCTGACCGCTATGTTTATGATTATCTCGTCGAAGCTGGTGGGACTCAGTTTTGCAGGCGCTCTCAAGATTTACCGGCGCGACCGGCGGAATCACAAGAGCCCCAACAGCGCCCAGACCGAATCGGTTTGCGCCGGCGCCCTGGGCATCCAACTGGCCGGAAACGCCTGCTATTTTGGCAAGACTGTCGAAAAACCTACAATCGGGGACGCGCTGCGCCCCATCTGCCCGGACGACATCCGTCTGGCCAATCGTCTTATGTACGCGACCACCGGAGTGGCTGCGCTCATTTGTCTGATCTATACTGCCATATATCTGGGGGTACGTTTTTTTGGGTAAACATATACACGGCGGCGACATTTACAAGGAAGCCTTCGCCGGAAGAACCATGCTCGACTACTCAGCGAATATCAATCCTCAGGGCCCGCCGCCGTCTGTTGTCGAGGTTCTGACATCCTCGGCGGAGCTGTGCGCCAACTACCCTGATCCCAAGTGCCGAAAATTGACTGCGGCGCTCGCAGTCCACGAGAATGTGCCCGCGGAGTATATTTTCTGCTCCAACGGCGCGGCTGAGATAATCTTTCGCATCGTGTTCGCGTTACGTCCCTCCCGGGCTCTGCTGCTCGCGCCCACCTTTGCCGAATACGAAGAGGCGTTGCTCACCGTCGGCTGCGATATCAGTCGTCACACGCTTCTGGAATCCTCCGGATTTGAGCTTGGCATGGATATAGTCGATTCTATCACCCCGCAGACCGATATAATTTTCCTGTGCAATCCCAATAATCCGACTGGAAAGACGACGAGCCGCCCCGTTCTCGAAGCTGTTTTAAGGCGTGCCGCCGATTGCGGCGCGGTGCTGGTTGTTGACGAGTGCTTTCACGAATTTCTGGTGGATCAGTCAACCAGTCTAAAAAATTCGCTCAGGGAATATGACAACCTGATAATCGTCCGCGCGTTTACCAAAATCTTTGCGATGGCCGGACTTCGGCTAGGGTATTGCCTTGCTTCCAGCGCCGAACTGCTCCAGAGAATCCGGACTTTCGGCCAGCCCTGGAGCGTTTCGTCAGTCGCCCAGGCGTGTGGATGCGCGGCGCTGACCGAAACAGAGTATTTGCGCAGGACAGTGGAGTTGATCGCCGAACAGCGCGATTATTTGACGACTTCGCTGCGCGTGCTGGGGCTGAAAGTATTTGACTCCGAAATTAATTTTATTTTATTCAAATCCGGGGATACCGATCTCTGCGGCAAGATGGAAGCCCACGACATTCTCATTCGATCATGCGAAAACTTCGCCGGTCTGTCTTCGGGTTTCTATCGCATTGCGGTCAAGTCTGAAGCGGACAACAGACGTCTTATCTCGGCATTCGAGGAGGTATTATCATGTCGGCAATAATTGTAATCATCGACGGTATGGAGGACATCACCTATCCTGAACTGGACGGCAAGGACCCGTTTGGTTTTGCCAACTGCAAAAATATCATGACGGCGGAATCGACCGGACTTACCGGCATGATCAATACGGTTCCAGATGGTTATCCTCCCGACAGTCTTTACTGCATCGGCAATATTCTCGGCGTACACCGTGAGCCCCGCGGACGCGCCTTTTTTGAGGCGATCGCCATCGGCATTCAACCTTGCGACGACGATTTGTACATGCGCTGCAACATCGTCGGCATCGAAAACGGAATTGTAACATCTTCCTGCGGCGGCAAGCTCAGCGAGGAGGAAATGAAGGCCCGCGCACTGTCGACCGCCTCCCTTCTTCCTGAAAACTACGAGATACACCATATGGGAACCTACAAAAATATGCTGGTCGTCAAGAACGGCGCCAAGCACATCAAGGACTTCAAGACCTTTGCCCCTCATATGAATATCGGCCGGGCTTTTGATGATTTTCTCTCATCCGGCACCAAATTTGCCGACGACCTGTCCAAATACTGTGTTAAAACCCGAAACCTGCTGGGCGACTATGCCATCCTGCCGTGGGGCGAATCGCTGACCACTAAAATGCCAAGCTTTGAGCAGGTGCATGGAGTCAAGGGCGCGGCTGTCTGCAAGACCGAAATCGTGGTCGGCATCACCCGCGCGTCCGGTATGCACACGCCCGATATCGAGGGTACGACCGGCGATACCGACACCGACCTTTCGGCCAAAACGGCGGCCGCAATCGAGCTCATGCGCGACTTCGACTTCGTACTGGTACATCTCAACGGCTCGGACGAGGCGGGACACCGCAAGAACCCGGTCGAAAAATCCAACTTTGTCAAGCAGGTCGACGAGGTGATTGTCGGCGGACTGCTCAGCGCGATGAGCGATCACGACTCGATGTTCATATGCTCCGACCACGCGACCGTCTGCCAGACAGCGGCGCACACCGACGGCCCGGTCAGATTCTGGCTGATCCGCAAAGGCGAGAACCACGGCGGCAAAAATGTCGGCACAATAAAGGGCTGCGACTGCGTCAGTGTCTGCCGCACTCTCGGCGCTTAAATCCCGCGAAATGGCAACCGTTATTGCGCATTGATGTAGATAGCGGTATCGAATATTTCCGTACTTTTCCGGCGGCGAAGTGCGGCAAAGCAATCTCCAGCCGTCGGAGAAATGGCGGTTTTAATGGCAAAACCAATTATGGTACAAGGCACAATGTCCAATACGGGCAAGAGCTTTATTACTGCCGGACTGTGCCGCATTTTCAAACAGGACGGATACAAAACTGCCCCTTTTAAGTCGCAAAACATGGCGCTTAATTCATTCATCACCAAGTCAGGCGGCGAGATGGGGCGTGCGCAGGTAATGCAGGCCGAGGCGGCGGGCATCGATCCGGACGTTCGTATGAATCCCATCCTGCTCAAGCCCACCAGCGACAAAGGCTCGCAGGTTATCCTAAACGGCGCCGCGATCGGTACTGTTGGCGCTGAAAACTACTACCAGATGCGCGAAAAACTCGTTCCGGAAATCATGAAGGCATACGGCAGCCTTTCTTCTGAATACGACGTCATCGTCATCGAAGGAGCGGGCAGCCCCGCAGAAATCAACCTGAACAAAAACGACATCGTCAACATGGGCATGGCCGAGATGGCCAAGGCTCCCGTGCTGCTCGCCGGGGACATCGACAGGGGCGGCGTTTTCGCCTCTCTCGCAGGAACGATGCTGCTGTTCACCGAGCAGGAGCGCAGCCGGGTCAAGGGCGTGGTCATCAACAAATTCCACGGCAATGTGGACATACTCCGCCCGGGACTTGAACAGCTCGAGCAGATCATAAAAGTACCGGTGCTCGGCGTGATCCCGTTTACCAGAATTGACATCGACGACGAGGACAGCCTGTCCTCCCGCCTGACAAACGGCGCGTCTAGAGGCGCTGTGGATATCGCGGTCATACGCCTGCCGAAGCTTTCTAACTTCACCGACTTTACGCCTTTTGAGTATATCGACGGCGTCAGCCTGAGATATGTATCCAAAAAATCCGAACTCGGCGACCCCGACCTGATTATTCTGCCGGGAACGAAAAATACGATTTCCGACCTCATTTGGCTCAAGGAGAGCGGGCTGGCTCCGCTCATCATCCGCCACGCCGGACGCGGCAAACCGGTTTTCGGTATCTGCGGAGGTTACCAAATGCTGGGCGGAGTTGTCCGCGACCCGCACGGAGTCGAGCAGGGCGGTGAAATCACCGGACTCGGGCTGCTGAACAACTCGACGATCTTTGAGCCCGTCAAGCACACGACGCAGGTGCGCGGCAAATTTGAAAAAGTGGGCGGAATATTCGGCAGCCTCAGTGGACTGGAATTTTCCGGGTATGAGATACACATGGGAAAGACCGACACCTCCGAGTCCCCGCTACAGCGCCTCACATCCGAAGGTGAAAGCTCGCTCGCGGGTGAACAACGCGAAAATGTATACGGCAGCTATGTCCACGGCTTGTTTGACTGTGAAGGAGTCGCGGCGGCGATGGTATCCGCGCTTATGCTGTCCAAGGGACTGGACCCGGCGGCGGTTGCCGCGTTTGACATCGCTGCTCACAAGGAGAAGCAGTACGACCTGCTGGCCGATCTGCTGCGCCGGTCGCTTGACATGGATAAGATATACGACATTCTGTGGAAGGGGCTGTAATTATGAAAGACAAGCTCGGAATGCTTCACATTTACTGCGGCGACGGCAAGGGCAAGACCACGGCCTGCATGGGTCAAGCCGTTCGGGCAGCCGGCCGCGGTTTGAAGGTATACATTCTCCAGTTCCTCAAGGGACGCGAAACCGGCGAAGTCGCCCCGCTGCAAAACGTACCGAATATTTCGTTTATCCGAGGCAATATCACTCCTAAGTTTTCCTTTAATATGACCGACGAGGAAAAAGCGGAGACCACGGCGATTCATAACGATATGCTGCTAAAAGCCATAGGCGTCTGCCGTGACGGCAAATGTGAAATGCTGATACTTGACGAACTGCTGGACGCGTGGAACACCAACCTTATCGACCGCGATGTGGTGCTGGCGTTTCTCAAAGACCGCAGGGGCGTCGAAGTTATTATATCTGGCAGGAACCCCGCTCCGGAGCTCTGTGACCTTGCCGACTATTTGACAGAGGTAAAGAAGATCAAGCATCCGTTTGACAAGGGTATCCCCGCCCGTGAAGGAGTCGAAAAATGAAATTTGAAACAATGGCGCCCGGTGAGATTGAAAAGCGCAGCTTCTCCATCATCACCGAAATACTCGGAAACCGCGTGTTTGACGAGCTTCAGGATCCGATTATAAAGAGAGTCATTCACACCACCGCCGATTTTGATTACGCCGATAATCTGGTTTTTTCCGAAAACGCCGTTCAGGCGGCGATCGCGGCGATCAAAGAGGGCGCGGACATAGTCACCGACACCAATATGGCTCAGTCGGGCATAAATAAACCCACGCTCACGACGTTCGGCGGCGCAACGCATTGCTTTATCGCCGACAAGGATGTTGCGGAAACCGCTCTGGAACGCGGAGTCACCCGCGCGACCGTCTCCATGGAAAAAGCGGCGAAAATTGATAAGCCGCTCATCTTCGCTATCGGAAACGCGCCGACCGCACTAATCCGCCTGCATGAACTGATTACGCAGGAGAATTTCAAGCCGCGCCTGATTATCGGCGTGCCCGTCGGGTTCGTCAATGTCGTCGAATCCAAGGAGCTGATCTGCACCGCAGGCGTACCGTATATTGTCGCGCACGGCCGAAAGGGAGGCAGCAACGTCGCCGCCGCGATCTGCAATGCGATCATGTATATGGCCAGGGACAACCGCGCCTGATTGGCAGTCGGGCGGAGATATTTCAGGCTGCCACAGTTTTTACGTTAATTAAAAGCATCCGCCAGTCGCTTGCGCGACCTGCGGATGCTTTTGCTTGTCTAAATTTATTCCAGAACTCCGTCCAAAATCAGTTCATTTCCGATAAACGTGACCGAGTTTGCCTCGTCGCCGTCCCAAACGTGCACCTCCGGCTGATCGAACACGTACTGGAACCTGTGCACTACGCCGTCAATTTTTAAGAATCCTTTTGCCCTCACGACGTCACCGAGCTTGCCCGACTTCAAATCGGCGGCAAAGCTGTCGTATTCGGCGCGGGTGATGTCCTTGGGATGGAGCTGCAATGATTTCAGCGTCGAGTGCTTGCGCTTCTCGCGGGGGTACTGCATATCCTGCACAGACTGGTCGTATTCCAGAAAGTTGTCGTAAAAGGCGTCGTCAAATGTGGTCCACTCGTTGGTCACGATGGGAAGATCGGGATTGACCTCGGCGATCTTCTGAACTACCTTGCCGACATCCGCCTCGGGCAGCTGCGTCTTGCTGAGAATAGCGAGGTCGGAGTACATGAGCTGGCTGTGAATGAAGCTGCCGTAAATGATTGTGGCTTTCGTGAAGTTGACGGCGTCAACAATGCAGACGCGCCGCTCCACCCTGCATTTACCGGCGAGACGTTTGTCCTCAAGTATCTCGTCAAACCTGTCGTAGGTGAAAAGTCCGGACGTCTCAAACAAAATGACCTGCGGCTGCACCATCTCGATTACCTCGGCCATCAGCGCAGAGGTGGTCGAACGCAGGGAACAGCAGATGCACCCGCCGGCGAGCTCATAAACTTCAATATCCGGATGGCGCATTTCTTTTGAATCGATGACCTCTTTACCGAACTCGTTAACGATAAAGCAGGTCTTAAGTCCGCGTCTGGCATAAGCGTCCGCCACCCGTTTGACAAAAGTCGTTTTGCCCGCGCCCAAAAACCCGGTTATTACGATGCATTTAATCATGGCAATTACCTCAAATAATAAAGTATGGCGTTTTTTTCTATTATATCACCGATACAATAATAATCAATATCGGCACACTGCAATCTTCATGTTTTTTGTTTTCAGTAAGTTAACATTTTCGTTAATTATTCTCCCTTTACAGCAGAATATGCTTATGATAATATATGTTAGCACGAAAATATTTATCGTTATAAGGAAGTGTGGATTTGACTGATGAGCGTAACTCTATGGCGATAATGGACGCTTTTAAGTGCGTCAATATCAAAGTACGCAGAATGCTACTGATTTTTTGCAAAGAGCTTAACCTAACCCCCACTCAGCTGGATATTCTCATGCAGCTGCACGAGAGCGGCGCCTGCAAAATCGGGGATCTCAGCGCGCAATGCCTGATGGTCGAAAGCAATGTTTCATCCACCTGTTCCAGACTGGAAAAACTCGGCTTGGTCGAGCGCATCCGGCAAACGGACGACCAGCGCACAGTCAAAGTCGGCCTGACCGACCTCGCAAAATCCAGGATGATCTACATAGTGGAGATCTTCGAACGTTTCAAAAACGATGTTATGCGCCTCGCGACAGAAGAAGAAATCCTGAATGTCCGCCATGGGCTGGAGTCCATAAACTCTCTGCTGGACAGAGTCGACTTTGAGCTCATTTTTGACAGTCTGCGCAAACCCGATCCAGAATCTGAGAATTGAGGTTATTCACTTAATGAAAAGAATCGGTTACATATTTAAGATCACTTCAAACAGTACTAATGAGAGATCCCGAAAAGGTGTGTCCGGCGGAGTCACGCGAATTTCCGCGGTCGCGCTCATTGTCGCTTTGGCAGTGTCCTGCCTTTTGCTGTCCGGATGTCAGCCGCAAATCGAACCCGAACCCGTCCCCGAGCCGATGATTCCGGTTCAGGTCAGCCCCGTCGCAACAAGTGCGATGGAAGATGTTATGACCTACTCCGGCCAGGTCACCCCCTCGGATGAAGCCGCCGTGATGTCAACATCAGCCGGCAAGGTAACGGCAGTCAACTTTGACATCGGCGACAGTGTCAGAAAAGGCGACGTGCTCTTCTCGCTTGACAGGCGCACAATTGAAGATAATATCAAGACGCTCCGCGCTCAGCTCGCGGCGGCGCAGACATCGGTCAGAACGGCGGAAACGGCGGTCAAGAACGTAACTGGCGGCCAGTGGCAGAGCCAGATGCTGACCTCCTCCTCTGCGATCGACAAAGCCAAGCTGGCTCTCGACGACGCCCAGCGCAATTATGACAACGCAAAGCTAATGTTTGAGCTCGGCGAATCGTCCGAGGTGCAGCTGCACCAGACGGAAGTCGCGGTGCAGAGCGCGCAGCTCGCATACGACCAGGCGAAATCGTCATACGACATTGCCAGTGAAAAAATCTCCTCTGATAATCTGGAGACGGCGCAAAATGCGCTCGAGCAGGCCAAAGCGCAGGTAAATACCCTGAACGTCCAGATCAGCAACGCAACCTCGATGCTGTCGGACACCACAGTCAAGTCGCCGATTGACGGCATTGTCAGCGTGTGCAACGCCAAAGCCGGAAGTATGATATCCATGTCTTCCCCCGCTTTTACAATTGTCAATATCGACACAGTGAAGTTTGTTGTCAAGGTCACAGAGAATACCATAAATAAGCTGGCTGAGGACATGCCGATCGAAGTCTCCATCCCCGCCGCCTCCCAGGAAAAATTTGACGGCGTGATTGACGTCGTGCCCCCGGTAGCCGACCAGTCAAAAACCTTTCCCGTCCGAGTCAAGATATCAAATGCTGATCATATGATTAAGGCGGGCATGTTCGGCCAGGTGAATATCGTGCTTGCTTCCCACAAGGACGTCGTGGCCATTCCGCTCAACACCGTGTTGGAGGACGAATCCGGCAGCTACGTGTTTATTGCCGAGGGAGACTCCGCTAAAAAGGTTCCGGTCACAACGGGACTGAACGACGGGCAGCGCGTCGAGATCACAAGCGGACTGACCGCCGGCCAATCGCTGGTGGTGGTCGGTCAGACATATTTAACCGACGGCGAGAAGATTAAAATAGTCCCCGGCAAGGAGGAAACCCGATGAACCTTGCCAAAATGGCCGTCCACAGACCTGTAACCATTACAATGCTGCTGATTATGCTTTTGCTGTTCGGCGGCGTGTCTCTGTTCGGTCTTCCGATGGATCTTATGACCAAGATCGACCTTCCGATGGCCATAGTTCAGACATCGTATTCCGGAGCTGGTCCGCGCGAGGTAGAGAACATGGTTACCGACCCGCTGGAGAGCGCGCTGGGAACTGTCAGCCGTGTCAGCGAGCTTCAATCCATATCGTCCACGGGTTATTCATTGATCATTGTCTCGTTCGAGGACGGAACCGATGTCGATCAGGGCGCGCTGGATCTGCGTGAACGGATTGACATGATCAAACCCATGCTTCCCGACAATGCAGACGCTCCCCGCGTTATGAAGATCGACATGAACCAGCTCTCCAACACACAGATTGCGATTACCAGCGACAAGATGGATCTTATCGAGCTGAAAAAGAAAGTCGAAGACGAACTCGTGCCGAGGTATGAACGCCTGGACGGCATTGCCAGCGTCGGTCTGGCGGGCGGCCGCTCTCAGGAAGTCCAGGTTGAGCTTATTCCCGAAAAGATGCGCGAATACGGCATTACCGAGGCGCAGGTTTCACAGGTGCTCCGGTCGGAAAACGCGAATTCCGCAGCCGGAACAATCAAGCAGGGCGAATACCGCCTTCAGCTGCGGACAATGGGCGAGTTTACCTCCGTCGACGACATAAAGAAACTGCTGATAACCACTTCCTCCGGCCAGCCAATCTATTTCAGTGAGATCGCTGACGTATCTACAGTTTTCAAGGATCTGACCTCTTACGCCTATATCAATGACAAACCAGCGATACTGCTCACACTGCAAAAATCTAGTTCGGCAAACACCGTAAACGTGTCGGACAGGATGATTGCCGAGAACGCGAAGATTACTGAGCAGTACAAAGATATTACGGTGACCGTAGTCACTGACCAGGCCACAAGTGTCCGGGTTTCCATCAGCAACGTGGTCGAGTCGCTGATAATCGGCTTTTCGGCGGCAATTCTGATTCTTTTCTTTTTCCTCCGAAATCTGCTGAGCACCTTCATTGTTGGAATCGCCATACCGGTTTCAGTTATCGGCACTTTTGCCATGATGTACTTCGGGCATATTACGCTGAATATGATATCGCTGCTCGGGCTCACGCTCGGCGTCGGAATGCTGGTCGACAACTCGATTGTCGTGCTGGAATGTATTTTCCGACGATTTGAGGAGGGTGAGGATCGAACGGCTGCGGCGATAAACGGAGCTAAAGAAGTCAGCATGGCTGTCACCGCGTCCACCCTCACTCATATAGCGGTTTTCCTGCCCATTGTATTTATGTCCGGCCTTATTGCTAATATTTTCCGTGATCTCTCGCTGACGATTTCCTTCTCGATGGTTATGTCGCTCTTAATCTCGCTTACTTTTGTTCCCATGCTTTGTTCGCTTGTTCTCCGTCGGCCGGACCCGACAAAAAGAAAGAACCGGCTCAAACGCATACTGGACGGCATCGGCAGACTGACCGGCAAACTCGACACGGCTTACCGCCGTTTGCTTGTAGGTGCACTGAGGATTCGCAAAACAGTTTTAGTCCTTATTTTTCTTCTGTTTCTTGGCACAGGCATCATGGCGACGAGCATAGGTGCAGAATTCATGACCAATATGGACATGTCCGCCATTAATGTCAGTATTTCAATGCCAAAGGGCACCTTGCTCGAAAAAACGTTTGAAAAAACCCAAGAGATCCAGAACGCCATTGAGGATATCCCGGAAATTGTCGATACAGTTCTAATTGTCGGAAGCAGCGGCGCTCTCAGCCTTTCCGGATCGCCGTCAGACTCCGCTTCAATGATGATCAACCTTAAACCCAAGCTTGAACGCAAGCGCAGCGCTGACGCCATCTCGGCAGAAATCCGCGAGCGTGTTAAGGATATCCCCGGAGTGGACGTTACGGTCGCCTCCCGCAGCATGAACGCTATGATGTCTGACGGCCTTCTCTTTCAGATAACAGGCAGCGATCTTGACACCATCTCGGAAATCGCCAGAGAGCTTTCCGAAAGTATCAGAAAGATTCCCGGAGTTGTAACATCGACAACCTCTCTCGAAGACACTTCACCGGAAGCCAGCATCAGAATCGACCGGGAAAAGGCAGCTTCGTACGGAATCACAACGGCCACAGTTTCCTCAATTGTAAATACAGCCGTAAACGGCTCGGTTCCTACCCAGCTCAAAGTCGGCGGCAAGGAACTGGATATCAGAATTCGCCAAAGCAAATCTGAACTCGAATATCTCAAGGATATCCAGCACATCATGATACCTACGCCCGGAGGCGGCGTCATCCCGCTCTCCGACATTGCGACTGTTGTTGTTGAGCAGTCCCCTGTCGCTATAGATCGAATAAACCAGGAGCGATATGTCACTGTCTCGACCACCTTCGAAGGCCGCACTCTCAGTGATGTTTCAGCTGACGTTGAAGCAGTGATCAAGGCTTATGAGATGCCATCGGGCTACAATTACCACTTTGGCGGACAGCAGGAGCAGATGATGGATTCGTTCGGCGCTCTCGGGCTCGCGTTTATCCTCGCTGTTTTACTGATTTATATGATCACCGCTTCACAATTTGAATCGCTGATTCATCCGTTCCTGATCATGCTTACCGTCCCGCTTTCAATGACGTTCGGATTGCTGGGACTGATCTTCTCAGGGCAGACGCTTAACATTACGTCTATAATTGGACTAATAATGCTTGCGGGAATCATTGTCAGCAACGGAATTATCATGATCAGTTACACCAACCAGCTGCGGCGTGAGGGCGGACTCTCGATCAGGGACGCGTTGCTCAAAGCGGGTCCGGTGCGACTGCGCCCCATACTGATGTCGACGCTTACCTCCGTGCTCGGCATGGTTCCGATGATCATAAACAGCGGCCCCGGAGCGGAAATGATGCGCCCGATGGCTGTTGTCGTCGCCACCGGCCTGCTGTTCGGAACGCTGATTACGCTTATATTCATCCCGGTCAGCTATTCGCTGGTCGACGAATACCGTGAGCGAAGGCGCCAAAAACGGAAGGCGCGCCGCGAATCCATATTGCTGAAAAAAGAAGCTGAAGCGCTTCAAGGTCCGGCAAATTAACGTAAAACTGAATATACAGTCAAATTGCCCCTGAATCCCGCATTTTTCATCACTTGATGATCGGTGCGATTTTCAGGGGCAAAACACTCTTGAAGCTATTTCGGCATATCCTGTGTTGAATGGTTTTTTGGGGGTATTGCAAAATGGCAAACGGGAACGTATCTTCCTTTTTTCTGGGAGCAAATGCTCCTTCGGGTTTCTATTCACTCTACGATTGGCTGATAGATCTGGATACCGCACACAGTGTGTTCATTATCAAAGGCGGGCCCGGATGCGGCAAGTCGTCATTCATGCGGCGTATCTCCAAAACACTGGTCGAACGCGGCTATGACGCCGAACACATCCATTGCTCAGCCGATTTAGACTCCCTCGACGGAGTCGTTTTTCCCAAGCTAAACATCGCACTTGTTGACGGCACCGCGCCGCACGTTGTCGAACCGAAATACCCTTCAGTTGTCGAGCATATTGTCAATCTCGCGCAGTTCTACGACTCATCCGCCCTTGTCGGAAAACGGCAGGCGATCATTGACGCTGCAACCGAGAACAAGGAGGCATACCCAAGAGTCTACCGCTATATTGCCGCCGCTCGGTCGCTCACGGACGATATTTTCGGCGCGGTTCTACAGGGCGTTTCTATCGAACGGATTCAAAAGCGGGCGCGCGGAATTATTTCCCGCGAGATAAGCCGGGGCCCCGGTTACGCGTATAAAAAGAGATTTCTGAGCGCGATAACTCCACAGGGTCCGGTTTGCCGGTTCGACACCGCGAGGATACTGTGCTCCAAAATATACGAAATCTACGATAACTTCGGTCTTTCCCATTTTATGCTTTCATCCATCGTGGCGGCTGCCCAGCAAAACGGCCACGAAGTTATCGCCTGCTACTGTCCGCTCAATCCCGAGGCGAAACTGGAGCACGTCTTGATTCCGTCACTCTCACTTGGCTTTGTCACCTCCAGCGACTGGTACCCTTACGACGACACTCCGTACAGGCGGATAAGACTGGACCCGCTCGCTGACTCGGATGTCATCAGGCATTGCAAGCAACGTATCCGGTTCTGTAAAAAGGCCAGCGCCGCAATGCTCAACGAAGCTGTCAGCGCGCTTGCCGAATGTAAATTGGCGCACGACCGGCTCGAATCCCTGTACAATCCGCATGTCGACTTCGACGGCGTATATTCTCTGGCGGACACAATTACCGAAAGTATTCTAGCATCCCAATAAATGGAGTTTTTCACGACCACAGCCAGGGCTTTTCATTCACTCGGCACATACGGCGGCAAGATCCAATACAAACGGACGGCAGGTTTATTTCCCGCCGTCCGTTTATGCTTGATAAATTTATGTAACCTCTAAATTAAAACTTGACAGCCCTCGCGGCTCCGGTCATCGAACAAAATTCGGCGCTTCCGTTATCGATATAAAACACCGCAAAGTCGGGATTTTCCGGTCCCTTGTAAACCTGCTTAAGCATCGGCATAACCTCAAAGCACTTTGCTTTGGCGGCGGCGTTATCGCTAAACACCACGTTTCCGCAAACTCGAACCCACTCCATGCTTTGGTTGCAGGCGCAGATCTCTACCTTCGGGTTTGCCTGCATTTGCTTGCAGCATGGCTTCGGTTTGGCTGTACAAAAGAACATTTTTCCCTCGAATTCCATAACAAATCCGAAAGGACGCACTTTGGGTGTGTCACCGTCGACAGTCGCGATAAAGAACACTTTGCAGTCGTTGAGAAAGTTAATAATTTCCTGCATTTTCATCTTCCTTTCCGATAAAAAGCCAAGCGACGGATCAGAAGCCCGATGACGCGCCGTCGCACTACACAAATGAAACCGGACATACCGCCGAGCAACGACGATATGTCCGATTATACCACTCTAATACTAATATTACAAGCATTATCAGCTGTATTTACTATTTCTTGGCATTCTCCATAAGCAGTGTCATTACCGCTTTCTGGGCGTGCAGCCTGTTCTCTGCTTCGTCAAATATTTCGGTCGCGTGCGCTTCAAAAACGTCCTCCGATATTTCCTCGCCGCGGTGCGCCGGCAGGCAGTGCTGCACCATCGCTCCGTCAGCCGCCAGCTTCATGAGACCGGCATTTAGCTGGTAGCTCGAGAATTTGCTGCGGCGTTTTTCGGCGTCGCCCTCCTGACCCATGCTGGACCAGACGTCGGTTACAAGAACGTCGGCTCCGCTCGCGGCTTCCTTCGTATCACGAACAAGGGCGAAATCTCCGCCGAAACCTTTCGCGAACTCCAGTACGACAGGATCGGGGTCATATCCCTCAGGGCACGCGACGCTGACTTTAAGGCCGCATTTGAGCGCGCCGACGATCATCGAGTTGCATACATTGTTTCCGTCGCCGATCCACGCCAGCTTCAGCCCCTCAAGGCGCGCTTTATGCTCGCGGACGGTCATTAGATCGGCCAGTATCTGGCAGGGGTGCGCGAAGTCGGTCAGTCCGTTAATTACCGGAATATCCGCATATTTGGCAAGGTCTTCGACCATTGACTGCTTGAAGGTGCGGATCATGATACCGTCACAGTAGCGCGAGAGCACGCGCGCGGTGTCCTGAACCGGCTCTCCGCGGCCCATCTGCAATTCGGACGAGTTGAGATGCAGCGCGTGACCGCCCAGCTGGTACATTCCGGTTTCAAACGAAACTCTGGTGCGGGTGGACGCCTTCTCAAATATCATCGCGAGCGTTTTGCCCTTCAGGCGGTTATGTTCGATGTTATTTTTCTGATTGTACTTTAACTGGTCTCCGAGATTGAGAATTTTCAATATGTCCTCGCGTGTGAGGTCAAGCAGTTTCAATAGGTCTGTCAAATTAATTACCTCCCCGATAATTCACGTCTTCATTTCAAGGCGCAAAACGCCGACTGCATAATTGTTAGTCCATCGTCGATTTCCTTGTAGGTGATGGTAAGCGGAGGCATGATGCGCACAACGTCGGTTCCTGCGGACAGGCACAGCAGCCCTTCTTCGATGAATTTAGCCAGCAGATCCGTGGGCTTTATATCGTCCACAGCCACACCGATCATAAGTCCGCGCCCGCGCACCTCGCGAACGTGCGGAAGCTCGAGCGATTTAATCGCCGCGCGGATGTATCCGCCTTTTTGCGCTATCTGTTCCATCTCGGCCTGGACTATTTCAAGAACGGCGAGCGCAGCGGCGCAGCATACCGGATTCGCGCCAAACGTCGTCGCGTGCGTTCCGGCTCCAAGCACTTTTGAGCAGTCATCCGCCGCGAGGACAGCCCCGATCGGCAGTCCACCGCCAAGTCCTTTGGCCAGCGTCACGACGTCGGGATGGATTCCCGCGCCCTGAAAAGCGAACATGTTGCCCGTCCTGCCGATTCCGGTCTGAACCTCATCGACAATCAGGAGCACGTCACGGCTTTTGCAGATTCTGTAAACGTGTTGCAAGTAATCGTATTCAAGCGGCACCACGCCGCCCTCTCCCTGCACGCACTCCAGCATAACGGCGCAAACGTCGTCGGAAAGCGCCTGGACAAGTGCGTCGATATCTCCCGCCGGAACATGCTTGAAGCCGTCGGTGAACGGCATGAAGCTCACATGAAATTTATCCTGTCCGGTGGCGGCGAGCGTCGTGATCGTCCTGCCGTGGAAAGAATTTTGAAGCGTTATTATCGTGTGCCTGCCCGCGCCGTATTTATCGAAGCTGTATTTGCGCGCCAGCTTGATCGCGCCCTCGTTCGCCTCCGCTCCGGAGTTTGAGAAAAATGCCGAAGACATTCCGGAGAGTTTGCACAGGCGTTCAGCGAGTTTTACGCCCGGTACCGTGTAAAACAGGTTGGACATATGGGCAACGTTGTGTATCTGACTCTCGACAGCGGCAATCCATTTAGGATGCGCGTGTCCGACGGAGCATACGCCGATACCGCTCGTGAAATCAACATACTCCTTACCGTCCAGATCATACAGGCGAGCCCCGTCACCGCACGCGATGGCAACCGGCCACCTCGTATAGGTCTGCATGACAAATTCGTGATCCATGTTCTGTATATCGGAAAAATTCAAGCAAATTCACCTCCTTAAAACTAAACTGTTAGATAAACATGGTTCCGACACCCTCGTCAGAGAGCATTTCGATCAGTATCGAGTGCGGAATCCTGCCGTCGAGTATGTGCGCGCGGTCAACTCCGCGGCGGACAGCCTCAACGCAGCAATCAACTTTAGGTATCATACCACCAGAAATCACGCCGTCCAGCGTGAGCTTGGGAACGTCCGACAGCTCGACAAGTGGAATCAGCGTCGACTCGTCGTTCTTGTCGCGCAAGAGTCCGCGCACGTCGGTGAGCAGCACCATCTTTTCTGCCGACAGCGCTATCGCGAGCTTTGCCGCGGCAATGTCCGCGTTGATGTTGTAGACCTCGCTGCCAGTGCCGCCGCCCACTGTTGAGATGACCGGGATATACCCGTTATCCAGCGCCGTGATGACCGGACTCGCGTCAATCGACTTTATCTCGCCCACCAAGCCGTAATCGACGCCGTCTTCCACCAGCCGCTCCGCGGTGATCATACCGCCGTCCAGACCGCACAAGCCGACCGCGCGCCCGCCGAGTCCGTTTATCATATTGACCAGGTCTTTATTGATCTTTCCGCACAGCACCATCTGCACGACGCTCATGGTCTCTTCGTCGGTATAGCGCATGCCGTTGACAAACTCGGACTTTTTGCCGAGGCTGTCGAGCATCGCGCTGATTTCCGGCCCGCCGCCGTGCACTACGACGACCTTAATTCCCACCAGATTGAGCAGGATGATGTCCGACAGTACCGTACGTTTGAGTTCTTCGCTCTTCATCGCGTTTCCGCCGTACTTAACGACGACCGTTTTGTTATTGAACTTTTGTATATATGGAAGCGCCTCGCTCAGCACCCGCGCGCGCTCCACGAACTGATCTATCATGTGCGGTAGTCTCCGTTTATCTTGACATAATCGTAGGTCAGATCGCAGCCCCACGCGTTGGCGGAGCATGCGCCCTCTTTTACGTCGACATAGATCGTCACCTCGTCCAGCGAGAGTACCGACCTTGCTTTTTCTTCGTCAAAGCTCAGTCCCGCGCCGTCCTTGCAGACCATAATCTCACCCGCCGCCGACTTGAATGTCACGTCGACATACTCGGGACGAAACGGCGCTTTTGAATAGCCCATCGCACACAGGACGCGTCCCCAGTTGGCGTCTGAACCGAACATGGCCGCTTTAACCAGCGACGACGAAATGACCGACATTGCCAGCCGTTCGGCGGCTTCCTCGCTGCGGGAATTGACGACGGTACACGTCAGCAGCTTGCTCGCTCCCTCGCCGTCGCGCGCGATAGACTTCGCGAGAAACTCACATACATGGCCGAGCGCCGCCGCAAAAACGGTGTAGCTGTCGTCTTTCCACTCAATGAGAGGATTTCCGGCAAGACCTGATGCCAGGCAGGCCGCCATATCGTTAGTGGACGTGTCACCGTCCACGCTGACGCGGTTGAATGTCCTGCGCGTGCACTCGGAGAGCGCCTCATGCAGCATTTCTGGTGTAATCGCGCAGTCAGTTGTGATGAATCCGAGCATGGTGGCCATATTCGGCTTAATCATGCCCGATCCTTTGGCAATGCCGCCGATTGTCACCGTTTTCCCGCCGATCGACACCGAAACCGCATATTGCTTGGTAAAGGTATCGGTGGTCATAATGGCTTCCGCCGCTTTCGCCGATCCGTCAGCGGTTATAGACTCCGCGAGCTTGGGCATGCCGGACTCGACGGCACCGACGTTTAGTTCGACGCCGATCACGCCGGTCGAGGCTACAATGACGTCTTCATCGCGTATGTTCAGCGCTTTTGCTGCGGCTTGGCACACGCGCCTCGCGTTCTCGTAGCTGTTCGGGGCACAGGCGTTTGCGTTGCCGGAATTGCACACGATGGCCCGCGCCGCTCCGTTTTCGAGATTCTCCATCGTGACATAAACCGGCGACGCTTTGACCTTGTTTGTGGTATATACCGCCGCCGCTGTGCACTCACATTCGGCCAAAATCAGCGCGAGATCGAGTTTATTGTTATTGCGGCGAATTCCGCAGTTTATACCTCCGGCTTTAAATCCTTTGGGCGCGGTGACGCCGCCGTCGATAGGTTTCATAAGTTCCCTCCGTTAAATCATAAGCCCCGCGGTTTCATCGAAGCCGCAGACAATATTCATGCATTGCACGGCAGCGCCGGACGCTCCCTTGCCGAGATTGTCGAACCGCGCGATAACCACCGCCTGATCATCCGATCCAGCGACCAGGAGTTCCAGCCTGTCAAGCCCTGTCAGCGCTCCGGCATTTGCGAATCCTTCAGGCGCCGCTTCCCCGCCTCCAAACGGCAGAACCGTAATCAGCGGTTCTCCCGCATAGTGTTCGCTGAGGATGCTCCATATATCCCGCGCGGTCGCACGATGGCTCATCAGCCGCGTATGCAGCGGCACGGTTACCGACATTCCCGAATAATAATCGCTGACGATCGGGTTAATCATCGGGAGATATGCAAGAGCACAAACTGCCTGCATTTCCGGCTGGTGCTTGTGCTTTTGCCCGAGCGCGTATTGCCTCGGCGTATCCAGCGCGCTGTCGCGATCTTCAGCCGTATAGGCCGCAATCATCGATTTTCCGCCGCCGCTGTATCCGGTGATCGAATGGCAGGTCAGCGGGTAGTCAGCGGGCAGAACACCTGACGCGACCAGCGGATAGACCGACGTGATGAACCCCGTCGCGTGGCAGCCCGGAACCGCGATATGCCGCGATTTGGCGACCGCCTCCCTGTGTCCGCGTGACAGCTCGGGAAATCCATACGCCCAGCCGGGCTGAGTCCTGTGCGCCGTTGATGCGTCAATCACTCTGGCTTTTGTGATCTTGCCGACAGCCTCGCGGGACGCGTCGTCCGGCAGGCAGAGAAATACGATATCCGCCCGGTCATACAGCTCCAGTTTTCGGGCCGCGTCTTTGCGCAGCTCGCGCTCAATGCTCAGCAGCTCGATATCCTCACGCTCGGACAGCCGGTCGGCAATGCGCAGTCCGGTCGTGCCTTCCGCGCCGTCTATAAAAACTTTAGGCTTCATATTATTTTTCCTGACTGGCCTCTATGAACTCACGCAGTGAACTCATTTGCGCCTCGACCGCTTCCCTCGCGGGGCCGCCCGGCACGTTGCGACCGTTTACGCATGTCGTGAGCATGAGAGCGTCGTATATATCATCCGAAAACGCGTCTGATATCGCCCGAAAATCTTTGAGCGTCAGCGTTTCCAGCGTTTCCCCGGTCTTTATGCACAGGCTGACCAGCTTGCCGACGATCATGTACGCGTCGCGGAAAGGCACTCCGCGCTTGACCAGATAGTCGGCGCAGTCGGTGGCGTTGATGAATCCGCCGGAAGCGGCGCGGCGCATGGCTTTCGGCTTGACTGTCAGCGTGTCGAACATTGCTGTGAATACGGTGAGGCAGTCCTTGACCGTATCCACCGCGTCGAAAACCGGCTCCTTGTCCTCCTGCATATCCTTGTTGTAAGCCAGCGGCAGCGCCTTCATAACCGTGAGCAAGGTGACAAGCGATCCGTAAACGCGGCCGGTCTTGCCGCGAACCAGTTCGGCGACGTCGGGATTCTTTTTCTGCGGCATTATGGACGAGCCCGTCGAATATGCGTCGTCCAGCTCGCCGAAACCGAATTCCCATGAGCACCAGAGGATTACTTCCTCGGAAAAGCGGGAAAGATGCATCATCAGGATGGACAGGTCGGCGCAAAGCTCGATGGAGAAATCGCGGTCGCTGACGCCGTCAATACTGTTGCGCGTTATTTCGGCAAAGCCCAGCTGCTCCGCCACAAAGTGCCGGTCGATGGGATAAGTCGTCGCCGCCAGCGCGCCGCTGCCCAGCGGCATTACGTCCATGCGACCATAGCAGTCGTCGAGCCTGCCAACGTCGCGCCTCAGCATCTCTGCCCACGCCATCATGTAATGCGCCAGTGACGTCGGCTGAGCGCGCTGCAAATGAGTGTAGCCGGGCATCACGGTATCGAGGTTTGATTCCGCCTTGGCAAGCAACACCTTTTGCAGGTCGAGCACCAGCTGTTTTATAGCCTTGACCTCGTGTTTGAGATACATTCTGAGGTCCAGTGCGACCTGGTCGTTGCGGCTGCGCGCGGTGTGAAGCCGCTTTCCGGTGTCTCCGATGCGCTCGGTCAGCATCCGCTCGATATTCATGTGGATATCCTCGCTCTCCAGCGAGAATTCCACCTTTCCGTCCTCGATGTCGGCAAGAATGGCGCGCAGCCCCCCGACGATTTTGTCCGACTCAGACTGGTCAATTATCCCCTGCTTGCCCAGCATCGCGGCGTGGGCAATCGAGCCCTCGATATCCTCGCGGTAAAGCCGGGCGTCAAACTGGATGGATGAATTGAAGTCGTTAACGATAGTATCGGTTTCCTTTTGAAACCTGCCAGCCCATAGTTTCATTCAATAACCTCATTGAATCCGCGGAAAAGCTCCGCTGGAATTATTTCTTTTCGTCGAGCAGCGCCTTTACCTTGATCGGCAGACCGAACAGGTTAATAAAGCCCTCGGCGTCCATCTGATTGTAATCGCTCTCGCCGAACGTCGCCATGTCTTCTGAATAGAGCGAGTTGGGCGATGTGATGCCGGCATTTATCATGTTGCCCTTGTACAGCTTGAGCTTAACCGTGCCCGTCACCGCGCGCTGCGTGCAGTCCACGAAGGCGGACAGCGCTTCTCTGAGCGGGGTGTACCACTGGCCGTTATAGACAATATCGGCGAATTTGATGGCGAGCTGCTGTTTCTGGCGCGCCGTCTCTTTATCAAGCGTGATGGTCTCCAGCATCTCGTGAGCCTTGTAAAGGATGGTGCCGCCCGGGGTCTCGTAGATGCCGCGCGACTTCATACCGACCAGCCTGTTTTCAACAAGGTCGATGATGCCGATGCCGTGCCTGCCGCCGAGTTCGTTCAGATTTTTTATTATATCCACTCCTGAGAGTTTTTTGCCGTTAATTGAGACCGGCAGGCCGCATTCAAATCCGATTTCGACGAATTCCGGGGCATCAGGCGCTTTCTCGGGCGAAACTCCTAGCTCAAGTATCTTGTCGTAGTCCGGCATATTGGCGGGATCTTCCAGATCCAGACCCTCATGCGAAAGGTGCCAAAGGTTGCGATCCTTGGAGTAGTTGGTCTCGCGGCTGATGGGCAGCGGGATGCCTCTGGCGGCGGCGTAATCGATCTCGTCCTCGCGGCTTTTCAGCTCCCACGTTCTCCACGGCGCGACGATGGTCATATGCGGTGCGAAGGCTTTGATCGCAAGCTCAAACCGAACCTGGTCGTTGCCCTTGCCCGTGCACCCGTGCGCGATGGCGTCCGCACCCTCTTTCAGCGCGATTTCGACGATACGCTTCGCAATAACAGGTCTTGCAAATGACGTCCCGAGAAGGTATAATCCCTCGTATACGGCACCCGCTTTGAGCGTCGGAAAAATGTACTCGTTGACGAACTCGTCGGTCAGATCCTCGATATAACACTTGGAAGCGCCGGTCTTTATTGCCTTATCAACAAGACCGGAGAGCTCCTCGCCCTGTCCGACATCGGCGGCGACCGCTATTACTTCGCAGCCGTAATTCTCTTTGAGCCACGCTATGATTACAGATGTGTCCAAGCCGCCCGAATAAGCTAAAACGCATTTCTTTATCGATTTCATTTGTATACTCCCCTAACAAGTATTTATGATTAATAATTATAATATCACATTCATAATTATGCAATTGTTGATCTAAAGAATTTTTTGCGGTTTATGCCGCCGTTTATTGTGCGAATAGCCGAATACTGCCATAAAGCCTATGCAAGCCATCAAAATTTCCGGAGGTCTGCCATGAATACCATATACAGATGCTATGTTGAAAAACGCGAAGGATTTGACGAAGCCTGCCACACTCTTGCGGGCGATCTGGGCGAACTGCTGCAAATCAGTGTGGATCGGGTTCGCATTTTGCTGCGCTACGATGTTCAGGGAATATCAAGTGACGTTTATTCCAGCGCCCGCGGCCTTGTTTTTTCCGATCCTGTGTCCGATTTGCTCTATGACAATAACCTCCCAGATTTCGGCGGTGATTGCCGGATTCTTGCGGTTGAACCACTGCCGGGACAGTTTGACCAGCGCGCCGATTCCTGCGGGCAATGCATCCAGCTGCTTGCCGGCGGAAACCGCCCCATCGTCCGCACCGCCACTGTATATATATTCTTCGGAAGCGTCTCAAACGCGGACTTTGAACGCGTCCGGGCCTACCTTATTAACCCGCTGGAAGCGCGCGAGGCGGCATCGGAGATCCCCAAAACGCTTCAGTCAACGGTTGAAATCCCCAAAGACGTTGCGGTGATTGAAAACTTCAGCAAGATGGATGCCGCGTGGCTCGACCGGCTGCGCCAGGATTTCGGACTGGCGATGGAAGTCGACGACCTTATTTTTATGCGCAACTATTTCAGATCGGAGAACCGCGACCCGACAGTCACCGAACTGCGCGTGCTGGATACCTATTGGTCGGACCATTGCCGCCACACCACATTCCTGACAAAACTGGAGCAGATTTCAATAGATGACCCGGACGTTCTGCGCGCGTATAAGATGTATAAGGCCGCTAGATCCGAGCTTTACGGCGACGCCGCCGATAATCGCCCGGAGACACTGATGGATATGGCGACAATCGCCGCAAAACTGCTGTCAAGGCGCGGAAAGCTCCCCGACCTCGACGTTTCAGACGAGATCAACGCATGCAGCGTGCGCGTCAAGGCGGACATTGACGGCAGTCCCACCGATTATCTGCTGATGTTCAAAAACGAGACACATAACCATCCGACCGAGATTGAGCCTTTTGGCGGAGCCGCCACCTGCATCGGAGGCGCGATCCGCGACCCGCTTTCGGGCAGGTCGTTTGTCTATCACGCAATGCGCGTCACCGGCAGCGGCGACCCCCGCGTACCGTTATCCGAAACCCTGCCCGGCAAGCTGCCGCAGCGCAAGCTGACAACCACCGCCGCCGAGGGTTATTCCTCGTACGGTAACCAGATCGGCCTCGCAACCGGCCTGGTTCGCGAAATTTACCATCCGGGCTATGTCGCCAAACGAATGGAAATCGGCGCGGTCGTCGGCGCCGCCCCGCTTGAAAACGTGGTGCGGCTGGAGCCATCACCGGGTGACGCCGTCATCCTGCTCGGCGGCAGAACCGGACGCGACGGATGCGGCGGCGCGACCGGTTCGTCCAAAAGTCACACCGAAAGCTCGCTGGATACCTGCGCTTCCGAGGTGCAAAAAGGCAACGCGCCCGAGGAGCGTAAAATCCAGCGGCTTTTCAGGAATCCTGACGTTGCGAAACTTATCAAGCGCTGCAACGATTTTGGCGCGGGCGGAGTTTCGGTGGCAATCGGCGAGCTGGCAGAGGGTCTGATTATAGAATTGGACAAAGTGCCAAAAAAATACGACGGACTGGACGGGACTGAGCTTGCCATTTCCGAATCGCAGGAGCGGATGGCTGTCGTAGTCTCGGCGAATGATGTCGAATTACTGCTGAAATACGCCGACAGCGAGAATATTGAAGCGACTCAGGTTGCGACAGTAACCGCCGACCCCCGGCTGGTTATGCGCAACGGCGGAAAAGTGATAGTGGATATCGCCCGGGGATTTCTTGACTCAAACGGCGCGTCAAAGACCGCTACCGCAAGAGTCACAGCTGCTCCGAAAAATGCCGCGTTTGAAACCGCGTCAGTTTCCGCAGCTAGTCTCACGTCGCATATGAGTGATCTGCGTGTCTGCTCCCAGCGCGGACTTATCGAGCGTTTTGACTCCTCCATCGGTTCCGGCAGCGTGCTTATGCCGTTTGGCGGAAAGTATCAGCGCACGCCGTCGCAGGTTATGGCGGCGCTCCTGCCGTCTTTCGGCGAATGCGGCACCTGCTCTCTCATGTCGTATTCGTTTGACCCGTACCAGTCGTCCGCCGACCCATTCAAGGCGTCGGCCTGGGCGGTTACCCTTTCCGCGACTAAGCTTGTGTCGTCCGGATGTGACATTTCGAAAATCTGGCTGACCTTGCAGGAGTATTTCCCCAAGCACCGCAACCAGCCCGAGCTTTGGGGACTGCCTGTCGGCGCGCTTCTGGGTGCGATGCGGGCGCAGCTCGGACTGGGTATCGGCGCTATCGGCGGCAAGGATTCAATGTCCGGCTCTTTCGGAGACCTTGACGTTCCGCCCACACTGGTTTCATTCGCGGTGTCGGTCAGCGATGCCGATCGCGTGATCTCAGGCGAGTTCAAAGCGCCCGACTCATGCATCTGTGTTTTCGAACAGCCTGTCGGCAACAAAGGTCTCCCCGATTTTGACCGGACGCGAGCAATGTGGAGCAGCTTTGACGCCGCCCTGCGCGACGGTAAAATAAAGTCCGCGATGACTGTCGAGCGTCAGTACGGCGCGTCCGGCACAATTGCGCTCATGTCTTTTGGCAACGGAATTGGGTTTAGCTCGGAGAGGGGCTTAACCTCATTCCCCGCCGGGTCGATCATTGCGGAGTGCGATGGCACGCCAGAAGGCTCCGTTATGATCGGGCGCACCACTTCGGACGGACTGATTTCGATTAGCGGCGAAACCGTTGATATTGAACAGCTTCACGCGCATTGGTCCGCTCCGCTGGAAGATGTTTTCCGCACCTCAGTCAAAACAAAGGGAGACGCTCCAACCATATCCGCTAAGTCCGCAACCCGAGCCAAAGCCCAAACCTCGATCGCGCGTCCACGCGCCGTTATTCCGGCGTTTCCCGGCACCAATTGCGAATATGACACCGCGCGGGCGGTCGAGCGCGCCGGAGGAATCGCGGATATCTGGGTATGCCGCAACCTGTCGGCAGACGCGCTGGATCAATCCGCAAAAGCGCTGGAACAGGCCATCAGACAATCGCAAATGCTCATTTTACCGGGAGGCTTCTCGGCAGGTGACGAACCCGACGGCTCGGGAAAGTTCATCGCCGCTTTTCTGCGCAATCCGCTCCTGACCGAAGCTATCCACGATCTTCTGTACAGCCGTGACGGTTTGGTTCTGGGCATTTGCAACGGTTTCCAGGTTCTTATCAAGCTCGGCCTGCTTCCGGAGGGCAAGATTTCCGACTCTCACCCAGGCCGCCCGACGCTGGCTAAAAACCAGATTGGCCGTCACCAATCACGTTATGTTTATACGCGAGTCTCGTCGGCAATTTCGCCGTGGCTGCTCAAAAGTGACGTCGGAGATGTTCACGCTGTACCGGTGTCGCACGGCGAGGGGCGCTTCTGGGCGTCACCCGAAATCTGCCGCAGTCTTGCTGAAAATAACCAGATCGCTTTTCAATACACCGACATGGACGGCGTCGCGTCAATGGACACCGAACACAATCCTAACGGTTCAGTTTGGGCGATAGAGGGAATTTCTTCAAGTGACGGCCGTATTCTCGGCAAAATGGCGCACAACGAGCGTTATGGCGAGCACGTAGCAAAGAACATTCCGGGCAACAAAAACCTGCCGATATTTGAATCCGGGGTTATGTACTATAAATAATAAGTGATTTTCTACTTTCATTTGTTTTAAAGATTAATTGCAAAAATTATTGTTTCATTACACAATTTGTCTGCATTTTATTGTTAGTTTGTTATTTGGTTAACCATTTATCCGGAGATGTAAGTTATTCTCATTATCGAGAAACACTGTGGCTGATTTTACTCTGCCGCAGTGTTTCTTTTCTGGTTTATCGCTCTGACCATATGTTATTGTGGCAGCGAATATTTTCCGATGCAAATCGAACAATAACTCAGACTGAAAGTTGGGGTGAGATGTTTGTTTTTTAAGCGACGGGAAAAAAAGACTGTGGTTGACGCCGAGGGAATCGTCAAATACGACTCGTTTTCGCTGTCTCGCAAGCTTGCAGATAACTTGAGCGCGTTTAAGAAAATCTTTGAGGGCGACGACACAGTAATATTCCGCGAATTCGAGAACCACGCGGCACCTGCCATCAAGTGCTTTGCGATCAGCATTGACGGCATGATAAACATAAAGACCATTAACGAAAGTATTGTCACGCCAATAGTTTTCACTACATCGCTGAACGATTCCAAAAACGTTTTTGAGGATATCAAGAATCAGGTCGTATGTGGCAACGACATCAAAAATTCTGCTGATATCAAAAGCATTGTTACGGATGTTCTCTACGGTGATACCGCCCTGTTCGTGGAGGGTTTTGCCGAAGCGCTGATAATCAACACGAAGGGCTTTTCGATGCGCTCCATCTCGGAGCCGGACGACGAGAAAAGTCTGCGCGGTCCCCGAGAAGGCTTCACCGAGGGAATTTTGACAAACACTTCGATGATTCGCAGAAAGATCCAGACCAGCGATCTCAAGTTTTCCTTCATAAGGCTTGGCAACCGAACCAACACCAAGACATGCATTTGCTATCTTGACAGCCTGGTCAAAAAGGATATGCTCGAGGATTTGCGCAAGCGCATTTCGAAAATAAACATTGACGGGCTGCTGGACTCGCATTATATCGCGCAGCTTATCAAAGACTCGCCCTATTCGCTGCTCAAAACTATCGGAACTACCGAAAAGCCCGACATTGCCGCCGCAAAGCTGCTTGAAGGCAGAATAGTCATTTTGCTGGACGGTTCCCCGATGGCTCTCACCCTTCCCTATCTGCTCATAGAGAATTTTCAAGCTCCCGACGATTATTACTCAAATTTCTATTACGCCTCAGCGACCCGCATACTCCGCTTGCTGTCTTTTTTTATCACGATAAGCATTCCGGCGCTTTACATCGCTCTGGTCGCTTTTCATCAGGAAATGATTCCGACCAGTATGCTTGTCAGCATTGTCTCCGCGGCAAAAGGCGTCCCCTTTCCGGCAATCGTTGAGTGTATCGGGATGCTGATGGTATTTGAGATACTGAATGAAACAGGCATCCGGATGCCCAACAAAATCGGTCAGGCTCTAAGTATTGTCGGAGCCCTGGTCATAGGACAGGCCGCAGTTGAGGCGAAAATAGTCAGCGCGCCGATGATTATTGTCATCGCGATTACCGGCATCACAGGGCTCATGGTTCCCAGAATGAAGGCGGCGGTCTTCGTTTTCAGACTGGTGGCGCTGGCCGGCGCGGCTTCATTCGGAATCTTCGGATATTTTATCGTTATGCTTTGGATCATGATCTATATGCTCTCCATCAAGTCGTTTGGCATCGATATCACTTCGCAATTCGGCACTTTCAGCCTAAAGGACATTAAGGACATCTATATCGCGTCGCCGCAGCAGCTGATGAAAACAAGGCCTCGACATATGTCTACCGATGAGACGAGAGGGAAATAAATGGTGTACAGACTGAAGAGCGCGTTCATTGTCGCACTGTTGGCCTTTATCCTTTGCGGCTGCTGGGATTACCAGCAGTTAAACTCAACTCTATTGACGTCCGGTCTGGCTCTGGATTACAAGGATAATCAATACACCGTAACCACGGAGATTATTAAATTATCCGGAGACAAATCCGGCTCTACCGAGTCGTGTGTATTAAGTGCGTCAGGCGATTCCGAAACGATGGCACTGTCGGAAATCCAGGGGGATACTCCCGGTTTCCTGAATACAAACCATCTGGACACGCTCGTTATGGGCGAGGAATTTGCAAAACACGGCATCGCTTATTTTATTGAAGGTTCAATAAGGAACACTAACTTTCAGATTACCACCGATTTTGTAGTTGCCAAAAACGGCACCGCCGAGGAGGTGCTAAGACAAAAGCCGCAGATTGAACAGCTCCAGGCATACGAAATCTCGGATATGATCGATTCCGAATATCTTCAGGAAAGCAAGTCGCGAAAAGTGACCGCGTTTGAGCTGAATAATATTTTCGCCGGAGAAACCTCGGCTGTTCTGCCTGTTGTAACTGTTGAGGACAAAAAAGTAAAGCCCGACGGACTCGCCTACTTCAAAAAGGACAGACTAGCCGGCTATATTGAGGATGATCAAACTCCGTATTACCTGTTCGCCGTTAACGATATAAAACGCGCCCATATTAAGACCAACCTCGGAAGCAAGGAATCGGTTATTACCAGCGTCATCCAGTCCTCCACTCATCAGCAGTCTTCATTCATGGGCGGCAAGCCAAAAATTACATTAGAGATTAAAGCTGATCTTTCGCTGGTTTCGCTGAAATCGGATTTGAATCTGGGAGAAAAAAGCGCGGTAAAAATGCTTGAAGACCGCATCTCGAAAGGGATTGCGGAAGATGTTCTGGCGCTCATCCGCAACTTTCAGAAACACACCGATTGCGACATTTTCGGCTTTGCAAACACGTTTACAATAAATGATCGCGATTATTGGGACACAGTTAAGGACAAATGGCCGGAAGTCTTCAAAGAACTGGACGTTGAGGTCAACGTGGACGCTAAAATTGTCAATACGTTATTATTGCTCAACAGCAATGAAACGGCAAAAAAGAGGGCGGAAAAGTAATGGGAGCTTTTATATTGGCCGTTGCTTTCGCGGCAGTCGTGGTTTTCGACTTCGTTCCCGTAGTCAAAAAACGAAGCCTCCCGGACATCATTTCAAGCCTTGCAATTCTGATTTTCGCCGCGACGCTGTGCACGCTGTTCTTTTTGGATGTTCCATTGCCAAATGTCGGTCAGCTAAACTGATTGGCGCCTGATATCATAATTGGAGGACGCCTATGAAAACCGGTCTTATCAGCGACAAACAGATGATATGCCTTATGACGCTATTCTTGCTTGGAACGTCCGTCGCCTCGGGCATTAACCGGAATGCAAAACAAGATATATGGCTCACACTGCTGGCCGCCGCGATTGCAATCATTCCGATTCTTCTCATCTATGCCCGGCTGACTTCCCTCTTTCCGGGCAAAAGCATAACCGAAATATTATTCGGAACCTTCGGCAAACTCTTTGGATGGATTGTCACTTTTATATTTTTTATTTATTGCTTTCAGCACTGCGTTCTGATTTTGACCTCGTTCATTGACATGGTCAGCATTATCGCACTTCAAAAAACTCCCAAAATCATTACCGGGCTGATAATTATGATTCTCTGCGCCTATACAACCAGGAAAAACATCAATGTTCTCAGCCGCGGCAGTTTGTTCCTCTTCGTATTTATTATATCTATCATTATAATTACTACAGTTCTTTTGGTAGACAAGCTGGATTTCGCGAACCTGATGCCAATGCTGTCAATTGACTCCGGAACATTTATTTCAAGTGCGCTTCATTTCTTCTCGTTTCCTTTTGCAGAATCAATCGTACTGCTGTCAATCGTGGGCTTTTTGAGCAAGGAAACAAAAATGTACAGAGTCTTTATGATCGGCCTAGCCATAACGGTCGTCCTTCTGCTGATCTCAATTCTACGCAACCTTCTGACGCTCGGCCCGACAACTTATTCAGAGCTCTATTCGCCGTCTAATATCGCCGTCAGCGTTATCAATATCGGCGACTTCTTCCAGCGAATTGAGGCGCTGATCGAAAGTACGCTCATTTTCTGCGTTTTCGTGAAGATCTGCATTTGCCTGTACGCCAGCTGTGTCAGCGCGGCAAAGCTTTTCGGCGTTTCTGACCACAACAGTCTGGTTTACCCGTTTTCGCTCCTGATTACGGTACTCAGCGTGATCGTTTTCACCAGCAGTATAGATATTGAATACTATACGAACCATTTCTATATATGGCAGCTGCCGGTACAGGTGGGACTCCCGATTATTTTATGGATTACCGCCGAGATCAGAAACAGGATTTGTAAGGCAAAAGGAAAGGATTTGGCGGTCTCGGGCTGAGTCCGCCAAATCCTGTGAATTTATTATTGCACCCGGTCAAACACTTTGCAGTTCGAAAGAAGAAAGCTCCGTGTAGACCCTACGTCCCTGAATCTGCTCTGATTTTACAAGCTGGAATCTGTTAACCGGGAAGCTGTGCCTAATTATTGAAAAGTCAGTTTTATCCATCGTAAGCTCGCGGCCAAGTGTAATATGCGGCTTGAACTGCTTGCGGTCGTATTCAACCGGCGGGGACAGCGCGTCCAGAGCTCGCCGAACCCCGGCGCTGAGCTCAATAAGCTCCGGGCTGTGTTCAAAACCCAGCCAGTATAAACGCCCGCCGCCGCGTCCGAAGCTGCCGAGTTCCTTGAACTCTAATTCAAACCTGGGCGCGCTGACCTGACCCAGCGCCGCGGCAATCCTCGCAGCATCTCCAGCCTGCACCTCGCCAATAAACGCAAGCGTGAGGTGCAGGTTTTCTTTGCGCGTAAAATATCCGGCATTCGCATAAGGTCTCATACCGGCGATAATGTCCAAAATCCGATTGACGGTGGCGCTGTCAAAATTAACGGCAACAAATAGTCGCATAATGTCTCCCGCACAAGTTCAGCGTTTGATCAGCCGATCCAAAACTTCGGATGACGCCAGCTCGCAGCGATTTTTGCCGGACTCTTTAGCTTTGTACATCAGTTTATCCACTTCGGCGATAGCCAATTCCAGCGAAAGGTCGCTGTCCTTTATGAGTATCGCTCCGAGGCTGACTGTGACCTTGACTACTATCCCACCGTCAAATTCAAAGTTCTTTTTCGCAACGCATTCACGCAGCCTCTCGGAAAAAATCTTGGCGGCAGTCAGATTATCGCACTCGGCAAGTACAATAAACTCCTCTCCGCCGAATCTTGCCACAAGGTCGTACGCCCTGCATGTTTCCTGGATTGAAAGCGCAATACCCTTGAGAACCTCGTCACCCACGGAGTGCCCAAAACGGTCATTGACAGTCTTAAAATCATCCACGTCAATCATAATCAGCAGCGTGGATATCGGGCCGCGGCTGGCTTTAGCAAACTCCTTGCGGGCATGGTCAAAAAAGTATCTTCTGTTGTATAACCCCGTTAGGCTGTCGGTGTAGGCGAAGTTTTCAAGTTTTGCCGTCAGTTCGACGGTCTCGCTGATGTCGCGGATTATCAGCATCCATCCGATGCATCCGACCTTGGTCGTCAGCTCGTTTACGCTCGCCTCGTAGTGCTTTGTAACTTTGCTGTCGCTGACGGAAAAGCCGGTGACTTTGTCGTCCCCTCCAATCAGTTCCGGCAGACACTGAACATCGATCGCGTCGATGAATACATTTTGGCCGGATTTTAACTGGTGAAGCTTCGGAAAAAGCGCGTATGCCGACTTGTTGGCAATTATCAGAGCCTTATCAATATCAATAAGAATAAACGACTCAGGCATAGTCGCAACAGCTTTTTCAACAGACAATGACACAAAGTCCAGCATACCGTAATTTCTCAGCCCGTTCCAGCACGCGATCAGCATCAACGCGCTGGCGGCAGCACCGAATTCCAGCCCGTAGAATCTGACGCCCACAAGCTGCAAAACCTGCAAAACGACTATAAGCACCGAGCAAATCAAGAGTATCCGAATTCTTTTTCTGGAGAATTTGCCCCATGTCAGGTATCGGGTGGTCAAAATAATTATCGACGACACGAGACAAACAAAATTGTTGATCGGATTCAGAATCCAGAGCGGTCCATGTACAGGAATAAGCACTTGTATGGCATTTTCGGCCGAAAGATAATATGCCAGATAGTACAGATGGTGATATTCGTTTGTCATTACAAGAATCAGGATAGTCGCCGGAGTGAGCATCAGCAGCGTGATAGCCCACGGCTTATGCAAGTTGACGCCGCAAAGGTCGCCGACGAGCAATAAAATAAGCGGAGGGGAAAACTGGATTCCGAAATACTGAACCCGGACCGCCTGCATCGCCGCTTCCGAAGTTGTTGAATTAATTTCCAGCAGATAGCCGATGATAAAAAGCAAGGCTGAAAGTATCAGCAGGTTATAATAAATCAGCCTTCTATTTTGCCTCAGGTTCTGGCTTGCTATGATTATGCCTACCGTGGCAACTACGCATATCATAACAAACGCAGACAGAATAATGTTTGCCACGGCAGCCTCCGTTAAAGCGTATTTCAACCTATGAAGAAATAAGGCCCCGAATTATTATTTGCCATAAAAACCGCCGCAGGATCATTCATTTGCGTCCCAGCAATCTCAGCATGTGCAGGAAAATGTTGATGAAGTCCAAATATAGGCTGAGCGCGCCGATGATGATGAGTTTGTTGAGCGACTCGGTATCTCTGTAATGGGCGACCGAGTTCTTTATCCTCTGCGTGTCAAACGCGGTCAAGCCGACAAAAACAAGCACTGCGACTATGCTGATTACATAGCTCATCACGTCGCTTCTCAGGAACATGTTCACCACCATCGCGATCAACACGCCGAATAGTCCCATGATCAGAAAGCTGCCGACCGTGGTCAAATCACGCTTTGTCACATAACCGAAAACCGCCATCCCGCCAAACATCACAGCGGATATCGCAAAAGCCATAAAAACCGTGCCAAGATCATACGCCAGAAAAACGCAGGACAGCGTGATGCCGTTGATCAGCGAATATAGAATAAACAGCGCCGTCGCAACCGCCGAGCTGATTTTATTGATCGCCAGACTCAGAACAACCACCAGCGCGAGCTCGGCGATTATGAGCGTGATAAGCAGAAACGGACTGCCGAACACCGCAGTGAGTATAGCGGGCGTAGTGACGGTGATATATGACGCAAGCGCGGTCACGGCAAGACCGACCAGCATCCATATGAACACTCCCGACATGGTTTTTTTCAGTGTTTCCTGATAATTTGGGTTTGTTATGCTGGCGACGCCGCCCGGCCTGCTGTAAAGTGATCCTCTTTGATTGTCCATGCGAATACACCTCGAATTTTCCACAATTAATTTAATTATCAGAATCTTTTATCGTTTATTCTTAATTTTGAATCCGTTGTTGGCAAGCTCGACAAATTTCTCTAGGGCAAACGGCCCTATCGCCGAAAGATCCTCAAGCGGCAAATAGTCCCCGGCGGTTGAATCCATCAGAATGTTGCACGACGGCGGAATGATATTGTCCTCGCCCTCCCACAGCACTATGGTCAGCGGCAATCTCGGCAGCGCCAGTATTTCGATGGAAGCGTCCCCGTGGTTTGACCGCTTGCCGGGATATACTTCCAGCAATTTGTCGAGGAGCGCGGGCTGTCCGGTATAAATCCTCGCGAACTCATCCCCCTCTTCCTTGCCTGCCGGGCCTCCGGCTCTCCCTACCTTTCGAAACTGGCGAAAGGTTACAAGCTCGCCAGAGAGCTTGCGCCCGCTCGCGACAAGCAGATTATGAAGCACAACCGACTGGTCAATGGGCGACAGCTCGGCCTCGTGCCCAATCGGCCAGACGAGCGCGTCTTCGCATGAAACGGAGTACGGCAATCCGATAAAAACCGTCTCGATCACATTCTTTTCTGCGACATAGCTGGCACCCGCGTTTTGAGCCATTTGCGCGAAATCGCCGCTCAGAAAGTCACTGTGCGCTTTTTTCAGCGACGCGGTGTAGGTTCCAAACTCCTGTTTATCCTGCGGTATCCCGTTGGAAGGCACCATGATATCATCTCCAAAACCAATATAATAAAAGCCCTATAATCGTAAAGTATTTATGCAATCGGGGAGCGTCGGCAGCTGATAAAGTCATATTCATAGGTCATAACACCGCTGCTCGCGTCTATTTCGGCATTATTGGTGAATAATCGCCGCCGAACTGATCGGCTTAATATTAATTTCTTATTATACCATACTCATTTTTTTACCACAAGATTTTTATACTAATTCTTGCCTGAAACTGAAAACTCTTTTCATCGGTTCGGGTACGGTTCATAGTATTAGATTTTACTCGCATAAACATAGTCTAAAGTTGACATATAAAGTCGATTATGATATATTTTGCCCTGACAATCATTAAACATATTTAATATGAGGAAGTGCAATTATGCAGCAAAAACTGGAGCAATATATCGCCCAGATTCCGTCTGCCGACAGCGCGGCAATCTCCCAGGCGCAAGAGCGGATGGACAGCCTGATCAAACCCCCGGGAAGTCTTGGCGTGCTTGAATCAATCGCGGTCAAGCTCGCGGGAATTACCGGCAGCGTCAAGAACAAAATCGGCAAAAAGTGCGTGATAATCATGTCCTCCGACAACGGCGTGGTCGAAGAGGGCGTCGCCTCCGCGCCTCAAGAGGTAACGGCACTGATGACCGGTCTGTTTATCCGCGGTGTGACGGGCGTCGCCGCCATCGCGCGCCAAATGGGGACAGACCTCAGGGTGTACGACATGGGCGTCAACGCCGACCTGGACATCCCTGGTGTCATAAACAAAAAGATCCGTAAATCAACCGACAATATCGCAAAAGGCCCGGCAATGACCCGCGACGAGGCTCTGACCGCCATTCTCACCGGTATTGAAGCCGCCGAGAACGCCGTTAAAGAGGGTTACACCCTTATCGGCGTCGGAGAAATGGGCATCGGCAACACCAGCACTTCCTCGGCCATCCTTTGCGCCATGACCGGCTGCACCGCGGAGGATTCCGTCGGCCGCGGCGCCGGCCTGAAGGAAGAAGCCTTCAGGCTGAAGAGCGACATCGTCGACCGCGCGGTCAGGCAAAACAAGCCGGACATTTCCGACCCGGTCGACGTTCTTGCAAAACTGGGCGGATTTGATATCGCCGCAATGACAGGAGTCTTTCTCGGCGCGGCCAAAAACCGCGTGCCGGTCGTAATTGACGGTTTTATTTCGATCGCCGCGGCGTTTGTCGCAACAAAGCTCTGTCCCGCCGCCCGCGATTTCATGTTTGCCTCCCATGTTTCGGTGGAGCCCGGTTATGTAAAATACCTTGAGCAGATGGACATGCCCGCGCCGCTCAATCTCGGCATGCGTCTTGGCGAGGGCAGCGGATGCCCGATCATGTTCTCGGTTATGGAAGCCGCGTGCGCGGTTATGAACGACGTCGCCACCTTCCCCGAAGCGCTTGGCAACGCCGGCGCCGAATATCTCGAGAATATCGAAGAGTCGTGAGAATATTCATTTCCGGCGGCTGCAAAAACGGCAAGTCGATGATCGCCCAAAAGCTGGCGCAGGCTCAGTCCGGACGTCCGCTCTACTACGTCGCCACTATGGCTCCGGTTGATGGCGAGGATGACAAGCGCATATTGCGGCACAAAGCGGACCGGGACGGCTGGGGCTTTGAGACCGTCGAGATGCCCACCGGAATCGATGGTTTGATAAAAGTATGCGACGCCGGCGGCTCACTGCTACTGGACAGTCTGACGGCGCTTCTGATGAACGAGATGTTCCCTCCGTCCGGGATTACTGACAGCTCCTGCTCCGAGCGGCTCGCTGCCGAAATTGACACCGTCTGCCGGCATTTTGAAAACATCGTGATTGTGTCGGACGCAATCTATTCGGACGCCGGAAAGTATACTGACGTTGTCGAGGACTACCGGCGCTCACTGGCTTTTGTCGACCGGGCGGCCGCAAAGGCGTGCGACGCCGCGATCGAGGTTTGCTTTTCGACCGTGGTCGTGCACAAGAGATGCGTGGGGTTTGACGAACTGTATGAAAAGATTGATTGACGCTCTGTGCATGACCTTTGGAATGTTCTCGCTTATCCCGGTGCCCCGCCGATGGGATGACAAGGCCGCGCCGACGGTCCCGCCGCTTATGCCGTTAGTGGGCATCGCAATCGGCTTGATTTGGTTTGCGGTCGCCTGGGTTACCGGATATTTTGGACTGAACGGGTTTATCCGCGCGGTGCTGTTGCTTTTTACGCCATGGATTATTACAGGGCTCATCCACATCGATGGGTTCATCGACACCTGCGATGCGCTGCTGTCCAGAGCCGACCGCGAAAAGAAACTGCTCATTCTCAAGGATTCGCATGTCGGCGCTTACGGCGTTGTGGCGCTGGTTATCCTCTCGTTTACCGCATTCGCCGCCTGCCTTGACCTGTCGTCAAAGCTCGGCGCTTATGTATCGTTGGGTTTCGTTCCTTTACAGACAAAGCTCTGGCTGCTGCTCCTGATTCCGGTCATGTCCCGCTCGCTGACCGGCCTTGCCCAGGTGTCGATGCGCAAGGTCAGCGAAAAGGGCTACGGCGCGTATTTCAGCAAAGACGCGGGATCAAAGGCCAGAGCCGCGCTCATTCTCACACTCGCCGTCATGGTCGGCCTTTCCATATTTTTTGCCGGGCTTTTCGGCCTTTACGTCTCACTTGGGATGGCCGCCGTTTTTACACTTGCGATCTGGCGGGCTTCACGTTCAATCGGCGGCATCAACGGGGATTTGCTCGGATACTCGCTGACGCTTTCCGAAGTCGCGGGTCTGGTCGTTCTGGCCGTGGTCTGAATCCTGTTCCGGCGAGTTCAGCGCCGCTGCCGGCGAGAGCTTGAGATAAATCTGCGGATCGACGGCTAATTTTTCATACGCGAACGCTTTATGAGGTGTTTTTTATGATACTGGTTATTGGAGGCGCATATCAGGGAAAGCTCGACTTTGTTATATCCGAGCTTGGCGCCGATCATTCGGATGTCGTCACATGTAAACCGGATCAGTCCTCCCTCGACACCGGAGGCAAGGTTATCAACGGGCTTGAGCAATGGGTTTACTCGTGCGTTTCCGATGGCCGCGATCCCGAATCCGAGATTGACGGTCTGTTGGACTCTCTTGATGACAGAATCGTGATTTGCGGCGATATCTCATGTGGTCTGGTTCCAATGGACGCGAAGTCCCGATTGTGGCGCGAACAGACCGGCAGGGTCGCCTCCAAGCTCGCGAAAAGGTCGAAAAATGTGTTCAGAGTATTCTGTGGAATAGGAACTCGCCTAAAATAGCACGTATTTTCTATTGCCTATCGTTTCTGTATATGATAACATATTTCTATGGGTAACTCCTCAAAACCTGATGTTTTTGAGACATCCCAAACTGATGTCGGCCGCAGCTGTCTGCCGCCTGTTAATATCAGTGGCTAATTCTTTAGGAGGGGTAATGTGAAAATCTCCACCCAAACGAGGTATGCTCTCCGTTTTTTAATAGAGCTCGCTCTCAATGAGAGCCCAACGTCAAATATTACAACGCTGGCCGCCGCCGAAGCTCAGGGTATTTCTGAAAAATATCTTGAATCGATCGCCAGCAAGCTCAAGAAAGCCGGGTTCATTTACAGTTCGAAAGGCGTGCGCGGCGGTTACAGGCTGGCAATGCCGCTGTCGGAAATTTCGGTTGGCCGGGTTATGCGGGTGATGGAGAACGAATTTTTTAAACTCCATTGCGTCGATAAACCCGAGGACTGCTGTAAGAATTACGGCGCGTGCGTGCTCTCTGATTACTGGATCGAGCTTGAAGACCTTCTGTCAGTGTCGCTTGACAGTATGACACTGGAGAAAATCAAGGGTAAGATTCATGAGCAGGCGGCCTGTGCGGAATGCCAGGGCGCAGATCAATAAGCCGTTTTTTTCGGTTCTGATTAAGGTAGTGATAATATGAGGCTCGGAATTGTAGGCCTTCCAAATGTCGGCAAAAGCACTCTGTTTAACGCGATTACGAATGCCGGCGCGGAATCAGCCAACTATCCGTTTTGCACGATTGAGCCTAACGTCGGCGTTGTGTCTGTGCCGGACAAGCGCCTGGATGTTTTGTCCCAAATGCATAATCCGCAGAAAGTAACGCCTGCTGTGATCGAATTTTTCGACATAGCAGGTCTTGTTCGCGGTGCGGCCCGCGGCGAGGGACTGGGCAACAAGTTTCTCGCGCACATCCGCGAGGTTGACGCGATTGCCCATGTCGTGCGTTGCTTTGACGACGACAACGTGGTTCACGTCGAAGGCTCCGCCGATCCAGCCCGTGATGTCGAGATAATCGGCATCGAACTGGCTCTCGCCGATATGGAGCTGGTCGACAAGCGTATTGACAGAGCACGTAAGATGGCCAAGGGCGACAAGAAATTCGAACATGAAATCGATCTCTTCTCGGCGCTGCGCGATCATCTGGATAAAGGACTTCCCGCGCGAACCTTCGACTGCACCCCCGTCGACGCTGAAATCCTGTCCACTTGCGCGCTGTTGACTTTGAAGCCGGTGCTTTATGTCGCAAACCTTGACGAAACGTCGTTTGCCAACCGTGAGACTAATGCTCATTACAAAGCGCTGGAGTCGATCGCCGCTGACGAGAAGGCCGAGATTCTGCCCATTTGCGCGAAGCTGGAACAAGACCTTGCCGAGCTTGAGGCTGACGAACGCGTCGAATTCTTGGCTGAAATAGGCATTGAAGAATCCGGCTTGGACAGACTAATCCGTGTATCGTACCGCCTTCTCGGATTGATTTCGTATCTGACCGCGGGAGCGCCCGAGGTGCGCGCCTGGACAATAAAGCGCGGGACAAAAGCCCCGCAGGCCGCCGGAAAGATTCACTCCGACTTCGAGCGCGGGTTCATTCGCGCCGAGGTAATAGCCTTTGACGACCTGATGGAGTGCGGAACTATGGCGCACGCCAAGGAAAAGGGGCTGATCAGAAGCGAGGGCCGCGACTACGTGATGATGGACGGCGACATCGTGCTTTTCCGCTTTAATGTCTGAGCGTTATCATCTCCTGGACGCGCTCCGCGGACTGTCCATCGCGCTCATGGTGCTGTACCACTTCGGATACGACCTTGTGGCTTACGGATATCTGCCGTATTGGGCGCTTTATAACCCTCTGCTGAACTTTTTGCAGCCATTTTTCGCGGGAATATTCATCCTGCTTTGCGGCGCTTCCAGCCGCTTTTCCCATTCAAACTTCAAGCGCGGAATGATGCTGGCCGCTCTCGCTACGGCAGTAACTGTTATCACGGTGATCGCCGGTTCCCCGATAATGTTTGGAATACTCCACTTTTTGTCGATCGCCATACTGCTTTATGCCGCTGTGGCTCCGATGCTGTCGGGCGCGATCGGAATGACCGCCCTTGTGCTTTATACCGCCACGTTCGCCCTGACCTACCAGTTTTATCCCCGCGCCACCAAGCTCCAGGGGCTGTGGATGTTCGGGCTGGAGCCGCGCAATTTTGTCACCACCGACTATTTCCCGCTCCTGCCCTGGTTTTTCTGCTTTCTCATCGGGGTCTGGTTCGGCGGCCACGTGATCAACGGCCATCTCCCCCGGTGGTTTTACAAATTCAATATGCCGATACTGCCGACTATTGGCCGGCACACGCTGATCATATATCTCGGGCATCAGGTCGTGCTGACCGGAGTTATTTTCCTCTTTCAGCTTGCCAACGTGCCCACTCCGTACCGTTGAAGCCGCGGGCTCCTTATCCAAAACTCAGGTCGCCGCGTTCGCTTATTGTAATATCAGGAGGATTCACCTATGCAGATCACATTAAAAGACGGCAACTCCATTTCCGTCGAGGCCGGCAAAACCCTGCTGGACGTCGCTGAGTCGATCAGCGGGGGGCTCGCCCGCGCCGCTCTCGCCGCCCGTGTTGACGGAAAGGTTACCGACTTGCTATATAAACCTGATGCCGACTGCGCCCTCGAGATCCTGACCTTTGACGACCCGGATGGACGGCACGCGCTGCGCCACACCGCGTCTCACGTCATGGCTCAGGCTGTCAAGCGTCTGTACCCGACTGCAAAGCTCGCCATCGGCCCGGCTATTGAGGACGGATTTTACTACGACTTTGACGTGGAGACCCCATTTTCTTCACCCGACCTTGAGAAGATCGAGGCGGAAATGTCGCGTATCGTCAAGGAAAAGCTGCCTGTCGAGCGGTTCGAGCTGCCACGCGACGAGGCGCTTGACTTAGTCGCAAAGCAGGGCGAACCCTACAAAACCGAGTTGATAAACGACCTGCCCGAAGACGCCGTTATTTCGTTTTATAAGCAGGGCGAGTTCACCGATCTGTGCGCCGGCCCGCACATACCGGACACCGGCAGGATCAAGGCTTTTAAGCTGCTGTCCACCACCGGGGCATACTGGCGCGGCGATTCCACCAAGAAAGTGCTGTGCAGGATTTACGGCACGGCATTCACCAAAAAGGACGATTTGAACGCGTATATCGAGGCGCTCGAGGAGGCGCGCCGCCGCGACCACAACCGCATCGGGCGCGAGCTGGAGTTCTTCACCACCACCGACTATATCGGCCAGGGACTGCCGATTCTGATGCCCAAGGGCGCGAAGGTGCTCCAGATCCTTCAACGCTTCGTCGAGGACGAGGAGGATCGGCGCGGCTACCTGCTCACCAAGACTCCGTTCATGGCCAAGCGTGATTTGTACAAGATCTCCGGACATTGGCAGCATTACCGCGAGGGCATGTTCATTATGGGCGACCCAGACGGCGAAGGCGAGGTCTTTGCGCTGCGTCCGATGACCTGTCCGTTCCAGTTCCAGGTCTATCTCTCCAAAACGCGCAGTTACCGCGACCTTCCGATGCGCTTCAACGAGACATCAACTCTCTTCCGCAACGAGGCTTCAGGCGAAATGCACGGCCTTATCCGCGTGCGCCAGTTCACGATATCGGAAGGGCATCTTGCCTGTCTCCCCGAACAGCTGGAAGAAGAATTCCGCGGCTGCGTCGACCTTGCGATGTACATGCTGCGGGCCTGCGGACTCGACTCTGACGTCAGCTTCCGTTTTTCCAAGTGGGATCCGGCCAATACCGACAAGTACATCGGATCGGCCGAGCAATGGGACAGCGTTCAGGCTCTGATGAAGCAGATTCTGGACGGACTCGAGCTTGATTACACCGAATCCGAGGGTGAAGCGGCCTTCTACGGCCCCAAGCTTGACATCCAGATCCGCAACGTCTTCGGCAAAGAGGACACGCTGATTACCATTCAGGTCGACTTCCAGCTTGCCGAGCGGTTCGGTATGGAATATGTCGACCGGGACAACTCGAAGAAGCACCCGTATATTATCCACAGAACGTCAATCGGCTGCTATGAGCGCACATTGGCGCTGCTTATCGAGAAATACGCCGGGGCTCTGCCACTATGGCTTGCGCCGGTACAGGCTGTCGTTTTACCGATCACCGACCGCACGCACGGCGCGGCATCTGATCTGCGTGATCGTTTGCGCAGGTTGGGCTACAGGGTCGATGTTGATTTGCGGAGCGAAAAAATCGGCTACAAGATACGCGAGGCGCAGAACCAGAAAATCCCGTATATGCTCGTTCTGGGCGACAAGGAAGCCGAATCCGGCGAGATTGCCGTGCGCTCTAGGGCTGACGGCGATATTGGCAGCATGACTGTAGATGAGTTCATTCAAAAACTCGGCGAGCAGTCGCGCCCGCCAGTTTAAGTATAACTTGCAATTGCATATACCGACCGGCAGCCGCAGACACACGGCTGCCGGTTAACGTTTTTTGGCAATAATACTTTGCTCATCAACAGCATAACTTATTTAGAGTTTGGAAAAATAAAGGCATCAAAACAAAGTGGTGGTTTGGGCGTATCTGTTGCCGCCATATCGGAGGAATGACATGAGCAAACGGCTGAAGCTCACATTTTCGATTGCCCTTGTATTCGCGATCAATATAGCAATTATTTTGCTTATTCAGTGGCAGACCTCCGCGTCGGCGGTCACTTACATGCAGGGCTCAAGCGGCGACGTTGTCAAAGAAATTCAAACCAAGCTCCGCAACTGGGGATACACGACTTCCACTGCCGACGGCGTATACGGCCCCCGCACGGTCGAAGCGGTCAAATACTTTCAGTCAAAAAACAAGCTCACGGTAGACGGTATTTGCGGCCCGCAAACGCTAGCGGCGATGGGAATTAACCCTTCAGTCTACACCGGCGGATCGCTCAACAGCGATATCAACCTCCTGGCGCGGATAATCTCCGCGGAATCGCGCGGCGAGCCCTACCAGGGCCAGGTCGCCGTTGGCGCCGTCGTGCTCAATCGCGTCAAGCATCCCTCGTTCCCCAATACGCTTGCAGGGGTGATATACCAGAAGGGCGCGTTTACCGCAGTCGTTGACGGGCAGTTTGACCAGCCGGTCGCCGAATCCTCCAAACGGGCGGCGCAGGACGCTCTGAACGGCTTTGATCCCAGTGGCGGATCAATCTACTACTTCAACCCCGTGACCGCCACCTCCACATGGATTTTGAGCCGCCCACAGATAGTGACGATCGGCCGGCATGTATTCTGCAAGTGATCATACAACCGTGAAATATATCGGCAAACATAAAAAAACGCCCGCGCCAATAACTGGCGCGGGCGTTTGGTTACTTATTGCGTTATTGAGTTATGGCTCCAGAGAACATCGCTCCGAGCAACACGCCAAGATCGATAATCTCAGCGTCTGCCGGGGGAGCTGACGGTACTTTCTCAGTAGACTCTACCATGTCCATCTGGCCCTTCATCGCGCCTGCGACCGAGATTGAATCATCAGTCACATCAAACGTCATGTCAAAAGTCGTTTTGCCGGGCACTGTGCAGTCCATTTTCATGTTCATGGTCATATCGGGCATTGCAATGCCTAATCCAGACATCTCCGGCACAGCTATCGCCAGGAGATCGCCCATATTCATGGTAAGCGTGAGATCCAAAGTGTCTTTGAACGAATGCGCTCCAAGCACCTTGGTATACGATGTCGCGTCAATGTCTATCGCGGAGATCCACGATGTGTCAAATTCGGTATCGGGGCTCTTAGCCTTCACGGCATCGACGGCGTCGCTGATCATCTTGTTGTTGATCTTGTACGTGTATTCGGGATTCGCGGGGGTTCCCGCCACGGTGTAGCACTTGTCTCCGAGAAGCTCCGCGCTCAGGTCAAGCGCAAACTTGATATCGCCGTAGCTGTCCACGCTGTAGATATCCTGATTGTTGAGCATCATGCCGTACATCGTGCCCATGGTCAGACCCGACATATCGCCGGACATAATTTTTTTCATTGTCTCACTGGATGTGCCGTACAGCGAGGAGAGCGCGCTCATATCAAACTGAATCCATGTCTTTTCAGTAAACGTCTGCCCGATAAAACCGCCCATAATGGCATTGAGGGCGCCGAAGTTTATGTAAAAAGTCTCATCGGCGGAGTTATAAATCATGTTGATCTTCATGTCTTTCATGATCTCGTTAATCAAAGCGACACTCTGCACGTCTTCGGCTGACGCGTCCTTAATCATCTTAGGATCCATTTGGTATTTCATGTTCATCGTCATGCTCATGTCCGCGTTTTTGGTCAGCATATCGATCACATAGTCTACCTTGTTATTTATCTGACTCTTTCCAGGCCCTTCGCTGATAGACTGATCCTGGGTCATTGTGGCGGTGGTTTTGTAAGCTTTTTCGGGGTTGACAGTCATCTGCATCATTTTGTTGGTGATCGAGTACTGCGCGTCAACACCGTCCAGAAGTTTGGGAATATCGATCAGGACAACGGTTTGCGCTGCGCTGTCCCAACTGACGCTGAGCCCTAAAGCTTCGGAAATCGCCCTAACCGGGATATACAGCATACCTCCTACGACTGTCGGGGGGACGTCGGCCTTTATGTTTTGGGAAAATCCGTTCTTTGTCACCGTAATGTTGACGGCCGATTCAAGCATAGCAACTGTTGTCTGGCCGAGGGTGACGGTAATTTTGTTCGCGGCGGCGTTAAGTTCGGTCTCGGCACCGACAGCCTGCATGAAATTCTCACAGGCCACCATCGTTCTGCCGTTTATGCTGATGACTCCGTCCTCGCCGAGGTTGAGATACTGTCCATCCAGCATAACTCTCACCGGTGAGGCGGTATCCTCTGCCGCAAACGCGACAGTGCCCAGCGAAAATGTCAGGCAAAGCGCAACCAAAACTGATGTGATCTTCTTGATCTTCATAAATACACCTCTTTCTTTTCTGCGTCACTGCTGCTTATTATATCACACTTCATGCAAAAAGTCCAAGGAGCTTACCGGCTATGTTACCGAAATTCGGGACACCGAGCGGCACTTCCCAGTGTCGTCGTCAATCTCAAACATCGCGCCGTTTATCCTGCATGGCCCTTTTGCGGATTCATATCTCTGGTACAGCCCGCCGAGAAAGTATGAAACGGCCTGTTCGGGCTTTATGCCAAGCGCGGATTCAATCGGGCCGGTCATTCCAAGATCGGTGATATACCCGGTTCCTTTGGGCAGCACCCGCTCGTCGGCGGTTTGTATATGCGTATGCGTGCCGTACACAGCGGAAACCCGGCCGTCAAGGTAATAAGCCAGCGCGACTTTCTCGCTGGTGGCTTCCGCATGTATCTCGACCACAAAAATGTCGGCAATTCCCGAGAGCTCGCGGATTTTCCTGTCAACGGCCACAAAAGGGTTATCGGTCAGGCAATTCATGTTTACCCGGCCGATAAGATTTATAACCGCGACCCGCTTTCCGCTCCTGGTGTGAACCACGGTCCACCCGTCGCCCGGAAGCTCTGCGGACATATTAAGCGGGCGGAGAAGATAGGGAAAATCCTCAAACCTTTCGGCGAGCTCACGCCTTCCCCAGACGTGGTTACCCAGCGTGACCACATCGGCGCCCATATCGAATATCTCTTTGATCTGATCGGGGGAAGCTCCGATGACCGAAGCGTTTTCACCGTTAACAACGGTTATATCCGCCGAATACATTTTTTTCAGCGACCGCAGGTGCCGCGACAATATTTCCATACCGCCGCCGCCTGATACGTCGCCAATCGCGAGTAGGATCATATCTGCCTCAATCTGTCACTTTGCATACTGGATCAGGCGCGTTTCGCGAATCAGATGAACCTTGATCTGTCCGGGATATTCCAGCTCTGTTTCGATCTTCTTTGTAAGATCGCGGGCGAGCAGTGTCATCTCGTCGTCACCGATTTCCTCAGGCTTGACCATTATGCGTATCTCGCGTCCGGCCTGGATGGCGAAGCTTCTCTCAACGCCCTCAAAGCCGTTAGCGAGTTCCTCAAGTTTTTCCAAACGTCTGATATAGTTTTCGAGATTTTCGCGCCTGGCTCCCGGCCTCGCGGCCGAAATGGCGTCCGCTGCCTGAACCAGACAGGCTACCACGCTCTTTGCCTCAACGTCGCCGTGATGGGCGTGAATGGCGTGTATTACCTCGTTGTTTTCCTTGTACTTGCGCGCGATATCGACGCCTATCGTTACGTGCGAACCCTCAATTTCATGATCCACAGCCTTGCCGATATCGTGTAGTAGTCCCGATCGCTTAGCCAGCATCTGGTCGACTCCGAGCTCAGCCGCCAGCATTCCCGCGACATGCGATACCTCTATCGAATGCTTGAGTACATTCTGCCCGTAACTTGTGCGGTAACGCAGCTTGCCCAGCAGTTTAATAATCTCGGGATGCAGTCCGTGAACGCCCGTCTCAAATGTCGCGCGTTCGCCTTCCTGCTTAATTGTCTGCTCAACTTCGCGCTTTGTTTTTTCCACCATTTCCTCGATGCGGGCGGGGTGAATTCGTCCGTCCACAATGAGTTTTTCCAGCGACAGGCGCGCAATCTCGCGGCGCACCGGATCAAAGCTGGAAAGCGTTATCGCCTCCGGAGTGTCGTCAATGATCAAATCAACTCCGGTCAGCGTCTCGAGGGTTCTGATATTGCGTCCTTCACGGCCAATTATGCGGCCCTTCATCTCGTCACTGGGCAGGGTTACCACCGAAACCGTGGCTTCGGTCACATGGTCTGCCGCGCATTTTTGTATGGCGAGAGATATATACTCACGAGCTTTCTGATCGGCGTCGTCCTTAAATCTGACTTCAATTTCCTTCAGCTTGACCGCCATCTCGTGCTTGACCTCAGATTCGAAATTGCTGATTAAATACTGCTTGGCATCCTCAGCGGAGAATCCTGAAATGCGCTCCAGCAGCTCCATTTGGTCGCGCTTTAGAATCTGTATTTCCTCGCGGACGGCTTCATTATCAGCCAGCTTTTTATTCAGAAGCTCATCTTTTTGCTCGATTGCCTCGGTCTTTTTATCAAGAGTCTCTTCCTTTTGCTGGAGTCTTCTTTCCTGCTTTTGAAGCTCTACCCTGCGTTCCTTGACTTCCTTCTCATATTCCACACGATTTTTGTGGATCTCCTCTTTGGCTTCGAGAAGCGCTTCTCTCTTTTTGCTTTCGGCTGTCTTAATTGATTCGTTTATAATCCTCTTGGCTTCGTCCTCTGCGCTAGAAATCTCCTTTTCGGCAATCCGTTTGCGAAACGCGACTCCCGCCATAAAAGCTATGACGGCTGCGACAACGGCGGTGACGATCGGGAGAACTATGTTCCACCAATCCATATTCCCAGTGACTCACCTTTCATTAATATATCAAATACGAGACACTGCGCCGTGCTTCAACAAGGCAAACACAATCAGCCCAAAAAGACCTGAAAGCATCAGCTTCCGGTTATCGGTCCTCATTTGGCACTGTCATATAACTTAATGCAAAATCATATCAGATAAGGCCCGCGGCAGCTGCCGCCAACCGAATACAATGATGTCATGAAGAAATACGGTTGCTATGTTTTTTGCACAATAAAAAAAGCGTACTATCCCGCATTATGTATATTATCTTACATAACAAACGCGGCAATGTCAAGGAATATTGGCAAAATGCGCTAATCATTTTGTAACTTTATTGTACAGTGGATCGAATGATAATTTGTCATTCTTGCTGACCGTTCTGCTTTTGATTTGATTCGGACTTGTGCGGCAAACTCTTTGGATGTGACTCACTCTTGGGAGAACAGGCGAGCGAAAAGCTGAATGTCGTTCTACCCGAGACGCTTTCCACATTTATATCCTGATTGTGGCTGTCCAAAATCACCTTGACAATGTAGAGGCCGAGCCCGACGCCATCGCGGTCCGCCGCCCTGCTGCGGTCGGTCTTGTGAAACCTTCCAAAAATAAATGGCAGATCATCCGGCGGTATTTCCACTCCGCTGTTAGAAATAGATATTGTCGCCTTACTGGAAACCCGTTTGACAGCAACCTCGATAACCGTTTCTCCGGCAGCGAATTTAACTGCGTTATCCAGAAGGTTATATATTACCTGCGTTATCATGTCCGGATCGGCGCGTACATTTAGAGGTGTGTCCGGCAGGCTTGCGTCGACGTCCAGGCGCTTGAAATCTATCCTGTTCTCAAAGCCCAGCAGCACCCTGCTTACGAGCTCGCAGATGTCAAAATCTTTCAGAGTCAGTTCGGTCTCCCCTGATTGCATCCTCGCGATGTCAAGCATCCGGCGAACCAGCCTCGACAGTCTGTGAACCTCGTCGCGGATGACATGCAGGTATCCGTGCGCTTTTTCCTGCGGGATGGTGCCGTCCAGTATTCCTTCTATATATCCCGCGATTGTCGTCATCGGTGTGCGCAGTTCGTGCGAAACGTTGCCGATAAAACCGCGGCGCAGCTCCTCAGCGTTTTGCAGGCTGTCAGCCATAGCGTTAAACGCGGACGCAAGCTCACCGGTTTCCGACATTTCGTTTTTGACCGGCACGCGCACCTCGAAATTGCCATGGGCAAACTCGCGCGCCGCCCTCGACATGACTTTAAGCGGCTTGGTCAGCTGTCTCGCGGCAAAAAACGCCGACAGGTATGCGGCAATTAGAACGATGATTGCGGTTACAACAAACAGCCGCATGTAGTTCATAATCAGATTCGAAGCGCCCTGCATTTCAGCGGTTGCAAAAGTAACGCCGATGACGCTGCCGTCAGGCGCGACTATGGGAACTCCCACAGTAAGCGAGGACTGCGGATAAAACCTGCCGAAGCTGCCTATTTCAGAGTAATTGCCGAGCGACGCGAGTTGAAGCGCCGCCTTTGGCACAGTCTGTCCAAGGTGCCTGCAGGGGGATTCGTCCGAACAGACCAGCACCAATCCATCTTTGTTGCAGACGAGGATATGCGCGTCGGTCACCCCCGCAACTGTTGAAACGCTGAGATGGAACGCCCAGTCAAGCTCAAAGACTTGCGCCGCGCTTTCTGATACAATTTTGGCGTTTCGGATGAGCTGGTCTCGTTTGTCTTCTGTCACATAATGGCTTGACAGCGTGACGAATATTACGCCGAGCGCCACAAAGCTGCCCAGTATCAAGACGGCTGTCACGGTGAAATGTTTAAATAGCAGACTTCTCATCAGATTCGCCTAACTCAAATTTATAGCCGACGCCCCAAACCGTTTTGAGTGTCCAGCGGGTACTGACTCCCTCAAGTTTTTCACGCAGCCGCTTGATATGGACGTCAACAGTCCTTGAGTCTCCGAAGTAGTCGAAGCCCCAGACGTCGTCCAGCAGCTGATTCCTGGTAAACACTCTATTGGGCGACGACGCGAGGTGAAACAGCAGTTCCAGCTCTTTTGGCGGCACATCGGTGCGTTTGCCGTCCACCACCAGCTCAAACGACTCCATATCTATTACCAGCTTGTCGTAAGTCAGCCTTCTCGCGGCGCCCGTCGAATGTCCGTATCTCCGCATGACAGCATGTATGCGCGCCATGACTTCTTTCATTTCAAAAGGCTTGGCGATGTAGTCGTCGGCGCCCATTTCGAGCCCCTGCACCTTGTCAAACGTCTCGCCCTTCGCGGTAATCATAATGATCGGCACGGTTGAATTCTTACGGATTTCGGAGCAGACTTCCCATCCGTCCCGCCCGGGCAGCATGAGGTCAAGCAGTACCAGGTCGGGCTGCGATTTCGAGAATTCGGTCAGCGCTATGTTGCCATCGGGCGCCATGCGCGTAATGAAGCCTTCCTTCTCAAGGTACATGCGGAGAAGCTCCGCAATATTCTGGTCATCCTCTACAATGAGCACTTTTCTCGGCACCGGTATTCCCTCCGTCAAATCGTCCTATTTATTACGAGTATACCCTATTTGGCCGCGGATGCGTGAATATTTTGTAAATCCTGAGGCTGCCGGGCGCTATCCGCGTGCTTCCCGGGCCGCGATTCCAATATTACAGTTATATTACACATGGGGCAATGCGATTGACATCGCGGCCATGGGATATTATAGTAACATCGTAAGGAAAGGGCGATGTATCCGCATATGCCCTGCCGAAAAATTATTAAGGAGGACCCTGAAACATGCGAAACCTTAAAAAGGTCCTCGCGTTGACCGTGGCAATCGTAATGTGCTTTAGCCTTTCGATCGTCGGTCTCGCGGGAGACTACACCAAGTTCAAGGACGTCAATGATATCAAGTTCCCCGATGCAGTCGCTCTGCTGACAGCCCTTGACATCATCTCCGGCAAGCCTGTTGCAGGCAGCACCACCGAAACTGCTTTCGATGGTAAAGCCAACCTCACCCGCGCTGAAGTCGCGAAAATCCTCTATGTCATCAACAACAACGGCATCGATGACAACGCCACCCTGTATGCAAAAGACGCCTGCTCCCTGACCGATATCACCGGTCACTGGGCAGAAGGCTACATCAAGTATTGCTTCAAGAAAACCATCGTTGCCGGTATGGGCGACAACACCTATATGCCTGACGAGCCTGTCACCGGCCTCCAGTTCATGAAGATGCTCCTGGTCGGCCTCGGCTATGACCCGCTTAAAGAAGGCTATGTAGGATCCTCCTGGGCTGTTAACGTTGGCATCGGCGGACAGAACGCTGACGTCAAAGACGGTATCGAATCCGTTGACATGACCGTCGCTATCACCCGTGACGACGCTTGCCAGCTGCTCTTCAACGCTCTGTTTGCCACCGAAGTTCACTATGTGAACGGCATCCTTGAGAAGAGACTGGGCTCTGACAACCACACCCCGCTTACCTTCGCGAGAGACGCTCTCAGCCTCGACGTTCTCGAAGGCATCCTGATTGCTAACGACAAGGTTTCTGTCGATTCCAACAAGCATGGAAACGATGATCCTGGCGTCTGCAACACCGGCAAGAGCATCATCTACTACGAAGATTCCACCAGTGCCACCGCTATCCCCAGATATGTTGAAATCGGCGCTGTTACCCCCATTGAGCTGATCGGCCAGTCCGTCAATGCTTACGTTAAAGTCAAGCAGGGCTCCGCCACCAAGGTCACCAAGGGCACCGACGTTGACAAGGTATTCGGAAATGTCGTTCCCACCGCCGGCATGAACACCGTTACATACGCTGTCAACAACGACTACAGCAAAGACAACCTCAGTGCAAACTCCCTGTTCTATGTTAACTTTGCTAATTCCTATACTTTGAACAACACTCCGTATGATTTTAAAGTTCCGACCACACTTGCCGCCAAGACCAAGATGTTTGACCAGTACTATGCTGGTATCTCTGGTACCGCTAACGGCGTTAGCCGCCTCACCGGCAGAGACGAATCCTCACAGGCCACCGGCCAGCTGGTCGTTATGATCTCCAACGACGGCAACAAGAGCGTTGAGTATGTACTCGGCTATGACAAGAAATTCGGCGAAATCACCTCATACTCCACCTCCACCACCTCCCTGACCATCAACGATTCCGCCAACTACACCAACGGCTTCCTCAACGTCAAAGCTGCTGACGTGTTTGACTATGATTCCTTCAAGCTGCATGACATGGTTCTTATGTGGAAAACCACAGAGGGCAACTATGTTGTCGAGCAGGCTAAATCCATCGAAGGAACCCTGTCCGGAACAAGCGGATCCGCTAACTCCCTCACCGCCAACATCGATGGCACCAAGTACAAAGTCGCCCGCGATCACATCGATCCCGATGACCTCCTTGCTGTTGATTTCGTCGGCCAGAAAGTCACCTACTATCTCGATGGCGAGAGACTTTGCGGCGTGAACGCAACAGGCGTCAAGAAGATTGCTGAAAACTATCTCGTAGTCAGAGACAGTAGCGCTGAAGGCACCTGGGGCAAAATCTCCAAGGGCGAAGCTTTCTACGCCACCATCCTGACCAGCACCGGCTCCAAGAAAACCTATGAAATCGACTCCATCTACACCAACGACGGCGGCTCCAAGCTGGCTCTTACCAACGCTGCCAATGCCGGCGCGGGCACCGCTCTTGGTGAAACCCCGGTTTATGTAACAACCACAGCTCTGCGCAACACAGGCATTGCCGGACATGGTTACGGCATTAATGACCTCGTATTCAAGTACAACTTCACCTCCGACGGAAAACTGCTCATGTACGCACCTGTTTTCAATGATCAAAGCCTCACCGCCAAGTATGAAAAAGGCGCTGCAAACATGAGCATCTCTACCCAGGGCAAGAAGCTCGTTCAGCCCACAACCACAGTCTTTGTTAAGAACACCAATCCCACTGTCAACGCCTGGTATGTCTTCAACGGCAGATCCAGTGTTCCCAGCCTGAACCAGGTTGGAGCCGGCGGCGTCAGCGGACATCTTGACAAATTCTCCTCCAAGAACGACATGCTGTCTGCAGTCGCTCTCGCCAGCACCGACTTCACCGGCACCGCTTCCACCGAGAAATACGGTTTCATCCTTAACTGCGAAGCTTCCGCTAACACCGACGGCACCGTCTACTACAAAGATCTTACTCTCTTCGACGGCGAGCAGATCATCACCTATGCCGGCGTAAACGGCGTTCGCGCCATCAACTCCGGACTTGTTAAGCTCACCGGCGTTAACATCCCCGAAACCACCGTTATCAAGTACACCCTCGACGGCGGCAAGATTGACACCATCGAGTTCGTCAACAGCCTGACCTGGAACCGTTCCAGCGCTGCCAACAACCCCGACGGCTTCTTCACCGGTTATGTCGCCAAGGCCACAACCGATACCGTCACCGTATATCAGGACAGCAAGACCACCACACTGCCCGGCAACTTCTCGCTTGACAACGGTATCTTCGTCCTCGTTTACAACGGCACTGAGAAAGAAGATTGGGCTGTTTACTCCGGAACAGAAGCCAAGAAGATGATCAACACTCAGGACGCCATTGAAGACAGATTCCTCGACGGCTGGCATTCATACACCTTCGTCGGCCACGATGACGACGACGACGGCGCTCTCGATTGGGCTGTCATGCTGAATGACGCCACCGACGCTGTTGACAAAGAAAGATATGAACTGCCCAACTCTGACGCTCTCGACACCATGCTCTCCGCTAACTTCGCCAAGACTAATACTCCTGGCAACGACACCTTCACCGCTTATGACAACACAGCCGGTGTCAGCATCACTGCTTCCGCTATTGGCAACGCAGCTGCTGTCAAGGTTCAGATCACCGTTCCCCAGATCACCTATCTCGGCAAAACCGTTAGCTATGAGCCCTTTGTCGATGCTTCTCTCCAGAACGTTGGCATAGTTGTTCCGGCTAAGGTTGATTCCGGAACTAACAGCACCTTTACCTTCATCTATCCCGCAACCAACCCTGCCGCCGCTACAGGCGACATCGGTCTGACCGTTAAATACGACGGCGCGACAGTTGGTACCTACAGAACCGCAGTCACTGTTGTCCTTAATGCTGCTCAATTGGCATTGATTCAGAATGCCGCTACCCCTGTGACCGCCTTAATTGCTGCTGATACCGCAGCTCTCTCTACCGCCGCCGCGGCACCTTTCGTAGCCAACAACACCAATGCACTTGCGAACACCTACCTCTCAGGCACCGGCTACACCATCAAGACCAAAGAGGTTGAAGAAATCTCCGCTGCCGCTCCTGCTATTACCCTCTTAACCGACATAAATGCCGGCGGTTCGTTCACAGTTACTAAGGCAATGCTTGGCACAACAGATGTCACCAGCAAATTTACTTGCACCACTGTCAGAAATAATACTGACCCCGCCAATGTCAAGAACGATCTTACGATTAAATCTAATGCTTCCATCGGTGCCGGAACCCTGACCTTCACGCTCACTTACACCGGCGTCCTGACTCAGACAATCGCTGGCGTAACCACAACTGTTCCTGGCTTTGAAATCAATATCCCCTTCTCAGTCGTTATCCCCGCATAATCCAGCCTAACCTAACCACCGAAACCCGCGCCCTAACAGGCGCGGGTTTCCCGCGTCTTTATGCTTTTTCACTTGCACACGGACTAAAACCGGGGTATAATAGAAGAACAAACATTCTGTCTGGAGGCGTGGTATGCCGCCGTTTAAAGTTTTCAGCGAATATACCCCCGCGGGCGACCAGCCCGCGGCGATCGACGCGCTCGTTCAGGGCCTCGATCTCGGGTTTGACGAACAGGTGCTGCTTGGCGTCACCGGGTCGGGCAAGACGTTCACAATGGCAAAGGTTATCGAGCGCGTTCAGCGCCCGACGCTCGTGCTGGCGCATAATAAAACGCTGGCCGCCCAGCTCTGCGCCGAATTCCGCGAGTTCTTCCCCGAAAACGCGGTCGAATACTTCGTCAGCTACTTCGATTACTACCAGCCCGAGGCGTATATGCCGCACACCGACACTTATATTGAAAAAGACTCCAGCATCAACGACGAGATCGAGCGTCTGCGGCATTCGGCGACCTCGTCGCTGTTTGAGCGCCGGGACGTGATCGTCGTGTCCAGCGTATCGTGCATCTATTCGCTGGGTAACCCGATCGACTACGCCAACATGGTCGTCTCGCTCCGCCCCGGCATGGCGCGCAACCGCGACGAGCTGCTCCGCAAGCTGGTCGAAATCCGGTATGAGCGCAATGACGTGGCCTTCGAGCGCAACAAGTTCCGTGTGCGCGGCGACACTGTGGAAATTTACCCGGCGTACACCAACGAATACGCGATTCGAATCGAATTTTTCGGCGACGAAATCGAGCGGCTGAGCGAAATCAATATCGTTTCCGGCGTGCCAAGGCGGGTACTGGGGCACGTGGCCATCTACCCGGCTTCCCATTACGTATCCACTCCCGAGCGCGTTGAATCCGCGGCGCAACAGCTCGAGGACGAGCTATGGGAGCGCGTCAAATACTATGAGGAAAACGACAAGCTGCTGGAGGCCCAGCGCATCAAGCAGCGCACCCTGTACGACATTGAGATGCTGCGCGAGCTCGGTTATTGCAGCGGAGTCGAGAACTATTCCCGCGTTCTCAGCGGCCGCGAGCCCGGAAGTATGCCGCAGACGCTGCTCGACTACTTCCCGCGCGACTATCTGATGTTTGTGGACGAGTCACACGTTATGCTGCCGCAGGTGCGGGGCATGTACGGCGGCGACCGGTCGCGCAAGGAGACGCTGGTCGAGTACGGCTTCCGCCTGCCGTCGGCGTTTGACAACCGCCCGCTTAATTTCGATGAGTTTATGGGCAAAATAAATCAGGCAGTATATGTATCGGCGACTCCCGCCGATTTGGAGCGAAGCCGGTCGTCCCAGGTGGTGGAGCAGGTAATCCGACCGACCGGACTGCTTGACCCCCGGGTGGAAATCCGTCCGATAGAGGGGCAGATCGACGACCTTATCAGCGAAATCAACGCGAGGGTCGACCGGGACGAGCGCGTTCTGGTTACGACGCTCACTAAGAAGATGGCTGAGGATCTGACCAACTATCTCAAGCAGACAACGATCAAAGTCCGATACATGCACCATGACGTCGAGACCATCGAGCGGATGGAGATCAGACGCGACCTGCGGCTGGGCGTATTTGACGTACTTGTCGGCATCAACCTTCTGCGCGAGGGTCTTGACCTGCCGGAGGTTTCTCTGGTGGCGATACTTGACGCCGACAAGGAGGGCTTTCTGCGCAGTGAGACCTCACTCATTCAGACCATCGGACGCGCCGCCCGAAATTCCGAAGGCCTGGTCATCATGTACGCGGACAATATGACGGGATCGATGCAGCGGGCGATTGACGAAACCAACCGCCGGCGCAAATTGCAGTCAGAATTTAATGAACGCAACGGCATAACGCCCAAGACCATTAAAAAGAGCGTGCGCCAGCTCATTGAGATATCCAAAAACACCGAGGAAACCGACGACGAGAAACTGATGAAGCTGCCGCGGCACGAGCGCGAATCCGCCATCCGCAATCTGGAAAAAGACATGCGTGAAGCCGCAAAAATGCTTGAATTTGAGTATGCCGCGATTCTTCGCGATAAGATAATCAAACTACGAAAGCAAGACTGAAACTGGAGGACATATGCGCGATAGTATCTTTGTCAAGGGCGCGCGCGAACACAACCTTAAAAACGTCGACGTGACTATTCCGCGCGATAAATTCGTGGTGCTGACCGGCATTTCCGGCTCAGGCAAGTCTTCGCTTGCATTTGACACGATTTACGCCGAGGGACAGCGCCGTTACGTTGAAAGCCTTTCGTCCTATGCCCGGCAATTCCTGGGGCAGATGGACAAACCCGACGTCGACTATATCGACGGACTCTCGCCCGCCATATCGATTGACCAGAAAACGACTTCGAAAAACCCCCGCTCCACCGTGGGCACGGTCACCGAAATCCACGATTACCTGCGCCTGCTCTGGGCGAGGATCGGCATCCCGCACTGCCATAAATGCGGCAAGGTTATCAAGCAGCAGACAATAGATCAGATCATCGACCAGGTCATGGCTCTGCCCGAAGGAACTAAAATACAGATAATGGCCCCGGTCGTCCGCGCCCGCAAGGGCGAATACACCAAGGTATTCGAGGATGCCCGAAAATCAGGTTATGTCCGCGTGCGCGTAGACTCGATTATCTACGATCTGTCCGAAGAGATCAAGATTGAAAAGAACAAGAAGCACAGTATCGAAATCGTCGTCGACCGGCTGGTCATCAACGAGGAATCGCGCAGCCGCCTGACCGACTCAATAGAGGTGGCTTCATCGCTTGCCGGAGGCCTGACTCTCATTGACGTTGTCGGCGGCAATGAGCTGCTTTTCTCGCAGAATTACGCCTGCGAGGACTGCGGAGTCAGTATTGAGGAGCTTGCGCCGCGCATGTTCTCGTTCAACAACCCATACGGCGCTTGTCCCAAATGCGGCGGACTCGGTACGTTGCTGAAAATCGATCCCGACCGGATTATCCCGAATCGCAGGCTCTCGCTGAATCAGGGCGCCGTGAAGGCTTCCGGCTGGTCGGGTATGGACGGCGACTCGATCGCCAAAATGTACTTTACCGGACTTGCCAACCACTTCGGCTTCTCGCTGGATACGCCGGTTTGCGATTTGCCCGAGGAAGTCGTAAACGCCATACTCTACGGCACAAAGGGAGTCAAGCTAAACCTGGAATACAGCCGCAACTACGGCCACGGCTCGATGATGCATACGTTCGAGGGTATTATCAATAATCTCGAACGCCGGTATAAGGAAACCCAGAGCGAATACATGCGCGACGAAATCGAGGAATGCATGTCCGCCAACCCGTGCCCGGAATGTAACGGCGACAGGCTGAAGAAAGAGGCGCTCGCCGTCACCGTTGGCGGCATCAGCATCGCCAGTCTCTCCCGCAAATCGGTGCTGCAGGCGCTCGACTTTATCTCAAATTTAGAACTGACCGAGAAGGAAACCATGATCGGCGACCGCATTCTCAAAGAAATAAAGGAACGCCTCGGCTTCCTCCGCAGCGTCGGCCTGGATTATTTGACTCTTGCGCGAAACGCGGGCACGCTGTCCGGCGGCGAAAGCCAGCGCATCCGGCTGGCGACGCAGATAGGATCGTCGCTGATGGGCGTCCTGTATATTCTGGATGAGCCGTCGATCGGACTGCACCAGCGCGACAACGACAAACTGATCGCCACGCTCAAACGCCTGCGCGACCTCGGAAACACGTTGCTTGTGGTTGAGCATGACGAGGACACCATGCACGCCGCCGATTTCATAGTAGACGTCGGTCCGGGCGCGGGCATCCACGGGGGCAGCATCGTCTGCGCCGGCACGCTGGATGAGATCAAAAACTGCCACGACTCGGTCACCGGCCAGTACCTCAGCGGCAAACGCTTTATTTCCCTTCCTGAGACTCGGCGGCAGGGAAATCAAAAGTCGCTGATAATCAAGGGTGCCGTCGAAAACAACCTCAAAAATATCGATGTCACCATCCCGCTTGGAACGCTAACCTGCGTTACCGGAGTCTCCGGATCGGGCAAGTCGTCGCTTATCAACGAGATTCTCTACAAGCGTCTTGCTGCCCAGCTTAACGGCGCTAAAACCCGCGCCGGAGCTCACGATGACATGCTTGGCGTCGAATATCTCGACAAGGTTATAAACATCGACCAGTCGCCTATCGGGCGCACGCCGCGTTCCAATCCGGCCACATATACGTCGCTGTTTAACGATATACGCGAGCTGTTTTCCTCTACGCAGGACGCTAAGATCCGCGGGTACGGCCCGGGGCGCTTCTCCTTTAACGTGCGCGGCGGCCGCTGTGAAGCCTGCACCGGCGACGGTCTAATAAAGATTGAGATGCACTTCCTACCCGACATCTACGTGCCCTGCGACGTCTGCAAAGGCAAGCGCTATAACCGCGAAACGCTGGAAGTCCGGTACAAGGGCAAAAATATCTATGAAGTGCTGCAAATGACTGTTGAGGAGGGACTGGAGTTTTTCGAAAATATTCCCCGTATAGCTCGAAAGCTTAAAACGCTCTGTGATGTCGGCCTCGAATATGTACGTCTCGGTCAGCCGTCTACCACCCTCTCGGGCGGCGAGGCGCAGCGCATCAAGCTGGCGTCGGAGCTGTCCAAAAGAAGCACCGGCAGCACAATTTATATCCTGGACGAACCGACCACCGGCCTGCATATCGCGGATGTCCACAAACTCATCGAGGTGCTCGACCGGCTTGTTGCCACCGGCAACACGGTGCTTGTAATCGAGCACAATCTTGAAGTGATTAAAACCTGCGACCACATAATTGATCTCGGCCCCGAGGGCGGGGACGCCGGCGGCCAGGTCGTTTGCTGCGGCACGCCGGAGCAGATCGCCGGCAACCGGGAATCATATACGGGACAATACCTTTCAAAATTTCTAAAGGGGGAATAACAATGGCCAAATATACATGCATTGGCTGCGGATTCATTTTTGACGAGGAAGCCGGAGTGCCCGCGATCAAAATGGCGCCTAATATGAACTCGATGCTTGTCACCGGCTGCGGTTGGCACAAAAATCAGAAAGACACTCCTCCGGTCGGTGTTGAACCCGGCACAAAATGGGAGGATGTCCCCGCGGAGTTTACCTGCCCCAGCTGCGGCGGCGGCAAGGATATGTTCGAAAACTGACCGGCTGTTTCGAAAACTCTTGTGAAATATTCATATTTTCTATTTACAACCCAACTCTGTATGCTATAATTATGATGTGAATACTGTACATGGGCAGCCGCGCTCTTTTGGTTGTTCGTGAAATTTTATGATCTTAAAGGAGTACTGACAATGGAAAAATGGACTTGTATGATCTGCGGCTTTGTTTATGACGAAGAGACAGGATATCCTGACAAGAACATAGCGCCGGGAACCAAATACGCCGACCTGCCCGATGACTTTATATGCCCTATCTGCGGCGCTGGCAAAGATGCTTTTGACAACTAATTAATATTAATAAGCACACAAAGCCGCCTGAACTGGCGGCTTTGTGTGCCATTGAGGTGATATTATGCTGAGATGTCCTAAATGTGGAGATGAATTCCGCGAAGGCTTTTCCGTATGCACTTCTTGTAACGAACCCCTGGTGGAAATACCGGATTACGAGCTCCCCTCCGGCGAAGAACTCGACGACTCCGCGGCGGAGGCAGCCTCTGAAATCGACAGTCCGGCGCTGCTGGTCAGCGTTAACACGGAAAACGAGGTCGATCTCATTAAATCCATGCTGAACTCGCAGGGCATTCCCGTATACGTCCGGCAGAAACTGGCGGGCGATTTTATGCAGGTTATGATGGGTTATACAAATTTTGGCGCGGACATATTTGTACCGTCAGACCAACTGTCAAAGGCAAAAGAATTACTTTACGCACGCCCGGAACAGCCCGAAGGCTCCGAATATGTGCAGCAGGAGACTGAAACCGAGATGACTGATCTTGCGGCCCGGCGCAACCGGTTTCGCAGAACTCTTGTTTGGCTGGTAATTGGACTGCTGATACTGATTCCGCTGCTTGTTTCATTTATCGTTAATAATACATAGCTGTTCTGCCGCCGGGTCTTGTCCCGGTCAGTGCCGCACACATACAATTGCGAAAAAAGACAGCTCCGAGCGTTTGGAGCTGTCTTTTTTTGCGTCTTTTACTCAGCACCCGGGATAATGTGCGATTCATCCTCCGCCAGCATGGTTTCGAGATAATTGGCATAGCCGCGCAGCTTGTGCGCAATCTCCCGGTTAATACCGCCCGTTTCAAACAGCGTCTGTATTTCGTCCCTGAACGTCTGGAGAGCTTTGATCTCAATATCAATTTTCTGACTACGGTAGAGCTCCATGTGCTCTCTTTTGTTCTCTCTTTTCAGGGTTTCCGCGATCATCATATACCTGCGTATCACAGCCAGTGACGCCGCCCGGTTCTCTTCGTTTATACTGCTTTCGATCGCCGCAATCGCTGCCTCACAGGTCTGAACCTTTATTCTCTTGAACGCGTCGATCATATCCGGGTTATTCTTATGCTTTTTGCTGGTAAAAAGCAGTCGCATGAAGAAGATCGGTTTGCTGGCGACGTGGCGGAAGTTGTGCGAAAGCGAAAACTCCCTGGTGCTGAGGTCCTTGATTATTCTGTAGAGCGCTTCCTTATCCGCTTCCTGCTTCGTCAGCATTCGCGCCGCTTTCTCTATCTCGGCGCGCAGTCCCGTTAAAAGTATGTCTCTGGACATCTTCCGCTCCCTGCGCTTAGAGTCAGGGGCCGCGCCGTTGCGTTTGCCTAAAAACTCCTCGAACATATCTTCCACCGAGAACACCGCGACCTTATTATCCTCGTTCGCCTCCTGTTTTATGGCCGCGATGGTTTTCGCAACGACCAGTCTGAGCGCTTTCTGCTCAGCGGCGGCGGATGATGTGTCTTTCTTTTTGCAGAGCAGGGGAAGCGTAATGTTCGCCATAAGCAGGCTGAATAGTATTACTCCCGCCGCGATGAATATGATCAGGCTTCTCTCGGGAAACGGCTCGCCGCCAAACGCGGTCAGCGGCAAGGACAGCGCCGCCGCCAGCGTAACCGCGCCCTTTACCCCCGATAATGACGTCAAAAATGAATTGAGCGCCCTCTTTTTTTCTCTGCGGACTATAAGCAGCACCCATAAGAACCGGAGAAGCATCAGCGTCAGCGCGATTACGAGGATATACATGATGACGATCGAGTTATTGTGGGTGGTGTCGGAAAGTACGGAATGCAGCGCGTCCGGAAGCTGCAATCCCAAAATCACGAACACAAGCCCATTGAGCACGTAGAGTATGACCGACCAGGTGTTTTCCGAAACGGTCTTGAGCCCGTAAACGGACATATTTATCCTCGGCGGCCTGAAGGACAGGCATATTCCTGCCGCGACAACCGCAAGAACGCCGGAAAAGTGAAATTCCTCCGCCGCGATATAAATGATAAAGGGCGTCATTACCTTTATCAGCATGTGAACGTTCGTGTCCTCCATGCCGAACCGCGAAATAATATTCTGGAACTGCGCTATCAGAAGAGCCAATATCACGCCGACCAAAGTACCGCCTACGGACACGATCAAAAAGTTAACGCTCGCGTCCTGAAACGAGAATACGCCGCTGACGACCGCGGCCACAGCGTATTTCAGGGCGATAAGGCCGGATGCGTCATTAATCAGCGCTTCGCCTTCCAGCAGTGTAATAATTTTGGGCGGCAGGTTAATCTTTTTTGACAGCGAAACAACCGCGACCGCGTCTGTCGGCGATAGTATTGCCGCCAGCGCAAAGGAAGCGGCCAGTGGCATTGAGGGAATAAGCAGATGAATCAGCACTCCAAGAATGCCGACCGTCACGAAAACCAGCCCCAGCGCCATCATCAGAATTTTCCATTTCTGGTGCCACAGTTCTCTGTTGGATATCCTGATTCCGTCGTTGAAGAGCAGCGGCGCGATGAAAAGCAGCATAAAAGTTTCCTGTGGCAGATCAACTCTTATCCCTAGCGGCGAGATCGCAAGCCCGATTCCCAGCGCGATGAGCACAAGCGTCGTTGGCATCTGCGGCAGAATCCTGTTAATGATATTCGATATTATAATAACCGCAAGTAACACCATAATAACAATGATATATTCCATAAATCACCTACAAGCTGCACTGATTTAGCCTGTTCAAAAATTGGCTGCGCTTATTATAACACAAAACTTACGCAGACGTCATCAATGTTTGCATTAAATGAGAAAGCGGACTGTCTTTCGGCAATCCGCTCAAATGTGGGAGTAAATAGAGTATAGTCGGCAGCTGAAAATCTGATCACAGATAACGGTGCAGTTTGCTGATAATCTCACTGAAATCAAGCGGCTTTCCCACATGATCGTTCATGCCGGCGGCAAGGCAGCGTTCGATATCTTCCTTGAACACGTTTGCTGTCATGGCAATTATCGGTATGTCTCTCGCCTTTTGGAAATCCATCGACCGAATTGTCTCCGTCGCGTTGTAACCGTCCATCTCGGGCATGTGAATATCCATCAGAATCATATCATAGAGCTCAGGATCATGGCGGAACATCTCGCAAACGACTTTGCCATTTTCCGCGCAGTGGAATATGATTCCGGTGTCCTCCAAAAGCGCTAACACAATTTCCCTGTTTATCTCGACGTCCTCGGCCAGCAGAACATGTTTCCCCGCAAAAACACCGATTTCTGCGTCAAGAGCTGTCTCCTCGCTGTCTGGAACTTTGTCTTCTCCTTTTTTCACCCGAACATCGAAGTAGAATTTCGCGCCCTTTTGTTCTTCGGATTCCACAGCTATGCGCCCGCCCATCAACTCCACAATATTCTGCGAAATGGCGAGTCCAAGCCCGGTCCCTCCGAAGCGGCGCGAAACGCTGCCGTCCGCCTGCTCAAACAGCTGAAATAATTTTTCCTGCTGCTCTCTGGAAATGCCGATGCCGTTGTCAACCACCTCAAACCGGAGCAAACACTCTCCGCCGCGCTCCTCTGTCTTGAGTATTCGGAGGCTTATTTCTCCCATCTCCGGCGTAAATTTCACGGCGTTGGACAGCAGGTTCGTGATTACCTGCGTCAGGCGCTGCTGGTCGGCCACAATGGAGTCGGGGACGTCCTCGCCGACATGAATAGCAAAGTTCTGATTTTTCTCCCCAACTTTGAAAGAAATAATATTCGTGACGTTCCGCAGCATTTCACCTATTGTAAATTCGGCATCCGAGAGCATAAATTTTCCGGCGTCGATCTTGGACATATCCAGAATGTCGTTTATAATGCCCAACAAATTCCCGGACGCGTCGCTGATTCTGTTCAGGCAATGCTGAATACTGTCCAAATCGTTGCTGCCCTTCGCGATTGTGGTCATGCCGATAATCGCGTTCATAGGCGTGCGGATTTCGTGGGACATATTGGCAAGGAATCTGCTTTTGGCGCTGGCGTTTTCCTCCGCTCTGTCACGTGCCTCACGCAATTCCTCCTGCGTCCGCTCGATCTTCGCCATTGCGGCCTTTTGTTCCCGCAGGTCGCGGGTGTAGCTGATAACGACGTCCCTGTCCTTATATTGCACGCGCACCAGATTAATCTCAGCGGGTATCAGCTCTCCGTTCAGCTTCTGGTGCATCCATTCGAAAACGCTGTTACCTTCGCGGAAGGCAGTTCGGATTTTTTCCAGCACCAATTCGGAAGAACGCCTCCCGTTCGGCTGAAATTCCGGCGAAAGCTCGTTGAACCGATCCAGGAATTCCTGCTTGCTTGACAGCTCGAACAGCTTGACGACTTCCAGATTGCAGTCGATATTGTTAATGTTCTCATCCCAGAAACTGGCGCACAGCGGCGTCGCATCCATCATGATATGGGCGCGTTCCTCGGCGGCGTCCAATTGCTGGCGCACCAGTATTGACGCCATCAGCGCGCTGATAGCCTGAACGGTCTCCGCGTCGCCCTGCCCCAGCCGGGATAAAAACGGGGGCTGCTCTGCCATGCGTCCGGTAATCAAAATTGCGGCGGTTTTATTTTGGACAGTAACGGGAGTGGATATTAAATAGGGCAGTTTGAGGACTGAGCGCAAATGGGCGTAACGATGCGCTTCATCCGCGGCGGTTACGAGCACCGGATGTTCCGGATCCAAAAGCTCGATGCCTATTTCAAGTTTTCGGCCAAGAATCTCCTCCGACTCCTCTGACGTATAGCCCTGAAGCACTTCGGGAATATATGATCCGTCCGCTGCCGGGATCAGGATGGCGGTCTTCTGCATATTCAACGAGGCGTTCAGGCGCTGCGCCGCAGTAACAAACAAGCTCTGAAAGTCGGTAATCTGACGCAGGGATACCGTGAGTTCCGACAACAGGCGGAATCCCCTCCGCTTTTGCTCGAGTTCGTGGCGAATTGCGATGGACTGCGTGTCCAGCGACAGTATTTTAGCGGCATTCTGTTCGCAGAGCTTTAATACGGCGTCTGTGGTCACGCTCTCCGATTTGCTTTTGACAGCTTCGGACTCCCAGGTCTGCGCCGGCTTCCGCGCGGATTCCGCGGCGCCGTTTTTACTTCGAGAAAACAGACAAAAGACGCCTGTCCAATCCAATCCTCTCGGGCGGCCGCCCATTGGCGCGATTTCAACGCCAGTATAAAGCCCCAGAATGGGCACACGGTTATTCACTGTCTGCTGAAGGATCACCGCGTCCTCCATGTCAAGTCCGCCATAACCGGCGCAGCGCCCCGCGCAGTCAATGTACATAGCGAATACGGGTTCGCGGCCGCCCAGCTGGTCAAACACGGCTTCAATTTTGGGCTTCATATAGTCCAGATCCAGCGAGCGGAACATGAGCTGAAACTCTGTGCCTTCCACCATGTCCGGCTCAAACATCACGATGCCGCCCCGCGTTTTGTCAATGCCTAGACACAGACGGCTGGCGTAATCTTCTTCGTTATACTCGCCCCACGGCTCACCGTGATTGATGCCGAACAGCAGGAAAAACGGGTACTCCTCCGGCGTGATAGCCGAGCCAAGAAGCTTGTCCATAAACCGGATAGCGGGCTCTCCGTTAATCTCCAGAATTACGGGGCCTTCCGCTTTTGTTACAGTATAATATTGGGAGGCGGGGCGGCAGCCGTGAATAACGGTATAGTCAATGCGGATTTCTTCTGAAAAGGCTAGCGCCATAGCGTACTGCTGCCCGATGCCGTCGCCGGTGAACTGACTTGTCGGAGTGCAGACGTGATCGCCCTGCATACCCGCCCCAAGAAGGTTTGGCAAAAATCCAAGACCCTCTTCAATACCGCTCAGCAGCCAGGTGGCCATCAGCAGCCGGACTCCTTCGGGAGTGCGCTCGACAGCGTCATAAAACATCATTACTGGTGATTCCGGCTTGACTCCGATTTCAGCCAAATGATGCCCCAACCTGATACCGGTATCCTTTTCGCTCTCAAGAAGTCCCGATTCCGCCAAAATGTCACAACTTACACCGTCCAGCCAGATGCACGCAACGCCAACCTGATCTCCCGCATAGCCGAACGAGTCGTTTGTAATTATTCCTACGGCGCCTCCGCCGAATATGCGTGTCGTATCGCCCACCACTGATGTTACGGCATTTCTCAGTATCTTTTGGTTATGGCGAGCGGTACAAAACAAAAGCACGAGATCGCAAGGATCCTGCCTGTTGGCATTTTCCATCGCAGCGCGCACAGCCTGCAACCCGGCCGCCTCGCTGTCCGGAATGTCACTATAACCTACTCCAACTAACATCTTTGATCTCCTATAAACACAGCCTGACTCACTTAACCTATCTGTATTATAGACTATACTCAGGCGTTTGGCAACTCTTTGACAAAGGTAATGAACAAATAAACACCAGATATTTAATGTAAACATTTACGTTTTTTAAGAATTATCCGAGGTGCCGCGTTTGGCAGAAGTAGAGCGCAAACTTCGCGCCCTAGTCGCTTGAGCTGCGAAAAAGCCGCCCGCTATGGACGGCTTTACTTTGCATCACTTCAGACGCAAAGAATGTGTCAGCGCCGCTATTTTGATGCAATTTCGCAGGGAACGAGAGTCGGGTTGCCCTGCGTTCCAGCGTCAATTGCAGCCTGCTGTTAATATTCCCATAAATTGATTATTTAATGCCGGGAGGATTATTGCAGCGGCGGTTGGTGATCGAGCAAATCGCAAACTCCGATTGCATTAACTTCAAACTCCACATTGAGCAGCTGTCATTTTTCGATATGCTTAAAACCATACCTAATCATCCAACGACCCGACAGTTTGATTATAATTATTACCTGCTTCAATTGGGTGAACCCCAAGCACAATGGGATTATACGCCATTACAGCAAATATTTCTCTAAAGCTAATTTCATTCACCGATCCATCCTTTTTTATTGCGTAACAATTATTGACACCCATACTTTCAAAGTAGCCTTTCTCCCCACAACCGTAATAATCTTCCAGAGTTACAAACTTAACTATACAGACAACATCTGAATAGTACTTCGACCATATCTCTTTTTCAGTATTGCTTGCCCCATCCGGTTGTTTTTCGTCCAGCAAAAATATTGTTGTTTGCAAAATGCGCCTGTATGAGCTCGATATATACGGCTCTTTAAGTTTTTTTCTGGTCTTATCCCAATCGTATTGCATTTGGTCAATCGCCTTGTCAACATATGAGTCGATTTTTTCTCTGGCCTCCAAATCAATTTTATAACCGCTTTCGAACGGTACAATGCCGCTTTCAGGTTTAACGCCTGCGTCACTCGCGCCATCGCACGAAACGAGACCCAATAACAGGATACATGACACAGCTATTTGAAAGAACTTTTTCAAATAGATACCCTCCACTCTTGATATCCAGTTTCAGAGGCTTAATCGCCGCAATTACTCTCTCCGAATATTCGGTTATTGACTAGAGAGCAGACGTAATGCCCGCTCTCTTCGTCCTAGCCCAACTCTTAAACAGGGTTTTAGTCATTGTGTGAATATGTATCTTCCAAGACCGATTTATCAGCGGCAGACTCCACGCCGACCGGTCTTGTTTCCCCGGCGGCGCGTTCCTCTGCTTTTGGACTTGCCACTTCGGATACGTATTCCATATCCTTCGTACTGCCCGTTTGAGTGACATTTCGCGGGTCAATGAGTCCTGAGACATTGATGTTTCTATCCGTCTTCGCCGACTTGGTAAACGAATTGAGAATATCCGTTACGTCAAAGCCCGTTGCCTCTTTCATCGCCGTCATTACAGCGGCGAGCGTGCCCGTTACGTTTTCAGCCATACGCGTCGCGCCGCTGCCCTCCCCGCTCTTGCCGCTATCCCACACTATGACCTTGTCGATATTTCCAATGGGTTCAGCTATATTCTTCGCCATTTCCGGCAGCGCTTCTATAAGCATTTGCGTTATCGCGGCCGTGCCGTATTGTTTATACGCCTCCGCCTTTGCCTGCATACCTCGCGCCTCGGCCTCGAGCTTAAGCCGGGTGGCCTCCGCCTCCGCCTTGCCTTTTTGCAGAATAATCTCGGCTTCCTTTTCGCCGACCGCTCGGATCATAAACGCGCTGGCCTCCGCAGCGATCTTCTTTGCCTCAGCGTCCGCTATGGCCGCGAGTTTGATGGTTTCGGCGGCCGCTTCCGCCGCTTTGATCGCCTTGATTTTATTTGCCTCCGCTTCGATTTCCGTTTGCTGGCGCGCCGCCTCCGCGGGATTGACGACGGTTTCGAGCAGCATCTTCTTTTTAACGTCCGCCCTGGTCTCGGCCAGAATGACGTTTCTGCGCTCGCGGGCAACCTCTACCTCTTTTTCCTCGGTGGCAATGCCCTGCGCGCGCTGCTGCTTTAAGACCTCGGCGTCTGATGCCGTCGCCGTTATATCCATTTGCATCTTGTTTTTCTGGATTTCATACGCGGCGTCCGCAATTGCCTTTGCGGTCTGCGATTCTTTTTGATACTCCGATTCAAAAACCTCTTTTTCTTTCGTCGATCTTGCAATTTCAGCTTCCGCGCTCAGCTCTGCCGCGAGTCCCGCTTTTTTTGCCTCGGCAATTTTTATCTGCGAATCGCGCTGCGCCTCGGCCTTCGCGATATCAGCGTCGCGCCTGACTGCCGCGATCCTCGGCTCGCCCAGCGCCGCGAGATATCCGTTTTGATCGGTAATTTCTTTGATAGTAAATGCCTTCAGCTCAAAGCCCATGGGAGTCAGGCTCGAGTCGGCGACGTCTCTGACCTGCTGGGAAAAGGCCTCGCGATCCCTGTATATTTCCTCTACCGTAAGCTTTCCGACGATCTCACGAAGCTTGCCTTCCAGGACGCTGACTGCCGTATCCCGCATTTTGTTGATCGTGGTTTCCTCGCGGCCGGTATAAAACTGCTCAATTGCCGATAGTATACTTTCCTCATCACGCCTAATTTTTATAACCGCAACGCCGGTGGCTGTGATCGGAACACCCTGAATTGTCATTGCCCCGATCGTATTTATGCTCAGCGAGATATTCTCGAGGGATATAATGTCCATCCTCTCGAGGACGGGGATTAGCAGCGTGCCCGCGCCCGTTACGACTCTCCTCTTGCGCCCGGTGACAACCGCGGCTCTGTCCTGGGGCACTTTTTTCCACATTTTAAGAATCAGCGCAATAATTACCGCAAGTCCCAATACGGCTAAGATAACAGTTATTACTATATCTCGTTCCATATTTCCAGTCTCCTTCTAATTTTTCTTAGAACCCATACTCATGGTTTAGAAATGCTGCATTTGCAAGTGATTCTTTCGTCCTGCAAAGTAAATTTTTAAAGGTATAATGCTTTTATGGCAAGAAAATTTAATGAAGCCGGGCGAAAAAGCGCTTCCAAGGCGGCTTTTCGTTCCATGCGTATGGGTTCTTTAATATGTACTATATCCACCGCTTGACCAGCGCTTTGTCGTCCTCAAAATCAACAATTACGACTTCAAGTCCCTGATCCAGCCTGTCGCCGTCAATAGATTTGGCGGCGTAAACGGTCATTCCCTTTTTTACGAGGACGGATCCTGTTCCGTTTTCCAAAATTGTATCGTTTACCTCGGCGAAAGTACCGATGATGTCATTTGTCTTGCGAACGACCACGCTGGCTCTTACCAGCGGCTTGAAGAATACGTTGTCTACAAGTAGCATTAATCCATATCCTATGGCGACAGATATCGGCCAAATCGCCCAAAGGGGCAGTTGAGTGACGCTTTCAAGAATTGCTCCGGAGGCACCGAGCCCAATCAGCAGCGAGAACCAAACAATTGGAGAGCCCGGAATAAACGAAAAATGTGCGCTTCCCGCGCCAATGTCTGAAGACGCGTGGCCTCCGCCGAAGTCTAAATGAAGCATCGCGTGAATTGAATCGAAAACTCCCATTGCAACCAGGGATACTACCGGAAGTGCTATACCGACAAGCAGTATGATCATAAACACCGACATTGTTTCACCTCCAGATATCAAATTTTTATCTCGGGCAGGTACCAATAATCACATGTGTTCATAACAATATTATAACATACTTGCAATAAAACTGCACGTGAGATTTTCATGCTTCTGTACTGTGCAGGCACGTCAACATTAAGAACAACCGGGAGATTTTCGGGCATACAATAGACGGGCAAACGCAGAATACCCCCGCGCCGATTACCCGGCACGAGGGCAAAAATTTTTAATCTTATTTTCAGAGTAAATGCTGCCAAGGGCGCAACCGCCGTTCCACAGCTCTCCTGCCTCACAGTCCCAAGCCCGGAACGTTGAAATTTGCGATAAATTCCACCGGATTAATCAGTCCAAGAACCACATACCATGCAAGCAGGAAAACGGCGGACAAAGTTATGAGCGGCATTTTATGAACGAATGTCCTCACAACGCACATAATCAGCACGACTGCGAGATAAATGATGAACCACGCTGACAGCAGCCTGAGCCAGGTCATGCCATAGGCTTCGATGTACAGGCCAAGCCTGATAAAGCTGGATACCAGCAAGGCCATAGTCAGCGCCAACAGCGCATACCGCAGCCAGGACACGATTTTGCCCGGCTTGAAGTACTGAAAGCAAACGCCAAACAGTATCAGATTTATCGAACTGATTGCAACAAGCTGCCAAAATCCTTCGCGCGCGTACTCCGAATACGTTATGCCGTCGGGCAGCCCTCCCCCGGATATCATATATCCATACTGCATCCCGCAAAACACCGCATACGATACTACCATCACGCCGAGTATAATACAGGCTATCATCGACTCATATTCGGGTTTTGGGCGCTTCGTCCGCTGCATTGGCTCGCCGAACGAGACATTCCAGAAAAACGAATATCCGAAAAGCAAAAATGCAAGAATCACGAAAATATGCACCCTGCTGTCCAATAAGTTAAAACCCCTGATAAGCTCAACCAGATAGTACCTGAACGCCAGATCGGCGCCGGCCATCAACGGGACAACAACCGCGAGTAATCCAATTGAAACGCTCACTCCAATTAGCACTTTGAAGGCCTTGTTTCTCTCACTTCTCCGGAAGAATGAAGCGATCGTGGCAAAAAGCTGATCTGCAGACTTAAAAGGCTTCGCGAACAATCCGTGCAGAAATTCCCGCGCAATCACGCCTGCGTCCTTTAGCTTGTGTCCTCCGTAACAAATCTGCGTATGCGCTAAGAAAACCACAGGTATGACAAGCAATGTAAGCGTTGCATACTTGTTGACGAATAACCCGCTTTGGAATCTCATTTCAGTAGCGCAAAGCAGCAGGAAAAGCCCGCAGAGTATCCAGAGGAAGACATTGTTTTTCAGCTTGTTCCAGTTGAACGCGCAAAATGTCGCCATACACAGCAGCCAAAACGCCGATGTACACAGCGGGAAGTACTCAGGCGACGCAAAGAGCGCCCGGTCCAAAATAATCGCCAGCACAAACACTACCGCCAGCAGTATTCGCTCTTTCAGCGTAACCTTCTGTTTTGGCCGCACTTCCGCCATAACTTTATCCAGCGAAATTTTGTTATCATGCTTGGCGGTACTTTTATTTTCAACGCAGCTTTCCGGCAACACTTCATTTCCCGGATTTGCACTATTTTCAGTCGTCAATATCAGCATCACCTTTCACAAATTCCAGGATGTCGCCCGGCTGACAGTCCAGCTCACGGCAAAGCCGGTTTAGCGTGGACAACCGGATCGCTTTACCCTTTCCGTTTTTCAAAATTGAAAGATTGGCTTGCGTTATATCAATGCGGGAGGCAAGCTCGGCAAGCCCGATTTTTCTTTTGGCCATCATAACATCTAAATTAATTACAATCAACAGAGCGCCTCCTTTATATGGTCAGGTCGTTGTCTTCTTTATAGACCACAGCTTGGCTGAAAAGCCTCGACAGCGTGAGAGAAAACAGGCAGCAGAGAAAAAGCGCCGCGCCGCAAATCAACGTCAGCACAGTGAAATAGAAAATCAGCTTGGCGAAGAACAATACTGAAACGGCGAGCGAAAGATACGCCAGCCTCTTTAGCGCGCGCACATTTGACACGACAAACGGATTTCTGTTTATGCTCCTGACCATGAGTATCAGCTCGAACACGACCCATAGTCCGGGGATACCGACAAGTATCAGAAAGATCATTATAAAATTGCGGTAAAATCCAGTGCAGTCGCTGTTTCCGGTGATGAAAAGATAATAGTCGAGCATAAACGGCAGTGTTACTACCACGACGATTCCGACAACAAACAGCACCTGCAAAATAGCCCTCAACAGCTTGGGCGCAAATGTATTTTCCATTGGCAATCTTCCCTTCAACAATTTTCCTCGTCCAGAATAATATCACACCTTTTGCTGACATGCAATATAAATATATCGTTTTACGATAATTGTTTTCTGATTATCGACTACACGATAATCTTCTTTGCATGCCCCAAAAAAAGATATAAGCCATATCCCGGCAGGAATATGGCTTATATCTCAGTTTTCCCGTGCCGATGAGCGGCATCCATTGTCGGTTGCCAAGCGGAACAGGCACCCGTTGAGATTTTAACTGCGGCATGATAAAATAAATACCACCGGCGAGAGTTTGGCCGATTGTCCGCGGCGCCTGCCGCATCAGACGAACAGGAGTAATGCACATGCCATTTACAAAAGAAACGCTGGACTTCCTCATGCAAAACCGTTTGCATGACAGCCGAGATTGGTTTAACGAGCACAAAGCAACATATAACGAGGTCGTTCTCTCGCCATTCAAGGACCTTGTGGCGAGTCTCACTCCCGCGATGTTGGCAATCGATGACGCGCTGATTACCGAGCCCCGGGTCGACCGCACAATTTCGCGCATCCACCGGGACACGCGGTTTTCCAAGGATAAATCGCTCTACCGGGACAACTGCTGGCTGAATTTCATGCGAGAAAAGAAGCTGTATAACGGTCTGCCGGCGTTCTATTTCGAAATCAACCCATCCGGCTTCAGCTACGGCATGGGATATTATCAGGCCTCAACCGCGTCGATGTCCGTCATCCGGGAACTGATCCTCAGGCGGGAGCCATCATTTTTGGCTGCGCTGGAGGCTTTTCAAAATCAGGATGTTTTCAAAATGGAGGGCGAGGAGTACAAGCGGTCAAGGCACCCGGATCAACCGGATCATTTGAAGATGTGGCTGGATAAAAAGAGCTTCTATTTTGTGCGCGAAAGCGGCGATTTCGGCCTTCTCTACTCGGAAAAGCTTGCCGACACGCTGCGAGACGGATTCAACATTCTGGCTCCGGTTTACAAATTTCTGTGCGCCGCAGAGAGCAGAAAACCGCAGTAACCAGGGCGCACGATAAATTGGTTTGGCCCCGCCACCAAAACTCCTGGCGGCAAAAAGCGCCTGTTTTTACAGACGCCCGGATTAATTTCTATACTCTCCAGCGGTGACCACAGCGCTGGCACACAGCCTGAGTTGTGGTCTTGCTCTTTGTCTTGCTGTTCGTTATCAGCGGGATAATCAGTATTATACCAACTGTTAAGACGGCTAGCAGTATCCACAGCAGCCAGCCGAAGCAGCCTCTGTGTTTTGTCCTGACTTCTGTTACGGGCTGCACTTTTACATCTTCACTGCCGCATTTCGGACAAATCAAATCCCCACCTCCCTCAAATAACAGCACCAGTATTATATTATATATGATGTGACGCTCGGAGGCAAAATAATAGTGTCAGGCAGCCGCAAAATTTCCACGAATCTCCCCACCTCAAAGCTCATTCCCGCGCCACACAGCCGGAACAGGCGCAGCTGCCGCGTGATTAATGCCGCCGTGAACTTGAATATATTCCGTCCAGCTTTCTCCTCGGCAGCATACAGTATATCTGCTTCCACAATTTTTTTAGCGCACAAAATAATCTCATTTTCCCCGGCAGACCCATCTCAAACAGGGATCCCTCTGACGATATCGGACAAATATGTAACCCACCGTTGTTACCGGACCTGCCGCGACAGAACCCTCCAGGGAGTATCACATAAAATATAGTGTGGCAGTAAATCAAAATTTTCCACACTCTTTGGAGGAAGAAAAACGATGGAACGATCCTGCTTTGACGAAAATATGAAAATCCAAAATGCTTATTCCGTCTCACGCTGTCCCTCAGATTATCGGCAGAATTTTCACTGCGGCTGTGAAAGTGTCCCTCGGTGTACGGTATACCGGTTTTGCGGCCAGATAGAGTGCTGCGATGACCATCGCTTCTTGCGCGACAGCCATGTCGGGGATCTGTACAAACGCGGGCATTCGTACTTCGGCTCGCCTTGCGACTGCAAATGACAATAATTGAAAATCGCTTTGGATACATCGACTGAATACTTTATTACCAGTAACCAGTAAGCGCGATAGGCAAAACAATATCGCATTTTTTACCTATTATTCGGACAAACAGCGATAATTTTTCGGATTTTGAACTAATATATGCTTTGATTGCAAAAAAGCGAGCCTTCTCAAGATGCCGGCTCGCTTTTTGTATTTGTTTTCTTCCGCAAAATGTATGTTCAGCGGCAAACTGGAAAACGGGATTAAACGGCGCGTATACGAGACTGCGCGCAGTATAAAACAGGGAACCGCTGCGTTGCAGCGGTTCCCTGGCGCGTCAAAATTGACGACTAAAAATGGCGGAGGATGAGGGATTCGAACCCCCGTGGGCTTGCACCCAAACGGTTTTCAAGACCGCCGCGTTATGACCACTTCGCTAATCCTCCGCATCAATTAAGGCCGCAATACGACTACATTTGCAAGTTCAAAAAATAAGCTAATTTACAAAATATAGGCGCGCTTCGAACCGGAATGTATACGATCGTGCACAAAAATATAGGCAGTTTATTCCACAGAATACTACAAATATATTTACGCAGACAGCGTCGATGATAAACAGGCTACTCAAATAAGGGTTACAATTACGATAACCCCGTATGCCGGAAAATCACCAAACTCAGTGAATGATATTAAGCGTCAAAGTGAGAAGTACAAAAATGATGGCAACCCATTTTGTCATTTTCGCAAGTCTGCCATCCCATGTTCTTGCTTGATTCTTGGATAGAAATGTATCCGCGGCACCGGAAATCGCACCGGAAAGACCCGATCTTTTGCCCGATTGCAGAAGTACGACGGCAATCAGGAACAACGATGAAATAACCTGTATTACTGTCAAAGCTATTTTTAATGCGTCCATTTATCTGTTCCTCTCAGAATTATTCAAGCGCATTATATGGTAACATAGATTACCGGGATTTGCAATGACTAATTAGGTTTTTGTTCAGATTATTTTTTCCGCAAAAATATTTTAATTCCCAGCTTGACAATAACGCGGGAATAGTATAAATTAACTGTATTAACATTACTAATACAGTTGTCTATTCTAATACGCCTTGGGGGTGATTGTTATTAATCTCAATTTACAGCGGACGGGTCCGATTTATGAGCAGCTTCGTGAGCAGCTGCGCAAAATGCTTATATCTGGCGCTATCGCAGAGAACGAACGGCTTCCCTCTGTTAGAGAACTAGCGCAGTCTCTGGCTATTAATCCCAACACTATTCAGCGCGCTTACCGCGAGCTCGAAGCCGAGGGATACCTGTATTCTATTCCGGGCAAGGGATCATTCGCCGGAAAGCGGAACTCAGTAAACACCAAAAGACGCGACGATCTGCTCGCTGAATTTGAAAGCGTCGCTGCCGAGCTGCTCTTTTTGGGCCTCGAATCAGACGAACTGGCAAAGAGGCTGCGGACAATCGCAAATAAGGACAAAGGGGAGGGAAACACATGATTGAGGCACGTAACATCACCAAGCAATTTGATACTTTTCGTGCCCTTGACGATTTCAGTATAACTGTGCCCGAGGGCTCGATCTACGGTCTTGTCGGCCCAAACGGCGCTGGAAAAACGACTTTAATCCGCTGCGTCTCCGGAGTTTATAAGCTCGACAGCGGGTACATTTCAGTCCTCGGGCAGCCGATTTTCGAAAATGCAGCGCGTAAGGCAGAAATCGCGACAATTCCGGATGAGCTCTGGTTTTACCCGATGGGCAACATGCTCGATCTTCGAGACTTCTACAGGAAAATGTACCCGAGCTTCGACATGGAACGATTTAACAAGCTGCGCGGAGTTTTCCCCATCGACGAAAAGCGCCAGCTGCGCCGGTTATCAAAGGGCCTGCGGAAGCAGGCGGCCTTCTGGGTATCCATCTGCCTCCGCCCGCGCGTATTCCTGCTGGATGAACCGGTGGACGGGCTGGATCCTGTTATGCGCCGCCAGGTTTGGAGCCTGCTAATGTCTGACGTCGCCGAATCGGGCACGACTGTGCTTGTGTCCTCGCACAACCTGCGTGAGCTCGAGGATGTCTGCGACCACGTCGGAATTATGAAACAGGGACGCATGATGCTTGAAAAATCACTGTCGGAGTTACAGGGCGGTACCATAAAGCTTCAGCTTGCTTTTGACACAGAGGAACCGCCCGCTTTTCCGGACGACTGGCAAATACTCAGCCATTCGGTGTCGGGCCGGGTACATCTGCTTATTATCCGCGGGGATCAACAGCGCATTTTGGCTCAGTCAAAGCAGCTGAGCCCGATACTGGTGGACGCGATCGCGCTCACCCTCGAAGAAGTTTTTCTTTATGAGCTGGGAGGTGAAGGGTATGCCGTCAAAGACATCCTTCTTTAACAGGGCAATTTTCACAGGCAATTACAAGCGGTTCTGGATTCTTCCGGCGGTAACCGCTGCGTTCTTGCTGGTTTGTTTTCCGAGGGTACTGAACGACAACCTCTACCACTCCTTATCCGGGTCGCAGAATGGTGACCACTTTTTTACCATGTTCGCCAGCGCCGCGACTTTTGGCACTGTATTCATAGCGATTGCCGCAATAATGGCCGTTTGGGCGACATATAACTGGATGTTCGGCGGCGCGTCATCCGTATTTTATTTCTCGGCGCCTGTCAAGCGAAGCGGCTTGTTTGTCACAAACTATCTATCCGGTCTGAGTATGCTCATCATGCCGATTCTGGTCACTTTTCTCGTGCTGCTCGGCATGGCGGCGGCGTCCGGCGTTCCGTCGGCGATTGCCGATGTGTGTGCCTGGCTCGGCACTATGCTCGCGGTCAGCGTCGGCTTCTTTTCCATCGGCTTGCTCTGCGCCGTATGCACCGGACATGTCATCGCGTTTTTCGGCTACTATTTCGTCATAAACTTCATTTACGCTTTTTACGCAACGCAGGCTGACCTTAAACTTGGTCAGCTGGTCTACGGTTTCAGCGGAAGTGTGGGTGGAGCAAGTTATTTCTGGCTGTCCCCGATGATGTGGATTCCGATGAAGGCCAGCCGATTTCTTTTTACGCTCGAAAACGCGCCGCCGGTCACCGCTTACCTTATCATATTCACAGCCGTGGGAATCCTGCTGTCAGCGCTGTCGCTTCTCATCTTCCGCGCGCGGCACGCCGAGGTCTCCGGAGACATCGTTTCCACGCGCGTTCTGCGTCCGGTGTTCAAATACAGCTTCGCCCTCACCTTTATGCTGCTCGCAGAAACAATGCTCACAAACGTATTCGGCCTCACCGACCGTATCTCGATTCTCCCCATATCCCTGATCTGTGCGGCGATCGGATGCTTTGCTGCGGAGGTTATGCTGAAAAAGTCCTTCCGCATCTGGAAACCGGCGCTGAAGACGTTTGCCATTCTGGGCGTGGTTGTGATTGTAAGTTACCTTGCCATTGTGTTTGACGTTTTCGGCTATGAAAAAACGGTTCCGGACGTCGATGAGATAGCCTACGCCTCGGTCGGCACTTTAAACGCCAACGCTGAAGTTTTTGCGGCTGGCACAATGCCTGTCGGGAATGCAGACGAATCCTCGATGACACCCGGCGAGTTCTCTAAATACTTTTATTCTTTGGAACCACACTTCCCGGGCATTTTTGCCGAAAAACAAAACATTGAAACGATCGTGGAGCTTCATAAACTCATGCTTTCTCAAAAATTAGAGGGGCTCAGAAGATCGGCTTCTTCAAGCACCAGCTACGAGACCCCATTTAATATCAACTATAAGCTGAAAAATGGCGGCGTTATCACCCGGCAGTATCGTATTTTTGCCTCCAGTCCGCAAGCTGACGACACTTTGCAAATTCGTGAAAAACTGTTTTTCAGCGAGGAATATCTAAGCAAATATTATAACCCCGCGTTCTTTGCAAATTCAAATATTATATCCTGCGAGTTTGTTCTGGATGAGCCTGAATACAAATCTTTCGCGTTATCTAATGAAGACGCCGCGACTCTTTACTCGGCTATTCTGCAAGACGTCAAAGAGGGTCGTCGTCCTCCGGTTGGAATGATTGACGGAGTTCAGCACTTTTACATCGGATTTTCAGGAGGCTCGTATCTGAGAATTGAATATACCGATAAAAACGCCGACAGTTTAACGCCCGCTTACGAAGGATACTGGCAAATCTCGCTCTTTATTGACGACAGCTTTACCAATTTCCAAAACGCTCTGAAAAAGGTGACACTGCAATTGAACACTAACGCTCAATAAAACCGGCTTATTTTTTACCCCGCACATTCTGACAGATTATATGATTTTTCCGTTTTGGTTTGGTCATTTGTCGGTAACTTATTATATCTTTACCATATTTATCGCAATTTTATTATATATATTTTAGCCAATGAGTGTTACAATAGCACAAATTGAATATTGCGATGGTTTCAGGTGCGCTGTGCGCTAATAGAGAACGAAGTGCGATTCTTCGACTATCCCAGTAACCGTGATGCTGATGAAATGACTAAATGCCACTGTTTTTAATTAACGGGAAGGCGTCAGAGTAAGATGAAGCTGAGTCGGTAGACCTGCCTGAGTCCGTGATTTCCTCTGGGGTATGGGTTTGTTTATCATTCGGATTTTTGTCCGTATCCTTTTGGATACGGACATTTTATTTCGCATATTTTTCCCCAGCTGCTTACTTACGTGATAATGGACAAATTTACGTTGTCAGCCGTAAATATTCTGTCCGTGTCTATATTCGCAACGGCCGTCGGGGGACTGGCGCGGCTCTCCTGCGCCACATGAAAATACCGTTTGCATTATTGGCAAACTCTCTCCTGTCAATAATACGATTTTCGTCAGCCGCAACCGGTATTTTCTGTTTCCCTTTGTTAGGAGAATAGCTCAGCGTATTGAGCTCAACATTTAGAATGCGCCGCGTATTTTCTCTAGGGCTCTGTGCCGTGCGTTGCATGTCCGCGCTGATTCTGACCGCGCGGCTAGCAAACTACAGTGCATCAAAGTTTGAGTGTTTGACGTGTTTGTGAAAAACAGATTTCTTCCGATCGGTTTGTCCAAGCCGCTAACTACTAACCAGTCACTCTCCTTTTAAATAAGAAGTGATAATACCTCCAAAAATCAACAGGCTTCGGAGCTTGCACATGATCCGAAGCCTGTTGATTTTCCGTTTTCACTATAAGCAAGTCCCTGGGTAAAACACCGGACTTGTATAATTCTTCTTAATAACATATAATAAAAGCAAACCTGTTCACTTGTGAGGCAAAATACGGGGAAACGGATGTGGCAAGCGTTGAGCGACGTTTATTCCGAAAGATACGTGATCTGTTACTATGACCTGGACGTTTCCGCCAGGATAAAACCCTCGTCACTGCTCAGAATCATGAATAACACGAGCGATAACCACTGCGTTGCGCTCGGTCTCAGCTACAGTCAGCTGAAGGACACCGGAAAGGCCTTCATGGTAAGCCGAATGTCCATAAAAGTCAATCGCATGCCCGAATACTGCCAGCCTGTGGAGGTGCGCACCTGGTCGGCGTGCGTTGAGCGGGCCGTGTTCAAACGTAACGGCGACATGCTGGACGAAAGCGGCAATCGCCTGCTTTACTGGACAGGCAGCTGGGGCTTGATTGACGTCGTAAATCACAAGGTGCTCCGTCCCTCGGAGCTTGGCTTCGACGTGCCGCACGCAGGTAATCTGGGCGTAGATATTGAGCCGCGGCGGCTGACCGCTACCGACGGCATATTTGAAAACTCACCCGAGCTGAACCATCAGGTGCAGTACAGCGAACTCGATTGCAACGACCATGTCAATAACACGGTATACCTGGATTACGCCATGAACTCGATGCCCCTGGACATCGCGCGCGGTATTGAGATCGATGAACTGCACATAAACTTTGTCCATGAAGTCCTGCCGACTGATACGCTCAGCATCAAATCCGCCGCGACGGGCGATGGTCTGCTGACCCGCGGAACGGTCTGCGGCTCAACCTGTTTCATCTCGCTGATTAAGCCGAAATAAACTGCTCAGGACAGAAGCACCAGCTTTAGCATCGTGGCTAGCTGAGCGTCGTCTTCGTCGGCTTTGGCTCTAATCATCAGTGCGCGCAGAAGCACAACAAGATCCTCTTCTGTCAGCGTATCCACATACGCCTGAAGCTTGGGAGTCAGCGATTTAATCGGCATAGGCGATCCTTTTGCCGCTAGCTCCGTTGATTTCTCCAGTTTCCTTGCGGCTATTTCGGAATCAGAAAGATCATCCATCGATGTGTCCATCTCATTTTCAACAACTTCCAGTTCGACTTCGGCCGCCTCGTCGTCACCGGCGAGCTCAGATTTTTTTGTTCTCTTTGCCGACTTGTTCTGCGAGTTGTTCTTCCACTCTTTGAGCTTTTTCGCATAACCCTTCTGGTTGAGGAAATCTTCGATCACTTCATCTGTACACGGGGTGTTTTCATCCACTTCTCCAGTGAGATAAAACGGATTTACGTTAAGAAGCTGCGCCATCGGCACAATGAGCTTAACAGATATGCTTCCCGTTCTGTAACAGCGGTAAATGGTTGTCCGGGCGATGCCCGCCAGCTCCTCAATCTTGTCCTTGACCGTTTTGGACGCAGGCTTCCAGAGCGCTTCCACCCTGTCCCGCGTCTTTTCCCCATCCACACTTACATTTGTGCGCTTTAACTTGCTGACGAACTCTTTAGTAAACATTACTTTCCTCCGTAGCTCCGTAATTATATGTTAATATTGACGATCTAATAAGCTATGTCTTTCGTTATTCAGGCTTTATTTCTCGCTAAGCTGCCGCAGCTTATATATACTTCATGGGTAAAGTTTAATATTAAACCGTTGTAATCCGGGAGTATTTGCATAATAACAGCGCTTTTTGACGAAATAGTTTTCATTGTATGAATCATGCCCGCTTTCACGTGCCGGGAACTCTACTGACGATATAATCAGTGCGCTGAATTGTCGCGTGCAGAATTGTCGCGTTAATAATGCCGCGGATGCTTTGCTTTCATCTGCCGCAGCTGCCTACTTCACCGCGCAGCACCTCTATTCCATGAGACAGCGCTGGAAGTATGGCCTCCAGACACTCTGTGACCGCCTTTACGCTGCCGGGCAGGTTCACGATCAGCGTCCTCCCGCGTATTCCGGCGACCGCTCTGGAAAGCATGGCATTCGGCGTCTTTTGCATACTTACACGGCGCATTTCCTCCGGAATTCCCGGCACATGCCGTTCAATAATATCCAGCGTCGCTTCCGGCGTAACATCTCTCGGCGAAAAACCTGTGCCGCCCGTCGTTAGGATCAGATCGCAAATTGATTCTTCACATCTTTGCAAAAGCACATTTGAAACTAACGTGCGCTCGTCCGGCAAAGTACAATAAAACGCAATTTCTTCGTTCCGCTCACTCAAAATATCCATTATGCGCTTTCCGCTTTCGTCAACGCATTCTTGTCTCGAACACCGGTCCGAAACCGTAATTATTCCTACCCGCATAAACCATCTTACCTTATTGTCAGTTTTTTAATAATATCATAATCGGTGCAAATGTGCAATATTCTGTACAAATTATTATTTTATATCGGTTTTGCTTTATTGCTCTAATAATAACCATTCAACAAGGAGTTGTCAATTGTTAAGTATTGTTTCTCCATCAAAAGCGTTCGAATTAATCACCAAAAAGTGCACCAAAAGAGTACATGATTTTAGTGTGCTGCATATTTCGCAGTCACTTGGGTGTGTTCTAGCTGAAAATGTTGTCTCAAAGATCGATATTCCGGGCTTCGACCGCTCAATGATAGACGGTTACGCCGTCCGGGCATGTGACACTTTTGGAGCGAGTGAATCAATGCCGTCAATGTTACGTCTCGCGGGCAGTGTTCGAATGGGCGAATCCCCCGTTTTTGAGCTTGCTCCCGGTGAGTGCGCCTTCATTCCAACTGGCGGGCAGCTGCCGAAGGGCGCCGACAGCGCGGTCATGCAGGAATATTGCCAGGCGCCAGACAGTCAAACCGTTATTATCGAAAAACCGGTCGCTCCCGGTGACCATCTGATTTTTCGCGGTGATGAGGTCTCCTCCGGTCTGACATTGTTGGAATCGGGCACGGTTATAAACTCTGGCCATATCGGCGCGATGGCGTCGGCAGGCATCCCTAGTGTAACCGTTTTCAGGAGGCCTGTCGTTGGAATTATATCCACAGGTGACGAGCTCGTCCCCGCGGGGTCGGAGCTCTCCGGCGCTCAGATGTTTGATGTAAACTCGGACACACTTGCCGCGTGCGTCCGCGAGGCGCTCGGCGAGCCGGAAGTGTACGGTATTATCCCGGATGACGCCGATCTGCTGCTCGCGGCGGCAAAAGAAGCGCTCATAAAGTGCGATATGCTTATTATATCCGGCGGCAGCTCGGTGGGTCTTGAGGATCAGACGGCGAATATCATCAACAGACTTGGCAGTCCAGGCGTATTCCTGCACGGCATCGCGATTAAGCCCGGCAAACCCACCATTGCCGGACTCGTGGATGACAAGCCTGTATTCGGTCTGCCCGGGCATCCGCTGTCGGCGTTTGTCGTTTTCAAGCTTTTCGTCGCCCCGCTGATTCGTATGATGGCCGGCGCTCGTAAGGATGAGCGGTTCCCTCTGCGCTGCGCACTTGCTTCCGACATTGCGAGCAACCACGGACGCGAAGAAATAGTCATGGTTAAGATCGAAAAACGCGAACAGCGACTGATTGCACATCCTCTGCACGCAAAATCCGGCATGATCGGCGTTTTGTCTTCCGCCGACGGATATATTATGGTAGATCGGGACGCCGAGGGAATACTAGAGAATTCCGAGGTCGATGTTTACCCAATTTGATTTGGAGCTTCATTTAATGAAAAACTATTTAAAAAATACCAAATTGAGCGAAGCCCGCGATATGTTTCGCGAATATATCGGTAAGAACTGTACGCCGGTTGGTGAAGAGCTTATCTCCACCGTTTCCGCGCTTGACCGCGTGACCTCCCGCGCCGTTTACGCGAAAATCAGCGCGCCGCACTACGCGTCCTGTGCAATGGACGGTGTCGCGCTTATGGCCAGGCTCACGTTCGGAGCCACCGAGTCAACGCCTGTGCTTCTCTCCTCTGATCAATACGTGCCGGTTGACACCGGTGATCCGGTTCCGGACGGCTGCGACTGCGTGGTAATGATCGAGGACGTCACTTTTACCGAGGGTGGCATAAAGCTATACTCAGCCTCCGTACCATGGCAACATGTCCGGCAGATCGGCGAAGATATATGCGCAGGAGAAATGCTGCTGCCGTCCGGTTGCAGGATTACGCCGTCCGCTGTCGGAGCGCTGCTCGCCTCCGGTGTTACGCAGCTGCCTGTTCGCCGGAGACTGGTCGCGGGTTTTATCCCGACCGGCGACGAGATAGTCCAATCCAGCAGCAATCCGGAAAAAGGCGAGATCATCGAGTTTAACTCCCAGATAATTTCCTCTTTGATCCGGGCGTATGACATAGATACAACGACCTACCCCGTTGTTTCGGATAAACTTGATTCGATTATCCTGGCAATCGGACGCGCCGCTGCGGAATGCGACATCGTACTCCTTTGCGCAGGTTCATCCGCCGGCAGGGAGGATCTCGCGGCGCTTGCCCTTCAGTCCACGGGCGAAACTCTGCTGCACGGCGTCGCTATTCGTCCGGGGAAACCTGCCCTGCTCGGAAGTGTTCGGGGAAAACCCTTTATCGGTCTGCCCGGATATCCTGTTTCGGCGGTCATTGTAGCTGAGCAATTTGTAAGTGTTGCCGCCGAAGTGCTTGGCGGCCTGAAGCTCAGGCTGCCCCAAACCGTCACCGCCGTCACAGCGACCAGACTCAATTCATCGCTCAAGTACGAGGAATTCGTCCGCGTTCGACTCGGCTGCATCGGTGGCAAGCTGATCGCCACCCAGCTTCAAAGAGGCGCCGGAGTTGTCACATCAATAGTTAAGGCCGACGGACTGATCCGCGTTCCTCAGGATTCAGAGCACATTGAGGCGGGCCAGCCGGTGGAAGTGACTCTGTTGCGCGAACTTGAAGAAATCCAGGGAACCATCTGCGTTATCGGCTCGCACGACCCGGCGCTGGACGAACTTTCCGACCTCGCGGTCATCGGCACTGATTTCCGGATTTCTTCCTCGCACGTGGGCAGCATGGGCGGAATCCTCGCGCAAAAACGGGGCCAGGCGCATATCAGCGGAATCCACCTGCTCGATCCGCAAGACGGAAGCTACAACGTGTCATGTGTGCGGCAGAACTTCCCGTCAGGCGGCGTGCGTCTTATGCGCGGCTTCGGCAGAACGCAGGGCTTCATTATAAAACCCGGCAATCCGCTGGGTATCAACACCGTCAAGGACCTTACCCGGGACTCTGTCAGATTCGTCAACCGCCAAAAGGGCGCGGGCACCCGCCTACTTCTCGATCATTTACTGTGCCAGGCTGGAATAAGTTCCGACTTGATCTACGGCTATACGCGCGAGGAATACACTCATATTTCGGTTGCAACCCAGATCGCGAGCGGCGAGGCGGACTCCGGTCTCGGCATTTTATCGGCGGCGCGCACGCTGGGGCTCGATTTTGTCCCCGTCGCAGTCGAACAGTATGACTTCCTGATCGCCGAGACTTTTGCCGGAACACCGCATTTCGAGGCTTTTCGCGACCTGCTGGTTTCAAGCGAGTTTCTGGATCGTCTATCTCAAATGGGCGGCTACAGCACGGACGGTATCGGCGAATGGGTGCAAATAGATTAGTGACCGTGGTGCCCAAAATAGTCAAACCAATAAACGCGATTTTTTGCGAAATCCGCAATGGATTTAAGCGGTAAAAATACAGTCGGCGATTCATCCACCGGACAATCCTCTTGACTCTGAACTGCATTTTCGGATGCGAGTCTTCCAGCCTCGGCGCGGATGAAACCGGCGGATAATAATTTAATCAGGAGGCGACATACTTGCGTCCAACGCATATTAACGACCACGGCGAGGCAAATATGGTCGATATTTCAGAAAAACCCGTTACCCGTCGGTCGGCGACTGCGCGGGGCTGTGTTCATATGCTCCGGCAGACTCTGGACTCAATCGCGACAGGCAGCGTTCCCAAGGGCGATGTATTCGCCACCGCCCGCATATCGGGCATTATGGCCGCGAAGAAGTGCGGCGAGCTTATCCCGCTCTGCCACTGCCCGCCCCTCGAATCGGTCGAGATAAACTTCGGCGCGGATGCCGAATCCTGCTGCGTTAAAATTGAGGCGACGGCACTGTGCACTTACAAGACCGGCGTGGAAATGGAGGCGCTTACCGCTGTCAGCGTTGCGGCGCTGACGATTTACGATATGTGCAAGGGCATCGACAAAACCATGACCATCAGCCAGATCAAGCTCGTCAGGAAGAGCGGCGGCGTGTCCGGCGACATCGACCTGACTGTCAATGCGGAAGGAGGTGAAGTCAGTGGCTGAGGTAGTTGGCATCAGTCGAAGCACCAAAAAGGGTGTGCCCAAGGACAACATCGGCGAGGGGCAGTTTATTGTCGGCTGGGGACTGGAAGGCGACGCCCACGGCGGAAATTGGCACCGTCAGGTCAGTCTTCTCGGACAGGAGAGTATTGACAAAATGTCGGCGCTTGGAATCGAGGGACTGTGCAGCGGAAAATTCGCCGAAAACATCACTACCCGCGGCATTGTTCTCTATGAACTGCCGATCGGTGCGAAATTTTCAATTGGCGACGCGGTTTTCGAGGTAACCCAGATCGGCAAGGAATGTCATGTCCAGTGCGAGATATTCCATCAAATTGGCGATTGCATAATGCCGAAGGAAGGCATATTCGCCATCGTTATTCAAAGCGGAAAGGTCGCCGTCGGCGATCAAATAAAGTTATTGTGAAAGAGTGTGTGCAATGAGAAAAGGATTAATAGTTATTCTGGCGCTGTGCCTCGTAATGTCACTTGCCGCGTGCGGCAATCCCGCCCCCGCCGACACCGGCGCTTCCCCCGAGTCCGGTCAAACCTCCGGCCAGCCCGACGCTGCGTCATCCGACTCCCCCGCTCCGGCCGAGCCCTCAACTCCTACATCGGAAACACCGGCATCCACCGCTCCGGCGCAAACAACGCTGCGACTCGCGACGACCACCAGCGTCAATGACTCCGGTTTGCTCGACGCGCTGCGTCCCGAAATCGAGAGCGCGACCGGACTTTCGCTCGAAATCATCTCGCAGGGAACCGGCCAGGCAATCAAGACCGGTGAATCGGGCGACGCGGACGTCCTGCTGATCCATTCGAAAGCGGACGAGGAGAAATTCGTTGAAAACGGTTTCGGCGTCCAGCGCATCGAGCTTATGTATAACTACTTCGTAATCGTCGGCCCCGCCGGTGATCCCGCCGGTGTCAAGGACGCCAAAAATGCCGCCGAAGCGCTTTCTCTGATCTCCAAGAGCGGAAAATTCGTATCCCGCGGCGACGATTCGGGCACTCATAAAAAGGAACTCAAGCTCTGGGAAGCCGCCAGCGTTAAGAACGAGGGCGACTGGTACATCTCCGCCGGCAAAGGCATGGGCGACACGCTCACAATGGCCAGCGAACTGCAGGCATACGCTCTGACCGACAAAGCGACTTATCTTTCGATGAAAGACAAACTCGAACTCGACATAGTTCTCGGTGAATCGGATGACCTGAAGAACGTCTATTCGATTATCGCGGTAAGCCCCGATAAGTACCCGGACATTAATAACGAAGGCGCTAACGCGTTCATCGCCTTCATGACCGGCGACAAGGGCAAGGCTCTCATAGCCGAATATGGCAAGGACAAGTACGGCGAGGCTCTGTTCTTCCTGATTTAACAGTCAAAGGACGTTACACAATTGGATGCAAGCTCATTTCTGGCGTTATGGTCATCGTCCGAGCTATACCTGATACTGGGCGTTACCATGCTGACCACGGTGCTCTCCACCGCGTTGAGCACCGCAATCGGACTCCCTCTCGCGTGGGCGATGGTCGCGAGGCGTTTCCCCGGCAGAAGGATGCTGGAGCGGCTGCTGTCCACGCTGATGGGCTTGCCGCCGGTCGTGGCCGGTCTGCTGGTGTTTATGCTGCTCTCCCGCAGCGGCCCGCTCGGGTCGATGCACCTGCTGTTTACGCCCGCCGCCATGATAATCGCGCAGATAATCCTTGTGACTCCGGTCATCGCCACTATGGCCAAATCAGCCATGGCGCAAAAATCCGGGCTTATACACGAGACCTGTGTCGGACTGCGTCTGTCGGGCAAGGCTGAGCTCACGCTCCTCTTGAGCGAGTGCCGGGGAGCTCTGACAGCCGCGCTGCTCGCCGGATTCGGTAGGGCTATATCCGAGGTGGGCGCGGTCATGATTGTCGGCGGAAACATCCAGTACAAGACCCGTGTGATGACTACATCTATCGTACTGGAAACAGGCAAGGGCAACTTTGAAATGGCGCTGACGCTCGGCCTCATTTTGCTGATAATCGCCTTTGCCGTCAACGCGGTGCTGCTGAAACTGAGGTCGGACATATGAACATAAGAATTCGCGACATGAAGGTCCGTTTCGGCGGCAGATGCGTGCTCGATATTCCCGACCTGGCGCTGACATCTGGGCGGATCGCCATTCTGGGCGGCAACGGCGCGGGCAAGTCCACCCTCCTTCGCACGTTGACCGGATTCACGGCTTATGAAGGCTCGGTCGAGTTCGACGGGCGGCCGTCTCTGCAGGACGGGTTGTTTTACCTCCCTCAAAAGCCGTATATGTTCCGCGGAACTGTTCAGTCAAATATGCTAATAACTGTGCAAAATTCTGTGGAAAACGTCAAATTATGTGAAAAGTGGCTGATTAGGACCGGCCTCGCTCACCTGTCCGCTTCATCGGCGCAGAGCCTATCCGGAGGTGAGGCCGCGCGGCTCGCCCTCGCGCGCATTATGATTGCAAATCCGCGGCTGCTGCTGCTGGACGAACCGTTCGCCGCGCTGGACACCTCCGGCCGTTTCACCATCGAAGCGCTGCTCGGTGACTGCTGCCGGAATGACGGCATGGAGATGATATTCATCACCCATAACCCGGCGCAAGCTCTCCGGCTGGCCGAATACGTATATGTGCTGCACGACGGCTGTGTTGTTGAATACGGCCGCGCCGACGAAGTGCTCCGCACCCCGAATACGGCGGAAACCAAAGCGATCCTGGCCGAGTGGGAATTTCCGCCCGATACCAGGAATTAATCGCGAAAAAAGCCACCGAACGGCATCTTGCCGCCCGGTGGCTGATATTTTTACTCAGATAAAGTCTCTGGCCTTATAGGTTGTATGCAGCAGCTCGTGCGAACGGTGTCCACCCGGCTCGCCCAGGTATTCCTCATACAGCTTCTTAAGCGACTCGTTCTCGTCGGACAGGCGCTTTTTCATCGACCTGTCCGCCTCGTAGACGGCCATCCTGCGTTTGTGCATCAGCTCCATGTTGCCGTGATGATATGGCTGCCCACCACCGCAAATACATCCGCCGGGACAGGCCATGATCTCAATCGCGTGATAGTCTGCCTCGCCCCGCTGAATGGACTCGAGCAGCATCCGGGCATTGCCCAGACCGTGCGCTATGCCGATTTTGAGAGTCGTGTCGCCCGCTGTGACCATTGCCTCACGAATACCTTTCAGACTGCGCAGTTCCTCGAATTCAACCGGCGCTTCCTCGCCGATCAGCCGCCGCGCGACCGAACGGACGACCGCCTCAATCACGCCGCCGGTGACGCCGAATATCACGCCTGCGCCGGTCGATTCACCCATCGGGCTGTCATATTCCTCGTCAGGAAGCGACGAAAAATGGATGCCGGCCTCGCGGATCATCTTTGCCAGCTCACGGGTGGTCAGAACTATATCGACGTTCGGCATACCATCGTTGTGCAGCTCCTCCCTCGTGGCTTCATACTTTTTAGCAACGCAGGGCATGATTGACACCATGACGATTTTTTTCGGGTCGATGCCCATCTTTTCAGCAAAGTAACCCTTGGTGATCGCGCCGGTCATCTCGTGCGGCGATTTGCAGGTGGACGGTACGTCCAGCAGGTCGGGGAACTGGTGCTCGATGAACTTAACCCATGCGGGACAGCAGCTTGTCAGCATCGGCAAGCGCCCTTTTCCCCCCAGCCTCGCCATCAGCTCCTCGGTCTCCTCCATAACTGTGGGGTCGGCGCCGAAATCGGTGTCGAAAACGTAGTCAAAACCGAGTCTCCGCAGCAGTGCCGGCAGCTTATACATTACGTTCTCGCCGGGAAGGTCAAATTCTTCGCCCAGCGCGAACCGGACAGCCGGAGCAACCTGCACTATGGCAATCTTATCGTCGCTGTAGATCGCGTCCCAGGCTTCGGAGACGTTGTTGAGCGCCGTCAGCGCGGCTGTCGGGCAGACCGAGACGCACTGGCCGCAGAACGTACACATTGTGTCGACCAGCGGAAGCTCCAGCGCGGGCTGTACTACCGCGCCGTATCCCCTGTGCACCGCAGATAGTATTCCGCACGTCTGCACCTGGTTGCACATAGTTTCGCAGCGTCTGCACATGATGCACTTTTCCGGGTTGCGGTATATGGCGCGGCTCGTCGAATCGCGCTCGTAAAGCATCCTGTCGCCCGAAAACCTGGACTTTCCGCGAACGCCAAGCATCGCCGCCAGCGACTGCAGGTCGCAATCGTGGTTCTTTTCGCAGATCAGACAGTCGGACGGATGATTGGTCAGCAGCAGCTCGACCATTATCCGTCGGTTGAGAACTGCGCGTTTGCTGGTGGTCAGGACCTCCATGCCCTCGTAGACATATGTCGAGCAGGCGGGCACAAGGCTGCCGCGTCCCACAATTTCAACCATGCACACCCTGCATGACGCCGTTTGATTGACCGCGTCGAAATCATGGAGCTTCATGTAGCAAAGCGTCGGGATATCTATGCCGACCACCTTTGCGGCGTCCAGTATAGTCGAGCCCTCCGGCACCGCGACGCCCACTCCGTTAATAATCAGATTCACATTAGCCACGTACTCCACCTCCTCACTTCTTTATCGCGTCGAACGGGCACTTGTCATAGCAAGTTCCGCATTTTACGCAGCGTTCCTGGTCGATGACGTACGGCGTTTCCTTGGGTACGCCGGATATACACTCCACCGGGCAGTTCTTGGCGCATTTGCCGCACATTTTGCACTTATCGGGAATGATCTCGTACTTTGAAAGCGCCTTGCACACTCCGGAGGGACAGTACTTGTCGTGAACGTGCGCTTCGTATTCATGCCTGAAATACTTGAGGGTAGACAGCACGGGATTGGGCGCTCCCTGACCCAGACCGCAGAGGGACGATTCCTTAACCGCCGAGCACAGGATCTCGAGATTGTCGAGTTCCTCGGGCGCGGCCTCGCCGCTTGTTATGCGGTTCAGTATTTCGAGTATGCGTTTGGTGCCCACCCTGCACGCCGTGCATTTGCCACACGACTCGTCGCAGGTGAATTCAAGAAAGAAGCGCGCGAGGTCGACCATGCAAGTCGAGTCGTCCACGATAATAAGTCCGCCCGAACCCATAATGGAGCCAATTTCGGCAAGGCTGTCATAATCGATTGGTGTATCGATAAGCGATGCCGGAATGCATCCGCCGGAGGGACCGCCGGTCTGTGCGGCTTTGAATTCGCGCCCGTTTGGAATACCGCCGCCGACCTCAAATACTATCTCACCGACTGTCGTGCCCATCGGAACCTCTACGAGGCCGGTATTGCGTATTTTGCCGCAGACCGCGAACACTTTGGTTCCCTTGGATTTTTCGGTACCAATACTGAAAAACCAGTCTGATCCGCGGTTAATTATCGGAGCGATATTCGCGAATGTCTCGACGTTGTTCAGCAGCGTCGGCTTGTGCCAGAGCCCCTTTTCAGCCGGGAACGGCGGCTTGGTGCGCGGCTCGCCGCGGTTTCCCTCGATCGAGTTCATCATGGCGGTTTCCTCGCCGCAGACAAATGCGCCCGCTCCCAGCCGGAGCTCGAGATCAAACGATATGTCGGTTCCCATGATCCGGTCGCCGAGATATCCGCGCTCCCGCGCCTGTTCGACCGCGGCTTGCAGCCTCTCAACCGCTATCGGATACTCGGCGCGGACATAAACGTAGCCCTGCGTCGCGCCTATCGCGTATCCGGCGATTATCATTCCCTCGATAACCGAATGGGGATCGCCTTCCAATATGCTGCGATCCATAAAAGCGCCGGGGTCGCCCTCGTCGGCGTTGCAGAGAACGAATTTCTGGTCGGCGCTGTGACCGGCGGTGACTTCCCACTTTCTGCCGGTCGGAAAGCCCGCGCCACCCCTGCCGCGCAGGCCGGATTTCTTGATTTCCTCGACAACCTCGGCAGGAGACATGGATTTCAGCGTCTTCTCCAGAGCCTTGTATCCGTCTCTTTCGATGTATTCATCAATAATCTCGGGATTAATGCGGCCGCAGTTGCGCAGCGCAATACGGTATTCCGCATAAAAAAGGTTGAGCGTACTCAGCGATTTTGCCGCGATTCCCGCGTCCTCGCCCGGCTTGAATATCAGACGTTCCACCGGCTTGCCCTTGACCAGGTGTTCTTCCATTATTTCCATAACGTCGTCCGGAGTAACGTTGCAATAGAAGATATTATCGGGGTGGACGGCCACCATCTGGCCGCATCCGCGCACGCCAAAATCACCCGGTTGCAGGACGCCGATCTCCTGCTCGAGTCCGCGTTTTTTTATCTCGCTTTCAAACATACCGGCGATGGCCGCGCTGTTTTCCGAAGTACCGTCAGCCCCGCCGCAGATCATCACATGACTTCGCAGAAACTTCACACCATCACCTGTATTTCTCTATTAATTCGCGCACCTGGTCAATCTTAATATTACTGTGCACGTCAGTATCCACTGTCACAACCGGCGCAAGTCCGCACGCGCCGACGCACCGGGTCACTTCCAGATTAAACTTGCCGTCGCCGCTCGTTTTGCCTGCGGGCGTCTCGATCAGCTCGGATATCCTGCCGAGAGTCCTTTCTGCCCCGCGGACGTAACACGCCGTCCCCATGCACACGCTGATCGTGTGTTCGCCGGTCGGAGCGAACTTGAATTGCGAATAAAATGTCGCCGTTCCGTACACCTGTGCCAGCGGCACCTTCAACCCTCGGGAAATCGCTCTCATTGTATCGTGCGATAGATAACCCATGATCCGTTGCGCGCCCTGCAAAACAGGTATCAGTGCTCCGTGTTTGCCCTGGTTGGTGCCAATCAGCTCGTCCAGCTGATCGTTTCTGCACTTGCACAAATTAATCATCGCTCCTTTATTGTATTTTCCCCGAATCGATATAATTAAGCGCGGTAACCCAGCAAATACGCGATAAGTCCGATCACCGCGGAGATACCCAGCATCAAGAGCGGATGCGCCTTTAGCTTTATCAGGCAGAAAAGAGAAACGACGATAATAACCACCGAAATATACTCAATGTTTGCGAAAAACGCCGTAATCGAAATCAGAATAGCCGGCCAGTTTTGGCTGTGAAAAAGACTGTCCCGTGACAGCAGCACCGCGGCGCCCGCCACCATTCCGACTACCGCCGGCCGGACTCCGGTTAGTATACTGCGCACGAGCGGCTTCTGGTAGAAGTTGTAGAAGTATCTCGCGACGATTATAACGATTACCAGCGACGGTATCAACACGCCGGCGATGGAAACCAGACTGCCCGGGATTCCCGCGTTATGCATCCCCACCAGAATCGCGGTATTAAGATAAAACGGGCCCGGCGTCATTTGAGAGATCGCCAGCGCGTCAGCTATCTGCTCGGACGTCATCCAGCCATGTTCGGAAACGAGGCGCGTTATCAGCGGCACCATCGCGTACCCGCCGCCGACAGACAGCGACGATATCTGCAAAAATGCCCAAAACAGTTCAAGATATGTCATGCGCGCCTGAGCTTTCCGTATAGCCAGCCGCAGAGTCCGGCGGCGGGGATAATCAATACCGGGTTAATACCCAGAACGACCACGCACACAAACGCCGCGACGGCGATAATCCAGCCAAAGACGTTCCTTATCGCCGGTTTGCCCAGTGAAACCACCGCAGATAGTATCAGCGCGACCACGCACGCCCTGATGCCAAGCAGCATCGCGGCGATATACTCGTTATGGCGCATCTGGGAATAAAAAAGCGAGACCAGCGTCAGTATTACAAACGACGGAACGGTGAGTCCCAGTATCGCCGCGACAGCGCCGGGCACCCTCCGCAGCCGATATCCTACAAATACGGAGGTATTAAGCGAAATTATTCCGGGAATCGACTGGCAGACAGCAAAAATGTCCACAATCTCCGATTGGTCGATCCACTTCTTCTTATCGACAAATTCGCGCTGCATAACGGGCAGCATCGCGTATCCGCCGCCAAATGTCGATACACCGATCTTGAGCGTGGTTCCGAATATTTCACTCAGCGAGCAACGCCCGCTTTGCGCGCCAATGTCCTTGTCGTCCAGCAGGCTCACCCCACATATTGGCTATCTATCGTTATGTACGCTGCCTTCTGTGCCGCGCTGCTCACTTGAGCGTTTGCGTGAGAACGAGAACTTGTTCTCCTGCCCGCGGAAAAGCCGTACAATATTGGCTTTGTGCAGAATTATTATGATGAGCGCGAAAAGCGTAGTCATGGCCAGATAAATCGGCCACTCCGGGAGATTGTAGTAAAAAAGCATGGCAGTAAACGGCAGGCTTGCCGCCGCGCAAACCGACCCGAGCGAAACGAACCGCGTTGGCACCGACAATACGATGAAAATTCCGTACGCGATCAAAGCGATGCGCCAGTCGACCAGCACCATAATGGCAGCCGTGGTCAGCACGCCCTTGCCGCCCTTAAACCCGAAGTATAACGGAAACGCATGGCCGATGACCGCAAACGTGCCGGCAATCATCTTGCCGAGATCGCCAAGTATCAGCCAGCCGACCAGAACCGCCGCAAAGCCCTTGAGTATATCTCCCAAAATAACCAGAATTGCTAGCTTCGGGCCCAGAGTGCGGTAGGCGTTCGTGCTGCCCGCGTTGCCGCTTCCATGGTTGCGGATATCCGACTTAGTGGCAATTCTGGAGACTATAATTGCAAAGTTCAGGCTGCCGATCAGATAAGCGCTGACAACGGTTATCAGGATTTTTTGCCACTCATCCAATCAAGTATCCCCCTTTTGACGGACTATCATGCGTACCCGCGTGCCCTCGAGGCCAAAAACGCCGCGGATCTGATTCTCAATATACCGCATATACGAAAAATGGAACAGCTCGGCGTCATTAACAAAAACCACAAAAGTCGGAGGCGACACCCCGGTCTGGGTCATATAGAATACCTTTAGGCGTTTGCCTTTGTCTGAGGGCGGCTGCACTCTCGCGGTTGCGTCGGCAAGAACATCGTTTAGCATTCCAGTAGAAATGCGCATGCAGTGCTGCGACGCGACGAAGTTAATGAGCTCAAACAGGCGCTCGACTCTCTGCCCCGTGGTCGCGGATATGAATATAACCGGAGCATACGACATAAACGACAGACCCTCGCGCACCTGGGCGCGCATCTTATCCATCGTTCTATCGTCTTTTTCTATCAAATCCCACTTGTTGACGACTATTATGCACGCCCGCCCGGCTTCATGCGCCGCGCCCGCGATCTTGGTATCCTGCTCGGTCACGCCGTCGCGCGCGTCAATCATAATAAGGCAGACGGATGATCGTTCGATAGAGAGCAGCGAGCGCATGACGCTGTAACGTTCTATGGCTTCCTCTATCCTGGACTTCTTGCGCATTCCGGCGGTATCAATGAAAACATATTTGCCAAATTTGTTTTCAAACGGCGTATCCACCGAGTCACGGGTAGTGCCCGGTATATCGCTGACGATAACGCGCTCAAACCCCAGAATTTTGTTCACCAGCGAGGACTTGCCTACATTCGGCTTACCGATGATCGCCACCTGTATAGCCTGATCTTCCTTCTCAAATTCGCTCTCGGGCGGAAAATAATCCACGCAGGCGTCCAGCAGATCGCCGGTGCCGGTGCCGTGGAGGGCGGATACCGCGACCGGGTCGCCGAGTCCGAGATTGTAAAACTCATAGAAATCGGGGTGCACTCTGCCGGTCGTATCGGCCTTGTTAACGGCCAGAACGATCGGCTTTGAAGCTCTTTGCAGCATTGTGGCGACCTCGCGGTCGGCAATCGTAAGGCCGACGTGCAGATCGCACACAAAAATGATGACGTCGGCGTGGCTGATCGCTATTTCGGCTTGCAAACGCATGAAGCTCAGCATTTCATCGTCTGTTCTCGGCTCAATTCCGCCTGTGTCGACGATGGAGAAATCGCGCCCGTTCCATTCGCAGTCGGCGTACAGCCTGTCGCGCGTTACTCCGGGCGTATCTTCAACGATCGACAGCCTACGGCCGGCAAGCTTGTTAAACAACATTGACTTGCCTACATTGGGCCTTCCGACGATCGCAACTATAGGTTTAGACATTCTATTTCCTTCCAGTAAGTGGTTTTTGCATGCGGTCAGTCGCAGATCGCGTCCGCCAGCGCGCCGCCGTCAACCTCTACCACACGGACGCTGACACCAAGCTCACGCTCAATATCGGCGGGACTCGTACTGTCGATAAACAGATCGCCGCCGTGGCGCAGCATGGACGCGGGGATGAGCAGACAACCGCCGATTTTTTCGCCGCGCAGCTCGGAGATTATGTCCGCGCCGCCGACCAGACCCGCAACGTCAACCATGTTTCCGAACAACTGATTTGGTATCGGGTGCATTAAAACATTATCGCATGTAAAGCCCGCATCGTCAAGCAGTTTTCGAAGCAACGGTGCTATTCCGGTGCCTGTTACTATTGATTTTTGTCCTTTTGGTGACAAATTTGTTTCAATCGCCGAATTGAATTCGTCTTTGAAAATAGCCCACATGCCCACTCCGTTTTCCAGCTGCGGAAAATCCTCAAAGAAGTCGAAGCCGGGTATTTCGATGCCTGCCTTCAGGTAAAGTTCGTCGGCGGCGTAGACCAGGCGCGTTCCGTATTTTTCGATATTGGCCGCTCCGAGGCTGTCCGTAATCCCGATTATCTCACGGGCTGCCGCTTCGTCGACTGGATTAAGGGGATGCAGATTCCCGCGCCATTTCGTCAGTCCCACCGGAACCACCGCGATGCTCAGCACGGCCGGCTGCATCGCCAGAAGCTCGGTCAGTGTCTTTTGCAGGTGCGCGCCGTCGTTGATACCCGGGCAGACAACCACCTGGCAGTTCAGCCCGATACCCGCGTCAGCGAAGTCACTCAGCAGCTTCAGCGATTGTCCTCCGCGCCGGTTGCCCAGCATAAAGGACCGCAGCTCAGGGTCGGTTGTGTGCACGGAAATATTGAGCGGATTGATTTTCATCTCGATTATGCGGGCGGCGTCCTCATCGGTCAGGTTGGTGAGCGTGATGTAATTGCCCAGCAAAAACGAAAGGCGCGCGTCATCGTCCTTGAAGTACAACGATTCCCGCATATCGGGCGCAAGTTGGTCGACGAAGCAGAATACGCATTTATTGCAGCACGACTTTTGTTTGTCCATCAAATACGTCTCAAACTCGATGCCGGGGTCTGCGCCGTCGCGTTTCCGCAGCGATACCTCGCGTCGTTCGCCGGTCTGATCCTCGAGTACAATATCGAGTCGCGAGTCATAGCCGTAGAACTGAAAGTCCAGTACGTCCCGAATTATATGGCCGTTAATGCTTATGAGCCGCTGCCCGGGAACAATGCCCGCCTTAAACGCGGGACTGCCCGGCCGCACCGACTGGATCAACTGATGCAAAGTGAAAACCTCCCGAACGCTTCGACAGATATACGTGGATTATCGCGAGAACTCCTGCTTTTCGGCAAAACTCTGCCACAGCGCTGCCGAAAACTAACTGTTTCCGAACGTCGTCACATCAGACAAAGCCCGGGAAAATAAATTTGCCCACATCCCGAAATGCGAGACCGCATCAGGAAGTGGACAAACAGAATCATCATGACCGCGCGAACTTACAGGAGGCGCGGCAATAACTGCGGGACGCTTATTTCTTATCCTCAGCAACAGAAATAACGGTACGTCCGTTGTAAGTTCCGCATGCTTTACAAGCGCGGTGGGGCAATTTGAACGCCTTACATCTCGGGCAAGTAACAATTCCGGGCATATCCAACTTCCAGTGGGAGCTGCGCCTTTTATCGCGTCTTTGCTTAGATGTTTTTCTCTTCGGAACGGCCATTAGTGACACCTCCCAACATTAGTCTTAGCCGAAATTGGCAACTTTAACGGGGTAACAGAGCGCTGAGCGCTGCAAGTCTCGGATCCGCGGCCCGGCTGCCGCATGAACACACGCCGGAGTTCAGGTTGGTTCCACACGCAAGGCAAAGTCCCTTGCAATCCTCGCTGCACAGCCACTTCAGGTCCATGTCCAGTATAAACGTCGTTCGGAGAATGTCGGCAACATCGACAGCGGCATCCGAAATCAGGACGTACTCGTCGCTGATGTCTTCACCGACCGATTCGGCAAGTATACAGGACAAATCAAACTTCCAGTCACGCGAAAACTGACTGATGCACCGGTCACAGGTCAACTCGAGTACGGTTGATGCAACCGCCGTAAGCTTTAGTATGCCGGCCGCATTGACAATCTCACCGGAAACGGCGATCTCATGCGCCGCCGGATGATGGAAATTAATCTCTAAATCTGACAAATCGAGTGTAAATTCAAACGGAATGCGTCCACCTGGGATGTCAATGATGGAACGAAGATCAATCTGCATGATTACACCTCTCAAACGGTACATATGGTAGTATAACGGAACTCGGGCAGTTTGTCAATAAAAATCGCCATGAACAGTCAATTTAATAATTAATTGCTTATAGTACGTCAAATAAGTATTGAAAACTCGAAAACATACGCTTATTATTAGTCTATTACGAGTTTTTACATTGAAGGAGTTAAAAATGAGGGAACTGAGAGTCACCGGAAATGACGCCGGAATGCGGCTGGACAGATACATTTCCAAAATGTTCCCGCGGTTGCCCTCGTCATTGCTGCAAAAGAGCGTCAGAGTTAAAAATATCAAGCTCAACGGCAAGCGCGCCTCGATAAATGACCGCCTTCAAGCAGGCGACGTTATCTCGCTATACATCCACGACCAGTTTCTAGACAGTCCGGCGTCGGGCGAAGAGTGGACGCTTATCAGCCGCCCGCGTTTTGACATCTGCTTTGAAAACGAGCACCTGCTTATTGCCGTTAAGCCTTCCGGCATGCCCTGCCAGCCCGACGCGCGCGAAACGGTGGATACGCTGATCAACCACATTAAGGCCTACTGCCGCGCCTCCGGTGCTTGGGACCCGGAATCCGCGGGATCGTTCGCGCCCGCGCTTTGCAACAGAATCGACCGCAATACGGAGGGTTTGGTAATCGCGGCCAAGACCGCGCCCGCTCTTCGTGACATCAACAAGGCCATACGCGAGCGTAAGGTCGAGAAGAAATACCTGTGCATAGTACACGGGACGCCGAGTCCTCCCGCCGCGAGGCTGGAAAGCTATCTTTTCAAAGACGCCCGCGACAACCGGGTCTATGTCCGCCAGCAATCCTGCCCCGGCGCGCAATACGCAGCGACCGACTACCTGGTGCTGAGAAGCTCGGGCAATTTCTCGCTGGTCGAATGCACACTGCTCACCGGCCGCACACATCAAATCCGCGTGCAGATGGCGGATATAGGTCATCCGCTTGCTGGCGACGGAAAATATGGCAACATCGAGCTCCCGGGATTTAATTCGCAGTCTCTGCTGTCATTTAGCGTGACATTCCAGACAAACGAGGGTGTTCTGCGCAGTCTGTCTAAGCGTACATTTTCAGTCGACACCGCGCCGTTTATATCAACATTTGACAAACTAATATCCGCATCGAACACTCGTCAGCAATAAAAAACAAAATAATCGGCGCCGGCGAACACATAGTTTCGCCGGCGCTTGTTTCATATCAGATCATCAAAAGGATTGGCCGATACCTTTTTAGCGGATACATTCATACGCTTGCGCTGCAAGCCAAAAATATATTTGACGACTTTTTCTTTATCGGTATTCTGCTTGAACAAAAATTTGAGTCCGACAAAATACTTGTATGAGGCTTCAGGCTCTCCCCGCCTGATCCAGCGGATTTCAGAGTTGACATAGACGAGTCCGCCCTTTTCGCCAATCGGCAAACCGGCGACAATCTTCTCGCCCTCCGGAATGTACTCGTCGCAGTAGAGCGCCGAGCCGCCGCCGCTCAGGTCTATCGTCCTCGCTTTAACCACATGGGTAAAAAACCGTTCATTCTTTTCCAGCATGCGCTCAAGATCGATGTCAAGCACGACCTCGAGGCGGAAATCCTCACGGCGCTGGGTACGCACAATCTCGGTAATGCGGTTGACTCGCACAAACGCCAAATCGCCTTCTTTAAACCTGTCGGTCACTGTTCCCTGCATATCGTAACGCGCGTCCTTATCGGAAAACGAGACGAAAAGCAACTCGCCCGGCTGAATCGGGTACAAGCTGTTCATATAGAACGGCGCGGCAATCAGAAACTCTCCGTTTTGCTCGTCGCACTCAAATGTGGACGACAGTGAAAAGCTCTGATCGTCGTTCTTTCGGCTGTACAAGCCAAGCGTCAGTTTTGTTCCGGGCTTTATTCCAGTTGGTTCCATACCCGCCTCCAGAAAGTCTGCTCAGCAGAATAGTAATCCAGACTCAAGACAATATGTAATTCGTATTGATCCGGGTCATCGCATCATCTGAGATTGGTTAACTCGAGATTGGCTAACTAATGATCAACTAATAGATTACCAAATTTTCACTGTAATTGTCAACGAAAAAAACAAGAGTGCGCAATTATTTATCAGCGCTGCCGCCAAACCCTTGATTCGAATGAATCGAGGGTCAGTTTAAAAAGTCCTTCAATTTCTTGGAGCGGCTGGGATGGCGCAGTTTACGCAGCGCTTTGGCTTCGATCTGACGGATTCGTTCGCGGGTGACGTTAAACTCGCGCCCGACTTCCTCCAGCGTGCGTGTGCGCCCGTCCTCAATCCCAAATCTGAGCTTGAGCACCTTTTCTTCCCTCGATGTCAGCGTTCCGAGCACATCGACAAGCTGTTCCTTAAGCAACGTAAACGACGCCGCCTCGGCAGGCTCGGAAGCGTCCTCGTCGGGGATGAAGTCGCCGAGATGGCTGTCTTCCTCCTCGCCGATCGGCGTCTCCAGCGAAACCGGTTCCTGGGCGACTTTCATGATCTCGCGGACTTTGTCGGGCGCCATGTTCATGACCTCGGCAATGTCCTCGGGCAGCGGATCGTGCCCCAGCTCCTGCAGCAGCTGTCTTGAAACGCGAATAACTTTGTTTATCGTTTCGACCATGTGGACGGGAATACGGATGGTGCGCGCCTGGTCGGCGATCGCGCGGGTTATCGCCTGGCGTATCCACCAGGTGGCGTAGGTCGAGAACTTGTATCCCTTGGTATAATCAAACTTTTCAACGGCTTTTATAAGACCGAGGTTGCCCTCCTGAATAAGGTCAAGGAAAAGCATTCCGCGTCCAACGTAACGCTTGGCAATGCTGACCACCAATCTGAGGTTGGCTTCCGCCAGCCGCATTTTTGCAGCTTCATCACCTTCGCTCATCTTCTGGGCGAGAACGACTTCATCGTCGGGAGACAAAAGGTTGACCTTGCCGATCTCTTTAAGGTACATGCGTACGGGATCGTCAATATTCAGGTTTTCCATCAGCTTATCGGTATCAACAAGCTCTTCCTCGGGCAGGCTCTCAAGATCCTCGAATTCGGGAGACTCCTCGTCGGCAATCAGAGCGGCATCCTCGTCAACCGCGATCTCTATGCCGAGGTTTTCGAGCATATCATAAAGCCGGTCGATCTGCTCAGTCTCGAGGTCCAGTTCCTCCAGCGAATCCATAAGCTCCTTCACCGACAGTTTGCCCTTCTTTTTGCCGGTGTCCAGGAGTTCCTTTATCGCAAGCTTTTTATCTTCACTACTATTCATTGTGTTCCTCCACCGCCTTTTTTGCGGCTCATTTCTTCAGTAATGAGCTGAACACTCTCATCAGTATCGGACTGCCGGGCGTTCCTCATTGTGCTCTCCAGCTTGATGGCTTCAGTATATTGTCGAATTTGATCGGCTACATTACCTATATTATGCGGTCTCGACAATATCGCGCTTATGTGCGACATCTCCGAAGCCGAAAACTCACCAGCCAGTCCGCCGAGAGTTACTGGCAATCCCAGCTCGTATTGCCTCTGAAAGCTGGAATACAGCCTGCCAAGCAGGTCAGACGTAAAATCGCCCTGTTCTAGGTCTTCAGCTTGCGCCATCGCCGAAGGTTCGGAAGATATGAGAGCAATCAACTCTTCCTCCGCGCGGGCACTTCGAAAATCACTGTATTTCACTTCACGGGTCTGAGGCGAAAAGTTTTTGACTGGCGAAAGTTCCCGGCGGCGCGTCTTCTTGTCCTCGTTTCTGAGCAGCAGCGCGCGCTCGCGCTTAACCTCAATATCGACGACATTGGCGTCCACCCCCGCGATCTCGGCGGCTTTAGCTGAATAGACGCTCGCCTCGGCAAGCGAATCAAGCCCCGCGAGAACGGCAACCGCTTCTTTGATATAGGACAGCCGCTGCTCGGCTTCTTTCATATCAAATTTTGCGGCAATATCGGTCAGCTTATACTCAATATGGCTTTCGCAGGCTTCAAGCGCTTTTTCAAACGCGTCCGGACCGAAGCGTCTGATGTACTCGTCCGGATCCTTTGCGCCGTCAAGCCTGATGACCCGAACGGACAGATCGTGTTTGGCCAGAATACCGATCGCGCGTTCTGCGGCAGTTCTGCCCGCTGAATCGGAGTCATATGCCAGGTACACTTTGTCGGCATATTTCTTGATCAAAGCGGCCTGCGTCTCGGTCAGCGCGGTGCCCAATGAGGCGACTGCAAAGTCCACGCCCGCCTGATGCAGGGAAACTACGTCCATGTAGCCTTCCGCAAGCAAAACAGCTCTCCTTTTTGATTTTTTTGCAAAATTCAAAGCGTAAAGATTCCTGCTCTTGGAAAAAACCATGGTCTCGGGAGAATTCAGGTACTTAGCGCCGGAGCCGTCCAGCGCTCTTCCGCCAAACGCGATTACCTGCTCCCGTAGATCTATTATCGGAAACATGAGCCGGTTTCTAAACCGGTCATAAAACCCATCCTTTTTACTGCCAGTCAGCGCTAGTCCCGCGTCCAGCAGCTCCTGCTTCGTGAAACCAAGCGCCGACATCGCTTTGATGACGCCATCCCACCCGGCGGGCGCGTACCCGATGCCAAAACGCTTTACCGTCCGGGGATCAAGACCGCGTTCGATGACGTATTTCCGGGCGTTCGCTCCAGTATCAGTTTTCAGACATTCGTGAAACCATCTGGCGGCGGCCCTGTTAAGCTCCAGCACCCGGCCTTTGGCGGCAGAGGCTCCGCCGTCGTCAATCTCCGGCGCCTGCATACCCGCCCTGCCGGCCAGCAGCTTGACGGCTTCAATAAAATCGATGGATTCGGCGCGCATTACAAAACTGATTACGTCGCCTCCGGCTCCGCAGCCGAAACAATGGAACAGCTGCTTTTCGGCTGAAACCGTGAAAGACGGCGTCTTCTCACCGTGAAAGGGGCACAGCCCTTTATACGAAGACCCGCGTCTTTTCAAATCCATATACTGGGACACCGTATCGACAATATCTGTGCGCAGGACAAGTTCGCTGATAAAACTATCCGGAATCTGCATTGTTCGGCCATCCTCAGGTAACATCGCGCTCGCGGACAATTTTGTAGTATATACTTACCAAATAAGTGGTTTAGTATACTAATTTCATTTTATAACCATTGATAAGCGGTCATTATCGCTAATAATAATGACAAAACTCACATAAAAGCCCGGTTATCACCGCTGCCATCCGCGCGGAATGTAAATTTCCATAAATTTCGCGACCGCAAACCGGTCGGTCATTCCTGCGATATAATCGCACACGACCCTGCTCAATCCGTCTTGATCAAGGTGCTCCAGACAATCATCGGGAAGCTCGCCCGGATTCTTGTTGTAGTGATCGAATAGCGTCAGTAGCATATCCCGCGCTTTTGATTCTTCGCCTTTGGCGACCGGATTCTTATATACGTGTTCAAACATAAATTCGCGCAGATCGTTCATCGCCGACTCCGCGTCGGCCGGCAGACCAATGTCCGCCTCTTCGGAGCTTGCCTCGATAAGCTCACTGACCAGAGTATTGATCCTGGAGCTGTGGCTGTAACCAAGCCTGTCGCAGATATCGCGCGGCAGCTCGGACTCAAGCAGCACGCCCGCCCGGATCGCATCGTCTATATCATGATTAATGTATGCAATCCTGTCGGCGTAATGCACGATTCTTCCCTCAAGCGTGACCGCGTTGGCGTTGCCGACGTGCTTCAATATGCCGTCAAGCACCTCGAAGGTAAGGTTGAGTCCGTGTCCGCCCTTTTCAAGGCGGCTGACCACCCGTACTCCCTGTTCGTTATGCGAAAAGTCCCCGCGCATGGCTTCCCTCAGCGCGTTCTCCCCCGCGTGTCCGAACGGCGTGTGCCCCAGATCATGGGCAAGAGCAATAGCCTCGGTCAAATCTTCATTCAGCCGAAGCGCACGCGTAATTGTCCGCGCGATTCGCGCAACCTCAAGCGTGTGCGACAGTCTTGTCCGATAATGATCGCGCTCGGGTTGCAAAAAAACCTGTGTCTTGTGCTTGAGCCTTCGAAAGGCTTTTGAATATGTAACGCGGTCAATATCACGCATGAAGCAGGTTCGCAAGTCGCATTCCGGTTCCGGGACAGCTCTGCCTCTCGACTGGCCCGAACGCACTGCAAGTGGAGACAGCGACTCTCTCTCACCGGCTTCCAGTCTTTCCCGAACAGTCATGAGCGCCACCTCCGCTATCGAAAGTATCTCAAATCCAGTTCAAGACAGTATACCATAATTGAAGACAAATTGCAACAAATTGCCGATAGAAATTGTATTTTATGCGAGATCTGTCACTTGACGCGCACGCCAACATATCTCTCGCCCGTAAATTCAGGTTTAATCGCGCCGGAGGACATATCCAAGAGGCCTCGCTGCATCTGCTCATAGTCGCAGACAGGTATCAAGGCTGTCAGCTTTACGCCTTCGGCAAACTCGGCGCTGTCTTCAGTCCCCCCGTGAGCCGAAATCAAGGCCCGCACGGGGTCCAGCAGCTTGTAGGGCACACCGAGGACAAAGCTCGCCCACAGGCGCATCTCATTGACGCCGGCGGCATCCAGACCAATTTTAGCACTGTGCGAATAAGCTCGAACCAATCCGCCCGCTCCCAGCAAAACCCCGCCAAAATAACGCGTTACGACACAAAGCGCGTTAGTTATATTCTCGCGCAAAAATACATCTAGTATTGGCATTCCAGCTGTTCCGGACGGCTCTCCGTCGTCGCTGTGCCGGGTTGCGCCGCTGTCTCGGATTATATAGGCATAGCAGTTATGCGTTGCGTCCCAGTGCTTTTCTTTTGTCTGCCGCAGGAGCGCTATGGCCTCGGCTTCCTCGCTGACCGGCCATACGCGGCTGATGAAGCGCGATCGTTTTTCAACGAATTCCGCATCACCAGCCGCAGCCGGACACAAATATTCACTGGACATCGCTGTCGATTTTCACTTCCGCATTAGCGCGAAGCTTATCGTATAAACGGCGATTGCACGTAATATCTGCAAAAATATTACTCTCTGTATATCCAATGTTGTGGACTGTCGCTTCCTGATAGAGCTTGTCGAGCAGCGCGGCCTGGTCGTAGGGAATCTCCAGCTTGATTCTTTTGCGCATCAAACTGAGTTCGACGGCGATCATCGCTCTGAGCTCCGGCAGTCCCATTCCGGTCATTGCAGAAATCGCGATGGACTTGCCCGAAACAGGATAATCACCCTCTCCGGCGATATCCGTCTTGTTGAAGACCGTTATCGTCGGCTTGGACATGACCCCAAGGTGGGTCAGCGTGTCGTCCACGGCTCTCGCCCTCTCACGCCAGTCCGGCGCGGAGGCGTCGATGACGTGCAGCAGCAGGTCGGCGTAAGTGAGCTCCTCAAGCGTCGCCCGGAAAGCGTCGACCAGCATTGTCGGTAGTTTGCGTATGAATCCGACCGTGTCCGACAGAAGCGCCTCCAGCATGTCGTCGACGCGGAATTTCCTTGTCGTCGTATCCAGCGTGTCAAACAGCCGGTCATTAGACTGGACTCCCGCTTCGGTCAGCGCATTCATCAGCGTCGATTTGCCCGCGTTTGTGTAGCCGACCAGCGCTATTACCGGAATCTCGTTTTTCTCCCGGCGCGACCGCTGAACCTGCCGCACCCTGCGGACTTCCTTCAGCTCACTCTCGAGATGGTTGATCCTCGCCCGGATATGCCGCCGGTCGGTCTCCAGCTTTGTTTCGCCGGGGCCGCGCGCCCTGAGCTGGCCGCCCATGCGGGACATGTCAATCCCGTGTCCGGTCAGCCTGGGCAGCATATATTTCATAGTTGCAAGCTCTACTTGAAGCCGGCCCTCCCCGCTCTGGGCACGGTCGGCAAAAATGTCCAAAATAACGCCGCTCCGGTCGGTCACCCGAATACCGATCGCGTCGTTCAGCGCGTTTAGCTGCGACGGTGACAGTTCGTTGTCGAACACCACAACCTCGGCGCCAAGATCCAGCGCGAGTTTTCGAACCTCGCCGACCTTGCCTTCGCCTATAAGGTATTTGGAGTCCGGCGTATCCCTGTTCTGAAGCACTCTGCCCGCGGCAACAACGCCGCAGGTAGACAGCAGCTCAGACAGCTCGTCCAGCGACTCATCGTCCGCGTCGACGCCGGGATGTCCGGTTGAAATGCCGACCATAATCGCGCGCGTATCGGTAAATGAAATGTCCCTGGTGTTAGTCATGCATCCTCAATCCTGTTTTGCCAGCAGATAATCGGTTATCTCGCCCGCAAAAACATAGTGATAGTCTTTGTCGGGATAAAACCCATTAACAGTAGGATCTATGAATCCTGCGGGGTCTATTCGCGATTTGTATATCTTTTTACACACCAGAACCATCCGCGCCTGCTCAAAAGTGACAGCGGCATCGTCAAGCTTATGCGGAGTCAGCCCTGCCTCGGCAATCTTGTCGGTATTCCTGCCGCTGAGCTTGCCGCAAATCCCGAGCGCGCTCCTATACTTTTCATCAAAGAACGAAAGCGTGAAGCAGTCGGAAGCGTCCACCATCTCGATCGTATGGCGCTGCGGACGGATAAACGCAAAGGCGACGTTGCGGTTCCAGAGAACGCCCAGTCCGCCCCAGCTGGCGGTCATGGTTCCGATGGTGTTACCTTCAGTTGCTGAAATAAGCATCCACTTGTTGCCTATGATATCAAACGCGTTTTCGTTAAACGACCCGATGTCGGCAATATCAAACTTCATGTCTACCTCCAGCAATATATTTGAACCCTTCAAAAAAACAAAGAGGCTCGCGAAAACGCGAGCCAACAAAGCAATTACTTGTCCAGACCAAACTTCTTGTTGAAACGATCCACGCGTCCGCCAGTGTCAACAAGTTTCTGCCTGCCCGTAAAAAAGGGGTGACACTTCGAACAAATCTCAACGCGAATATTCTCTTTGGTCGAGCCGGTCTCGATCACTTCGCCGCAAGCGCATTTTATCGTTGTCTGCACGTAATTGGGATGGATACCTTCCTTCACTCTGTTCACCTCTTTCGCATCCGGATAGGACGGCAAACGCCGCACAAATCATAATAGCATAAGGCAAATTACAATTCAATAGTTTTTTAAAAAAATTTGCTTCCTTTTAACAATAATTCAATTACAGTTTACTTCAATACGTCTCTCGCTGTCGGTTTTATGTTGACTAAACGCGCGTATTGGGCTAGAATGGTGACGTAATTACATTATGGAGATGGCATATGGATTTTTTGGAAAAACGAACCGGAGGACGCACGGTCTATTCCGGAAACCTGATTAAAGTACGGCTGGACGAAATCGAGCTGCCGGGCGGCAAACCCGCGCAGCGCGAAGTGGTTGAGCACTCGGGCGGGGTCGCTGTTGCGCCTCTGGATGCCGAGGGTAACCTCATAATGGTGCGCCAGTTTCGTTATCCGTTTTCAACCGAGTTACTTGAAGTTCCCGCGGGCAAACTGACTCCCGGCGAAGACCATCTGGACTGCTGCGTGCGCGAACTGAAAGAGGAGACCGGCTACACCTCCGGCAACCTGACGTACTTAGGGGTAATATACGTATCCCCGGGTTTTTCAAACGAGGTCACCCACCTCTATCTCGCGCGGGATCTGACCGCGGGCGAGTCCTGCCCGGACGAGGACGAATTCCTCGCCGTCGAACGGATGCCCTTCTCCTCCGCCGTCGAGCTGGTCATGACCGACGTTATCCACGACGCGAAAACCGTGGCGGCAATCCTCAAGACAAAAATACTTCTGGGTATTTGACTGGAGGTCATACTCATTGAGCAAACGTATTCTGATAATCGAGGACGAGCGCAGTATCGTCGATATATTAAAGTTCAATCTGTCAGCTGACGGCTTCGAGGTTCTTGAGGCTTACGACGGCAAAGAGGGGCTTGATCTAGCGCTCTCCGGCAACCTGGACCTGATCCTGCTGGACGTGATGCTCCCCTCGCTGGACGGCTTCGAGGTCTGCCGCCGCATCCGGAAGGAGGACTCCATGACTCCGATTATTATGCTGACCGCCCGCGAGGAGGAGGCCGACAAAGTATTCGGTCTCGAACTCGGCGCGGATGATTATATCACCAAACCGTTCTCAATGCGCGAACTGCTCGCGCGCGTGACCGCCAACATGCGCCGCACTGCGGTTCTGAATGGTACGCACCACGACAGAGACGAGGGCGACAAGCTGACTGCCGGCGGTTTAGTCATTGACAAAGCGGCGTATAAGGTGACCAAGGACAAGGCGGATATCGAGCTTACCCAACGCGAGTTCGAGCTGCTCAGTTTTCTGGCGTCGCATCCCGGCCGCGTCTTTTCGCGGGAAGAAATGATGGAAAAAGTATGGAATTATGACTACTACGGCGACCTTCGTACCGTGGATGTCACCGTCCGCCGCCTGCGCGAAAAGGTGGAGGACAACCCGGCTGACCCCGTCTATATCATAACCCGGCGCGGAGTCGGGTATATGTTTGCCGAGCTGTGACGCGCGCCCAGCGCCGACCGGATTTTTCTGCTGAAAGGGTGCCGTCATGAATCGCAGTCTCTATGTCAAAATCGTACTTATTCTGGTGCTCATGATCGTATCGGTCATGGCTGTTGTGGGCGCTTTTTTGATTAACGGCGTCGTCGGATTTTACATAAACGAATTCTCCGGCCAAATGACCGAGGCTTTTACCAAGAACGTCGAATTTGTCACCGGACTGCGGCGCGCGGCAAACGAACCCAACGGCGCGGAAGAGATGCGCAAGGTCCTCGCCGCGAATTCTGGACTGGGCATCGACCCGCCTTACCGCAACTTTTATATTCTGGATTCTAAAACAGGCGCGGCTCTCACCGGGTCCGACCTCATATCTGACCAGGAACTGCAAATGACCCCCAACATGCTCGCGGCAATTTCGGGCCGAATCGGCGACGTCCGCAGCATCACCGACGATTATATCGACGTCGCGGTTCCGATAACCGCTGAAAACGCGTCCTACATTGTATATATTAAGGACACCAAACAGCGTCTTACCAATCTTACTACCGAGATTTTCATGATTATCATCCAAGCTTTGATTGTCGGGCTCACCATTTCAGTCGCGCTCGCACTGCTTCTTTCCAAAACGCTGACTACCCCGATCGAGAACCTGACCCGGGGCGCCAAGCTGATGGCGGCGGGCGACTTTTCCAACAAGTTGCTGGTTCATTCGCGTGACGAGATCGGTATCCTGACTCAGACATTCAACAACATGGCACAGGCGCTCAAAGACACGCTTGAGGCCGTCGGCGGGGAACGCGACAAGCTGGAAACGCTGTTCCTGCACCTTACCGACGGCGTCGCCGCTTTTGGCAAGGATGGCTCGGTTCTGCATATCAATCCGGCGGCAATGGAGCTTTTGCGGGCTAGAATGGATGAAAATCCCACTTTTGACAAGTTGTTCGGGCGTTATGTAAGCCGGGATGAGCTCGCGGCTCTCCGCCAGCCGGATTTTATTTATAAGGAATGCCACGTCGGCAAACGCGACCTCAAGCTGTCTATCGTCACATTCGGCAGCGGCGAAAGCGAGGGCGGCTATCTGGCTATCATCCACGACGTTACCGAGGAACGCAGACTGGACGCGGTCCGCCGCGAGTTCGTCGCCAACGTATCCCACGAACTGCGCACTCCTCTGACCAGCATCCGGAGCTATGGCGAAACGCTGCTCGACCGCGCGGATATTCCGGCTGAGACTCAAAGTGAATTCCTGCGCGTTATCCTTAACGAAACCGACCGCATGACCCGCATTGTCAAGGATCTGCTCACCCTGTCTCAGATGGACTACGGCAAAATCGAATGGAACACCGCTGAGTTCTCGCCCGAGAAATCGTTGCGTGACATCATAAACGCTCAAATGATGGAGGCAAAGCGGCACCGTCACGACCTCACGCTGGAAATCACTGACGAACTTCCCAAAATAAGCGGCGACCGTGAGCGCATTGAACAGGTTCTTATTAACATCGTCTCAAACTCGATTAAATACACGCCTGACGGCGGAAAAATAAAAGTCACGGCGTCAATGTCCGGAGACCGTCTGCGCGTCGCCGTGCGCGACAACGGAATTGGCATTCCGGAGAGCGATATCCCCCGGCTTTTTGAGCGGTTCTACAGGGTGGACAAAGCGCGTTCCCGCGAGTTCGGCGGCACCGGCCTGGGACTTGCCATCGCCCGCGAGATCGTCGAGCACCACCACGGCGCCATAAACGTAGAAAGCGCTGTCGGTCAGGGTACCGAAGTCGCCATCGAGCTGCCGGTAACTCTTTCGCCTGCGGAGGCTAAATCATGAGACTCCTCGAAATCGGCAAAAGCATCCTCCTTGTTCTGCTGGTGATAAGCACAATTACCCTCACCTGGCTGACCTGGAGCTATAACGAACAGCTGCCCGCCGAGCTTTTCACCTGGAGCGGCGGCAAGGACAGTGCGGAGCAGACATCCGCGCGACCCGCTTATATGGAGGCCGATTGGCCAGTCAAGCTCGCGGTGTCAGGTGAAAACGGCAGATACGGCGCTCAGTACAGCGCTGACGTCCGCGCCGGTTACGAGAAACTGAAAATTCTGGTCGGAGAGGCTCTCGCAACGGCGGGAGAGCCCCAGCGCGTCTCCGCCGACAACCTTCTGCGCGCGTTTGGCGGCTATTTTGTTTACCTTGAATATGACCGCCCGATACCAATTCACGCGCTGTCCGGCTGGATGGGCTCCGACCTGCCGAAGATGCCGGAATCCACCTCGGTTTTCCGCTTGCTCATCAGCGCTAACCTCGACAGCAACGGCGTCGATCTGGTTTACTGGGACTCTGCCGGCGGAGTCTGGACTTGTGAAACAAAAACGTCGATCGGCTCCTTTCTCTCTATTGTCGGTGAACAAAAATCCGGCGAGTGCGGATTCGCTTTTGAATACGGCGCCCAGTACCCGTTTAGTGACGCATATACCCTGGTAAAGCCGGATATTTCAGCTGTCTTCCCGGTGACTTCGCGAACGCAGACCGACAGCGACGAGCGGATTGCCGCGCTGTCCGAGGCATTTAAGCTCAACCCGTACTCCAACTACTCGTACCCGCAGGGCAATGACAGAATAGTCACGGATAACATGCGTTCTATCCGGATAACCCACGACGGGCGCGCCCTTTACAAAGACAGCGGCTCCGAACCCGGAGAGCAGCGGCTGGAGGTCGCGGGAGGGAACGGACCGACGGATCAGAACGCGGTAATTGAGGCCGCTCGGCTCGTTGCCGCCGCCGCGGTAAAGCCGTTCGCCGTCGAGGAGGAGCTCTGCTTCTCGGGAATCACCTTTGACCCGGCAAAATCCGAATATTCCCTCACTTTTGATTACAGAATAGCCGGTATTCCTGTCTACTTCAAAGAGGGCCACGCCGCTGAATTCATCGTTTCTGGCGGAGTGATCACCGATGTCGAAATCCAACTGAAGGGATATTCCCTGACCGGCATTCCGTCGCCCTTGCTTCCGATTTTGCAGGCGTCGGCGGCGGCAGACGGCCAACCGCTGACTCCGGCGTATTACGACGACGGCCAGGAATCCGCACGGGTGATCTGGTTCGAGCGGAAATAGCGATCAGGCACGTGCGGCGTTTGCCCGCCAGACTGGCCTGTCAGATTCAACGCGGCGCTCTGCCGGGAGGTGGGAAATTGAAATGGCCGCAGGTTAAGACAATACTGATCGCGTTGCTCCTGCTGGTAAACGCGCTCTTGCTGTCGCTTTTTCTCACCAGGCAAATGAGCAGCTCCGGCATTCTCAGGCAAGCCGAGCGGGACGTCATATCAATACTCGCAAACCAGTCTGTCGAAATTGCCGAGGACGTCATCCCGCCGCTGGATCTGCGTCTGCCCATTCTGAACAATGAACGCGACAGCCGCGCTGAGCTTGACGCGGTTTCGGCATTGCTTGGCGATGTCACCCTCCAGACAAAAGGCGGTAACATAATCTCCTATACTTCCGGCAAAGGCTACGCAGAATTTCGCGGCGGCGGATATTTTGAGTTCGGACTGGTCGAAACTGCCGATGATTTGAACCCTCCTACGACGGAGACGGTCAAAGACACGCTTGATAATATGGGTTTTAATTCCAATCTGCCGGAAGTGCGTTCGTCTAATACCCCATCAGGTACTTTTTTTAGTGTAATTCAGAGCATAAATGGTTATAACATCTTCAATTGCAGGGCAGAATTAGACTATACATCCGCAAATCTCACAAATATGTCCGGGCGCTGGATTCTCGGAAACACCCGCCAGTCTGCCGATGGCGTCTCGATTTCACCCGCGTCGGTTTTATTAGGCATGGTAGCCGAGCTCGAATCAAAAAACACAAATATACACAAGATATTCTCGATGCAGCCCGGCTATTTTGCAGAACTCGGTGCCCCCGGAGTGACTAGGCTGACTCCGGTTTGGCTGATCGGCTGTGATACCGGTGAATATATGGTGAGCGCCGAAACCGCCAAACTGATAGAGCCATAAAAGACAGTTCCGTCACCCATTTGTAATTACTCTGTAAACCTTTGAGAAGAAAAATCTATTTGATTTTACATAATTATGTGATATAATTCGCAAATCATATCACAAAAAATTACGAGGTGCATCCTTGGTTAAGTATGTTATTAACGGCGGCCACCCGCTGTTTGGCGATGTTGAAATCAGTGGCGCGAAGAACGCGGCAGTCGCGATCCTCCCGGCCGCTTTGCTTGTTGACGGCATTTGCCGCATAGAAAATATACCCCAAATCAGTGATGTTACCTATCTGCTGGAGATAATGCGCGAAATGGGCGCAGGGGTTCGTCTTGTCAACTCGACTACAATCGAGGTTAACGGTTCCACCGTCCGCAATGGTCGCGCCAGTTACGAACTGATGCGGAGAATCCGCGCCTCCTACTATTTGGTCGGGGCGCTGCTTGGCCGGTTTGGAAGGGCCGAGGTGCCTCTGCCGGGCGGCTGCGACTTTGGCCAGCGCCCGATAGACCAGCACCTGAAGGGCTTTAGGATGCTCGGCGCGGAGGACGACCTGAAAAACGGAGTTGTAACCGTCTGCGCTAAATCAAAACTCACCGGGGCTTCTATTTATCTGGACACCGTTTCGGTCGGCGCGACGATTAATATTATGCTCGCAGCCGTATTCGCCGAGGGCCTTACGGTTATTGAAAACGCAGCGAAGGAGCCGCACATCGTTGATGTCGCAAACTTCCTCAGCTCTATGGGCGCCGATGTCAGGGGCGCCGGAACCGACGTAATCAAGGTTCGCGGAGTGTCGCGGCTCAGCGGAGGAACTTATACAATTATTCCTGACCAGATCGAGGCGGGAACATATATGACCGCCGTAGCCGCGACCGGCGGCAGCATCAGGATCAACAACGTTATTCCCAAGCATCTTGAGTGCATCACGGCAAAGCTGGTCGAGATGGGCGTCAGAATCGATGAGTTTGACGATTACCTCGAGGTCAGCCGGACAGGACCTATCGGGCGCGCAAACGTTAAGACGCTGCCGTACCCCGGTTTCCCGACCGATATGCAGCCTCAGATCGCGGTCGTGCTGACGATGGCCAGCGGTACAAGCATTATTACCGAAAGCGTGTGGGACAACCGTTACAGGTATGTAGACGAACTGTCGCGCATGGGCGCCAAAATCACGGTGGACGCCAAAACCGCCGTCATTGAAGGCGTAGACACCCTGATGGGAGCGCCGGTCAAGGCCTGCGACCTACGCGCGGGCGCCGCGATGATTATCGCCGCACTTGCGGCCAGGGGAACCTCTGAGATCGAGGATATTTATCACGTTGAGCGCGGGTACGAGAACATTGTCGAAAAGCTGACCAAGCTTGGCGCGGATATTGCCAAGGTTGAGACACCTGACCCGGTCGATTACCAGGAAGTCGTCTGAACAATATTTATAACGGGCACACCTGATTTTGCAGGCTGTGCCGTTCTGTTTTTATGCGTTTTGCGAATCCTTGCCCGCAATCCGCGGTCTGCCCAATTTTCAACCTAATTTCCGACTTATCACTATGGAAACTATATGCTTAATATAACAATTATCGCTGTCGGAAAGCTCAAGGAGAAGTATCTCTCGGATGCTCAGAGCGAATATCTCCGGCGGCTGACCACATATTGCGTCCTGACTCTGGTTGAACTGCCCGAAGCAAAGCTGCCGCCAGACCCCTCGGACGCTGAAATCACGGCGGCGCTGGAAAGCGAAGCCAAACAGATTGCCGCGAAGATACCGCCGTCTGCCTTTGTTATCCCTCTTTGCGTCGAGGGCTCCGGTATTTCCAGCGAAGCGCTCGCCGAAAAGATATCACGCCTCGCGGTTGACGGCCGGTCCAGGCTCTGCTTTATTATCGGCGGTTCGTTTGGTCTGCACCATTCTGTTAAAAGCCTCGGCGGATTATTGCTCTCGATGTCCAAAATGACTTTCCCTCACCATTTGGCGAGGGTCATGCTGCTGGAACAGATTTACCGTTCCCTGAACCTGCTGGGAGGCGGCAAATACCATAAATAGCTTATGGGAGGATGAACCGTTGCCGTGGTGTCCTGTATGCAAATTTGAATACCGCGCGGGTTTTTCTGTCTGCTCAGACTGCGGCTGCGATCTGGTTGACAGCATGGCGATGGACTTTTCGCGCGGAGACCGGCCTTTTGCGGCCGCTTACCGATACTTTGCCCATTTTGACATATCTTCTGATTTTTGGAGATTTCGGTATATACTTAACCAAAACGGCGTAGTTTACGAATATGTGGAGCTTGGCAGCGTCTTTCCGGAAACGGCGGGCAGTCCCGGCGGTTTCCCCGAAAACGGCTGTGACCTCTACATTGAAGACGGCGAATACGACTTCGCTCTTGGCCTGCTGCAAAAACACGGTCTGCACGCCGATTGCGATATTGTCGAAACAGACGGCCAGCGCCTCATTTTGCTGACCTCGGAGGATGACGGATTATTTTCCCAGCGCATTGAGTCGGAGCTCCGCGCCAGAGGCGTGTCGGTCGTGCTTCAGCCATCGGGCAGGCAGAACGGCAGCGCGAAATTCAGAATCCTCGTCCCCGAGTCCGATATAGACAAAGCCGAGCAATTGCTTTTTGAAATGACGGGCAATCAGCCTTTATAGATTTTCTCGATACCTCCCGGACGAGAAATTATTTTTACGGGAGAAACGGAGGATTTTTACATGACTTACATGGAAGAGTATAACAAGTGGATAAACAGCAACGCGCTGGCCGACAACGAGCTGGAGTACTTGAAAAGCATAGCGGGAGACCCGGTGGCGATCGAAAACTGCTTTTATGCCCCGCTTGAGTTCGGCACCGCCGGATTGCGCGGCACCATGGGCCCCGGCATCAACCGGATGAACGTCCACGTCGTCCGCCACACCACGCAGGGCCTCGCTGAGCTGATTATCAGCGAGGGGCCGGAGGCGTGCGACCGCGGCGTGGCCATTTGTTACGACTGCAGGATCGGGAGCGAGCAATTCGCGCAGGAAGCGGCCTGCGTGCTGGTCGCCAACGGAATCAGGGTGCGGCTGTTTGAGTCGCTCCGTCCAACGCCGGAGCTTTCGTTTGCGATTCGCCGCTACAGATGCATGTCCGGCATCAACATCACCGCCAGCCACAACCCGCGCGAATACAACGGCTTTAAGGTCTACTGGTCGGACGGCGCTCAGCTCCCGCCCGCCCACGCGGACGTGGTCGCCAAGACCATCGCGGGCATCGACATATTTACCGGCATCAAAACCATGCCCTACCAAGCCGCGCTGGATTCCGGCAGGCTGACCATTCTCGGCGACGAAACGGACGAGGAGTACCTCGACCAGGTAATTGCGCAATCGATCAACAGGGACGCGGTCGCTTCGGCCTCCGACTCCTTCAAGGTTGTATACACTCCGTTTCACGGCACCGGACACAAACTTGTTCCCGAGATACTTAAACGCCTCGGTCTCAAACAAATTATATGCGTTCCGGAGCAGATGATTGTGGACGGCAACTTCCCCACTGTCAAGAGTCCCAATCCCGAGGACAAAGAGGGCTTCACACGGGCTATCGAAATCGCCCGCGAGGAAAACTGCGACCTGATAATCGGCACCGACCCCGATGCCGACCGGGTTGGCATAATTGTCCGCGACGATGCTGGCGAATACGTCACAATCTCCGGCAATCAGACCGGCGTTCTCCTGCTGGACTATATCATAAACGCCCGCAAGCAAAAGGGCACGATGCCCGAGTACCCCGTCGCCATCAAGACAATTGTCACTACCGAGATGGCGCGCGCGGTGGCCGCCCCCCATAACGTTGAAGTCATCGATTCGTTCACCGGCTTCAAATTCATGGCCGAAATCATCGGCAGGCTTGAGCGCGAGGGCAAACGCAAATTTATTATGGCCTACGAGGAGTCGTACGGCTATCTGATCGGCGACCAGGCGCGCGACAAGGACGCTGTCGTGGCTTCTATGCTGATCGCCGAAATGGCGGCTGTCTACAGCTTGCAGGGCATAACCCTGTACGGCGCGCTCCAGCGGCTTTTCGCCCAATACGGCAATTATCTCGAGGAGACTGTCAACCTGGTAATGCCCGGCATCGACGGACTGATGAAAATGAAGTCGCTGATGAGCGACCTGCGCGGCGCTCCCCCGAAAGAGATCTGCGGCGTTCCCGTTTTGGAAGTGCGCGACTACCTCTCGGGTAAATCGATAAAGCTATCCGACATGTCCGCGAGCGATATGGAGCTCAAGGGCTCCAACGTACTCAGCTTTGAGCTGGCCGACCGCACGCGCTTTATCGTCCGCCCGTCGGGAACCGAGCCAAAAATCAAAGTATACGTCCTCACGCGCGGCGATTCGCACGAGCAGTCCGTCCGCAACGTCGAGAAGTACAAACAATTCGCGCTGTCACTCAAACAGGAGTGATTCCGCTTAGTCATAACCGTACATTATACCGGCGGCGGGGTCAAACTCCGCTGTCGGTTTTTAATTCAACCCAAAATTCTGTTGATAATTTGGCTATTTTTGAGATAATTGACGTTTTAAGCTAAATTATTTTCCAATTCTTCCGATATTAGATGTTAAGAAATGTTTTGCCGGAAGGGGGATGCCGCATGAGAATACAGCCGCCCGCTTACAATCCGTACATTGCAAATAACCGATCAAAGTCAACTCCGGGCAAGGCTCTGGCGCAGGCGCTGTCCGTTTCAGCACAGTTTCGCCACAGTGACACCGTGACTATTTCCGAGGCTGGCTCGCAGCGCTCGATGAACCGGCGTGAATTCAGCGATTGGATGAAAGACAAGCTGACTCAATATGAGGACTATCTGAAAAATCCGGAAAAGTACGATAAAGAAGTCAAGACCGGCACATACGCGGACGCGATATGGAAAATCGTAAATGAGTTCCGCGATTCGCACTTCAACGGCCTTGATGTTGAATCCATCGCGATGAAAATTGCCCGCGGCGAGGTATTATCGGCGGGCGAGTTGGAATTTCTGAAAAAAAAGAACCCGGATCTGCTGAAGGCCGCCGAAACGGCCAAACAGTTCGGCGACCAGGTTAAACTGCAAATGAAAACCACTAAGTCGCGCGAACAGCGGCAAACGATCATGTCAAACGCGTGCCTTGCCGGCATCCAGATGAGCAAAGGCTTTGCCGGGCGTTGCGGCGACGGCGACCGGATTATCGGCATTTTGTTTTTCGAAGCCGTACGCACGGCGTCGGAAGAGGCCGAAAAGGAAGCCCCGGTGCGCAAGTACGAACGGCGCGACAATAATTACCGCTAACCGACCTAAGCCTGACGCCGGCGTTCATCTGTTCGCGTTCCCGCAGCCTGAGTTGCGCCGCTGTTTTGACTGCGCTTTGCGGCGCATGTTTCGTTGATTGTCGTTTTTAAATGCCTGACCTTGGTATCCGATTACGTTTTTTCGTAAACAGCAAGAAAATGCTTGACATTTGTCTCGCTATGACTATAATTAATAGAGGATAAGCACCATGGACGCTTAGCTCAGCTGGTAGAGCATTCGCTTGACGTGCGAATGGTCAGCGGTTCGATTCCGTTAGCGTCCACCAGATAAAAGCCTTAGAGTTGCAATACTCTAAGGCTTTTTTGTGCCCAAAATTCAGACAGCGTTTTCACATATTGCTCTCAATAGAAATGGACTTTTTGGATTATTGCATGACACATCCGGTACGCAAAAGCCGGGAATCCGCCGCGAACGCGGGACATCGTTCTGCCTGCCTCGAAAACCAATTTTGCGAAACCTAGACGCTTTCCGCTTATTCCCGACGCGTTCATTCTTTTTCAAGACCCTTTCGGCACCGGCCTCATATACTGAACTGAGGTGATTTTATGCGCTGCCCCGAGGGTTTGGTGTTGTCCATCACGGCGCTGGCCGTGGCTATCTCCGATAAGCTGTCGCCGGACGAGGCGGCGCTTCTGGCCGCTGCCGCGACTCAGTTCGGCGATACGCTCGCCACGCTTGCTGCCGCGAGAGAATGCGGCGCTGCGGCTCAGCCTGGCATTGGCGACAGTGCTGGACAGGCGAAAAATCTGATATGACCGCGGTTTGGTTTGCTTTTCTAAAATCCCGGCAATCACCCGGTAATTAATCAAGACACGATGTCGTCCAATGTGGCTTTATAATACAGCAGCGGTACGATTCCGTTATCCTTCTCAAGCAATAAACCCCTGGAACTGTGGCAGTTCCAGGGGTTTCGCGAGTTGTTTTTTTACAGCGATCCGGGGTACTCCGCCCGTCCGCAGTCAGCGGCAAACCAGCGACGTAATCAGCCAGATCAGTCCGGTAAATCCGGCTCCCCCCGCGGCAAACAGGATAGGATAATACCTCCGCAGTCCGCGAGCCTTGGCCGACGTGTGCGCGACGCTGTCCGCGGTGCGGCGGGCCTCGCGAACAACCTCGTCCGCGCTGACGCCTCCGCTGGTTACGCCTTCTCGTATGATAAATATCGCCTGTTCGAAGATCTTATTCTCCTGGGGCCGTACAATAACGACACGGCGCGACAAACCTTTGACAAAGCAATCCAATCCCTTTGTAAACATCTTGGATACATCCTTTGGAAACAAATATTTTCCTAACTATTATTGCCTTACAGGTTTTGGATTATACGAAATCTTTACACAGGGCACCGTTAACTGGCAAATTAGCCGCAAACTTCGCTGCCGGCAGCCGCGACCGGCAATATTTCACCCATCAGTCAGCGTGATGTCACGCCACTGTACAACCGGTAGCCTCCGGAGAGGTTCAGGCACTGGAATCCGTTCTGCGCCAGTATCCGGCAGGCCACGTGCCCGCGAAGCCCCACCTGGCAGGTAACGTAGACGGGCTTGGATTTATCCAGTTTGCCGAGATTATCGCGCAACGAGTCAACCGGAATGTTGATAAAGCCGTCTATTGATCCGCGCGCAAATTCACCCGTCGTCCTGATATCAAGCAGCGTCACGCTGCCGTCACGCGGAAGTTCGGCAACGTCGTGCCAGTGGAAAACCTCGGTTATGCCTTTTAATATGTTCTCGGCCACAAAGCCCGCCATATTGACCGGATCCTTTGCCGACGAGTATGGCGGCGCGTAACAAAGCTCGAGTTTGGTCAGATCATAGACCGTCATACCGGCCCGTATTGCCGTCGCCAGCACGTCGCAGCGCTTGTCAACGCCCCCTCCGCCTACTATCTGCGCTCCGAGTAGCCGCCCCCCCGCCTTTTCGAAAATCAACTTGACCGACATCTGCTCGGCGCCGGGGTAATATGTCGCGTGTCCCGCCGAATAGGTGAACGACTTTTCATAGTCGATACCGGCGGCGCGCGCCGTCCGCTCGTTGATGCCGGTGGTCGCGGCGGTGAGGTCAAAGCATTTGATTACGGAGGAGCCCTGCACGCCGTCAAACACGCTGTCCAGCCCGGCGATGACATCGGCGGCGACGCGTCCCTGCCTGTTGGCCGGCCCCGCCAGCGGAATATAAACCGACGAACCGGTAACGATGTCCCTTGACGTCACGACGTCGCCGACGGCAAAAATGTCCGGGTCGGACGTGCGCATCCGGTTGTCGACAACTATAGCACCGCGCAAACCGGTTTCCAGTCCCGCCTGCATGGCGAGCGTATTCTCCGGCGCGACTCCGACCGCCATAATGACAAGATCGGCAGGGAGCTCGCGGCCGTTTACGCGCAGTTTCAGCACGCTCCCGTTATGCGCTACGGATTCGACCGCCGAGTCAAAGAGGATGTCTACGCCCTTGTCGCGGATGTGTCGGTGCAGGTCGCACGCCATATCGTAGTCCAGCGGCGGAATGAGGTGGTCGTCATTCAGGACGATCGTCACCTCCATACCGAGTTCGGCGAGATTCTCGGCCATTTCAACGCCGATAAAGCCTCCTCCGACCACAACCGCCGCCCTCGGCGTCTCGGAGTCGATGAACTGCTTCAACGCGAACGTGTCCTCCAGCGTCCGCACAGTGAATACGCCGAAGCTGTCCAGCCCGTCAATCGGAGGCCTTATCGGAGCGGCTCCCGGCGACAGTATCAGCGTGTCGTAGCTCTCGGTATATGTCTCTCCGGTTGCAAGGTCTCGCACCGTAACGCTCTTGTCCGGCGCGTTCAGAGCCATGACCTCGCACTGTACGCGGACATCGACGTTAAACCGCGCTTTGAAGCTCGCGGGCGACTGCAGCGTCAGCGCCTCTCTGCGCGTGATTGTCCTGCCTATATAATATGGCATGCCGCAATTGGCAAACGAGATGAATTTGCCGCGCTCGAACATCACTATCTCGCGGTGTTCGTCCAGTCTGCGCAGTCTGGCTGCCGCGGAAGCGCCGCCGGCGACTCCGCCGACAATTACCGTCTTGCTCATGTATATCCCCGCCTTTCAAGCTATTTCAACCCGTTATTCGTATCTTGTTTTACCTTTAGTTATTGTCTAAAATTATATCACGCGCCCGCCTCTCCTGCAAACTAAACCGGCGATTATCGCCAGCGTATCCTGTTCCATTTTTTAGCGCATTGAGCGTCAATGTCTATTTTTCGTCATTTCTGCTAATAATAAGCCTGTCTTATCGACACACAGCAAAAATGAACGGAGGAATAGACATTAAAGCGGTAATTATGGCCGGCGGCGAGGGTACGAGACTTCGTCCGCTGAGTTCCAACCTGCCCAAACCGATGGTTCGAATGTTTGACCGCCCGGTAATTGAGCATATCGTCAACCTGCTCAAGCGTCACGGCATCACCGATATTATGACCACACTGCAGTACATGCCCAAAATGATTTCCGACTATTTCGGAGACGGCTCCGCGTTTGGCGTTTCAATGTCGTATTCGGTGGAGAGCACTCCGATGGGTACCGCCGGCAGCGTCAAGCAGTGCGGCGACTTCATAAAGGACGATGACTTTATTGTTATCAGCGGCGACGCCGTCTGCGACCTTGACCTCAAATCGTGCATCGACTTCCACAGATCGCGGGAGGCCGACGCCACCATAGTGCTCTACACCAGCAGCAAGCCGCTGGAATACGGACTTGTGATGACCGACAAGGACTGCCGCATCGAGCGCTTTATTGAAAAGCCGTCCTGGGGTCAGGTATTCACCGACACGGTCAACACCGGAATATATGTGCTGAGCCCCAGCGTGATGAAGCTGGTGCCCGATAACACAAAATTTGACTTTGCCTGCGATCTTTTCCCAATGCTGCTGGGCTCCGGCGCGGACATTTACGGCGTCACGGCGGAGGGCTTCTGGTGCGACATGGGCGATATTCCCTCGTACCTGCGGTGCTGTCAGGCCGCTCTCTCAGGTGAAGTCAAATTGTCAATTCCGGCGGCTGAAAAGTCCCCGGGTGTGTGGTCGGGCAGCGAAATATGCGACGGCGCGACCATCATTGCGCCCTGCTACATCGGCGAGAATGTGACTGTCGGCCACGGTTCTATCGTCGGGCCGTACGCGTGTCTCGGCTCCGGCAGCCGGATCGCAGAGGGCGCGGCGGTCGTGCGGAGCGTGCTGGACGGCGCCCAGGTCGGCCCCGGCGCTAACGTTAACGGCGCGGTGCTCTGCAGAGGCAGCGTGGTCAAGGGCGGCGTCTGCATGAGCGACTCATCGGCGCTCGGTGAACAGTCGATCGTCGGAGAAATGGCGACAATCGCCGCCGGGGTGAAAATCTGGCCGGAGAAAACCATCGCGCCCGGCATCCGGCTGGAGCGGAACATCGCAAGCTCCGAGCTCTGCCGATCCTGGGTTTTTGATGATTATGGCGTAATCTCGGGTGAACCTAATTTTGATCTGACTCCGGAATTCTGTATGCACATCGGTATGGCGGTCGCCGACTGGGCGGGCGGCGAAATCGCAGTCAGCCGTTCGGGCGAGGCGGCGGCGCGCACCTGCATGATGGCGCTCGAAATCGGAATTTCGTCCGCCGGAAAGTCGGTAGTGCGCTGTGACGCGACATTCCCGTCCGCCGCTGCGTATGCCGCGCGCGGATGCAGAGTGTCGGCATCTATTTTCGTCGAGCAGAAGAGCGGCTCTGTCGCTATTCGCATATTCAACCGCGAAGGTCTGCCGCCCAGCCGTGAATCGGCCCGAAAGATCGAGCATGCCGTTCTGCGCTGCGAATTCAGCCGCGCCGACCCGCGCCTGATGGGCACAACACGGACAATATCCGGCGTGATGGGCTCATATTCGGCAGCGGCGGCGTCCGGCCAGGCTCTGGCATCCGCGACTGTGAGCCAGGACAGGCGGCTCCGCTTCTCCGCCCCTGGCACAAGCCCGTCAAACGAAGCTCTCCGCGCGGCGCTTGCCCAAGTCGGGTGCCGACTGCATTCGGGCGCGGGCTTGCCGGTGATGCAGGTCAGCGACGACGGATTCAGCCTGACCGCGATTGACGAATCCGGCCAGTCGCTTTCGTTTGACACGCTCATTGCCATCATTACGCTGCTGGAATTTGATTCGGGCATGCGCACTGTTGCCGTTCCGTACGGAGCGCCAAAAATCATCGACGATATCGCCGAGAGCTACGACGGGCACATAATGCGGGTCGGCCGCGACGGAGTTGAGGCCTCGCGCCTGTTCGCCATATCGCCTCAGATGCACGACGGAATTTTTGCCGCCGCGCGTATTGCCGGCGCGATGGTCAAGACCGGCGCCACACTGCGGGAACTGCGCCAGGCGATACCGTCGTTTTCCACCGTAACGCGCGATATCAGCCTGGATGGCGACCGCGGGCTCGTTATGCGCCTGCTCGCCGACCAAACGCGTGAAGAAAAGCGCGAGCTCTATGAGGGACTGCGGATATCGACCAAAAACGGCTGGGTGCATATTACGCCCCATCTTTCTAAGTCGTCCCTGCGCATTACCGGCGAGGGCTCCGACACCGAGATCGCCGAGGAGCTGTGCAGCATGATTGAAAAGCGCGCGCTCGGTATCGATAAAAAACTGAACCTGCTGGACTGAGCGTCGTACTCATCACTTCCCAGCGAGCGGGACAGGCCGGTAGGTCAAAGTAATATCCGGCCTCCCCGCGCACTTTCCTCCGATAATACATACATTATAATAAATTATGTTTACTGAGGAAAAAGTGTATACTTTTGTTGTCATCGGTGTTATACTAACTTAAAGGATTGTTTTTTATCCTGTTTTATTGTTGTCTTTTTTGTACTTCGGTACTTAAATATATTATCCCAGCGTCTATTATCCAGAATTTTTTTGCGGTTCGAAAGCGCCTGCCGGTCTTTCGACGGTCAACTGTTGCTATTTTGCCTTTTTATGCTTCACTCAGGGCTGCACAGCCCCATAAAGGCAAAATCGGCGCGAGTCAGGCTCCGGCGGTTTTTTTCGCGTGCTTTCAAACATGTCCGCCCGCTTTCTGCCGCAAACGATTACATATTTGTTTTATCTTAAGGAGATGTACTTTTTAATGGCAGAAAAACTGAAAATTACCCCGCTCGGCGGCATGAATGAGATCGGCAAGAATATCTATGTATATGAGTCGATGGGGGACTTGCTTGTCGTGGACTGCGGACTCGCTTTCCCGGATGAGGAGATGTACGGCGTCGATTATGTAATACCCGACATATCCTACCTAGTCAAGCATAAGAACCGCATCCGCGGCATAGTGATTACGCATGGGCACGAGGATCATATTGGCTCGCTGCCTTACCTTTTGCGCGAGGTCAACGCGCCGGTCTACTGTACCAAGCTGACTGCCGGCCTGATTGAAATCAAGCTTGAGGAGGCCGGACTTCTCAGCAAAACCAAGCTGATCCGTGTCGAGGCCGGCCAAAATATCTTTCTCGGCTGCTTTAACGTGGAATTCATCCGGGTCAACCACTCGATTGCCGACGCAGTCTCGCTGGCGATCACCACACCCGTTGGCGTGGTCATTCACACCGGCGACTTCAAGCTGGACACAACCCCGGTTCAGGGTGACGTCATTGACCTCGCGAGATTCGGCGAGCTGGGCAAAAACGGCGTTCTCGCGCTGCTCTCGGACTCCACCAATGTCGAGCGCCCCGGCTACTCAATGTCCGAACGCAAGGTCGGCGATTCGTTTGACGCGCTGTTCAAGAGCTGCGACAGCCGCATCATCGTCACAACATTCGCCTCCAATGTGCACAGAATACAGCAGGTCATCGATTCGGCGGCAAAGTATAACCGGCGCGTAGCGATCACCGGACGCAGTATGGAGAATATCATGCGCGTCGCGACCAATCTTGGCTACATGACCATACCGCCCAATACGCTGATTGAGCTTAATCAAATTAAAGACCTGCCCAAAAACAAGGTGGTCATCATAACGACCGGCAGTCAGGGCGAACCCATGTCCGCGCTGCACCGGATGGCGTTTTCCAGCCACCGTCAAATCGAAATATCGTCCGGAGACCGGGTTATTATCTCCGCCTCCCCCATCCCCGGCAACGAGAAAACCATTGGCAAAGTTATAAATGAACTGTTTAAGCGCGGCGCCGAGGTCGTTTATGAAAAACTCGCCGATATACACGTCTCCGGACACGCGTGTCAGGAAGAGCTCAAACTGATGCTGGCCCTGACCAAGCCGCAGTACTTTATGCCGATGCACGGCGAGTTCCGCCATCTCCGGGCGCACGCCCTGCTCGGGCGCAGAATGGGTATGGGCCCCAAGAACGTCTTTATCGGCGAGAACGGACGCTCGCTCGAGATTACACGCACATCGGCGCGGCTGGCGGGTACCGTCCACACCGGCGCGATTCTGGTTGACGGCGCTGGTCTCGGCGACGTTGGCCTTGAGGTTATGCGCGACCGCAAGCACCTTGCGACCGACGGGCTGATCGTTGTCACCCTTGTTGTTTCCATGGAACAAAGCGCCGTGGCCGTTCCGCCGGATATAACCTGCCGCGGATTTATCTTCCAGAACAACGGTAGCGATACGCTGATTGACGATCTGCGCCGGATCACCATGACGTCTGCCGAGACCAGCCTGAAAAGCTCGCGCGACCTCACTTTTGTCAAGGCGCAGCTGCGCGAGGTCGTCGCCAGTTACCTTCACAAAAAAACGAGGCGCTCGCCGGTTATCCTGATAACCGTCGTCGGCATCTGACAGATTTTTTCGTCCGGAAAGTAATCAAAACCGCATTTATTGAGCGTGGATTCTGTTATTCATAATACTTTTTACTAATACAAGCTCCGCTGAACACTTTTTCAAACTATCGCCAAACATTATTTTTATATTGAAAAAGTTTGCCCGCGGTCGTACTATGGTGTTATGTAAACATTGGAGGTAGTGCGATTGGATTCAATGAAACTTGGAGTCGACATCGGCTCTACGACTATTAAACTTGCGCTGATGCGCGGCGACGAAATCGTTTATTCCGATTACAGGAGACACATGTCCAACGTGCGGTCGGAGTTGAAATCGCTCATCAGGGAAGTCAGCGACGCCCACCCCGGACTTTCGGTGGTCGCGGCGGTTACCGGTTCGGGAGGGCTGAACGTCGCGAAGGCGCTCGAGCTTCCTTTCGCTCAGGAGGTCATGGCGGGCGCCGAGGCGGTCTTGCGGCGGCTTCCCGAATCTGACGTGGTTATTGAGCTTGGCGGAGAGGACGCCAAGATTACATACATGAAGCCCACTCTTGAGCAGCGCATGAACGGCAGCTGCGCGGGAGGAACCGGCGCTTTTATAGACCAGATGTCCACACTGCTGGGCGTCGACGCCGCGGGCCTTAACCAGCTTGCCTCCGGCCACAAGAATATTTATCCGATTGCGTCGCGCTGCGGCGTTTTTGCCAAAACCGACATCCAGCCGCTGCTCAACGAAGGCGTCGCGCGTGAGGATGTTGCGGCGTCAGTTCTTCAGGCGGTGGTTAACCAGACCGTCGCCGGACTCGCGCAGGGACGTAGGATCGCCGGAAACGTCGTTTTTCTTGGCGGCCCTCTGCACTTTTTGCCAGAACTCCGCCGCCGTTTTGAAGCAACAATCGGCGATGACGCACTCTCTTTTCTCACTCCGGATGACGCGCAGCTTTTTGTCGCCATTGGTGCGGCCAAGCTGGCCAGCGGCGAACCTGTCCCGCTGAGTCTGCTCTGCGAGCGGATGGAAAATTCCGTTCAGGGCGAGAGCGAAATCCAGCGAATGCGGCCGCTTTTCTTGAACGACGCCGAACGCGACGACTTTTTTGCCCGGCATGAGTCGGAGAGGGCGAAATACAGTGACCTTGCGACGGCGACCGGCCCGCTTTTCCTCGGAATTGACGCCGGCAGCACCACAATCAAGGCGGCGCTGCTCTCAGAGAAACGGGAACTGCTTTATACATATTACCACTCAAATGAATCAGACCCCGTCGGCTGCGCCGCTAAAATCCTCAAGGAATTATATGACAAGATGCCAGAGCACGCGTACATCGCCTCCACCTGCGTAACAGGCTACGGCGAGGCGCTGCTGCGTGCGGCCTTGCGAGCAGATCACGGCGAGATTGAGACAATTGCGCACTTCAAAGCGGCCGAGTACTTCTGCCCGGACGCCGACTTTGTCATTGACATCGGCGGTCAGGACATGAAGTGTATGTCCATAAAGGACGGCGTTATTCAGGATATTATGCTAAACGAGGCATGTTCATCCGGCTGCGGCTCGTTTATTGAAACGTTTGCCAAAGGTCTCGGTCTTTCCGCAGCGGGATTTGCCACCGAGGCTCTGATTGCCGAGAACCCTGTCGACCTCGGCACCCGCTGCACTGTTTTCATGAACTCGCGGGTCAAGCAGGCCCAGAAAGAGGGCGCGACGGTCGGGGATATCTCCGCCGGACTTTCCTATTCGATTGTGCGAAACGCGCTTTACAAGGTTATCAAACTGCGCGACCCCTCGGCGCTCGGCAAAAATGTCGTCGTACAGGGCGGCACTTTCGTAAATGACGCAGTGCTCCGCTGTTTCGAACTGACCTCAGGATGCCGCGTCGTCAGGTCGGATATTTCCGGCATCATGGGCGCGTTCGGTGCGGCGCTGCTGGCAATGGACGCCTGGGACGGCAGCCGCTCTGATGTGCTGAGCCTTGACGAGCTCGGATCTTTCACCGCCGAAACCGAAATGCGGTATTGCCCGCTCTGCCCCAATTCGTGCAGGCTGACCGTGTCCACTTTCTCCGGCGGGCGCAGCTTCATATCCGGCAACCGCTGTGAGCGTGGACTAGGACAGGAATCGGAAGCCGAACAGCTCCCCAATCTGTTCACTTACAAGTACAAGCGGGTGTTCGACTACAAACCGCTGAAACCAATGAACGCGGCCCGCGGTACCATCGGCATTCCGCGAGCGCTCAATATTTATGAAAACTACCCGTTCTGGGTTACGCTGCTGACTAAGCTCAAGTTTTCGGTTATGCTGTCCGGACGCTCCAGCCATAAGCTGTTTGAAGGCGGAATGGACACCATACCGTCCGAGAGCGTCTGTTATCCCGCAAAGCTGGTTCACGGCCACATTGCCGACCTCCTCAAGCGCGGCGCGAATACGATTTTTTATCCCAGCCTGCCGTATGAGCAGCTTGAGTATTCGGGCGCGAACAACCATTACAACTGCCCCATCGTCACATCGTATCCCGAGGTCATCTCAAAGAACGTTGACGCCCTGAGCCGTCCCGGCATTACATATTTGCACCCGTTTTTGCCGCTGGATAATCCCCGCGCGATGTTCAAGGGCATAATCCGGGCTTTTACGAACTATGGAGTCACAAAAAAGGAAGCCGCCGAAGCAGTTGCCGCAGCATATGAAGCACAGTCAAAATTTGCCGAAGATATTCGCAGTGCCGGCGTCCACGCACTGAAAGAAATGCGCAGCCGCGGCCTTCGCGGCATTGTGCTGGCGGGCCGCCCCTATCATATCGACCCGGAGATAAACCACGGCGTGCCGGATATGATTAATTCGCTTGGCCTTTGCGTTTTCACCGAGGATTCGGTGGCTCATCTCGGCAAGCTGCCCCGTCCTATCCGAGTTGTCGACCAGTGGGCGTACCATACGAGGCTTTATGAAGCCGCGAGCTACGTCACCGCCTCTCCCGACCTCGAGCTGGTGCAGCTGAATTCGTTTGGCTGCGGGCTGGACGCGGTCACCGCCGACCAGGTTCAAGAAATCCTGTCGGCCTCCGGCCGCATGTACAACCTGTTGAAGATCGACGAGATCTCCAACCTTGGCGCGGCGCGTATCCGTATACGCTCGCTCAAGGCGGCGATGGACGTCAAGGGCAAAAAGCCCGCCGTCCGCGGCAGCGCGGTTTCGCTCAAAACCAAATTCACGAAGGACATGCGCGAGACGCATACGATAATCGCGCCGCAGATGTCCCCCTTCCATTTCGAGTTTCTCGAGACCGCGTTCCAGTCTGCGGGATATAAATTTAAACTGCTGGACATCGCCAGCAAAGAGGATATGGAGACCGGACTGCGTCTGGTCAACAACGACGCCTGCTTCCCATCCATACTGGTCGTCGGCCAGCTGGTCAACGCTTTCATCTCGGGCAAATACAACCCGGAAACGACTTCGCTCCTGATCACCCAGACGGGCGGCGGCTGCCGCGCGACGAACTATATCGCGTTTCTGCGCCGGGCGCTGACCGACGCCGGATATCCCGATGTGCCGGTCATTTCACTGAACGCCACCGGCCTTGAGAGCAATCCCGGCTTCAAGCTGCGGCTTTCCCTGCTTCACAAGCTCGCCAAAGCGCTGGTCTACGGCGATACCTTCCTCAGCGTCGTCCTGCGCACCCGACCCTATGAGCTGGTTCGCGGAGACGTGGACGCGCTGCACCGCAAATGGGCGCAGATAGCCCACGCCGAGCTGCGCGGAGACGGCAAGCTGTCGTTCCGGCAAATTATCAGGAAATCGGTCAGGGCTTTTGAACGCCTGGAGCTGGATGAGCGCAAGCCCAAGCCCCGGGTCGGCCTTGTCGGCGAGATACTGGTCAAGTTCCACCCGGACGCCAACAATGACGTAATCCGCGTCGTGGAAGCAGAGGGCGGAGAAGCGGTTATGCCGGGACTGATGGACTTCCTTTTCTACTGTATGCACAACACGAAATTCGCGCACGACGAACTGGGACGCAGTCGCAAGGTAAAAGTTCTGTCGCGGATGGGAATCTCCGTTTTGGAGCTTTACCGAAAGGTCATGTGCCTTGAACTGGAGCGCTCAAAGAGGTTCACTCCGCCGACAAATATAGCGAAGCTCGGTGAACGCGCGTCCAAAGTTCTCTCGCTCGGCAACTGTATGGGCGAGGGCTGGTTCCTCACCGCCGAAATGCTCGAGTTGCTGGAGTCCGGAGTCAACAACATTATCTGCATGCAGCCGTTTGCTTGTCTACCCAACCACGTTACCGGCAAAGGTATGATTAAGGCTCTGCGCTCCCTGCATCCCATGGCAAACATCGTTCCGGTGGACTATGACCCGGGCGCGAGCGAGGTAAACCAGCTCAACCGCATAAAGCTCATGATGGCAACCGCCTTTAACGCTCTGAAAACGGAACCGGAGGCAAACGCCCGTCAGAAAACGCACAAAGCCCGCAGTCTCATCTGACCTCATCTCAGCTTAACACGACACATGCCGCCGGCGCTTCACCCGCCGGCGGATTTTTTTATGAAGCCCCTTGATTAATGCGGCGATTCTTTCGATACATGTATAGAATATACGTATAGATTATCCGTTTGCCGATCCGGGCAAATTATTTTATGCGCACATGCTTATGCAGCGGAGGTGAGTTCCTTTGCGTATTGATTCCGCGCAGGCGCTGGCGGCGATGCAGCTTAAATCCCGCAACGTCAACATTCAATCCAACCCCGCGCTTGACCGGCTGAGTCCCGGCGACGTCATCGATGCCGAAGTCGTGGCCACAGATAAGAACTCCATGGCTCTGAAGCTTGCAGACGGGAGCGTGGTTGTCGCGGCCCGCGAGCTTCCCATCCCGGTCGCTCAGGGTGATATCATCAAGCTCACTGTTACCGGACGGCAGGGCAACCAGCTGCTCGCCCAGCTAACCGATATTCCGGCCGCGCTCCTGGAAAAAGGCGACCTGCCGACGATGCTCAAATCGCTCGGGCTTGAACCAAACGCCAAAAATACCGAGATATTGCAGCAGTTCTTGAAGTCCGGCGTGGTTCCCACCAAGTCGGAAATAAATAACGTCAGCGACATGCTCTCTGCATATAAGTCACTGACTCCCGAAAAAGCAGTGTTCATGCTGAATAACAAGATTCCGGTGAACAGCTCCAATATTGCCATGCTCGACCAGTTTCTCGCTCACCAGAACAGCATCGGCTCGAAACTGGATAAGCTGATCTCCCTGCTGTCGCAGGACGGCGATGGAAATCCGGAAGCCGCACTGCGCTCGCCTCTTCCCGGGCCCGGCCAGTCCGCCGGACAGGGTGCGCCGATCCCGGCGCAGCAGACAGCACAGGTTCCCGGCCAACCAGCTGCACAGGGTTCCCAACCTGGACAACCGGCGTCCGTGATACCCGGCCAACAGGCAATTATTGGCACGCCTCCGGGGCAGCAGGTTCCGGCAAATCCTGCCGCAGTTTTAGCCGACGCTGCTGATGCGACATCGACAGTCGGACAGCAACCGACAGCGTCCGGCCAGGCAGCACCCCAGACCGCGGCGCAACAAACGGGAGTCATGCCCGGAACACAGCCCGCAGTACCAGGTCAGCCGGTACCCACGGCTGTCCCCTCCGAGCTGCCGACCTCCCCCGTCCAGAACGCGCAAACACTTGCGGCGCTTGGCGCCATGTTGGGCGACGAAGATTTTGTTTCACTTGAACCAAAACAACTGCAACAAATGCAAGGTCAGCAAGCCCAGCCGCAGACACAAGGCACGGCAGCGAATCCGTCGGCCGCGCAGCAAACGGCGCAGGGACAACCGCAAGCCGCCGCCGCGCAATCTATGGCCGCAGGTCAGCAGGCAGCGCAGGCGGAAACCGGCGGTTCGATCCCACAGGGTCAGCCCTCGCCGCAAGCTGCCGCGCAATTGGTAGTACCCGGTGCTGCACAAACACAATATGGTCAGGCGGCTATAGTTTCCGATGCCGCGGCGGCCACCGGGCGCGACGCGCCATCACCGGCGGCACAGGCGCAAGCGACAGCCTCCCAGACGGCGCATCCGGCGCAAAATACCGCTGTACCCGTCAACGTCTCGACATCTTCCGACCTCAAATCGATGGTGGAATCGCTTTTCAGGCAGATCGAGCACGACCGCGCGAAGTTCCTGCCTAAGGAAATCGCCGCGTCGCGCCTTAACCGGCAGATTAACGAGGTTCTGGCCGCCGTGAACGAGCATCTGCCCGAAATGTCCTCCACGCAACGGATGGCAGTGACTCAGATAGTCAACGAAATCGACCAGAGCATGAAATTTATTAACCAGCTCAGCAACACCACTTCGGTCATCCAGATACCTATTCTGATAAACGACCAAAAATCGACAGCTGAGCTCTATGTCTTTCAAGAGGGCAAGAAGTCGGGCAAAAAGATTGATCCGCGCAACGCGACAATGTTCGTCTCGCTGGCCACCGTCAATCTCAACCGGATTGACGCTTATGTTAGGATTATCGGCAACAACGTCGAATGCGACATCCGCGCCGACGGCGAGGAGACTGTCCAGTTTGTCGCCGCGAACGCCCTGCATTTGTCTAATCTGCTGGAGGCCAACGGCTACAGGCTGTCGCGAGTCACGTTCAGCGAGAGCGAGGAAGACCAAACCATGCTAGACGCACGCGAGGAACGCCGTCAGGATTTCCGCAAGTTCGGATTTGACGTCACTATCTAATACAGTTATTCTGAGGTAATAAATGGCAGAAAACGAGAAAAAGAGAATAAAGGAAGCCGTCGCGCTGGAATACAGCCCCGAGAGCGGCGCGCCCCGGGTCGTTGCTTCCGGCACAGGTCAGATAGCCGAAAATATTATCAGCCGGGCAGAAGAAAACGGGATCCCCATACATGAGGACCCCGAATTGGCTCATACTCTGAACATGCTGAAAATCGGAGACGAAATCCCGCCCGAACTCTACACGGTCGTGGCGCAGGTGCTCCTTTTTGTCTGCGACATTGACAAAAAGATGGGCGACAAACTGAAAAACCTTTGATCCCGTGGCGGCTGCGTTATATCGAACCCATCAACCCATTGCACCAGATCACCGCGTCGAGATAAGAGCGGTAGATTACATCGCTCGAAATGTTGTGCTTGTCGGCGAAATCCGATACGTTCCCCCAATTGCCGTTCTCATAATCCCTCATAAACGGGATAGCGTCGGAATACACCCCTTCGCTGCCTGTCAGCGACTTTGAAATATCGTCATGAACCGGCAGCTCCTCGAAGATCTGTTCAAACGGCATGTCCATCGCGACATCCATGATCGAAAACATGCCAAGCAGGAACATATGACCCTGATTCCGCCTGGGCGAGAAGTGATGCGCCATCTGCTCGCAGAAGCGGGCCCGGATGAGCGACACCCTGACCATCTCCAACGGCTTGTTCGCGGATATTCCGCGTAACGCCAGGAGCGCCAGCCATTTGCGCAGCTTTTCCTCTCCAAGGAAGGCGACGGCGCGGTCGATTGACGATATCTTGTACCGAAGTCCGACAGACGCGGAGTTCAGCAGCAGCAATACTTTATATGACAAAGCGACGTCGGATGCGATGATTTTGGCTATCTCGTCAAAGTCGAAGAAATCCTCGTTGCTGCATAACTTGAGCAAGCGTGCGAAGTTGCTTTTCAGCGGCTCGAGGTTCTTGCTCTTTTTTGTTACAGTCTGGCTGAAAAACTGACCGTGGAAGCAGTTGTATCCCATCGCCTTCGCGATAGCGTGCTGGGAAGGCTCCTGAATGTTCTTCGCTACGAACGTCTTGCCGCGGAACATCGCGAGCAATCTGATATGCCCTTCGCTAGACAGTTCGTTGAAGTCCACCATCATGTAATCCGCCATCTCGGTCAGATCGCTGCGTTCCTTGTACTTATGCGCGTTGTCTAGCGCGAGCGAAAAGCCCAAAGCCTTCAGCTTTTTATGCGATTCCATATTTCTGATATTTTTGGGATCCCGCTCGGAAATAAGTATGATAAACGCCGATTTCGGCAGGGACTGCGCCAGTTTTTCGTTGAGGAAATTGGTATTCAGTCCGATTATGTACCGTTCGTTGCCAGTCAGCGAATCCAGGCCGATCGAGTCGATCGAGTAGTCAAACAGCGAAACGCACGATTCCGGAGCGTCTATGGCCTTCTGCATGTTTTGCCCCAGTATTTCATAGGCGAAAGTCTTGTTGTTTGTATCAAAGATCGGCTGCATGGTAATATAGTTGTCCGAAAACTTGCGGGCGCCGTCATATTCCTTGTTAAAGAACTCAAGCCGGTTCTTACCCGCGGCTTTGGCACTGTACATCGCTATGTCGGCGCGGCGCATCAGCTCGGATGAATCCACCCCGTCTTCCGGAATCCTCGCGACGCCCATACTCAGTGTGCACGACACCTCAATATTCGGCATCGTATAGGCTTTGAGCGTTTGAGACAGCTTTCTGCGGTAGTACTGTTCGACAGTTTCGTCTGGATGCGCCTCTCCGAAGAACAGAAAAACGAATTCGTCGCCGCCCAGCCTGTAAACATGCCCTTCCATACCGGGTATGGATGTGATATGATCTACAAGCAATTGGAGCATCAAGTCTCCCGCGTTGTGGCCATAAAGATCGTTGACCATTTTGAACTCGTCAAGGTCAAACATCGCGATAACGCCGTCATATTTTCCCGCAAGGCCCGAGGTCAGCGTTTCAAAGTCCTCGTAAAACTTGCGCCTGTTGGGAATACCGGTCAGCTGATCGATATACACCATGTCCGACAAAGTCTTAGATTCATTATAGGTATTCTCGACGTCGGTAACGACTATCGCTGTCGCCTCGACGCCGTCCATCCATTTGAGCGGACTTGAGCGCGCGACAAAATGCCTGCCGTTTTTATCGAGAATATTGAGATCAACCTTACTTGAATGAAGGCCGTTTTCATCCTCGGTCAGCAGCAGTTTGCTGAAGTCATTAAAGTAGCAGCCATACGCCTTCAGGACATGCGCGTCTGTTGAACGCTCACCGCCCATTCTCCTGAACGCGTGAATATTGGCAAATAGGATTTTGCATGTCCGGTTGTCGATGATAACCATCTCATCATCGCGCACGCTGAGGATATCATCCAGCAGTTCGAAAAAGGCTTCTTCTTTCTTGGTCTTACCAAACATGACGGCCCCTCCGCATATGTCTTTGCCTGGTTGTCGGTATGCATAGTGTTTTATAATTATAAAACAAAAATGTGGCAATTACAACAACTAGTTTACCGTCTGGTTCTATTTTATACTACTTTGGAGAAAAAATGAAAGTTTCGGTTCTCACACTTGGATGTAAAGTAAATCAAGCCGAAAGCGCAGCGATTGAACTCGAGCTTGTCAGCCGGGGGCACGAACTCGCGGGGACCGGCGACTCTGCCGACGCTTATATAATAAATACCTGCTGCGTCACGAAGTCGGGCGACGCAAAATCGCGCAGCGCCGTCCGCCGGGCGCGCAAAATCAATCCGGACGCTGTAATCGCTGTATGCGGATGCTATTCCCAGATCAGTCCGGACGCCGTTTCGGACGTCGGAGCCGACATCGTGACCGGCACACAGGACCGGCTGGCCGTAATCGGCAGCATCGAGCGCTTTTTGGAAACGCGGCTGAAGTCCGTATCCGTTCCCGAGTATTTGCAGGCCGCGCCCACTTTTGAGCGTCTGACGTCCGGTTCGGTATCCGGCCGGACCAGGGCTCTGCTCAAAGTTCAGGATGGGTGCGAAAACCGGTGCGCATACTGCATTATCCCGACGTCCCGCGGCCCGGTCAGATCCCGTCCGCTGGAAGATGCCTCCGCCGAGTCCGAACAGTTGGCACTTCAGGGATTTGCCGAAATCGTAGTCACCGGAATTGAAATATCGTCGTGGGGCGCGGATCTTGAGGGTGACGCGCATTTGCCTGATCTCATCGAAGCCGTGTGCCGGTCAGCGCGGACGGCGAGGGTAAGGCTGGGCTCTCTTGAACCCGCGAAGATCGACCTCTCGTTCTGCCGCAGGCTGGCGGCGCTTGACAATCTCTGCCCCCACTTCCATCTGCCGCTCCAGTCCGGCAGCGACAGCGTGCTGCTCCGGATGAATCGCAAGTACGACACTGCCCGCTTCAAAGAATCCCTCGATCTGCTGAGGGAAGCCGTCAAAGGCTGTGCGATCACCACCGACCTTATCGTCGGCTTTCCCGGCGAGAGTGAGTCTGAATTCGATGCTTCGATTGCTTTCGCGGCGCGGTGCGGTTTTTCTAAAATGCATGTTTTCCCGTACTCAAGCAGGCCGGGCACTCCCGCGGCTGAGATGCTCGGCCAGATAACCAACGCCGAAAAAACACGGCGCGCCCGCATCGCCGACGAACTGTCCCGAAAAATGGCCGGCGCATTCGCGGACGGCAGCGTCGGGCAGATACACGACGTGCTGTTTGAGCGGCACTCCGCCGGAGATTCGCTCGGTCACGCCGGAAACTACCTGGAGGTCAAGGTATGCGGCAGCGCCCCGCTCAACGTCCCACTGCCGGTCAAAATTACCGGAAGCGTGGGCGGTATCCTGCTCGGCGCCGTTTGCGACTGAGCCGACTCCCCCGCCGTCACTGCCCGGCATACCGCCATTCGAAAACCTCGCCGTCTTCGGGATCGGTGACCAGTCCGACGAGTTCAAACCCGTTTTTCTTGAGCACAGATGTCGACGCGTTGTCCTCCGGCAGCGTTCTGGCGGTTATGGTCAGGCTTTCGTCATGGCCTGCCGCAATACCGACCAGCTCCCGGCACATGAATGACGCGTGCCCGCCGCCCTCGTACGCGGGAAACGTATAGTACGCGATTTCGACCGTCTTGTCCGCCGGCGTGCCTTTGAAAGAGCAAATGCCCACGGTTTGCCCGCCATATTCCAGCAAATAGGAAATCCACGGCGGGTTGTAACCGATTACGCCGTAGTACCGGACAGTCATCAGTACCGCTTCCCTCGCGTCGCTCTCCTCAAAGGCGTCAAGCCGAGTATCGGGGCTCAGCGGAACGAGTTTTCTCATATGTGTACCTCCTGAAACGTTATTTAGCTTGACTCAACAGCTTAAATTAAAGGGTCGCGGCCGCAGGTCTTAACACTTGCGGCCTTTACTTTTTCATTAATCGATTATGTCTTTCGTCGTCAGCGATCCAAAGTCATTTCTCTATTGACCGCCAACAATACAGAGCTGATAAACACGCCTTTTTCCCAGTCATAGCTGAATTCCGCAAATCCTCCGCTGCGGGCGGCGACAGCCCTGATTGAATCCAGCCCGTAGCCGCTCCGCTCATCAGCTTTGGAGGATATGAACGCACCGTTTCTTCCGGTTATCACATCGCTCGCGCTGTTGCGCATTATGATAGACAGCATTGAGGGCTTTTGGCTGATGGTTAGCGATATGAATCGGCCGCCGCCCTCCAGCCTGCCGCAGGCTTCTATTCCGTTTTCCAGCAGATTGCTGACAACCGAGCACAGGTCGGCCTCCGGTATTCCGCACTCGGAACCGATATCAAGCGAAAACGATATATCGATGCCGTTTTTCTCCGCGAGCCCCGAATAATGTCCGGCAAGGACGTTTACCACAAGATTCTGCGAAAAGCTCAGCGGCTGCCGCAGCTCGACTGCCCCCCGGTACTCTCTGACATACGCTTCCAGCTTTTCGTAATCTTTGTCCCGCAGAAAGCCCTCCACCATGATGACATGATGCCGCATATCGTGCCGGATCGTCCTGGCCTCCTCAATGCGCTCTCGCAGCATGTCGTAATTCGACCTCTGCATCTCCGACAGGCGTTCCATTCCGCTCATGCGTTCTTCCAATACGGCGCTGTCGCGGTATTTCCCGGCAAGCTCGCCGGTGACCACCGCCCCGATGCAGATTGTCAGCGCGAAACTGGCAAGCTCCGGAAACCATCCTGAAACTATTGGTTCATGAAGAGGAAGGAGCCTGTCCATCACCAGCGCGGTATCAAAGGCCAGCACTCCTGCGAGCAGCGCCGTGGAATGTGTTTTCCCACCCGCGACCGCTTTTACGGCAGTGACCGTCAGATATACCGACGTGCCCCACTGGTACGACATAATTAAATATGAATAGATTCCCATCACCGCAAGGCTGCCGCCGGTCACTGCGAACGGAAGAACGGCGGACGCCAGGCACATGAACGCGCCGACGCCGATTATGCACCGGTTCCATTTGTCCCGTCGACCGAAAAGGCTTTTTTGCAGCAGCATGACGACAGCAAGCATGGCGCAAAATGAGATATTCTCAATGGCGTAAAAGGGGTAAATGGCGCTGAACAGCGTTTGCAGGATCGGATAACTGGTGTAGCCCACAAAGAACAGACATAGCAGCCCGTAAAGCAGCGCGATGCTTTTCCTCCGGCTGATAACGCCGATCAGCAGCGCCAGGGCTCCGACAGCCAGGGCAAACGCCACAAAAACGCTACGAAAAATCAGTCGTGTGTTCAGCAGTGCCGTCACCGCCTCCGGCTTGCCGAACGCTGGCGGAAACACCATGCCGCTGTATATATGCGAGAAGTCCGAAACTGCTATAATAATCTCAATCCGCCCGCCCGCTTCAAACACTGCGGCACGGTTTCCCGTTTCCGGCACGTAGTTATCCGGGTCGGGATAGCCCATTGACTGCACGAGCTTGCCGTTTATATAAGCCCGGTACGCCGAGAAAATCTCGGGCAGTTCGAGCATGTAGGTTTCAGGCGTTTGAGGAATCCGGATTGTCAGCCGGTATGTTGCGCTGCCGTGTGGATTTTCCCCGAGGCTTCCGGCTTCGAACCCGCCGTATTGCCCGATGTAGATATACTCGTCCGGGGCGGGTGCATCCGCCCCAAAGTCCGCCGGGGAAAGCAGTCTGCGTCCAAAGTACTCCCATCCCTCGGTCAGAAACAGGACAGGCTGCCCCACCAGCGCCGAAGCACTCAGTACCAACTCTCCGCTACTGGCGCGCGGGCCGTTTGCGGTGTATTTGTTGTCAAATGTATAAAGAAAAAGGCACGCGAAAACTGACACCGAGCACACAATAGCCAGTGTCAGCAATCGAAAGTCATTTATCCAGCGTGCTTTTGCTCCGTCACTCATTTGCGGAGCTTGCGCGTCTTAACCAGTACGGCCAAGATGGCCAGTACCAGTATGGCGCACGCCACAAGCGCCATTGCAAGCCCGGTATTAAACGGGGATTGCATCTGCCCGGACTCCCCAGGATCCGATCCGAGGGGCACCCCGGTTTCGTCGTCAACTATTTCACTCTCCGGCGCGGGAGTCGTAAGGATTATTTCGCCGGCTTCCGGTCGGTTTGCCAAAGCCGCCGACGCATTGCTGCCGTTGGTAATGCCACCCGCTCTTGTCACATTGTATGTCGCGACCCGCGCTGATTCCGGTTGCTCGTTTCGGAGCGCGACGGCCGCGGCAACCAGAGTTTCGCCCTTGTCCTCTGTTTCCGGAGTGTAATTTGAACGCAGCTCCGCCTTTTGTGTCCCGCCTCCGGTTTGGGTCGGCTCATTGATCAGCCTAAACTGATCTTCCGGCGCTTTTTGCGGATCGGTTGATTCGGAATTTTGCGCGACAGCCACCAGCGTTATTCCGAGAGCGAGATTTGCACTCTGCATAGCTTCCGGAAAGATTAGGTCTTCCGCCGTGGCGGTCAGATCAATAATTCCGGCGGCGGCTTCCACGGATTTTACTGCCTCCACATTCGGCGCCCTGTCGGTTCTGGTCTTTCCCGTGGTTTTCCCGGCGCTATTGCTGTCTTCGCCGGATGTTGGTTCGTCGCCCGGCGGGGTCTCCGGCTCCACATTTTTCGGAGGCTCCGGCTTGCTTCCCGGCTTGCTTCCGATAATTCTGTCCGCGCCGGTACGGTCTCCTCCAATACCTCCGACCGAGGCACTGTCATCCGGCTGTAATTTAACGATGTCGGATTCGCCAAGTCCCTGCGCCTCTAGTTGGAACCAGATCGGAGTCCGGATCTCCTTAAACGTATAAGTAAAATAGTGGTCGAATCCGTTATGTGTGGCAGTCTCACCCCACTTGTATTCATCCGACGCCGTGTCGTCATACCAGGTCGCGCCCTCGTCATCCGACCTCCATAGGATCAGGTCTGCAACCTCCCACGCGTCCGAGTCCCAAAACTCGAACAGCGCCGTTCTTCCATCGCCGTAATCGTCGCTCAGCATGATCCACTTGAAGCACGGGATAGCCGGATCGCGCACGTCTATTATAATCTCCAACGGGAAGTCGTCGGTCAGGCCAAGCCCCTCAAACGGAACCGGCAGTCTGCCCGTTATCGTCGTCGTGCCCGTCACCGAGGCGTCAATCCTGCCAATCGCATCATAATCCCACAGAACCAGAAAACCCCGCTCGATAATTTCATCTCCGCCTTCGAGCTGAAATCTCCGAAACGCATAAAATTCGACGGTTATGCTGTCCGTGTTGGCCAAAAAGGTGGCGCGGTTATTTCTGGAAAGCTCGCCTCCAAACTTCCTGTTAATCACAGTAACGCCGCTCTGGTCGGGCGCCGGACTCAGCGCGCATGTATCCAGCGTAATTCCGCCGCTGCCAGAGGCAAGCACAGATCCGCCGCCCTGCGCGGACAGCTTGCTGTAATAGATATTCGTGCCTCCGGGAGCCCGGATCGCCGCGCTGTTTTCGCCCTCTACATGGATATTAAAGCAGTATATGTCGATGGCTTCGTCAATTTCCATGCCCGTCGCATTCTTTCCGTACGAGCTAATCAGTCCCTGCTCGAGAAAAAAATCGAAATTAACCTTCCAGCCGTTGTCTCTGACTACTCTAACCGCCGTTCCTCCGATGAGTCCCTCTTCGCTCTGGCGTCCGGTGGCCGTAACTGACATCGGCTGAACGCAAAATGTCCAGCTCATGCGGAAAAGCGCCGGATTTATTATCGTCAGCACCGGTACGTCCACGCCCTCGCCGGTCAGCTCAAGATTATCAGTAAAAAAACTGCCTCCGTCGTATGTAAGTCCGTATTGCATCGTGTTAATTACCACTTTGGACGTGAAGTACACGCCGCTGAAACTCGTTAGAGTAATGTTATCGCTCAAAAAGACAGTTCCGCCGGTACTAGCATGGCTATTCAGCCAATCCTCCAGCTCCTGTTCTGATCGAACCGTATCGGAGAGGCCGTCTGCCGCGGGTGAGACCTCTGTTTCAGCATCCTCGCCGACCGCCGCCGGTAAACCTTCTTCGTCCAGCGTGAGGGCCGACACCTGGAGGCCGGCGCAAAGCGCGAGAATAATCAGGGCGCAGATCAGTCTTTTCGCCGCGGTCATCATACCACCTCCGAAGCCGAACCGGCGACAAACACAGCCACGGCCATTTTTATTTCTTTTCTGCCGTTTTTCCGCATGGGCACAACGTCGCCGTTGCACATCAAGAAGTCGTGATCCAGTATATCGTCTACGTGGTTCATATTGATGATAAAGCTCCGGTGGCAGCGCAAAAACGGGCTGCCGCCCAACTTGTTCTCCATTTGATCCAGCGGAAAACGAGTCGTAAGCCTTCCGCGCTTCATGTACAGCACCGCTTCTTTATTGCAGATCTCGACATAAATCAGATCCGCCACCGATACGCGGACGCTCATTCCGCTAATCGGCAATTCGATGATCCGGCTGCTGCGGTCAAGCGCGAACCGGCACGCATACATCACATTAGCGATTTTTTCCCTGTCAACCGGCTTTACAACGTATCCGGCTGCACTGACGCCGAACCCTTCCATCGCAAAGTCCAGCGAGGTTGTAACGAAAACGATTATGCAGTCCCTGTCGATCCCACGGATACTCTTCGCGACATCCATCCCCGAACACCCGGGCAGAAATATGTCGAGAAACAGGATGGTGAACGAGCCCGGCGTAAACGCCCGAAGCAAGGCTTCACCGGTGGAGAACACGCTGATATCAGCACAGTAAGAATGGTTATCGCAGTATTCTCGCAAGCTATCACAAAGAGCGCTGCTGTCGGTTTGGCAATCTTCGCAAACAGCAATATTCACTTCTTTACCCCCTATTTCGCCGCTTTTCGACAATATTGATTATATCAGCAAACAATCAACATGTGAAGTCTTTGCTGTTTATTGGCAAATTAAAACAATACATTTATTCTTGCAGTGTGTACCAACAAGCCTCAAGTAAAGCAGGCTGTAGAACTAATGAGCCACCTATTCGATAATATTCGCGCTTAATTAATTGTTTTAATGCATTCCGACGGGGCAAGCTTTTTAAAGACTGGAATCGCATCTCAGCTCCAACAGTGTTTATACCAAATTTATCTAATTAGTGCGTATTTGCTGGATATGTGATCCTTTGACTGAAATAATTTAGACGTTCGACGTGCCGGTACGCAGCAGCCACACACTTTGACAGTTAGGTTGGATACTGATTATTGAATGCACCGAAGTTTTATAAGACTTGTTCTTCGGCTGCGCCATTTATTCGAATCCGCGGCGCGATTGGAAGACTTTTAGTTTCAGAAACATCAGACGGTCGCAGCTGCACAACTTTTTCGTCCTTCCTCTTGCTGTGATTTTCGTGAATTCCAACGCGATGCTGACCGGGCGCGCCGTGGGTCTGATTGGTTTGTAGCCGGTCACTCTCACATCCATTGAGCGCTGCGTCTGGGCGGGACTTCTTTTTGTCATATCCCGCGAGAATAATATTATAAGCCTGTACAAAAAGCTCGGAATTGAAAGCCGCGCCGAGCTTTTCACAAAATCCGGGGTTGTCCAGCTGTATAACGCGCTCGACGAGTGATGTTTGGAGGCAAACAAAGCCCTGTACCTATCCGGCACAGGGCTTTGCATTGGAGCGGGAAACGGGATTCGAACCCGCGACTTTCGGCTTGGGAAGCCGACGCTCTACCGCTGAACTACTCCCGCAAATGCCAGCCGGATATGAGGTCAATTATGTTTCACAACCCGGCTGCAATTGCATTTTAACATATGAACGCCCGCGTGTAAAGTACGTTTGGCGCAGGCGAAATTCATTTAGTTTTCGTCATAATATCGGGAAACGAAACCCGCCTCCGCTTGTTGCTTCCGCTCATACCGAGACTCACAGCTGCACTGCGCCGGCCGGTTCCGCCGTCAGCAGCAAAACCGTCTCAACGTTCGACGTGCGCGGGAACATATCCACCACCGAAAACCTCTCGGCTTTATATCCGTTTTGGGTAAAGACCGCGACATCGCGGGCAAGTGTCGCGGGGTCGCACGAGATATACACAATCCGCGCGGGGTTCAGCCGCAATATGGCCTTGACCGTCTCAGCGTCCAGTCCCTTTCGGGGCGGATCGACAGTGACCATGGGATTTCGCAGTCCGGCGATTTCCGGCATATCGTATATCGCAGAAGAGTCGGCGCAGATAAACCGCGCGTTTGTTATCCCGTTGCGTTCGGCATTTGCCTCGGCGTCTATGACCGCCTGCTCGTTTATCTCGACGCCCAGCACGTTTTTGCAATATTTGGCGAGGCAGAGCGTGAACGTTCCCGTTCCGCAATAAAGATCCAGGATGTCGCCGCCTCCTTCGCCGCTGCCAAGCGCATATTCGACGGCGCGCTCGTACAGCCGCTCAGCCTGAGCGCGGTTGATCTGGTAAAAAGACGAGGGCGAGAGCTGAAATTTCATGCCGCACAACGTATCCTCGAGCAAGCGGCTGCCCCAGAGCGTTACTTCCTTTTTGCCCAGGATGGCGTTTCCTTTTTCCTTGTTGACGTTTAATACGAGGCCGCTCAAACCCGGGCATTTGTCCAGAAGCAGCTGTATCAGGCGATCTGTTGACGGCAGCCGTCTGGCAGCGGCGACAATGGTCACCTGTGTCTTGCCGTCAGCGGCTGTCCGCACCAAAATCCGGCGCAGCATCCCCTTCATCCGCTCCTCGTCAAAAACCGGAATCTTACACTCCTCCGCCCATTGGCGGACGGCGTGCGCCGCGGCGTTTGACTCATTGCTCTGAATCCTGCATACATCGACGGGCACAACGTCGTGGCTGTGCAGACGGTAAAAGCCCGTGACTACCCGGTCGTCCTGCGTCGCGGCGGGAATCGCGGCTTTGTTGCGGTACCAGTCCGTATCATCCGCGGCAATGACGCCGTCGCAAACCGGCGTGACTCCGCCAATCCGCTTGAGCGCGGACTGCACCCGGTCGAGCTTTGCGTCCAGCTCCTCGCTGTAGGTTATGTGCTGGAAATCGCAGCCTCCGCATTTTGGGAAAACCGGACACCGGCTCTCTATTCTGTGAGCCGACGGTGACTCAATCCGCTCGCTCTTTGCCCACGCCGCCGACGAATTGACCTTGGTTATCCTGACGTCACACACGTCTCCGCGGGCCGCGGCGCGAACGAAAACCGCTCTGCCCTCCACCCGCGCGACGCCCATGCCGTCGGAATTGTACCCTTCTATCTGTACCGTTGCCAGATCATTCTTTTGCAAATCTTACTCCGTTCTGGTCCCGGAACATTCAGCCGGGTTCTTTTCTTATTTGTGATGATTATCCCCATCCTGCCAAATAGCAAAACGTCAGCCAGCGATTCCGCAGACCAGACAGCACCAGCCGTCGCTTTCCATTTGCTCCAGGACAGTCAGATTATGCTCGTGAACACCCGCCAAAACATCGGCGCAGCGTTTATCGATTATGCCGGACAGGATGACTACGCCTTCGCGTTTGACAAGTGACGCCAGCCTCGGCATCAGGGCGATTATAACATCAGACACAATATTGCAGAATACAACGTCGTATTGCTTTTGACCGAGTCTGCCGAACAGTTCGTCGTCGGAGATAATGTCTCCGGTATGAACCGTAACCTTTTCCGTCTCCAAACCGTTGTCGGCGGCGTTGTTAACGGCAATTTTCGCGGCCGTCGGGTCAAGCTCGACCGCCGCAGCCGAACCCGCGCCGAGCAGCATCGACTGGATAAACAGTATCCCGCTGCCGCAGCCGATATCCAGCACGTCACAGCCGGGCCGGACATGCTTTTCGGCGGCCTCCATGCAAAGTCTTGTGCTCGGGTGCGCGCCTGTACCGAACGCCATGCCGGGGTCGATCCAAAGAATCGCGCGTTCGCAGTTCTCGGGCGGTTTCTCCCACTGGGGGCAGATCAGCGTTTTCTCGCCGATCTCGATCGGGTGGAAGTACGCTTTCCAGGCTGTCTCCCAGTCCTCTTCATAAACGCTGTCAATTTTAAGCAGCGTTCCAGAGGGCAGAAACTCGGGATTTCTGGCATGCAGCCTTTCGAGTTCGTCCCTGATCGAGATGAGCATTTCGCGTCCGTTAGCGTCAGACGGCAGATATATGGTTACGCAGGTCAGCGTCTTGAGCCTTTCGACCAAATCTTTGTCAACATCGTCCCAATACGGCTTTTTTTCGCGGAGAAATTGCTCAAACTCAAGCGAATCGTCCACCTGGTAGCCGCCGATCCCAAAATCCAGCAGCATGCTCCCCACTATGTCACATACCGACGGAGCTGTATTAATCTGGACTCTGATCCATTCCATAAATAACTCAACCTCCAGTTTTCAACATATATTTTACTTTAATTCCAGCGTTTTATCAACAATTAAAATTATCATTTGGCAGATCGTTCAATATGGTGTATAATTCCTGTAATACAATTGTTATGTCAAGCGGCAATTTTGCGTCAATAATTTCGTGTGAGGTAACTGCAATTGGATGTTCACAGACTGATAACTACAATCAGCAATAATATTGAAAACATACTGGTAGGTAAACGGAAGTCAATTCAGCTTGCGCTGATCGCGGTGCTCAGCCGCGGGCATATACTTATTGAGGACGTGCCCGGCATCGGCAAGACAACGCTGGTCACAGCGCTCGCGCAGTCGCTCGGCTGCTCGTTCCGGCGCATTCAGTTCACTCCTGACGTCATGCCGTCGGACGTAACCGGCTTTTCTATGCTTGACGTTAAAACCGGCGAGTTCAAATTCAAGCCGGGCGCGATCATGAGCCAGATCGTCCTGGCCGACGAAATCAACCGCACGTCGCCCAAAACCCAATCCGCGCTGCTTGAAGTCATGCAGGAAGGACAGGTCACGGTGGACGGTGAGACCTATAAGGTGCCGTCTCCCTTTCTCGTTCTCGCAACGCAGAATCCGGTTGATTATATCGGTACATATCCGCTGCCCGAGGCGCAGATGGACCGTTTTTTAATTAAGATTACTATGGGATATCCGTCAGTCGAGGAAGAGGTGCAAGTACTTGAGCGCCACTCAAGCGACATCCGCGCGCCCAAGCTCTCGGCGGTCACATCGGCTGAAGAAGTTGTCAGAATGCAGGAATTTGTTCCTAAAATCTATTGCAGCCCGGCGATTTTTGAATACGTATCGCTGCTGGCCGCTAGAACCAGGCAGGATCCCGAACTGGCGCTCGGCGTGTCCCCGCGCGGTTCACTGGGCCTGACTCACGCGTCGCGCGCACTCGCATTGCTGAGCGGGCGCGAATTCGTCATCCCCGACGATGTCAAAGCGCTCGCGGAGCCGGTTCTGGCGCACAGAATCATCCTGCACCCGGAGGCTAAAATGAAAAAAATAACGCCGGGACAAGCCATCGCGCGCATTTTGTCATCCGTTCCTGTTCCAGGTTCAAGGTGAAGCCATGTGGAAACACAGACTTCTGTTCGGCCTGCTGCTGCTGTCGTCACTGATAGCCCTGTCGTATACCGGCGAGGACTTGTACCTGGTGCTGACAGTAATTCTGCTCGGCATACTTATTTTTTCCGCCGCGGATATTATCCACGCCGTAATGCTGACTAAAATCACCCAAACGGTCGCGCCCGATTACGCTGTCAAGGGCGAAACCGCCGCGCTCACCATCAGGATCGTAAACCGCGGGCCGCTCCCTGTGACGTTTATGATGGTCTATTACAGCACCACCGACACCGAGCTCCGCGGCGTCCGCACTCTCACCCCGGTTTCCATCGGCCCGAGGGGTATCGCAGAAATCACGGATGATCTCCCCTGCCGTTACAGGGGCTTATATGAAATCGGCGTGCGCGCGCTCGAATACCGCGACCTTTTCGGCCTGTTTTCGGTTAAAATCGAGGCGCAGGATCGAGGTAAGATCGAGCCGATATCCATGCTGGTTTACCCTAAGGTAGTAAGCCTTACTTCGTGCGCGTCGACGTCCCGCAAGCTGGACGGGCAGAGCATCGCCCGCGTTTCCGACTTTGAGGATCAGTCGTCGCTCGCCGACATCCGCGCTTGGCGGGAGGGCGATCCCCTTCGCCGAACCCACTGGAAGCTGACCGCGCGGTATCTTAAGCTCATGGTGCGCGAATTCGAGACAGTCAGCAGGCATGAAACGCACGTATTTATCGATTGCACCGCTCACGGCAGAACCGGCCTTGACGCGATAGTTCTGGAGGATTCTGTGCTCGAATGCGCGGTCTCGGTCTGCCGCTGCCTGCTTGACTCGGGGACGGCTGTCCACATGACGGCCAAATCCGAGGACAGTATCGAGGTGTTCGGCGAGACTCCCGCCGATTTCGGCTTGTTTTACTCACCGCTGGCCACCGCCACCTTTGAGGGCAAGCTGCTGCCCGAGGATCTGATGACCGGCCGCTTCGGCAATATCGCGGACAGCGGCCTCATCGCCGTACTTCACAATTTTGACGAGCCTGTCATTTCGGCGCTGGCGTATATCGCTCAGACCGGGCGCAAAGTGACTGCCATCCTGGTCGGAGGCGCTCCGGTTCCCGACAGGAGCGAGATGATCGACGCCGGCATCGTTCCAGTCGTCATCGCGTCCAGCCGCGACATCGCCGCCGCTTGCGGAGGTGCGCTGCCATGACACGTACTGTCGGCGGATTCATTTCCGGACTGATCGCCTCGACTCTTTTTACCTTCGGAATGTCGTGGTCTATAATCCAGTGCTATAAGCTCGACGCGCTCGACTTCTGGGGCGCGCTGCTGATCTCCCTTGCCGCCTCGCTCGCGCTCATGCTGCTGTTTTTCAACTGGTGGACGACACTGGGTACGCTGGTTCTGCTCAATATCGGCGCGCTGATTGTCGCCATCTATTTCTGGGGCAGGGGCGACGCGTTCCTGGAAATGTTCAACACCTCGGTCGCTCCTTTTGTTAACGAAGCCTGGTGGTTTTTGCGCGGAGAAATATTCATGTCCCCGGAGTTTGCTTTCCCGATGTGCGTGCTGGTCTGCGTTTTTACCGCGGTCATCTCGCGACCGACCGCCGGCAGGCTTTCCGGCGCGTGGCTACTGGCGCCTCTGGCTATCGCGCTATTCGTCGCCGAATGGCTGCTCGGGCACCGCGGTATCATACCCGAGGCGTTGATTGCGGCGCTTGGCGTCATCGTCGCCTATTCCGGCTCGGCCAGGCGGCGGATGCTCAAGGTCTGCGCCCGCAAGCCCTCGCGTATGGGCGGAATGAAGGTACGGATCGCAGGCAAGACGCTCGGAATGCGCGGACACCACATACGGCTCGCCGCGAGGCCGATCAAGTTCGGCAGTCAGTGGGCGGGCATGTATGCTCTCGCCATCGCCCTGATACTCGCGGTTCCGGCGCTGATCTTCTCGACCGGTTTTGCCCAATCCTTCCGTAATCCGGGCGTGCAGACGGTCGTCGGCGATATCAACGACGTACTCAGTGAATACACCGGATTCAAGACGTTCAGGAGCTCTTTCACGTTGGCATCCACCGGATTTCAGCCGAGGACAGCCTCTCTCGGCGGCCCGATTTCTCCGCTGGACATCCCGGTTATGGAGATATATTCGGATACTGACCTGCATCTGCTTCGCGGCTCTGTGTACGACGTCTACACCGGCAAAGCATGGATCGACCGCGACGGCGTTTCCTCCTACCGGCTGGACAACCCGATGTTCGCGAAAGAGAAGCAGGACGCGTTTGACCTCCTGCGCCCTCCTGCCTCCACCGACCTCGGCAGCCGTCTGTACGAGCCGACGCAGTACCGCGTCACCGTGCTGTCAGGAATGCATACCAGCCTGTTCACGTCCGGCCGCGTAACTTCCATCGTCCCCGCGGATAACTCACCGATCATTCCGATGTTTGACGACCAGGGCGAGGCATTTTCCAAAAACAATTACGGCATCGACGACAGTTATATCGTCAGCGCCTATCAGCTCCGCACCGGCGCTTCGAACTTCGACAAGCTGATGAGCGCCATGCTCTCAGCCGGCAGCGAACACGGCTCGTTTGTTGACAGCGGGAAAGCGGAGCAGATTGACAGTTACGCGCTCCAGCTGCCTGAAGACCTGCCGGACACCGTGCGCGAGGCCGCCGGAGCGATGACAAAAAAAGCTCAGCGGAGTTATGACGCCGCTGTTGCCATCCGTAACAGCCTCAACAAAAACAATACGTATAACCTCAAGGCGAAAGCGCCCCCGCCCGGCACAGATTTTGTGGAGTGGTTCCTGCAAACAAAAGAAGGCTACTGCACGTATTTTGCCACGGCGATGGCGGTGCTGGCGCGCGCGGAGGGCATCCCCTCGCGATATGTCGAAGGTTTTTCGATTTCGTCCGCCAACCGGACAGCCGATGGGACTTATATCGTCCGTTCCAACAACGCCCACGCATGGGCCGAGCTTTATTTCGACGGTGTCGGCTGGATTCCGTTTGACGCGACGCCCGCCGCTCCCCGCGGGGTGGTCAACCCCTCGCCCACCCCGCTTCCCGCGACGCCGAAGCCCATCCCGACACCCGCCGTTCCTGTCGTTACGCCGCCGGCTGAGGTCAGCCCCCCTGTGCCTTCGGGCGACCACCTAAACCCCGACGAGGAATTCGGACGGCTGGGCACCGTCATTTCAATAGCGGCCATCGGACTTGCCGTATCATTGCTGCTCGTCCTGATCATTTTGCTGGTCAGCAAACGCATTAAATTCAATCCCTCGCATGTCAGAGACACAATAAAGCGCCCCGCCGACCGGTCAGCGCACTATTGGCAGGGTATTCTCGCCATATTAAGCAAGCTCGGCCTGCATTTCTCAAGTTCGGACACGCCGTATGATATGTCCGACCGCGCCGGAATTGAAGCCGAATCCGGCCCGGACGTCCGTCATGCCGCGGACATCCTGGTCAAATCGCGGTACGGCAACCAGCCCCCGACAGACGACGATCTCGCGAGCATGGACAGGATATACCACGAGCTGGATGGCTCACTGAAACGAAAGCTGGGCATTTTCAAGTACACGATATGGAAGCTGACCAAAAGCTGACCAAAAAGATCGGTGGCGCTTATCTGATGAGCGTCACCGATTGTTATCATGTGAAAACAAATTTTTTCAGTACATACAGCAGCAGCATATGAGCGGGATAGACCGTGTACAGGAGATATTTCATCCGTAAGCCCTGCTTGCCGTTATAGGCCAAAATCAGCGGCAGCGCGGCCAGCATCGCAAGTTGAGCCAGCGACCACAGCAGGCCTCCGCCGTACATGTTAATGGTCATAAAATACTGCATCAGGGCGTTAAGCGCGACCAGCAGCGACATCCATCCGATCACCTGCGCCCGATACTTGCAGACGAAGAATATGAACACCATAAGCACGCCAATAAACGAGTAGTCGGTACGGAGGACTATCGAGGTTCCGCAGATCAGAGCCAGTGCAAGCACCGCCGCCATCATCCGCTTTTCCTTTGTCATCCTGTCGTAAATGTATATAGCCAGCAGACCGAAAAACAGCGTAAAGAAAACATTCTGATGTTCGAAATCCACGACTTTTCCGCTGCCAAACAGGTCGAATGGAACTTCGGATATCAGCGCGAACGCGGCCAGTCTGAGCATGTATTTGCGAACGTTCTTGGTCCTGCGGTAACCTTCGGCAATACAGAAGGCAAATATCGGAAACGCCAGCCTCCCGACCAGCCTGAACATCAGGTGCTCCGGAAAAAACAAGTAGCCGATATGGTCGGCCACCATGCATATGATCGCGATCAGCTTTAGCATGTTTGACGTCATCGCAAACCTCCAATGTCCACAAATCCGCTCGATCCCACATTCCAAAAGCGTCTGTCTTTTTCCGTTTTAACGGGTAACCGCCGCGGACCGCTCAATACCCGGGTTGACCCGGTTCGGTCAGCCTCTGCTCTCCCGGTTGGCCAGCGCCGCTGCGATAAAGCTGCGGAACAACGGGTGCGCCCGGTTTGGCCTCGACTTGAACTCGGGATGGAACTGCACGCCGACAAACCACGGATGCCCGGGCAGCTCAACGATCTCAACCAGCCTGCCGTCGGGCGACAGACCGGAAATGGTCATCCCGTTCTCCTTCAGCGTATCTCGGAAATCGTTATTCACTTCGTAACGGTGGCGGTGGCGCTCGACAATATCCGTATCAAAGTAGGCCTCTCTGACTTTGGAGCCCTCAAGCAGCCTGCACGGATACTGTCCCAGGCGCATTGTTCCGCCTTTGCTGGTAACTCCGCGCTGATCGGGCATCAGGTCGATCACCGGGAATTGCGTCTTGGAATTAAACTCCGCGGACTGCGCGTCGGCCATGCCGCAGACGTTGCGCGCAAAGTCCACCACAGCCATATGCATACCAAGGCAGATACCGAAATACGGGATACCGTGCTCACGGGCATATCGGGACGCCGCAATCTTGCCCTCTATGCCGCGGTCGCCGAAACCGCCGGGAACGATTATACCGTCGCAGCCCGACAGCTCGACTCCGGCGTTCGCGTCCGACATCTGCTCCGAGCTGATCCATTTGATTTCAATTTTAGTCTCGTTTTCGACGCCGCCGTGACGCAGCGCCTCGGCGACGCTGAGATAAGCGTCGTGCAGCTCGACATACTTGCCGACCAGTCCGATTTTAACCGTCCTCGGCGCCGAGCACAGGCGCGCAACCATATCGCTCCAGTCATCGAGCAGCGGAGGGTGACAGTCCAGCGCCAGCTTGCGGCAGACCACCTCGTCCAGCCCCTCTTTTGCCAGCATCAGCGGCACTTCATAAAGCGTATTCACCGCGTTGAGGTTTTGAATAACGCAGTCGGTCGGGATGTTGCAAAAAAGGCCGATCTTGTCGCGCAGTTCGGTAGTAAGCGCCGTCGAGGAGCGGCACACTATGATATCGGGCTGTATGCCCAGGCTGAGCAGCTCCTTGACCGAGTGCTGAGTCGGCTTGCTTTTCAGTTCGTTGCTAAGCGGCACCTCGACGATGAGGGAAACGTGTATATACATCACGTTCTGTTTGCCGACGTCCACCGAAACCTGGCGTATAGCCTCCAAAAACGGCTGCGACTCAATATCGCCCACCGTGCCCCCGATCTCGGTAATAACAACGTCCGTCGAGTTTTTGCCCACGCTGTAAATGCGCTCTTTAATCTCGTTTGTGATATGCGGAATGACCTGAACGGTGCCGCCGAGGTAATCACCGCTGCGTTCACGGGATATTACCGACCAGTATACCCTGCCGGTCGTGATGTTAGAATTGACTCCGAGGTTCTCGTCAATAAAGCGCTCGTAGTGGCCGAGATCCAGATCGGTCTCCGCTCCGTCCTCGGTGACAAACACCTCGCCGTGCTGATACGGGCTCATGGTTCCGGGGTCGACGTTGAGGTATGGGTCAAACTTCTGCATGGTGACGCGGAGCCCGCGCGCTTTGAGCAGCCTGCCCAGCGACGCCGCCGTTATCCCCTTGCCCAGTCCCGAAACCACTCCGCCGGTGACGAATATGTATTTAACGGACATTGTTCAGTCCTCCAGAAATAATTATCATTTTCAAACCTCCGGATTCTCGCGGTGTCATACCTCCGCTCTCCGGCTTGTTTTTATTCTTCGGAGATTATACCACAGCAGGTGATTTTGTGCTATAATAAATATCACCGCTTGTAAAAAATATTGTCGCAACATTTATGCGGTTTTCAGATTGACATAACAGTGTTCAAAACTATGTGCAAAATGTGTATATCTATAGACTAGAGTGAAATCTGTCGCTGGTTGCAACAAATTATGGAATAATAATACTATAGAATCAGAAGAGGACATTCTTACATGATTAAGGTTCATAAGGTAACAAAAAGTTATGTTAAAGGCAAAGTAAAAGCCGTTGAAAACTTGTCCTTTAATGTTCATAAAGGCGAAATCTTTGGTTTCATCGGCCCTAACGGCGCGGGTAAAACCACAACCATTAAGCTGCTGACGGGAATACTCGCCCCCGACTCCGGCGATATTGAAATAGGCGGCGTCAATATTGTTGACAATCCCGTGGAAGCCAAGCGCCTCATCGGTTACGTGCCCGATCAGCACGATATCTACGACCGTATCACGGGCATTGAGTACCTAAACTTCATGTGTGACATTTACGCCGTGCCCAACGACGTCAGGCGCGCGCGCATCGACCGGTATTTGGATATGTTCAGCATCACGTCCGCAGCCGGCGAGCTGATTAAAAGCTACTCGCACGGAATGCGCCAGAAACTGATGCTGACCGGCGCGCTGGTGCATAATCCAGCGCTCTGGCTGCTGGACGAGCCGATGGTCGGTCTTGATCCGCTCGCGGCACTGCGCCTCAAAGAAGAAATGCGCGAACACGTTAAGGCGGGCAATACCGTCTTTTTTTCCACGCATGTACTCGAAGTCGCAGAGCGGCTGTGCGACCGGATAGGGATTATCAAGGATGGCAAGCTGGTCGCGTCCGGCACCCTTGACGAACTGCGCACCAGCGTGCGCACCGGCGATAATCAGACGCTGGAGGCTCTGTTCTTTGAAATTACCGACCAGTCCGGCGATACGCCTCATAATTTCGAGGTATGAGACACAAATTGACAATCAGATATTCAGGGGTGTTCTATGAATAGTTTTCGGGCGTTACTCCGTTTGCATATAAAAATGACTCTCGGCCTGACCGTGCTGAGCGCGCTGTGGAAGTCCGACCGTAAAGAGTTCTTGAAAAAAGCAGGAATCGTCGGGTTGGTCATTATTGCGCTCGTGTACGGCCTCTTTTCTCTCTGTATGCTTTTCTTACTGATAATGCAGGGCGCGGTTCCGCTCGGCCTTGGCGGCGCGGTGCTTTCCGTGATCTTCACATTGGTGATTCTCGGCCTTACTCTGTTCGGCGTGTTCTCCATGTCGGGTTCAATAATATTCTCGTCGGACGTTCAGTATTACGCTTCGCTACCCATTCCCGAGAAGACCGTTTTCGGCTCACGCATTTTTATATCCTACCTCGGCAAGCTGCTCACGGCGGCGCTTATCTGCATCCCGCCGGTGATAATTTACGGGGTAATTGCGGGCGCCGGTTTGGGGTTTTATCTGGCTTCGGCGTTTATTCTGCTTTTTGTGCCGCTGATTCCGCTCACCATCAGCATTTTGCTCACAATGGCGCTGGGGCGCTTTACCTTGATTCGGAAACACGCGGATATGATCCGCACAGTCATGACGCTGATACTAATCGTCGGTCTTGTGCTGATTCAGAATTATCTGGTGGGAACCGGCGTCAGCGCGGCGGGTGACGCCTCGAAAATGACCAGCATTGCCGAGGCAGTGGATTCGCTTACCTCCAGCGCGCTCTTCATCCCAGGCAAGCTGATCGCGGAGTCCGTCATCAAACTGGACTTTCTGTCTATTGTCAACCTTTTCGCATACGCGCTGGCCTCCCTGCTCGCCATAATGTGCATATACGTCCCCGGCAGCCGCAGATACTATAAAGTCGTGCTCTCAACAATCGAGACGAGGAAGCACGGAGCCCGGCGCGTCACGGTCAAAGGCGCGCGCCCGGCATTCTGGGCATTCTTCTGGCGGGAGCTGCACCTGCAATTCCGGACTCCGGCGTATGTGCTGAATTACATGTCGGCGATACTCATAATGCCGATCTGTATTCTCACCGTCAATTTCGCGTTCAGCCACAGGCAGGGCGGCAACGAACTCAACGCGCTGATTACCAGTTTTTCCAATATGCCGGTCTTTATTCTCATATTTGCCGGCATACTCGCTGCCATGTCCGCGATGACCAATTCGGCTGTCACCTGCATCTCGAGAGAAGGCAAGTGCTTTCGTCTTTGCAAGACCTTGCCGGTTCCGTTTTCGCGCCAGCTCACTCCCAAGCTTCTTTTCTCATTCTGCGTCAACGTCGCAGGCATTCTTTCGCTTTCGGTTTGCGTCGTGATATTTATGCATCTGCCGGTTACGTCTGCGGCAATCTCGGTTGCGCTGGCAATCGCCGCGAACGTCACGGCCACCTGTGCCGGCGCGATTCCGGACATCTTGCGCCCCAAACTGATCTGGAACAGCGAAAACGAAGCGGTCAAGCAGAACTTCAATACCCTGACCGGGATGCTTACGGGCATATTATCCGTCGTCGTTTTGGGAGGGCTTTCCTGGTTGCTGCTGAGCTTTCTGCCGGGTACGGCAGCGATCCTCGCGACATTCGGCGTCCTGATTATCGCAGGTGTCATTGCTGTGCGCCTGACATGCGCGTTCGCCGACCGAAAGCTCACACTGTACGAAAAATAAAATGAAAATGGGGAAGCGGTTCAAAGGCCGCCTCCCCGTTTCTTCTTATTCATTTGGTTATCGTCCACTTTTCAAATCCGAAGAACAGACTTCCCTGCGACGGAGTCGCGTTTTTTATGACCCCGCTCAGCGTGTTGAACGTGTTGTTTTTAAAGAGTATCGGGACGATAACAGCCTTTGCCCCGATCTTGTCAAACATCGCCGAGGCTTTTTCGGAGATTTCACCGGCAGCCGCCGCTTCGAACTCCGCAACCGCCTGATTCAGCTCGGCGTCCGACGCCTTGCCGTAATTGAGCGCGCCGCCCGGGCAAACGAGACTGAACGGCGACAGGTCGGCGGTCAGGCGGGTTTCCGCGTATGCCATCTGGAAATTCCCCGTCTGGATATCCCGGACGTACACGTCCCATTTGAGCTTTGAAAGCTCGGCGTCCACTCCGACGTTTCGGAGCTGCTGCACCGCCATTTCCGCCGCATTCACTTTATATGGGTTTTCGGCATTGACAATCACCGTAAGCTTAAACGGCTTGAACCGGCGGCTGGACACCGCGTAGTCAAGGATGCCGTCGCTGTCCTTGTCGGCAAATCCGGCGCTTGCGAGCAGCTGTCTGCTCAGCTCCTGATTGAAATTATATTTGGCGGCGACTGCCTTGTCATATATTTTTGACGCCGGCGGCGCGGGAAGCGTTGCCTCGACAGTATGTCCGCTCATCATTCGGACGATGCCCGCCCGGTCAATCGCGTAAAACACCGCCTGCCTGATCGTCTGGTTGCCAAGCCATGAATTGCGCGTATTGAAAATCAGGTACTGCATGGTCGAAGTCGGAAAATCGCGCCGCTCGATATCTCCGCGGATGGTTATCGGCTCGGTGCCGGTCTCATCCGTCGCCACCACGTCGACCGAGCCCGACTCGATAGAGTGAATAATTCCCTCGGCGCTGGTCTGGGTGATGAGATCGATACGCTCAATCGGCACCTTGCTCCTGTACGCCTGGAAATGGCGCAGGTAGTTCTCATCCTCACCGAAAACCGGCGCGTATGGCCCGGTTCCAGGCGGAAAACCTCCGCTCGTACCGGCTCCCTTAATGACCGGAAAGTCCAACAGGCAGGGCAGGCGCGACATCGGCCGTACAGTACTTATCTCAATAGTCAGCTCGTCGACCGCCCGGTAGGAATCGATCGCCGACATCCGGGCGCTGTATATCGTTTGGGGCAGCAGCGCGGATTTCAGCGAGCTTATCACATCGGCGGCGGTCAGCGCGCTTCCGTCATGGAAAGTCACGCCCGGGCGCAGCTTGAACGTAAAAACTCGGCCGTTCTGCGAGTAGCTTTCGCATAAAAGGGGTTCAGGTTCGAAATCCGGCCCGACCGCAAACAGGCCCTCGTATATTAAATTGTTCAAATTTATGTTGACGCCGCTGGTCTCGGTTATCGGGTTAAAAGTCTCCGTCCGCTGCCATGGCAACCCGAAAAGCTGGTTCCGGTGCTGAAGCGGCGCCGGGGCGGACGAGGCACTGTCCAGCGGCGACGCGGACGGCAAATCGCCGGCAACCTCGCCGCCGTCACAGGACGCGAGCAGCAGCAAAACGAGCAGCAGCGCGGCGGTCAGTTTGATTTTCATAAATTCACCTGACACTGATTTTTAAAGGACTCAAGCCGCCGGTTGACCGGCGGCTTTGTCATTATGTGCATTAACGGACTGTAAACGGGAATTACGGTCTCCAGTTCGCTTTCTTCTGATCCTGGATTTCCCACTTGAGCGATTTCATCATATCCTCGATGACAGCTACGCTTTCACCGCTCCAGCCGTATGATCCGAAAGCGCATCCCACGCGTTTGAGCGGCGCGAGACCCTTCATGTAAGTCAGCATGGCGGCGACCGTCGGCATTACTCCGCGGTTGATGGTGGGCGAGCCGATCGCTATATAGCGGGCTTCGAGCGCTTCGGACATGACCTCCGAAATATGCGTGTTGGCGAGGTTCATGATCTTGTACTGAATGCCCTGTTTGGCGTATTCGTCCGCGATGGTCTGAGCCAGCATCTTGGTGGTTCCCCACATTGTGTCGTAGACGATGACCGCTTTCTTTTCATCGGTATCGTTATTGGCCCACATTGTGTATTTTTTGGCCATGTCGCCGATATGTGAACGCAGAATTACGCCGTGGCTCGGGCAGACCATTTCAAGCTTGGGCAGCGACGTTACCACCTCAAGAAGCTTGTTTACGAGGTTGCCGAGCGGTAGGACTATGTTGCCGTAGAATTCTCCGGCGCGTTCCAGAAGTCTGCTGACCCCGATCTCGTCGTCATAACGCTCAGAGCACGCGATGTGCTGGCCGAGCGCGTCGTTGGAGAACAGAATACCTTCGTTCGCGAGATAGGAGGACATGCTGTCCGGCCAGTGCACCATCGGGTTGAGAACGAAGTCGATCTTGAATTTGCCGGTCGAGAGTGAGTCACCGGTATTGACGGCGCGCATGTTGGGCAGTTTTCCGTAGTACGCGGTCAGGCCTTTAATACCGTTGGGAGACGCGAGAATTTCAGCATTGGGAGTGAGCTTCGCGATAAGGGGCAGAGCTCCGGAATGGTCGAGCTCTGTGTGGTTGGAAATATGGTAGTCGATCTTGGAGGGATCGACAATCTCTGAGATGTTTTTGAGCATTTCATCGAAAAACGGGGCTTTGACAGTGTCGATCAGGGTGATTTTCTCGTCCATGATCAAGTAGCAGTTATACGACGTACCATACGGCGTGCGATACCCGTGGAAATTACGGATATCCCAATCGATTGCGCCCACCCAATAGATGTTTTCGCTAACTTTTACAGCTGGCATTTTGTACACTCCTTATATGTTCAAATTTGTAGAAAACGCTAAATTATTCGGCCGGTTCCGCGGCCGGGCCTTCGGTAAATCCGCAGCACTTCTTATATTTCTTGCCACTGCCGCAAGGGCACAGCTCATTTCTTCCAATCTTTGGCGCCGAGCGTTTAACAGTCTTTGACCTGTTGTCCGTCCCGTCACCGTGGACGGCAACCGTCGGCTTTGCGACCTGCTCGCGCTTGGGAGCCTCGCTCTTGACGCGAACCGTCAGCACCATGCGTACCGTATCGTCGCGGATCGAATTTATCATCTGGTCAAACATATCGAAGCCTTCGCGCTTATACGCCTGCACCGGGTCCTGTTGAGCGAACGCGCGCAGGTTAATTCCCTGTCGCAGCTCGTGCATCGCGTCTATGTGATCCATCCATTTGGCGTCAACGTTTTGCAGCAGAACGACACGCTCGATTTCGCGCATCAGGGTCGGGGTGATCTCATCCTCGCGCCGCTGGTAGGCGGCTTCGGCAATCTCTTTCAGTTCCTGCTTAATACCCAAAATGGTCAGCGAATTCAGGTCGTCGTCACTCGGGTTGAACTGCTCGCGCGTCATGAAAATACCTTCGAATTGCTCGCAAATGGAGTCAATCTGGAAGCGCTCGGCGTATCTGTTCTCGCCCATGACATTGTCGACGCCCCGAGATATAACGTCCTCAATCATGGACATAATAAACCCGCGCAAATCCTCGCCGTCCAGCACTTTTTTGCGCTGGCCATAGATTATCTCACGCTGCTTATTCATAACGTCGTCGTATTCCAGGACATGTTTACGCGTCAGGAAGTTGCGCGACTCAACTTTTTTCTGAGCTGTCTCTATGGCTCCGGTGAGCATTTTCTGTTCGATGGGAGTATCGTCGTCAATGCCCAGCTTATCCATCATTCCGGCAACCCTTGTGGAACCGAAAAGACGCATTAGGTCATCGTCCAGCGCGAGGTAAAACCTGGATTCGCCGGGGTCGCCCTGACGTCCGGAACGTCCGCGGAGCTGGTTGTCTATGCGGCGCGACTCATGCCGCTCGGTACCGATTATAAACAGTCCGCCGGATTTACGCACGAGCTCGGCGGAGTCGGCGGTTTCGGACTTGTATTTTTCGAGTGCTTCGGCGTATTTCTTGCGGGCATTTATGATCTCTTCGTTATCGGTTTCGGCGTAGCCTGTCGCCTCGACGATCAGTTCCTCGGACAGTCCCGCTTTGCGCAGGTCGTTTTTGGCCATGTATTCGGCGTTGCCGCCCAGCATAATGTCGGTTCCGCGTCCGGCCATGTTGGTCGCTATGGTCACGGCACCCGGTTTGCCCGCCTGCGCCACAATATCCGCTTCCTTATCGTGATGCTTGGCGTTCAGCACGACGTGCTTTATGCCCTCTCGCTTAAGCATTGACGAGAGCATTTCACTCTTTTCGATAGAGATCGTACCCACCAAGACGGGCTGGTCGCGTTCAACGCACTCGACCACCTGACGGATGACCGCGCGGTATTTGCCGGTCTGGTTCTTGTACACGCTGTCGGCGTGATCCTGCCGGACCATTTCCCTGTTGGTGGGAATTTCGATGGCGTCCAGCTTATATATGTGTCTGAACTCCTCCTCTTCGGTCAGAGCCGTACCGGTCATACCCGAAAGTTTGGCGTAAAGGCGGAAAAAGTTCTGGAATGTTATGGTGGCGAGCGTTTTGCTTTCGCGCTCTACCTTGACCCGCTCCTTGGCCTCGATGGCCTGATGTAGCCCTTCTGAGTAGCGGCGTCCGTACATGATGCGTCCGGTATTCTCGTCAACGATCAGCACCTCGCCGTCCTTGACCACGTAATCGATATCGCGGCGCATAACTCCGCGGGCGCGCATGGCGATATTGATGTGGTGCATCAGCGTCGTATTGTCAAGATCGGACAGATTTTCGACGCCGAAATGCGCCTCGGCTTTGGCTATTCCGCTTGGGGACAGGGTGGCGGTTCTCGACTTCTCGTCGACTACATAGTCGCAGTCGAGATCGTCGTGCTCCTCTTTAGCGTTGAGCTCGACCACTTTCATCATTCGGAGTGTGGCGACGAACCGGTCGCATTTCTCGTACAGCTCGGTCGACTTTTCGCCTTGTCCAGAAATGATAAGCGGGGTGCGAGCCTCGTCGATCAGGATTGAGTCCACCTCGTCGACGATCGCGTAATTGTATCCGCGCCCGACCATATCCTCTTTGTATATCGCCATGTTGTCGCGCAGGTAATCGAAGCCCAGCTCGTTGTTGGTGGCGTAGGTTATGTCCGCCGCGTAGGCTTCGCGCCGCTGTTCGTTGGTCAGCCCGTGCACGATAAGCCCGACTTTAAGGCCGAGAAAGCGGTGCACCTTGCCCATCCATTCGCTGTCGCGCCTTGCGAGGTAGTCGTTGACCGTGACAATATGAACACCGTTGCCCGCCAGCGCGTTAAGGTAGGCGGGAAGCACAGATACCAGCGTCTTGCCTTCACCGGTTTTCATTTCGGATATCCGGCCTTGGTGGAGTACGATACCGCCGATTAGCTGCACCTTGAACGGACGCATTCCGAGCACCCGGTCGGCCGCTTCCCGCGCGGTCGCGAATGCTTCGGGCAGGATATTGTCCAGCGTCTCTCCGGACGCCACTCTTTCTTTCAACTTTGCGGTTATATCCCGCAGTTCGGCGTCGGACTTTTTCCTGTACTCGTCCTCCAGCGCCTCAATGGCGCGGACGATCGGCTCAACCTGCTTCAGTTCGCGGCTGCTATGATTTCCAAATATCTTGTTGATAATTCCCAATATGTTCACCTGTTTCTTAAAATGCATATAACGCTGTGCTTCGTGAGACAGCGCGTGAGACTATTACAGCTTTTAAATAGTCTTCCGACCATTATACCACAAGAATACTGTCGATTTTCAGTCTCACAGAAATTTTACAAATCATATTTGGAAAGCTCTGGCCGGGACTCCGGAGTCTCCTCCGGTTCATTCACATGTGTTTCAGTGCTGTCGTCGGACATTTCGGTGTCCTGCCCGGTTGATTCGGTTTCAGCGGATTCCGGCCCGGCGTCGTCAGCGCCGGCCTCACCGCCGCCGGATAATTCGGTTATTGCCGCAGCCTCGTCATTTTTCGAGTCTTCTTCATCTTCCGGATCTCCCGCCACTTCGGGAAGAGTGGCGCTTTCTTCGCTGATCCCGGCAGAAGATTCATCAGTAATCTCGGGTGTCTCGGGCTCGGCCAGCGCGTATTTATCAGATTCCGCCGATAATTCTTCATCTGCCATGGCGCTTTCGGCTGCCATATCCGAATCGCGCGCGGTATCGGCGGGCATGTCCTCGTTCTTGTCGCGGCGGCCTTCCAGCACCGTGGATTTACTCCGTCCGGCGCCGCCGTCCACCACTTGCAGCATACTTGCCGCGTCGACGATAAACCTCGAATAAAATAGGATCGCCGATCCCAGTGTGTCGATATGAATACGCTCATCAGCGCCGCAAACGCGGGTTTCGTCGGCGACTCCGAGTATAATCGGGTTAAATCTCAGCACCTCGTCGGCCTGCTTCTCAAACCAGCGCGCGTCGGAAAAGCCGGACATTATCCAGGGCGCGCATATAATATCGCCGAACACGGCCTTGATGCTTGACTCCAGCTTTCGGAATCCTGGGCTCTGGAAACTCGATATCTGAGACGCGTTTTCCATCCTGAGCGGCTGGATTTCCACCCCGAGTTTGCCTGTCAGGCTGGTCATCAGTGAGACTATTTCGGCGCACGTGTCGTGGTGTGTCAAATGGAACGTCGTTATGGCTTCGGAGTGCTGCGGTAGGCTGTACGGCGATATGCCGGATGTCAGAATGGTCGAGGCGGCGGTAGTCCGCATCAGCGCGTTATGAAACGGATCCCGCGACAAAATCCTGCGCACCTGGCCTGAGAAAAACCACAGGTTCGAGATCCGCAGCCTCCATGCAAACGGAAGAATCGACGCCATCCTTTTAAGATATTCAACAGTCACATCGCCGAGCCGCGCCGTCCGCCTTCCGAACTCCATGCGGCAAACCGCCTCGCTCACAAGTCCAGATGTGGATTTGCCCTTGGGCACGCTCGATTCGCCGCCGGCGCTGTCCGCCGAGACCCTGAGCGTCAGGCATCCCTTTTCGGCCACTCCGATCAGGGCGACGTGCTTCTTGTACCCCATGACTCCGCGCCGTATGCCGCAATCAGCGGCAAGCACCATTTCAAAGCGGACTCCGCGCTGTTCAAGCAAGCGCGCAATACCGCAGGCCCCTTCGTTTCCACCCAGAGTGGAGTCGTGTCCAATTGAAATGTATATGTCCCGCTCTGGCTTAAATCCGCTGTGCGCCAACGCCTCCAGCGCCTCAAACATCGCCGTGATCGCGCTTTTCCCGCTGATCGCGCCTCGTCCGCAAATGAATCCTCCGGCGACCTCGCCGGCAAATGGCGGATTTTCCCACTGCCCCTCGGCGGGTGCGACATCAAAATGCGTGCACAGCAGAATAGGCTTCAGCTTGGATTTCGGCGCTTCCCATCTGTACAGCATACTGAAGCTGCCTGCCATTTCGCGGGTCATCACTCTGTGCGCCTGCGGAAAACGGCGCTTCAAGTAGTCGCGCAGCCGGTTGTATTCCATATAATCGTTTTTGTCGTTTTGATAATGGCTCTCGGTGTCAAACCTGATGAGCGCGGAAAGCGTCGCCGCCGCTCGCCTGACCACGGCGTCGTCACATTCGGGCATCTGAGATTTACCCGGCGCGTGACCGGGAATCCTATTTGCCCTGACAAACATTGCCAGCAGCGCCGCGATTACGGCGGCAGCCAGAACCGCGACCGCGATAATCAATATAGTAAACGCTATGTGCATCCGAAATACCCCATAATTCTATCAATAAAATCCCGAAGCACAGCACGAAAACAACCGCCCGCACCGTGAATCAAATTTGTTACCAATTTGAAATTACACCTACATTAATTATATGATATTTCCTCAAAAATGCAAGTCCCAGTTTTAACAATTTCCAAAAATGCGGATATTTTCCCTGTAGAGCGCGGAATTATTGCGCTTTCAAATATCCTTTAAATCCAGTATAATGGGTAACAATAACTCGAACAGATTGACATATCTTTAATCAGGAGTTTTATTTGAACAGACGACCGCTGATTATCAGAAACGCGATCCTCACCGGAGTATTTGCGCTGCTTTGCGTCGCATCGCTGCTCCTTTGCCGGTTCTGCCCGCCCGCTGTTGAAGGGATATTTGTCCCGGTACAGCGGTTTTTGACGTTTCTGCTTCGCTCTGTAACCTCGATTGCGCCTTTTTCAGTTGCCGAGGCGCTCGTTTGCGCCCTGATCCCCGCTGCCGCCGCACTTATTGTATTTGCTGTTTTGAGACTGGCGCGTTCCAAGGAGCATCGGCGGGCTGCCGCGCTGCATGGGCTTTCCATCGCCGCCGCGTTTGCCTCCGCCGCTACACTGGTTTTTATCCTGGCTTGGGGAAGTCTCTACTATGCCGAGCCGCTGGGCGAAACACTTGGAATCGATGTGCGGCAATACTCGACCGGAGAACTGTACAAAACCTCTGTCTGGGTGCGCGATAACCTGAACGCCGCCGCTGCGCAGGCTCCGGAAGCCGATGACGGGACTCCCCGAGACTTTTGGGCGCTCGCCGACAAATGCGCGAACGGCTATTCGGTTATCGGAAAGCTTTATCCGCAGCTCGACGGCGCTTCTGCAAATACCGTCAAGCCGGTATTCTTCTGGCCGGTAATGTCCTGTCTCGGTATCGACGGCATATACGTACCATTTACCGGCGAGTGCAACATTAATGCCGGTCTGCCGGTCTGTACGCTGCCTTTTTCGATATGTCACGAGCTGGCTCACAGTCTGGGCGTTGCCCCCGAGGACGAGGCGAATTTTCTCGCTTTCCTCGCCTGCAAGTATTCAAATGAGCCTGAATACAAATATTCCGGCTGGTTTATCGCCTTCGTTTATTGCAGCAACGCACTGTCGCAATCCGATCCAAGCCTTCAGGCTGAGCTGTGGCTCGGGCTGGACGACCGGGTAACCGCCGATATCTTATCACTCATCAAATACAACGAACAGTATGAGGGTCCGGCAAGGGAAACGGGCAAGGCGGTGAACGACGCTTTCCTCAAGGCGATGGATCAGCCCGAGGGCGTACGCAGCTACGGCAGGGTGGTCGATTTGATCATCGCAGATTATCTTTCCGGTCCGGGCGATACCCTCCATGATTTATTGGCCGGATGACTTTTCGCGGGGCATCTCCAAATACGGTCTGCTTTTTGTTTTTTTAGCATTATTTTGGCGTGCAATCCGGCCATTTATGTCATAAAATAATTTTGTTTGACATGATACGAGAAAGTCAATATAATAGGTAATGAGTATTTTTATTAAAGTATTTGGCAGGTGTAGCAAATGAGTAACGACCCCATGCTGGAAATGTTTATCTTTGAAAACAACCAGCTTACCGATAGACTTGAAGAAATACTGATGCAAGGCGAGTCTGATGCCGGGTTTGACGAAGATGCGATCAATGAGATTTTCCGCAACATGCATACAATCAAAGGCTCATCCGCGATGATGTCTTTTGATAACATTTCTACGCTTGCGCACTCTATTGAAGACATGTTTTTTTTCATTCGCGAACATCACGATTGTACGCCCGACTGGAAGCTGATCTGCGATTTGGTTCTGCAGTCGGTTGACTTTTTTAAAGAACAGGTCACCAAGATTCAAAACGGCTCGTATTCCAAGGAGGAGGCGACCGCACTCCTCGCGAGTATTCACGATTATATGCCGCGACTTACCGGAGCGGCTCCGGATCCCGTCAAAGCCGCTCCCGCTCCCGAACCTGCCGCGTCCGCCGGTACCGCTCCCGCTCAAGCCGACGGCGCGCCAACTCTCACGGCGCGTGTCTTTTTTGAAGACGGCTGCAAGATGGAGAACATCCGCGCGTATCAGATAGTCAACGCCATCAGCGGTATCTGCACCAGTATTGTCACCGACCCACCTGATTTTCTGGAGGAATGCACCGACCAGATCGTCAATCACGGCGCGGTATTTTTCATACACAGCGATCACCCTGTCGAAGAGATCAAGCAGAAACTTTCCGAGTGTCTTTTTGTCAAGAGCATAGAATTCGACGACGAAACCCCGCTCGACCTGCCGGCGCCGGTCTCCGCGCCAGCCGCCGAACCCCCGGCTCCGGAACCCGCTGTGGCGCCCGCACCAGCGGTTCAGCCGCAGACTGAAGCCGCTCCGCCCCCCACTCCGGTTGCCGCCGAACCCGCTCCGGCCCCCGTCAGCGCGCCCGACACAAAAAAAGCAGCTCCCGCTTCCGATGCGCCCGTCAAACAGAGCTACATCAGCGTAAATGTCGAAAAACTGGACCGTCTGCTCGAACTCGTGGGCGAAATCGTTATCGCTGAGGCGATGGTTACGAAAAACCCCGACCTTCAGGGTCTTAACCTCGAAAACTTTGAAGCCGCCGCCGCAATGCTGCGCAAGAATACCGACGAGCTCCAGGATGTCGTCATGTCGGTGCGCATGATTCCGGTTTCCGGCACCTTCCATAAAATGCACAGGATCGTCCGCGACCTGATTCGAAAAATAGATAAAGAGGTTGAACTCACCATTGCCGGTGAGGAGACCGAACTCGACAAGAATATTATCGACAACCTCTCCGACCCGCTGATGCATATAATCCGCAACTCGATGGATCATGGTATTGAAGCCACCGTCGAGGAGCGCGTTGCCGCCGGCAAACCGCTCGCCGGCAGAATTCAGCTTGAGGCCCGAAACGCCGGCGGAGACGTTATCATCAGCATTACCGATGACGGACGCGGCCTCAACCGGGACAAGATTCTCAAAAAAGCGATCGATCAGGGTCTGGTTACCAAGCCCGAGTCGGAGCTTACCGATAAGGAAATCTATAACTTCATAATGCTGCCCGGTTTCTCCACCAAGGATCAGGTAACCGAGCTTTCCGGACGCGGCGTCGGAATGGACGTCGTTAAGAAGAACATCGAGAAGATCGGCGGACAGGTGTCGCTCGACAGCAGCCCAGGCAAAGGCATGACCGTCAACATCAAGATTCCGCTGACGCTAGCCATCCTCAACGGCATGGAGATTCAGGTGGGCCACAACATCTACATCGTGCCGACCCTGAATATCAGGGAATCATTTAAACCTCAGCCGGAGAACATAATCATAGATCCGGACGGCAACGAGATGGTCATGATCCGCGGCGAGATATATCCAATTATTAAACTTTATGAACTGTTTAAGTGCGAGACCGAAATCACCCGCTTTGAGGACGGCATCATGCTGATGGGCGAGGATGAGGGCCGGACAATCGGCGTTTTTGCAGACCAGCTGGTTGGTGAGCAGCAGGTTGTCGTCAAGCCCATACCGCAGTTTATACTCCAAAAGATCGGTAACATTAAGGGAATTTCCGGCTGCACCATTCTCGGCAATGGTAATATCAGCCTTATTGTTGATATTAAAGCCTTATTTGACTAATTTTGTATTACCGAAAGTTATTTTGACAGGTGGCGATTTGTATGGAAGATATGAATATCCAGTTTGACCAGGGCGTAGACGATTCGATGCACGGCAAATACCTCACTTTCGCCGTCGGCGACGAGGTATACGGCATTGAGATCGCTTATGTCACAGAAATTATTGGTGTACAGGCGATAACCGAAGTTCCCGAGCTGCCCGGCTATATTAAGGGAATCATTAATCTGCGCGGAAAAATAATTCCGGTTCTGGACGTCAGGTTGCGCTTTAATCAAGTGCCGCAGATATATGACGACCGCACATGCACCATAGTAATCGACATTAATTCGCTGATCGTCGGCGTTATTGTGGATACCGTCCTTGAAGTTTTGTCCATTGAGGATGATGATATTGCACCGCCGCCGGACGCCCGTTCGCGCTTCTCCAGCGAGTATATAAACGGCATCGCCAAGACTCCCAGCGGCGTCAAGCTGCTTTTGGACTGCGACAAGCTGATTGGCGAGAGCAACTGCGCCGACGATTCTTTCGCGAGCTGAAATTGCTTGATTTTCCTTCAAAATGATTGGATATTAACTAAAATATTGCCTCACATAAAGGACACTTAATTCGCCGATAATATTCGCGAAAGGAAATCAATCAAATAGTGATTGGGGTCCTATAATTCGGAGGTGTAACACAGATGTCCAAGAATTCCGCAATGGTACCTGAAGCCCGTGAGGCTCTTAACCGTTTTAAGATGGAAGCCGCGAGTGAAGTCGGCGTCAATCTTAAGCAGGGTTACAACGGCGATCTTACTGCCAAGCAGAACGGAAGCGTTGGCGGACAGATGGTCAAGAAAATGATCCAGAGCTACGAAAACAACATGAAATAATCAAATAGCATAACGCAAGGGAGGACGGGTTAGCCCGTCCTCCCTTGTTTTTCCGTCCGCGCACCTCTGTGGAACCGATATCCGGGTTTGTAATGCTCATCGGAATTTTTGAGTTCCCGTACGCTAATATTACTTAAGCCGCTAAATCGCAATATTTGTTTATCCATCGAAACACCTTCTTTGTCATGGTTAATGACTCGACTATGATCTCATTTTAGTTAATTATTCTCTTTCCCGCAGGTTAACAGTATGGCCGCGGAGCCTCTATCTAACGTTTGCTATAATTCTTGCACCGTGTCTTGTGCGCTATAGTGACATCGACGACGGCTTATGTTATAATTGGCGCAAACTAACATATGGAGGCTCGCATTATGACAATTTTCGGCGGCGGACGCCTGGTTACGTTTGACCCGTCCCGACCTTATATGGACGACGGCGTGATTCTAGTGGAGGACGGGGTTATTACTCGGCTCGGTCCAACTTCCGAGCTCCGGGATCTGCATCCTGACGCGACATTCGTCGACGCGGGTGGCGGCGTAATTATGCCCGGACTCATCAACATGCATCACCACACTTACAGCGCTCTCGCCCGTGCCATGCCGCTGAAAGGCGACCCGCCCAAGAACTTCCTGGAACGGTTGCAGTCGCTTTGGTGGCATTTGGACAAAAACCTGACGCTGCGCGACGTAAACATGAGCGCCCGCGCCACTTTTGCCGAGTGCATCCGGAACGGCGTCACGACCGTTTTTGACCATCACGCAAGCCCGGGCGCGGCAGCGGGCAGCCTGTTCCAAATCGCCGAGGCCGCGGGCGATCTCGGTCTGCGCGCCAGCCTTTGTTATGAAGTATCCGACCGGTGCGGTGAGGAAGTCTCGATTGCGGGCATTAAGGAAAACGTCGACTTTATCCGCCATTGCAGACACGGCGGAGACGGCAAGCTGCACGCGATGTTCGGCCTGCACGCGTCCTTTACGCTTTCCAACAAGACGCTGGAGCGCTGCGTCTACCAGAACACCGGCGCGGGCTATCATATCCACGTCGCCGAGGGGCCTACCGATCAGACATACAGCAGACAGAACCACGGCAAGCCGGTTGTCGAGCGCCTTTGCGATATGGGCATTTTCGGCCCGGACTCGCTCGCGGTGCATTGCATTGATGTCGGCAATGACGAGATCGAATTACTCAAAGACTCGGGAGCGTCCGTGGTGCACAACCCGGAATCGAACATGTCCAACGCGGTCGGGTGCGCTCCTGTTATCGACATGATGTCATCCGGCGTAAACGTCGCGCTCGGGACAGACGGATTTACTTCCGACATGCTGGAATCTCTGAAGACCTCGAACTGTTTCCTCAAGCAAAGCGCGGGAAGCCCGTCCGCAGGACTCACTGAGCCGTGCAAAATGCTGTTTGAGACTAACGCAGCCCTCGCCTCAAACGCGTTCGGCGCCAAACTCGGCGTACTGACTGAAGGCGCCGCGGGCGACATCGCGGTATTTGAATACGACCCGATAACGCCGATGAACGCCTCCAATTATCGCTCGCACATTCTGTTTGGAATGACCGGCAGACAGGCGCGTCATGTCGCGGTTGCTGGCAGACTTCTACTTAAAGACGGTGAGCTCCTCACCGCCGACACAAAAGAAATCGCCGCAAAGGCTAGAGAAGCCGCAGCAGAGCTTTGGAGCCGGTTATAATCCCCTCTTTTGCCGCACACACGCCAGACCATTTTTATACATAACACTTTTTAACATCAACAAAGCCGGATCAGTGTGCCCCGGCTTTGTTATTTGCCCTGCTTACCGCGCCTGAATCGTCCGGCGTCGGTTAATATCTGGTTTTATTCTTCTTTTCCGCCCAGAGCTCGAACGCCTCAAGACAGCATTCGCGCTCGGTCTGAACCGACTCCAAGCGCTTTTCCACCGGTTTACCCGCAAACATATCGTAAAGATATTTGTCGTCAAACCCCACTTTTTCCGCATCTTCAGCCGCGCAGCCGTAATAGAGCCTGGGTATCCGCGCCCAGTGCAGCGCCGCGAGACACATAGGACAGGGCTCGCAGGAAGAATATATCTCGCAGGCCGAGAGGTCAAAGCTCCCGAGCCTTGCTGCCGCGGCGCGGATAGCCGTAATCTCCGCGTGGGCTGTAGGATCGATATTCGCGATCACCATATTATGCTCGGCGGCAATCACTTCGCCGTCCTTCACGATCACGGCGCCAAACGGCCCGCCCTTACCTGAACTCACAGCCTTTACCGCCATTTCCGCCGCCAGTTTCATATATTTCGCATCCATCATCCGTCCGACCCGCTTTCATTTTGATTGACCGCTCTCTCAACGGCGTTCAGAATATTCTGGTATCCGGTGCACCGACACAGATGACCGGAAATCAGCTTTTTCAGCTGCTCCCGCGAGTATTTCCTGCCGCTGTCCACGATTTCAGTCGCAGTCATTATTATCCCCGGCGTGCAGAAGCCGCACTGCACCGCCGCTTCATCAATAAACGCCTGCTGCACCGGAGTCAGACCACCGTCCGGCGACCTCAGTCCTTCCACGGTCAGCACGCTTTTGCCGTCGGCCCAGACAGCGAGATAGATGCAGGAGCAAAAGCTCTTGCCGTCTATCAGTACGGTGCACGCGCCGCACTCCCCGGCTTCACATCCCTTTTTCACGCCGGTTAGTCCGAGTTGGTCGCGCAGCATATCGGCCAGCGACTGCCCCTGCTCGACCGCGATGCTGACCGGACGTCCGTTTACCGTGCAATTAATATTCTCAGTCACGAACATAACCTCCCGCGCTCATGATCGCCGATTCCATCATCCGGACTGTAAGCTCGCGCGCCAGGTGCATCCGCAGCTCGCGCGTCGCCCGCCAGCTGGTTCGCGGACTGATGTCCAGGAGCGTAGCGTCCGCGGCCGCCTCGATTGTCCTCCTGCAAACACGCTCTCCACTGCCCGCCCGCTCAGCCGACGGACATCGGCAGGGTACAGGCGACAGAACCCCAAACGCGAGTTTGAATTCTTCGATTATGCTTTTGTCAGCGCTCAGCCTGACCAACGCCGCACATCCGACTGTAGCAATGTCCAGCGCGTTTCGCGTTGCGTATTTGAAATAACCTCCGTAAAATCCCCTATAGTTTTCGTGCTCGATCTCAATATCTACGAGCAGCTCGCCCGTGCTCAGGCCGACTTTGCCCGCGCCTTTATAAAACCCGGTCAGCGGAACGCGTCTCATTCCGCGAGTTCCCCTGATCGTCAGTATCGCGTCATAAACCAGCAGCGTTGACGCGGTGTCCGCGCTTGTAACGCCGTTGCAAATGTTGCCGCCGACCGTGCCGATATTGCGAATCTGAGGTCCGCCTACGGTCTCAGCCGCGTCCGCCAGCACCGGAATCAATTCCCGCACAATCGGATGAGCGGAGATATCCGAAAAGCTGGTCAGCGGCTTTATATGTATGCGCTGTCTGTCGTCAAGCGATATGCCGCGCAGCTCATCCAGCTCAAATATGCTGATTAGCTCCCGTCCGGCAAGCCGCCCCTCTCTGATTTTTATCAGCACGTCGCTGCCTCCAGCGATGACTACAGCTTCGGGATGAGTCTCCATAAGTTCAAGAGCCTGTTCTATCGATTTTGGGCGAAATATTCGGCCAACGTCAAACATTCAGCAATCCCTCCTTTGAAAAAAATTCAAACAGAAGGTGCGGAGACATCGGTAGCTTGCAGGGCGCCGATCCGCACGCGTTTTGAACAGCGTTGCGCACCGCCGCCGCCGGAGGGACTGTCGGCGGCTCGCCGAGCGACTTGTTGCCAAATGGCCCGGACGGCTCGTAGGTTTCAACGAATTCAACCCGCATTTCCGGTGTGTCCAGCATTGTGGGCAGCTTGTAGTCCAAAAGGTTATCATTCAGGCATCGCCCGGTCTCAGGGTCAAAGAGTATCGTCTCTGACTGCGCGTATCCGAGCGACATGCTCACGCCGCCGTGCACCTGACCGCACGCCGTCGACGGGTTGATTATCCTGCCGGAATCGTGGACGCTCAGAATATCCGTAACCGTGACTTTGCATAGAGCAACATCCACCTCGACCTCGCAGAAGCAGGCTCCGAATGAAAACGCGTTTGATTTGCACTGGTGGGACACCTCGGCGGCTATGTGCCGCGAATCAGTCATGCTATACAGCGTCTCCATCGCGACGTGTTCAACCGAGCACAGGGTGTCTCCGGTGGTTTTATCGATTATCTCTGCGCTTGCGATATCGAGACTTTCCGGCGGCAGCTCCAATAACTTCGCGGCGTGTCCGATTATTTCGCTCTTTATTTTTTCAGCCGTCCGTTTCACCGCCATGCCCGAAACAAAAGCCTGACGCGAGGCGTAGGCTCCGGTATCAAACGGCGTGACGTCGGTATCCTGAGTCGAGGCCAGGTGAATATGCGACAGCGGCAGTCCGATCGACTCTGCCGCCATCTGGGACAGCACCGTATCCGAGCCCTGGCCTATCTCGGTCGCGCCCACCAGCATTTGAACGGAGCCGTCCTGGTTCAGACTCATCCTGCAACCCGCCGTCTCCAGTGCGAGCGGGTAAACGCCGGTCTTGTAACAGAATATCGACATCCCGACTCCTCGGCGGATGTTGCCGGATTGGTTTTTGTACCTGCTTTTCCTTGCGCTGTATTCGAATATTTCGCACCCTCGGTCTATGCACTTCGCAAGGCCGTAGGAGCTGTTGGCATTTATTTTCAGCACCGGGTCAAAGTATTCCGGGCGCATCATGTTGAGCCTGCGGATTTCGACCTCGTCAATATTCATAGCGCTAGCGATATTGTTGACATGCGCTTCAATTGCGAAGTTCATCTGCGGGATTCCGTATCCGCGCATCGCCCCTGCGGTCGGCAGGTTGGTATAAACGGTAAAGGCTTCGCATTTGACTGCGAACCCGGCGCTGTACAGCTGGCGGCCGGAGGACATGGCGTTGGCGGCGATCGCGTGGCCGTGAGAGGCATACGCGCCGTTATCCGACCAGACAGTTATACGGTTGGCGGCAAATCTGCCGTCCGGGCGGACGTGGGTGGTTAGGCGAAAGATCATCTTATGGCGCGAACGTGTTGCGAAGAACATTTCCTCTCGGCTGAGCGCGAGCAGCACCGGCTCTCCGCCGACGAGTCCGGTCAGCCAGGCGTTGAGCGGCTCGAACAGAACGTCCTGCCGGTTGCCGAACCCGCCGCCGAGCGCGGGCTTGATTACCCGAACCATACCCCACGGTATGCCGAGCGCCTGCCCGACCACCCGGCGTACTATGTGCGGAATCTGAGTTGCGGACACAACCACGACGCGACCGCCCTCCATATCGGCAAATGAAACCGGCGGCTCGAGGTGGCAATGCGACACTGCCGGGGTCTCATATTCCTGTTCAAAGACCAAAAGACCCGGCGTTTTGACCGCTTCGTCATAATTGCCGAGCTCATATTGCGTATACTTTATCACATTGTCCGGAAAATCTTTATGCAGCGGCAGAGCGCCGCCGCCCATCGCCTCTCCGACTGAAAAATACGCCGGATACCGCTCGTACTCAACGTCGATCAGTTTGAGTGCGCGCGCGGCAGTCAGCTCGTCAACCGCGACGACCGCCGCGATTTCATCTCCGTAAAACCGCACATGCGTGTTCAGCAACTTTCGGTCGCCGATATCCTGACGAGCGGGATCGGTTGCCCACGGATGTCCCGCCGTCGGGAATTCGATATCCGGTACGTCAAAGCAGGTAACGACCTTTACAACGCCGTCGAGCGCCGCCGCCCGGCTGGTGTCAATGCTCAGTACGCGTCCGTGCGCGATTGTGCTGTGCATAATTTTGGCAATCAGCGCATTTCGGGGAACGAGATCGGCGGTGTATTTTGCCCTGCCGGTCACTTTATCCGCCGCGTCGACGCGATTAACGGGAGTTCCCACCATAAAACTGTCACCTCCCTAAAAAGTTGCGCTCGGTTTGCGGGCGCGTTATGCCGAAACGCTTCTGATTGAGCGGAATTCGGCAATGCGCCGCGCAGACTGCGATTTATCTAAAATTAACACCTAACGGCTGAATTGTCAATGAATAATCTCCGCTAAAACCGCATCGGGAAAGTGATTCCCAGCTTGTTTAACAAGTACTTTTCCGCGCCTGAATATACCCCGGAATTGCCAATCCAAACTGCCGGGTTTTTCCGCTTCGACTTGACATGAGCCCCCAAATATTATAAATTAATAGACGAACAGGCATCAAAAACAGTCGGTTCGAAACACTTATTTCGAAGGAGAGGATATAAAATGAAAAAAGGCCTTATTTCGCTTCTTGCAATTTTAATGGCAGTCTGCCTGCTTGCCTCATGCGGGCCGACCCCGGAAACGCCCGCGACTGAGTCTCCCGCGAATGCCGACGCGTCACCTGCGGCCCCCGAATCCGGCGAGCCCGCGCCCGAATCCGCGGCTCCGGCGGATACTTCACCGGCAGCCTCGGGCGAGACCCTGACCGCCGACCAAATCAAAGTCGGTTTCGTCTATATAGGCGTGCCCGGCGACGAAGGCTTCACTTACGCGCATGACCAAGGCAGAAAAATGCTCGAACAGGAGCTCGGAGTCCAGACAATGGTCGCCGAAAACGTCCCCGATAACGCCGACTGCGCAAAAGCCATCCGCAACCTGATCGATCAGGGCTGCAACGTCATTTTCTCCACCAGCTTCGGATTTATGGAGTTTACTCATGACGTTGCCAAGGAGTATCCGAACGTCAAATTCCTGCACTGCTCCGGCTATATCACTGATACCAACATGTCCGCCTATTTCGGACGTATGTACCAGGCCCGGTATCTCTCCGGTATCGTCGCCGGTATGAAAACCGAGTCCAATAAGATCGGCTACGTCGCAGCAATGCCCATTCCGGAAGTCGTCCGCGGCGCCGACGCGTTCGCCCTCGGTGTAAAGTCTGTCAATCCTAACGCAACAATCGAAGTGGTGTGGACCAACACATGGTATGATCCCGCCATCGAAAAATCAGCCGCCAACGAGCTGCTGAACAAGGGCTGCGACATTATTGCCCAGCATCAGGACACCACCGCTCCCCAGCTCGCCGCCCAAGAAAAAGGCAAGTGGGCCATCGGCTACAACAGTTCAACCGCCGACGCCGCTCCCAAAGCGTATCTGACCGCCCCCATCTGGCACTGGGGCATCTATTATGTCGACCAGGTCAAGAAGATCATGGACGGCACCTGGACATCGAGCAACTACTGGGGCAGCATCAATGACGGTATTGTCTCGCTCGACAAGCTGTCCGACCTCTGCGCTCCCGGCACTCAGGAGGCAGTTGACGCCGCTCTCACAAAAATCGAATCCGGCGAACTCTACATTTTCGAAGGCCCGCTGAAGGATAACACCGGAGCTGAGCGGCTTGCCGCCGGCGCGAAACTGACCGATGAGGAAATGCTGAAGCTCGACTGGTTTGTGGACAATATTATCGGCACCGTCCCCCACTAATATAGTACTTTATCGCTTGAGCAGCCGATACGGCTTCCGCTCAAGCGATGCGTTCCATGAGGCTCCCTCGCCGGTTTTCTGGACGGGAGCCTCATGGCATATGCTGGCGCCGTCTCCGGTTCTCCCGGCGGATGCGGCCAGCCACGAGGAGCGATACGTTTGACTGTAGACTACTTGCAGATGACCGACATCCATAAATCGTTCGGATCTGTGGCCGCGAACTCCGGCGTCAACTTTTCCGTGCGCCGCGGCGAGATCCACGCGATACTCGGCGAAAACGGGTCTGGCAAAAGCACGCTGATGAGTATGCTGTCCGGTATTTACACGCCTGATTCGGGCGCTATCCTGCTTGACGGCAGGCCGCTGAACATCACATCGCCCGACGACGCAATCGCCGCGGGTATCGGCATGGTTCACCAGCACTTTAAACTGGTGGATGTATTCACCGCGACCGAAAACGTTGTGCTGGGTCACCGCGACTCGTTTATGGTCAAGCGCCGCGCCGCCGCCGAGAGGATTACCTCCATCTGCCGCAAATACGGGCTAAAGGTCGATCCCAACAAAAAAGTCTACGCCATGTCGGTTTCCGAAAAGCAGACCGTAGAGATTGTCAAGGTTCTTTACCGCGGCGCGTCTCTTCTTATCCTCGACGAGCCGACCGCCGTTCTCACCCCGCAGGAGATAAGCAGCCTGTTCGATATCCTGCGCAACATGAAACAGGAGGGCTGCGCCGTTATCATCATCACCCACAAGATGAACGAGGTCATGGAGATCAGCGACCGCGTCACCGTCCTGCGCAAGGGCGAGAGCGTGGCGACGGTCAACACCTCCGAGGCAAAGGTTTCCGACCTGATAGAAATGATGGTCGGCAGACAGATGGAGCTCGACCTTAAGCGCCAGCCGGTTAGCCCCGACAGGCGCAGACTTCTTTTGAAGGTCGAAAAACTCACGGTTCACTCCCGCGAGGGCGCGGCCCGTGTCGCCGATATGTCTTTTGAGGTTTTCGGCGGCGAAATCCTCGGAATTGCCGGGATATCGGGCAGCGGGCAGAAGGAACTCTGTGAATCGATCGCCGGACTGAACCGCGCGAGCGCCGGACACATATATCTCGAGGGGCATGACATCGTTAAACTGTCTCCGCGGGAGATAGTACGCCGCGGAGTGCGCATGAGCTTCGTCCCCGAAGACCGGCTGGGCATGGGGTTGGTCGGAGGAATGAGCATTTCGGACAACATTCTGCTCAAGAGCTACAGAAACGATGGCGGCTTCATCCTCAACCGCCGTCCGTCCAAGGAAATATCGCAGGAAATCGTCAGGGAATACGACATTCAGACGCCGTCGATTGCCCACCAGGTAAAGAAGCTGTCCGGCGGCAACATCCAAAAAGTTCTGCTCGGCCGCGAACTGAATCTCGCGCCGCTCGTTCTGATTACCGCCTATCCCGTCCGCGGACTGGATATCGGCGCTTCTTACCTTATATACGATATCCTCAACCGGCAGAAGGAAGCCGGGGTTGGCGTCGTATTCATTGGCGAGGATCTGGACGTGCTGCTCGCTCTGAGCGACCGGATAATGGTCATCAGCCAAGGCGTTAACATGGGCGTTTATCCGGCCGAGGAAGTTACCAAAGACATGGTGGGTATGATGATGATGGGTAAAACATTGGAGGCGGACGATGCTCAGTATAGCTAAAAAGCCCGAAATGACCGCCGCCAGAACAACAATGCTCCGTCTGGGCTCTGTCGTTGCCGCGCTGATCGTTTCGGGCGCAGTGATCGCCTGTCTTGGCATAAACCCGTTCGAAGCGCTGACCAAAATAATCGAAGGCTCGGTAATGACCAGCTTCCGCATCACCGAGACAATAAGCAAGGCTATTCCGCTCGTTGTGATTTCGCTTGGCATTTCGGTGGCGTTTACCATGAAGTTCTGGAACATCGGTGCCGAGGGCCAATTCTATATGGGCGCTTTCGGTGCGGCGTTTGTGGCGCTGACGTTCCCCTCCCTTCCGTCCTACATCCTGCTGCCGCTTATGATGCTCGCCGGTGTAATCTGCGGCGGACTCTGGGCTCTTATACCCGCCGTGCTTAAGGTTCGTCTGGGCACCAGCGAGACGCTGGTCACGCTGATGCTCAACTACGTGGCCATTCTCTGGATTGGTTTTTTGCAGCTCGGCCCCATGAAAGACCCGAACGCATACGGTTTCGCGAAGATTGCCCGCTTTTCGGAAAACGCGACGCTGCCCGAGCTTTTCGGAGTGCATATTGGCTGGATAATAGCGCTGGTGCTGACAGTCTTTATTTATTTTCTACTCAGCCACACAAAGCTGGGCTACGAAATCGCCGTCATGGGAGAAAACCGCAATACTGCCCAATACGCCGGGATGAACCTGACGAAGGTTCTGCTGATCGCGGTGATTATCAGCGGCGGGCTGTGCGGACTTGCCGGAATGATGCAGGCGTCCGCCATCGAACGGTCGCTGTCCGACCAGATGTCCGGCGGCATCGGTTTTACCGCGATCATCACGGCCTGGATTGCGCGGCTGAAGCCGTTTCCGATAATTATCGTCTCAGTGCTTTTTGCGATGCTGTTACAAGGCAGCGCGTTTTTGCAGACCTCATTGCAGATCCCGTCCGCTCTGGCCGATATAATTCAGGGTGTCATCCTGTTTTTCATACTCTCGACCGAGCTCTTTACCAGATACAAGATTGTGCGCACCGGCAAGCGGAAGGAGGTCTGATCCGTGGAAGAAACCGCATTATTCCTGCAAACGGCGGTGCAGCTCGGCACTCCGCTTCTTCTCGCGACAATCGGCGGCATACTGAGCGAGAAAGCCGGTCATCTGAATCTGGGTATCGAAGGCATGATGCTCATGGGCGCGGTGATGAGCTTCTTTGTCGGTATTCATACCGGCAATCCGTTGCTCGCAGTCCTGGTTGCGGGTCTGGCCGGCGCTTTCGGCGCCCTGCTGTACGGTATCGTGACTATCACATTCCAGGGCAACCAGATAGTCGCCGGACTGGCGCTGACCATTTTCGGCACGGGCTTTGCCAACTTCATCGGCAAGTCGGTGTCCGAGATGTCATTGCCCGCATCGGTAACCGATCCGCTTTCGACGATCAGCATCCCGGTGCTTTCCTCAATACCTCTTATCGGCAAGGCGCTTTTCGAACAGAGCATTATTGTAATGCTGGGACTCGTCGTCGCCATCCTTGCTTATCTTTACCTGAAGAAAACGCGCTTCGGCCTGGCATTGCGCGCGGTTGGAGAAAATCCCGCCGCCGCCGACGCTTCCGGCGTCCCTGTGACGCTCTACAAGTATGTACATGTGCTGGCTGGTGGATTCCTGTGCGGAATCGGCGCGTCGTACCTATCGCTTGTCTTTGTCCCGCGCTGGCAGGATAATCTGACCTCCGGCCAGGGCTGGATAGCCGTAGTACTCATCATATTCGCCACCTGGAATCCCGCCCGCGCCATCTTCGGCGCGTATTTCTTCGGCGCGCTGCGCAGTATAGGTTTCAAGCTACAGGGCGTTAAACTCATGGGCATCTCGTTCTCGTCGCACATCCTCGACATGGTGCCGTATGTGGTGACTATACTTGTGCTTGTTTTCATCACAATGCGCAAAAAGCCGGAGGATCAGCCTCCGCTCTCGCTCGGCACGGCATACTTTCGGGAGGATCGCTGACTCGGAATACCGCTCCGGGGCACCCTGTTCTCGAATTGTACCGCTCTTTTCATAAAAGCTTCCATCTGTTTCGCTAAAACTGACACTCACACCGCCACGCCACGTAATTCTACTGTGCAACTTGCCATTTTTCAAAAAGCGCGCGTTATTCGCGCGTTTTTTATTGTCACTGATTTTTCATGGTGGTATAATATACTATAATGCGAATAGGCAATAGACATGCGTGATACAATTCACGCGCGGAGGTTTTTATGTACAACAACATTTTAGACACTATAGGCAACACGCCAATAGTACGGATCAACAACATGCTCTCCAAGAAGAACGTTGAGATATACGCCAAACTTGAGGGCTTTAACCCCACCGGCAGCATAAAGGACAGGATTGCGCTGGCGATGATCGAGCAGGCGGAATCCGACGGTTCACTGACCCCCGACAAGATCATTATTGAAGCGACGTCCGGAAACACCGGCATCGGTCTGGCCATGATCGGCCGGGTCAAGGGCTACAAGGTGCTCATTGTTATGAGCGCGGCAGTCTCGATAGAGCGGCAGAAAATGATCCACGCTTTTGGCGCTGAGATCGTACTAACGGCACCTGAGCTCGGCACCGACGGCGCTATCATGAAGGCGCGTGAGATGCTGGCCGCCGATCCCGACAAATACTTCAACCCCAACCAGTTTTCCAATATATACAACAAGCTGGCTCACTACAGAACCACCGCCGAGGAAATATGGGCGCAGACCGGCGGCAAAATCACGCATTTTGTTTCGTCGCTCGGCACTTCGGGCACCTTGATGGGTACCGGCATGTCCCTCAAAGAAAAGAACCCTGACATCAAAATTATTGAAGCGCAGCCGGTCAAGGGGCATTACATCCAGGGGCTCAAAAACATGCAGGAAGCTATCGTGCCCGAAATATACGACCCCACCAAGATCGATTGCAGTATTATGATCGATACCGAGGAGGCATATGAGACCGCGCGGCACATCGTGTCCGAGGAGGGAATTTTCGTCGGCATGAGCAGCGGCGCGGCAATGCTGGCGGCACTCAAGGTTGCGGAAAGACTCGAATCCGGGCTCATTGTCGTGATCTTCCCCGACCGCGGCGAGAAGTACCTGAGCACCAGCCTCTTTCACACTTGATTAAACTCTCTCCACGCGCACTCCCCGCCGCATCGTTCTTATGATTGGTCATGTTGCGCGACACCGCACAGCAGCTTTTCGACTGCTCGATGCCATCGCGTTGACCCTCGTGCCGGAACGAACGCATTGCTCACGGATTTTTATTCAAAAATATTATATAGAGATATTTCGCCCCATATTTTACCAATTTCTGCTTGAAAAACCCGTGTCTCGGTGCGGAAGCTACGTGTCTCCGCGACAAAAAAGCAAAATTTCTTGAGATGCGAATAGTTAAAAAGTTGACAGTCTGAATTTTCTTGTGTAGAATTATGGAATACAAAGTACAAGCGGAGGAAACCGGATGTTTGACAGAGAACACGAACACTTTGACAAAATAATCGAGCTTCAAAAACGCAGGGTTCAGGCAATGAAGGAATCCGGCGGTTTTATAGATTACTCTAAACTTGACGTAATCGAGATCGGCGTTTGCGGCGGCGACGGGATCGGCCCCGTAATATCGGCGCAGGCGAGAAGATTTCTTGAATATTTGCTTGCTGATGAAATCCAGTCCGGCAAAGTCAGGGTTCGCAATATCGACGGTCTGACCATCGAAAACCGAGCGGCTTGCGGACGAGCCATCCCCGAGGATGTGCTGAGCGACCTGAAGTCGTGCCACGTCATCCTGAAGGGCCCCACCACCACGCCGCGCGCCGGCGATCCGTGGCCCAACATTGAGAGCGCCAACGTCGCGATGCGCAAGGAACTCGACCTGTTCGCCAATGTGCGGCCGGTAAAGGTTCCCGATCAAGGCATCGACTGGGTATTCTTCCGCGAAAACACCGAGGGCAGCTACGCCGTCGGATCGATGGGACTGAACGTCGACGACGACATTGCCATTGACTTTACCATAACAACTACGCAGGGTAGCGAGCGGATAATCCGTCTCGCTTTTGAGCACGCAAAAAAAACCGGACGCGGACGCGTGACCGCGGTCACCAAGGCAAACGTCATCAAAACCACTGACGGAAAATTCCTGAATATCGCGAAACAGATTGCGGCCGAATATCCCGAAATCTCTTTTGACGACTGGTATATCGACATCATGACCGCTAAGCTTGTCGATGAGAAACGCAGACAGGCTTTTGAAGTATTCGTTTTGCCCAACCTCTACGGCGATATTCTGACCGACGAAGCCGCCGAATTCCAGGGCGGAGTCGGTACGGCGGGCAGCGCCAATATCGGAGCCCGCTACGCGATGTTTGAGGCCATCCACGGCAGCGCGCCGCGTATGGTTACCGAAGGCCGCGCAAATTACGCCGATCCCTGCTCAATGCTGCGCGCCACCGTCATGCTGCTGGAGCATATCGGCATGGTGGACAAGGCTGACAGGCTTGCTGCCGCACTTGACCGGTGCATGTATTCGGAGCGCAAGCTTGCTATAACGGGACGCGCCGACGGGGCGACCTGCGACCAGTTTGGCGACTATCTGATGTCTGTCCTTGAGAAATAGCGGCCAATACCATTCTCTTGTCACGACAAATACGCATTATGTTGTTCACCCAGCAATGAATGGCAGCGTGTCTCATCATAAATATTTTGCTGGAGAAATGGCGGCTTATATGGGTACAGATGCCCCAAAGATACAGGTATCGACTTCGGTTGTGCGCCGCATGTCAAAATACCTTCGTCATCTTGAAGAGTTGGAGAATGACGGTATTTCACGCATTTCTTCCCAAATGATGGCCAACCAGCTGGGCCTTACCGCCTCGCAGATCCGACAGGATCTCAATTCTTTTGGCGGTTTTGGCCAGCAGGGTTACGGATATAGCGTCGAATACCTGAAAAGCAATATCGAGTCGATTCTGGGCGTGCACCGCAAGTGCCACGCCGTGCTGATCGGCGTCGGCGACCTGGGCAGGGCGCTGATCCAGCATATCGATTTCGGCAAATACGGCGTCAGCATAGCTTATGCCTTTGACATCGGCGGGCAGACTTCCGACTCCCGTATCGACGGCGTCGAAATCCTTCCGATTGACGCGCTGGAGCAGACTGTGCGCTCCTGCCAGCCGCAAATGGCGATACTCGCGGTTCCCCCGGAACCGGGCAGGGAGATCGCCAAGAAGCTCATCGAGCTTCAGGTCTTCGGATTCTGGAACTTTACCAACGTTGACCTACATATCGGTAATCCTGACGCAGTCGTCGAGGACGTTCATCTTGCCGACAGCCTTTTGACTTTGCGCTTTATGATTGGACAAAAGACATGAAAAACGCGTTTCTCCGTCTTATCGCATTTTTTCTGGCGTTTTGCGCCGTCACATCCGCGGCGACGCTTGCGGTTCCTGCGTATGCCACAGGAAGCAAGGCCGATCCGCTGGTCACAAAAAGTTACATCGAGCAGAAGCTGATCCCGCAGATTATGGATCTTGCGGCGACAAAAGTCAGCGCGGCTTTCGGGGCAATCTTTCAAAAAACCCTGAGCCGGCTCAATCTGTTTGGCGCAAACAGTGCAAATCTCGCGACCCTTGCCGAAAACGCGGCGCAATCCCGCCTCCGCTCCGGCCAGTTGACTCTTAAAACCGGCGACACTCTCACCGGCTCTCCCGGAACGCTTGTGACGCTGATATCCGGAACGTGCGCAGCCGCGGGCAAGCCCGTGATTGACATTACTGACGGCGTTGAAATTGCTGCCGGCGCGCAGCTGAAAATCCGGCACCGATTTATGCTCACCGAGGTCGCGGGTTCGGGCGTTCGCGCGGTTTCGGATGCGGTACTGACTGTCGAGGGCGGCTCCACTCTGACCGGCTCCGGCACGGCAGTCCCATCTTCCGGCAGCTACACCGCGCGGTACAAAACGTATGCCGACGCGCTCTCCAAAATGGGAATCTTCCGCGGAACTGACAAAGGCTTTGAACTGGAACGCAGCGGCACGAGACTGGAAGGCCTGATTATGCTTATCCGGCTTAACGGCTCCGACGCCTCGGCGCTGAAAGCCGATCCCAAGACTAACCCGTTTAAGGACGTGCCGGTCTGGGCCAGCAATCAGGCGCAGCGTTATGTCGGCTTCGCATATACGCAGGGACTGACCAAAGGCGTTTCCTCCGACAGGTTTGATCCGTCGTCCCCGCTCGCCGCCGAGCATTACGCCACTTTCGTACTCCGCGCGCTGGGATACAGCGACAGCAATGACGGAAAAGCCGACTTTAAGTGGCAGGACGCCGCTGATAAGCTGACCGATCTCGGAATAATCTCGCCAAACGAAGCTATCGAGATCAAAACCACTTTCCGGCGCGACCAAATTGTGCTCATCTCCTACCGGGCTCTCAGCGCGACGCTCAAAGGCTCGGAAACAACACTGCTGGATAGGCTCATTCAGTCGGGCGCTGTCGACCGCAATGCGGCGGTGTCAGCGATGGGCGGCTGAACGGCCGAGTGACATTTTAATAAACAAACCGGCGGCAGTCGCAATTGACTGCCGCCGGTATTCATTTGCCTTGAATCAATTGGTTCAGCCTGCCATAAACATGCCGAAGCCGTTTGTTGCCGGAACATATTTGGCCTCATAGGTGAACGTTGCGCTGCTGTATTTTTCCTCGACGAGGATATTTCTGGTCTGAATTTTCCAGGCCGGGTCGTCGTGCTTAACGAAGTACATAACATGCGTTCCGTACTCGGTGTCAACCAGACCGGTATCGCCCGGCTTGCGCGCAGAGTCAAAGCACCAGTCATTGAAGGTCTTAACCATTCTGCCGGGCACGACCTGTTGATACAGTCCGCCCAAGATCGCTGAACCGGGATCCTGCGACATTTCCTTCGCCATTGCGGCGAAAGAATCCTCGGTCTTTTCGCCGGCCAGCCACTCGTCATACCAGCCCTGCGCGCGTTCATGCGCTTCCTTGGTCTGCTGCTCGGTTGGGGTCGCGGTCTCGTCCTCCGTCGCCATGGCCAGGATGTGGCGCACGTCGATCGGGACTGTCTCGGGACGCTCGCGGTTTATAAAGTATACCACATAGTATCCGTTTGGCGCGGCGTCGTAGACAATTGTCTTGTCGCCGGATTTTCTGGCCGGATCAAACAGCCATTCTCCCGAAACGCCTGCGGATGATTTTGACGCTTTTTCTTTCAGGGATTTCGTTTCGTCGTCGTAAGAAGCTTTTTCAGCCTCGGGCGCATATTCTTTGGCCAGCTTAGCAAACGACGCTTCATCAGTAATTTTGCCAAGGAATTCATTTGCCTTCGCTTCGGCGACTTTTGCGAGCGATTCGCGCTCAGCCTGCGCCGCCGCGGCTTCGGGAGACAGCTCTGGCTCCTGCGGGGCAGCGTCGCCGTCCTCAGGCGTCACGTCCGAAGCGGAATCCGCATTTGGCGCCGGAGATTCGGCAGTTGCGGGCGCCGAGGCTTCGGGCGAATTTGCGGCAGCCGGAACTTCGGATGACGGCGACGGCGCTCCGGACTCAGCCGGTGCCGGAGAAGCTTCCGGAGCGGGAGTCTCGGCGGCGGGCGGATTAACCAAGAAGCTGCGGTAGGTCACGGTATCGATGGTGTCTTTGTTTGTCTGGTATCCTTTGTCTATTTCCTCATCTGTAAAGGTGTATGAATCGCGGACAGACTTCTCGTAGCCCGCCATCAGAGCCTGCATTTCCATTACTTTTCTGAACGAATCAAGCGTGATTCCTTTGCCATACTGGGTCAGCATGTACTCTCCGATCGGAATGCCCTGTTTCTTGGCGGCATCGGTAATCGATGTCATAATCATATCGACCTGCGCCTTGTCCTCGTCGGTCAGCTGATACCCGGCGGCACGCGCTTCGGTCAATACGGCGCCAAGTTGTTGGAGGCTGGCAACAGCCTCCTGCTTAAAGAAATCGTCCCAAGTGTGTATTTCATCCCCGCCGATCGGATAATCCTGTTTTTTCAGCGAGATGTTGGGGTCCGGTATATTGCCGACGGTAGCGTATCCGCTCTCCTCGGCGCTTTTCAGATAGTTGGCATAGCTTTGAGCATAGTAGAAATTCAGGTCGGACACCGTGAAGGTCTCGGTGCCGACAGTGACTGCGGGGATTACCGGATTAAACACCCCGTTCGAGAACAGCGCCGTCGTAGTTATTCCCAGCACCAGAACAGCGCAGATTATGACCGTAACAATAATAGATGTACGGGACATCCCCTTCTTTTTCTTCGGCTTTTCTTTGGTGCCGGTCTGCTGATACACTTCCTGCCGTTTTCTCTTTTCACGCGATGCGCTCATTAGGCGAGTCCCCTTTTGCTTGAATTTTGTAATAATCCGCGCAATCTGCGCGCTTTTCGGATTACCAGAATATTTTATCACATTTTTTTGCGAATTCAATATAATATTGAAAACATTCTGGTGACATTGCGAAAAATATGTTACAATGGGTGGTAATGCATCCAAATAAATGACTTATTCTATTCGGAGGATTAATATGTCAGCAGACGAAAGAGCTATGGAAATTTTCAGGGAGACCGAGGTCTTGCAGGTCGGACACTTCAAGCTGTCCTCAGGACGGCATTCCGATAAATATATGCAGTGCGCGAACGTTTTCAAATACCCGTGGCACGCCGGAGAGCTCTGCGCCGCTTTGGCGGACAAGTTCCGCGGCGAGACTATTGACATCGTTATCGGCCCCGCTGTCGGCGCGGTTCAGATGGCTTATGAGGTCAGCCGCCACCTGAACTGCCGCAATATGTTTGCCGAGCGTGAGGATGGCAGGATGGCGCTGCGCCGCTCGTTTCGCGTTATGCCCGGCGAGCGCGTCCTTCTTGTAGAGGACACTGTGACCACAGGGGGCTCGGTTAAAGAGGTCGCCGAACTCGTCCGGTCGCTTGGCGGAGTGGTCGTCGGCGTCGGCGCACTGGTTGACCGAAGCGGCGGTAAGGCCGATTTCGGCTGCCCCTTCTACTCTGTCGCGAGCGTGGATATCGAATCGTGGGACGCGGACAGTTGTCCGCTTTGCGCCAGAGGTGAGCCGATAATCAAGCCGGGCAGCAAACCGAACCCGTGATCCCGTTTGATCCGTTACTCTCGGCCGATTTGCTGCGGCCGGAGCTTGATTTTCAGCCAGAGCGCAACTATCGCCATCAAGGAGGACAAGATGTCGATACACAAGGGACATCGTGAACGTCTTAAAAAAAGGATGCTGAATGAGGGTCTGGACGGGTTCGAGGATGTCAACGCGCTGGAGCTGCTGCTCTTTTTCTCTATCCCGCAAGCGGATACAAACCCACTGGCGCACAGGCTGTTGGACAGTTTCGGCAGCCTTGCGGCCGTGCTTGAGACCGACTACGAGAACCTTCTGAAAGTCGAGGGCGTAGGCGCGAATACCGCAACGCTCATCAGCATGATACCGCAGATCTCACGTAAATACCTGGTCAGCAAGTCTTCCGCGACCACAATTCTGAATTCGACCGAGAAAGCGGGCAATTTTCTGCTGCCTCGCTTCATCGGACTGAAAAACGAAGTGGTAATGCTGATCTGCCTCGACGCCAAGTGCAAGGTGCTGGGGCTCGAGTCTCTTTTTGAGGGCAGCATCAACTCGGCGCAGATCTATCTGCCGAAAATCGTCCAGACAGCCTATAAGTATAACGCTTACGGCGTTATTATGGCCCATAACCACGTCAGCGGCATCGCCCTGCCGTCGGAGGAGGACGAGCGAACCACGCTGGAGGTTTTCCGCGCTTTGGAAGTGCTGAATATCAGGCTGCTGGATCACATTATTGTCGCCGACGACGATTTTGTCTCTCTGAAGGACAACGGCTTTTTCAGCAAATATTAACCGGCGCCTCCCGCCGGGGCTTGTTTGACTGCTTTCGTTTTTGTCAGCCTTAAAAGCCTGACAAGCAGAGCCACCGAAGCCGCGCCGCCAATCGCCGTCATGACCGCCGACGCCACCGTGTTGGCAGGCAGGTAAACCAGAATTACAGTCATGAGGTTGTAAGCCATATGCAAAAGGATGGCGGCCTTGAGCGAGTCGCACCTGTCGTATACGACTGTTATCAGCAGCGATATAAAAAACACCAATACTATATTGATCCATTCACCATGCAGCAGGGCAAACAGCGCCGACTGGACGATTATCGCGGCCGCTTTGGGCATCGCGGCCCGCAGGTAATTGAAGCACAGGCCGCGAAACACAGTCTCTTCGACTATCGGCGCGGCGATCACCATACTGATTATCGCCATGACCGCGCCCGAGCCGAAAAAGCCCGAGTAATCGGTCGTTTGGCCGCTTATTGCCTCCTGTGGCAGCAGCTGGAACACACCGTTTACAAACAGTGCAAAAAAAGCTCCCAGCAGCAATGCGGGAATGGCTTTGCGCATTCCGACCGGCTTCCACCGGACAACGCTCGCCATCCGCACCTTGAAAACGCGGAAGAATATCATAAACAGCAGCAATGTCAGCGCCCCATATGCGATTGATATATACGGCGTGACATCGCGGATGTACTGTAACCGGGCTTCGGCCTGCTCATTCGCGGCACTGTCCATGTCTTCCCGTTCGTAAACGGCGGCGCTTGTGTCGGTATTGGTATATATAATAACGGATACGTAGGTCACAATAAAATTTGACGCCAGAAACACGATGGGACAGAGCAATCCGATTATCAGCGCTTTCAGTGGTTTCATTTTCTTCATGCGGCTCTCCAAATTATTTTTCTTTCCAACTGGTAAATTCTATTGGAGGTTTTGCTATGCCGGAAATCTCACAGCCTCAGGATAAATTCGCGGGAGCGTTCGACGCGCTACCCGATCCCGCGGCAATAATATGCGGCATGTCCCCCGCCGTGCTCAACCCCGCGGCAAAGTCGCTGCTGGGCGGAGGCGGCGCGGCATGGCTCATGAGGCTTCCCGGACTTTCCGCCGCTATATCGCGCAGGGAAGAGCTCGCCATCGGCGCGGCTCTACCGTCCGGCGCGCTGTGCGTTGTTCAAATCCATCCGATCGCGGGCGGCGGCGTGCTGATCCTGATAAAACCCGGCGAGCTCACCGAGCGGGAACCATCGGAATCCGCGTCGCACCCTGAGAACTACCCATGGAAAAGCGCCGCGATGGCCACCGTTCTCGAACGGATTCACCGTCTGTCCCTCGTCGGTTCGTCGGTGCTTTTAGCCGGAGAAAAAGGCGTGTGTAAAGAGCGGTTCGCGCGCACCATCCACCGCCGCAGCCTCAGGAGCAACCGTCCGTTTCTGGTTGTCGACTGCCGCCGCTCCGGTGATCCCGGCTTCGAGGACGCACTGTTCGGCAGCTCCGAAATCAGAGGAACGCTCGAGCGCGCGCAGGATGGCGTAGTGTTTGTGGACGAAATATGCGATCTTCCCAGGTCTGCGCAGGATAAACTGCTGCAAATCATGGCCGGCAAAAAGCTGACCTCTCCCGACCTTGGTGACGTCACCTTCAAGGCGCGAATAATAGCCGCCAGTACGCTCGATTTGCGCCATTTGACGGCCAATGATGAGTTTTCGGAGGAACTTTATCTGCGTTTCGCGCCGGTGGCGGTCGAGATTACCCCGCTGCGTCAGCGAACCGAGGACATCATCCCTCTGGCGAATTTTTTCGTAAGCGGCGGCAATCCTTCGCCCGATAACCAACCTGTTACGATATCTGACGACGCGGCTGCCGCGCTGATGACGCACAGCTGGCCTATGAACGAACGGGAACTCGAATCGGTCATCCGCGGCGCGCTCGAGACCGCGCAAAACGGCCAAATCGAACCGCACGACCTGTCTATCATCAAAACGGCCGGCTCTTCGCTGTCCAATCAAATCAACAGCTTTCAGCGCGACCGCATTAAGGCTATGCTGGATATCCACGGCCACACCCTGGCCGGAAAAAGAGCCGCCGCAAAGGCGCTCGGCATCGGAGTCAGCACTCTTTACCGCCTGCTCGCCTCGGAGAAAAACCGCCGATAAACCAGTGCATCGGCGGAGTCGAAAGCGTTAATAACTCTTGTGCGCCATCGCGAAATATGCCAGCGGTTGTTCGTCGCTCAGGCCGTAAGGCCTCCCGTTGTGGTCGAAAAACGCGATCGACGAAAAGCCGGTTTCCATTATTATATCAGCGACGCCCTTAAAAGACAGGTTTCGCGAAAAACTATGCTGCACCAGCACCTCAGCCTTTTCGACGTCAATGGTCCACTCTTCGTATTCCCAGCGGTCAATTTCCTCGTTATATTCATGCCTGGTCAGCACGAATATGTCGTCTTCCTTTTGCTCCCAGTTCCTGTAATTGACATCGACCGGGCCGCGCTTGTTTTTGTACTGGGGATTGGCTATCTGGAATATAAAATGACCGCCTGGCTTCAACGCGCGGATAACGTTGGCCGGCAGTTCGGTGTCCTCAATCGGCGTATCAATCATTGTTATCAGATCGTATTCGTTGACTTCGGCGAGGTCGTAATAGTTCTCGACCCTGTAAGACGCCTTTGGATCGTCGTTATTGTTCTTGGCCATGAAAATAAAAGTGTCCGACAGATCTGTGCCCACCACCGTGTGCCCGGCGTCCAGCCAGACCTTATGGTAAATACCCAGTCCGCACGCGAGATCAAGGATTTTCATTTCCTTGCCAGTGGCAAGCCTCAGAATGCCCTGCGCGTCGCGGATCTGGTCCTCATAACTGTTGAATCCCCAACCGACAAACCCCTCGTCAAATTGCCTGTCGCCGTATCTGACCATTGGAACATATATCTTTTTCATTAAGACATCCCTCCAAAGCGCTTTGAAATAATTATAGCACGGATAACGTTTATTGCGCAATGAATTTAAATGTTTACATTATTTTGTGATATATTGTTTAGAATAAGCCCAATTGCACACTTTATTACACCAAATAACAGGTTGACTTTGATTGCAAATAGATGATAGACTAACATATGTTACCAAAATTTGAATCCCGGGTTCTGCTGTGTAGTTTTTTGCCTGCTTCATGATCCGACGAGTTGCAGAGGTGCATCTTTATGAACTCATTTATTGCACGACAACCTATATTCGATATTCGTCAGCACGTTTATGCTTATGAGTTGCTTTACAGAGCCAACTCCACCACAAACGCGTTTAATCCTGAAGTCGATCAGAACAGAGCGTCTTCCGAAATCATGATTGAAAGCTTCCTCGGAATGGGGCTTGAAAAGCTGACCGGCTCCTGCCGGGCTTTCATTAATTTCACGGAATCGCTGCTGACTCAGAACGTCGCGACACTCTTTCCGAGAGAGCAGCTCGTCATTGAGCTGCTGGAAACCATTTCTCCGACTGATGAGATCATTGAATCCTGCCGTTATCTTAAGGAGAAGGGCTACACGCTGGCGCTCGACGATTTTGTCTTCAGTCCGGAATTTTTGCCGCTTATGGATCTCGCGGATATTATCAAGATAGATTTTCTCGCCTCCTCCATCGATGAAATCAAAGCGATAATGCGTAATGTCAACCGCAATAAAACCAAATTGCTCGCTGAGAAAATCGAGACCCAGGAGATGTTTGACATTGCGAAGAATATGGGCTTCTCCTATTTTCAGGGTTATTTTTTCAGCAAACCGGTCATTCTAAGTGACAAGAAGCTCGAGCCGCTCAAGCTCAACTATTTGAGGCTGATCCGCTATGTTCACCAGCCGAATATGGACTTTCCCAAAGTGGCCAAAGCTATTCGCACCGATATGGTTCTGACGTATAAGCTGCTGCGCCTGGTCAACTCCGCTTATTTCGGAATGCGAAACGAAATAAAGGATATTCAGCACGCGCTGGCCATTCTCGGCACCAGAGAAACCAAGAAATGGGTGACGCTCATTACGATGATGGGCATCCACGACGGCAAGCCTGAGGAAACCATAAGGATGTCCATGGTACGCGGGCGTTTTCTTGAAGTAATGGGAGCGGACATTGACCTTGGCGTTAAGGGCGAGGCGTTGTATACCACCGGCCTTTTCTCGCTTATTGACGTCATTACCGAACAGCCTAAGGAGCAGGTAATCGAGCAGCTCAACCTGCCGAAGCCGATAAAATCCGCACTGCTCAACGGCGTGGGTGATCTGGCGCGCGCGCTCGATATTATCGCCAACTACGAGCGCGGAAAATGGGATGAAGCCATGAAATTCGCCTACCCTTTCGGTATCACCTCAGACGACATCATCAGGTACTACTTCGACTCCCTGTCGTGGTGCAACAATATGTTTGTCCTGTGACCGCGGCGCGTGGCCGCCAATGCCCGCCGAGTCCTTTCTAACGGACTTTTTCACTCATATCAAACCGATTGCTTCGGAGGTCTTATGATAAAGAATATTCAAGAGAGCAAATACTTCCTCAAGGGCGAGCTTTCGTCTTCACTGCTTGGCCGGGATATTAAGGTGCTCATACGTAAAGACGTCGATATCGAATATGCCAACCTGTGCGCCGACAGTTTTGACGCCATGCCCGACAGCCTGCTGGACAAGCTTTGCGAATGCTCGGTCGAGTATTGCAAGAGCTTTTGCATTTACAGTGACTCCGAGCCAATTGACGTCGGCCGCGGCCGCGAGGTTCTCGGGTATATCACTCCGATGGCGCTCTGTATCCAGCGTCCGCTCGATTCCGCCGTTCCCGCCTACAGCGTGGAGTTTGACTGCGTCTGGGAAGAGGACAACGGCATGGAATGGTCGGTGCGTGACAATCAGGCTCTCTACGTCGGCCCGTTCATAAATATTGGAGCTCAAAAGGATCTTGACTTCTACAAAACATGCTCGCCGAATTACGCGCTCGGGATCGAGTATTTATAATCCCGACTGCAAGTGAATGTTAGCCGATATGGTAGAACTTAATACTGCGAAATACGCCACCGGGGTTCGAATAAACGAACCATGGCGGCGTTCTTATATTTTGGATTCTGTGATGCCGCCCGCCCGCACCTGATACAGGCATATGGCACTATTTCAAGGCGTGCCCAGCCAAAGTTCGGGTTTTTCCGAATCAACCAAGCCGTTTTCGGAATATATTTATGTGGGAAAAGTCATCTGACTGGAGGCGACTACATGATAACAGCAGCAATCGCACTGTTACTGCACGGAATCTACCTGACCCTGCGCGTGTCGGGCGGGTCGGGCTCATTCCCCCGTCCGCTTTCGGCAAAAGAGGAGAAGGAGTGCCTGGAGAGATTCGCTGCCGGCGACATGGCCGCCCGCAACCTGTTGATTGAGCGCAACCTGAGACTGGTCGCGCACGTCATCAAGAAATACTATACAACGGACGAGGATCAGGACGATCTGATCTCCATCGGCACCGTCGGGCTGATCAAAGCCGTGACGACGTTCAAAAACGACAAGGGCACCAGGCTCGCAACTTATGCCGCCCGCTGTATCGAAAACGAGCTCCTGATGCATTTCCGGAGCCAGCGCAAGCAAAAGTGCGAAATATCCCTCTCCGACCCGATCGACACGGATAAGGACGGCAATACAATCGCGCTGATGGACGTCATTTGCGCCGACGATTCAATAATTGAAAAAATCGACGCGGCCGACACTGAGCGTCAACTGCGCCGATTTGTAAATGACAGGCTGGACGAACGCGAATGCACGATTATTACCATGCGTTACGGTCTCGGCGGCGAACATCCTCTGACTCAGCGAGAGATCGCCTCCATGAGCGGCATTTCCCGCTCTTACGTATCAAGGATCGAAAAACGCGCGCTGGAGAAGCTGGAGCAGGCGTTCAACGAACTGAGCATCACATCGCTCTGACGCTGTGGTGTATGCGTCCCGCTCACTTTGCCCTCGCGGAGTTTCCTCTGATAAAGCCAAACCACATCAACAGCGCGACAAGCCCCCAAAAATAGGCGTTCATATACGGCACTTCAAAGATATTCTCAAACAGGCAGTGCACCAGAACTCCCGAGATGGCCGCAAAGATGCCGGCGCATAATTCATATGCGTCGGTATTTTTAACGCGGAAAAGCGAGCGCAGTCCGTTCCACACAACGGCTACAATCAGCGAAATGTAACCCGCAAACCCGACATAACCCATCTCTACCAGGGTTTTCAGGTAGTAGTTGTCCATGTAGAAGTATTTGACGCCCTCCATGACCTGGTTCTGCATGGCGACCGCGCCGCCGAATCTGCCCAGCCCGAACCCGAACCAAGGGCCGTTTTTCAGCAGCAGATCCATGCCAAACGCCCAGCGTCCCGTTCTTCCCGCCCGCTGGCTGGCATCCGCAAAATCGGAGGTGAACAGGTAGGCTATCCGGTTGGCGATATCGGGTATGCTCAGCGCGATTATCATGACTACCGCGAAAACCGCGAGCAGTCTCCGGTCACGCAGCAATGCGAAAACAAGCAGGGCAACGGCCATACCCATCCACGCGCCGCGCGAGAAAGTAAACAGGCAGGCGAGACACGCGATCCCCGCGCACCCGAACAAAAATACGCTCGATACAATCTTTTTGGCTTTATAGGCGAACGCGATCAGAATGGGCGCCGTCATTACCATGAACGAGCCCATGACGTTGGGGCTGCCGAATATGGAATATACACGGGTGCGCACGCCCATCTCGGTATCGGACGTCCACGCGTCGGGTATCGGCGCCGCAATGATAAACTGATAGATGCCGTGCAGTGCGACGAACGTTCCGATCGCGGCCAGAATAACCAGCGGCAGCAGCGCGTTTCCGTCAGTCCGAACCAGGCGGACGACGATGAAGAACCACAGCATATACTGGCAAACCGCGCGGTATCCGGCGAACGCCACCGAGAAATCCGGCGACACAAAGCACATCAGCATGAGCCCGATCGCAAGAAACACCAGCAGCATCGCGTCCAGCGGAGTCACGCGAGGCGCAATCCGGTCCCTCGTAAACAACAGCTCAAACAGAATGTAGAGCAAACAGAGCAGGAAGAAGGCCTCGTCCCAGATGTTTGCGATCGTCTCCAGCGAACCGATAGCCCGCAGCAGCGCGTCGATCGGCAGATACAGCGAGAAAATCGCGAGCAGGACGCCGCGCGCTCCCAGTCCGCCGAAAAACCAGCAGGTCTTGCTGTACTGAATAGTCGGCGTGCCTCCCGCCGCGTCAACAAGCCGCAGCGTAAAGCTGTCGCTTCTGTTGGGCAGGAAGCGGTGCCCCCGCCTGCGCAAAAACTCGTTAAACCTGGACAGGCGTTTGTTAAGTTTCGAATACCGGCTGTGTACGGGCGACCCAAAGACACGCCTGACGGCCGCGGCCAGCAGCGAATTGTTGTAAGCGCTGCCAATCACCGCAAGTAGTCTGCACACGGCGCTGCATGCGTACCATTTCTTCAGCCGTATGGCCATCCGAGCGATAATGCAGTTTCTAAGCGCACGCTCAATCATTTCTTATCACTCAAAGGTTCATACGTAACCTTTTCGATTATACTGGCGTATTCAATATACTTGGTCTTGATTATATGATCGCGCCCCGCCCTGATCTCCTGCGTTCCGATCTTTGTAATCGGCTGGTCGGCCGGCACCCTGGCTTCAATGGTAAACAGGACGTCGATACGGGTCGGGTCGGTCGCTTCCTTGATTTGTCCGTCGTCTGTCTGAAGCTGAACGACATACGGCGTCTTTTCAACTTTTACGAGATACGCGTCGTCAACGTAGTTGTTGCCCGAAATGAGCTGCTGAGGCAGCTTGTTTTTCGCGATTTCTTCGTACTGGCGCGGATGCGCACCGCGAATCCTGGTCACCATCGTCATCTTGACATCGGGCATGGACGCCTCGGCAATTTTGTTGCCGACGAGATACCACGCCGCCGCCGCTACTACGATCAATATTGCCAGCAGTACGAGCATGTCCACTATGTTGAACCTTCCGAACAACCGGCCTCTTTCGTCAATAAGTTTCATATAATCCTCCCAAGAACTTGCTGTTTTTGTTTGTTTGCCCGCGGCGCAAACCAAAAGTTGACTGCCGCCGCCAGCTATTGTATAATAAAATGTCGTGATGTACAAGAAAAAGTTGCATAATTCTGTATGGCATTATTTTTTACTGCTTAAAATGACAATATACCGGCGGCGCTTTACGCTTTTTCCCGGTATCCTGATTATATTCCTGTGTTCCAGCGCTCTTGAAAGGTTGTTTTTTTAGTGCGAGTTATCCATTTGATCAGCGGCGGCGATGTCGGCGGCGCCAAAACTCATATACTGTCCCTGCTCGACGGACTGCGCCGTCATACCGAGGTCACCCTTGTGAGTTTTCGCGAGGGTCCGTTTTCTGACGAGGCCCGCGAGCTCGGTATTGACACCAAGGTCATAACCGCGCGGGGACTGCGCGCAGGTCTGGGCGAGCTTACCGATATCGTTCGGGAGGGCAAATACGACATCGTCCACTGCCACGGTTCGCGCGGCAACCTGATGGGCGCGCTGCTCAAACGAAAATACAAGGCGCCGCTCGTAACTACAATGCACAGCGACTACCGGCTGGATTACCTCGGGCGTCCCCTCGGGCATCTGACCTACGGCATGGCCAACCGGGTCGCGCTCCGGTCGATAGACTACTTCATCGGCGTATCGGACCCTATTTCCGAGCTGCTCATTCAACGTGGCTTTCCGCCCGACCGCATGTTCACCATTTATAACGGGCTGGACTTCACTCTGCCGCCGCGCGATATTGACAAAACGGAGTTTTTGCGGTCCTGCGGGCTGGACATCCAGGACGGAGACGTTGTCGCGGGAATCGCGGCGCGCCTCTCGCCTGTCAAGGATATTTCCACCCTGCTGCGAGCGATGTCGATTGCCCGTGAGCGCGCCAGAAATCTGAGGCTCATCATCTCCGGCGACGGCGAGATCGCCGACCAGCTGAAAAAGCAGTGCTCCGAGCTCGGGCTCGACGGCTGCGTCTGCTTTGCCGGTTGGATGTCCGACATGGACGCGTTTTACCGCTGTATTGACATTAATCTGCTGACGTCGCTGTCCGAGACATTTCCGTTTGTGCTGACCGAGGGCGCACGCATGTCCAGACCCACGATCAGTTCGCGCGTCGGCGGAACACCGGTGCTGATCGACCACGGTGTCAACGGCCTGCTGTTCACGCCCGGCGACGCGGACGAGCTCGCCGGCCATCTCGTGACTCTGGCGGAAAACGGCGATCTGCGCGCCGAGCTCGGCAGAAGACTGAATCTGAAAGCCTCGACTCACTTTTCGCTTGATCTGATGATAGCCCGTCAGCTCGATATTTATAACACGATTATGCGCCGGTCGGAGATCAAGCGCCGCGGACGTGGCGGTGTCACCATCTGCGGCGCATACGGCAGGCGCAACGCTGGGGATGAAGCCATCCTCGAGGCCATGATTGACGAAATCCGCGGCATCGATCCCGATATCAGCATTCGCGTAATGTCCCGCGACCCGCGCTGGACGCGAAAGACTTACCGTTTGCGGTCTATATTCACGTTCAATCCGTTTTCACTGATCTCGTCGCTCCGCCGGTCTAAGGTATTTATCAGCGGCGGCGGCAGTCTGATCCAGGACGTCACCTCCCGAAGGTCACTGTGGTTTTATCTGTACTCAATCACGCTCGCGAGGATGTGCGGCTGCGCGGTCATGATGTACGGCTGCGGTATCGGGCCGGTCACCCGCGCTTTTAACCGGAAACTGGCGCGGCGCGTGATCGACCGCAACGTAACGGCGATTACCCTGCGCGAGGACAGCTCGCTGGAGGAGCTGCGCATTCTCGGCGTGACGCGTCCGGAAATGCGGCTAGCAGCCGATCCCACGCTCGCCCTCTCCCCCGCGGACAGCGACGCGGTGGACAGCGCCCTGGTTTCCGAGGGCATTCCGCCCGACGGCAACTACATCTGTTTCGCGCTCAGGCGCTGGCCGGGCTTTGACCGCAAGTGCGCCGAATTCGGGCGCGCCGCCGTCTACGCCTATGAAAAATATGGACTGGTTCCGGTATTTCTTCCCATCGAGCAGCAGCACGACCTCGAACCCGGCAAGGCAGCCGCCAGCTATACCGACTGTCCGCATTACATCATAAAGCGGCCCAATCAGCCGCGGGTCGTCATGGGTCTGATGACCCGGATGAGCGTCGTCGTCTCCATGCGGCTGCACGCGCTGGTCTTTGCCGCCCGCTGCGGCACTCCGCTGATCGGCGCGGTTTACGACTGCAAGGTGAGTGCGTTTTTGCGCTATATCGGCCAGCACTTATACGAGGAATTTGCCGATATCACCTTCGAAAGCCTCTGCGATCTGATCGATCAGGCCGTGCTTCAGCTGGGCGACGGAGAAGCGCGGCGCGAGGCTGTCCGCAAGCTGGCCGAGATTGAGAGCGTCAACGTCGAGGTTCTGTCAAGGCTGCTGGACGGCCAGTTTACCAGTTAATCAATTATTATTTTCCGAGGTGTTTTATGAAACAAATCGTGTGCCTGTCGACCTCCTGCTGGCATCCTTATCCCACACGCAAACAGCAAATCATGGGCAGACTTGACGATGTTGAGATACTGTATTTTGATCCGCCCGTTTCTTATATAGCCAAGTACAAGGACAAATCGGCGGCCGCCAAGATGACCTCCTACCGCGACGGCGGCGAAAAGATCCGCGATAACCTCACCGTCTATTCCATGCCGCCGGTTCTGCCTTTTTTCAATAAAAACCGCGCGGTCAACAAAATTAACGGACGCGCCCAGGCGTCTTTTGTCCGGCGCATGATGGCAAAGCACGGCTTTACCGACCCGATAATCTGGTGCTACAGCCCGACTGCCGCCGATATCGTCAGTCATATTCCCCACAGCGCGGTGGTATATGACTGTGTCGACCGCCACAGCGCCTATAAGGGCCTTATCAGCCCCAAGGTTGTCGACAAAATGGAGCGCGACCTCGCCACCAAAGCGAACGTCGTGTTCTGCACCGCCAAAGGACTGGAAACCACGCTCAAGAAATATAACAGCAATGTGCTGCTCGTTCCCAACGGAGCGAACTACGAGCTGTTTTCACAGGCGTCGGATCACAACGACGTTCCCTTTCTGCCGCCCGACGAGCTGTTTAACGTCCAGGCGCCCATACTCGGCTTTGTGGGCGCGCTTCAGGAGTGCATCGATTACAGCCTGATAATCCACGCGGCGAAGGAGCATCCCGAGTGGAACTTCGTGATGGTGGGCGGCGAGCAGCCGGGGGTTGACCTCTCCGAGCTGCACAAGCTTTCTAACGTCCACCTGCTCGGGCTTATGCCTCATAAATCCCTGCCGCGCTATGTCGCCTACTTCAACGTATGCCTGAACCTGTTCCGCTCCGGCGATCTCGCCAAGGACGTCTCCCCGCTTAAGCTGTACGAGTACCTGTCCACCGGCAAGCCCATCGTATCCACCCCGCAGCCGGATCAGGTGCTGGAATTCGCCGACGTTGTGTACATCGCGACCAGCCCCGACGATTTTGTGGCGCGCTGCAAGACGGCAATCAACGAGCACAGCGACTGGAAAGTCAAGCGCCGCATGGAGTTTGGCAGCGCCAGCTCCTGGAGTCAGCGTGTCGCCCAAATGCGCGCATATCTGACCGAAAAGGGCGTATTCTGATACAACTATTCAAAGAGGTGTTAACTTGACTGAAGATTGGCAGCTGCGTTCCCGAATGCTGATGGGCGACCGGGCGCTGTCCGTGCTGGCGGCAAGTCACGTCGCCGTATTCGGTCTTGGCGGGGTTGGCAGCTATGCCGCCGAATCGCTGGCTCGCTCAGGAGTTGGAACGCTGACGCTGGTTGACCACGACGAGGTTGGCCGCACCAACATAAACCGCCAGGCGTGCGCGCTGCATTCCACCGTCGGTCTGCCCAAATGCGAGGTCATGGCCCGGCGGGCGCTGGACATCAACCCCGCAGCCGTTGTGCATCCCATCTGCAAGCGCTATGACGCCGAAACACGGGATGAGTTCTGGAACGGCGAGCGCTACGACTTCATTGTGGACGCGATCGACCTCGTAACGTGTAAGCTGGATTTGATCTGCACCGCGATCAGCTCCGGCATTCCGATAATATCCGCGCTCGGCACCGGCAACAAGCTGGATGCCTCCCGTCTCAAAATCGCGGACATCGCCGACACCCATGATTGCCGTTTTGCGCGGGTGATGCGCAAGGAATTGCGCAGCCGCGGCGTAATACATCATTCCGTAGTCTACAGCGACGAGCTCCCGATTAAGGCGGCTCAGCTGGACGATCCGCCGCCGGGCAGGCGTAGCGTCCCCGCCAGCGCGCCGTGGGTTCCCGCCTCGGCAGGACTGCTGATGGCGGGCTACGTTGTCCGCAAGCTGACCGGTATCTGATTCGTACGGCGATATCAAAGTGAATAATACCCCGCGCCGGAGGTAAACTACCGTTTGCGGGGTGGTATAAGTGTCATGTCACGGAAAAGACTCCATAGAGAGCAAACACGAGTGCAATCGGGTTTCCAAAGTTAAGTGCGCCGCCGCGGGCGCGGCCACCGGGGTGGTCAACGGCCTGTTCGGTTTTGGCGGAGGGCTGATCCTGCTGCCGGCGCTGACGCGTTTTGTCCGCCTGGATGACCGGTGCGCGCTCGCGACGTCAATAATGGTCATAGCTCCGATCTGCGTGCTGTCGGCGATTATTTACATTTGCAGGGGCGGCATCGATCTTGTCGCGGCGGCGCCCTTCGTGCTCGGAGGGCTGGTCGGCGGATACATTGGCGGGCGTCTGTTCACCAACATCCCGACGACATTGCTCCGCCGCGGTTTCGGCGCGATAATCATTTACGGCGCCGTCCGGGCGTTGATGTTTTGAGCTGGGTACTGGATTCCCTCGCCGGGCTCGCCGCCGGGGTGCTTTCCGGCTGGGGCATAGGCGGCGGCAGTCTGCTGATAATATACCTGACCAATGTCGCGGCGTTCAATCAACATCTGGCGCAGGGCATTAACCTGATGTTCTTCCCCCCGGCCTCGATCACCGCGCTCATCTCGCACATAAAAAATGGCTTTGTAAGCTGGCAGGCCGCCATCCCCGCGATGATAACAGGACTTGTTACTGCCGGCGTGGCTGCGTTTGTGGTCGGGTTCGTCGACCCCGAGCCGCTGCGGCGCGTTTTCGGCGTCTTTTTACTATATATCGGCGTCCGGGAGCTGTTTCACAGGAAAAAGTAGTGACCGCCGGAATCAATGCGGGTCAGCATTACGTTCTGGCGGTCGTCCAAAAAATATTTGTTTATTAAGGATGATTTCATGCAGTTTTTCGAAATGGGAATGCTGGTATGCTTCGGTGCGTCGTGGCCGGTCTCTATCTGGAAATCGTGGGTGTCGAAGTCGACCGGCGGCAAAAGCCTATTCTTTCTCATACTTGTATTCGTCGGCTATCTTTGCGGAATCACCTTCAAGATTTTGTCCGGCTTCGACTTTGTCAGCTATCTTTACATATTAAACGCGATTCTGGTGCTGACCGACATTCTTCTTTACCGCCGCAACAGGACATACGAAAAACGCATGGCGGAAAAGTCCGCGTCAAGCCCTGCCGGCTGAGCTGCTCATGTAGCCTTCCAGTATCAGCGACGCGGCGACGGCGTCAACCGTGCCCTTTCGTTTTTTGCCGCTGTGTCCGGTTTCGGCGAGTATGCGGTGGGCGTCGACCGTGGTCAGTCGCTCATCCCACAAATCCACCGGCAGTCCGGTCAGCTCTCCCAGCCGCTTTGCGAGCTCCTCGCTCTTTTCGGCGCGCTGACCGAGCGTTCCGTTCATATTCTTGGGATAGCCGACGACTATCCGGCTGACTCCGGCGCTTTGCGCTACATCGGCGATCTTGCGCAGTAATTCGTCCTGATCCTTCTCGCTAATTACCCTGGTTTCGCCGGTCAGCGTCCTTGTGATGTCGGACAGGGCGATGCCCGTTCTCGCGTCGCCATAGTCGATGGCCATAATTCTCATAGCAATCTCCAAACGGTATTTTTATTAAATCCTATCAGATATTCGCGCCGCGCACAAGCCCCGGCTTCAGTCGGGAAACATATACGAGGGAGGCGACGCGTTTGAGCGGCCTGTTTTCGGGAAAATTTTCTATGATCGCCTATTTTTTTAAGGGACGCTCGGTCCGTCTCGTTCTCTCGGTACTAATTACGGCGCTGACTGTATGCCTCGCGTTTATCTCACCGCAGATTATCAGCTTTACCGTGGACTTTGTCATTGGCGACGAACCGGCGCAGCTTCCGGCGTTCCTCTCCGGTATTCTAACCGATATCGGCGGCCGGGATTTTCTGCGCGGCCACATATATGTATGCGCGCTGGCGGCTCTGATCTGCGCCCTGCTCGCCGGGGTTTGCAACTTCTACCGCAGGTACCTGACCAGCGAGTGCGGCGAATACGCGATCCGGCGTATGCGGGACGGCCTGTTTTCGCACATACAGCACCTGCCGTTCAGCTGGCACATGGACGTCCGCACCGGGGACATTATCCAGCGCTGCACCGCAGATGTGGAGACCATACGTAATTTTATTAACTTTCACCTCAGCGAGCTTGTCAGGATGTTTTTCCTGCTGATCGTGGCGTCGCTTGTCATGTTCAGCATGGATACCTTTATGGCGCTGATAACTCTTGCGTTCCTGCCTGTAATGCTGGCGTCAACGTTCTTCTTTTTCAGGCGGATCGGCAGGCGTTTTCTGGCCGCCGACACCGCTGACGGCGCGCTTCAGACCATGGTGCAGGAAAATCTGACCGGCGTCCGCGTCATCCGGGCGTTTGGACGCGAGCGGTTCGAGCTGGAGCGGTTTGACCAGCTCAACGAGGATTATTGCTATCACGCGACCAGAATGGGCAGGCTGATGGCGGCATATTGGGTGCTGCAGGACGTCATAACCGGACTGCAAGTCATGCTCGTGGTTGTTTTTGGCATACTTCGCTGTTATAATGGCCATATGACACTGGGCATGTTTCTCGCGTTCTTTGTCTACGCCGGAATGCTCATCTGGCCCATCCGCTCACTGGGGCGTATCATATCTGAGCTCAGCAAAGCGGGCATTTCCGCCGGACGAATATTCGAGGTGCTGTCCAGCCCTGCCGAATCCGACCGGGACGATGCCGGTAGCCCTGAAATCAGAGGTGAGATCGAGTTTCGCGACGTCACTTTCGCCCACAAGGGCTCGGCTCCGGTGCTGCAAAATCTCAGCTTTAAGATACCCGAGGGCGGGGTTCTCGCCATTCTGGGCGCGACCGGCAGCGGCAAATCGACCGTTGCCCAGCTTCTCAACCGTCTGTATGAGCTGCCTCCAGACGGCGGGTCAATACTTATTGACGGAGTCGACATACGCAGTATTGAGCTCGGCCATCTGCGGAAGAATATCGGCTTTGTGCTGCAGGACAGCTATCTCTTTTCCCGGACGATCGCCGAGAACATCGCGGTCGGCAGCGATGGAATACCGCTGGGGCACATCCGCGACCATGCCGTCACCGCCGCGATCGATGACAGCATCACCGCCTTCCCGCAGGGCTACGACACGATGATCGGCGAACGCGGCGTCACTCTGTCGGGCGGACAGCGGCAGCGCGTTTCTATCGCCCGCACGCTTGTGCGCGACACTCCGATCCTGGTTTTTGACGACTCTCTGTCGGCGGTCGACACCGAGACCGAATCGCTCATCTGGAATAATCTCTTCGAGCATCAAAACCAGAAAAACCGCACCACAATCATTATCTCACACAGGATAACCACGCTTATGAAGGCCGACCGCATTATCGTTCTCCGCGAGGGAAAAATCGCGGAATCCGGCAGTCATGAACAACTGCTGAAAGCCGGCGGAGCTTACAGGCGCATATATGAACTCCAAAGCGAATTAGACTGACAGGTAAGAGCGGATAAATGAGTATGCACTACGATGATCTTGAACTTGATAAGCCGCTCTCGCTGAAAATGTGGGGGCGAATGTGGCCGCACATCTCGCCGCACAAAACGAAGCTGATCGTTATCGCGGCGCTGATGCTTATTTGTGCCGCCGTCGACGTCGCTTACTCGCTGGCACTCAGCATAGCCGTCGACCATTTCATTGTGCCACGCAGCACTGAGGGACTGGAGCTTTATGTCGCCGCCATGGTCGCGCTGGTGCTGATACAGACCACCGCTGTCTTTATTTTTTTCCAGCTTGCCATAAAAATCGAGGTCGGATTCGGCAAACAGCTCAGGCAAACTGTCTTTGCTCACCTGCAGAAGATGTCTCTGTCCTATTACAACACGACTCCGGTCGGATATATTCTCGCGCGGGTTATGAGCGACACAACCCGCATCGGTGACGTGATTGCGTGGAGCCTGGTCGATCTTTTGTGGTCGATTTGCTTTATCGCGGGCGCTTTCATCGCGATGTTCGCGCTCAACTGGCAGCTCGCGCTGGTGGTGCTTGCCGTCGTCCCGCTAATCTCTGTCGCCTGTATCTTTATCCAAAAGAAAGTACTTGCCGCCACCCGCCTCGCCCGTCGGCAAAACTCCCGCATCTCCGGCGCGTTCAACGAGGGCATCGCCGGCGCGCGCACATCTAAGACGCTGGTTATCGAAAAATCCAACGAGCAAGAGTTCGAAGGACTTACAAAAAATATGTACCGCCATTCAAGAAAGGTCGCCTTTCTCAGCGCCGTATTTATGCCTCTTGTCATGCTGGCCGGAACGCTCGCGATCGCTCTTGTGCTCGGCCTCGGCGGCAATCTGGTAATGTTTTCCGGGCTCGCTATCGGGACACTCGCGGCGTTCTTCAACTTCGCAATCGGGCTCTTTGACCCAATTTTCCTCAGCGCTCGGGTGTATTCGGAGTTTGTCTCGTCGGCCGCCAACATCGAACGCGTTTGCGCGCTGCTCGACCGCCAGCCCGAGATCACAGACCCGCCCGAGGTGGTCGAAAAGTATGGCGACAACTATAACCCGAGGCGCGAAAACTGGGAGCCGCTGACCGGCGATATCGAGCTGCGCGACGTCACCTTCAGATACCCAGACGGAACCGAAAACGTACTGGAGCGCTTCAATCTGGCCATTCCGGCGGGGACTTACACGGCAATCGTCGGCGAGACCGGCGCCGGAAAGAGCACGCTGGTCAACCTGATTTGCAGATTCTTTGAGCCGACGTCTGGAGAGATACTTATTGACGGGCGGGACTACCGCGAGCGGAGCCAGCTCTGGCTACACTCGAACATCGGCTATGTATTGCAGCATCCGCACCTCTTCTCGGGCAGTGTCCGCGAAAACATACGCTACGGCAACCTTTCAGCCTCAGACGAGGATATCGAGCGCGCCGCCGGTCTGGTTCAGGCTGACAAGGTGATTTTGCGCCTGGAAAACGGCATGGACACCGAGGTCGGAGAGGGCGGCGACCGGCTGTCTGTCGGCGAGAGGCAGATGATCTCCTTCGCGAGAGCGCTGCTGGCCGATCCGCGTATTCTGGTGCTGGACGAGGCGACGTCTTCGGTCGATACCGAAACCGAGCAGCTGATCAAGATCGCAACCGAGCGCATCCTGAAGGGTCGGACATCCTTCGTCATTGCGCACCGGCTGTCCACAATCAAAAACGCCGACCTGATTCTTGTGGTCGAAAACGGAAAAATCATCGAGCGCGGCACCCACCGCGAACTGCTGGACCGCCGCGGACATTACTATCAGCTGTATACTCTGCAATTTGAAATACTATCTCACAATCAAGTTTTGGGGGCAAAATAATGAAGATAATCATCACAGGCGGAGCCGGATACATCGGCAGCCACTGTGTCAGAATGTGTCTCGGCGCGGGTCACGACGTCGCCGTGATTGACAACCTGTCCAGGGGCCATATACTGGCGGTCGATAAAGGCGCGCGTTTCTATTGCGGCGATATTTCGCGTGCGGATTTCCTCGATTGGGTATTCTCCCGCGAGCAGCCCGACGCCGTCATACATTTCGCAGCGCATTCGCAGGTCGGGGAAAGTATGTCGCATCCGCAAATGTACTTTGACAACAATGTCGCCGGCAGCCTGTCGCTGCTCTCGGCGATGCAGCGCGCCAATGTGCGAAAAATCGTTTTTTCATCGACAGCCGCGGTATACGGCGAGCCTGAGACAATCCCGATTACTGAAGACTGCCCGACTGTCCCGACTAATCCGTACGGCGAGTCCAAGCTCATGATCGAGCGTATGATGCGCTGGTTCTCCGAGGCTTACGGACTGCGCTTCGTCGCTCTGCGCTACTTCAACGTGGCCGGCGCGGACGCGGGAGGAGATATCGGCGAGGACCACCGTCCGGAAACACACCTTATCCCAATCGTCCTTAACGCGGCGGCATCCGGCAAACCCGTGCGCATTTTCGGCGGCGATTACGACACGCCCGACGGCACCTGCGTGCGCGACTACATTCACGTGACCGATCTTGTCCGTGCCCATCTCGGCGCGCTGGATTACCTGACCAAGGGCGGAGACTGCGCCGCCCTGAACCTCGGCATCGGCAAGGGCTTCTCGGTGCGGGAGATTATATCCGCCGCCGAGTCGGCTCTCGGCATCACGCTTGTAAGGGAAGAATCGCCGAGGCGCGCGGGCGACCCCGCCATACTGATCGCTTCCGGCGACCACGCGCGCAAGCTGCTCGACTGGGAACCGCAGTATACCGACGTCTCCGAAATTATCAAAACCGCCTGGAGCTGGCACAAAAGCCACCCCAACGGCTACGACGAATAATTTTTCAGCGCCGAACCGCGGATAACGGTTCGGCGCTGTTGTTTGTTTCGATATTAGCCGGGAGGTACGGCCGGATCGCCGGAATCCCGCGGACGGTCACTTGCCCTCGGTGAGCTTCGCGCTCTCCATGCCCTTCCACACGGCGAACAGAACTAGCGCGTAAACCGGGATGGTTATCAGCCTCGTGGGCAGCTTGATCAGGAAAACCGCCAGCCAGTCGCTGCTGATCATCTGCGCGAGCCACAGCGAATTCATTCCGAGGTCGACAATCAGAGTCACGATGCCTACCGCGATGACCGACCGCACGATAGACGGTTTTTTCCCGTGAAGCGTCAGGCCGTAGACTATGCCGCGCACCGCCGCCGAAATGGTGAACAGCGGCAAATAGGGTTTACCCGCCGAGTTAATAAGCATACCTAGGATATCGCCGACAGCACATATGGCGGCAGACCACACTGGCCCCATCATCGCTCCCGAAATCGCGTTCGGCACAAATTGCAGGCTGATTCTGTCCATGCCCGAGGGCAGCATCCACGAGAAAAACCGGGTACAAATGATATCCACTGCGACAAAAACAGCCGAAAAGATCAGTTTTCTAAGACGATCGGAATTGATAAGCACTCACCTTCATTAATTCAGTATACATTGCCTTGAAAAGCCCTGTAATTATATCACACCGTCCAAGAAAGTCTATTGTCATAACTTTTGAGTTTTGCGTCATGTTTCCCGTTTCAATTATTCAACAATTATAACATCAGTGCCGCCCGACCCGTCATGATTAAACTCGGTGAGGTTCGCCCGGTATTTCAGCGGTACAAACTGACGCTGAAGGTCGCGGTTTTCGCGCGACTTATTAGATATCGTTTGGAAGTACTTTCGCCAGTAGTTTTCAAATTCGCACTCCGCCGGCAGAGCTTTCATCTGCGACTCCGCAAGCTCGATAATCTCCCAACCGGATCTGTCGGAAACCAATGCGAGCCTCCGCACGGTGTCGCGGATTATCGTCCGCTGGTTTCTAAACCGCTCGTGGAAATGGCTTGCGAGCAGCGGCAGAATATTGCAGTCGGGCGCGATGTCCGCGGCGTACAGATCGTCTCCGGCGCGGACAAATCTGACATATCCGCGGAACCGCTGAGCCTCAAACTCTATGTGGCGCAGAGCGTCCATCGTCCTTTTCACGCAGTCGTGCTGCCGCTGGGACAACGGGCTGGCTTTCATCCGGAATCCCAGCTTCAGCGTCTGGATTATGGCTTCCTCAATTCCGTCGAATTCCGTCAGCCACACCCTGTAAACGGTCTCGGGCAAATCGCGGGAGAGGCGCCTCATCCCGGCCTCCACCCTCGCCGCGTGTTCGGCTGTTTCGTGTACGAACTCGGTTTCAAAAAGAGTCGCGCCGCCGTATTTTACCGACCTGACAAGAGTTGCCTCGCATTTAGCGGAAAATGCTGCAAAAACTGCCGACAGAAAGGAGTTCCAGGTGTTGTCGTAAACCAGCAGCTTCATTTTGTCACCACCGTCGAAACCGGGTACAGTCTCGGCACGGGGTCACGGTCGAACATCGTAATCTGCGAGCTGTCCGGCCGCTCCACCAGCATCTCCCTGAGCAATGGGTGGTCATGGCGGATGCCTGAGGCGTACTGCCCACCGGCCGTCAGAAAATACTTCGCCCGCTTCATGACCACGCCCATTTTGCGCAGATCCTCGGGCCGCAGCTTTGCCTGCCTTCGCGCCGCGACAATGCGCCGCATCGACGTCACGCCCACTCCCGGCACGCGCAGAAGGTCGTCCGGCAGCGCGGCGTTGCACTCCACCGGGAAGAACTCGGGATGGCGCAGCGCCCACGCGCACTTGGGGTCGAGCTGTACGTCCAGCATCGGCGACTCGGTCTCGATTATCTCGCCGGGCTGGAAATTGTAATAACGCATCAGCCAGTCCGCCTGATAAAGACGGTGTTCGCGCAGAAGCGGCACGGGCGATCCCCGCTCCGGCAGGACAGCGTGGCTGCCGACCGGTATATAGGCCGAATAATACACCCGACGCATTTTGAACTTTTTATAAAGCGCGGAGGACGTCATAATCACCTGGCGGTCGGTGTCCGGCGTCGCTCCTATAATCATCTGAGTCGACTGCCCGGCGGGCGCGAACTTCGGCGCCGACTTAAACCGTTTGCCGTCCTCCAGATACATTTCCGACGCCTGAGAGATCAGCCTCATCGGTGTAATAATATGCTCCGGCTTTTTTTGAGGAGCCAGCAGCGCGAGTGAATCGCTGGTCGGCAGCTCGATATTGACGCTGATCCGGTCGGCAAGCAGCCCCACCGCCTCAATCCAGTATGGATCTGCGCCAGGTATGGTTTTAACGTGTATGTATCCGCAGAACTTGTGCACTTCGCGCAGGTTATAAAGCGTCCTGTGCATCATGCTCATCGTGTAATCCGGGCTGCGATGCACTGCCGAACTGAGGAAAAGCCCCTCGATATAATTGCGGCGGTAAAACTCAATCGTCAGCTCGGAAAGCTCATCTGGCTCAAAGGTCGCGCGCGGCACGTCGTTGGAGGCGCGGTTGACACAATAGGCGCAGTCATAGCAGCAATTGTTGGATTGCAGCACCTTCAGCAGTGACACGCATCTTCCGTCCGCCGCCCAGGTATGACAAATTCCTCCGGCAAACGCGTTGCCTATCCCGTCCGCGCGGGCCGGGCGCGTGCTTCCGGATGACGAGCACGACGCGTCGAATTTCGCGGCGTCTCCGAGGGTCAGCAGCTTTCTTTCCAAACTTGACATAAATTCCGCCTCTAAACGCTCCCGCGACAGTATCCAGCACCAGGCGCGCCCCCTGTCCGACCAGCCGGGAAAAGGCGGCGTCTGCTTCTGAGATAATGTACGCAGTTATAATAGATTTTTCAGTGTATCTATTATACACCATCAGAGCGTAAAGAACAAACGTTTTTTATGTTTATGTTAAATTTGCGAAATTTATGTTGTTAATTCGTATTTCCGATGGTATACTTATTGAAAATTTCAATCCACATAAGAAAGAAGGTTCGTTAATGGGAAATGACATCAATTACTCCGAAATTACTCCCGAAATTATAAAACTCTCCGAAATGTGCTCTTCCAAAGTCATTCCGGGTGATCTATATACGGAGTTTAAGGTCAACCGCGGTCTGCGCGATCTTAACGGAAACGGAGTCCTCGCCGGACTTACCAATATCTCTCAGGTTACCGCCAAGAAAATGGTCGACGGCGTGGAAATCCCTGTCGACGGCAAATTGTATTACCAAGGCATCGACGTTGAGGATATCGTCGCCGGATTCCTGAAAGAAGACCGGTTCGGTTTCGAGGAAACAATTTACCTCCTGCTCTTCGGGCATCTGCCCACCGAGGATGAGCTGCGCGACTTTTGCCGCCTGCTCAACGACTATCGCTCTCTCCCCCCGAAATTCACGCGCGACATCATAATGAAAGCGCCCAGCCGCGACATGATGAACGCGCTCGCCCGCAGCGTGCTTACCCTCTATTACTACGACGACAACGCCGACGACATCTCGGTGCCGAACGTCCTGCGCCAGTGCCTTAAGCTTATTGCCGAATTTCCGCTGCTCGCCGTTTATGGATACCACGCCTATAACCATTATGAGAAGGACAAGAGCCTGATTATACATCAGCCCGACCCGAAGCTTTCCTGTGCCGAGAACATCCTTCATATCCTGCGCCCTGACCAGAAATATTCCGAGCTCGAGGCGCGTATCCTCGACCTGGCTCTTGTTCTGCACGCTGAACACGGCGGAGGCAACAACTCATCGTTTACCGTTCACGTTGTATCGTCATCAGCGACTGATACATACAGCGCGATCGCGGCGGCTCTGGGCAGCCTTAAAGGCCCCAAGCACGGCGGCGCGAATATCCGCGTTGTCGAAATGATCGAGGACATGAAGCAGCACGTCGGGGACTGGAATGACGACGACGCGATTTCCGATTACCTCAAAAAGTTACTGCACAAGGAGGCTTTTGACCGCGCCGGCCTGATCTACGGCCTTGGACACGCGGTTTATTCTCTCTCCGACCCGCGCGCCCGCGTTTTTGAGAGCTTTGTCGCGCAACTCAGCGCCGAAAAAGGCCGCGAGGACGAGTATAAGCTCTACGCCAACGTCGCGAGGCTTGCCCCGGAGATCATCGCGCACGAACGCAAAATGTATAAGGGCGTTTCTCACAACATCGACTTCTACAGCGGCTTCGTTTACGACATGCTCAACCTGCCTACCGAGCTCTACACGCCGATATTCGCGATCTCGCGTATAGCAGGCTGGAGTGCGCACAGGATTGAGGAGCTGGTTTGCGGCGGGCGCATTATCCGTCCGGCGTACCGCAGCGTCGCCGACCGCAAGCCGTATATTCCGCTGAATGAGCGCGGCTGATTGCGACTCTCCCGGCGGCGCATTGCTGATCCGCGACATGCAGGCAGGCGACATGGATTCCCTCGCCGAGCTCTACCGCGAGTTTTGGAACGAGCGGTCGAACGTCGATAAGATGAAGGTGACATTTGAGTCCTTGCGGACAAACGACGCCTATATCCTGCTCGGCGCAATCAGGGATTTGCAGCTTGTCGGCTCCGTTATGGGTATTGTCTGCGACGAGCTTTACGGCGAGTGTTCTCGGTTTCTTGTGGTCGAAAATATGGTGGTCGACCGGAATGATCGCAAAGCGGGCGTCGGCAGGGCGCTTTTTTTCGAACTCGAAAGCAGGGCAAAGTCCCTCGGATGTTCGCAGGTGATTCTCGTCACCGAACGAAGCCGGACGGACGCCTGCGCTTTCTACGAATCTATCGGTTTTCACCCGGATGCGAACACGGGGTACAAAAAGAAGCTTTGAGAAGCCTCCAAGTCTCTGCGCGGCATTTGAATATGACAAAAAGGGTCTGACGCTTTAACTGCGTCAGACCCCGTTTTATTTTTGCCTGTTATTCGTCGGAAGGCGGGCAGCAGGGCTTAATGTGCCAGATCTCGCTAGCGTACTGGGCGATCGTGTTATCACTGGAGAATCTGCCGGATTTCGCAATATTTATCAGTGACATGCGGTTCCATTTGGTTTTGTCACGGTACAGCCCGTCGATTTTCCGGTGAGCGTCGGCGTAGCTCGCAAAGTCGCGTAGAACGAAAAATTCGTCGTTGTATTCGAGCAGCGAGCGCGTGATGTTATTGAATTCGTCGCGCGGCACATGCGGGAGCAGGTTGCCGGTGAGCTCGTTGATAATCCTGAAAATACGCGAGTCGTGTTCGAAATATTCGTATGAATTGTACCCGCCGTTTTTGTGATAGTCAAGAACCTCATCAACGGTAAGTCCAAACTGCACAAAATTCTCCGGCCCAACGTAGTCAGATATTTCGATGTTCGCGCCGTCCATCGTGCCCAGTGTAATCGCGCCGTTCATCATGAATTTCATGTTGCCGGTGCCGGACGCTTCCTTGGTAGCCGTTGAAATCTGCTGGCTAACTTCGGACGCGGGGAATATCAGCTCGGCCAGCGAAATATTGTAGTTCGGCAGGAAAACAAGCTTGATCTTGCTGTTTACGGCCGGATCGTTGTTGATCAGGTTGCCCAGCTCATTGATAAGCTTGATGATGTTCTTGGCGTAATAGTAACTGGGCGCGGCTTTACCGGCGAAAATGAACGTGTGCGGATGTATGTCTATTGACGGATCGTCCTTGATAAGGTTATAGATATGAAGAATGTGCAGCGCGTTGAGCAGCTGCCTCTTGTACGCGTGGATGCGCTTTACCTGGACGTCAAATATCGAATCCGGGTCGAGCTTTACTCCGAGGGTTTCCAGCACATAGTCGGAAAGACGCGCCTTGTTTTCGCGCTTGATCTCAATCAGTTTTTCATGAATTGCCGGATCGTCCGCCATATCGGTTAGCTTCTCAAGCTCGAGAGGCTGGCGAATCCATTTGTCGCCAATACATTCGGTTATCAGGCGAGATAGCGGCTGATTGGACTTGAGCAACCAGCGCCGGTGAGTGATGCCGTTGGTCTTGTTGTTAAACTTTGCGGGGTAAAAGTCGTAAAAATCACGCATAACAACGGTCTTGAGCAGCTCGGAATGAACCGCAGCGACGCCGTTGACCGAATATGAGCCGACAACGGCAAGGTTCGCCATTCTGACCGAGCCCGCGCCGATTATCGCCATGTTGTTGATCCGGTTCTGATCTCCCGGGTACTTGCGGTTGATCTCGAGGCAGAATCTGCGGTTGATCTCCTCGACTATCATGTAGATACGCGGCAGCAGATTGCGGAAAAGATCCACCGGCCATGTCTCGAGCGCTTCCGGCAATATGGTGTGGTTGGTGTACGCGATAGTCTTCGTCGTTATGTCCCATGCCTCGTCCCAGCCGAAGCCCTCTTCGTCGATCAGAATGCGCATCAGCTCGGGCACTGCGAGCGCAGGGTGAGTATCGTTTATATGGATTGTAATCTTGTCGGGAAGTTCCCTGATGTTCAGGCTCTTTTTCTTCTTGAACCTGCGCACAATGCACTGCAGTCCGGCGGAAACAAAGAAATACTGCTGTTTGAGTCTGAGCAGCCTGTTGGAATAGTTTGAGTCATCAGGATACAGCACCTCGGATATTGCCTCCACCGAGTATTTATTCGAAACGGCGTTCATATAGTCGCCGCGAGAAAACGAAGCAAAATCGAAAGACGCCTCGGCGGCCTCAGCGCTGAACAGGCGCAGGGTGTTAACCGTCGAATTCTCATAGCCCATAATCGGCATATCAAACGGCACCGCCAGCACCGGCATATAGTTCACGTGCTTATAGACGTAGTCGCCGTCGATAAATTCACACTCCACGTCGCCATGGAACTTGACGATTACGGCTTTATCCGGCTTGCGAACCTCCCAGGCGTTGACATCGCGCAGCCAGTTATCCGGCAGCTCGACCTGATATCCGTCGATAATCTTCTGGGAAAACAGCCCGTATTTGTACCTGATTCCGCAGCCGTGGCCGGGAAGTCCGATGGAAGCCATCGAGTCCAGGAAGCATGCGGCAAGCCTGCCGAGACCGCCGTTGCCAAGTCCCGCGTCCGGCTCGCACGCAATGATTTCGTCAAGGTCGATATCGATTTCCTTCAGACCCTCTCGGCAGATGTCGTAGCATCCAGAGTAGATCAGGTTGGATTCCAGAAATTTGCCGAGCAGAAATTCAAGCGAAAAGTAGTATACCTGGCGCTGTCCGCTGTCAAGATAGTAATCGTTGGTATTGACCCACTTCTGATTAATCATATCGCGAACCATTGTAGCGAGGGTAACGTATTTATCAATCATCGACGCGTCTTTGAGTGATTTGCCAAAAAGCTGCATTACTTTTTGCTTAAATGCATTCTTGAACTGCGTTTTGTTAGTGTACATCGAAATCCTCCCATTTTGTCTCTGGCCCGGTTCCTCCGAAAGCTGCCGCAAACATCGGTCATGCAGCGCTTACGCAGCCTCCAAAAAAAGAACAAAGGACGTATGAAAAGCGAAATAATTCGGCATTTCATATGTCCTCAGTTTATCATAGAATAAAGTCAAGTTCAAGCACTGAAATCTCAAAGCGCGGTTTTTCGGCCGGATTGAGCGCGTGTAGCCAATAACGCCAACAAATCACGTTGCGTTGGTCAATTCGGCAATCCACAGCGCGGCCGTAACGTCGGACGGCACCATCCAGTCGCCGCGCGGCGAGAGCGAGACCGAGCCGATCTGCGGACCCTCCGGCTGGCAGGTTCGCTTGAACTGCTGGGAGAAAAATCTCTCGAGAAACAGCGTGAACCACTTCTTAATCTCGTCCGTCTGGTACTTGCCCTCAAAGGCAATCCTGGCCAGACGCATTATCTTGGACGGCGGGAAGCCCCACTTTACCATATAGTACAGATAGAAATCATGCAGTTCATACGGCCCGACGATCTCCTCGGTGTTCTGTTCGGTCCGTCCGTCGTTTGTCGGCAGCAGCTCGGGGCTGACCGGGCACTCCAGAATGTCCTTTAGCACCGCGGAAAGCTCGCCGTTGTCGGACGTTCGGGCAATATACTCAATTATGTGGCGCACCATCGTCTTGGGCACGCCGCCGTTTACGTTGTACATCGATATATGGTCTCCTCCGTAAGTCGCCCAGCCGAGCGCCTGCTCGGAGAGGTTCGCGGTACCGATGTGCATTCCTGAAGACTGGTTTGCGATGTCCATCAGAATCTGAGCGCGCTCCCTCGCCTGCGCATTCTCAAACACAACGTCGAGGTTTGAGATATCATGCTCAATATCCTTGAAATGCGAGGTCACCGCGTCCACGATTGATATTTCACGCACTGTGCATCCCAGACTGACGGAGAGGCGCTTTGCGTTGTCGCGGGACCGCTTTGTCGAGCCAAAGCCCGGCATATTTACGGCGATAACCGCGTCCGGCTCGCGCCCGAGTATGCGCATCGCGTAGTTGCACACCAGCAGCGCAAGCGTTGAATCCGCCCCGCCGGAAACTCCGATAACCGCCGCCGCGCTTCCCGCCCTCTCCAGCCGGTCGGCCAGAGCGCGGGCCTGGATGCCGATGATATCGGCGCAGCGGCGCGCAAGTTCATGCGGAGCCGACGGTACGAAGGGCATCCGCTTGACTGTGCGGCTAATCAGCGTTTCGTGCTCGTTAAAATCAAACCCGATTCTGACATATCTGTCGTCGGCGGGCGGATATGGGATGCCAATTGTTCTTCTGGCGGAATCGATGCGCTCCACGTCAATTTCGGTAAACACAAGGTCGCTGAGATGCCTGCGCGACTGGGCGAGAATCTCTCCGTTCTCGGCAACGACACAATGACCTGCAAAAACCTTGCCCGACGTCGATTCGCCGTTTCCCGCCTCGGCCAGAACATAACCCGACGCGAGTCTTGCCGACTGGCTGCGCACCATCAGACGGCGGCGGTCGCTGCTGCTGATTGTCTCACAGCTGGCCGACAGATTGACTATCACGGTGGCGCCGTTTGCCGCGTGAAATGTTGACGGCGGAACGGGCGCGCAGAGGTCGGCGCCGATCTCAACGCCGATGACAAGCCCCGGCACAGTACCGCAGCCGAAAAGCAAGTTCGTTCCGAACGGCACCTCACGCCCAAGCGCGGTCAGCAGCATATTGGAGCCAAGCGCGGGCGAAAAATAGCGCGCGTCATCGTTGTGCGACGGGTAAGTCTTGGGCACAAAGCCCAAAATCACTCCGCGGTATACCGCGGCTGCGCAGTTGTATAATCTTCCGTCAAAGGCGACCGGCAATCCGAGAAAGGTAAGCAGGTCATGTTTTTGGCTGTGTTCCGCAATAGAAACAAGCGCCTCGGCGGCGCCCTCCAGCAGTGTCCGCTGTCTGAACAGGTCGCCGCATGTGCTCCCGGTAATAGACAGCTCAGGCAGCACCAGCAGATTGACCGCCTGCAAGTCGGCGTAATCCATTGCAGCGCAGATGGACGCCGCATTATAGGCGCAGTCCCCCACCCGGATGCTGGGCGAAGCCGCCGCAACCCTGACAAATCCATGACGCATACGCGATCCCCTTCCAGATTGTTTTCTAATTTAATCAGATAAGACTCATGCAGCCGCCCGCCGCGCGAATTACGCGGGTTTGTACTTTTTCTTCTTGGCTATCGCGCGTTTTGCAGCTTCGACAATGTCGGCGCTGGTCATGCCGAACGCTTGCCTCAAATAGTCCTCGGTTCCGACTTCTCCGAATCTGTCGCAAGCTCCGACGCGCTCGACTGGCACAGGAACGGTTTCGCAAACCGCCTCGCAGACAGCGGAGCCAAGCCCGCCGATAATATTGTGATTTTCACAGGTTACAATTGCGCCCGTCTCCTCGGCGCATTGAGTCAACAGTTCTTTATCAATTGGCTTCCATGTGAAGATATTTACGACGCGGACGGATATCCCCATCTCAGACAAAGTATTCGCGGCTTTCATCGCTTCATGCAGCAGTATTCCGGATGCTACCAGCGTCACGTCAAAGCCCGGCTGGAGGACAACGCCCCTGCCTATTCTGAACGGGGTGCCCTCGGCGAAAATACCGACCGGGTTCTTGCGCATCATCCGAATGTAATACACACCATAAGCGTCCGCCAGCTGAATAAGAACGCTGCGAAGCTGTACGCTGTCCGCCGGCTCTATCAGCGTTATTTCAGGTATGGCGCGCAGAACCGCCATATCCTCAAACGGCATGTGGGTTCCGCCGTTCAGCGCGGCGGTCACCCCCGGGTCGGAGCCGACAATGCGCACGTTGAGTTTCGCGTAAGCGCACGACTGAAAAACCTGGTCACAGGTGCGGCGGGTGGCAAACGTTCCGAAGCTGTGGGCGAACGGTATTTTTCCAGTGGCCGAAAGTCCGGCCGCTATACCGATCATATTGGCCTCGGCGATCCCGCAGTTGAAAAATCTCTCAGGGAATTTCTTCCAGAACGGCTTCATGCCGCTCGAACCGACGAGATCGGCGTCCAGGGCGACGATGCTGTCATTGTCGCTCGCGAGTTCCATCAGCGTGTTACAGTAAGTGTCGCGCATCAGACATTGTTCTTTTTCAAACGTATTTCGAAGCATTTCTATCTCCTAACGCGAAGTTAACAGGCGTTTTTCGCGGCGGTAATCGCGGCTTTTGTGTTTTCTATCTCAATTTCGATCTGTTCTGGCGTAAACGAGATATGATGATTGGCTTCCTTATCGACCGCAAACGAACAGCCGTTACCCTTTTTGGTGTGCATGACGATCATAGACGGGGTGCCGGTGTTCCCTCGGGCTTTATCGACTGCGTCGCAGAGCTGCCCGATGTCATGCCCGTCCACCTCCTGGGTAAACCAGCCGAAAGCGCGCCACTTGGCCGCCATATCGCCCATATCCATAACATTTTTCGTGTAGCCGTCGAGCTGCTGCATATTGTAATCGCAAAAAGCGATCAGCCGGTCTGTTTTGAACATCGAGGCGGCCATCGCGGCCTCCCATACCTGTCCCTCATTACATTCGCCGTCGCCGACGACCAGGTAGGTATAGCTGTCGAAATTGCTCAGCCTGTTTCCGAGCGCGATGCCAAGCGCCGCCGATATGCCCTGCCCAAGCGAGCCGGTTGTCATATCCACTCCGGGCGTTTTGTTGCGGTCGCAGTGACTGGGCAGGCTTGTACCGTTCTTATTCAGTGTCAGCAGCTGCTCCTCGGGAAAAAATCCGCGCAGACAAAGCGCCGCGTAGAGCGCGGCTCCGGCGTGTCCCTTTGAAAGCACCAGCCAATCGCGCTGCCTCCACCTCGGATTAGCGGGATCGACCGCCATGTACCGGCCGTACAGCACGGCCAGCGCCTCGACGATGGACATCGCCCCGCCGATATGCCCGGCGGAGAGCGTGGAAAACTCACGAAAAGTCGCGAGCCGGATTTCTTCAGCGAAAACGCGCAGCTCGCTTGTCGATTTATTGGTAAACATTTCTATTCTCCAAATTAGAACTGAATCTTGCGCCGTATATACTCGGCAACACTGTCCAGCGGAATGCGCTCCTGCTCCATGGTGTCGCGGTCGCGGACCGTCACGCATCTGTCGGTTTCGGTCTCAAAGTCATAGGTTATGCACAGGGGCGTTCCGATCTCGTCCTGCCTGCGGTAGCGCTTGCCGATGGAACCGGCGTCGTCGAAATCGGTCATAAACTCCGGCAGCAGCGAGCGGTACAGCTCATGCGCCTCGCCTGTCAGCTTCTTGGAAAGCGGCAGGACGGCGGCTTTGACGGGCGCGAGCGCGGGATGCAAACGCAGCACGGTTCGCACGTCGTTCTTCTCGGCGTCCACCGTTTCCTCGTCGTAGGCGTCGATAAGCAGTGCCAGCGTCACGCGGTCGGCTCCCAGCGACGGCTCGATGACGAACGGGACATACTTTTCGCTGGTTTCGGCGTCAAAGTATTCCATGGACTCGCCGCTGCGTTCTGCGTGAGCCTTCAGGTCAAAATCCGTGCGGTCTGCGATGCCCCAAAGCTCACCCCAGCCGAACGGGAACAGGAACTCGATGTCGGTGGTCGCCCGGGAGTAGTGAGAAAGCTCCTCCTTGGCATGGTCGCGCATCTTGATATTGCCCGCGGTCATGCCGAGCGCGAGCAGCCAGTTATGGCAGTATTTCTTCCAGAAGTCGAACCATTCAAGGTCGGTGTCGGGCTTGCAGAAGAACTCGAGCTCCATCTGCTCAAACTCGCGGGTGCGGAAGGTGAAGTTGCCCGGCGTAATTTCATTCCTGAACGATTTGCCGACCTGGGCGATACCGAATGGTATTTTCCTGCGGGATGTGCGGCAGACGTTCTTGAAGTTCACGAATATTCCCTGGGCCGTCTCCGGCCTGAGATATACCTCCGACTGGCTGTCCTCGGTGACGCCCTGGAAGGTCTTGAACATCATGTTGAATTTGCGGATATCGGTAAATTCCGACTTGCCGCAGTGTGGACATGCGACGTTTTTCTCTTTGATATACTCTGTCAGCTGCGCGTTGGACATGCCCTCTACCTGTACGTTTATCCCGTTCTGCGCGTTGAAGTCCTCGATCAGCTTGTCCGCTCTGTGGCGCATTTTACAGCTTTTGCAGTCGATCAGCGGGTCATTGAAGTTAACCACGTGCCCGGACGCCACCCATACCTCGGGGTTCATCAGGATAGCGCTGTCCAGCCCCACGTTGTACGGCGACTCCTGCACGAATTTCTTCCACCACGCGCGCTTCACATTATTCTTGAGCTCGACTCCGAGCGGGCCGTAGTCCCACGTATTCGCGAGGCCGCCGTAGATCTCGCTTCCGCTGTATACAAATCCGCGGCCTTTGCAGAGCGCGACAATTTTATCCATAGTCTTATCGGTATTGAGCATTTAATCCTCCAGAGAGTTTATTAACAGAAATATTGTGCGTTTTATATCATTCATGCAGATCAATGCTGAGCTGCTCGTGCGGGTCTTTGCTGCTCTTTATGCCGACGCGGCGCAGCAGCAGATCTATTCTGTCGGCGGGATCGAGCAGCGAGCTTATCGAGCAGTCATGATTGAGTGTATTGATGATAAAGGCCATATACTTTGACAGGTCGACCTCGCAGTACCATTCTCGGCTCGCAAGCTCAGGCGGGCGGTAAACGACGTTGGTGGTAAACACTTTTTCGAACTGGTGCTCGCTGTACGCCTTGTCGAATTCTTCGAGTCCTTTGCAGAATAATCCAAACGTTGCGAAAACGAATACGCGCCGCGCACCCATTTTTTTCAGTTGGCGCGCGACGTCGATTATGGAATCTCCGGATGAAATCATGTCGTCCACAACAATTACGTCGCGTCCCGAAAGGTCGGAACCCAGGAATTCATGGCTGATAATTTTATTGCGGCCGTCGACTATGTTGGAGTAGTCGCGCCGTTTGTAGAACATGCCAAGATCAAGGCCAAGCACGGTGGAGTAATAGATACAGCGGGACATGCCGCCCTCGTCCGGCGATATGATCAACATATTGTCCCAATCGAGGTTCTGGACATTCTTGACCAGAGCCTTGGTCATCTGATATGTCGGGTGTATGTCCTCCAGGCTGAGCCAGGGTATAGCGTTTTGCACTCGCGGATCATGGGCGTCAAACGTTATGATATTGCAGACTCCCATACGGCTGAGCTCCTGCAGGGCGACGGCGCAGTCCAGCGATTCGCGCGAGGTTCTGCGGTGCTGCCTGCCCTCGTACAGCATCGGCATGATGACCGTAAGCCGGCGGGCCTTGCCGCTGATGGCTGATATAATTCTTTTGACGTCCTGAAAATGGTCGTCCGGACTCATCGGCACATCCATACCGTACATGTTGTAGGTCGTTCCATAGTTAAAGCAATCGCTGAGTATAAACAGGTCGTCGCCGCGCACCGACTCGTGCAGCAGTCCTTTTCCCTCGCCCGATCCAAAGCGCGGGCAGGCGGCCTTAACCTGAAATGTCGTGCGTTCGCCCGATTTGACTTCCTCAGTCTCGGCCCGCCATTCGAGAATGTATCTGTCTATCTTTGCCATAAGGTCTTCACAGCCTGCCATCGCGATAATCCCGAGCTGGCCGACGGTTGCGCTCGCGTTCATACTCGACTGATTAGCCACCCAGTCGGAAGCCCTTGTTATGGGCTTCTTGCAGCTTGAATTTGTCTCTGCGTTCTCCATGTCTATCTCCTCAAATCTTTGGTTGAGCTTTTGGATTGACTACGTATCTCCAATCAAGGTCTCCCCTGGCAAGTCCGTGTATCAACACCTCGGCGGAGGCGACGTTGGTCGCGACAGGTATATTGTGAAGGTCGCAAAGTCTGATTATGGAATGGACGTCCGGCTCATACTGCTGGGGCGTAAGAGGATCACGAAAAAATAGCACGAGATCAACCTCGTTATACGCTATCCTGGCGCCGATCTGCTGTTCTCCTCCGTGCGGCCCGGAAAGAAACCTCTGAACCTTGAGCCCGGTCGCCTCGGCAATCAGTTTTCCGGTCGTTGCGGTGGAGCTTATGCTGTGTCTGGACAAAATCCCGCAGTACGCGATACAGAACTGAACCATCAGTTCTTTCTTTTTATCATGGGCAATAAGCGTAATGTTCATATAACCTCCGAAAACTGCCGTCCACCCACTCCGGCACTTAAAAAACCTTCCCATCCGGGTATTCTTTACAATCGGCGCTAAAAGACCTCAGATTTTCATCACCGGAACTTTTCTGCCCTCCAGCCTGCACGCGATATTGTAAAACGCGAGCGCCGCGCCCTTGTCCGTGTGCAAAATGATGGGGTCGCCGTGGTTTGAGCTGATAATCATGCTTTCATCCTCGGGAATCACGCCAAGCAGCGGCAGTCCGGTGTTGTCCATCGCGTCGTCAATGTTGAACTCGTCCTGTCTCCGGATGAGCCTGGACCGAACCCGGTTAACCACAAGGCGGCAATCGCTGATTCCGGCTTTTTCCAGCGCCTGCGCGGCGCTTCGCGCGTCCCGCACGCTCACCGACTCCGGAGTTGTGACCACAATCGCCGAATCGGCGGCGCATATGGCAAGCCTGAATCCGCTGCCGAGTCCCGCCGGCGAATCGATCAGAATATACTCATATTCTCCGCTGAGGCTGTCAATCAGGGCTTTCACCTGCCCGCAGGAGGGCGGAGGGTCAAGGTGTGCCGACGGAGCGGCGAGTAAATACAGATTCTTAATCACCGGATGAGCGACAACGGCCTCGTCAGCGGTCACTCTGCCCAGCAGAATGTCATTGAAATCCAGCACCGCTTTATCGCACAGCCCGACGACAATGTCAAGGTTGCGAAGCCCGATATCCATATCAAGGCACAGCGTTTTGTGCCCCATCGCGGCAAGGCAAGAGCCCACTCCGCCAGTCAAAGATGTTTTGCCGGTTCCACCTTTTCCTGACACAACTGCAATAACCGACATGCTATTCCTCCAGCGCCGGGCGGAGTGTCGCGGAGTATCCCCTCGTCCGGTCATCGTTATATCCGAAGTTCAGAAAATCTGGTTTCCAGGCCACATCAACGCGCTCAACGGATACGTCGACTCCTGTTGATATTATACACTAATATACGGTTATTTTCAAGAAATTATATGAACAATTTGGTGTTTTGTGGGTGTAATTCGAGCGGACTCGGAATATTTCGATAGTTTAAGTTATCGCAGCAGCCTTCCCTCTGTCACCGCCTGACCGACCGAACCGCCCTGCCGGAAATATGCGGTGAAAATATCCCGCGCGATGGGCGCCACCCTGTTACCCTGACCGCCGCGCTCTACGACGACGGCAATCGCGATTTCCGGATTTTTATACGGAGCATACGCCACAAATACGCCGTTATCGGATTTTTGCTTGGTCACCTGGGCGGAACCGGTCTTTGCCGCCACTTCAACCGGATAGCTGCCGAAAACATTAGCGGCCGTTCCCGCTTTGGCCACCAGGCGCATACCGCTCGTAATGGCCTGATGCGTTTCCTCGCTCATTCCGACGTTGTCAACGACTTCGGGCAGCGTCTCGTGTATGCTGCCGGAGTAGTCATAGGTTTTGACAGATTTCAGCAGGTTGACCTTGTATCTCGTCCCGCCGTTCGCGACCGTCGCTACGTAATTCGCAAGCTGCAGCGGGCTGAAAGCGTTGTCCGACTGGCCGATCGCAGCCGCGAGCGTCTCACCCGGATACCAGCCGAGACCGCGTTCCTTTCGCTCGACCGGCCCCGCAAGAATGCCTTTATTCTCGGCCAGTTCAATGCCTGTCGGCTGCCCGAGACCGAGCAGCGCGCCGTATTTTTCCAAATTGTCAATGCCCGCCAGCCGTCCGGCCTCATAAAAGAAGTAGTTGCAGGACACTCTCAGCGAGTTGACGACATCGGTGTTTCCGTGGTATCCCAGGCATTTTGGTGTATATCCCGGCGCGTAGTAGGTATAGATATGCCGGTCAAACACGCGCGTCTTGACGGTCATCGCGCCAGATTCAATGGCGGCGATGCCGGTGCACATCTTAAATGTGGAACCCGGCGCGTAGACTCCCATAGTAGCCCGGTTGTAGTACGGATTAAGAGGATCCTTGGACAGTACGTTGTAATCTGCGCTGAAAGTCGCGAGATTGAACGTCGGATAAGACGCGAGCGCGAGCGTGTCGCCCGAGCGCACGTCCACGACCGCGACCGCCCCGCCCCGCGCGTCAAACCCTCCCCAGCTTGAGTTGCCCTCGCGAATCAGGCGGTGAATATGCTCATCCAGCGCGCGTTCGGCTGTCTCCTGAAGGTTCAGGTCGATGGTGAGCATACAGTTACCGCCCGGCTGGGTCTCTTGGGTTTCGACGACGTCTGTGACTCTGCCTTCTTCATTGAGTATCAGCGTGCGTTCCCCGCTGACTCCCCTCAGCCATTTTTCCAGCGTTTCCTCGACGCCCTCAATGCCGACAATCGCGTCCATTTTGTATCCGAGGGCTTCGTATTTTTCTTTTGTTTCCTTCAGTATTGGCCCCACCCTGCCCAACAGGTGAGCAGCCAGCGTCGTATTGTATTTTCTGACCTGAACGGGCACGATGGCGACTCCGGAATAATCCTGCTCCTTTATGACTGTTATCGTGCCGATATCAACGTCCTCAGTAAACACGTACGCCGGGATGTCGTAAAACATCTGGCGCAGGTCGAGGTCGTACCGTACGCCGGCAATATCCCGCACCTGTTGATCGTTATACTTCGGGTCGATGCGGTATTTCTCGCGCATGAACTGGATAATCTGCCCGGCATCTGCGTCGGGTATTTCCGTCTGCTCAAGGTATCTTGTAATTCTGCTCTGCTGTATTTTAGTGGGATTTTCAAACATGGTGTACGGCGCGTAGGTTATCGGCAGCGAATCCGACCACGTCTTTCCCGTTTCGCGCATTAGTCCGGTCAGTCTGCAAATGACGCCGTTGAGGTCAAATTTGCCGAGGTCTGCGTTCCGCGTGACATCCGTCTCAAACGCAACATTGTATTTCAGCGCGTTAGTGACGATGGGACGGCCATAGCGATCCAGAATCTCGCCCCGAAAAGCGGGAACGGTCACTTTTTTCTGTATTTTATGCACCGATTGCTTGAGATATTTTTCACCGTTCACTATCTGAATATTATATAAACTGCCGACAATAACGAGCATTGACACAAGCGTGAGCGCCAGTATTACCGTCAGCCTGACAGTCAGTCTGCCGCCTTCCAAAATTCAGTGACCTCCCTTCGCTGCAATTTGCGTGCTGCAATTAAATCAGCCGGGACAATCAGCTGAGCAGCGAGTTGCCGCGGTTGATAATCCTGCTGAATGCCCGCACCGGAAAATAGAGCAGTACGAACGGCATTGACAGCAGCGCCTCCGGCAGCGTAACCAGAAACAGGGCGCTCGGCCCCGCTTTTCCTCCGGACGCGAAATAAATCAAAAAGTAGAACACGCTGGTTATCACAAGCCCCGCCAGCGACATCGCAGCCGATATCAGAAAGCGCTTCCGAAACACGTTGTCGCACAGCCATCCCGCGCTTGCGCCGAACAGCATCAGCGCAATGGCGTAAAACCCTTCGGACGGGTGCACGGCGTAGTCGCAGAGCAATCCGGCAAAGAGGCCGAAAAACGCGCCGCCCGCCGTTCCCTCCAACGTCGCCACCAGCGCGACAAGTACCGGCATAACCGCCGGATGTACACCCAGAATGATGATCCTGTCAAAAAAGGCGCATTGCAGCAGCATGCACAGAACAGCGAAAAACGAGTATATCAGCCATTTGACAATCCATCTGCGGTTTCTCATATTTGTATCCTAATCATTCGTTGATGTCAAAGGACTTAATTACAAACACCTGCTCAAGCCCGTCGAGATCCACCGCCGGCGTGACTATGGCGTATTCGGCGGCTCCGGTGACCTCGGTTCTCACTTGCTCGACCTCGCCGATCACCAGCCCCTTGGGATAAACGCCGCCGGAGCCCGAGGTCAATACGGTGTCTCCCGTCAGCAGCTCGGTGTCGCGCGGCAGGTAGCTGAGCCGCAGGCGTCCGCTCTTCATCAGATCAAAGTCCCCCCCGGCTACGGTCGGGATATCCGAGGAACCCACTATGGCTCCGAGCTCTGTATCGGTGTCGATCAGCGTGGTCACAACCGACCAGTTGAGCCCCACCTCGGTAATCCGCCCGACCAGTAATCCCTCTTCGTTAATCACGATCATCCCCGGCGCGAATCCGTGCAGCTGCCCGCGCCCGATCTCCATCGTGGACGCCCAGTTGGACGTGTTGCGCGCGATTACCAGCGCGGATTCCATCTTGAAATCGCGGTGCTTCTGGCTGAATCCGTTCAGCTTGCGCAGCCGTTCATTTTCTTCGTTGGTCTGCTGGGAATCGCGCGTCTCCTCTTTTATCCGTGCGATTTCCTTTTTGAGCTCGGCGTTTTCCGCCTTCAGCGTGTCAAACTCATTAATGTAGCCGTAGATGGAGCCCATCCAGTTGGCGACGTTGGAAAGTCCGGTCTGAACAGGCGAAAAGACCGTGCCGAAGAAGTTCGAGACAGGCGAAGCGCTGCCTCCGGTAACGGCGGCGATCACCACCATCACAAGAGCCAGCACGATCCCGATTAAAAGTATCAGCAGTCCGGTGCTTCTAAAGCCTTTCATCCGCCAAACCTGCGAATCTTAATTATTTCATCAGCTGAAGAACTCATGGCCGAGTCTCCAGCACATCGAGCCCCGCTTCTTTGAGCATTCCCGCCAGCAGACACAGCGGCAGACCCATCACGTTGTAAAAGTCGCCTTCTATCCGGCGCACAAACGTCGCCCCGATCTCCTGGATTCCATACGCACCCGCTTTATCCATCGGTTCGCCGGTTTTCACATACGCCTCAATCTCCCGCAAATCGAGCGGCCGGAAGTAAACGGCCGTCTCCTCAAAGCGATTGAGCGTCAAATCTCCGCGCAGCACCGCGACTCCGGTGAAAACCGTGTGCCGCCTGCCCGACAGGATTCCGAGCATCCTGACAGCGTCCGGCTCATCTTCGGGTTTGCCCAGTCGCATATCGTCGAGCGCCACTATCGTGTCGGCGGCAATAATTATATCGCCGCTCCCCGCGTAGTCTTTCACCGCCTCGGCCTTCCGCAGCGCGATAATCCGCGCCGCTTCTCCAGGCGGCAGGTCATGCGGCGCGGTCTCGTCGGCGCCCGACCGGATAACCGAAATATCGGAAAGGCCAATGCGTCCGAGCAGCTCAATCCGTCTCGGCGACTGCGAAGCCAGTACTATCGGCATAAATTCCCATCCACTTAAAGTAATATTGCCGCGCGATCTCCGGCGCGGCGCGGCCTTAGCCAGGTTTGCGGATCATTTTCCAGTCGAGCCGAACCCGCCGGAGCCTCTGACGGTATCCTCCAGCGCATCGGCCGTCTCAAATACCGCTCTGTGAACCGGCATTATTGCCAGCTGCGCAATGCGGTCGCCAAAGTTGACCGTATATGGCAAAGCGCCGCGGTTAATGAGCGCGACCATAATTTCGCCCCGGTAGTCGGAGTCGATAACTCCCACCCCGTTCGCCAGCGAAACGCCGTGCTTAACGGAAAGTCCGCTGCGCGCGAATACCAGCGCCACATTGCCGTCCGGCACCGCAATCGAAATCCCGGTCGGCACCAGCGCTGTCATGCCCGGCTTTATCTCCATAGGTTCGTCGACGCACGCCACGAGGTCTGCCGCTGCCGCGCCGTCGGATTCGTACTGCGGAGCCGCCTTCAGTTTCGGTGATACAGTAATTTTAACCAATATATCCAAATCAATAACTCCAACCTGAGGTTATCAGTCGTAATACCTGCTCCTAGTAATCTCGTTCGGCTGATATTTGCCGATGCCCTTGTAACGCTCCAGCACCTGAACGCATTCGCGGGCGTTCTCGGTGGTAAAGGATAACCGCGCCGCCCACAGGCCCATACGGCGGTAATCTTTGCTTCGGTCAGCAAGAAACACCTTTTGCGGGCTGAGAATCAGGCTGCGGTCTCCAAACGTGCCGACAACCGGGTACGGAACCCGCCGTGCGTCGGTCAGCGTGGCCGTGCCCGAGCTCTCCTGAGCCGCGCTCCGGCCGGGATCTATGCAGTTTTCCATCAGCATCAGCGGCACGCGTCCGTAAGCCAGAAATTCAACGTCGACCGCCTTGGAGAGCGCCCGAATCTGGTCAAAAGTAATGCCATATGACAGCGCTGCGGATACAACTCCAAATCGTTTGATCTCTCTGAGCGCCAGCGAGTTGCAGACGTTCATCCCAAAATCCGCGCGCACCGTGAACTCCATGTTCCGCGCAAACGCTATCATGCCGAGATTAGCAGCCAGTGCTTCGGTGACTCCCCACTCGCGCAGGGTTTCCAGCATGTTGCGCACAACGGCATATTCGTCGTCATACAGCACATGCGGCAGAACGACGGCCGGAATCACTCCCGATTCGGTAATCATCCGCATTTTTCCGCTGTCCTTGACCGCCTCTTTCAGCGGCAGATACAGCCGCTCGGGCGAGAGCGCCAGCAGCTCCGGCGAAAGTTGCGTAAGGCTGTGCAGCGCAACGGTGTGCACCGGCGGTTCCCTGCGTTCGAGATATCTAAGTCCTGTGCGGAACTGGCTGAATTCCCGCTCGGGCAGCTTCATGCGCTCGTTTGTGAGCTGCTCATAGAGCTCGAAAATCTGCTTGAACAGTTCTTCGGGCGACGCGGTAAGTCCGCTCTCGATGTAAAGTTTAACTTCTTTACATCTGTATGGCACAACGACGATGGCGCTCAGCAGTTCGCGGATTTGCTGCTCTGCCGACTCCGCTTCGGGGATTTTTTCTGCGGGCTCACCTTCGTTTTTGACGACGCGGCCCTCGGGGTCTTCGAGCGCGAGCATGACCGGCCCATCGGCTTTAATCATGCAGTAAATGGTTATTTCAACACGGCCGAGCTCATACCTTCCGGGGTGCGCGTCCGCCGAAAACGGACGGTCAATCTGCCGCTCTTCCGGGCTGACCGGGTTTGCCAGCATGTTTGCCGGCTCTCCGGTATAATACGCGTCGGTACACTCCACTCCGCCAAACGACGGCAGGCTCAGTCCCGTGCCCCAGACTTCCTCGCCGATTCCGCCGTAGATAACTTCGGAATAAAGCCGCGTGACGATTGCCGCCATCTCGGGCTTTGACCACTGTCCTTCAATCCTCAGTCCCCGGACGCCGACCTTTGTCAGCTCAAAAATATGCGCAAGCAGCGAGCAATCCTTAATACTGAGAGGAAACTCACCGCTTGAACCCTGGCAGCTGTATTGTTGGCGGCAGGCATTGAGGCACAGACCGCCTTTCCCTGACCGGAGTGACATATGGCACTGGCCCCGGTGGCTTGCGCACATCGGCCCATGTATCTGAACGCTGCATTCCATTTCTGTCAGCGAGCAAATGTAGGCGATTCTGTCGCGTCCCAGCTCGCAAGGCAGATCCACGCGGGTGCAGCCGACCGATTCGGCTTGCCTAACTGAATCCAGATTGTACATGCCCATCCCTGCGGCAAAATGCACCGGTAGTCCCGGCGCTATCATGCGTACCATTCTCGCGACGCCGAGATCGCAGACCCGGACGGCGTCCGCCCCGGCATGGCCGACCGAGCGCACCATCTCGGCAAGACCGGGCAGCTCTTCGTCAAAGTAGTTGCCGCGGACATCGCCGGTGAGATCAATGTAAACTTTGACTCCCCGCAGCCTGCAATAGCTGATCGACTCGGCCAGCGACTGGGCGGTAAATACCGCGCGCTTCGGCGAAAATATCAGCGACAAGTCAATATAAATGGCATCAGCGCCATTTTGCACGACGGCGGGTATAGAGTCACCGGATGAAACCGGCAGTGATAATTCTGGCGCCGACATGCTGACCTCCCTTTTCGACCTGCGCGGCATTGTTTTCAATCGCTAATGGTATTGGCGGCTTAAAATTAGATATGTCTTATTGGCTATCCTTTTTGCCTTTTCCCGTTTCCTTCTTGAGTTCGGCAAGCTCGGTTTTAGATTTTGCCGATTCCTCGATATATTCCTTGAGTTGGCGGCGCAGATTCTCAGCCTGATCCATAGCCTTAAAATACTCGTCGGCTATGTTCATGCAGGTGAGCATGGTGGCGTTGAGCAGGGACATGCGCGTCTCGCTGACGACCTGTCCCACCTTCTGGTCCACAAACGCCGCGACTTTGTTCAAATACTGAACATCCTCGTCAACCAGCAGGACTAATTCCTGACCGGCTATTTGGATAACGACACGATTGCTCATGTCATCTCTCCTTTCAATCATTGCTTCAATTTGTTATTATATCACATTGCTGTCCGCATGGGAATAAACTGATAATTTTTTTCTTAAAGTTATTTACTTTTTGTAATCTGTGTACTATACTATACCGCATGTAGAATATTGGAGGATGATGACGAATGCCGTCAAGTTTTTCTCGTACCTTATCACTGTTGCGCCAGGAGGCCAATTTGAGCCAGCGCGTGGCCTCTGCCGACCTCAAGGTCTCTCAGGCGCTGCTGTCACATTATGAAAACGGAGTCCGCGAACCCGGACTCGAATTTGTTATACGAGCCTGTGACTATTATCAGGTTTCGGCGGACTATCTGCTTGGCCGAACGATGTCGCGGGACGGAACTGCCATTAATCCCGAAGAATTGCACGACATTTCCGATGACAAGGACAACGTAATGCGCGGCAGCGTCCTTGCCGTGCTCAATAAGAAGCTGCTGGTCAATACCATCGGTATAATTATGGACATCCTCGGCAAGACCGGTCACAAGGCTTCGATCACTCACGCTTCAAACTACATAAGCACGTCACTATACCGCGTTTTCCGGCATATGTACTCCGCCAGAGGCAAGAACCCCGAGGCGTTCTTCTCGGTGCCCTCCTCCTCGTTTCAAAATCTCGCTGACGCCGACATGCGCATCTCCGAAGCGCGGTTCGTCGCGTCTCTGGTCGGTCGTAATCTCGACCAGTCCCACCTGGATTCCGTTCCCGATTTCGGCGAGCTTTCCAACGACATGCTTGAGGAGGAATATCCGCAGCTGGTCAAATCTATCTTAATGGTGCTTCATTCCTCCGGCGAGCGGCTCAAGGGTATGCTCTAAGTCGAATACCGCAAACGCTTCTAATTATAAATATCACCTTATATGCGCCAGGTCCTGCACGGCGCTTTTTAGCGCGACAATCAGCGCGTCGATGTCGTCCGTCTCCGATTCGGGCGAAAGACTTATCCTGATCGCGCTGTCGATCATTTTGACCGGAACGCCCATTGACTCCAGAACGTGGCTACGTTTTTTACTGCACGCGGCGCCTGTCGAAACGAATACCCCCCGGTCTCCCAGATACCGAACCAGCACCTCGCCCGCCATCCCCGCGACCGAAACACACAGTATATGCGGCGCTTCCGGCTCGGCCACCGGCGCGTACGCGGGCGTAACCGCGGAAAGCGCTGTCCGCGCGTACTCCAAAACCCCGCGCATCTTAGCGGTATTCGCCGCGAACCGCTGTAATCCGATTTTTGCCGCCTCGCCGAACGCCGCGATCGCGGGCACCGCCTCCGTACCCGAACGAAGCCGATTCTCCTGTCCTCCGCCGTGAATGAGTGGAGTCAGGCGTCGGCTTTTTTTGATATAGAGCGCGCCCGCACCCTTACAACCGCCGATCTTATGAGCGCTGACCGTCACAAAGTCGGCGCCGATTGTCTGAGGCTTAAATCCCACCTTCAAAAAGCCCTGAACGGCGTCACAGTGCAGCATCGCGGGCGCGCCGGACTCACGAATCATACGCGCGGCGGCAGAAATGTCCGACACAGCACCGGTCTCGTTGTTAACCAGCATCAGGCTGACGAGAATCGTCCCGTCGTTCAGCGCGTTTCCGAACGTCTCTTTATCGAGCGCACCATTTTTAGCAGGCGGCAGAAACACAACGTCAAATCCCAGAGCGGCCAGTTCGCGCGCCGGCTCCAGCACCGACGAATGCTCGGCGGCCGAGACGATTATGCGGTTGCCTCGCCGTTTCATCGCCGCCGCGCCCCGAAGTATTGCCCAGTTGTTGGCTTCGGTGCCGCTTGAAGTGAAAAACACCTCGGACGGCTCGCAGCCGAGCGCAGAGGCGACGTTTGAACGCGCGTCCGCCACCATTGCCGCCGCCTCCCGCCCCATACGGTGCACGGATGAAGGGTTTCCAAACGCCTCGGTCATCGCCCGCATCGCCGCAGCCGCAGCCTCGGGATAAACCGCCGTTGTCGCGGCGTTGTCCAGGTAATGCATTTTATATAAAACCTCGAATACTCAATTAATCTCGCAATAACTATTAGTTGCAGCGGCTGTATCCGCATTTGCGGCATATCGCGCATCCCTCGGCGTGCGTAAGCTCCGCTCCGCATTCAGGACAGGCCGGAGCACCGGGCTTTGCCGCCGGATTTTCTTCCTCTGTGCGGATTTTGCCGTTGCGGTGGTCGACGACCTTGGCCAGCACCTTGGCAATCGCGTCCGGGCAAGACAGCGCTTTGAGACCTGACTGGCGAATGGTCGAATGGCAACGTATTCCCGAGAGCTGGTCTATGATGCACTGCGGGTCGACCGCCGCGCGCAGTGCCGCCGTCGCAAGCCTCGCCGTCGCTTCGCTCTGGGAAGGACAGCCGCCCGCCTTGCCTGTATTCGTAAAGACTTCGCAGACGCCGTTTTCGTCGTAATTTATCGTAACATACAGGTTTCCGCAGCCCACCTTGACCCGCTCGGTAAACCCGGTCGTAACCTCCGGCCTTGGCCTCGGCTTAACGAACTTGTCAGGCTCCGGCTGTCCGGTTTCCTGCCCGGAACCAGGTGTTTCGCGGGTCAGCACCTGCTCGCTGCGGCTGCCATCTCTGTATATGGTCACCCCTTTACACCCCAGCGAATGCGCGAGCTCAAAAGCGCTTCTTATGTCGGCTGGTGACGCGTCGCCTGGGAAGTTGACCGTCTTGGATACGGCGTTATCAGTATGGCGCTGAAAGGCTGCCTGAATCCTTATATGCCATTCGGGCGCGATGTCATGGGCCGTGACAAATACGTTCGCCATATCTTCCGGGATTCCCGTGAGCGAGCCGCTTTGGCGGATGTCCTCCAGAATTTGGTCGTTCAGCAGTCCGCGCTCATTCAGGACATCGGTCAGCACGGGATTGACCTCGACGAGTCTGTCTCCGTCCATAACGGTGCGCACAAATGTCAGTCCGAAAATCGGCTCGATGCCGCTGGAAACCCCGGCGATAATCGACAGCGTTCCTGTTGGCGCTATCGTTGTGACAGTGGCATTTCGCATAGGTTCACCCGCGGACAGCGTGCTCTCGGCAAACAGCGGAAAAGCTCCGCGGCTTTTGGCAAGCTCACGGCTGGCGTCCCTCGCCGCCGACGAAATAAAGCTCATAACGCGCCCGGCAACTTCTACCGCCGACTCCGAGTTGTACGGAATGCCCATTTTCAGCAGCAAATCGGCAAATCCCATGACGCCCAGGCCGATTTTGCGGGAGCCCCTGGTCGTTTGCGCAATTAGCTCATTCGGGTACCGGTTGGCTTCAATTACGTTGTCCAGAAAATGGACGCTGTCGCGCACAGTCGCCGATAGCTTGTCCCAATTAACGCCGCCGTTGCCGTCGTACATCGCGAGCAGATTGACCGAGCCGAGATTGCAGGATTCATACGGCAGCAGCGGCTGCTCGCCGCACGGATTGGTCGCCTCAATCTTCCCTCTCGACGGCAGTACATTGTCCGCGTTCATTCTGTCGATAAAGATGATGCCGGGTTCCCCCGTGCGCCAGGACGATTCGACAATGCGACCAAACACGTCGCCCGCGTTCAGCTTGCCTACGCGCTCATCCGTCCGCGGGTCAATTAGATCATATTCCCCGCCGGTTGCGGCGGCAGCCATAAACTCCTCGGTTAGCGCGACCGAAATATTGAAGTTAGTGAAGTCATCTTTGTCGTCCTTGCACGATATGAACTCCAGAATATCCGGATGCTGGACGTTAAGGATGCCCATATTGGCGCCGCGCCGGGTGCCGCCCTGCTTGACGGCGTTGGTCGCGCTGTTGAAAACCCTCATAAAGCTGACCGGGCCGGAAGCTACTCCGCCTGTGGTGTTAACGGGCGATCCTCTCGGACGCAGACGCGAGAAGGAAAATCCGGTACCGCCTCCGCTTTTGTGGATAAGCGCTGCTTGCTTGATCGACTCAAAAATCCCGTCGAGTGTGTCTTCCACAGGCAACACAAAACAAGCCGCAAGCTGCCCCAGCGGCCGCCCCGCGTTCATAAGCGTCGGCGAATTTGGGAGAAACTCAAGACTTGTCATCATATCATAAAAGCGCTCGGCCAGCGCTTCAATATCAGCGTTTTCGTCAAACGCGCGGTCGCACTCGGCGATCGAACGCGCGACCCGCCGAAAGAGTTGTTCCGGCGTCTCGGCAGGCTTGCCCTCCTCATCCCTGATGACATACCGTCGGTTGAGGACGGTTTGCGCGTTTTGGCTAAATTTCATCAATGCACTCTCCAAATAAGCAGCTGGCGGATGCTTTTGCAAACTTCCGCTAATTTTGCGCCGCCCGTATCCGTAAATCAGGCGGCGCGTTTCAATATTTATTGATTATACCACATTATTTAGCTAATGAAAATTGTATTATTGGCCGAGTTTCGAGGCTATCATCTTCTTATACTCAATAAATTCGGAAGTCGTGATATAATCCGGCGCGCGCGGCCTGACGGCAGGCGTCGGCAGCTCAAACGTTATCCTCCCCGGAGAGCCGGACATGACGTAAACCCTGTCGCACATCAGGATAGCCTCATCGATATCATGCGTTATCAGCAGGGTTGACGTATCGCTCGCGGCGCATATCGACATGTACCAATCCTGCATTTGACGGCGCGTAAACGAATCGAGCGCCGAAAACGGTTCATCCAGCAGCAGATTCCCGGTCTTTATCATCCAGGTGCGGAGCAGCGCCGCCCGCTGGCGCATTCCGCCGGAGAGTTGACTTGGGTATTTTTGGCCTGTCCCCTCCAGGCCGTATTCCGGCAAAAGCTTCAGCACCCGCGCCCGCGCTTCATTCTTGCGAACGCCCCGGAGCATCAGCGGAAGCGCTATGTTGTCCGCAATCGTTTTGTACGGAAGCAGTAAATCTTTTTGCTGCATATATCCGACCTTGCCGGGCGACCCGGTTACGTCGGCGCCATCGACCAGCACCTGTCCGGCGTCCGGCTTCGATATCCCGGAAAGCACGTGAAAAAGTGTGCTCTTTCCGACGCCGGACCGTCCGATGAGGCCAACCGTTTCTTTGTCCGCGACAGTAATGGAAACATCTTCGATCACCGCCACGCCCTGGTAATTCTTAGTGATACTCCACGCTTCCAGCATCACCTTTCACTCCACAACGCCTCGCCGGAAACGGGTTTTTTGTTAATTAGTTCATTGCTATACATCCATGTATTAAACCTGTCCCAGCGTTCAGTGTCAATTTCGCCCCACTGATGCGCGTCGCCAATAAATTCCGGCGCGATATATTCCATGCTGGCTTCAAGTAGTTTCCCCTTAATCTCTGGCACACAGCGCTCCATAATCTCAACCGCTTTTTTATGTTCAGTAGCGCATAGTGTGTATCCCCGGGCGAGAGCGTTGACGAATTTCCGGACGGTCTCCGGATTATTCTTTGTAAAATCTGTAGATGATATAATTACAGGAGTATAGAAGTCAAGCACCGGATTAATGTCCTTGACCGGGATGAAGTCTATATCCAGCCCCGCGACCTCGCAGGCGACTCCCTCCCACGCGTAATAGCCCCAGACGCTGTCGGTACCGGTGCTAAGCGCGGAAACGATATCGGTCGCGGCGTTGGGAACGACGTTGATCTTCGAATAGTCTCCGCCGTCACTTTCCACTATGTTTTTCAGGATGGCGAGCTCGGTGGGCATCTCGTACGACGCGTAAGTCAGCCCCTCAAGCTTGGCCGGACTGGTGACGCCCAGCTCTCCCCGCGAAATTATGCCGGACGTGTTGTGCTGCAAAACCGCCGCTACCGTTGTTACCGGCATCGGGTTGTCGGAACAGACCGCCTGCATGACTTGCTCCTGGAATGAAACGCCAAACTGCGCGCCGCCGTTGGCAACAAGCGGGACAGCGCCGTCCTCGGGCGGCTGAATGATCTGAACGTCAAGTCCTTCTTCGGCGAAATATCCCTGATCCTGCGCTGCGTAAATGCCCGCGTGGTTGGTATTCGGCGCCCAGTCGAGAACTATGGTTATCTTGTCGTTTCCGCTTGAACACGCCGCCGCGGCGCAGACAAAAATGAGCGCGAGTACCAGTAATGCAAGTTTTTTCATTTTACCCTCCAAAATAAAAAAATCCTCCTGCAAAAGGAGGATTTTGTTTGAGAGTATAAGACAATGCACCAATTCAGTGCCAAACTGCTCCCTACGCCGGCATTATCCGGGTCAGGTAAAGGGTCGGGACGTTGTCCCCTCTCAGCAAAAAGCTCCCCTGCAAATATTAAGTTTTCTCACACTATACCAGATAGAGACCGGCGCGTCAAGCAAAACCGCGCACTTCCGGTTCAAACATATGTATGCTCGCGCGTTATATCCTGCCGTTATACAGCGCGGCAGTCGTATTGTTTCCGACTATGGTCACAAATTTGATTGAATAGAGGTCGCACATGATGACGCTGGTGGGCTCGATAGATCTCAGCAGGATATAGCTGGCGCCTACCTTGAGCAGTCGTCCCACTCTGTCGGTGATTTGGTCGCCAATCAGGAATTCTACCCGCATAAGTTTGCCGATGTTCTGCGCGAGGAAAGCCGGGGTGTAAATCGGATTTGTCAGCGTTTCGGGCGTATCCGGGCCGGCAATCATCTGGCTTTCGGCTGTCTGCGCCATATCCGAGTTCATTGGACCGCCCATATCGGACTGCATCATGTTTTGCTGCATCGGCATCTGCTGGCCGGACATCGGCGGCATTTGCTGCGAAGGGTAAGACTGCATTTGAGGCGATGTTCCGGGGTATGGCGACATGTATGGAGAACCTGCCGGCGGCGCGTCTCCCCAGACCGAATCCTCAATGAGCGACTGGGTCTGGGCGTCTGACATCTGAGATCCGGGATAGGCGATGTAAGGCGCGGCTTTGGGATTGCTGTCGTGATTCATTGTGAGTATCCTTTCCATCTCAATAATTATGCTGTCTGACTCGTACGGATATCATGTGAGTTTGTAGAGGTTGGTAGGACGGTAAAAGCAGTGCTGAACAATCCTGTTGTGGATAACACCTGAGCGGTTTACCGGAAAATAAGTCATGCAGACCGGCTTGAACGGATTCATATACCACAGACTGTCCGCCGCCGACGGCGCGCGCCCGCCCCCGATCGCCCAGTCCGCAATCCTGTAATGCTCCGGCTCCGGCGGAGTCGCGTAGATGTTCTGCGGGTTGGGTTTGCCGTAGAGCTTTGTCTCAACGCAGTCAAACTGGCCGGGCTGGTAAATCACGTTTTTGAGGTTTCCCTGGCCGACCCGCTGATATTCGCCGTGCGGTGTGTCCACCCTGTTCATTACAACGCTAGCCACCGCCCGCATACCGGTGTCTCCCTCTCCTCCTGCCTCGCATTTAATGAGTCTTGCGAGTAGCTCTCGATCGCTGTAAGCCATATTTCTCTCCCTCGCGATGAGTTTTTGTTTTCTGGGTTCTTTCTTCTCTTACATTCACATAATATGCAATTCGTTCGTAAAGTGTTTATTTTTGCATTGATTTTGCGGCCCTTTCAACGTATAATACCAATCATCCCCCACCACTTGGAGGTGATCGCATAAACGGCTTAACCCGTGCGGAAGTCGCGCAGCGCGTAAATAACGGACAGGTCAATATCAGCTCGAAAAACGTCTCAAAATCCTACAAAAGAATATTCTTTGATAACATTTTCACCATCTTTAACCTGATAAATCTGATTCTCGGTTTTCTCGTGCTAATTACGGGTAATTACAAGAACTTATTGTTTCTTTTTATTATAGTTACCAACACAGGTATCGGGATATTTCAGGAAATCCGGGCGAAAAGGACGCTGGACAAGCTCAGTTTGCTCACCGCGCCCCGTGCAGTCGCGGTTCGTGACGGTCAGGAATGCGTTATCAATACTGAGGATATCGTGCTGGACGATACGCTCCTGCTGACTCCGGGCAAACAGGTTCCCGCTGACGGATACGTTATCTCTTCCGAGTCGTGCGACGTTGACGAATCACTGCTCACCGGCGAGTCGGACACCGTAAGCAAATCCGAGGGCGATCAAATGATGTCGGGCAGCTTCGTTGTCTCCGGGCGCCTTTTTATGAAGGTGACCGCCGTTGGAGACGACAGCTTCGCCGCTAAAATCGCTCATGAATCACGCAAATATAAAAAAGTGCGCTCCGAACTGCGCGACGCGCTCAATTGGATACTGAAGCTAGTTTCGTTCATCATTTTCCCGATGGGCGCCGCGCTTTTCGCGACGCAGCTCCTGCTCTCGCACCAGATTTGGCAGGACGCCATTCTTACGGCCACCGCCGGTATGCTCGGCATGATCCCCGAGGGCTTATTGCTGCTGACCAGCGTCGCCCTGGCATTGGGCGTAATCCGCCTCGCGCATAAACGAACGCTCTGCCAGTCGCTCAACGGCATCGAAACCCTTGCGCGGGTTAACGTGCTGTGTCTGGACAAGACCGGTACGCTGACCGAGGGAGTGCTCAGCGTGGAGCACGTCGATCTGCTCGGATGCCGCGATCACACCGAGCTCTGCGCCCTGCTTTCCACATTTACAAGCGCATTTCCGGACGCCAACGCCAGCGCCCGCGCCATTCAGGCGCATTCCGACCACGCAGGCAAACATTCCTGGCCGGTAAAACGCGCCGTCCCGTTTTCGCCGGTATATAAATGGAGCGGCGTGGACTTTGAGGGACAGGGAACCTACGTGCTTGGCGCGCCCGAAATCGTCGGCAGGGATGTGCCCGTGACTGTCAGGCAGGACGGATCGCGCTCTCTTCTCTTTATGAAAAGCGCATCTGGATTTGGCGAAGACGCGGCTCTTCCGCCAGACCTTGAACCGCTCGCCGTGATTTACATCAGGGACACCGTGCGCAAGACCGCGCCGGAAACGCTCGGTTACTTCTACTCGCAGGACGTCGACATCAAGATCATATCCGGTGACAACGCAATGACCGCGTCAATAATTGCGGCGGAAGCGGGCATCCGAAATGCCGACAAATACATCTCGGCGTCCGACCTGCCGGAGGACGAAGGTAAGCTCCGCGAACTGGTCAAGACGTGCACCGTCTTTGGCCGAGTGACTCCCTACGACAAAAAGCGTCTTATAGCGGCGATTCAGGACAACGGCAACGTAGTCGCGATGACCGGTGACGGCGTTAACGATGTTCTGGCCCTGAAGCAATCCGACTGCGGCATCGCGATGGCAAGCGGGAGCGAGGCGGCGCGCGGCGTTGCGCAAATAGTATTGCTGGACTCCGATTTCAGCACGCTGCCGGACGTCGTGTTCGAAGGCCGCCGGGTCATAAACAACATCGAGCGCGTGGCCTGCATGTATCTTATCAAAACCATTTACTCGTTCCTGCTGACCCTCATTTTCATATTCTATCCGAGACCGTTCCCATTTGAGCCTATCCACCACACTCTTATCGGAGCGATAACCGTCGGTATCCCGTCCTTTTTCCTCGCGATGGAGGCCAACCGCAACCGGGTCACGCCCGGCTTTATCAAAAAAGTGCTGATCGCGGCGCTCCCAGCGGCGCTCACCGTCACGGTCACAATTATGGCCGCCAACCTGCTCATTACGTTTTTTACCGACGACATCGAGCAGCTCAAATGTATTTGCCCTGTTCTGACCGGCGTTGTCGGGCTAATCACCCTGTTCCGGGTGTCGCGCCCGCTCACTATGCTGCGGTGCGCGCTGCTGGCCTCGATGATTATCGCTTTCGTCGCCGCCATCGTCTATTTCGGGCCATTTTTCTCCATTCCCGACCTTCAGTTCTATCCCGGGCTGCTTTTCTCCGGTCTGGCCTTGCTCACATACCCGCTGATTCTGCTTTTCTCGAGATTGACCCGGTCATTTTTGGAATCTATTCATCTCGATAGATAAGATATCCGAAACCGCGGCCGTCTATCGCCGCGATTTCTGTCGAAAAACATCAACAAACGGAGGTGCCACATGCAGAATATCAAGGAAGCGCTTACGGATCATATATCCAGTGTGCGGACGCAAATGTCGAAGGACGGCGTTAACGCGCTGGTCGTAACGTCGCCGGTCAACCTGCTTTACCTGACCGGGTCACTGTTCGAGGGCTACGTGTATCTTCCCCTGACCGGCGATCCGCATATCTTTGTCAGACGGCCGAACTTTTTTAACGGCGATTGCGTTTATATCAAAAACATCGCGCAGATCTACGACATGCTCGCCGAGCGCGGAGTCAGCGTTCCCTCCGAAACCGCGCTTGAGGAGGACGATATTTCAGCCGGCGAATGGCTGAAGCTCAAAGAAGTTCTAAAGCTGGACTCACCGATGCACGGCTCGCATATCCTCAAAGCCGCCCGCATGGTAAAGAGCCCTTATGAAATCGACATGATCCGCGCAAGCGGCAAAAAGCATGTGGAATTCATCAGCGGCGTGCACAAGCTCTTCCGCCCGGGTATGACCGACATCGATTTCGCCGCCAAGGTCGAGTGCCGCGCCCGCGAAATGGGGCATCTCAGCATGTTCCGCAGCTTTGGCTTCCGCGTTGAGGCGGCCTACGGCTGCATACTCTCCGGCGATAATGCCGCCGCCGCTTCGCCCTATGATTTTTCGATGGGCGGCCGCGGGGTTGACGCTTCATTCCCCGGCGGCGCGTGCGGTGACATTATCGAAAAAGGTCACGCCGTCCTTGTCGATATCAGCGGCAGTTTCGGCCCGTATCTTACCGATATGACCCGCATTTTCTCTTATGGCAAGGTTTCCGACCAGGCTCTGCGGGCGCACGCCGCGTCCACCGAAATACTCGAAACGCTGGAATCGCTCGGCAAACCCGGAACCGCCTGCAGTGAGCTTTATAACGCGGCCGGCGCAATCGTCGCGAAGTACGGCCTTGAGGACTGCTATATGGGCAAAACCCAGAAAGCCAAGTTCGTCGGCCACGGCCTCGGCTTGCAGATGAACGAAGGCCCGGTTCTGGCCGCAAAGTCCCGCGACGTACTGGCGGAGAACAACATCATCGCGCTGGAGCCCAAGTTCGTCATCGACGGAGTGGGCGCCGTCGGCAGTGAGGACACATACCTCGTAACGCCGAACGGCTTGGAATGCCTGACCGCCTGCGACCGGGCAATCCGTGAATTTGAGTTTTAATGCGATATTAAGCGCCGTCCGTTTTCCGGGCGGCGCGCTTTTATTTTGGCGCAAAGCAGTATAATGGCCGCGGCTTTTGGCACAATATTGACATACGACTAAACCAGGGGGAATCATATGCCAAAGAACAAGAAAGACAAAAACGGCGGATTCGCAACACTCGCGATAACCCAGCCCGATTCCCGCCAGAAGGACACCAACATGGCGCAGCCCGACGACGAAAATGTCAAAGAAGCCCGCGACTGGGTGAACCACAACAAGAAATAAAAAACGGCCGGAGTCTGAATGTCAGAATCCGGCCGCACATTTTATCGCTTATTCCAGCTGCTGCTTGTCATTGCCGTCTTTGTTCCTGTTTGACCGCCGCCTGTCCTGGATTTTCTCAAAATAAGCGAACAGGTCGATCAGCAGTATACGTATTACCGCGAACACCGGCACGCTGACAATGATTCCGATGAACCCGAACATTCCGCCGGCGATGGTAATCGCGAAAATTATCCAGAGCGGCTTAAGACCGACCGACTGGCCGACAATCCTCGGCCCGATCACGTTCGCGTCGATCTGCTGTAAGATTATCAGCACGACGATAGCGATCAGCCCCTGCCACAAACCCTGCTGGAGAACAATCATCGCGACGACGATAACAATACCAATGATTGGCCCGAAATAGGGAACCAGATTGGACAGCGCGAGAAAAACGCCCGCGAGCGGCGGGAACGGCGCGTTTATCACGGTCAGAACAATCGTTGCCATAGTGCCGAGTATCATGGCGTCGAGCAGCTGACCGTAAATAAACCCGTAGAATATCTTGTTGATGCGCCGGACATAGTCGCTGATCCTCTCGTAGACGTTCTCGCTAAACAGCGTTGTCATCAGGCGTCTCATCGTCTGGAAAATCGTGTCGCGGCTGAGAAGCATATATATCGCAATCACAATCGCCATGAAAGCCGTCACTAGTCCGGACGCGATTCCCATGACGCTGTTGCTTACGAAGTTAATCAGATACTGCCCGAACGCCGTAATTTGATCGGTGGTGATATTGGCAACCGAAATGTTTTTTAGCAACTCGTCTACGGGTATGAACTGGGCGATAAACGGATCAAGTTTGACGGCGCGCAGTTCTTTCTCAACCTCCGCGTATATTCCGGGGATCTGCTTGCCAAATTCAATTACATTTGCGACGAGGGTCGGCATAACGAAGCTGAGCAGCGCCGTGATAACCAGAATCGCCGCGAGAATTACCGCCAGCACCGACAATGGCCGCGCTATCCGTCTGATTCGCCGGAAACGCAGCTTGCGCAACAGTGTTTCAAGATTTTTTGACGGCGCGTACAGCAAATAGGCAATAATAAGGCCGATTGCAAAGGGTTTTAACATCCCGATAAATAACAGTATGTATACAAATACATTGCCGAGGTTGTCGAACGTCTTGTACACGGCAATGACAGCGATGGCCAGCAGCAGGTATGATATCCATTTGTAGGTAAAGAAGCCGCGTCTCAAAGAATCCTACCTCCTCCGGCAAGAATAGATATAATGATTATACCCAAAAAATACCGGATTGCAAATAGATTTATTTATTTGCGCTATTTTTTATGTCGGGTTTCTGCCTTAATAAACGCAACTCACGCAGCAAAAAAACTGGAGCAAAAAAACTGTTGACATCACCCGGTAAAGATGCTATCATTATTTGCGCGGCGATAAATTTTTGTCCATAATATTTAGCGGGATTGTGTAATGGTAGCACGGCAGATTCTGGATCTGTTTGTGAGGGTTCAAATCCTTCTCCCGCTGCCAGATTAAGCCTGTCAGGAATGCATGTTTGCATCTCTGGCAGGTTTCTGCTATTGCGGCAGGTTTTTAGCTTACACTCGTCTTTCGCACACCGCCGGGAGCCGCCGCCCCCTGAAGACTGTTTCCTCAGGGGGTGGCGCCTTCTCCGGATACACTCCCGCCGCGAGGAATCGGTTTATGCCGTCGTTTCTATGTAGAGCGCCACCACCGTCATGTCGTCGCCCCGGCTGTACAGCTTTTCCGCCTGGCCGAGCAACTTGGTCGCAAGCTCTTTCGGGCTGTCTCCCACATATTCGGCGATCTCCTCCATCAGCCATCCGTCGTTTTGATGATCGGCAACGCCGTCACTGGTCATTACGACAATATCCCCGGCTACGAGCTTGAATTTGGTCATGTCCAGCACTGGCGGAATGACGGTTTCAACTCCGGCGGGCAGCGCTGAGCAGGTTATCCGGCTGACTTTTTTGCCGCGCTTGATATAAGTCGGCGCCGCCCCGAACTTATAGAGCACGCTGTCCCCCTTTTGCAGGCTGGCCGACAGCAAGTCGATCGTCGCGTACCCGCCGTCGCCCGCTCCCCGCAGAATCAGCGCCGAATTTAGCAGTTTCAGCGCTACATCGGCTCTGATACCAGACCGCAGCATCCGTTCCAGCATACGCACAGCGGTTGCAGATTCATGCGCGGCCTCCCGTCCGCTGCCCATGCCGTCGGAAAGGATTATGTTGAGCGTCCCGCTCTCGTCTTTGAAATACGTACCGCTGTCGCCGCTGACCTTCTGCCCCTGCTTTTTGTTGGCGGCGACGCCGATTATCGCCGTATAGGTCTCCACCTCGGTAAAAATCCAGCGTTCCATGGATTTCATCCGCATTATCTCGGGCTCTCCGGTCTCCGCTCCCAGCGCGTTTGCGATCCCGTGCCGCACCTTTGACCGTTCCCTGTGCATCGGCGTAAGATCGGTGCCGTCCACCTCGGCGCGTTTGTGGCCGTCGCTGCCCACCCTCACTGTCACCTTCGCGTTGACTCCCATCGGTTTCAGGAACTTCTGAATACGCTCCTCAGCGGCGGTGTCAAAGGTGATATCCTGCGTCAGCTCCTCAGCGACCGTCTCCAGTATATTGGACATTTCGGAGTACTGCGAGCAGACCATTTCCCGGCTTTCCCGCAGTCTGTTGTTAAACTGACGCCTGTGGATGAGCGCGGTCAGCTCCTCGTTGGCCACGTTCAGGAATTTCGGGAAATTCAGGCATCGCGACGAAAAATACTGCGGAAAATCGTCGGCTTCCACGCGGCATTTCTTCATCATTATCGGCGAGACCTCGTTGAGAGCGCTGAAGCTGGTCTCGCTCTCCCGTTCCCAGCAAATGTTCATCAGGGCGCATTTTCTGCATACCCTGCCTGATGTGCGGTCGAAGACAGTCGTAATATCGGCGTCGTTGGTGCGCGAGGTTTTGTCGAACGTGGACGCCAGCATGTTGTAGAGCTCGCGGAACGCGCCGGAAACGAGCCCCAGCCTGTCCCGCGCATACTCGCGCAGTCTTTCCGGATAATCTCCCGCGCTGTTAATCTTAATTCCCAGCAGGTTGCTGACCCACGCGAAAAAACTTTCCGGCAGCACCATGAATATCACCGACGCGATAAAAGTCTCGTACAGTGCCGGCATCTGCACCTGTGACTGCCCGGTGGAAAACACCACCAGCGCGCCCGATACTACAAAGGTCAGCACGCTGAGCAGCCGACCGGCGTTTGACAAAATTCCAGCCATCATGCCCGCAAAGCCATACGTCAGACCGAACATGGGCTTTCCCAGCGCAATGTCCATAGACAGTCCCACCACGATGCCGACGGCGCTGCCCGAGCCGATCCCGCCTTTCAGCGCGGCAACCATCACCGCCAGAACCGCGAGCGTTCTCCCGATCGATATGCCCGCGTAAACCGTGACATTGGCAAGCGCTATCACCATCGTTGAGAGCAGAATCAGTGACGACGCCTGCTGTTTGAGCGACCGCCGCGCTCCCTCCCCCTTTTTTGTTGAGGGCGAAAGCGCCATTTTGTAGAAGTACGCCGATCCTCCCACGAGGATTATCTCAGTCACAAACATCGTGATCTCGTACAGCCCGATCGGAGACGTCGCGACAAAGACAAATCCGACGCACGCGAAGGATATCGCGCTGACCGCGGGCATGAAGAAATCGAGCTTCATCGCGTCCAGCGACTTGAATACGAAACATGCCGCGCAGATAAGGATGGCGGCTCCCGCGTATTTGAAGCTGTTATGTACGCCACCCGGAAGAAAATATCCCACCAGCGCCCCGGCGAGGGCGCAGACCGACCCTGTTCCGTTGCCGAACGCGCCCACGATTCCGACTCCGAACGGCGCGTATCCTCCAAAAATGACGGCCCTTGACATTGTAAGACCCAAAAGGAAATGCAGAACATACGACGTGATCCGGGTAACCGCGGCGTTGGAGACCAGCGGCATAAGTCCGGTTCTTATGCTCCTGCCTGCTTGTCCAACCACTCTGCGTACAAAATCAGGTATCATGGCTCACCCTCCAGATTTACTATACGAGAATTATAATGGTAAATATGGAAAAATTTAGTCAAATATTGACCGGACAATATGGAAATATTTTGAAATTTGAGTTGCTGAACTTTACATAATAATTATAGACTTTGTCAAGTCTTTCCATTATAATAATATGCCATGATGGTGAATTAATCCACGTATTCAGCCAATCATTGTCCGTTATGGCTTGGAATTTGTCTTTTGGTCACAATGCTTTCGAGGTGCAACTATGCTTTCCATAACTTATTTGAATATTTGCCACACCGCTTATGGAGCGGATCGCGCCGCGGCATATGCCGTCGAAAAAAAACGTCATGACTAAGCGGGGCAAGCTGCTGACGCGGATAATAATGATTTCCATCTCAGTTCTTGTCGTATCCTATATGGTCGTTCAGATACAGTCGGCGCTTTACGAGCCCGTCCGCACCGTGCTGGCAACTCTATACACCGCCGAGGAGAGCGATACGGCAAACGGAATCTTTATCAGAAAAGAAATTCCTATCGAAAAGCAGGGCGAGGTATACGAGCTATTGGTGGACGACGGCGAAAAGGTTTCGCTCAACCAGCAGATCGCCGCAGTGTTCAGCGATACCTCGGCGCTCGTACGCGCGAATCAGATCCGCTCGCTCGATTCACGCATCGCGCAGCTGCAGTATGCCCGAAACACTTCGTCAGATATGCTCGACGCCTCCCGGCAGAACGACCAGATATACAGCATGATGGTCTCCATTCTGAGTAAGAACAGCCGCTCGGATTTCAGCCATCTCTCCAGCGACAGTCTGGCGCTCAAATCTCTGATTCTGCGGAGAGAATTCGCATTCGGCGGCAACTCCGCGCTTGACAGTCAGCTGGCTTCCCTGGTATCCGAGCGCAGCGCGCTGTCCAGCGCCGCCAGCAGCGAGAGCCGCGTGATTTCCGCCCCACAATCGGGAACCTTCTGCGCTACGGTGGACGGACTGGAAGCCACGCTGCTGCCGGAAGCCATCGATACCCTGACGCCGAGTACGGTTGCGACTCTGCTGCGGGACAACAAGAGTATCAATGACAACAAGTGGCTGGGCAAGATCATCACCAGCTTCGACTGGTACTTTGTCGCGGTTATGCCCAGCGATATCGCCGCAAAACTGAGCGAGAACCAGTATATAAGCATTCGCTTTTCTCCCGCGTTTGACTCCGACGTGCCGGTCAGGGTCAAATCGATTACAACCGACGAAAACAATTCTTCTATGGTGGTTTTTTCAAGCTCGGTTAAAATGACAAACACAATGTCGCTCCGCCGCGAAAAAGCCGAGATAATCTTCAAGCAGCACGAGGGCGTCCGCATCCCGCGCGAAGCGATCCGCATCGACGAGGACGGCACCAAGGGCGTTTACTGCACGCTGGGCATGTCGGTCACATTCAAGCCTGTCAATATAGACTTTGAGCGCGACAACTACTACATTTGCAGCTATACACCTGACGAGAAAAATTCGATCCGCCCGGGAGACGAAGTCGTGGTTGCAGGCAAGGATCTCTACAACGGCAAGATTATTAAGTGACGGTGAATAAATACTTATTATTAGGGTGGTCAAATTGTCATTATTGGATAATATTTCAAAAATTCAGTATCAAATCGGCGAGGCAGCTATCCGCTCCGGACGTTCTCCAGTCGACATAACCTTGGTCGCAGCCACCAAAACCGTGCCCTCAAACCTGGTACGTGAGGCTGTCTCTGCCGGCATCAAAATTTGTGGTGAAAACCGCGTTCAAGAGATGGTCGGCAAGCTTGAAGAAGGTGCATATGATGACGCAAGCTTGCACTTTATTGGCCATCTGCAAACCAACAAAGTGCGTGATGTCGTTGGACGAGTAAGCCTTGTTCAATCGGTGGATTCTGTGCGGCTGGCGCGCGAGATTGGTGCGAGATCGGATCAGCTCGGCATTTGCAGCGACATTCTGCTCGAAGTAAATATTGGTAATGAAGCGACAAAAGGCGGCTTTAATCCGGAAACGCTTGAAAATAATATTGAAGAAATTGTCGGAATTTTAGGCATAAAAGTGCGCGGATTGATGACTATTCCACCGTTTTTGTCCGACCCAGAAGATTCCAGGAAATTTTTTTACAAATTATCAACAATTTTTGTTGACATAAGCACAAAGAAGTACGATAATATCTCTATGGACATTTTATCCATGGGCATGAGCGATGACTTTGTACAAGCCATTGAAGAGGGCGCGAACATGGTTCGAGTCGGTTCGGCAATTTTCGGCAGCCGGAAGATCTAGCCTGTCCAGGGTATTATTTTTTTTGGGGAGGACAAAAAAAGAAATGGGACTGCTTGACGAGATTAAGAGACTTACAAAACCGTATTCAGAAGAGCCCGAAGACGATTTTGACGATTTTATACCTTCGCGCAGAGAGAGCGGATCTGTGACCGACAACGAATCACGCCACAACAAGGTTGTGAATATACATACTACAACTCAACTCCAGGTGGTATTGGTCAAACCCGAGCGCTTCGAAAACGCGTCGGAGATAGCCGATCATCTGAAGGAAAAGCGTACGGTCGTGCTTAATCTCGAATCTACCAACAGAGACATCTCCAGACGCCTCGTGGATTTTCTCAGCGGCGTCGCTTATGCCAATGAAGGCAAGATCAAAAAAGTAGCCAACCAGACCTTTATAATCACGCCGTTTAATGTCGACATTCTCGGTGATCTGATTGACGAGCTTGAAAACAACGGTCTCTATTTTTAATTTCAATAAATAAGTTAACAGTGGAAAGCGACGGGCGCCGACACCCTGCCCGCCCGGTTTCCACTGTTAATCGTTACAGGAGGATAAGCATGCTTACACCGCAGGAAGTTCAGGAAAAGAAGTTTGTAAAGGCCGTCTTTGGCGGTTATGACATGATTACCGTGGACGAATTCCTCGAAAAACTCACCGAGGACTACACCGCGCTGTTCAAGGAAAACACCGTACTTAAGAACAAGCTCAAGGTGCTTGTGGATACCGTTGAGGAGTACCGCACCGTTGACGAATCCATGCGCCGCGCTCTGCTGGGCGCCCAGAAGATCGCCAAGGACATGGTGGCCGAAGCCCAGGTCAAGGCCAACGAGATTATGGAATCAGCCTGCAAATCCGCCGAGACGAGGAAAGCCGAGATCGAGGACTCTCTCGCCTCGGAATTCCGCAAGCTGGAAGCCGCCCGTCAGCAGACTGCGCGCTTTATCGACAGTATGCGTACATCGTTTTCCAAGCAGCTCGACCTTCTGGACAATCTCCCCGACGCGGAGGTTCCCGACCCCGACGCGGGCATTATGCTCATGGAGTCCAATTCGCGCGAAATCGAGCAGTCGGTCAGCAAGGAAATGTCCGAGATGCCCGAAGAGCCGGTGGCGCTCATCCCGGAGGATACCTCGTCAAAGGTCAGCGACGATACCGAAATCTTTGAGCTCAAGCTGACATCCAAATTCCAGGAGCTGGGCGACGACGTTTTGGGCGGCGACGACACGGGCGAAGTGCATATACCCATCGATTTTGACGACTTGCGCTTTGGTGAAAATTACAAAGTGGGCACCCATAAAGAATAAATAAGTTAAAAATATGTTTTCAGAATAGTGTGATTGTGTTATAATTCAACGATCACACTATTCATTTTTCTTTTAGGAGACTTTCAATGGCTCTGGACTTTAATAAGACGCTCAACCTCCCCGCCACCGAGTTCCCGATGCGCGCGGGACTGCCTCAGCGCGAGCCCGCGATGCTTGCCAAATGGTATGAGGACAAGATTTACGAGTCCCTGATGGAAAAGAACGGCGGCAAACCGCTGTTTTTACTGCACGACGGCCCGCCGTATGCCAACGGAGACATCCACATGGGCACGGCGCTGAACAAAGTGCTCAAGGACTTTATCGTCCGCTACAAAAACATGTCCGGCTTCAAAGCGCCGTATATCCCCGGCTGGGATACCCACGGCCTGCCCATTGAGAGCCAGATTATCAAAAAATATAAGATCGACCGCGCCAATATACCGGTCGCCGAGTTCCGCGATAAATGCCGCGACTTCGCGCTGGATTATCTCGACCGCCAGCGTGAGCAGTTTATGCGTCTCGGCGGCATCGGCGACTGGCAGAACCCGTATGTCACGCTGAATCCCGCCTACGAAGCGCGGCAGATCGAGGTTTTCGGCGAGATGTTCGCCCGCGGATATATTTACAAAGGCCTCAAGCCGGTTTACTGGTGCCCCCATGACGAAACCGCGCTTGCCGAAGCCGAAATCGAATATCAGGACAGCCACTGCAAGTCGATATACGTCAAGTTCCGCGTTACTAATGATAACGGGGTCTTTGCCGGTCTTCCCGCCGCTTCCGACGTACACTTTCTTATTTGGACTACGACGACCTGGACTCTGCCCGGCAACCTCGCAATCTCGGTCAATCCCGAGTTTGAATATTCAGCCGTGCGGCTTGCTGACGGCAGCGTGCTTATAATCGCCTCCGAACTGATCGGTTCGGTCATGGAGACCGCCGGACTCACGGATTATACCGTCGTCGGAAAATATGCCGGCAGCACCCTCGAACGCATGGTCTGCCGCCATCCCTTCCTCGACCGCGACAGCCTTGTCATCTGCGGCGGCCATGTCACGCTGGACGCCGGAACCGGCTGTGTCCATACCGCTCCCGGTCACGGCCACGAAGACTTTGAAGCATGCAGGGGCTATGATATCGACGTTATTGTTCCGGTTAACAGCCGCGGCATTATGACCGAGGAAGCCGGACTTGCCGCCGGAATGTATTACGAAAAGGCAAACGACGCGATCCTTGAGGATCTACGGCGCACCGGCGCGCTGTTTGCCGAGCAGACAATTGACCACACCTATCCGCACTGTTGGCGCTGCAAGCATCCGGTCATCTACCGCGCGACCGAGCAGTGGTTCGCCTCGGTCGATGCCATCAAGGACGCCGCGATTGAGGCCATCCGCGGCATAAAATGGGTGCCCGCGTGGGGCGAAGAGCGCCTTTCCGGCATGGTTCGCGAGCGCGCCGACTGGTGTATCTCGCGCCAGCGCAATTGGGGCGTACCCATTCCGATATTCTACTGCGGCGACTGCGGACGCGAGTTCGTCAGCCCCGAAACGATAACCAGCGTTGCCAATATATTCGAAAAAGAAGGTTCCAACGCCTGGTATATCCGCCCCGCCGGGGAGCTTATGCCTGAAGGCAGCAAATGCCCGCACTGCGGCTGCGGCTCGTTTACCAAAGAGACCGATATCATGGACGTCTGGTTTGACTCCGGTTCGTCCCATGTCTCGGTGCTGGAGGCCAATCCCGACCTGAAATGGCCCGCCGATATGTACCTTGAGGGCGGCGACCAGTTCCGCGGCTGGTTTCAATCCTCGCTGCTGACCGCAATCGCAGTACGCGGCGCGGCTCCGTACAAGAGCGCTCTGGCTCACGGCTGGGTGGTCGACGGCGAGGGCAAAAAGATGTCCAAGTCACTCGGCAACTATATCGTCCCCGCCGACGTCATCAAGGATTACGGCGCGGACATTCTGAGGCTGTGGGTCTCCTCGTCCGATTACCGGATGGACATGCGCATTTCAAAAGAGATATTCAAACAGCTGGGTGACATATATCTGAAAATCCGCAATACCGCCCGCTTTATACTCGGCAACCTGGACAGATTCGATCCCTCAAGCCTCACTCCGACTTCAGAGCTGCTGCCCATCGACCGTTGGGCCTTGTCGCGGCTCAACCGGCTGGTGGAGCGCGTCCGCCAGGCCTATGACGAATACGAATTTCACGTTATTTACCACACCGTTCACAATTTCTGCGTCAGCGAGATGTCCAATGTTTACCTTGACATTATTAAGGACAGGCTGTACTGCGAGCCGCGCGACAGCAGCCAGCGCCATGCCGCCCAGACCGTCATGTATCACGTCCTCGACGCGATTGTGCGCATGATCGCGCCCATACTCGCGTTCACGTCGGACGAAATATGGAAATCCATGCCGCACGCGTCCGACGCCGACGGCAGATGCGTCCTGTTTAACGACATGCCGTCTGTCCGCGCCGAATGGGAGCTGCCTGACGAAGAGTGCGCCCGCTGGGAAAAAATCATGGCATTACGCGGCGACGTCAACCGCGTTATGGAGCTCGCCCGCGCCGCGAAGCTGATCGGAAAGCCGCTGGAGGCTTCGGTCATCCTTCACTGCGACAAAGAAAGCTTCGATTTTGTCAGCGCGCAGGACAACCTCGCCGAGATTTTCATCGTATCTAACGTCACGGTGCTCTGCGAAACCGGCGAAGGCACCGCAGCCGAGAATTTCCCCGGCGTCACTATCCGGATTGACCGCGTCGGCGGCTGCAAATGCGCGCGCTGCTGGATGTACACCGAAACAGTTAAGGACGAGCTGTGCGAGCGCTGCGCCGACGTCGTATCGAAGATGGAGAATGCTCTGTGATCGCTCCCATAATCGTAATAGCCGCAATTGTTGCGCTGGATCAGTTTACAAAGTATATGGCCTGCGCTTTTCTGGCGCCGGTGGGTTCGGTCACGCTGATTCCGGGTCTTGTAGACCTTACGTTTATCCGCAATGACGGCGCGGCATTTGGCTTGTTCCAGAACATGCGGTGGTTTTTCGTCATCGCGACGGTGCTGGTGCTGGGTTTTGTGGTTTACGCCGCGGTCAAGAAAATGATTGACCACCCGCTGCTCAAGTGGTCGGTCACTCTCGTGGTCGGCGGCGCGATCGGCAACCTGATCGACCGGGCGCTTTCCGGCTCAGTTGTTGACATGTTTGAGTTTACCTTTATTAGGTTTGCCATATTCAATGTCGCGGATATATTCGTATCAGTCGGCGGCGTGTTACTCTGCGTATATTTCCTGTTTTTCTACAAAAAGAAGCAGACCGAAACCGGTATAAAACCCTCTGGTAACGATGATGATAAAAATGACAATAATCTGTGAAGCAATCGAGGCCGATAACGGCCTCCGAATCGACGTTTATTTGACGCGCTGCCGGGATGATATGTCCCGCAGCGCGTTGGCGCATCTAATTGAAAGCGGCGGCGTGACCTTGAACGGCAAACCCGTGCGCAAGAACCACCGTGTTTCCGCCGGGGAGCGTTTCGTGATAGAGCTGCCCGAGCCGACGGTATCAGAAGCTGTGCCGCAGGATATCCCGCTGGATGTTGTATTCGAGGACGGCGACGTCATCGTGGTCAACAAGCCGCGCGGGATGGTCACCCATCCGGCCACCGGAAATTTGGACGGCACTCTGGTAAACGCGCTGCTCGCTCACTGTGCAGGCAGTCTTTCCGGTATCGGCGGCGTACTGCGTCCGGGCATCGTGCACCGGCTGGATAAGGACACGAGCGGGCTAATTATCGCGGCGAAGAATGACATGGCGCACGCAAGTCTCGCCGCCCAGATAAAAGCTAGGACGGTTCTTCGCCAATATGAGGCCGTTGTGTTCGGCAATATCAGGCAGGACGACGGTACGGTTGACGCGCCCATCGGCCGCCACAGAACCGACCGCAAACGCATGGCCGTGACTGATATGGCCTCCCGCCCGGCGGTGACGCATTACCGTGTGCTGGCGCGCGCTCCCGGCTGGACGCACGTCCAGTGCACGCTCCAGACCGGGCGCACGCATCAGATCCGGGTTCACATGGCGCACATCGGCCACCCGGTTGCGGGCGATCCCGTTTACGGGCACAAAAAAAGCCAGCTGTCGCTCGATAGCCAGTGTCTGCACGCGCGCAGACTGGCGTTTGACCATCCGGCCAGTGGCGAGCGCGTTGAGCTCGAAACCGAGCTTCCACCATATTTTATGGAAATACTTAAACGTTTGGGGTTCTGAGCCTATGGGAAAGTTTGACGGAGTTTTGTTTGCCACCGACCTCGACTCCACTCTGTTCGGCAGCGACCAGGTGGTGCCCGAGGTTAACCGCCGCGCGATTGCGTATTTCTGCGAACAGGGCGGCAGATTCACCGTCGCTACGGGCCGCGCGTTTGACGGATTCTCAAACGTACTTCCGGCTCTGCCGGTAAACGCGCCGATAATCCTATTTAACGGCGCACTGGTTTATGACTTTGATAAAAACGCGTCCCTGCACGAGACCTGGCTTCCCTCCTCGTCGCTGGACGCCTGCCTTGAGATTCTCAGCCGCTTTCCGGAGATCGGAATCGAAGCGTCGCATATCCGTGAGTCCTGGGTATTTAATCCCAACGACGCGACTCGCCTGCATATTAAATTCATCGGCGGCAGCCCGGTCGAAGCTCCGCTCGAGGACATACCGCTGCCGTGGATTAAGGTTACGTTCACGCATGAGTTCGAATATCTAAAAGAAGTCGCCGAGTGGTTTGCGGAGGGCGACCACTTCGGTTTCCGTCTGGAATTTTCGGCGAAGCGTCTGCTCGAGCTCCTTCCCCCCGACGGCGGCAAGGAAAACGGCATTCGCGCCCTGGCCGATCTGCTCGGAATTGAGAAACGCCATATTTACTGCGCTGGAGACAATCACAACGACATCTCAATGATGCGAAAGTATACTTCGTTTGCCCCCGCAAATGCTCGCGACCCCGTTAAAGCTGTCGCCGACTACCATGTCGCGCGGTTTGACGAAGGAGCCATTGCCGAAGCGATTGGCATTCTTGACTCTATTTACTAAAATTTGTAAATTTAATTTGAACTGTATTGACTTTTTCACATTATGTCTATACACTGTTAGCTACGCACAACTTATTTTTGTACGACAGGAGTGACTGAACTTGGCTATAAGTTTGCAAAAAGGACAGAAAATTGACCTGACAAAAACAAATCCCGGGCTCGCCAAGATTTTTATCGGACTCGGATGGGATACAAACAAATATGACGGCGGGGCGGCATTTGACCTCGACAGCGCCGCGTTTATGCAGGATGAATCCGGCAAAGTCGGAAGCGAAAAGGACTTTATCTATTTCGGCAACCTGACTCATACCAGCAACAGCGTGATTCACCAGGGCGACAACCTCACCGGCGAGGGCGAAGGCGATGACGAACGCATTAATATCGACCTCTCCGCCATTCCCGAAGGGATTCAGAAGGTGACTTTCACGGTCACAATTTATGAAGCCGACACCAGAAAACAAAACTTCGGCATGGTTTCCAACGCTTTTATCCGCGTTGTCAACGAAGCCACCGGCGAAGAACTGATCCGCTATGACCTCGGCGAGGATTTCTCCATCGAAACCGCGGTTGTGGTTGCGGAGATTTACCGTCATTCCGGCGAGTGGAAGTTTGCGGCGATCGGCAGCGGATTTGAAGGTGGACTTGCCGCGCTATGCAGAAACTTCGGCCTTAACGTGGGCTGATGATATGGCTGTTGAACTCAAAAAATCCGGCGAAAAAGTTAGCCTCAAAAAAGGCGGCGCGCAGCTCGGCGAGGTTCTGATCAACCTTAACTGGAACCAGGGCTCTCCCAAGAAAAAGGGATTCCTGGCTTCCCTCACCGGAGCGAACCGGGGCGTAGATCTCGACCTCGGATGCCTTTTTGAGCTTAAAGACGGTTCCAAAGGCGTTATACAGGCGCTCGGCAACAGCTTCGGCAGCCTGAGTTCCCCTCCCTATATCTCCCTCGACGGCGACGACAGGACAGGAGCTAGCGCCGGCGGTGAAAACCTCCGTGTCAACGGAGCCTTCGCCTCGATGATTAAGCGTATCCTGGTCTACACGTTTATTTACGAGGGAGCCGCCAACTGGCAGCAGGTGGACGGAATCGTAACCGTCAAGTGCCCGGGCAACGACGACATTATCGTGCGCATGGACGAGCACGGCTCGCAGCACCGGCTCTGCGTTATTTCGCTCATCGAAAACGTTGACGGAGACTCGTTCAGCGTTCAGAAGGTAGTCAAATTCTTCGAGTCCCAGTCCTACGCCGACCGTGCTTACAACTGGGGCATGCAGTGGGCGCCCGGCAGGAAGTAAGCCGGCTGATTGCCCGCAATTTAATAATAATTATATTCGAGAGGCTGATTTATCAGCCTCTCACCTTAAAATATATGCTTTACCGCCTTACTCTAAAGAATCCATACGCATGGTTTAGACACGCTGCATTTGCAAGTGATTTTTTTGTCCCGCAAAGCAAATTTTTGAAGGCATAATACATTTATGGCAAGAAAATTCAATGAAGCGGGACGGAAAAAGCGATGCCTAGGCGGCTTTTAGTTCCATGCGTTTGGGTTCAAATATTTATCAAGGAGTACTTGAGTTGAAGTATCAATTTGATTCATTGAAGCTGACTGTACAGGGCTGCGAGTATGACAAGCGCTCGCCGCGGAATGTGCTCAGCTACGCGGTCGGCGCCCTACTCTACACTCCAGCGCTTCATGCGACCATCGCGAGCGCCATCATTGAGAAAAAAAATCCGAATATACGATCTATCGCCTTCTGCCTGGAGGACGCGATAACCGACAGCGGAGTTAAAGAAGCCGAGCTTACGCTCGCGGAGACGCTCGCGGCCATTCATAAGCAGGTCGGAGTCTCGCTGACTCTTTTTGATCTTCCTCTCATCAGCGTTCGGGTGCGGAACCCCAAGCAGCTGCTGCGTCTGTTTGAAAGCCTCGGCCCCGCCGCTGAAATTGTCACCGCGGTCATTGCTCCGAAGTTTGACAAAAATTCGGCGGATGAGTACATCTATAATTTCAATCAGGTGGCCGCCAGGCTGCCCGACCCTCTATACCTTATGCCGATTATCGAGAGCGAAAGCGTCCTCGCGTTGGAGACGCGCGCCGCAACGCTCTCCTCAATACGCAGGAAGCTGGACGGCATCTCCGACCGGGTACTTAACGTCCGCGTCGGCGGCAACGACTTTTGCCGCGCGCACGGGTTCCGCCGTCCCAAACATAAGACTATTTACGACCTTGGCGTGGTCGCAAACGTCCTGTACGACATAATGAACGTCTTCGGGCAGGATTATGTCGTGTCTGCGCCGGTCTGGGAATACTTTGCCCGCGACGGTGCTCCCGGCGCGTGGAGCGAAGGACTCTCCGCCGAGCTGGAGGCCGACAAACTCAATGGATTCACCGGCAAGACCGCCATCCATCCGTCCCAGCTGCCGATTATCTCGCAGGCGTTTGTGGTTGACTATGACGACTACGAGGACGCCCGGCGGGTCAGCCAGTGGAGCAGCGATATTCTCGCTGTCGGCAACAGCGTTTTCGAGGAACGCATGAACGAGGTGCGCGTACACAAAACTTGGGCGGAGCGCATTTTGAGCCTCGCTAATGTCTACGGCGTTCATGCCAGGGAGTAAGACTTTATGCAAGTCACCCACAATAAAACAACTCACCTGATCGACGATCTGATCCGCGTCGCAAAGCGCGAAAACAATTCTAAGCGCGAGTATCTGCTGGTCAACACCGCTCAGGCCAAACACCTTCCGACATCTCCCGGACGCGCTCTCGGCGTTTTCAGGGACCTGGCCGGAGATGTCGCGCGCGCGTATTCCGGGGAGCGCATCGCAGTAATCGGATTTGCTGAGACCGCGACAGCTATAGGCGCGGCCGTCGCCGAGTGCCTCAACGGGGCGTATTACCTGCACACAACCAGGGAGAATATCGTCTCCGCGCCGCTGATTGCCAGCTTTTCCGAGGAACACAGCCACGCGGTTCATCAGAAGCTCTACTGCTCCGATGTTTCTGAACTGCGCCTTGCTGACAGAATAATTTTTGTTGAGGATGAACTTACAACCGGCAAAACGATCCTTAATTTCATAGCTTCGCTCCGTGAGGGCGGGATTATTTCAGCCGGTCAGCGCTTTTCTACAGCGTCGCTCATTAACGCGATGTCCGATGAACGCCTGAACGAATTCGCCCGACTCGGGATAGATTGTCACCATCTGATCCGGGCGACTTACTATCATGACCGTAACCGCTTTTCGGACAACGTTTTTTCCGCGTCTCCCGGCCACGAGCCACCCGGCCCTCTGACCGACTGCCTGGAAATCGGCGGCATGCTCAATCCGCGAATTGGCGTAAGTGCCGCCGGGTACAGCACGGCTTGTTTGCGCTTCGCAACAGGGATTCTAGCGCTGCTTGGCGACAGGCTGATCCGCTCCGGCAGTACGCTCGTGCTCGGCACCGAAGAATTCATGTTCCCGGCGGTGGTGCTCGGCGCGGAAATCGAACGGCAGGGCATTTCGCCGGAGGTTTTCGTTCACGCCACGACGCGCAGTCCGATTATGGCGTGCTGCGACGAACGGTATCCGATAAACAACAGGCACAGACTCGCGAGCCTTTACGGAGTCGACCGCGATACATTCGTCTATAACCTCAGGCGCTATGACAACGCAATTATTGTCACGGACGCGGAGTCCGACAGCTCCGCCGGATGCGCCGCGCTGGCGGGAGCCCTTGCCTGCCACGGCTGCGGCAATATTTTCGCGGTCAGGTGGACAACATGATGCGCAGCTCTTACCCGCGGGATGACGTCACGGTGCTGCTAAAGGACGTATCCGGCGCGGTGACGCCGCTGGACACCGCCGAACGCGAACGGCTGATCCAGTCCGGCGTCCATTACAGCGAGATGCTGCCTGTCGAATACCAGCCGACCGAGGAGTATTTGCGCGTATTCGACGACGCGCTGCTCCGCCATTCGGGCATTTTGGCCGCCGCGATCGCCGCAGTATCGGAGAAAATCCTGAAACTGCGGTCGGAAAGCGTCGCGCTTGTTTCGCTTGCCCGCGCGGGTACTCCGATTGGGGTGCTGATTAAGCGGTACCTACGCCGGAAATACGGGCTGGAGCCTGCACATTACACAATTTCGATCATCCGGGGACGCGGAATTGACCACGCCGCCATGCGCTATATACTGGACCGGCACAGCGCCCGGGACATACAGTTTATCGACGGCTGGACGGGAAAGGGCGCGATTATCGGCGAACTGACCCGCGCGCTCGCCGGATATCCGGACGTCCCGCTCAGTCTGGCAGTCGCCGCCGACCCCGCCCGGATCGCGGACATTGCCGGAACGCGCGACGACATACTGATTGCAAGCTCCTGCCTGAACTCAACCGTTTCCGGCCTTCTCAGCCGCACCTTTCTAAATGACAGATACATCGGAACTGACGATTTTCACGGCGCGGTCTATTACGGCGAACTGGAAAACCACGACCGCACAATGGATTTCATATCGGCTGTCGAAACAAAGCTGTATTCCAGCGACTACCCTGATTTATCGGCGGAACCCGCGTCTGACGACGCGCCGGACAATGCCGGAGTCGCGGAGGCGCAGGCAATTGCGGACGCTTTCGGTGTGCGGGACATCAATTTTGTCAAGCCGGGGCTCGGCGAAACGGTGCGCGTTCTCCTCCGGCGCGTTCCGTGGAAAATCCTTGTCCGGGACTTCTCGGATACGGATAATACGGCTCATATTATGCGTCTGGCGCATGACAAAGGCGTTCCGGTCGAGCTCTACCCTCTTAAATGCTATCGTGCGTGCGGCATCATTAGAGATCTGTCCGCCGATTTATAACGGAGTTACTGATGGTTCTTTTCGCGTGTGATCTTGATAAAACGCTCATTTACTCATATAAGCACGCGCCGCCCGGCAACATCTGCGTCGAGGCGCGCGGACTTAAAAAGCTGTCATACATGACTCCGGCGGCGCACGACATGCTTCAGCGCCTGGCTCGCCGTATGGTTTTCGTCCCGGTAACGACCCGGTCGCTGGAGCAGTACCGGCGGGTCAACCTTCTGCGCGGCGGCCCTCCCCGATATGCGCTGACCACCAACGGCGGCATTTTGCTGATTAACGGCGCGCCTGACCACGACTGGTTCGACCGCAGCCTTGATTTGATATCTGACGCGCTGCCGGAGCTCGTCCGCGGGATCGACCTGCTGTCGAGCTGCGCTCTGCCGGACTTTCCCCCGAGGATGGTCGACCGGCTCTTTGCTTTCGCCAAGTGCCGCAATCCTGACGATTCCGTTAATTTGTTGTCAAAATATTTAAACCTCAAAAAAGTTTCCATTGTTACAATTGGCGAAAAGGTGTATATTATTCCTAATGTGCTAAACAAAGGAGATGCGTTAGCCCGGCTGAAGGAAAAACTCTCGCCCGATTTGGTCATTAGCGCCGGTGACAGCGCGCTCGACCTTCCGATGGCGAAGCATAGCGATATTGCCCTGTATTCTTTAGGAAACGGGAGGAGAAATGAAATGCATTTCTCGGAGCTACTGCTGACTATTTTATCAGAATTGAATATTATTACATAAAAGAGCTGAGTGACGCTGATTTTGCCGTCGCTCAGCTCTTTGAATCTTATTTTGGATAGAACCGTATCCACAAAATGTTAATGCTTACATTTTTACCAATAAAAATGAATAAATTCTATGAATCCGCCGCGTCGGTCTTAACTAAAACGTCAATTGCGCCCTTAATTTGGTATAGTTTTCATTTATGGCATTAGCTGGGCATATTTGTCATTTGCAAAAAGAAAACTTTGGAGGCTGAGTCATGTTTGATGAGTTGATTGCCAGCGTAACCGACGTCAATGTTCTTGTGAAATCGGTAACCGAATATTTTACCAACCTTTCGGTCAGTAAAGTGGTCATGAGCATCCTCGTGATTTTTATGATCGTCGGTGTGGTTGACAAACTGCGCGGTAACAAGCACGGCTACGGCGAAAAGTTTGACGACGGCTTCAACGCGATGGGCACGCTTGCGCTGGCAATCGTCGGAATCGTCGCGCTGACGCCGGTTTTGCTCACTCTGCTAAAACCGATTATTATTCCGATATGCAGCGCGCTCGGCGCGAGTCCGGCAATGTTCCCCGGACTTTTTTTGGCTTTTGACATGGGAGCTTACACGATGGCCACCCAGCTCGCGGGGACAGACCCCGCCGTCGGCAATTTCTCCGGCCTGATCGTATCAAACATGATGGGTATGACGCTGAGCTTTACCATCCCCTACGCGCTTACCATGATTAAAAAGAAAGATCAGCCCATCCTCGCGATGGGAATACTCGTGGGCATTATTGCAATTCCGGTCGGCTGCCTCGTCGGCGGACTGGCAATGAATCTGACGAGCACTCCGATGTCCATAGGCTCGCTGCTGGTCAACTCTCTGCCGGTTATCATTATGGCGGCGCTGGTCGCCGTCGGGCTGATTTTCTTTCAAAAGGGAATGCTCAAGGGTTTTGTCGGCTTCGGCAAGGGAATCACGTTCATCGTCATGGTCAGTCCGGCAATCGCCGTTTTTCAGTATCTGACCGGCATCCGACTTCCGCTGTTTTCCAAAATGGTCGAACCCAACGAAGTCACGGGTATCATCCCGCTTGAGCAGGGCCTGCTGCTAATCGGGAGCATCGCGATTGTACTTATCGGCGCGTTTCCTATGATACATTTCATTAACCGCAAATTCTCAAAGGTGTTCATTAATGTAGGCAACAAGCTGGGAATCAACAACGACGCCTCCACCGCGCTGGTTTCCCAGCTCGCCAACAGTATCCCGATGTGGAGTATGATCGGCAAGATGAACGACCGCGGCAAGCTGTTTAATATCGCCTTCACCGTGTCGGGCTCGTTTGTTTTCGGGGACTCTCTCGGGTTCGTCGGCAGCGTGAACCCCGAGATGACTCTGCCGGTTATCGCCGCCAAACTCTGCGCCGGCGCTGCGGCGATCACGCTCGCCGTCATACTCCCGTTATCGAAGTCTATCGAAGGAAGAATACCCGAAAATGTCAGCAGCATGCAGCTGTTACCACAGAATGCCGACGCAGCGCCCGAGATGTCCGCGTTGATTCAGCGGAAGCATCGCTGAGCGTTGATTACATCCCGAAAATAACTGCGGCGTGATATGAAATTCATACCACGCCGTTTATTAATTCCACCGGTTACTGCCGCGTTAAATATCTCTGGCAAGTTTCCGGTACTGCTCAATTTCACCGCGAATCGCACTCTTCAGATCAGTATTCTGGCAGTGGAGCGCGACGGTTCGAGTAAGCGCTTCCTGGAGTCCCCACGCCGGCTTGAACCTCAGCATACCGAACGCGCGCTTGGGATTGACCGTCAGCGGCGGGTCGGACATCAATATATCCGTCGCTTCACCTTCACACGGCAATTCTTCCACGAAACCCCTGCCCATTTCCTGGATTATCGTATCGACTATCCATCTGAGGTCACGCTGCTCAAAAAGCGCCGCGCCGATATTGTAAGCTCCGACATAGCCTTCGCAATGAAGCCGTTTGCCGAGACTCAGTAAACCGTGGACAGCGCACAGCGTATGCTGTACCTGAAACGCTTTCTTTTCACTCTGAATCCTGACAGGCTCGCCGCACTCAATCGCCGCGATTATCCGCGCGACAACGCTGTCATCCCGGCAATCGCCCGGGCCAAAGGTATCGGCGAGGCGGGCTGTCGCCGTCAGCAGCTGATACTGCTCGGATACGCCCTCCACCGCAAGCTCCGCGCTCCCCATACTGGCCGAGATCACATCGTCCGCGCCCAGCGGCTGCTCCTCGTCATAGCCGTATGCCTGCTTTGATTTGCGGTAAATGTTCACTCCGTTGACGATCACGGCTGCCGTCTCGGGATATTCCCTCATGCATTCCATAAGGTTTAGATTGCCCGTCAGGTTGGTTGCAAACGCTTCCATAACTGATATTTGAGCGGATTGCGGCGACCGAACAGCCGCCAGGTTATAAATAATATCGGGTCTTATCCGGCTTATTTCAGCTCTCAGCTTGCCGAGGTCAGCCACATCGCCGACCGTATGGTTCCAGCGCCCGGAGCATGCTGCTGAAATTCCGCGGGGCTCGTCTTTGGAAAACCCTTCGACCTCCGCACCGAGTTCGGTGAGAAACGCGGCCAGCCAACCGCCATTATACCCCGTATCCCCAATGACCATTACTTTCTTCCGCTCGAAATAACTCCTCACTAACACTATTCTCCCTGTATAATTTACGCGCATTTTACTCTAAGTAATCAGCATTATCGAAATTATCTCCGCTGAGAACCAGTATGTCGCCTTCCAGCACAACCGTTTGCCCTTTGGGGACAACGACCTCGCCTTGGCGTTTTATCAGGACGACCAGGATCTCTTCGGGTATCCCGGCGTCCATAATCGTCTTGCCGCAAACCTTGCTGCCCGGCTTCACTTTGTATTCCATCAGCTTGGTATGCGTATCTTCTTCATAGTCGGTAAAGGTTTTGGCGACAATCTCTTCCGGCATATCCAACTTCAGCACTTTAGCCATTTTGGGCAGCAGCGAACCCTGAATGAGCACGGAGAGTATCGCCACGAAGAAAACCATGTGGAACAGATCCACGGTGAGGTTATTGATATGCGTCACGGCGATTATGGCAAATGCTATAGAAGCCGCTCCCCTCAGCCCGACCCAGGAGATGAACAGCTGCTCCCGGAAAGGAACCCTGAAGCAGGAAAGAATGCCAAATACCGCGAGCGGTCTCGCAATCAGAATAATAAAGACTGACACAAGCAGACCCGGTGTTATAATCGAAGCCATCTGGGAGGGCGTCGAAAGAAGTCCGAGCACGAAAAACAGCATTATCTGCGCTAGCCATGATACCGCGTCAAAAAAGTGTACAAGGCTCTTTTTATGTGGTATCCTACTATTGCCGACAATAATTCCCATAAGATATACGCAGAGGAATCCGTTTCCGCCTACGTAACCGCACAACGCGTACGCAAGTATGACGACCGCTACAATAAAGATCGGGTAAAGCCCCTGGTTCTCAAATTTGACGATTCTGAGAGCGAAAACGGTTGCGAAAGCAAGACCGACGCCGATGCCGATGCCAAACACGAATTGCGTCACAATAAGCCCCGCGAACATCCCGTCTCCGCCGGTCATTAGTGAAATCATTATGATGGTGAGCAGGTATGAAAACGGGTCGTTTGTTCCGCTCTCGACCTCGAGAATCGGCGCGAGTTCGCCTTTAAGCCCCAGTTTGCGTGAGCGTAATATAGAGAATACCGACGCCGCGTCGGTAGAGGAAAGCACCGCGCCTATCAGCAGCGCCTCGAATAACCCGATTCCGAGAACAAAGTGACAAAACAACCCGACAAACACAGCGGTCAGTACCGTTCCCAGGGACGCAAGCACCCCTGCGCGCACCACGGCGGGTTTCGCGGTCTGCCAATTGGTGCTGAATCCTCCGAAAAACAATATGAACGCCAGACCGACAGATGCGACATTTTCCGACAGGTGAAAGTCGTTAAAATATATCCGGCCGATTCCGTCGCTGCCGAAGAGCATTCCGAGCACCAGAAATATAAGCAGCGAGGGTACGCCGAACCTGTGGAGAAGCTTGTTTGACGCTATGCACGTCAGCAGCACAACCGCGCAGACTATCATCAACTGTATAAGCAGTGGCGATCCCTCCAATCCGTATGATTTTTGTAATGCGGATTCTCTCCGTATCAATATTGTACAATAATACGTTTAACTTTACAACAATTTATTCGCCTCCATTTAATTGCTGCCTTCGACTCAGCGCTTTTCCGGGTTTTACCGGCGAAGCGTACCCCGCCTGCTACAGGCGTGTTTAGCCACCTGCCGGCGCGGCATACGGGCAGCTGTGCGGAACTTTTCGGTGGCGTCTATTAATGAGGAGTGGTTTTTTGACCGAAAAAAATTCGACCGAGCTTAGAAACATGGTCGCGTATGTTATTGCGGGTATCGCGGCAACGGCGCTCAACTTTTTTCTCTTTTGGGTATTTATCGATTTGCTGCATTGGGAAACCAATCTGTCGAATACACTGTCTGTAATTATTACTATATTTTTCGCCTATTTTTGCAACAAGATATTTGTATTTCGAACTCATACAAGCGGACTTATGACGTTTCTGCGCGAAATTACCACTTTTTTTGCGTCAAGGTTTGTGACGATGCTTATCGAAATCGGCGGGGTATTCTTTTTTTGCACCGTGTTGCATTTTGAACCGCTTATTGTCAAGATTGCCCTGAATGTTGTTGTTATTGTGTTGAATTATGTATTTTCGAAGTTCATTGTATTTCGTAAGTAACAGTGTGTTTCGATACCGCTAAAAAAGTAAAAACCACTATTTTTTAGCAACATATTGAGCGCAAATTCCTCTACTTCCGTGCGTTATATACACTTGACTAAGTATTTTTTTAATGTATAATTGTATTGTTGACGTTTTTTGCCGGCAGTCGGCGATATCACGTTATAACGCGGGGTAACCCGCGCGCTGTCGCGTGCTGCGCCTGCCTTCCCTTAAAACCTATCCTCCGAAAGGATTGTTCGCATTATGGACTTATCAACCCTAGTCGGCCTTGTCGTCGGATTTCTTGCAGTCGGAATCGGAATGGTCTTTAAGGGCGTTCCCTTATCCGCCCTTAACAACCCTGCGGCATTCTTTATCATTCTGGTCGGTACGGCCGGCGCGATCATTATCGCGTTTCCGGGCAACGAGCTCAAGAATCTGCCCAAGCTTTTCGGCACTCTGTTGACCAAAAAGAATTACGATGCCTCAGCCATCATTCATGAGCTCGTCGGATATGCCGAACTGGTCAGGAAGGAAGGCATTCTCGCGCTTGAACCGAAGATCAACGAGTGCTCTAACCCGTTTTTGCAGCGTGGCCTGCGAATGGTCACCGACGGCTGCTCCCTCGAGTTTATTGAAGAGGTCATGATCGAGGATTTGGCGACAATGGAAACCCGCCATCAGGCAAACGCTTCAATGTTCACTCAGGCCGGTACATATGCGCCGACACTGGGCGTTTTGGGCGCCGTTCTCGGCCTTATCGCCGCCATGGGACACATGGACGATACCGAGGCGCTGGGACACGCAATCTCGGCCGCGTTCATAGCGACGCTGCTCGGTATCTTTACCGGTTACGTGCTGTGGCTGCCCTTTGCCAACAAACTGAAACGAAAATCCAAGCAGGAAGTCCTGTATAAGAATATTATTATTGAAGGTGTAATCGGCCTGGCGGACGGCACCAACCCGCGCATGCTGATGGAGAAGATGCTCTCCTACCTGCCCGCCGCTGAAAAAGAAGCATTTGCTGCCGAAGGAGGCAAGGGTCGTGGGGAAGCGTAAACACCACGGTGACCACGAGGAACACATCGACGAAAGCTGGCTGATACCTTACGCGGATCTTTTGACGTTGCTTTTGGCGCTGTTCATCGTTCTTTTCGCCGCTAGTAATATCGATATTGAGAAATACAACAGCATAATGTCCGGCCTGTACGAGGCCATTCACGGAAACCCGCCGATTATGCCGGTCAACGTGATGGGACTGGAGTCGGCAGCGGACTCTCTTGACGGCGGTTTGGGCGACTTCGACGATTCAAGTCCGGACGAGGGAGCCACCGACGACGCGCAGACAAAACAAATTGTTGCCACTATTCAAGGATACATCAGAGACAACAATCTCGGAGATGTAATGTCGCTTGGTGAGCAGTCCGACGGAATTTTACTTACGCTGAAGAGCGATGTATGGTTCGCTTCGGGCAGCGCCCAGATCACGGCGCCCATGCTGTCAACGGCACGGTCGCTCTCCAGGCTTATTGAGACGGTTGACAAGCAGATGACCGATGAATTTAACGCGCGCAATGTTGAGGTCAACGGCGAGCGAGCCGTCCCCCGGGATCATCTGCTGGACGTGATTGTTACCGGACATACCGACAACCTGCCCATAAACAACGCGCAGTTCAGGAATAACATGCAGCTCAGTCTGGCGCGCGCGTACAATTTCCTTATCATCTTCTACGACAACCCGAACCTCGATCCCCGCCACCTCTCAGCTAGGGGTTACGGCGAATATAAGCCGGTCGCCTCCAACGATACGCCCGAGGGACGGCAGACCAACCGCCGTGTCGAGGTGTATATACCCAAACCGCCGTCTGTGGCTGTTTTGCCCGACGAGCTTCCCGACTATTCTCAAAACGGCGGCGCAGCGGAGGAGTCCGCCTCCCCAAGCCCTACGGAATCCGCTATTGAAACCGCCGCTCCGCCTGAGTCTTCCACCGGGGAGCAGACCATTGATTTTCCGGTTTCAACAGCGCCCACCGCGCCCCCGGCTCCAGTTTCCACGCTGCCAAACGAGCTGACAATATCGCCGGCGGCCTGATCCCGTATTGGAGCTCGAGTTATCTGGCCGAATTTAGCATTTGAAATATAGATTACCTCTGCCGTAAATACTTGGCAGAGGTAATCTTTTTTTACCGGCGGTCAAATCGCGATTGAACCGATCTCGACGTCGGTATAATACCATTTTAGTATCTCAACGTAATTTTTGCCGCTCTGCGCCATCGCCCGCGCTCCGTACTGACTCATACCCACGCCGTGGCCGAAGCCGACGGTATGGAAAGCGAACACACCATCCTCAAAAGTCACGCTGAAGTTGGAGGAATTGAGTGAGAACATTTCGCGGATCACTGAGCCTCGGATATCCACCCCGCCGACGTTGATTTTCACCACGCCGCCCGAAGTGGTGCGCTCTTCGTTCCCAAACCAGGCGGACGGATCGGCGTCCAACTTGGCCTCGGGATACTTCGCGAGTATTTTTTGCTTTATGTCCTCAGGCTTGATCTCGGCTATACCATAGTAGCGCGGCGCGGCAGCCTCCCCAGGACTCTCTACGCTCTGCAAATACGGGACATCTCCGCCCCAGACGTCCGCCGCCCGCTCAGTCGCTCCCGATGACGCGGAATGGAAGGTCGCGATAATTGGCTTTCCGGCGTACAGAATAACCATGCCGTTCGTACTGTCCACCGCGTCCCGGATCAGCTTCGCGTATTCGGCGGCTTTATCGCCCCAGCGCTCCGCCGCCTCGGACGGTGATAACCACGCTTCGCAATGTCTGAAGTCGGTGCAAATATCGGCTCCTGCGTGAACGGGGTCTCCCTTGCCTGATTCATTGAGCAGAATGCGGTTATAAGTCAATGTCCGCGCGGCGACCGCCTGGGCTTTCAGCGCCTCGGCGGGAAAGGTCGCCGGCATTTCCGCCGCAAGCACTCCGTAAAGGTAGTCGTTGAGCCTCATCTCCTCGACAGAATCGCCTGTTTTTACCTTGACTATCAGTTTAGTATCGTCGGTTGCCCCCGCGGCAATCTTGAGCCCGGCTGCCACGTCTGATTCCGCCCCGGCGCCCGGATCCACAGCCTCCGCCCCCGTCGTGTTTGCGCCGTCATCCGGCTTGCCCACCACAGTTACCAGCGGCAGTGTGAACATCAGCGCCGCCAGCACAATCGCTATAATGACCGCCTGTTTCATCTAATTCTCCTCTTTTGCAAGTCTCCATTGTGTTTATTTCATTTGCCAGCGCACCGGATCTGATCACAGTTTTTATCGCTCAACAAATTCGCATCGTCGTCCTTCTTCTGCTTGTATGCACTCCACCAATTTCATTTGTTGACTATTGACTTGAACCAGCCAGCTATGCTATTATGATGATATTCGTTTATGAATTATTGGGGGTCTTTCAATGCATAATCCAACTGACGGCAAGTCCATTGATTTCATTACCAAATTATGCGGAGAATTTAAGAAATATAACGAAATCGACCCGTCACAGCTTGACAAATTTGACGTTAAGCGCGGCCTTCGCAACTCCGACGGTTCGGGAGTCATGGCCGGTCTTACGCTTATCGGCAGCGTGCAGGGCTATATTATCCGCGACGGCGAGCGCGTGCCCACCGAGGGTCAGCTCATATACCGCGGCATCAACGTCCGCGATATCGTCGAGGGCGTCCGAAAAGAATCGCGGTTTGGCTTTGAAGAGGTCTGCTATCTGCTCTTCTTCGGCCGTCTGCCCGACCGAACTCAGCTCGAGGAGTTTAACGGCATACTCGCCGACTGCCGCGAACTGCCGCCGGGCTTTACCGAGGACATGATTATCAAAGCACCCAGCCCCGATATCATGAACAAACTCGCGCGGTCGGTGCTCGCGCTTTATTCCTATGACGCAAACCCGGACGACAGCTCGCTTCATAACGTCATCAGGCAGAGCATGGAGCTGGTTGCGCACTTCCCGGTGATTGTCGCGCACGCGTATTCGGTAAAGCGGCATTACTACAACAACGAGTCGTTGTATATCCACCGCACTGAGCCCGGCCTGTCCACCGCCGAGAATTTCCTGCGCCTTATCCGTCCGGATGGGCAGTATACCGCCGAGGAAGCGCGCCTGCTCGACCTCTGCCTCATTTTGCACGCAGAGCACGGCGGCGGCAACAACTCCGCGTTCGCCTGCCGGGTGCTGTCGTCCTCGGGCACCGACACTTATTCGTCGATCGCGGCGGCGGTCGGGTCGTTGAAGGGCCCGCTGCACGGTGGCGCGAACATCAAGGTCATGGAAATGTTCGAGAACATCAAGCGCGACGTATCCGATTGGGCGGACGAGGACGCCATCCTTGACTACCTCGAAAAAATCGTCAGAGGCGAGGTTTCCGACCGGAGCGGCAAAATTTACGGCATGGGGCACGCGGTTTATACGCTGTCCGACCCACGCACCGGCATCTTGAAGGAATGCGCGCGCGATCTCGCGGTTAAGCGCGGCTTTTCGGAGGAACTTGACCTGATGGAAACCGTTGAGCGCCTTGCTCCCCGCGCTTTCGCGAACGCCAAGGGGTCGGATAAGGTAATCAGCGCCAACGTCGACTTTTATTCCGGTTTGGTGTACAGAATGCTGGGCATCGCCACCGAGCTCTACACTCCGATCTTCGCCATCGCCCGCGTCATCGGCTGGGCGGCGCACCGCGTCGAGGAGCTGACCACAGGCGGACGCATCATCCGCCCGGCGTACAAGTCGCTCTCGCCCAGTCTGCCCTATCTGCCGATGGACGAGCGCAAATGAGACCGCAATTCGCCGATCACGCGCAAAATCGGCGGCTTGTATGGACAAAACGCCAAAGAAGATATATAATAAAGGGTGGCTCGCATTGCGTGTCATCCTTTTGTATTAATGAGGTTACGCCTTTATGGACAACATCCGCAACTTTTGCATTATAGCGCATATTGACCACGGCAAATCCACGCTCGCCGACCGGCTGCTTGAGCTCTGCCACGCCGTCGACGCACGCGACATGGAAAGCCAGATTCTCGACAACATGGATCTCGAGCGCGAACGCGGAATCACGATCAAGGCCCGCGCCGTCGCGCTGAATTACACCGCGCCGGACGGGCGCACCTACGTGCTCAATCTGATCGATACCCCCGGACACGTCGACTTCAACTACGAGGTGTCGCGTTCGCTGGCCGCCTGCGAGGGTGCGATCCTTGTTGTGGACGCTGCGCAGGGAATCGAGGCGCAGACTCTCGCCAACACCTATCTTGCGATTGAAAATAATCTCGAGGTGCTGCCGGTTATCAACAAGATTGACCTGCCGAGCGCCAACCCCGAGCGGGCAAAGCATGAAATCGAGGACATTATCGGCATCCCGGCGATGGACGCGCCCGAAATCTCCGCCAAGCAGGGCATCGGCATCGCCGAGGTTCTGCAAACGGTGGTTAATTCCATCCCCGCTCCCACCGGCGACCCTAACGCTCCGCTGCGCGCGCTTATTTTTGATAGCCAGTACGACAGCTACCGCGGGGTCATCGTTCTTATCCGGGTCTTTGACGGCGAAATCCGCGCCGATATGCCCGTTCTGATGATGGCGACCGGCGCGCGGTACGACGTCGTCGAGGTGGGCAAACTGCGCCCGCTCGGCATGGAACCCTGCGACTGCCTCTCCGCAGGTGACGTCGGGTACTTTACCGCGTCGATCAAGAACGTCGCCGACACCCATCCCGGAGATACGGTTACGGGCAGCGAGAATCCGACCGACAATCCCCTTCCCGGATACCGCAAGTGCAACCCGATGGTATTTTCCGGCATCTATACCTCCGACGGCGCAAAGTATCCCGACCTGCGCGACGCTCTGGAAAAGCTGAGGCTCAACGACGCGTCGCTCATCTTCGAACCGGAATCGTCGGCGGCGCTCGGATTCGGCTTCCGCTGCGGATTTCTTGGCCTTCTGCACATGGAGGTTATTCAGGAGCGTTTGGAGCGCGAGTATAACCTCGACCTCATTACCACCGCGCCGAGCGTTATCTATAAAATACGCAAAACCAACGGAGACGACATCATAATTGACAACCCTTTGAACTATCCTCACCCCACGGAGATAGAATATGCCGAAGAACCCGTCGTTTTTGGTACGATTATTACTCCGTCAGAATATGTGGGCAACATTATGGAGCTCTGCCAGGACAGGCGCGGCACCTTCAAGGATATGAAGTATATAACCGCCGACCGGGTCGAGATGCATTACGAGCTGCCGCTGAATGAGATCATCTACGACTTCTTTGACGCGCTGAAATCGCGCACCCGCGGTTACGCCTCTCTCGACTATGAGATAAGCGGCTACCAGCGCAGCGACCTGGTCAAGCTGGATGTCCTGCTCAACGGTGATGTGGTTGACGCGCTCTCGTTTATCGTGCATACCGACAAGGCTTATGCGCGCGGCCGCAGGATTTGTGAAAAGCTGAAAGAGCATATTCCCCGCCAGATGTTCGAAGTCCCTGTTCAAGCTGCGATCAGCAACAAAATTATCGCGAGAGAGACTGTCAAGGCTCTGCGCAAAGACGTGCTCGCGAAGTGCTACGGCGGCGATATAACGCGTAAGAAAAAGCTGCTCGAAAAGCAGAAGGAAGGCAAGAAGCGTATGCGCAGTTTGGGCAGCGTTGACGTGCCTCAGGACGCGTTTATGGCCGTTCTCAAGCTCGACGAATGACATTTATGATGACACCGCAACGTTGATCCCTCGCTGAATCAGGAGGAAGACTGTTTGACTCCACTTGGAATCTATATCCACATTCCCTTTTGCGGCTCAAAATGCGGTTACTGTGACTTCTACTCGCTGGCTGGCTCCGACCATCTAATGGACGCCTACGTCAAGGCGCTGATCGCGCATATCAACGAGTGCGGTCGGGCTTCGGCCGGGCTCACCGCCGATACGCTCTATTTCGGTGGCGGCACCCCCACAAGGCTGGGTGCAAAACGCCTCTGCCAGATAATAGACGCCGTCGAACGGAACTTTCCGCTTACCACATCGGCCGAACTGACAGTCGAGGCCAACCCGGATACGATCGGCCTCAAAGACATCAAGAAGCTCCGAAAAGCGGGCATTAATCGCCTGTCGATCGGAATCCAGTCGGCGAACGACGACGAGCTGCATCAGCTGGGCCGCACGCACACGTTCAACGACGCCTACCGCGCTTTTGAAACGGCGCGGATGGCCGGATTCGATAACCTGTCGGTCGATCTTATGTACGGCCTGCCCGGTCAGACACGCAGCGGCTGGATGAATACGCTCCGCAAAACAGCCGAACTTTTTCCGGATCATATCTCGTGCTATTCCCTCAAGCTCGGGGACACCTGCCGCATGGCAAACGGCCCGTCGCCGGTCAATTTGCCCGATGACGACGTCCAGGCCGACATGTATCTCGACTGCGTCGCGTTTCTTGAGGATGCGGGGCTGGCTCAATACGAAATCTCGAACTTCGCGAAGCCCTCCAGGCAGTCCAGACACAATCTCAAATACTGGAACCTCGACCCGTACCTCGGCTTCGGCGCTTCGGCGCATTCCGACTTTTCCGGCCGCCGTTACTCGTATGTCTCCGATATCTCGGCTTATATTAACGGCATTTCCGCCGGGGATACCATTATAGACAGCTTCGAGCCGATTATTTTAGCGGAACGCGCGACCGAATATCTGATGCTGCGGCTGCGCACGACAGCGGGCGTCAGTCAGGGCGAATTCAGCCGGAAGTTTAGAGCCGACTTCACCCGAATAGAGGACACGCTGGTCAAATATCGCGAGCGCGGTCTCGCAGTCAATTCCGGCAGCTCCTGGCGGCTCACTCCCGAGGGATTTCTGCTCTCCAACAGGATTATTCTTGATGTTCTTGACAGCTTAAACGGAGCAATTCAGCATCCGGAGGTTTAGCTATGGAACCAAAATACTATACCGTCAATGAGGACGGTACGTTCACATGCAGACTGTGCCCACACAAATGCGTGATTGAGAATAATAAAAACGGCTTTTGCGGTGTGCGCGGCGTGCGAAACGGGTCGTTCCGCTCTCTTGCTTACGGACGCATTGCTGCCGGCGCCGTCGATCCCATCGAGAAAAAGCCGTTTTACCATTACATGCCGGGCGCGACTACTCTGTCGGTCGGCTTTTACGGCTGCAATATGAACTGTCCGTTCTGCCAGAATTGCTCCATTTCCCGCACCTACGTCGAGGGGCCGCGAACCAAACCCGCCGAGATCGTCCGCCGCGCCCGAAACTACGAGCAGCGCATCATTGCCTATACCTATAACGAGCCGACCACCAACTTTGAATTTGTGCTCGAAGCCGCCCAGCTCGCGAAAGAAGAAGGGCTGACCAACATCCTGGTAACAAACGGATTTATTAATCAGGAACCGCTCCGTGAGCTGCTTCCTTATTTCTCTGCCATCAATATTGACATTAAATCGTCACGTCCGGATATATATCGCAACCCCTTATGCGGGGATTTGCTGCCTGTTCTAGCCGCAGTTAAAACAGCCGCCTCCGCTTGCCACGTTGAGGTCTGTGCGCTGATGGCACCCGATATCTGTACGGTCGACGACGTCCGCAACATCGCGAGATTCCTGGCGGCGATTAATGACAGAATCCCGCTGCACGTCAACAGGTACTATCCCGCGCGGTATTATATCGCCGAGATGACCCCGCTGGCTCAGCTCGAGGATGCACAGCGGGAGGCGCAGAACTATCTAAAGCACGTTTACATCGGCAATGTGGGTTGAAAGGAGTCAGTTATGCTTAACGCCTGCCTTTTTATGCCTCACCCTCCGCTTGCTGTTCCCGGCGTCGGCGGGGAAGCGCCCGATACTCTGCTGGAAAGCTACCGCAGAGCCGCGGAAATCGCGAAACACGCTAAACCCGACATTGTAGTCGTCATTTCTCCGCACGGCGACTCTCTTTCTGGCAATCTCAGCGTGCATACCGCGCCGCGCTGGTCGTATTCGTTTGACCGCTTCGGCGCGCGGAACGTCAAAATCGACGTTTCAATATGCCCGGCTTTTACATCCGAGCTGCTGTTTGAGCTCGGCAGGGCGGGTGTCAATACTGTAATTCGTCCCGGAACGCAGGTTGTGGATCAGTTTGACCACGGCGCGGCCGTTCCGCTCTATTTCGTCTGCCCCGAGGTCTCCGCAAACTATGTACTGCTTACTCCCGGCGGCCACGACAGCGCCGAGCTTTCCTCCATCGGCGCGGCAATCCGCAGGCTTTGCGACAGGATTGACTCGCGCGTGTTAATTCTGGCGTCGGGCGACATGTCGCACTATCTTTCCGACGACGGGCCGTATGGCTACAGCGCCGATGGCGAAATCTTTGACAAAAAAGTATGCGATATCTTTCATGGCGATGTCCGTGATTATATAAAAATTGACCGCGCCACCGTTCAGGCAGCCGGTCAATGTGCTTTTGAGCCGTGGTCGATAGCGCTAAATGCCATCGGCGGTTCTTCTGCCGAGGTCAAGTTCATCGGCTACGAGGCACCGTTCGGGGTCGGTTATCTGACCGCCGCGGCCATACTCGGCGAGCAAACGCGCACGACGCCGGACGAACCGGTTAATTCCGCTGACTCCGGCGCTATCCGGGTCGATATTGACTCCGATGCGCTGGCAAGGCCGCTCGACCCATACTGCACGTTGGCCAGAGCTGCGGTATTCAACGCGGTCTGCCACCGGCGCGAGCCCGAATACCGAAAGTTATCACGTTTGCTTCCGTCCGATGTCCACAGTACTGTCGAGACAACCCGCGCGGGAGCGTTTGTCTCATTGCACAAGCGCGGAAACCTGCGCGGATGCATCGGCGTGATCGAGCCCGTCCACCCGCACCTCGGCGACACCATATGCTACTGCGCGTCTCAGGCGGCGCTCGGCGATCCGCGTTTTGAGCCGGTGGATACCAGCGAGCTGTTCGAGCTCGACATCAATATTGACGTGCTGGGAGAACCCGAAAGCATAGATTCAATCCAAATGCTCGACGTTCGCAGGTATGGAGTTATCGTAACTCACGGAAGACGGCGCGGGCTTCTGCTGCCCGATATCGAGGGCGTAGATACTCCCGAATACCAGGTTGAGATTGCGCTGAACAAAGCGGGAATATCTCCGAACGCGCCGTACACAATGGAACGCTTCGAAGTTGTGCGGCACCTGACTTATGCGCAATAACACCTGGCGGCAGGGCGATATTTCGCGGCAGATCACTCATTATCAGCCATTGCCGCCGCCGATTGCTCCGCGTCGAGCTGCATTCGCGACCCGTCGCTGAACCCGAATTCGACGCCGGTAAGCGCGACCGACGCGACGTCTTTATTGAACCAGAGCCCGATCCAGGTGTCCGAATATATCTGATTGTTTCTGCTGGGCGCAAACGCGCCGACAGTTTTCGCTGCCGCGGTCGTTTCGCCGCGTTTTTCGCATTTTATCGTGTTTCCGGCGACGTCCCGGATCTCCATGGTAAAAACCGCGCTGGTTACAGTTTTATCGGTTTTGTTCATCCAACTGATGCCGCATTTGACCGATCCGTCCTGCTTCAGCGCGCTCCATGACAGTCTTGTCACCACAAGCGCCCGCTTCTGAACTTCGCTCGCCGGGATGTCATAACTCACGGCCTGCGGGCTGGCCGTTTCCTCAGCCCGCGCACGAGCGACGATGTCCTCAACGCCGGGCGCGGCTAGCTTCAAACCAAGCTGGGAAGCATACCGCAGCACCGTTTCCATATTGTCGCTTTCGGCGTATCTGCTGTAGAACTGAGACGCCTGAATGATAAACGCCTCCTTGTCCCGCGCCTCGAACGACCGCTCGATCTCGGCAAGCTTTGCCGCCTCTGAGCCGCCCGCGAACAGCGGCGTTACCAGCACCGAGAATAGTATCAGCGCGGCCACGATCGTGGCCGGAATCACAAACCGCACAGTCTTCGCCGACCGCCGCTCTCTCCGTTCCTCCCGCGCCTCGATCATGTTCAAAACGAACGGCGTCTGCCTGGTCCCGCATATCAAACACAGCTCGGTGTCGTCAGGTATCTGGCGTCCGCATCCTCTGCATTCCATTGGCACGCACTCCTTGATATTTTAATTCGTTTCGGATAATCCGGCCGCGCGTGAGCCGCTGAGTCCGACGCCAAGCCGACCGAAAGTGGAGATAATCGTTTGAAAATCGGAAATGTTGAAATCAAAACCGGAGCCGCTCTCGCCCCGATGGCCGGAGTGGCCGACCTCGCTTTCCGCGAAACCTGCGTAAAATTTGGCGCGAAGTATACCTACACTGAAATGGTCAGCGCAAAGGCGCTTTGCTACCGTGACAAGAAGACCGAGACCTTGCTGACGCTGGGCGAAAACGAGCGGCCGTGCGCCGTCCAGATTTTTGGCAGCGACCCCGCCTGTATGGCTGAAGCGGCGGTGATTGCCGTTGAAAAGTCGGGTGCGGACGTGCTGGACATCAACATGGGCTGTCCGACTCCGAAAATCGTGTCCGGCGGCGACGGCGGCGCGTTGATGAAGTCACCTGAGCTTGCCGAGTCGATAATCCGGGCGGTGGTTGACGCCTGCCGGGTGCCGGTTACCGTCAAATTCCGCGCCGGGTGGGACAAAGGAAGTATAATCGCGGTCGATTTCGCCAGAATGACCGAGGCTTCGGGCGCATCCGCCATCTGCGTTCACGGGCGCACGTGCCGCCAGATGTATTCCGGCCAGGCCGACTGGGATATAATCGCTAAAGTGAAGCAATCGGTGTCCATACCGGTCATCGCAAATGGCGACATCATCTCGCCCGAATCCGCGCTTCGTGCGCTGCGCATAACCGGCGCCGATATGGTCATGGCGGGACGGGGCGCGCTCGGCAGTCCGTGGCTTTTCGGCCAGATTGAGGCCGCCGCGCTTGGCCGCTCGATACCCACAGCGCCAGCTCTAGCCACACGGTGCGAAATCGTTGCCGCGCAGATTGAGCTCGCGGCAAAGCACAAGGGCGAGCGCGTCGCCGTGCTGGAGGCCCGGCGGCATTTTCCGTGGTATTTGCGCGGAATTCCGCATTCGGGCGTTTATAAGGAACTGATCTGCAAAATGACCACTCTCGACGAGATGGGTAAGATCATCCGGATGATAATAAACGACCGTCAGTGCAGGCTGCCGGATGAAGCCGGGCTGACCGACGCATAAATCCACAGCATATCCCGATTATCCTAATCTGAAAGGCCGGTGACGCATTGATCACTACTGCAGATATTATAAAGCAACTGGAGCGCGGTGACAACTCCGGGTTTGAGCAGCTTGTCCGCGATAATGAGAAGCACGTCTACAGCCTTTGCCTAAGAATGACAGGTAATGCCGAGGACGCGTATGATCTTTCGCAGGAAACGTTTGTCAAGGCCTACCGGTCGCTTGTGACCTTCAAAATGGAGAGCGCTCTTTCCACCTGGCTTTACAGAATTGCCTCCAACACCTGCCTTGACTTTCTCCGCAAGCGGAAGCGGATTTTTTTCTTTACTTTGAACGATAAGGGCGAAGACGATTTTGACCAGGTTCCGGAAATACCCGATTCACGATATTGTCCCGAGACTGAGCTTGAAAAAAAAGAGCTGCGCGAAAACGTCGCTGCGGCGTTATTAAAGCTTTCGCCGCTGCACCGGCAAATCGTTGTTCTGCGCGATCTCTCGGGACTGGCTTACTCCGAAATCTCCGAGATTCTGGATATTTCCGAAGGCACGGTCAAATCCCGGCTCGCCCGTGCCCGCGAGCAGCTCCGCCGCGCGCTCGGGAACATATCGCAGGGCGCTGCGTCTAAGGACTGAAAGGAGGGATAGACCATGTCAGATTGCAATCATTTTATGGAGCTTGCCAGCCGCGAGCTGGACGGCGACCTTAGCCAAACCGAACGCGATGAGCTCACGACCCATGTCGGCTTATGCCATGACTGCCGCGAGAAACTGTCGGCCTATCGCTCCATCTCCGAGGCTGTTTCCGAGCTGGAATGCGATCCGCCCCCTGCCATGCTGGACGGTACATTTTATAAAATCTACAACTACAAAAAGCCCCGCCGCCTGGCAGTCGGCAGATTCACGATTGCCGCCGCCGCGGTTGCGCTTGTCGTCGTTGTCTTTACCGGACCGCTCAGTACTTACTTTGATCAGTGGTTTGCACAGCCCTTGTCAGACGAACTAGCTGTATCGGAATCCGGCGCGGCTTCCGGATCGGCGGATGCGTATGACGCCGCCGGTCCAAAAACCGAAATCACCGAACCTAAACATGACACCGTACTCCGCGCGGCTCCCGAGCAGCCAGCTTCCAAAAAGGATGCTGCAGCCGGTGATGCAGACACAACCGACGGCGGTACGTCACCCGATATGACTCAAAATAGTGATGATATTGCGGCTCCCGAGGCTGAATCGGACGCTATCGGGACCGCTCCGTTCATGTCATCCAGTCAAGACTTTCCTCAGGCGACGTCGACTCCGCAAACCGAACAGCAGCCCGAATCAGCATCGCTCTTCATGTCACCCGGGAACGAGGACTCCATAAGCGAACCCGCGCAATCGCTGCCAGCATCACCGGAGTCCCTCTTGCCGACCGCTCTTCAGTCAGCCTCCCCTGCGCCGTTCTCGCTCGGCGGCGACGCCGATAACAACGGTACCCAATCCGCAGCGACCGGCAAAGCGGAAAATGCGCCGCTCCCGTCTGATGCTACGCAAGCCGCGCCGGTACCGGATTCTAATTTGCCGCCCGCGGAAGCCGCTCCCAAAGTTGCCGCTTCAACCGAACTACCGGTCGCTATTCCGAAAGGGTACGACGTCGCAGTGCTGGTCGTGGTTCGGGGTGAAATCCCGTCAGAATTCAAAAAGCTGACGCCGCTGAATTCCAATGGCGTCGACTACCTCAAGATCCCGATAGCTACCCTACGCGACTTCGCTTCACGAAATAGCTCGACCGCTTCGATCTACACGTCCGGCGGAGGACTGAATTCCGATTCGCAGTTCGGACTCCTCGCTGTGATCCACTAAACGAAATACCGAGCCGCCGCGCAAGGCAGCAAATGCCCTGCGCTGGCGGCTCCAATTGTTTCGCCTGTATTCTTACTGCGCTCCGCCGTGGTTTTTGCAGAACTCCGACGCTAGTTTAACCGCCGCCTCAACATCCCGCAGATCACACATCTCCAGCGGATGGCCGAGATACCTCACCGGGACGCAGAGCGCGCCGGACGGTATTCCCCCGCCTGACATGTGTATGGGCGCAGCGTCTGACGCGGCACCGGACTGTACGGTAATCTGAATCGGAATCCCGGCGGAGCTCGCGGACGATTTCAGCGATTCAACCACACTTGGATGACAGATAACGCTGTCATCCATTATTTTTATCCCAATTCCCGAACCAAGTTTTGTCATTGTCTTTGACGCCGATTCCGGAATATCGTCCGCATCCGCCGCCCCGACAGACAGCGAAACGTTCGGCGCAATTGATGACGCCGCAACTTTCGCGCCCCGCGACCCGACTTTGGACTGGGCGGCGAACACGAAATATAAATCTGCGTCACATCCTCCGATCAGCGACATTACCCGGAGCAATGCGGCGCAACCGGAAAGCGGCGCCACACTGGGCGCTGTCACCCTGTCTCCAGCGAGGAACATATCTCCCGCTATAACCGCCGTCATTCCCGGCGTGACCAGGGCTTTCGCCCCCTCGGCATCCGGCTCGCCGACGTCGACGTACATTCGGTCGGCGGTCGGTTCCTTGTCATCCGCTTTGCCGTCGGCGGCGACTATGCCGCGCGCGCCGCTTTCAAATTCGACAGCACAACCGAGCAGCTCGAGCGCCTTTATGCCTCCCACCGTGGAAAACCGCACAAACCCGCTGTCGTCAATATATGTCGCGACCAGGCCGGATGTATCCATCGCTGTGGTTATCATGACCTTGCCGCCGCTTCCCTTTTTATGGGCTATGACATTGCCAATGACATCTATTGATACCGAATCAGCATGTTTCCATGCCATTTCCGACAGTTTTATGGCAATTCTCCGTTCCGCTCCTGAAACCGATCTGAATCCGCGGAGTTCGGTCATTATTTCAAATATCTCAGACAACTTACTGTCCTCCCTTGAATATCAGGAATTCTCTTACCAGATCAAGAACCGCCTGGCAATCGTCAACCGACGCAACGCACGACGGGCTGTGGATATTTCGTACAGGCGCCGCCACCGCGGCAACTGGAACGCCCTGCAAGCTGCGCTGGATAGCCGCCGCATCGGTTCCGCCCGAAACGTAATTCTTGGTCTGCGTCTTAATCCCGCGTGATTTCGCGACTTTGGCAAGCTCTGATAAAAGCCCCCGGTCGTAAATGCTGCCCCTGTCCATAAATGGAACGACCGCGCCGCCGCCAACCGAGCACACCCTCCGGTGCCGATCCAGATCAGGGCTGTCCGCCGCGGTCGTACCCTCGACAATTACCGCAATTTCCGGTGCAATTCTTGCCGCAGCAACGGTCGCGCCGCGAAGCCCGACCTCCTCCTGCACGGTAAAGGCAAACCACGCGTCCACCGGCGGAGTTTCCTCTATCAGGCTTACGAGCACCGCGCAGCCCAGCCGGTCGTCGATCGCCTTCGCCTTGATCAGCTTGTCGCCAAGGGTGCAAGGCTCCGAATCAAATGCGCAGTAATCCCCAAGACTTACGTACATAAGCGCGTCTTCCTTGTCGCGCGCTCCGATGTCGATATATAGATCCTCCAAGCGTGGAACACCGGCCCGCTCGTCGGAGTTTGTCAGGTGGAACGCCCGCAGCGCGATAATTCCGGGAACACGCTCCCGCCCGACAAGCACCCGCTTGCCGATAAGCACGCGCCTGTCGATTCCGCCGCATGCGCCAAACTTCAGGTATCCGTCCGAGGTCACTGTCTTGACAATGAGGCCGACCTCGTCCATGTGCGCCGCCAGCATTATGCGTTCCGCGCCGGATTTGCGCCCTTTTTTGAATACCAGCAGGTTGCCCAGCTTATCTATTACGATTTGGTCGGCGTGCTTTTCAATTCGACCACGTATGCAGTCCCGGACGTCGTCCTCCATGCCCGAAACTCCGTCCCGCTGGCACAGTTCCCGCAGCAGCTCTATCAGTCCGCTCACGACTCCACCTCCCCGCTCAGCGCGATGGCGTATTCGGCCAGCAGGCGCGCCGTCAGCTCGAAGTCCTCGAGATCGATCGTCTCGACCGGCGTGTGCATGTATTTCAGCGCGATCGACAGCACCCCCGTGGACACGCCGCAGCGCGAAACCTGCGCTGGCCACGCGTTCGTTCCGGTGTTGCCCTCCATAACCTCGAGCTGATACTTGATATCTTTCTCCCGGGCGAGGCTTACCAGTTTGTCGCTGACGCATCTTGCGATATTCGGCCCGACTCCGATCGCCGGACCGCCGCCGGTCTCGAACACCCTGTCAGACGGCGCGTCCGGTGTGCGCCCATGCGTCACGTCGACCGCGATAAACCAGTCGGCGTCAAGCGTATGCGCCGCCATTGTTGCCCCGCGCGTGCCCACTTCCTCCTGAACGCTGCCCAGCACCACAATTTCCAGCTTGCGCTCGTAATACCACTCGGACAGGAGCTCCAGCGCCCTCACAATCAGTAGAAAGCCCAGCCGGTCGTCCATCGCCTTGCAGGAAAGGCGGTTATTTTTCAGCATGACGGGCTTTTCGGCGTAAACCGCCGATTTGCCGATCAGCATTTTGGCGCGGGCTTCGTCCAGTCCCGCGTCGATCAGCATATCTTCGACCTTGATCGCCTTGTCCGCCTCGTCTTCCTTCAAAATATGCGGCGGCATGGTCATAATCACGCCGCGTACAGGCGGATGGCTTGCGATTATAACCTCACGCGCCGGCAGCATTCGGGCGTCCACGCCTCCGATAGTCCGGAACCGCAGAAAACCCTCGGTCTGACCGGTTATCATCAGGCCGATTTCGTCGAGGTGCGCATCCAGCACCAGCCTCGGCGAGTCCGGCGACGGCCCGAACTGGCGGGCTATCACGTTACCGAAAGCGTCGATCTCCACGCTGTCCACCAGCGGCTCAAGAATTCCGGCCGCGATCTTTCCGACGTCAAATTCGTGCCCGCTGGCGCCCGGCGTCGCGCTCAGTCTGGATATCGCTTCAACTATGTCCACAGTCATCATCCTAACAGATAAAATTTGCAGGGCTCAATCTCTGCACTCTTATTTCAGTTTACGAACGAGTTCCTTAAAGAATTCGCCCCGGCGGGCAAAATTTTCGAACATATCGAACGACGCGCAGGCGGGCGACAGTATCACCACATCGCCGTCGCCCGCAATTTCGCGGGCGCAATCCAGCACCTCCCGATAGTCTGCGCAAAGTGTTATTCCCGGGACGCCTCCGCTTCCGGCATCATCTGCCGCGGTTTCGACAGCGCGCCTGATTTTTTCCGCCGTCGCTCCGCAGAGTACCAGATGTTTAACGTGAGTCAGAATTTCTCTGCCCAGCTCGTCAAACGGAATGTTCTTGTCTGAGCCGCCCGCGATCATTATGACCTTCTGGTCAAAGCTGCGCAGCCCGGCTATCGCCCGCGCGGGACTGGACGCGATCGAGTCGTTATAGTACAGCACGCCGTCCAGCTCGCGCACAAGCTCTATTCTGTGCTCCACACCGCCAAATTCACGCGCCACCCGCACGATGGTCTCCGGCGCGACTAGGTCGTACACCGCGGCGATCGCCGCCATATAGTTTTCGACATTATGCAGTCCCGGAATTTTGATTTCGCTCTTAATTACCCGGGGAACGCCTTTAACATATATATATTTGTCATCGTCATTGACGAATGACCGGCGGCATTTACAGTGTGAAAAAGCTCGTATTTCGCCTTTTGCCTTCTGTGACATCCGCTCGGCAATATCGTTGTCGAGATTGAATACCGCAATGTCACCGGCGCTCTGATAGTTTATAATGTTCTCTTTCGCCTGCACGTATTCCTCCATCGACAGGTGGATATCCAGATGATTGGGCGTTACGTTGGTGACGACGGCAATGTGCGGGCTGCGCTTCATGGTCATCAGCTGGAAAGAGGAAAGCTCGATCACCGCGAAGTGTCCGGGCTCCATCGCGGGAGCGTCGGCAAGCAGCGGCCGTCCGATATTGCCGCCGAGATGCGCCGTCTTTCCGTCGGCTTTCAGCATCTCGTAAATCAGCGTTGTAGTCGTGGTCTTGCCGTCACTGCCGGTGACCGCGATTATCGGGCAGGGGCACACCTCGAAAAAGGCTTCCATCTCCGAAGTAAGCACCGCTCCCTTATTCACCGCCTCCAGAAACTGCGGTAAATCGGGGCGGATACCCGGCGAACGGAAAATGACGTCGCAGTCCGGCACAGGATCCAGATAATCCTCTCCCAACGACAATATTGCGCCCATTTCGACAAGTTCCGCGTAATCCTTGGACTTATTTTTGTCACAACAGATGACTTCAATGTCCCGTTCACGCAGCAGGTGGATAAGTGGTACGTTACTGACGCCGAGGCCCACGACCGCGACGCGCTTATCTCTCAGCTTTTCAAAGTATGATTCAAACAGAGCGTTCATTGTTCACCCCGAATCCAGAATATTTATGTCTCATCATAATGCCATATATTAGTATACCACAAAAAATAGAATGAGATCAGAAAAATTGCGGCGCGGGCAAAACCGCGTGACGCATATTCCTGATCTCAGTTCCGCCGGGGAACGGCAAATGCCGCCCGTGGGCTAATTGGTGCGAGTAAGTCTGTAAGCCGAGTTCTGTGTTCGACAGCCATCTATCTAGGCCGCCCGTTGCCGGACGGCTCAAGCCACCTCGTTGGGTATCGGCCGGGCAGACCGCCGGCATAAAGCCGGACCCGGTTCGGTGTTGCTCCGAATAGAGTTTACAGGGTCAGCCGGTCTCCCGGTGACCGGTGAGCTCTTACCTCACCTTTCCACCCTTACCAGACGAGTCTGGCGGTATATCTCTGTTGCACTTTTCCTGAAGTCGCCTTCGGCGGGCGTTACCCGTTATTCTTGCCCTATGGAGCTCGGACTTTCCTCGCCTGCTGCCTTTCGGCATTGCAGCCGCGGCTGTCCGGCTTACTCGCACCCTTAGCGTAGCATATTGACTTGCCTGTTGTCAAACGATTATCTTATCGCAATTTGCACTTATTTATGATATGCTATATAATAAATGGAAAAATTTGCAAAGGAACGCCGCAGACCAGACGATCCGCGGCAATAACCGATTATGCTGAAACTGCTGTTTTGCATCGCGCTCCTTGCGGTTAATATAGCGACTTTCATCGTAATTCTCATAGACAAGCGCGCGGCCCGGCGCGGCGGAAACCGGCTGCCTGAGCGCATAATCTTATTGCTCACACTGTTTCTAGGCGGCATCGGCGTACTGGCCGCGTTCTATATGGCGCGGCACAAAACCCGCCACTATGTCTTGCTCACAATGGTTTGGATCATCACCGCCGTCGAGATGGCGGCCGTTATCTGGTATCTGTTTTCGTAAGGCATGTAAACATGAGATAACGCGGCATAATCCGCCGGCTTGGTATGTATTTTTGAAATTTCAGTTTAAAAGCAACAGGCCGCGCTATTGCGCGGCATGGCCACAAAGAGATTGGGCGGAATCAGAGACATTTCGAAATCACGATCATGTTGGATCACGCCTTCGAAACGTCCCCGATTCTCCCCAACACATTTCTATATTATAGCCATCTTTTCGACAATTGACAACGTCAGGTTCAACAATGATTCATGTCGTTCATTGCTTATTGTTGTGTTTTTTCACAGTTTAAGGTCAATCTTCGTCATTTAGCTGCGGCGCGTTTATGGAAACGTATTCATCCATTGGCTGATGCGTTAGAATCGTGGTATCAAAGCTCGGCGTAATAACGTGCTTCGGCGGAACAATAAGGAAGCGCTCGTCGTCCCAGTTGCCCCACAGCAGATCCTTCAGCAAAACGGCGTTGCCGGCGAGATAATCGCTCTTCCACCCCAGATGCTTTGCGCACTCCTCGGTATAGTCCTCGCAATGCTTCTGTTCCAAACCTTCCCAGCGTATGTACGCCGCGTTTGTGTAGTTGTCCACCCACGAAAGGAAGTTTTCCAGCAGGAACTTCGCGTTATCTTCTCCGTATTTCTGGACATACTGATTATAATAGAAGTCTTTATACTCCTTTGACGGCATCAGGCAGTTTTCGATCCAGCCCGGAGTATACCAGAAGGTGCCGGGGTTCTTTTCGAAGTACTCGTCATATTTCGCCCTGGAACCGAGCAGCAACGTTATGCAGTCATGCGCCTTGGGGACGACAATGGGATACTTTTCCGAATAAAGCCCCTCTATGCCGTTGCAGCACAGGCCATAGAGCAGCAATATCGCGTCGAATTCACCGACGTCGGTCGTGCAGGAATACGGATCGTCTCCCGTTTCGAAGCGCTTGATCTCTTCCATCAGCGTAGTTTTCAGTTTTTTGGGCTCGTCGTGGTAGCCCTGACGCAAATAAGTGATATCCAGGCAGTTGGGGCAGATCGCGGACAGCCACCCAAGCTCACGCGTCATCACCTTGCAGGCAATAACTTTGTACCTCATCAAACCAATCCTTTCCTAGCCAGTCCAGCTAAATGGGAAGCGACTGCGCGGTAATATCTGCGGCTATTTGGCGTTTATAGCTAGTATCTTCCGCGCTATTATCAATGATATCACAAATATGCCAAATGGCAATAAAAATCTTTTGACATACTCTCTCATGTGTGTTAGTATTTAAACGCCAAATCGGCAGACAATATTTTACAGCCCGGTTTGTCCCCCGCGTGATGTCGCGGGCGCTCCCTTTGCTGTGTCGCGGGACATTGTCCGTATTTCGGAGGCTTCACCCGCCCGCCACTCAGCTCTGAGGAAATATTTAACGGCGCACGACGCCGGAAAGGTGAAAACCCATGATTCTCAAGGAACAGAAAACCCAGGTCATTGAAAAAAACCGTATTCACGAGACCGACACAGGCTCGCCCGAGGTTCAGATTGCCATTCTCACCGAGCGCATCCGCCAGCTCACCGAACACCTCAAGATTCATAAAAAGGACAGCCATTCCCGCCGCGGCCTTCTCAAAATGGTCGGAACGCGCCGTTCTCTGCTCGACTACCTCGCGCGCAAGGACATTGAGCGCTACCGCGCCATCATTGCCGCGCTGGGAATCAGAAAGTAAGTATTGTTTATCTGTTTAAGGTTAAAGGCTGATTTATCAGTTTATCGGAGAGACGCGCATATTTGCGCGTCCATCTGTGTTTCCGTAAGATTTAACCTGAAAACTTTTTAAATCCGGCTATAGCATCGGCTAAAACCGGCGATACTATATACCGGAGTCATTTGCACGAAATCTATTGCCCCGCGCGGTGTCGGCCTCCTTTTGATCCCGTTTAGCAATTGAAAGCGTTTTTGATTCTCAAAAGCGGTCTCAAGTGCTAAAAAGGATAGAGGATCTGACAGAACTTTTTTCCGCGCGGGCGGAAAGGATATATAATGAACTACAGGACATTTGAAAACCACCGCGAATTCTCAACCACAATCGGAGGGCGCAAGCTGACCGTCGAGACCGGCAAACTGGCCGAGCTCGCCAATGGCGCCTGCCTCGTGACCTACGGCCAGACCTCGGTTCTGGTCACCGCGACCGCTTCGTCGCGCCCCCGTGAAGGCATCGACTACTTCCCCCTTTCGGTCGACTTTGAGGAGAGGCTGTACTCGGTCGGACGCATCCCGGGCAGCTTCCTGCGCCGTGAGGGCCGCCCCACCGAAAAAGCCGTACTGGCTTCCCGCCTGATTGATCGGCCCATGCGTCCGCTCTTTCCCTCCAACATGCGCAACGACGTTTCGGTGATGGCCACCGTCATGTCGGTGGAAACCGACTGCGCGCCGGAAATCGTCGCGATGCTGGGCGCTTCGGTCGCTCTGTGCATCTCGGATATTCCCTGGGCGGGCCCGGTTGCCAGCGCCACCGTCGGATATATCGACGGCGAGTATATTATGAACCCCACCGCCGCTCAGCGTGAGGTCTCGGAGATGCAGGTCACGGTTGCCTCCACCGCCGAGCGCGTCGTCATGATCGAAGCGGGCGCCAACGAGGTTGCCGAAGATATCGTCTACGGCGCTATCGAATATGCGCATAATCAGCTTCGCCCGGTCGTCGACTTCATCGCCGACATCGCCAAGCAGATCGGCAAACCGAAGTTCCAGTACGCCTGCGCCGCGTTTGACGCCGACCTCTGCGAAAAAGTCAAGGAAGCGTCACTGGAGCGTATGCGCCACTGCATGGATACAGACGACAAGAACATCCGCGAGGAACGTCTGTCTCAGCTCCGCACACAGTTGCTTGAGGAATTTGCCGAGCATGACGCAATCAACTCGCAGATAGACGAATATATGTATAAAACCCAGAAGTTCGTGCTCCGCCGCTGGCTGCTCGATGAAGGCAAGCGCGTTGACGGACGCGGCATGGACGAAGTTCGCCCGCTGGCCGCCGAGGTCGGCATTCTGCCCAGAACACACGGCTCCGGCCTGTTCACCCGCGGACAGACTCAGGTGCTGACCGTCGTGACTCTCGGCACCATCTCCGACCAGCAGCGTCTTGACAACATATACGACGATGAGAACAAGCGTTATATGCACCACTACAACTTCCCGCCCTTCTCTGTTGGCGAGGCCCGCCCCAGCCGCGGCCCCGGCAGACGCGAGATCGGTCACGGTGCTCTTGCCGAGCGCGCTCTCGAGCCGGTCATTCCGGACGAGGCCGATTTCCCTTATTGCATCCGCCTTGTTTCCGAAGTGCTGTCCTCCAATGGTTCCACTTCGCAGGGCGCGGTCTGCGGCTCCACTCTCGCGCTGATGGACGCCGGTGTGCCGATCAAGGCACCCGTTGCCGGCATTTCCTGCGGTCTCGTAACCGAGGGCGACCGCTGGATTACCTTTACCGATATCCAGGGCGTTGAAGACTTCCACGGAGACATGGACTTCAAAGTTGCCGGCACCAAAAAGGGTATTACGGCCATCCAGATGGATATAAAGATCCACGGCCTCACAATGGAGATAATTAAATCCGCTATTGATAAGACCTGCAAGGCTCGTTTTGATATCCTTGACGAGATCATGCTGCCCTGCATCTCCGAGCCGCGTGCCGAGCTCTCGCCCTACGCCCCCAAGATGATCCACATGATGATCGACCCGGAGAAGATCCGCGAGGTCATCGGCAAAGGCGGCAGCGTTATCCAGAAGATCGTCGCCGACACCGGCGCGAAGATAGACATCGAGGATGACGGCCGCGTGTTCATCTCGGCGATCGAGAAGGACGCCTGCCTCGCCGCCAAGAAGATCATCGAAGCCATCGTGCTCGACCCGAAGATCGGCGATATCTATCAGGGCAAGGTTACACGACTGATGACATTCGGCGCCTTCGTCGAATTTGCGCCCGGAAAAGAAGGGCTGATCCACATCTCCAAGCTGGCTCCGCAGCGCGTCGGCAAGGTGGAGGACGTTGTCAATATCGGTGACACCACTTGGGTTAAAGTCATTGAAATTGACGAAAAAGGACGCATTAATCTTTCGCGAAAGGACGCTATGGCCGAGATTGCGGCGCGTGAAGGCGCGAAATAACATGGTTGAGAAAATCGTGCTCCCTAACGGTGTTCGTATCCTTTTTGAGCGTTTGGACCATGTCAGATCGGCTTCGGTCGGCTTCTGGGTGGGCAGCGGCTCCCGGCATGAGCCGGAGGAGCAGAACGGCATATCCCACTTTATTGAGCACATGGTATTCAAAGGAACCAAACGGCGCACAGCCGCCCAGATTGCCGAGGAAATGGACGCGATCGGCGGCCAGATGAACGCTTTTACAACCAAAGAGTGCACATGCTTTTATGCCCGCGCACTCGATACGCACCTTCATATCGCACTGGATGTGCTATGCGACATCTTTTTTGAGCCTAAAATGGACGACGGCGACCTCGTCACCGAGCGCGGCGTTATATTCGAAGAGATTGACATGTACGAGGACACTCCCGATGATCTGGTTGTGGAGCGGCTGTTCTCCAACGTCTACCGCGGCACCCCGCTGGGCATGCCGGTCATCGGCGTTAAACCGGCGCTTGAGAAAATGACGGGCGACACGCTTGCGTCGTATATGCGGGGCAACTATCTGCCGCAGCACACCATAGTCTCAATTTCGGGCAGTTTTTCCGACAGTGATATACAATTCCTAAAGGACAGGTTTTCGGCGATGCCGGGCGGAACACGCGCGCAATCAGCTAATGTTGACTACGCTCCCGCTTTCATCACCTGCGCCAAGCCTATTGAGCAAAACCACCTCTGTCTCGGCTTTCCCTCGACCTCAGCCGCTTCGGAGAAACGACACGTACTGCAGACCATGTCGTCCATACTGGGCGGAGGAATGTCGTCGCGGCTGTTTCAGCGGGTTCGTGAGGAACGCGGTCTCTGTTACTCCATCTACACCTTTTCGGCGGCGCACGAGGACACCGGCGTGCTGGGAGTCTATCTCGCGCTCAGCGACAAGACCGAGGAGGACGCACTTGGGCTGACTCACAAAATCGTCCGTGAATTCCGCGAGAACGGGCCGACGGCATCCGAGCTCGACCGCGCCCGTGAGCAGCTAAAGGCAAACGTATTGATGAGCATGGAGTCGATGAACACCCGCATGAACCATATGGCGCGTTCCGAGATGGTGCTGGGCCGCATACCGACGCTCGATGAGATAATCGAACGGTACAACTCGGTCACGCTGGACTCCATTATGGAGCTCGCCTCAGAAATCCTTGATTTTGACCGGCTGTCGTTTTCGGCGGTTGGCAAGATCGGCGACGAGGACAAGTACAAGCGGATTATTTACTAAAACCGGCCTTTCGGCGGCGCATTAATATTGCGTCGCCGATTGAGGCTTTATTTCTCTTTTTATTCACTCTGACATTAAAGGCGGTGATGCTATGACTGGCGCGCGCATCCTTGTTGAATCCTTACTGGCACACGGAGTTGACCGCGTTTTTGGACTGCCGGGCGCTTCCGTTCTGGAAATTTACGACGAGCTTTACAGGTACGCGGACTGCATTACGCATGTTCTGACCTCGCATGAGCAGGGCGCGGCGCACGCAGCAGACGGATACGCGCGGGCATCCGGCCGGACCGGAGTCGTTCTCGCGACGTCTGGGCCGGGCGCCACCAATCTCATCACCGGCATCGCCACCGCTTTTATGGACAGCGTCCCTCTGATCGCGATTACCGGCAACGTGCCGCTTTCGAGGCTCGGGCGCGACAGCTTTCAGGAAACCGACATCACCGGAATAACAATTCCGATAACCAAGCACAATTTCATCGTCAAAGACGTAAACGACCTGGAGTCAATACTCTGCCAGGCGTTTATGATCGCGCAGTCCGGCCGCCCAGGCCCCGTGCTTGTGGATATCCCCAACGACGTAGCCCGCGCCGACTGCAAATTTCAGCGTTTGCTTCCCCTTGCGCCAAAACGCCCGGCCCCGCCCTCGATTTCGCGCATCCGTGAAGCCACCGCGCTTATTTCAAAGTCCAAGCGGCCGCTGGTTCTCGCGGGGGGCGGCATCATTTCTTCCAACGCCACCGATGAACTCGCTCACTTTGTCAACATAATTGACGCCCCAGTCATTACTTCTTTGATGGGAACCGGCTCTTTTTCCGCCGAAAACCCACGATATTTGGGAATGATCGGAATGTACGGCTCGCGCGCCGCGCTGATGGCCGCCGAGCGATGCGACCTGCTTGTCGTCGTCGGAGCGAGATTTAGCGACCGGCTGGCGGGTGACGCTTTTTCGTTTGCTCAGAACGCCGATATACTACATATCGACATAGACCTCGCCGAGATCGACAAGAACGTCAATACCCATTTCGCGTTGGTGGGTGACGCGTTTGAGGTGCTCCGCCTGCTGTCGGATAACCTGAGCCGTTGCGAACACCTGGCTTGGGTTTCGGAAATGTCGGAGCTTGCGCGGCCATGTGCACACATGAGTCAGACTCTGCCGGAGCGTGATTTATCCGGACTCAGTTCATCTGGTATCGTGTCAGCCCTTGCCCGCCATTTGCCCGACGCATGTATAGTCACCGACGTCGGCCAGCACCAGATTTGGACTGCGCAGTCATTTTCTTTCCGCTTTCCGCGCACGTTTATCAGTTCGGGCGGACTGGGCGCGATGGGTTTCGGTCTGGGAGCGGCCATCGGAGCCGCGATGTCTGACATCAGCCGCCGTGTCGTGCTCGTTACGGGCGACGGCAGCTTCCACATGAATATGGGTGAGCTCGCTACCGCCGTATCCTACAATCTGCCAATTATAGTCGTCGTTATGAATAACGGCTCGCTGGGACTTGTCAGACAGCTACAGACCTTTTATTTCGGCGGACGGCATATGGCTACCACACTGAACCGGAGCACCGATTTTCTGGGTATAGCGTATGCAATGGGCGCTGACGGCTCCCGCGCCGAAAACGCCGCGCAGCTGGAGCAAGCTCTGCAAGCCGCGGTATGCAGTGACCGGCCTTATGTCATCGATTGCTTTGTCGATATTGACGAACAGGCTCTGCCGCTGTATGTTGGCGCGGATATTGAGCCTCTGGAGAAGGACAGGGAGGAAACGTAATGCAGCAACACGTTATTTCTGTGCTGGTATCCAATCATTTTGGCGCGCTGACGCGCATTGCCGGACTGTTCGCCCGCCGGGGCTACAATATCGAGTCTCTGACTGTCGGCGTCACCGAGGATCCGTCGGTTTCGCGCATGACCATCGTGGTCATGGGTGACGACCATGTCCTCGACCAGATCAAAAAGCAGCTGCAGAAGCTTTACGACGTCCGATACGTCGCCAGTCTGCCGCCGGACAACTCCGCATGCCGCGAGCTCTGCCTTGTCAAGGTTAACGCCACCCCGTCCGTCCGCGGATCAATTATAGAGGCTGTTCACGTGTTCCGCGCGAGCGTAATCGACCTTTCGCCGCAGTCCATGATCATTGAGATGACCGGCGAGGCGCAGAAGATATCGGCCTTCTTGGAGCTGATGCGGCCATACGGCATATTGGAACTCAGCCGGACGGGCATCACCGGCCTCTCCCGCAGCAGCGATCCGCTGGGGTCGGAGCCCCCCGTCGAATAAGGCAAAAAAATCACCGCGCCATGGATATAGTTCCAAGGCGCGGTTTTTTATTTAGTCTCTGTCCAGCAGCCAGTCAAACGCCACCGGCAGCCATCGCGTCCAGAACTGCCAGTCATGCAAGCCCTGGCCAGTTCGGTAATCAATGTCCAGCCCGAGCTTTGCGGCTTTCGCGCAAAAGTAGTTGTTTAGTTCAACCAGCTGGTCGTCCGTTCCGCAGCAAGCGAAAAGCCGTGGAATATCCGCGCCGCCGCGCACCAAATTGGCAATCAAGTGATAAAGATCGTTTTCGGTGCCTGCAACGCTTCCCGCCTCGCCGAAAACCGACCCAAGTAGGGTTGCGCCCCGCTCATGTCCAAGCAGAAGTTCAACGTCAAGCGCGCCGGACAGCGACGCCGCGCGGCCAAATGTACCCGGATTGGCGAGCGCCGTCCGGAAAGCGCCGTAACCGCCCATCGAAATGCCCGCAATAAAGCGTTCATCCCTCTTTCGAGAGAGCGGCAGCAACGTTTCCATATGGGCAGGCAACTCGACGCCAATATACTCCGCGTATTTTGCACGTCTGTTATTGCAGTAAAAGCTGTTGTGCCCCTGCGGCATGACAACTGTAACGCCGCTGCTGATTGCCAGCTGTTCAATGGCGGCATACCTGACCCAGCTGGTATGGTCGTCACCCATCCCGTGCAGCAGATAAACCGCCGGAAACCGGCCGCCATCTTCAAATTTCGAGCGCGCGTCACCATATTTATAGAATGGGAGAGCGACATTGACCGCGGTTTCCATATAAAGAGACTGCGAGTAAAAACTGTACTGGAGCAACGCCAACGGCTTGACCTCCCCTCCTGATACGTGTAATTAATTCTTCCAAATATACTTTTTGTATTGTTCAATGCTCCGGTCAGCCGCGAAGTGGCCAGCTCCTGCAATGTTTGCAAGAGACGACCGGTTCCATGCAATCAGGTCGGCGTAATGCTTTTCAGCCCGCAGGTGCGCGTCGCAATAGGAATCAAAGTCGGCAAGCAGAAAATAACGATCGGGCGGAGCGTTTGCGCCGATGAGCAGTCCGTCGACCAGATCCTGAAACGCCTTGCCCGAGAATCCGGACGCCATCTCATCTACAATTCTGCGCAAATCAGCATTTTTGTTGTAATATTGCGACGGAATATACGACTGGTCACGCTGAAGCAACAGGACATCTTCGGCGTGAAGACCGAAAATAAACGCGTTATCGTCCCCTGCGCGTTCGGCAATCTCGATGTTCGCGCCGTCCAGCGTGCCAATTGTCAGCGCGCCATTAATCATGAATTTCATGTTGCCGGTGCCCGACGCTTCGGTAGACGCCAGCGAAATCTGTTCGGACAACTCGCTTGCGGGCATCAGCACCTCGGCCTGAGACACGCAGTAGTTTTCCAAAAAGACTACTTTGAGCCGGTCGGCCACAATCGGATCGGAGTTTATCTGCTCGGCGACACAGCAAATCAGCTGGATTATCCGTTTGGCAGTGTGGTATCCAGGTGCAGCCTTCGCGCCGAAAATAACCGTCCTCGGCCGCATTTCAATACTCGGATTGTCTCGTATCAAATTGTACAGATGAATAACATGAAAAACGTTCAGCATCTGGCGTTTGTACTCGTGCAGCCGTTTGACCTGGACGTCGAACATCGAGTCCGGATCGACCAGCACGCCCGCGTTTTTGAAGATGTAGTCGGCCATTCTGCGCTTATTGCGGCGCTTGATCGCGGCAAGGTTCATCAGCACCGATTCGTCGCCCGCAAATTCGTCCAGCCGTTGAAGCTGTGAGGGTTCAACCAAATAACGGTCTCCGATAAGCTCAGTTATCATATCGTGCAGCCCGGGGTTGATCTGCGCCAGCCAGCGGCGATGGTCGATGCCGTTCGTCACATTATGAAACTTGGAAGGATGGCTGTCATAAACATCTTTGAATACATTAGTGCGCAGCAGGTTGCTGTGCAGCTCCGAAACTCCGTTGATCGCGTAGCAGACCGCGGCGCACAGATTGGCCATGCGCACCTCGCCGTCCCAAACTATTGCCATCTTCGATATTTTTTCCTGATCATGCGGATATCGCACCTGCAAGTTTTCTATATACCATCTGTTTATTTCACATAAAATATCCCAAACTCGGGGCAACAGCATGATAAACAGCTGTTGCGGCCAGCGTTCCAGCGCCTCAGCCATAACGGTATGATTGGTGTATGCGACAGAATGCGTGACTATATACCACGCGGTATCCCAGGAGTAACCTTCCTGGTCGAGCAGAATGCGCATGAGCTCGGGAATCACCAACGCCGGATGTGTATCGTTGATATGAATGACATGCTCCAGATGAAAGCTGCCGAAGCTCGGCTTTTTCTTCTTATGGCGACGGACGATGTTTTGCACCGTCGCCGAGACAAAGAAATACTGTTGTTTAAGCCGCAGCGACTTGCCCTCAAAATGGTTGTCGTCCGGATACAGCACTTTCGTGATCAGCTCAGCCATAGCGTGCTGTTCGACGGCTTTCATATACTCACCGCGCGAGAACAGACCGAGGTCAATAGGCGTCGGGGACTTTGCGTCCCAGAGGCGGAGCAGATTGACGTGATTTGTATTGTAGCCCGAAATGGGCATGTCCATCGGAACAGCCTTGACCGTGACATAATCGCGGTGGTCGATTCTGAGCTTGCCGTTTTCCCACTGCTGATCCACAACGCCGCCAAAACGGACTTCCTCAATCTCGTCAAGGCGCGGAATGAGCCAGACATCGCCGACGTCTTTCCAGTCGTCCGGCATTTCGATCTGACAGCCGTCAATTATTTTCTGGCGAAAGATGCCGAATTCATAGCACATCGAATATCCGGTTGCCGGAATGTCCAGCGTAGTCATAGAGTCTATGTAGCAGGCGGCCAGTCTGCCCAGACCTCCGTTGCCAAGCCCTGGGTCGGGCTCGGTTTCAAAAACCTCTGTCGGGTCGACGTTAAATGACGCCAGAGCATCTTTAAGATTGTTGAGCAGTCCGAGATTAAAGGCGTTTTTCATCAGCGACCTGCCGAGTAAGAATTCGAGTGACAGATAGTGCACCTGCCGCGTATCGGGCGGCGTTTCCTGATTTGCGTGATTAATCAAAAAATGGGACATTATATCGCGCATTACCAGAGCGCAAGCCCTGAACAACTGTACCGTAGTCGCGTCGGCCACAGTTCTGCCGAAATGGTGGTGGAGCTTTCCCGCTATCGCAGTTTTGAGCTCTTCGGTGGTCATATTATTTTGCATATTCAGCTCCAAAATCATCTTGTGCCATTTGTAGTCCGCCGGACGGTTATATTAGCGACGCCGCTCGAAATGTTGAAGCGCTGCAGCCGATTAACTCAACGCAAGGTTTTGAAAAACTCGGACAGCAGCAAGCCGCACTCGCTCGACATAATTCCCGCATAGACTTTGGGTTTGTGATTGAAAGCTTCCTCGAACAGGTTGATTACGCTGCCGCACGCGCCCGCCTTTGGGTCGCGCGCTCCGAAAACAACGCTGTCTATGCGCGAATTTATTATCGCTCCGGCACACATCGGGCAGGGCTCCAACGTCACAAAAAGTGAACACCCGGAGAGGCGCCATTTTCCGATTGCCTTGTTAGCTTCGGAGATTGCCATTAGTTCGGCGTGTGCGAGCGCGTCGGCGTCGATTTCCCGCCTGTTGTGTCCGCGGCCGATTATAGCGCCGTCATAAACGACGACAGCGCCAACCGGCGCCTCACCCGCATTGTACGCGAGCCGCGCCTGTTTCAACGCCTCGCTCATATAATATTCAAAATCCATCATGTATGTTCGTCACATAATATTGCAGATATTGCCAAAAACCGCCAGAAACTCTCGTTTAGGCGGTTATTAACTGAGTATTACCTCAATTCCTGTCCGAGCAGCGGAACACTCATGCAACGGCACAAGACTGTCGAATCAAACTCGGCATAAATAGCCAGTCGATCGGCAGTCCGCCAATTACAGAGTGTTGCGGGCGTAAACGTGTCGCGGTTCGGAGCAGGCTTTGCAATATTAATTAGCAGTTAGATCAGACCAGCTCGATAATCGCCATTTCGGCGCCATCTCCGCGGCGGGGGCCAATTCGGACAATGCGTGTGTATCCGCCGTTTCTGCTTTCGTACTTGGGTGCGATTTCGGCAAAAAGCTTTTTAACTACGTCTTCTTTCGTAATGAAAGCCATTGCGCGGCGAACAGAGGCAAGATTATTCTTCTTGCCGAGGGTAATCATGTGTTCAGCTATCGGTCCGACCTCTTTTGCGCGGGTAATGGTGGTTTCAATCTTGCCCTTTTCAAGCAAAAAAGTCACCATCGCGCGCAGCATTGCCATTCTCTGATCGGTCGGGCGGCCCAGCTTGCGGAGTCCAGGCATATCGTAATCCTCCTAATAAACGTGCTTTAGTTTTCCTCGGAAACCAGGGAAAGCCCCATGGCGTCCAGCTTGTGCATAACTTCCTCAAGCGATTTGCGCCCGAGGTTGCGCACCTTCATCATATCCTCTTCCGACTTGTTGATAAGATCTTCAACTGTATTGATGCCAGCGCGTTTGAGACAGTTGAACGACCTGACCGACAGATCCAGTTCCTCGATGGTCATTTCCAGTACCTTGTCCCTGTGGGCTTCGGGCTTGTCAACGACCGTCGACTTATTGCCGATGACTTCAGAAAGATCGGTAAAAAGAAGCAGGTGGTCGGAGAGTATCTTTGCTCCGAGCGAAACCGCGTCTCTCGGGCAAATGATCGAGTTGGTCCAAACTTCGAGCGTCAGCTTGTCGAAGTCGGTCATATTGCCGACGCGGGTGTTCTCAACCGTATAGTTGACCTTGTGCACCGGCGTATAAATCGAGTCTACGGGGATCAGGCCGATTATGGACTGCGCGGGCTTGTTGCGCTCGGCAGGAACGTATCCGCGCCCATGACTGAGCGTCAGTTCCATGTTGAAGCGGGCGTCCGGGCCGAGTGTCGCAATATGCAGCTCAGGATTCAGGATCTCGACTTCGCTGTCGGCCTTGATATCTCCGGCGCATACTTCGCGCTCGCCCATTGCTTCTATATATATCGTCTTAACCGTCGAGCAGTGCAGCCTGGCGACGATGCCCTTTACGTTCAGCACTATCTCGGCGACGTCCTCTTTAACTCCGGGAATAATCGAAAACTCGTTTTGCACGCCGGCGATTTTGATGGACGTTACTGCAATGCCTGGCAGCGACGACAGAAGAATTCTGCGCAGTGAGTTTCCGAGTGTGGTGCCGTAACCGCGTTCCAGCGGTTCAACAACAAATTTTCCGTAAGACTTCTCTTCGGGCAATTCGATACATTCTATGCGCGGCTTTTCAATTTCTACCATTGACATTGACTGTTACCCTCCTTGTCAGATACCAGAGCCGAAAACCAAACAGCGATCGGTTCCGGACTGTACCGAAGTCTATCAGCGTAGCTCTCCCTCGCGCTGATATTACTTGGAGTATAGCTCAACAATCAAATGTTCCTCGACCGGCAAGTCTATATCCTCTCTCGCAGGCAGCGCGATAATTTTCGCTTCACAGGTATTCTTATTATAGTCCAGCCACTTGGGCGGAACTCTGGCTTCGTTTGCCTCGATTGAGTTCTTAAACTTGTCAAGACTGCGGCTCTTGTCTTTGAGCGCGATAACGTCGCCTTCCTTAACCAGGAAAGACGGAATGTTCACCTTGCGTCCGTTGACCATAAAATGGCAGTGGCGGACCAATTGACGCGACTCGGCGCGGGACATGGCAAAGCCAAGGCGATAAACGACGTTGTCCAGCCTGGTTTCGAGGATACGCAGGAGGTTTTCGCCGGTTTGTCCTTTTTGCTTCGCTGCCATATCGAAATATTTCGCAAACTGCGATTCCAAAACGCCGTAAAAACGCCTTGTTTTCTGTTTTTCACGGGATTGCAGGCCATATTCGCTGGGCTTTTTGCGGCCCTGCCCATGCTGTCCGGGCGGGTAGGCACGGCGGACAACGCCGCACTTATCACTGTAGCAACGGTCGCCTTTGAGGAATAGTTTCATTCCCTCGCGGCGGCAAAGCCTGCATACGGCTTCTGTATATCTAGCCAATAAATGTGCACCTCCAATATATATGCAGCAAGAGTTCAGATTAGACGCGGCGCCTCTTGGGCGGGCGGCATCCATTATGCGGGATCGGTGTTACGTCTTTGATCATATTGACCTCGAGTCCGGCGGCCTGAAGCGCGCGGATTGCCGCCTCACGTCCGGATCCGGGTCCTTTTACGAATACTTCAACAGTTTTGAGCCCATGCTCCATAGCCGCTTTCGCCGCGGTTTCGGCGGCCATCTGCGCGGCATAGGGGGTTGACTTGCGCGATCCGCGAAAACCCAGTCCGCCCGACGACGCCCATGAAAGCGCGTTGCCGTTCAGGTCGGTAATCGTGACCATAGTATTGTTGAACGAGGAGCGGATGTGTGCCGCGCCCTTCTCAATATTCTTGCGCTCACGGCGTTTTCTTGTCGCGATTCTTCTCGCGCCGCCTTTGCCAGGTGCTGCCATAAAGTCCCACTCCTCCTTATTTCTTCTTGTTGGCTATTGTTCTCTTGGGGCCCTTGCGTGTGCGGGCGTTGGTCTTCGTGCGCTGGCCGCGAACGGGCAGTCCCTTACGGTGGCGCACGCCGCGATACGCGCCGATTTCAACCAGACGCTTGATGTTCATTGCAATGTCGCGGCGCAGGTCGCCTTCGACACGGCAATCTCTGTCGATATACTCGCGAAGCTTCGAAATCTCATCGTCGGTGAGATCTTTAACGCGCGTGGCAGGGTTAACGGCTGTCGCCGCCAAAATGCTGTCCGCGGTTTTTCTCCCGATTCCGAAAATATATGTCAGACCAATATCCACGCGTTTTTCGCGGGGCAGATCGACACCGGATATGCGTGCCATTTAGTTACCTCCATTACAATAAAACAAGTCTTTACTTAACCCTGCTTTTGTTTATGTTTGGGATTCTCGCATATCACCATGACCTTGCCACGGCGACGGATTATCTTACATTTTTCACACATGGGTTTTACAGAGGGTCTGACTTTCATTGAAATTACCTCCAAAGCGGCAGCTGTTCGCCGCAAGAATACAGCCGGTCATAAATTTCGTTTGCGGCTGCGCATCACTTGAATGCCGGATTAAAACCGGTCACTTGCTTCTCCAGGTGATTCTGCCTCGGGTCAAATCATAAGGCGACATCTGAACAGTTACCTTATCACCGGGTAATATCCGGATAAAATTCATTCTCAGCTTACCCGAAATATGCGCAAGTATCTTATGTGAATTTCCGATGTCAACTGAGAACATCGCATTCGGCAAGGCTTCCAAAACCACGCCTTCAAGTTCGATCATGTCATCCTTAGCCAAACTTATACCTCCCCGGTCTCACGCGAAAACTCCGCGAGTGTTTTCCTGATCTCACTGTTTGTCACCTTATCGCCGCTTTTTAACTTATCAGCCGTTTTGCAGCTGGGCGCGGCGATGAATTCAATATGCTTTATTTTTTTGCGTTTCGGCCGCTCGACCGGCCGCACCTTCCCGTCCACCAGCATCACCGATTCGGCGTCAGCCTGGAATACGAAAAAGAGCCTGCCCGCGTCGCGACCCGCAAGCGATCTGACAACGCTGGATTTATCTATATCCATGTCAGGGTACACCTACGAAGGTCAGCAACTCGGCCTCGCCGTCAGTTATCAGCAGCGAGTGTTCGTAGTGCGCCGCCAGTTTGCCGTCGGCGGTCACGACCGTCCACTTGTCTCCGAGCACCTTAATTTCATGGGTTCCCTGATTGACCATCGGCTCGACCGCAATAGTCATGCCGCGCAGCAGTCTGGGACCCCTGCCGGGCTGGCCGAAGTTCGGTACATCCGGTTGTTCGTGCAGCTCCGCGCCGACCCCGTGGCCGGTATAGGCACGCACTACTGAAAATCCGTTGGCCTCGGCGTGCTGCTGAACCGCGTGAGATATGTCCGATACCCGGAATCCTTCCCTTGCGAACTCAACGCCTTTGCGGAACGATTCCTTCGTAACCTCGATCAGCCGCCGTGCATCGCTTGAGACTTCGCCGGCACAGAAGGTGTTCGCCGTGTCGCCGTGGAAGCCTTCGAAATACGCTCCGACGTCAATGCTGACGATATCACCGCTGAGCACCTTGCGCGAGGACGGTATCCCGTGGATGACCTCCTCATTTATGGATATGCAGGCGCTTGCCGGGAAACCACCATATCCGAGAAAAGACGGCGTCGCTCCCTGTGATTCGATATATTTTCTTACGATTCTGTCCAGTTCCGCCGTGGTTATTCCCGGTCGAACCGCTTCTCCCGCCATGGCGAGCGCGGTTCCGGCAATTTGCCCCGCGCGGCGCATGGACACAAGATCTCGCTCAGACTTTATTGTGATCATTTCATCAAACCTAATATCACTTAAGGCCCAGTATATCAAACACAAGTTTGCTGGTGGCCTCAACGCCCTCCTGAACCACTACGATCTTGAGAATGCCCATCTTTTCGTAATATCCTTTGATGGGCTCAGTGACCTCGTGGAATACCGAAAGGCGCTCACGGACGGTTTCGGGCGCGTCGTCCGACCTTTGTGAAAGTCCGCCGCCGCACTTGTCGCAGGTTCCTTCCACTTTCGGCGTGTTGTGCTCTATGTGGTAGGACGCGCCGCAGCCCGAGCATACGCGGCGGCCGGTCATCCGGCGTTCAATTACGTCGTCGCCAAGTTCAAACGAAATAGCATTGTCGATTTTGACGCCCATTTTATCCAGCACTTCGGCTTGGGTGATGTTGCGGGGAAATCCGTCCAGAATATATCCGTTCTTGCAGTCGGGTTCTGCCATGCGCTCTTTAAGCGCGTTTATAACTGTCTCATCCGGTACCAGTTGACCGGCGTCGATGTAACTTTTGGCTTTTTTACCGGTTTCGGTCCCGTTCTTGATAGCGTCGCGCAGGATATTGCCCGTCGAGATGGCGGGGATGCCAATGCGCTCGCCAACTATCATTGCCTGGGTGCCTTTGCCGGAGCCGGGAGCTCCCAATAGAACGATATTCATAGTCAAGTCCCCCTTTATTCAAGGAATCCCTTGTAATGACGCATAAGCATCTGAGACTCCATCTGCCTCATTGTCTCAAGCGCGACACCGACCACGATGAGTACCGACGTTCCGCCAAGCGCAAGGCCGGGCATCTGCATCCAGTAGTTCATAATTATCGGCAGGATTGCTATGATTCCAAGGAATATTGCGCCGAAAAGGGTAATCTTCCGCAATATCTTCTGAATGAAGTCAGAAGTGGGCTTGCCGGGACGGAATCCGGGGATATATCCGCCGTTTCTCTTAATATTATTGGCAATTTCAATTGGATTAAACTGGATAGAGGTATAAAAGTAACTGAAAGCGATGATTAACAGGAAGTAGACGATCGCATACAGTATGGACTCGTGGCTGATCGCTTTGAGGAATCCTTCCCAGAAGGAGCCCGCGTCGGGCTTCGGAAAGAACGCCGCGATCGTTGCGGGGAACGTCGAAATGGACTGCGCGAAGATGATCGGCATAACGCCGGACATGTTGACCTTGAGAGGCAAATGCGTTGTCTGGCCGCCGTACATCTTGCGTCCGACCACGCGCTTTGCGTACTGCACCGGAACACGGCGTTCCGCACTGTTGATATAGACTATAAAGGCAACAATCGCAATGGCAAGCACAATGACAGCAATGACGGCAAAGGGGCTGAGCGTGCCGTTTATTAGCCCTTTTGAGGCCGAGTCGATCATGCTGGGGCCGCGGGATACAATACTCGCGAAAAGGATAATAGATATTCCGTTGCCTATGCCAAATTCGGTGATCTGCTCGCCCAGCCACATGATGAACGCGGTACCGGCTGTGAACGAAATCACGATTACAGTCGCTGACCAGAAATTGTTCGGGGTCACAAGTCCGGCGCGGGCGATAAGCATATAGAACGCAAAGCCCTGCAGCAGACCGAGACCGACTGTCGCATATCTGGTAATCGACGCGATTTTCTTTCTACCTTCGTCGCCGCCCTCTTTTACCATGCGCTCAAGAGCGGGAATGCCCACTGTAAGCAGATTCATGATAATTGATGCGTTAATATACGGCTGGATGCTGAGCGCGAATATAGTCGCATGAGAAAACGCGCTGCCCGACATCATATCCATCAGGCCAACCATTGTATTGCCCAACTCTTCAAAAGCTTGGCCCAGCGCAGCAACGTCTATAAATGGCACCGGAATAGCGGAGCCGACTCTAAAGATCACGAGGATAAACAACGTGAACAAAATCTTTCGGCGGAGATCCGGCAAGTGCCAAGCGTTCCGGAAGGTCTCGAACAACTAGACCACCTCAGCCTTTCCCCCAGCTGCTTCAATCTTTGTGCGCGCCGCTTCGGAAAATGCAGCAGCTCTGATGTTTAGTTTCTTGGTGAGATCACCGGCGGCAAGTACCTTGAGAGGTCCAGTTATCTGACGGACAACCCCGCGCTCACGGAGTTCATCAATGCCGATGGTTTCACCCGCGTCAAACATCTCAAAGGATCTTAGATTAACAGTTGTGTATGTTTTAGCAAAAATATTGTGGAATCCGCGCTTGGGCAGACGGCGGGCAAGGGGCATCTGGCCGCCCTCAAAACCGGGGCGCATAGAGTAACCGCTGCGAGAGCCCTGACCCTTGTGGCCGCGTCCGCTGGTTTTGCCGTTGCCGGAACCAATGCCGCGACCCACTCTGAATTTGCCTCTGTTATTTCCGTCAGCCGGAACTAATTCATGGATCTTCATGCTCAGCAACTCCCTTCCGCTTGGTCGACTTTGAGCAGGTAACCGATTTTCGCGATCTTGCCGCGGGTTGCTTCGTTATCGGGTTGAACCGTGCTCTTGCCGATCTTTCTAAGGCCAAGAGAATGAGCTGTCGCAATATGGCCGTCCAGTCTGCCGGACAGACTTTTAACCAGAGTTATTCTGAGATTTCCCATCGTCTTCTCCTTAACCCATGATATCGCCGACGCTCTTGCCGCGGGTCTTAGCGACATCTTCCGCATTTTTGAGGGATTTAAGCCCCATCATCGTGGCTGTTACCACGTTCTGCGGATTATTCGAGCGAAGCGATTTTGTTCGCACGTCGTGAATACCGGCCATCTCCATGACAGCGCGCACCGGGCCGCCGGCAATAACGCCGGTACCGGGAGCCGCCGGTTTGAGCAGCACGCGGCCGGCGCCGAATGCGCCCAGAACCTCGTGCGGAATGCTGGTACCCTTGAGCGAGATTTTTGTAAGATTTTTCTTGGCGTCCTCTATGCCTTTGCGGATCGCGTCCGGCACTTCGGAGGCCTTACCGAGGCCGAAGCCCACGGTTCCTTTACCGTCGCCAACCACCACGAGCGCAGAGAACTTAAAGATACGTCCGCCCTTAACGGTCTTGGCGACGCGGTTGAGAGCAACGACTTTTTCTTTATATTCGGATTCTGCGGCCGATGAGTTGTTGCCGCGCGGTGCATCCATTCTTGAAGCCATGTGGCATATCCTCCTGCTTAAAACTGGAGCCCGCCCTCACGGGCGCCCTCCGCAAGTTCACGCACACGGCCGTGGTAAAGATACCCGCCGCGGTCAAACACTACGGTTGTAATTCCCTTGTCCTGGGCAAACTTCGCTATTTCCTTGCCGACCTTGCGGGCTGCTTCGCAGTTGCCGCCGTAGCCGTCAAAGTCTTTGGACAGCGTGGACGCCGAAGCGATCGTCACGCCTGAAACATCGTCGATAAGCTGGGCATAAATGTTCTTCGAACTGCGGAAAACATTGAGGCGAGGGCGACTGGCGGTTCCGGAGATGACCGCCCGGACTCTCTTATGGCGTTTAAGCCTCTGTGCGTTAGAATCAAACTTGTTAACCATTTAGGGCGTACCTCCTTACTTCTTCTTGGCGCCGGTCTTGCCTTCCTTACGGCGGATGACCTCGTCAACATATTTGACGCCTTTGCCTTTATAAGGTTCGGGCGGTCTTTTCTCGCGGATTTCAGCCGCAAACTGGCCGACTTTCTGCTTGTCGGGGCCGGAGACGATAACTTTGTTGGGGGTGGGCACTTCGATGGTGATGCCTTCAATCTCGTCCATGATGATCTGGTGCGAGTAACCAAGGTTCATAACCAGCTGCTTGCCCTGCTTCTGAGCTCTGTATCCGACTCCGTTAATATCCAGTTCCTTTTTGAAACCGGCAGTAACGCCTAAAACCATGTTGTTGACAAGTGTGCGGGTCAGGCCGTGCAGCGATTTGTGCTGCTTGGACTCGGTGGGGCGCTTGACATTAATCTCATTCTCCTGCACTTCGATAATCATATCGGCAGGAACGGACTGAGTCAGCTTGCCGCCAGGTCCCGAGACTGTGACGATATTGCCGTCTTTGATTTCGATCTTAACAGCTCCGGGCAGGGAGATAGGCATTCTTCCAATACGAGACATATTCTACACTACCTCCATTCACCAAACAAACGCGAGAACTTCGCCGCCAACGCGCTCGGTTCTTGCTTTCTTGTCGGTCATAACGCCGCGGGATGTGGAAATGATCGCTATACCGAGCCCTCTGAGTACCTTGGGCAGATCGGCATGGTTTACGTAAACGCGGAGACCGGGCTTCGACACGCGGCGCAGTCCGGAAATCGCTTTCTGCTTTGCCGGGTTATACTTTAGAGCTATGCGGAGCATACCCTGTCCGCTGTCACCAATTATCTGAAAATTCTTAATATAGCCTTCTTCGAGCAGGATCTCGGCGATCTTCTTCTTGAGATTGGAGGCCGGGACATCAACTGAATCGTGTCTGGCCGAATTGGCGTTTCTGATGCGGGTCAGCATATCCGCCACGGGATCTGTGATATGCATTTAGCTACCTCCTTTACCAGCTGGCCTTGCGGACGCCGGGAATCTGCCCTTTATAGGCTAGGACGCGAAAACATATGCGGCAAACGCCGAAATCACGCAGATAGGCGTGCGGGCGCCCGCAGATTTTGCAGCGGTTGTATTTCCTGGTTGAGAATTTGGGCTCGCGCTGCTGCTTGAGGATCATTGACTTCTTCGCCAAGCGGTAAACCCCCTTCTTAGCTTCTGGAGAACGGCGCGCCGATCAGCGTTAACAGTTCTCTGGCTTCTTCATCGGTTTTCGCGGTAGTGCATATCACAATGTCCATTCCGCGGATTTTATCGATTTTGTCATAGTCGATTTCGGGGAAGATAAGCTGCTCCTTGATGCCCATCGCGTAGTTGCCGCGGCCGTCAAAAGCATTCGGATTAATTCCGCGGAAGTCACGAACGCGGGGCAGCGCTATGTTCAGAAGCCTGTCAAGGAACTCCCACATGCGCTCGGCGCGAAGGGTAATCTTGACGCCGACCGGCATGCCTTCACGAACCTTAAAGTTCGCGACTGATTTCTTGGCGTGCGTAACAACAGCTTTTTGACCGGTAATTTGAGAAATGTCGCCGACAACCGCGTCAAGAATTTTGGAGTTATCACGAGCCTCGCCACATCCGACGTTCAGAACAATTTTTTCGACCCTCGGGATCTGCATAGGGCTTTTGTACTGAAATTTCTTCATCATCTGGGGCGCTATTTCAGATTTGTATCTTTCTTTTAGCCGAGCCATCTCGATGCACTCCTATTCAGATGGTTTCGCCGCATTTTTTGCAAATACGGGTTTTGGAACCGTTTGCGAGGATCTGGTATCCTGTGCGGGTAGGCTGGGAGCATTTGGGGCAGATGCGCATCACTTTGCAGGCGTTTATTGCTGCTTCCTGCTGGATGAGGCCGCCGGCGTCTCCCTGTTTGCGCGGTTTGCGGTGGCGTGTGACCAGATTGACGCCCTCAATTATCACGCGGCTTTTGTCGGGGATAGTGCGAAGAACCTTGCCCTTCTTGCCGCGCTCTTTGCCCGAGAGGACGATCACCTGATCGTTCTTTTTTATATTCAGACTGTTCATATAACCTCCATAGAGGACAGGACGCAGAAACCGGATTGCCGGCCCGAGCAAACAGGCGGCTCTCCCTTTCTGGTTCCCGTGATGTTAAATAACTTCTGGAGCGAGCGACAGGATCTTCATGTAATCCTTGTCACGCAGCTCGCGGGCTACCGGACCGAACATGCGGGTGCCGCGCGGAGTCTTGTCTTCCTTGATAATAACAGCGGCGTTATCGTCGAAGCGGACATATGTGCCGTCGGCGCGGCGAACGCCTTTAGCGCTGCGCACGATAACCGCCTTGACCACTTCGCCTTTTTTAACAACACCGCCCGGAGCCGCTTTGCGAACCGAGGCAACGATCACATCGCCGATGTTTCCATAACGGCGCATGGACCCGCCCAGTACGCGAATACACTTGATCTCTTTAGCGCCGGTATTGTCGGCTACCTTAAGATAAGATTCTTGTTGAACCATGCAAATGCCCTCCTATGGCAGTTTTTGTTACTTCGCCTTGGTTACGATCTCGACAAGACGCCATCTCTTGTCCTTGGAAATCGGCCGGGTCTCCATAACGCGCACAACGTCGCCGATTGAGCACTCGTTGTTCTCGTCGTGGGCTTTGAGCTTATATGTGCGCTTGACTATCTTCTTATATAGTGGATGCGCCACGCGATCCTCGATCGCTACGACTATGGTCTTATCCATCTTGTTGGACATCACGCGGCCGGTTCGCGTCTTGCGGAAGTTGCGGTCGCAGTTGCAATCCGCATCGGTTTTTGTGAGATTTACGCTGCTATTTTCACTCATTCAATGCACCTCTTATGCTTTCTTCGCGATCTGGAGCTGATTTTCGCGTTGAATTGTCTTTATTCTGGCAATGTCGCGGCGAACGTCTGCGATCCGGATCGGATTGTCAAGCTGGTTAGTCGCATGCTGCATACGGAGATTAAAGAGGTCCTTTTTGAGTTCGATGAGCTTGCGATCCAATTCGTCTAAAGACAGGGTTCTAACGTCTTTTATCTTCATGATGGATCACCACCAGTCTCTTGGTCTTCGCGCGCAACGAATTTGCACTTTATGGGAAGCTTGTTGGACGCGAGGCGCATGGCTTCCTGCGCGACGTCGCGGGGAACTCCAGCGATCTCGAACATTACTCTGCCGGGCTTGACTACCGCCACCCAGTACTCGGGCGAGCCTTTACCGGATCCCATGCGGGTTTCGGCAGGCTTCTCAGTGATGGGCTTGTCGGGGAATATCTTTATCCAAACCTGGCCGCCACGCTTGATATAGCGGGTCATTGCGATACGCGCCGCCTCAATCTGGTTGGATGTGATCCAGGACGGCTCAAGAGCCACCAGTCCGTATTCGCCATGTGATACCTTGTTGCCTCTGAGGGCTTTGCCCTTCATGCGGCCGCGGTGCACACGACGGTACTTAACTCTTTTAGGCATCAGCATTAGCGGTTGCCTCCTTCTCTTCTAGGCGGTCCTCCGGGTCCGCGCTGGCCGCCGCCATAAGGACGGTTGCCCGCGCCTTGCGGACGACGATCACCGCCGCGGTCGTTTCTGTTGTCGCGTCTGTCGCGGCGTTCATCGCGGGGACGGGGAGCCTCGATGGTTCTCGGGCCCATTCTCTGACCGGCGGTCAGTATCTCACCTTTGTAAATCCATACCTTGACGCCGATGCGACCGTAAGTCGTGGCGGCTTCGGCAAATCCGTAGTCAATGTCGGCGCGGAGGGTTTGAAGAGGTATCGTGCCCTCGTGGTAATGCTCGGTGCGCGCGATTTCAGCACCGCCAAGCCTTCCCGAAACGCAGGTCTTGATTCCGCGGGCGCCGAGGCGCATTGCGCGTCCCATCGATTGTTTCATGGCGCGGCGGAATGACACGCGTTTTTCGAGCTGAGCCGCGATATTCTCAGCAACCAGCTGTGCGCAGAGGTCAGGGCTGCGGACTTCAACTATATTGAGCGAGACGGGTTTGCTGATCATCTTCTCAATTCGGGCGCGAAGGCGCTCGATGTCCTGGCCGCCCTTGCCTATTACGACGCCCGGGCGGGCGCAGTGGAGGAATATCTTGACTCTGGCGCTGTCGCGCTCGATCTCAATTCTCGGAATACCGGCCGCAAAAAGCGACTTTTTAAGGTATTCTCTGACCTTGTAATCTTCAACAATCAAGTCGCCGACTTTATCGTCGCGGGCAAACCAACGGGAGTCCCAGCCCTTGATGACGCCGACTCGCAGTCCGTGCGGGTTAACCTTTTGTCCCATACTGTTACTCCTTCTCGTTTACCGCGATCGTGATGTGCGAAGAGCGTTTGTGAATGCGGAAGGCACGTCCCTGAGCCCTGGCGTGGATTCTCTTCATTATCGGGCCGGGGCACGCGAAAATTTTGGATATAACCAAATTATCCGCATCCATCTGATGGTTGTTCTCCGCGTTCGCTACCGCGCTTTTCAGGAGCTTGAGCAGGACTTCAGACGCGGCCTTGGGTGTATTCATAAGTATGGCCGTCGCGGTCTTCGTGTCCTTGCCTCTGATAAGGTCGCAGACTATGCTGACCTTTCGGGGAGAAATCCGGACAAAACGTGAGTGTGCATATGCTTCCATTTCTGATTTCCCCTCCTTTATCTGGCGTTGGAGGTCTTGCTGCCGGAATGACCTCTGTAAGTGCGTGTTGGGGCGAATTCGCCCAGTTTGTGTCCGACCATATCTTCGGTGACATATACGGGCACGTGCCTGCGTCCGTCATGAACAGCGATGGTATGTCCGACAAACTGCGGGAAGATGGTGGACGATCTCGACCAAGTCTTGATAACTTTCTTATCGCCGCCCGCGTTCATGGCTTCGACTCTGCGAATAAGCTCAGGGGCGACAAACGGGCCCTTCTTTACGCTTCTGCTCACAAATCTGCCCCCTTATCTAGCGCCGCGGCGCTTAACAATGAATTTATCGGTTCTGTTGCGCTTCTTACGGGTCTTGTATCCGAGCGTCGGTTTGCCCCAGGGCGTTACCGGGCCGGGACGTCCAATTGGGCTCTTGCCCTCGCCGCCGCCGTGCGGGTGGTCGCAGGGGTTCATTACCGAGCCGCGGACTGTTGGGCGGATGCCCATGTGGCGCTTGCGTCCGGCTTTACCGATCTGGATGTTCTCGTGATCGATGTTGCCGACCTGTCCGATGCTGGCTTTGCAGTTCATGCGGACCATGCGGACTTCGCCGGAGGGCAGCCTGACCTGTGCCATCGAACCCTCTTTAGCCATCAGCTGAGCCGAAACGCCGGCGGAACGCGCGAGCTGTCCGCCTTTTCCCGGGTAAAGTTCGATGTTGTGGATAAACGTGCCCAGCGGGATGTTCGCGATCGGCAGACAGTTGCCGGGCTTGATGTCGGCTCCTTCGCCAGATTCGACCTGATTGCCGGGTTTGAGGCCGACAGGCGCGAGGATGTAAGCGAGCTCGCCGTCCTCATATTTAATCAGCGCGATATTTGCCGATCTGTTCGGATCGTACTGAATGTTCTGCACGATCGCGACGTCGCCGCGCAGGCGTTTGAAATCAACAAAACGGTATTTGCGTTTGTTTCCGCCGCCGTGATGCCTAACTGTAATGCGTCCGTGGTTGTTTCGGCCAGCGGTCTTTTTAATAACGCCAAGTAAGGACTTCTCAGGCTTGGCGTGCTTGTCAACGCCCTCAAATGCCGACACGGTCATGTGTCTGCGCGAAGGCGTCGTCGGTCTGAAAGCCTTAATAGCCATTCGATCACCTCAAATAATCTATGAGAAAGTAAAATGTCATCTCAAAGCCGCGAAATAATGGCGGCTCAGGATTACACCATGCCTTCGAAGAATTCAATGCTCTTGGAATCGCTTTTCAGCTGGACAATCGCCTTTTTCCAGGATGCGCGGCGACCCTTGTGGACGCCCAGGCGTTTTTCCTTGCCGATAACATTCATAGTGTTGACGCTGGCGACCTTAACGCCAAAGATTTCCTCGAGCGCTTTTTTAATCTCGATCTTGTTCGAGTCGCGGTCGACCTGGAACACGTACTTCTTGTCCGAGGCGGAGTCCATCGAACGCTCGGTGATAACGGGTTTGATAATAATATCGTATGCCGTCTTCATTATGCGAACACCTCCTCAATACGTGCGATGGCGCTTTTATCCACAATGAACTTCTCGCAGTTGAGAAGATCGTAAACGTTCAGGATGTTCGCGATCGTCGTCTTAACTCCAGGCAGGTTGCGCGCAGACTTGATGACGTTCTCGCGGGGCTCCGGCGTTACCACCAGGGCGCGTCCTTCGGCGCTGATAGCCGTGAGGAACGCTTTAAAGCTCTTGGTTTTGATCTCGCTCATGTTGAGATCGGCAACCACAATGAGTTCGCCCTTCTGAGCCTTTGCGGAAAGCGCGCTCTTTATTGCCAGACGGCGCAGCTTTTTGTTAACGGTGTATGAGTAGTCGCGTGGCTTAGGGCCGAACGCGATGCCGCCGTGAGTCCACTGCGGGCTGCGAGTGGAGCCTTGACGGGCGCGACCGGTGCCCTTTTGCCTCCAGGGTTTTCTGCCGCCGCCCGAAACCTCGGCGCGGGTCAGTGTGCTCTGCGTGCCCTGTCTGCAATTGGCGAGATGGTTGCGTACCAGCGTGTACATGGCGTCTTTGTTCGGTTTAATGCCAAACACGCTTTCGCTGAGTTCTATATCACCGACTTTTTTGCCGGTCATATCGTAAACAGGTACGGAAGACATGTTAAATACTCCTTTCGGTTGAAGCCGGTGGCATTTGGAGCCTCGGCGTGTGCGGACATGCCGCTGCTTGTGAGGTCAAAGCGCCCCTCAGCTTATTCGTTGATAACCGAATTGCGAATGGTAACCAGGCCGCCGCGGGGACCGGGTACCGCGCCGCGAACCGCGATCACGCCAAGCTCAACGTCGACTTTGACAACGTCAAGATTGAGGATAGTGACCTGCTCGTCGCCCATGTGTCCGGCCATCTTTTTGCCGGGCATGACGCGCGAGGGGTCGGAGTTCGCGCCCATCGAACCGACGCTGCGGTGTACGGGTCCGACACCGTGGGATGACGCCTGCATTCTGGCGCCCCAGCGCTTAACGACGCCAGCGTAACCTTTACCCTTGCTGGTTCCGGTTATGTCGACGCGCTCGCCTTCAGCAAAAACGTCGGCAAGCAGGGTCGCGCCCACGTCGTATGCGTTGCAGTCGTCAAGCTTAAATTCGCGGAGCACTCTCTTAAAGGGGACATCGGCTTTCTTCAGGTGCCCGATTTCTGGACGGGTCAGCTTTCGCTCCGGCACATCCTCAAAACCCAGCTGCACGCTGTTGTAGCCTTCCTTTTCCGATGTTTTCTTTTGAACGACAACGCAAGGACCAGCTTTAATTACGGTTACCGGTATCACTTTGCCGTTTTCGTCGAAAAGTTGGGTCATTCCGACTTTTCTTCCAATGATAGCCTTTTGCATGAATTGCCCTCCTAAGGTTATTGGTTGACCTCAAGTCAACTTGACCCGGCACAGGCTGCGGCGCTTGCATTATGTCCGAAATCCCGGACTTCATGCCCGCCGAGCTGCCGCGGGCTTAAAGTTTTATTTCTATTTCAACGCCGGCCGGCAGGTTCAGTGCCATCAGCGCTTCAACAGTCTTGGGATTGGGGCTGAGTATGTCGATCAGTCTCTTGTGGGTACGTCTTTCAAACTGCTCACGGCTGTCCTTATACTTGTGCACCGCGCGCAGAATGGTGACTATTTCTTTCGCTGTGGGAAGCGGGATCGGGCCTGATACTGTTGCGCCCGTGCGCTTTGCGGTGTCAACAATTCTCTCCGCGCTCTGGTCGATGATCTGATGATCATACGCTTTCAAGCGAATGCGGATTTTTTCCTTGGCGGCTCCTGCCATGATTTTACCCCCTGAATCGTACCTTAATAGTTGTTGTTGTCTCTATGACGATTTAGAAAAATATTTTATACTCCCTGCCGTGTGTGCCGAGTCCGGATAATATATTGGCCGGAAAACATCCGGCCAATAATGTAGCTATCCACACAGACACTTGATTATTATACGTAATGGTTCGGCCGTTGTCAATACTCAAATTGCAATTTTTTTGATATTTTTTCACATGTCCGCTCAGATCAGGGAGGCGGCGTCCTCGTCGAGAAGAAGCGTCACGTCGGGATGCAGGTGCAGCAGCGTCGCGGGGCACGAGGTCGTTATTCGTCCCGCGAACAGTCTTTTGACAACTTCAGCCTTATTCTTTCCGGAAATGAGCAGTAAAATACTTTTAGCCGCCATAATGCTGCCCATGCCCATTGTCAGCGAGTGGCGCGGTACGTCGGCGGCGCTGGCAAAGAAGCGCGCGTTGGCTTCGATGGTGCTTTCGGTGAGCCCGGTCTTATGCGTGAGGACGTGCATTTCGTTTTCCGGTTCGTTAAAGCCGATATGTCCGTTCAGACCGATGCCCAGCACCTGGAGGTCAATGCCACCCGCCCCGGCCATGCGCGCTTCATATTCTCTGCACTCGGCGTCGGGGTCGGCTGCTTCTCCGTCAAGAATATTGACATTCTCTCGTTTAATATTAATGTGCGAAAACAGGTTATCCCACATGAAATAGTCATAACTCTGATCATTGGACTTCTTTATAGGATAGTACTCGTCAAGGTTAAAAGACGTAACCCGCGAAAAATCCAGTCCTGAGCGGCGGTGCATATCGGCCAGCGCAGCGTACATGCCCACCGGAGTTCCGCCGGTCGCGAGCCCCAAAACGCAGTCGGGCTTGGTTCTCACCCGCTCTGCCATTATGTAGGCGGCAACGAGGCTCATCTCATCATAGTTTTTGCAAATTGTGGTTTTCATGGAAATACCTCCAATTAATGTCAGCAATATGCCTATCAAATGCCGGCGCAGAAAATACGCCGGCATTCGTCATTAGTATAAAAAAACATATACGCCAAGGGTCCAGGCGGGCAACTGCCCGATCAGTAAGCGACCGCCCACAGCACCATTTTTTCGGCGGGTTTGCCGCAGCAAATGCAGCTGTCGCTCAGCTTCTGCTGTTCAAAAGGGATACAGCGCGATGAAACGCCATAGTCTGCCTTAAGTTTGTCCTCGCAAGCGGCGTCGCCGCACCACATGGCGCGTGCAAATCCGCCCTCCGGCACGATTCTGGCCAAATCCTTGGCGTCGGTCGTGGAAAACGTGCGGTTTTCAAGGTTTGTGCGTGCGCGCGCAAGCAGATCTGCCTGGATGCTGTCCAGCATTTCGCGAAGAGCGCCGGCAATGCCCTCAAGCGGCAGGGCGGCTTTTTCGCGGGTGTCGCGTCGAACCACCATGCAGGTTCCCGCTTCAATGTCGCGCGGGCCGAGCTCCAGCCGAACAGGAACGCCCTTCATCTCGTGCTCGGCGTATTTCCAGCCGGGATTATTGTCGCTGTCATCAAGCTTGACACGCAGGCCAGAGGCTCGTAGGCCGTCGCACAGGGCTTTGGCGGCATCCAGCACTCCCGGCTTGTGCGCGGCGACCGGAATGACGACCACCTGCACCGGCGCGATTTTGGGTGGCAGAAGCAGTCCGTTGTCGTCGCCGTGGGTCATAATTATTCCGCCGATGAGACGGGTGGTCACTCCCCACGAGCTCTGGTGCGGATAGCGCAGCTTGTTTTCGCGGTCGGTGAACTGGATCTCGAAAGCCTTTGCGAATCCGTCTCCGAAGAAGTGCGTTGTACCGGCCTGGAGCGCTTTGCCGTCGTGCATCATGCACTCAATGGCATAGGTCGACTGCGCGCCCGCAAACTTCTCGCTCTCTGTCTTTTGTCCGCGGATTACCGGCATTGCCAGCCAGTTTTCGGCCAGATCGGCGTAAAATTCGAGAATGGCCATCGCCTCGGCGTCGGCTTCCTCGGCTGTCGCGTGGATTGTATGCCCCTCCTGCCAGAGAAATTCGCGTCCGCGCAGGAAAGGACGTGTGGTTTTCTCCCAGCGAACCACCGAGCACCACTGGTTGTAGAGCTTGGGCAGGTCGCGCCAGGAGTGGATGATGTTCTTATAGTGCTCGCAAAACAGCGTCTCCGACGTAGGTCGGACGCACATGCGCTCGGTCAGCGGTTCGCTGCCGCCGTGGGTAACCCAGGCCACCTCGGGCGCGAAGCCGTCGACGTGGTCTTTCTCCTTTTGCAGCAGCGATTCGGGAATGAACAGCGGCATATAGACATTCTCATGCCCGGACGCCTTGAGCATATCGTCCAGCGCGCGCTGGATGTTTTCCCACAGCGCGTAAGCGTACGGCCGCAATATAACGCAACCCTTGACGCTGGAATAATCGATTAGCTCGGCCTTCTTGACGACGTCGGTATACCACTTGGCAAAATCGACGTCCATTGCTGTGATCTGTTCGACCATTTTGTCGGATGCCATTAATGTCACTCCCAAATAATTCCTTATAATATCATCCGTAAATATTATATTAGCGTTATCCGTTTGTCAAGCACAAAAGCGGCGCATTTCAGCTATACTGGTACAAGAAAAGGTTATATCGGCGATAAACGCCGGATGCCGCCGCCATCATACTTTGCTTTTGCTGGGAAGGGTTATCAATATGGGATCATACACCAAATTCTACTTTCGCCCGGGTCAGGATGAACTGATCGAGACCATTGTCCACATGCAGCCTGACACGCGCAGTTCCATCCACGGATTTGTCCGCGAGTCCGACGGGCGCGCCATTCCGGACGCGCTGGTCATGCTGTTCCTCGCGGGCGAGGACGACGAACTTGCGATGTCCGCCCAGACCGTCACCGATGAGCTTGGCCAGTTTATGTTCGGCCCGCTCAATTCCGGCCAGCTCTATATGATTAAGGTGTACAAAAACTCGGTAAAAATCCGCGAGCTTCAGATTCGTCCGGAATGAACCGGTACGCAAGAAACTGTCGCCGGGTTATCAGACAACGCCCTGTGCCATCATCGCGGTTGCGACCTTGAGGAATCCCGCGATGTTGGCGCCCGCGACAAAATTGCCCTTGCAGCCGTAATCTTCGGCGGCTTTTGATGCGCTGGCGTATATACCTGCCATGATGTTCTTCAGGCGTTCGTCGACCTCTTCGGCTGTCCAGGAGAGGCGCAGGCTGTTCTGGCTCATTTCCAGACCGGATGTTGCGACTCCGCCCGCGTTTGCTGCCTTTGCCGGTCCGAAGAGGATTCTGGCTTTGAGGAACGCTTCGACAGCGTCCGGCGTGCTGGGCATATTCGCGCCCTCGGCAACGGCGAAGCAGCCGTTTTTCAGCAGGGTCGCGGCGGCGTTGCCGTCCAGCTCGTTCTGGGTTGCGCAGGGCAGTGCGATGTCGCACGGGATGCTCCAGATTCCGGCGCAGCCTTCGGTATATGTCGAACCGGGCGCGCGCTTAACATACTCGGAGATGCGGCCGCGCTCCACTTCCTTGATCTGGCGCACGATGTCCAGCTTTATGCCCGCGGGATCGTGCACATATCCGCCTGAATCGCTGAGCGCAACCACTTTCGCGCCGAGCTGGGCGGCTTTTTCGGCGGCATAGATCGCAACGTTGCCCGAACCGGAGATGACCGTGGTCGCACCGTTAAACGACTTGCCCGCGGCTTCCAGCATGTTTTTGGTGAAGTAACAGAGTCCGTACCCGGTCGCCTGCGTGCGAATCAGCGATCCGCCGTAGGTTAGACCCTTGCCGGTAAGTACGCCGGTGAACTCGTCGCGCAGGCGCTTATACTGTCCGTACATAAATCCGATTTCGCGAGCCCCTACTCCGATGTCGCCTGCCGGCACGTCGGTGTCCGCCCCGATATATTTGGAAAGCTCAGTCATGAACGACTGGCAAAAGCGCATGATTTCATTGTCGGACTTGCCCTTGGGGTCGAAGTCCGCCCCGCCCTTGCCGCCGCCCATGGGCAGACCGGTCAGTGAGTTTTTAAAAATCTGCTCAAAGCCCAAAAACTTGATGACCGACGCGTTGACCGACGGATGGAAACGCAGTCCGCCCTTATACGGGCCGATGGCCGAGTTAAACTGCACACGGAATCCACGGTTGACGCGCACCGCTCCGGCATCGTCCACCCAGGGTACGCGGAACTGAATGAAGCGCTCAGGCTCGACGAGCCTGTCAATGACGCCCGCCTTGACGATATCCTCACGCACGGCGACAACCGGCTCAAACGATTCCAGAACTTCGCTGACCGCCTGTAAAAACTCAGGTTCGGAAGCATTTCTGCGGGATACGTCTTCATACACTTTTGCAAGATATTCGCTCTTAAACTTCATGATCTGACCCCCATATTGTATTTTACCCCACTAAAGGCTCAAATTTACCTGGTTATTATATTCCGATTCACGCGATATTGCAAGCATATTTTATTAGGTTGCATTTTGGGGCTCGGCAGAAAATAAATCGATCAGTTTTGCCGAGGCGTGCAGCGGATTTTCTCCGCTCCCCAGTTTCAGCACAATATATGGCTTTTCGCCCGCCGACAGCAGTATTCTTCCCTTGTATTCGGGCATTCCGCAGAGCAAAGACACCCGTGCAACGTCCAGTCTGGTAAGCGCGAAGTTGATTTTGCCGCTCTTTTGCGCGATATCACGGATACCGGCGCGCGCCGCGTGTGCCCGCAGCATTGCGATCTCCACCAGCGCGTTTACCTGGCCGGGAACGTCGCCGTACCGGTCGATAAGCTCGTCGATGATATCGCTCGCGTCATCCCGCGTGGTCAGCTTGGCTATGCGGCGGTATATATCCATGCGCTGTTCGGGCGACGGGATATATTCCTCCGGTATTCCAGCCGAGACGTTGATGTCCGCCGAGCAGTCGGACTGGCCGGACGGCGCTTCTCCCCGTTGCTCCAGAACGGCCTCCTCCAGCAGCTTGAGATACATGTCGTATCCCACTGACAGCATGTGTCCCGACTGTTCGGCGCCCAGGACATTGCCCGCGCCGCGTATTTCGAGGTCACGCATCGCGATCTTGAATCCCGAGCCGAACTCGGCGTATTCACGTATGGCGGACAGGCGCTTTGTCGCGATCTCGGTCAGCACCTTTCCTCGACGGTATGTCAGATAAGCGTAAGCGTGGCGCGGCGACCGCCCGACGCGTCCCCGTATCTGGTGCATCTGCGCAAGACCCAGATGGTCGGCGTCTTCCACTATCAACGTATTCACGTTCGGTATGTCGATGCCGGTTTCGATAATTGTGGTGCACACCAAGACGTTCACTTCGCCCTCGTCCATGGCCCGCATGACGTCTCCCAGCTGCTGCTCGTCCATTTTGCCGTGCGCCACAGCCACCGCCGCTTCGGGCACATATTCCAGAATCTTCGATGCGGTGCGTTCAATCGTCTCCACCCGGTTGTGCAGGTAATATACTTGACCTCCCCGGGTCAATTCCCGCCGTATGGCGTCGGCAATCAGTCCCCAGTCATGCTCCAGCACATACGTTTGCACCGGATGCCTGTCGGCGGGTGCTTCCTCGATCGTCGACATATCGCGTATGCCGGACAGCGCCATGTTGAGCGTGCGGGGAATGGGCGTGGCCGTCAGAGTCAGCACGTCCACCTGACGCGACATCTCTTTCAGCCTCTCCTTGTGCGAAACGCCAAAACGCTGCTCCTCGTCCACTATCAGCAGGCCGAGATTGTAAGGCACAACGTCCTTTTGTAGCAGTCGGTGGGTGCCTATGATAAGGTCGAGCTGACCGGTCTTGAACTTCTTCAGCGTGTCGCGTATTTGCGCCGGTGAGCGGAAGCGGCTGACCATATCCACTTTAACCGGATAGTTCGCAAATCTCTTGGTGGCCGTCACATAATGCTGCTGGGCGAGTACGGTGGTCGGCACCAGAAACGCTGCCTGCTTGCCGCCCAGAACGCATTTCATCACCGCGCGCAGCGCAACCTCGGTCTTACCGAACCCGACGTCGCCGCACAGCAGGCGGTCCATCGGAATGGCCTGCCGCATGTCCTTTTTAATTTCGGAAACGCATTTCAGCTGGTCGTCGGTCTCGACGTACTCAAACGCCTCCTCAAACTCGCGCTGCCACTCGTCGTCCGACGGAAAAGCGAATCCCTTGCGGCGCTGGCGTTCGGCGTAGAGTCCGACCAGATAGTTGGCGAGATCCTTGACTGCGGATTTTGCCCGCGATTTGGCCCGGGCCCATTCTGCGCCGCCCAGCTTGTTGAGCCTGACCGGCGCGTCCTCTCCGGCTCCGATGTATTTGGAAACCATGTCCAGCTGGCTGGCCGGAACGTACAGCACGTCGGCGCCGGAATACGCGATCTTGATATAGTCGCGCACCACGCCGTCAACTTCCATCTTCTGGATGCCCGCAAGCCTGCCGATGCCGTGATGCTCGTGCACCACTAGGTCTCCCACCGACAGATCGGCGTAACTTTTAACGCGCTGACGGTTGGTCTTATCCTGCGACCTCGGGCGCTTGATGCGCGGTTCCTGCCGCACCTCTCCCTCGGTGATTACAGCCACGCGCACGCTCGGATATTCCATACCCGCCGACAGGCCTCCGACCGTGACAAACGCGTCCCCGTGCTTCGGCATCTCGTCCAGTGTGAGCGAAAGACCCGCCCGCACTCCGTTGTCCGAGAGGATTGTCGAGAGATGGCGCGCGCGGCGCTCAGTCGGGCACAAAACCACTGTGCTGTAGCCCTCTCGGGTGTAATGCCCGATGTCGGTTATCGCCGTTTCAAGACTGTTGCCAAACGACGGCAGCTGTTTGGCTGATACCGAAAGTATTGCCGACGGAGGTATATCATATGCGGCCGAGATGAACGCGTCGGTCATCACGACGTCAAACCGCGCGGCTGACCGGTAAAAATCGTCAGCCGAGCGCATATAATTCGCCTGCTCGCCGGTCATGGTTCCCGCATCCAACAGGGTTTCGACGTCCTGACTGTATTGCCACAGGATATTTTTGGCCTTCTCACGCATCCTCGCGTGCTCGTCGATGATAAAAATCGTATCATTCGGCAGATAGTCGAGCGCGGTGGCGTACTCCGGGTATATCAGCGCGATATACCGGTCGGCGGCGGGCAGGGACAGTCCGTCCGACAGCCGGGCAATGTCCTGCTCGACGTTATTTGAAAACGACTGCTTCTGCTTTTTCCCCGCACCAGCGACAAGGCCGCGCATCCGCTCAAACAGGGTGTCAGTTCCGCCGTCGCAGGCATGGGGCAGAGTTTCGGTCGCGGGCAGCACGGTTTTGCCCTTATGCTGGCCGGTTCGGCGCTGGGTATCGACGTCAATGCTGGATATTGTGTCTATTTCGTCTCCGAAAAACTCGACGCGCACAGGGCAGCTGTCGGCGGGAGAGTAAAAGTCGACGATGCCTCCGCGCGCGGCAAACTGACCGGGCCCTTCGACCTGTTCGCACCGTTTGAACCCGCACCGCACGAACTTCGAGAGCAGTTCGGATACCGGAACGGTCATCCCGACACGGAGTTCCAGCGTGACCGACCGAAGCGCGTCGGGCGGCAATGTGCGCTGAAGCACGGCCTCAAGCGGCGCGCAAACCATCGGCGGCTGTCCGCTCATCAGCCTGCTGAACAGATCGCACCTCTCATGCTCCCACTGGCGGGATGCGCTGTCAACGTTATGGAAGACAAAATCGCGCGCCGGCAGCAGCCGCACGGTCTCGCCCGAAATTGCGGACATGTCGGCGGCAAGCCTCCGCGCCTCAGTCTCCTCGGGCGTGACTAAAAAAACAGGTCTGCCCGTCCGCCTCGCCAGCGCTGACGCGATATGCGCCTTGTGGATGCCGGACAGCCCGCCGACCGCGATCGGGCACTGGCCGTCAGCTATCTTTTTTTCAATCTCAATAAACTCGGGACTCCGGGTAATTACATCGCAAATTGCGCGCAGATAGTTCACCTCAAATCAACACAACAGCCCCCCGAATCCAATCGGGGGGGAGTATTAGGAGATTTTACGTCGGATTTTGCCAAATGCGAGTTAAACATATTATGCTGTTGCGGCGGATCGCTCCCGCCGCAACAGCACACAAATCGGTTGCGTAACGCGCAATTATTCGTAAAGCGCCTTCATCTTCTCGAGCTTTGCGTACTTGTCTGCCGCCGCCTGCTCGGCCGCCGCGAACAGTTTTTCCGCCCTGTCGGGGAAGGAGCGCTCGAGCGAGCTGTAGCGCACCTCGTTCTTGATGAATTCGGCGTAGGACGCGCTCGGAGCCTTGCTGTCCAGCTGGAAGGGGTTCTTGCCCTCATCCTTCTGGCGCGGGTCAAAGCGGAACATGTGCCAGTATCCGGCCTCAACCGCGTTCTTCATCTCGGTCATCGACTTGCCCATTCCGGCTTTGATGCCGTGGTTGATGCACGGCGCGTATCCAATGATGATGGACGGGCCGGGATAGCTCTCGGCTTCGGCAATAGCCTTGACCGTCTGGTTGTAGTTCGCGCCCATCGCCACCTGGGCGACGTAGACGTAACCGTATGACATCGCTATCTGGGCGAGGTCTTTCTTGGACGTTACCTTGCCCGCCGCCGCGAACTGCGCGACCTGACCGGTCTGCGAAGCCTTGGAAGCCTGGCCGCCGGTGTTGGAATATACCTCGGTATCGAGCACGAATATATTTACATCCTCGCCGGAAGCGATAACGTGGTCGAGTCCGCCGAATCCGATGTCATAGGCCCAGCCGTCGCCGCCGAATATCCAGATCGACTTCTTGACGAACATATCGGACATCGAGAGAATTTCTTCGAACTGCGGAACTCCCGGGCAGCCGGACGCGATTCCGACCTTCATCGCTTCTCCCAGCTTTGCGGCGGCAGTGACCGACAGTTTGCCGTCGTCCTTGTTGGCCAGCCACTCGTCGCAGGCGGCCTTCATCTCGGGCGTGCACAACTCGTGTCCGCCGACCGACCTTACGAGGTCTGTCAGTTTGGCGCGTCTCTGCGCCACACCGAGGTGCATACCGAAACCGTATTCGGCGTTATCCTCAAACAGCGAGTTAGCCCAGGACGGACCCTTGCCATTCTTGCCAATTGTATACGGAGTGCTCGGGCAGGAACCGCCGTAGATCGAGGAGCAGCCGGTGGCGTTGGCGACCATCATACGCTCGCCGTAAAGCTGCGTGATCAGTTTGAGATACGGTGTTTCGCCGCATCCGGCGCACGCTCCGGAGAACTCGAACAGCGGCTGCCTGAACTGAGAGCCCTTGACCGATTCCGCGGCAAACGGGATGTTGTCCTTGGCCGCGACCTTGTCGAAGCAGTAGGCGAACCTGTCGGCGACGTGTCTTTGCTCTGCCAGCGGCTTCATCTCGAGAGCCTTGCCGCCCTTGTTGCCCGGACAGATGTTGGCGCAGGAGCCGCAGCCCGTGCAGTCCAGTACCGACGGAACAATGGTGAACTTGTAGCTCTCGCAGTCCTTGCCCTGCATCGGAAGCGTGGGCGTTCCGGCGGGAGCGGCGCTGAGCTCGGCGTCATCGAGTATAAACGGACGGATTACCGCGTGCGGGCAGACGAACGAGCACTGGTTGCACTGTATGCAGTTCTCGGGCACCCATGTCGGAACGTCGACGGCGATGCCGCGCTTCTCATAAGCGCTGGAGCCCTGCGGGAAGGTTCCGTCCTCCGCGCCCTTGAACGCGGATACCGGCAGGCGGTCGCCGCACTGGCAATTGACCGGCATCAGTATATCCTTTACGAAGGAGACAAGCTCCGGACGGTCGCCCTTGGGATCAAACGACGCGCTGTCGTTGGCGGCGTTCTTCCAATCGGCGGGGATTTCCACCTGGCGGACGTTTTCGATTCCGGCGTCCACTGCCTGGATGTTCATGCCGACGATCTTTTCGCCCTTGTGGCCATAGGTGGATTCGACAGCCGCTTTCATATACTTCACGGCGTCGTTTATCGGAATGATGTTGGTTAGCTTAAAGAAAGCGGACTGAAGGATGATGTTGATGCGTCCGCCGAGACCGAGGCGGCGCGCCTCCGCGATACCGTCGCAGATAAAGAGCTTGATGCCGTTGTCTGCGATAAATTTCTTGACCGATCCGGGCAGATATTTTGAGAGCTCATCCGGGCTCCACGAGCAGTTGAGCAGGAAGGTGCCACCCGGCTTGAGGTCCTCGACCATCTCGTATTTGCCGAGATACGCCGGGTTGTGGCAGGCCACGAAGTCGGCCTTCTTGACGAAATAGGTGGACTTTATCGGTTTGTCGCCAAAACGCAGGTGAGATATTGTCACGCCGCCGGACTTCTTGGAGTCGTAGGCGAAATATGCCTGAACGTTAAGGTCGGTATTGTCGCCGATGATCTTGATGGAGTTCTTGTTCGCTCCAACAGTACCGTCAGAGCCCAGTCCCCAGAATTTGCAGGAGACCATTCCGGCGGGCGCGGTGTCGGGATTCTCATCAAGAGGCAGCGACAGGTTGGTGACGTCGTCGTTTATGCCGACCGAGAACTTGTTGCGCGGGGACGCCGACTGAAGGTTGCGGTATACGGAGATAACGCTGGACGGTGGCGCATCCTTGGAGCCGAGGCCGTAGCGGCCGCCGACGACCTTAAGGCCAGATACTCCGCATTCGGCAAGCGCTGTGATGACGTCGAGATACAGAGGCTCTCCCAGTGCTCCTGGTTCCTTGGTGCGGTCGAGGACGGCAATAGTTTTGGCGGTTTTGGGTATCGCGTCCACGAATTTTCCCGCGACAAACGGGCGATAAAGGCGAACTTTGACAAGGCCGACCTTTTCGCCTTTGGACATCAGGTAGTCAATTGTCTCCTCGATGGTGTCGCAGACTGAACCCATGGCGACTATGACGTGCTCGGCGTCGGGCGAACCGTAGTAGTTGAACAGTCCGTAATCAGTTCCTGCGGCGGCGTTGACCTTGCCCATCATCTGCTCGACAACGGCCGGCAGCTTGTCGTAGTACGGATTGCAGGCTTCGCGGGCCTGGAAGAACACGTCGGGGTTCTGTGCCGTTCCGCGCAGCACCGGATGCTCGGGATTCAGCGCGTTGTCGCGGAATCTCTTGACGGCGTCCAGATCACACATCTTGGCCAGTTCTTCGTAATCCCAGGCTTCGATCTTCTGCATCTCGTGCGAGGTGCGGAAGCCGTCAAAGAAATGCAGGAAGGGCACGCGGCCGGAAATGGCGGACAGGTGCGCCACAGCGCCGAGATCCATGACCTCCTGCGGGTTGGTGGCGGCCAGCATGGCAAATCCGGTGCCGCGGCACGCCATAACGTCCGAATGGTCGCCGAATATTGACAGCGCGTGGGAGGCGACGGCGCGCGCCGAGACGTGGATTACGCCGGGAAGCAGTTCTCCCGCGATTTTATACATATTGGGAATCATCAGAAGCAGGCCCTGGGACGCTGTGAATGTGGTCGTCAGCGCTCCGGCAGCCAGCGAACCGTGCACCGTACCGGCGGCTCCCGCTTCCGACTGCATTTCACATACTCGAACCTGCTGACCGAAAATATTTTTCTGTCCGGATGCGGACCACTTGTCCGCCAGCTCCGCCATGACCGACGACGGTGTGATCGGATAAATTCCGGCAACGTCTGTAAACGCATATGCCACATGCGCCGCAGCCGTGTTGCCATCCATTGTTTTTTTCTTTCTGGCCATCTGTTAACCTCCTAGTGTTTGGGACATTTCACGGAATTGTCCTCCGGTCAGGACTCTCTAAAGAATATTGCGCATAACTTTTGTAATTCTATCATTTTTATCCATCCGTGTAAACAGTTTATTTTCACTTTGCATATAATCTAAAATATTTTTAATAGAAATTATGTCAAATTATCCAAAAACTTTACCACGAATTGGTTCCCTATCATAATCTTGTTTTATATTGCTTTATGCTCCGAATTAATTCGACAAAGAAAGCAGCCCTCTATCGGCACATATTAAAATAATATTCATGCTGAAAGATTGAATAATTCTTCCAAGTGTGATAAATTATACTTGCCCAGTATTTGTGCGGATTTTGTTACGAACGCCCGGCGCGAAGTTTTTGCGCACTTCCACCTGAATACAGCGTGAAAAAAAATGTAGCCGGCTTACGGATTGTGACAAATTATTCCTGACCGAGCCATTAAGGTTTAATAGTCTGATTCTGTCCTGGTTTTGGAGTTGCTTAAATTATGGCCGTCAACAAGAAAAACAGTCTTGAATATCATTTATATCTTTTCCATGAAGGCACCGATTCGAGAGCTTACGAGTTCATGGGTTCCCATTTCGAAAAACGCGGCCGGTACCCCGGCGTCGTCTTCCGTGTGTGGGCGCCCGGCGCGAAATCGGTGTCGGTGATCGGGGATTTTAACGAGTGGAACCGCGGAGCCACCCCGATGAAAAAAATCTCGGTGGGAGTGTGGGAGGTCTTTGTCTCCGGTCTGGAGCAGTATTCCGCGTATAAATACTGCGTGGAAACCTCCCGCGGCAAATTTCTCGAAAAATCCGACCCTTACGCTTTTCACGCCGAGGTGCGTCCCAAGACCGCCTCTAAGGCGTATGACCTTGATGCCTACGAATGGCGGGACGACGAGTGGATAGCGGCACGCTCCGCCTGTCCGATGTTTGACCGCCCGATGAACATATACGAGCTGCACCCCGGCTCCTGGCGGCTCCACGCCGACGGCAGCCCCTATTCATACGCTCAGCTCGCCGCCGAGCTCATTCCTTACGTCAAAGACCTCGGCTTCACCCACATTGAGCTTATGCCCGTGATGGAGTTTCCCTTCGACGGCTCGTGGGGATACCAGTGCACCGGCTACTTCGCGGCCACTTCCAGATACGGCACGCCCGCCGACTTTATGGCGTTTGTCGATGCGTGCCACGACGCCGGAATCGCGGTAATACTCGATTGGGTTCCCGCTCATTTCCCCAAAGACGGCCACGGGCTGATGGAATTTGACGGCACCTGCTGCTACGAATACTCGGACGCGATGAAGCGCGAGCATCCCGACTGGGGAACGCGCGTTTTCGACTACGGCAGAAACGAGGTCCGCTCATTTCTTATGTCCTCGGCGGTATTTTGGTTCGAGAAGTACCATATAGACGGACTGCGCGTCGACGCGGTTGCGTCCATGCTTTATCTCGACTACGCGCGCCTGCCCGGCCAGTGGCGGCCCAACAAGTATGGCGGACGCGAGAACCTCGAGGCGGTCGACTTTTTGCAGCGGCTGAACGAGGCCGTGTTTGCCTCCTTCCCCAACGTGCTGATGATTGCCGAGGAATCGACCGCATGGGCTAACGTCACAAAGCCGACGTATCTCGGCGGAGTCGGATTCAGCTTCAAGTGGAACATGGGCTGGATGAACGACATCATCCACTATCTGCAAATGGATCCGGTGTTCCGCCAGTTTAATCACAAGGATATCACCTTTTCGCTCATGTACGCTTTTTCAGAGAACTACATCCTCCCGATTTCGCACGACGAGGTCGTTCACGGCAAGGGCTCACTTCTCAACAAAATGCCCGGTTTCTACGACGATAAGTTTGCCGGTACTCGTTCCTTTTATTCGTACATGATGGCTCACCCCGGAAAAAAGATGATCTTCATGGGCTCCGAGTTCGGACAGTTCATCGAGTGGGCGTATGACAAATCTATGGACTGGCACCTGCTGGAATTTGACCGTCACCGCCAGCTGTTGGACTTTTTCCGGGAAATAAACCGCTTTTATCTCGACCGCAGCGAGCTTTGGGAGATCGATTACGATTGGAAAGGCTTCGACTGGCTTTGCTGCGACGATTTTAACGGCAACACAATCGCCTTCAGCCGCAAGAACGCTTCCGGCGGAGAATTGCTGTTTGTCGCCAACTTTTCTCCCGTCAACAGGGCGGGATATCAGCTTGGCGTGCCGCTCCCCGGCGCGTACCGCGAGCTTCTGAACTCGGACGATGTCCGTTTCGGCGGATGGGGCAACACCAATCCGCATATCCTGTACACCGAGAATAATCCGTGGCACGGCAAGGAACAGTCCATTAAATTGACCGTACCGCCGTACGGCGCGGTTTTCCTGGAGCGCGTCACCGATCAATAACCGGCAAGCATCCGCGCACCGCGTGTTAAGAATTATACCGTTCTGGAGTGATACTATTGTTTGCTAACAAAGAGTGCGTGGCCATGCTATTGGCGGGCGGTCAGGGCAGCCGCCTTTACTGCCTGACCGAAAAAATCGCAAAGCCCGCCGTCCCGTTCGGCGGAAAGTACCGCATTATCGATTTTCCGCTTTCCAACTGCGTCAATTCCGATATCGATACGGTCGGCGTGCTCACCCAGTATCAGCCGCACGAGCTCAACGCGTATATCGGCAGCGGCCAGGCCTGGGATCTCGACCGAATTGACGGAGGCGTGCATATTCTACCGCCGTATATCAAGGGGAAAAAGGGAACGTGGTACAAGGGCACGGCGAACGCCATCTACCAAAACATGGATTTTATTGACAGATATGACCCGGAATACGTGCTCATCCTGTCGGGCGACCATATCTATAAATTTGACTACCGGCAGATGATCGACCATCACAGAAAGAACGAAGCGGACTGCACAATAGCCGTTATCGAGGTTTCCGCGGAAGAGGCTTCGCGTTTTGGAATAATGAACGTGAATTCCGATGACACTATCTTCGAATTTGAGGAAAAGCCGAAAGTGCCGAAATCCAACCTCGCTTCGATGGGTATATACGTCTTCAGCTGGCAAAAGCTCCGGATGTATTTGTTGGACGACGAGCGCGATCCCAAGTCCTCCAACGACTTCGGCGCCAATATCATACCAAAGATGCTGGCAAATAACGAGAAAATGATGGTTTACCGCTTCTCCGGATACTGGAAAGATGTCGGAACCATCGAAAGCCTGTGGGAGGCCAACATGGACATGCTGTCTCCCGAGACCGGACTCAATCTTTTTGATCCGGAATGGCGCATTTACGCCGGCAGCGCCGACGCTCCCCCGCATTACTGCGGCCCCGACTCCACGCTGTCCCACTCGCTGGTTACCGGGGGTTGCGTTGTATACGGCGCAGTCGAAAACTCGGTGCTTTTTCACAACGTGAAGGTCGGCTCGGGCGCTTCGATACGTTACTCGATAATAATGCCGGACGCCGTCGTCGAGGACGGCGCGGTGATTGAATATTCGATCGTCGGCGAACGCGCGAGAATTTGCAAGGACGCGCGCGTTGGTTCTCTTCCCGCCGACGACACGACAGGAGAATGGGGAATATCAGTGGTCGCCGCCGACAAAACCATTGGCCCGGGCAGGATAGTTGCCGCTAGGCAAATGGTGGGCGAAGACCTGCTTTAAGCGGACCGGCGGCCGCGGCGGCCTACTGAAAAGGAAAGGAAGGGTTTGACGTATGAGAGACATGTTCGGAATAATCCTGGCATACAGCACACAGGCAAAGGTCAAAGAGCTCGGCGACCTGCGCGCCGCTCCGTCCCTTCCCTTCGGCGGACGGTACCGTGTTATTGACTTTATGCTGTCCAGCATGGTTAACGCGGGCATTACCAACGTCGGCGTTATCATGCGCGAAAATTATCAGTCGCTGCTCGACCACCTGGGCTCAGGCAAGGACTGGGATCTCAACCGCAAACGCGGCGGACTGCGCCTGCTTCCCCCGTTTGGGTATGCCCAGAGCCGCGTCGGCGAGATATACCGTGGAAAAATGGAGGCGCTGTCGGCGGTTTCCACGTTTGTTCAGCGAATCCGGCAGAAATATGTGGCGATCGCGGACGGTGACCTGATAGCGAACTTCCCGATTGACGATATTTACGACTCACATATCGAAAGCGGCGCCGACATTACAGCGGTCTGCACTCAGAAGCGTATCAGGCACGAGAACGCGACATTCTTCACGCTGGGAACGGGCGGCATGGTTGCCGATATCGCCGCAGACATACCCCAGACCGGCGGATACGAATCTCTGGACTTTTACATCATGGAAAAACAGCTGCTCCTTAAGCTTATCAGCCACAGCACCGCGTATAACCTCTACGACTTTGAGCGCAATGTCCTTCAAAAAATGCTGGGCGCCCTGTCCGTCCACGGATATGTCTTTGACGGCTTTACCGCGAGGCTGGACAGCGCCGCGTCGTACTTCAAGCACAGCATGGAGCTGCTTCAGCCCGACGTCCGCAGTGAGCTGTTTAACGCGCGCCGCCCGATCAAAACCAAGGTGCGCGACGAGTCTTCGACTTATTACGGTCAGGAGTCGGTCGTAAAAAACTGCGTTGTGGCCGACGGCTGCTACATCGAGGGCGAGGTCACAAACAGTATTCTTTTCCGGGGGGTACGGGTTCACAAGGGAGCTAGAATCAATAATTGCGTGCTGATGCAGGACACCCGCGTCAAGGAAAACGCTTCACTGACATATGCTATAACGGACAAAGAAGTTCTGATAAACCAAGGCCGTATGCTGATGGGCCACGAGACGTACCCGATCGCCATCGCGAAGGGCGTCGTTGTCTGACCCGTTTACTGTCAGGCGCATAAAGCAAAAGTGGTTCTGCTCTTTTGGCTGCGCGTAAATCTTTACCTGGAAGCTGGAGCTATACTAATGACGAAGCTGGCGCAATAATTACGACTTAACTTTTGACGCCGGTCGCGCCAACCGACACGCGAGAGTTATTCCAATAGGGAGGTCATTATGAAAGTTCTTTTTGTTACCAGTGAAGCCGCCCCATTTTCTAAAACCGGGGGACTGGGCGACGTTGCCGCTTCACTGCCCCGCGAACTTTTTGATAAAAAGGTTTCTGTTCGGGTACTGCTTCCGCTCTACGCGAGCACTCCCCCGGAACTCCGGGATAAAATGAAATTTGTAAAGTATATTTATATCCGCCTGGCATGGCGCAATCTTTACTGCGGCCTGTATGAATGCAAACACAACGGTATAACCTATTATTTCATTGACAACGAATATTATTTCAAGCGTTCCGAGCTTTACGGATATTTCGATGACGGCGAGCGGTTTGCCTATTTCTCGCGCGCCGCCGCGGATATTATCCCCGAGCTCGGCTGGACTCCGGATATCGTGCACTGCAACGACTGGCAGACTGCGCTTGTTCCCATCTACCTCAGGCTGTCGGACAACGAGCTGCTGTCATCCATCAAAACGGTGTTTACCATCCACAACATCGAATACCAGGGCCAGTTCGGCGCGAACACCGTTTGCGACCTGTTCGGCCTGTCATACGACCTGTATACCAACGGCGTACTGAGGTTCGGCAGCGGCGTATCGCTGATGAAGGCCGCCATCCTGATGTCCGACTTCGTCACCACCGTCAGCCCGACATACGCCAAGGAACTGGGCTACGCCTTTTACGCGCGCGGGTTGCAGGACATCATCAGCGAAAACGCAGACAAACTCAAGGGCATTCTCAACGGCATAGACACCGACCTGTACAATCCCGAAACCGACGTGCGCATATTGCAGAATTTCGGGATAGACAGCATCGCCAAGAAAACCGCCAACAAACTGGAATTGCAGCGCCTTGTCGGCCTGAATCAGGACGAGAACATTCCGCTGGTGGCGATGGTTACGCGTCTGGTGCATCACAAGGGCATTGATCTTGCGACAGTCTCGCTGGGCGCGATGATGAACCTCGACATGCAGTTTGTCGTGCTCGGCCGCGGCGAATGGCATTATGAGCAGCGGTTCCAAAACGCTCAGCAGCAGTACGCAGGCAGAGTTTCTGCAAAAATTATGTACAACGACAATCTGGCCATGATGATTTATGCGGGCGCCGACATTTTGCTGATGCCCTCCCAGACCGAGCCCTGTGGCATCTCCCAGATGATCGGCATGCGGTACGGTACCGTACCCGTCGTCCGTGAAACGGGCGGCCTGCGCGACACCGTCCAGCCTTACGACCCCGATACCGGCGCCGGAAACGGCTTTGCCTTCTCTAATTTTAACGCAGACGACATGATGTATGTCCTCAAGCAGGCGATTGATTGCTATGGAAACAAGAAGGTCTGGCAAAAACTGATCACCAACTGTATGTCGCTTGATTTGAGCTGGTCAAAGTCTGCCGCGGAATATATCGCGCTTTACAAATCGCTGCTTTCGCAAAAAGGCAAAAGCTGACCGCCGCCGGACGCAATTTTTGTGTGTATTGTTTGGCATAAATTGGTTGTTGTTGTGTCAAATTCCAGAATTTAAACATTATTAATTTTTCGTTCTTTTTTTGTTAATAATGAACTGTTATTCTAATATTGCAAAGAGATTGAGTGTTTTCATCTTACCCCTCCCCAAACATTAACAGAAACAAAAGCGGACAGTTCGCTCACCTGTCCGCTTTTGTTTTTGTTTTTTTTCGTTTTTATCAGTGCTTATCCGTTGGTTTTACACCGCCGGCGTGCTTTGTTCTTCGGGCGGCGGAGAAACACCTGGTCGGCAGCACTTCGGAAAGCTCCAGCAATACATGGGAGAATCCTCCGGCGTAATCGGGGGTCTCAAGGCTGCTGTGCACCGAATCCGGGCGTCCGGGCTTTATCGGCAGTGACACGGTCACCTTGGTGCCCCTGTCCTCCATATTGCTGAGTACGACGCTGCCGCCGTGCATCTCCGAGATTTCTTTAACTATTATGAGCCCCAGACCGTAGCCGGTGCAGTCCTCCTCGTCGTCACGCTGGTCGGTTGAAAGGCGAAACACCTCGGACATTTTGTCATTGGCAACGCCGACGCCGGTGTCGGTGACCGAAATAAACAGGTTGTCGCGGAACTCGGACAGCTGCAGAGCGACCGAGCCGCCCTTGTCGGTGTGCTTGAGCGCGTTTGAAATCAGATTCAGCACAATGCGCTCCAGCTTCTGCCGGTCCACCATAGTGCAAATGTCTTCGTCCTGGCACTGGTAATCAAGCGATATTTCAAGCTCGCCTATCAGCGGTATGATTTCGTCACAAATGCCCATCAAAAAATCGCCGACGTTCGTATACGCCAGCTTCAGCTTTTCCTCAGGATCATTGAACCTGCGGACGTCAATCAGATTATTGGACAGCCTCAGCAGCAGATAACTCTGGCGGGCGATGACCGACAGATATTTATCCAGCGACTGATCTTCAGTATACGGCATCAAATGGTTTATCGCCGAAAAGATCAGCGTAAACGGGGTGCGCAGCTCCTGCCCGATGGAGGCCAGTATATCTTCCGAATGCTTCCTCAGCTCCGATGCGGACAGCGCCGCCCGGAACATCATAATATAGATGCCGTCCAAGACGGAGACGTCTATGTCATAACGTCTGCCTTTAACGTAAATCCTGCGGACAGGCGTCTCGGTATCGTCGCTCAGGACAGAGTTCAGGCTGACTGATTCAAACAGCGAATTGGCGTTGGTATCCACTATGTCAAAAGCCTCAATAGCGCAGGCGTTCACAAAAACTATGCGCTCCTTGTGCACGGCAATGACCGGGATCCCGGTTGAACCAAACAAAAGTGTAAGTTCGCGTATCCTGTCTTCCATTTCCATTTTTTGCTCCTTATCATCTGAGCCATATCGCATTATGCATTCACGGCGGTGCACGACTAGTATTCCCAAAGTGTGTAATTATTTGCGGGTTTTCGGTAAATCGTTTTGGCCGAAAACATACGCGGCGGCACCGTAGGATTTTCTTGAGCGATATTGTTAATTCTCTACCAAACAGGTGTTATTTCACATGGTTCATGTTAGTTTTGTCGGAAACGGACTGATTTTTATATGTTCCATACCATTCTATCAAAATTAATTAAAAATATCAAGGCAAAAAACAAATAGATCTAGACAACATATTCATAGCACTAATTACGAAGAATTGCAAATCATTTTTGCAGATTCGCTTGTAGATTTTGCATATTCCGTATATAATAAAGTTTGAATCACAATTTGATATCAGGAGGTCGCATAAATATGAGCATCAAAGTTGGAATTAATGGTTTTGGCCGCATCGGACGTCTGGTTTTACGCGCCGGGTTATCCAAGAAGGAAATTGAATTTGTCGGCATTAACGACCCGTTTATCAATCCCGAATACATGTGCTACATGCTGAAATACGATACCGTCCACGGTAAGTTTGACGGCGAGATCTCGCACACCGCCGATTCTATCATTGTCAACGGCCGCGAGATCAAGGTATGCGGCTGCAAGGACCCTGCTGAAATACCCTGGGGCGCGGTGGGGGCTGACTACGTTGTCGAATGCAGCGGCGTTTTCACCGATTTGGAAAAGGCCTCCGCTCACCTTAAAGGCGGCGCCAAGAAGGTCGTTATTTCAGCGCCTTCCAAGGATGCGCCAATGTTCGTTATGGGCGTTAACAACACCAAATACGAGAGCGGCATGAATATAGTCTCCAACGCTTCCTGCACCACAAACTGCCTTGCCCCACTTGCCAAAGTCATTAACGATAAATTCGGCATTGTCGACGGACTGATGACCACCGTTCACGCCACGACGGCCACGCAGAAAACGGTTGACGGCCCCTCCAACAAGGACTGGCGCGGAGGCCGCGCCGCCGCTGGCAACATCATTCCCTCCTCAACGGGAGCGGCAAAGGCTGTCGGCAAGGTCATCCCCGAGCTCAACGGCAAACTGACCGGAATGGCTTTCCGCGTTCCGACGCTTGATGTTTCGGTTGTCGACCTCACTGTCAACCTCGCAAAGCCCGCGACCTATGAAGATATCTGCGCCGCCATTAAAGCCGCGTCCGAGGGCGAACTGCGCGGCATTCTCGGCTATACCGAGGAAGATGTGGTCTCCTCCGACTTCATCGGCGACAGCAGAACATCTATCTTTGACAAAAAGGCCGGTATCGCGCTGAACGACAAGTTTGTCAAGCTGGTATCGTGGTACGATAACGAAATGGGTTACTCCCACAAGACCGTTGACCTTGTAATCTACATGGCGGGCGTTGACGGCAAAAAGTAAATCAAACGCAATATTAATACGCGGGGACGGGAGTGATTCTGTCCCCGCTTTATTTTTCATCGGCAAACTATGTCTCCATTTGCTTTTGCTGTTTAGTTGCAGTGTGTCCGCGAATACCTCAGTTTAAAAAAGTATGGCGGCACTTTCCCCAAAGCATACTCCGCCCATAACTGTTCTTTAAAAATGAGTAGCAGACATATTTTACCATTAGTGTGTAGGCTTTTCAAGCGGTATCACAAGAATCACAGCCTACGAGATTTTGCGCCGCAAATTCCTGACCCAAGACTGCCGGATTAGTACTTTTCGCCGGATGAGAGGCAACAAGGCTCGCTGAGCCCCATCACCATAGTGTGTGGAACCGGTGTGCCTCCGCCCCCCCGAGCCTCGATAAATCCTGCCGCGCGGCCCGCTTTTCTGCCCGGGCAAAAAGATGATTATCGAAAAATACTGGGAAATCTATTTTTCATTTTTGTGTGGCGCAAACTTGAAATAAGTTAAATTGTCCCCTCCGCAACAACTGCGTTTGAGCGCTCCGGCAATAGTGGAATGCTCCCGTTTTGCTATGCTCTTTACACGCGGTCAAACTACAGCTTGTGACAGATTTGTTAAAATTCCGTGCCGGTTTTCACCCTTTGCCGCCGTTTGCATAGTATATAGTGTAATAACAAACGGGAGGTAAAAATCAATGTCAAGAGGCTTTTTCGGTGGATGCGGCGACAACGATTGCTGGCTCTGGATCCTCATTATCCTCGCGATCATAGTTATCTGCTGCTGCTGCAACGATGACTGCGACAAGTGCTAATTCCCGCGTAAAGCTCACCCCTGATGGTCGAGGGGATACATAATCCTTAACCCGGCCGGAAAAGGAAGCCCCGCGCGCGCCCTGAAGATTTGCTTCGGGGCGCGCGCCGCATTTTTTTGCCCCGCTTTTGGCTGCTGTAATAATAAAATATGTGGAATTTCCGGATTTGGTGTGATAACATATAATTGTAATATGAATTATTCAGGGGTGACGTCATGAGTGATTTCAACCAGACGCCAATCGCCAATCGCCTTCACATCGGCATTTTCGGCAAAATCAACGCCGGCAAATCGACGCTGCTCAATATAATTACCGGCCAGAGCCTGTCCATTGTCAGCCCGATTCGCGGTACCACCACCGATCCCGTGTCCAAGGCAATGGAGCTTTACCCGGTGGGACCCGTACAGATCACCGACACCGCAGGACTGGACGACGACAGCGCACTCGGCAGGCAGCGCCGCGGCAAGTCGCTCGACATTCTCGACCGAACCGACCTCGCCGTCATAATAATCGCGGGAGACGGCGCCGAACTTTCGAGCGAGACCGAGCTGTTTAGTCTGGCGTCGGCGCGGGGTATTCCCACAATCGTCATACGGAACCTGAGATCAGGGGAGACCGACTCCGGCCGACCCGCCGCTTTTGATGGCGCGTCGTATCTGAGCGTTGATTTGCTGGGAGATCCGTCGGCGGCCACCGCCGTCAAGTCGTTTATATCCGCGAACGCGCCGCTCGATTTCGAACGTCTGTCGCTGGCCGGCCATTTGGTAAATCCCGGAGACCACGTTTTACTTGTCGCGCCGCAGGATATCCAGGCGCCAAAAGGACGGCTGATCCTTCCGCAGGTGCAAATGCTGCGCGATCTGCTCGACAACGGCGCGATAGCCACAATCATCACCGATGCCCAGCTGGAACAAGCGCTCGAATCCCTGCCCCGTCCCGATCTGGTCATCTGCGATTCACAGGTGTTCGATAAAGTGAACCGAATTTTGAGTCCGGACATCCGGCTGACCTCGTTTTCGGTGCTGTTCGCCGGTTTTAAGGGCGATATCGATTTGCTGGTCAGCGGCGCGAACGCCATCGGCAATCTCCACGACGGCGACCGGATACTGGTCATGGAGGCGTGCACGCACCACCGCCAGTGCGGCGATATTGCCACCGAAAAGCTGCCGGGCGCGATCAGAAAAGCCACCGGCAAAACGCTTGCCTTCGAGGTGTGCTCGGGATCGGACTCCCCGCCCGAGCTTTCGGGGTTCGCGCTTGTCGTGCACTGCGGCGGCTGCATGATCAACCGGCGGCTGTTTTTGACGCGCATCGCGGCGGCGCGGGAAAAAGGAGTGCCTGTTACCAATTTTGGCATCGCGTTCGCGAAAACCGGCGGCATTCTCGACCGGATTGTCTATTAATCGAGCGCTAAACTGAACGCGCCGGGTGTAATTCCCCGGCGCGTTACTTATTTCTGCGTTCTATTAAGATCAAAGCCTCATAGTTCCGAGGCTGCGCGGGGCTTTCGTTTTTCAAACGCCCAGTAATCTGTTAAAAGTGACCGCGATCTCGCACGCGCTTTCAATCGCCCGGTCAATGGCGTCAACCGTGGCCGCGAGCGACGTCTCGTCCTTGGGTCGCATTCTGCTGATTACCACAGTACCGCTTTCGCGCTCCACTCCCCCGAGATCGGGATTTAATACAAACACCTTTTGCACCGGTCTGACGTCAATCCGTTCGGAAAGATAGAACTTTGAACGCGATTTCTCCTGATAGGATATGATCTGTTCCTTGGACGACAGCGTACTCTCCCAAAAGCTCTTAAACTTTCGGTATTTGCACTCCAGCACAATGCTGCCAAAATACCTGCCGCTGGTATATTCGAAAATATTTATCAGTATGTCCGGCCTGAAACCGGCTTTCTCAGAGCGTATCCATAATGGGTGGATTTCGCTGTCAGTATTATCTCCGCTGATCGGGAGCGCCCGGTCATATACCAGATCCAGCCGAATATCCCCGCCGCGAAGAAAGGAAACCCGCTCCCAGTCGTAAAGGTCAGCGGTATCGGAACCACTTTCCGCCGCCTCGCACTTTACAGACGGCAGCATCTTGTACCTCGCGCGAAACATGTGGTATATCTTCATAAAGCACCAGCGTTCGTAAAGATTGCTGCTGGTCTTCCAAACTCCCGAAAACCGCATTTTCGCGGTCGATTTCGGCTCGCGCCCGGCGAGCGTCCTGCATATCGCAGCCAGCAGGGCGCACTCGGCATCGCCCGGCGTATCAGGCATAGCTCCCGCCGCGCCGTTCGAATTTCCCGCCACCCGGTAGCGGCGGCATACCCCCGCGGCGGCTAGTCTTAGTCTGCGCGCCGTCGGGATAAAGTTCCGCAGCTCCCCGGCATCCGGCATGTCTCCCGCACCCGGCGCCTCGCCGTTACCGGCGCTGACTCCAACGTCCGCCAGTCCAGCAATGCTCAGAATCTCGTCAAGCTCACGGCGGCAGAGTCGCGCGGTTTTGCAGATCAGTTCGCGCTTTTGAGCCGGGCAGCTCCGGCTTGCCCCCGCGCCTCCGGACGGGAGAATCCTGTCATCAGCCGTGCCAAAAATACGCAGCAGCGAGCCCGTGTGCTTTTTCAGCGTCCTGTAGGACCGCTCATGCCTGCCCGTGAGCCCGTCAGTCGGCTGACGGCTTTCACTTTTGCCGAACTCCCGCGCAAGTCCCGCGGACTCGCTCTCAAGCTCCTCGATCATCTCGGACCATTCGTTGTGCGAAAGCTGTTTGGGACGCACCCTCAGAGCGCCGAAAAACTGCTTTCCGCACGCCTCTACGATAATCCGGTATATTCCCACCCGCAGCGCGCAGTATTCTCCGCCGGAACAGTTGCGGTAGAGCGCGAACTTTTGCTCGGATGGCATTCTGTAATACCGCCCCTGACCGTCAATTCTGGTAAGCGGGCTCGCCGGAATGGAATCCAGCGCCTCCAGATAGAACCTGGCGTCCCGGTCCGCGCTGTCGAACAAGATCGAGACGTTGTCGTTCTCCTCGATCTCGGCGCTGACGATGTCCATCAGCAAAAACTGGCCGTAGTCGCAGCAAAACCGCTCCGCCAGCGATACTCGCGGGTCGTCATACTCGGTAATAAACAGCAGCCTGAACGGCAGCTTGTGGTCAAACGCAATAGCCATAAGTATTCAGCTCTTTTTTTCTGGCCAGCACCGTTTCACGGCAGTCTTTGAATCCCGACAAAGCCGAGAAATTATCCAGCCGCGGGATAAGACCCTTGTCCGGAGAGCCGCTGAGCAGGTCGGAGAGCTGATCCTCGTCTCCGCGAATCCTGGTCAGCACGCACGACACCAGCAATCTGTCCAGCGCCTCCGTAAGGTTTACTCCCTCTGTCGTATCCCCGGTGAAAGCATTCAAGTAAATTCCCATGCGCCGCAGCGTTCTCCGGCTGATTCTGAACCCCGGCGACGCGGCGGTCAGAACGGCGCTCAGCTCGGCAAGCATTTCTCGAACCGGCGCCGGGAGCATTTCGTCAGTCTCGCGCAGGAGGGTATAATCTCGCCCGTCCATCTCGCGCAAATGCGGTGCGAACCGGTCCCCAGCCATATCATCCGCCGCATCGCAGGCTTTGCAGCCGAGGTTTATCACGCAGGCGACCGACAACAGCCTGTCTGACAGCGCGTGAGCGCCCTGCCCGGTGAACGCGGTCGCGATAAAATTAACATTATCCGGTATTTCCAGCATATACGGGTAGCGCGAACCGTTGCGCAGCGTCTGCTCCAGTTTCGGGCCATACAGCGCGACCTGGCGGCATCCGCCGACGCTTCCCAGCGCGCCCAGCAGCCTTGTCAGGATCATATCGGCGCTGACGGCGTTAATGTCGTCCAGCAGGACAAAGAACGGCCGCTCCGGAGCTTTTTGCGCGTCCAGAATCAGGTCCAGCAGCCCTGTTTCGCCCGGCCAGTACAGCAAGGCGTCTCTGTCCACACAGCCCAGCAGCGGGCTGTCATCCGGCCACGAGGGATTCATGTTGATCCTCAGGCAGTTGTCGGCGGGCGCGAGATCTCCGGCCGCCGCTTTCACATATGCGTCGGCCAGCAGGGTTTTACCCGACCCGCTCGAGCCTGTGATCACCGTGAACCAGCCGGTTTTGACGGCGGTATGCAAATGATGCAGTGTCCCGATTGGGAAACACGCGTCCCGAAAGGAAAGCAAAACCGCCAACCTGTCAAGCACCGCCCGGTCAATATCAGCCGGATCAGCGGCCGCGCGAACGTCGCTCTCTATGCCGTCGGCAAGATTCTGCCTGTCGCGGAGCACGTCGCAATCTCCGGAGCGCAGCCTGCCGAACAGCTTGTCGTAGTCGTTCTCGTCAATATGCAGCAAAGTCGGATTGTACTCCGGCAGATAGACAAAGCTCTCGTCGGCGTCGTCCAGCTCCGCCTTAAAGAGCCGGTCAAATCCAAGTGTATACCCGCGCGCCTGGACGCGGCAGGAGTCAAACGGCCCCACAGCCGTCAGATTTCCATCCTTCAGCCAGAATATCATTTGAATCCGGTTCTGCTCAGCCGAATAGTTCTCAACTCTGCCGGTGTTTTTGCGTGCTTCCAGTGTGTCCGCGAATTCTTCGAGCGTCTCAAAGTCGCGGTACAGCTTCACTCCGCGGTCGGCTTCCCAGTCGGCCGTCTCGCCTCTCGGCTGGAATACCGGCACCGCGACATAGCGCGAACTTTTGCAGTGGGACGGCGGCTTTCCGACCAGCGTCGCCCGGTTTATCCTTCTGTAAGAGTTTTTTTCGGTGTAATTTAAGATGAATAGATAATTTGAAATGTAATTTGAAAATTTATCTGTTCTTTCGTCATGCGCGTCCTGTTCATATTCCTCTTCTTCAAAAATGCTTCCTATTATCGAGTTCAGGTACCCGGTGACCAGTGTGCCCGACGCCGGAGAAGGTTCGGAGATGATTTTCACGCTGTATTGAAGCTCTCCGATGTTATTTATGAAAACACGGCGGCTGTTGTCCTTGCCCGTGAGGTCACGCACATCGTCGTCGCTTGCCAGTTCGCCAATATAATCTATTTTGCTGTTATCCATAATCTCTCCTCGTCAGATAATCTTTTAATTCTAGCAGATGCGCGAATGTTTTTAGTTTCGTTTCAAATTCCCTGCATGATTTCATTTTTCCGCGCAGCCTGAACGACCCGATTTCGCTGGCGATCAGCCAAATCTCATCCATGTCATTTGCGGCTTTCCTGAGCTCGTCGAAGCTCCCCTCACCGAACACTGTAACGTCAAAGCTCCGGGACTGCACGCAAAGCTCACCCGACGCTGATATCGTCCCCGCTTTGAGCCGCGCTTGAGCCTGTTTTTCTCGCTTATTACTTTCATTTTCATTTACCGGCGTCCCGGCCGCGCTCTTCAAATTGCGCAGTCTGGTTCCAAGTATTTTGCACTCCTCCGACAGCGCGTTGTTGGATATCTGCATGTCAGCGATAACGTTAAACTTGTCGAGTATCTCCGCGGCCTGTGACTGAATCAGCTGCCTAGCTCCCGACAGCTCGGCTTCCAGTGCTTCCACCTGCGCCCTCAGCCGCACGTTTTCCGCCTGGGTGTCCAGGTATTTTTTGCGAAATCCGCTGTCTTTTTTTGTTGTGCTCTGACCGCTCATGTTATTCGGCAATCCATCTTGCTCCCGCACCTCCGTTATAAAATATTAGTCTCTGCCGCGCGCGCAGAGATCAGTTCGCCTATTGTTGTCATCATAATTGCCGATACTTCTACCAGAATCCGGCGTGATTCGCGCGATACATCCGATTTTCTCCGGGTTTCGATGCTATTCCGCGCCGGTTAATACCCTCAGTTGATATTAGCGCGGTCGCGCAGCCAGTTCGGCATCGGCCGCATTCGCACACCGGACACGAGCCCCATCGCCATGAACAGCGCGACCACCGACGTTCCTCCGTAGCTGACGAAAGGCAGCGTAACCCCGATTACCGGCAGAATGCCCACGCACATTCCGATATTGATAATGACCTGCGAAATCAGCATCCCTGCGATGCCGACGCACACCAGCATCGACATACCGGTCTTGGCTCTCGACGCGATGTAAAGGCACCGGACAATTATTATTGTGAGCAGCGCAATCAGTGCGATACAGCCGATGAAGCCAAGCTCCTCGCCGCATACCGAAAAGATGAAGTCGGTCTGGCGGGCGGGCAGCTTGTCATATTGAGTCTGGGTGCCCTCAAACAGTCCCTGTCCCGCGAGCTGACCTCCGCCCAGGGCAATTTTGCTCATTGTGGTCTGCCATCCGGCTCCCAGCGGGTCGAGCTCCGGGTTGAGCAGAACCAGAATACGCTTTTGCTGATAGTCTCTCATGTGTGACCAGACAAAGGGCGCCGCCGCCGCTATTATGCCGAAGGCGAGGATGAACCACCGCGGCTTGACGCCCGCCGCAATCGCCATGCACACGAATATCAAAAAGTACATTACCACCATTCCGTCGTCGCTGGAAACGACGTATATGAGCGCCAGCATCAGAAAAAGGTGTCCGCCAATCTGCGCCATGGACTTGACTGAGCTCAGCGTTTCCCTGAGATGGTACATGTGCTTCGCCATCAGAACAATGAACGTTATCTTGATGATCTCCGCGGGCTGAATGCCGACCGGCAAAAACGGCTCCAGCCTGATCCAGCTGCGGTTGTTGTCAGTCTGAACCCCAAACGGAATCAGGCTGAGCATGAACAGCGCGTTAAACACCAGAATTATCTTCCACGCCTCGGAAATATGCTCGACATCGATCATGGACATGATGATGAACCCGATCACCCCGAGAATAATCGCCGCTATCTGGATTGTCATGTAGCGGCCCGGCCCTCCGGGGAGTGTTCTCGACGCACTCGAAATCAGCACCACGCCGAATCCGGACAGCACCAGACATATGGAAAGCAGAAACATATCCGCTTCCATGAAAAAACCCTTAACGCGCCGACCAAATTCGTTCATTCAAGTATCCTTTGTACTAAATTTGTATTCAATTAATGATATAACACTTTCTTTTCAAGCGCAACAGAAATCATGTCGCCTGTATCGACAAATGTCATCACATAATTTGGCACAAATTTTCAGTTTTGTTTCTAATTATTGGAATAATGACCTTATATTTGCTAATACTAGTTCGAAACAACTTTTTGGAGGTTCGACACGATGGTTAGTAAACGCTTTAATTCACGCGCAATCTCAATAATACTTGCAGCCGCGCTTTGTATGACGCTGCTGCCGACAGCGCTCGCCACCGATGAGATGCTCACCGAGCTGACTGTTCAGACGTTTTCCAAGAGCGATCTTATTGGCAGCGAAATCAACTTCATGCAGGAGGATTTCACCGCCCGCGCAACCAAGGGAGCGACTCTCGAGGGAATAATCATCACATCACTGCCCGACAGCGCCGCGGGAACGCTGATGCTTCGCGAGAGAAGTCTTCTGCCCGGGGAGGCTGTCATGACCACCGCGCTCGGTGACATGCGGTTTGTCCCGCAGTGCGACAACGAAATCAAGACTTCGTTTACGTTCATACCCGTTTTCGACGTGGGTGACTCGTATTCCAACGTCACCGTCGCAATCAATTTGATGACCCGGGAAAACGCCGCCCCCATCGCGCAGAATATCGAGTTCAACGCTTATAGCGGAATCGCGGTCTACGGCTCGTTTGTTGCCACCGATCCCGAGGGCGACAAGCTGACTTACAAGATAATCAGTATGCCTTCCATCGGCATTGTCAGTATAATTGACAAAACAAAATTCTGCTATATCCCTGATAAAGACAAAACCGGCAATGATGAATTCACATATACGGCGACAGACGCCCAGGGTAACATCTCCAAGCCGGCGCGTGTCCGCATTAAGGTGGAGCAGGCCAAGACAACCATCCGCTATGCGGATATGGAAAACGAGCCCGGTCATTACGAAGCGCTGCTGCTGGCTGAAAAGGGCGTTTTTGTCGGCGAGCAGGTTGGGGGCGCATATTTCTTTATGCCCGACCGCCCGGTGACCCGAGGAGAATTTGTCGCGATGGCTGTGACTGCGGTCGGTGATCTGAACGTCAAGCCGGTATCGCGCACAGGCTTTACTGACGACCCTGACACTCCCGCGTGGATTCGCCCTTACGCCGCGGCGGCGCTGAAGGCGGGCATACTCTCGGGTATACGCCTGCCCGATGACGGCGGCAGGCTGCTGAACGCCAACGCGCCCATGACCCGCGCCGAGGGAGCCGTTATCGTCAACAATACACTCCGTCTGACGAACGCCGGACTGAAAATTGAGTACGCCGACGATGCCGCCATCCCGACCTGGGCTCACCAGGCTATGGTCAACACTCAGGTAAACGGCATCATCAACGCCGGTGACGACGGCTCGCTCGAACCTACGCGCGAGGTGACCCGCGCCGAGGCGGCCGCCATTATTGCATCGGCGATCGAGCTGGAAAATAAGCTCAACACCCCGACCGGCATGTTTGGCTGGGGAGGCTTCCTTTAATTCTGTTCCGGCAGATTAACTGCGGCGGCGCGGAGTGCGATCTGACAAACGGCGAATTTTTTCATAATTTGTCCGATAACTAACAGCCAAAAATTCAATACTATTTTTTTCAGTCAATAATTGTTATGGACGGCGGATTTTACACTGCCGTCCAACTTTATTGGCATGTTATGTCTTGTATACCAAAAACCTGCATTTTCCCCCAAAACCAGTCGTTTTCGTTTGACCTTTTTCGGCATTGGACAAAGTTATAATTAGTCCATGGAAACTACAATCTACATAGACTCGCTGTTCGTGCTCAACCTTATTATCAACTACCTGCTGCTTCTTGCGACGGCAAAGGTCTCCGGCTCTCCGATCAACCGGTGGCGGATTTTCGCCGGGGCGGCTGCCGGGGCGGCTTACGCCGTTGCCGTATTCCTGCCCGGGCTCAAGTTCCTTCAGATGCTGCCGTGCAAGGGCGCGTTCGCTCTGCTGATGGTGCTGATCGCTTTCGGCGTGCGCTCCTGGAGGGCGTTTATCCGCTCGGTTCTGCTCTTTTTGGCGATATCGTTCGTATTTGGCGGCGGCGTTATGGCCGCCTGGCTGATATTCGGCGGCAGCGGTATTCTGGCGGGCGGCGTCCCCTATCTGCCCATCGACATGAAAACGCTACTGCTCACCGCCGGAATTTGCTACGTACTGCTGGCTGTCGTATTCCGCAGGCTGGCCAAACGCGGCACGGCGGGCGGAGGACTGGTTGAGGTCGAGCTGTCGATGAAGGACAACAAGGTCGCCCTGACCGCGCTGGTGGATACCGGAAACACATTGCATGACCCGCTGACAAACGCGCCGGTGATGGTCGCCGAGTTTGAGTCGGTTCGCCCGCTGCTCCCCCGCGAGGTGACCGCGTTTATCAACCGGGAGACGCTAAAGGATCCGGCACGGGCGCTCGAGGATATCGCGCTGCTGGGCCATGGCAGGTATTTCCGTCTCATACCTTACCAGGCGGTGGGGGTCAGCTCGGGCATACTGCTGGCTTTCAGACCGGATTCCGCCGCCGTTAATTCAAAGCGCGTCGACGGGATGCTGATCGCACTGTCGCCAACGCATTTGTCGGACAGCTCCGCCTATTCGGCGCTTGTCGGAGCATGATAGCTGATTTACTCTTGCATCGATTACATATTCAAAAATTATAGTTTGGAGGTATAGAAAAAATGAAGGTCGGCCTTGCTATAAGGGTTACCAGAATCAGGCTGTCCCTGATGTTGCAGCGGCTTTGGGCGAGGCTTGGACTGTCCATTCCTCCTGGCGTAATGTACATCGGCGGCGGCGAAACGCTCCCGCCCCCGCTTTCTCCCGACGAGGAAGCATATCTGATAAGCCGCTTTTCCGAGGGGCAGGAGTGGATACGCGCCGCCCTGATCGAGCGCAATCTGCGGCTTGTCGTCTATATCGCGCGCCGGTTCGAAAACACGGGGATAAACGTCGAGGATCTCATTTCAATCGGCACCATCGGGCTCATCAAGTCGATAAATACATACAAGCCCGACCGCAATATAAAACTTGCAACCTACGCTTCCCGCTGTGTCGAAAACGAAATACTCATGTTCCTGCGAAAGAATTCGGGACTGCGCAGCGAGGTGTCATTTGACGAGCCGCTCAATATTGACTGGGACGGCAACGAGCTGCTGCTGTCGGACATCATGGGCACCGACCCCGACTCTGTCATGCGTCCATTGGAGGACGACGTCGATCGCGAGCTGCTTCAGCGCGCCATATCCAAGTTGTCCGAGCGAGAAAAGGAGATTATAACCCTCCGGTTCGGCCTCGGCGGTGTGGATGAGATGACGCAAAAGGAGGTCGCCGACCTGATGGGCATCTCACAGTCGTACATTTCCCGCCTGGAAAAACGGATCATCGCCCGCCTGCGCCGCGAGATCGCCCGTATGATATAGCCGGCGTCTGTCATCATTATTGTCATGTATCCAACGGATAAAAAACTAACGCCCCGACCGTACTTGCGCAGTACTTTCGGGGCGGTTTTTCATTACCATTATTTTACGGCGATTTGTATCTTTTTGAGCCTTGCGAACCTCGGCAGACCGTCTTCCTTAACCAGGTCGATGTCGCCCTGGATAAGCGGAAGCGCGTAGTCGATAAACGGCTGGCGGACGCCGTTGCCCTCAATGGTGATCCATTCGAGCGGAAGCTTCTTTTCGGCGTTGGCGCAGTCCTCAAGCGGGATTAGTTTGGTTTTGCATTTATAAACCAGGCCCGGCTCACGCTCAAAGCCCACCATTTTGTCGGTCTCACCGGCGACGGCGGCCTCAACCGCGGTGCGTCCGGAAAGATACGCCTCCTCGATGTCGGTTTTCGAAGCGCAGTGCGCAGCGCAGCGCTGGAGCAGGGATAGCTCGATCGGCCGAACCTTAACCTTGCGCTTCAGCTTTATCTTATGGGCAAGAATCGACGCGAGCCCGCCCATTTGCGCGTGGCCGAACGCGTCCATCTGGTTTGCGGCTGATTCGTTGCTGTACGAGGATATGTAGGTGCCGTCTTTATCGCGGATTCCCTCGGAGACCGCGACAAAGCACTTACCCTTGAACATATATACCTCCTCCACCTGCCTCGCGAACCGGTCGATGTCAAAGGGCACCTCAGGGACATATATAAGATCCGGCCCGCAGCCCTTATACTGAGCCAGCGCCGAAGAGGCCGCCAGCCAGCCGGCATTGCGCCCCATGATTTCCATAATGACTACCTGGCTTGTGTCGTAAACATTTACGTCGTGGTAAACTTCCATGCAGGACGTTGCGACATATTTGGCGGCGCTGCCGTAACCGGGGCAGTGGTCGGTATGGGCGAGATCGTTGTCCACCGTTTTGGGAATGCCCATCACGCGACAGGGGTACCCGCTCTTTTGCAGGAATTTGCTTATTTTGTTGCAGGTATCCATCGAATCGTTGCCGCCGTTGAAGAAGAAGTAGCGCACATCGTATTTCTTAAAGACCTCGAGAATGCGTTCGTACTCGGATTCGTCGTTCATATCCCGGCTGAGCTTGAATCTGCTCGAACCGAGCGCCGACGAAGGAGAATGCTTGAGCAGCTCCAGCTCGCCGAGATCCTCCCGCGTGAGGTCGTAAAAAATGTCATCCATAACGCCCTTGATACCGTTTGCCGCGCCGAGCACATTTGTTATACAATCGGCCGCGAAAGCCGCGTGTATAGCGCCGAGCACACTGGCGTTTATTGCCGCAGTCGGGCCGCCGGACTGCCCGATAATGCAAGCGCCGCGTAGTTGTCTCATTTGTTATCCTCCCCAGGCGATAGAATTAAATTAACTGGAAATAATATAACACACATAACGCATCAATGCAAACGCTTAGATGATAATGTTTTGTCAAATCATGCGGTTTTACTTGCTTTGCGGCCCTCATGCTGGTAAAATCATACTATAGGACGGCACGGCGTCCGCCGCCGCCCTAAAATGTTAGAGGAGTTGGAATTATGGCGTTAGTAACGACAACAGAGATGTTCAAAAAGGCATATGACGGCGGATACGCTATAGGCGCGTTCAATGTTAACAACATGGAGATTATCCAGGGTATCACCGAAGCCGCCAAAGAGCTCAGCGCCCCGCTCATACTCCAGGTCTCCTCGGGCGCTAGAAAATATGCCAATCACACTTACCTTATGAAGCTGATTGAAGCCGCCATAATCGAAACCAACCTGCCGATCGCCGTCCATCTCGACCACGGCGACACGTTTGAGCTTTGCAAAAGCTGCATCGACGGCGGATTCACCTCGGTTATGATCGACGGCTCCCATCACTCGTTTGAAGACAACGTCAAGCTGACCGCGCAGGTGGTCGAATACGCGCACTCCAAGGGCGTCACCGTTGAGGGCGAGCTGGGCAGACTGGCCGGCGTCGAGGACGACGTTAATGTCTCCGACGATGACGCTTCATATACCAAGCCTTCCCAGGTACAGGAATTTGTCGAGCGCACCGGCGTTGACAGCCTGGCGATCGCCATCGGCACATCGCACGGCGCGTTTAAGTTCAAGCCCGGGCAAAAGCCCCAGCTCCGGTTCGATATACTCGAGGAAGTCGGGCAGCGTCTGCCCGGATATCCGATCGTGCTGCACGGCGCGTCGTCGGTCATCCCCGAATACGTTAAAATGATCAACGAAAACGGCGGCAACATGCCCGACGCCATCGGAATCCCCGAGGATATGCTGCGTCAGGCCGCCCGTATGTCGGTTTGCAAGATCAATATCGACTCCGACCTCCGCCTCGCGATGACTGCCACCATCCGCAAGCACTTTGCCGACAATCCCAGTCACTTCGACCCGCGCCAGTATCTTACCCCGGCGCGTGCGGCAATCAAGGGCATGGTCGCGCACAAGATCAAAAACGTCCTCGGCTGCGACGGCAAAGCTTAATGCTCTGAGTTCCGTCCGGCCGCGTACCGTTTACACATTTTTATGACACGAGGTTCGGCCTAAAACCGAGCCTCTTTGTTTTCGGCGGACTCAGCCGATTTCGCAGTTGTACGGCCGCAGCAGCTCGGGCAGCCTCGCGATCACGTCTGTCGGCAGCATCCCGTACTGCCCGATATCAACGGCGCAGCGCTTTCCGGCCTCGCCGTGCAGCCATACGCCGGCAGCGCAGATCCGCGCGGTATCGGCGCCCTTCCAGTTCTCTGGCATCGTGTGCGCCTGACCGATAAGCGAGGTAAGCAGACCTGCCAGCACGTCGCCGCTACCGCCTCTCGCCATCCCCGGATTCATGCCGAAATACTCGAAGCGCCTGCCATCTGGCGAATAAACCGCGGTTCGCGCCCCTTTGAGAACCAGTGTACAATTCAAACGCTCGGCAGTCTCCTCCGGCCGTCCGCCGCCCAGGCGCTCATATTCGCCGCCGTGCGGCGTCAGAACAAGCTCGCACCGGTGTTCCGGATTCGTACCCGCGATCGCGTTGATTCCGTCTGCGTCCAGCACCACCGGACACTTTGCTCGCTCCAGAACGGCATTTATCAGCCCGGTTATATCGCTCGACCGCCCAAGCCCCGGGCCGACCAGACAGCAGTCGGATTTGTCCAGCGTCTGGAGTATCCAGTCCGCCGCTTCAAGCGACAGTTTTCCGTCGGCGTCGTCCACAAGCGGCTGCACCATCGCCTCCGGCAGGCCGCCAGCCACGATAGGATAGACCGACCGCGGCGTCCCTACATGGGTGAGCCCCGCGCCGGAACGCAGCGCAGCCTCCGCCGCCATCCGCGCCGCTCCGGTATAGCCGACGCTTCCGCAGATGAGCAAAATCCTGCCGAAATGCAGCTTGTGACACTCCCTTGGCCTGACAGGTATTGTCGAGTCTACAAGCGCTTTTGATATCTCAATCATAGCTATTCTCCCATTTGTGCTGTAATTTTCCGTCATTCTTATTGACACACTTTCACTAACGCGCGTTCGTAACTGCCGGGGACGCACATTGAATGCGTTCAATTTTCTATGTGATTTTTATCTTTAATTATGCGGCGAATTTGCCGCCAAGTCAAGCCGGCGGGGAAAGGCCGAAAAGAATTTTCCGGTTATTTTATCAAATCTGACAGCCGCGCCGCTTACATAATTATTGCGACGCCGGCAAAAAATGTGTGCATATTGACTAAGTAAAAATATTAGGCTCATTGCCCCAACTACGTATACTTCAACTATTTTTTAATTATCAAGCTATTTTGCGCGTATAATTTAAAATTTGTCTCCATATCTTTGTCATTTACAATTACTATTGCTAGTTTTTCTCTTCTAATCGATAAGCAATAATATGCTCAGTATTTCTCTATACCTATTATAAAGCATCTTTGATAACATATCACGGACAATTTATTGACAAAGCGTAAATATTTATTCCTTCGGATAACTTTTTTGACTTTTCTGTCTATCCTGCATATTGACAAAAACGATAAATTCATAGTACCATATACGAAAATGGATATCGCAATATATGATATCATTATAAATGTTTGAGGCGGTGACCAGGGATGCCTATTGAAGCGATTAAGAAAGTCGCCGAAGCCGAGGAAGCGGCGCAGTCCAAAAGAAGCGACTCAGTTTCCGAAATTCGAGAAATTCTGGACAATGCCCGTCAGGAGGCCCGCGCGCATCAGGAACGGGCGCGTGACGCCGCGCGCGAGCAGGTCTCCGCTATGCTTGCCGAGGCCAACGACCGGGCATCCGATCACGTGTCCGACGCGATGGCTGAAGCGCGTCACGCGTGCGATATTATGCGCAACAAAGCGAACGACCGGCTCGAGGCGGCCGCCGACGCCATTGTTGAAAGGATAGTGAACGCCTGATGGCAATTGTCAAGATGAAGCGCGTCAGGCTTATCGCGCTCGCCAGGGACAAAACGCGCCTGCTGACCGAGATTACCGACGCCGGATGCGTCCAGCCGGAAGAATGCTCCGATCGCCTGAGCGACCCCGTTTGGCAGGCGATAGTCACTAAGGACGCGGCAGACGATATTGAGCTTCGCGACCAGCGCGCGTCTGTCGCTCTGGCGCTGGACTCGCTGGACAAATTCGCGCGGCAAAAGACTCCGTTGCTGAGCGCGCGCCCGTTTATCTCAAATTCCGCTCTGTTTGACGACGAATTTTTGTCCGCTCAGCTTGAGACAGCGGATAAGCTTGGCGAACTCGCCAGGATTATCAACGAGATGTTCACCGAGGAGAGCCGCCTGAAAAACAAATACGAGCTTCTCCTGCCCTGGAAGGAAATTTACGTCCCGCTCCAGACCGAATCTACCGCTAATTGCTTTTTTTGTTTCGGCGTCCTGCCGTCCAACGCAAGCCTTGACGAATTGCGTTCCGAACTGGCGAGAGCCACGGACAGCGAACTGATTATCAGCTCCTCTGACGCCGAACAGCACTACATCCTCCTGATATGCCACTCAGACGACCTTGATGCAGCGATGGCTCTTCTGAAGCCCATCGGATTCACCCAGCAGAGCTTCAAGGACATGCACGGCACAGCGAGCGAGAATATAACGAGTACCCTCGCCGACATTGTCGAGTGTGAAAAAGTCCGTGCCCAAACAGTCGAGAACGTCGCTGCCATGTCGCATACCCGAGACGGTCTCCGCCGCGCCTATGATATGCTCACGATCAAGCTCGACCGCGAACATGCGAGGGCGAACCTGCTGAAGACGGGTCAGGCGTTTTTCATGGAGGGCTGGGTGCGCGAATCCGATTCCGACAACCTCGCGCGGCTCTTTGCGAAATACGACTGCGCCTTTGAGCTGACCGACCCCGACCCGTCGGACGATGTGCCGGTTGAGCTGCGCAACAGCAAACTGGTCGGCACAATGAATCTGGTCACCGAGATGTATTCCCTGCCCAAGTATAACAACATCGACCCAAACCCGCTGATATTCCCGTTCTTCCCGATTTTTTTCGGCATTATGTACTGCGACCTCGCTTACGGGCTTATTGTCTTTATCTTTTCGGCAATCGTGCTGCGTAAAGTCCGTCCGCGGGGCACCGTGCGTCAGCTGTTTGAGCTGGGGCGGGTTGTCGGACTCGTCAGCGCCGCGTCAGGTCTGCTGTTCGGCGGATTCTTCGGCGACGCGATAACAGTCATCGCCGAGACCTTTTTTGGAGCCGCGCCCGGCACGGTGGTAATGCCCGCGCTCATCAACCCGGTCAAGGAGCCGATGCTTACCCTGGTCGCCGCGCTTATTATCGGCGCGATCCAGCTCTTCACCGGAATGTGTATCAAGATCTACCTGCTCTGCCGGGACGGCAAGCCGCTGGATGCACTGTTCGACGTCGGCTCATGGTGGGTGCTGTTCGCGGGAATCGGCGTATGGGTCACGGGCGGTACGTTCTGGATAACGGTTGCAGGCGCGCTTATGCTCATACTCACCCAAGGGCGGCACTCGCCCAGCATCGGCGGAAAATTCATCGGCGGGCTTGCCAGCCTCTACAACATCACGAACTACTTTTCGGATATCCTCTCTTATGCCCGCCTGATGGCCCTGATGATGGCAAGCAGCGTCATCGCCTCGGTGGTAAACCAGCTTGGCGCGGGCGCGGGACCGGTTTTCTTCATCCTGGTCTTTGTTATCGGCCATTTCTTTAACATGGCTGTCAATATAATCGGCACATACGTCCACGGCGCGCGCCTGCAATACCTCGAATACTTCAGCAAGTTCTACGAAAGCGGCGGGCGTCCGTTTAAGCCGCTGCGGCTTGAGCCGAAATACTTTGACATTATCAGAAAGGACAACTGAACATGGATTTTCTTCTTAACGGAACCGTTCTCGCCCTGCTCGGAGCATCTCTCGCGGTCGGACTGGCCTGCGCCGGCTCGGCAATAGGCGTCGGCTCCACCGGCGAGGCCGGAGCCGGACTTCTTTCGGAGGAGCCGGGCAAATTCGCGCAGGTGCTCGTCCTGCAAATCATGCCGGGTACGCAGGGTCTTTATGGATTCGTTATCTGGTTCTGGGTGCTCAACGCGATGCAGATCCTCACGCCAGACCCTGTGCAGATCACTGTCGCGGGCGGCGCTGCCGTCTGTATGGCCTGCCTGCCCATCGCGATCGGCGGAATGCTGTCGGCTATCGCCCAGGGCAGAGTCGCCGCGGCCTCCATTGGACTGATTTCCAAGCGCCCCGAGGAACTCTCCAAGGGTATGATCATGTGTATCCTGGTCGAGTTCTACGCAATTCTCTGCCTGCTTGCCTCAATCATGATGATCTCAAACGTCAACCTGACTGCCTGACCGGTTTTCGATCTCTGATTCGCGCTCTGACGGCGGCCTATTGCCTGCTGAACGCTCGCAATACGCATAATTTTCTGCCGCTTTTTGTCATTTATGATGACTTACACAGTGGCAATAAGGTGACTCACAATGAATGGTATTGAACGAATTACGGCTAGAATACTGAGCGAAGCCGACAGTGAAACCGGCGCACAGCTGGAGCAGGCGCGGAGTGAAGCTGCGGCTATCCTTGCCGCATCCGCAAAGCAGGCCGAGCAGGAAACCGAAGCGACGCTTGAAAACGGCAGACGAGCGGCGAAGGAACTGCTTGAGCGGCGCACTGGCGTCGCGGTATTAGAAGCCCGCAAGCTGGAGCTGGGCGTTCGTCAGGAAAAGATAGACGAAGCGTTCGCGATGGCTCTGGAAAAACTGTGGAACCTGCCTGACGACGAGATGGCGGCGCTTCTTACCGGACTTGCCGTCAAGGCCTCGCGCACAGGCAGCGAGCAGATCATTCTCAACATGTCCTTCCGTCAGCGGTTTGGCAAAAAAATTGTCGCCTCCGCCAACAAACAGCTTGAGGAGCTCGGACGACCGGCAAACCTCACGCTGTCCGAGGAAATCCGTCCCATCGGCTGCGGTCTGATACTAGTCGACGGCAGGATTGAGCTGAACTGCACCTTCGCCGCTATGCTGCGGGCAGTTCGCGACGAGTGGGCGCCCGACATATCAAAAATTCTGTTTGACTGATAATACATGCCGGAAAGTCCCGGCTGCCGGGAGGTGAAAACATTGCCGCGCAAGATAAAGGATACCGATTACCTGTACTCTGCAACACGCGTTCGCGCGATGGAACGCACACTGTTCGGCAAGCCGCACGCCGAGCGGATGCTGGAAGCTCGGTCGATGGCCGACGCTCTGAAAGTTCTACAGGACTGCGGCTACGGCGACATATCGGACACCTTGGCGCTCGAACCCGCCCTGTCACTTGAATTGACAAAGACGTATACGCTTATTGCTTCACTAATAAGTGATACGAGCATAATTGACGTATTCAGACTGAAATATGATTACCACAACTTGAAGGCTCTGATAAAGGGTGATGCGCTCTCGGCGGACAATACGCATATGCTGATCGACCTCGGCCGAGTTCCGGCGAAAAAGATGATCGAGATGGTACGTATGCTGAGCTTTCACGATATGCCGCCGGTTATGGCAAACGCCGCGTCGGAGGCCCGCGAACTACTCGCCCGCACGTCCGACCCTCAGGTGTCAGACTTTTTTCTTGACCACGCGATGTTTGATGAGATGGTCAGCATCTCCCAAAAGACCGGCAGCGCGTTTTTGCTCGGCTATGTGCTGCTGTATATCGACGCCTGCAACCTGCGCGCGCTGGTTCGCACCGAACGTACCGGAGGCGACCGGGGTCTGCTGCGGCACGCGCTGGCGGCTGGCGGCTCGGTCGGGGTAAAGCGTATTCTGGACGCGTCCTCGGCTCGCACGTCGGTCGCCGAGCTCTTTTCTCCCACCAAGCTGCGGGAGGCCGCGTCGCTTGCCGAATCCGCGTCGGACAGCGCGCGCCCGCTAATCGACTTTGAACGAGCGGTGGACAACGCGCTTGTGTCCTATCTGTCGAGCGCGAAATACGTTGCTTTCGGCGAACAGCCGCTGGTCGCGTATATTGCCGCCAAGGAAGCCGAGGCCGTCGCCGTGCGCACCATTGTGGCCGGACGCGCCGCGGGACTGACGCCGGAGCGCATCCGCACAGGATTGAGGGATTTTTATGTATAAGATCGCGGTGATGGGCGACCGGGAAAGCGTGATGGGTTTTCGCGCGCTCGGTCTCGACGTGTTTTACTGCGGGGACCGCTCTGATGCGGCTCCCACGCTCAAGCGCCTGGCCTCGGAAGGGTATCCGATAATATACATCACTGAACAGCTTGTATCGGAGCTCACGACCGAGATCGCGGCTTATAAGGACGTCGTCTCGCCCGCCATTATCCCGATTCCAGGCAAGAGCGGCTCCATGGGTCTCGGCATGAGCGGACTGCGCAGCGCTGTAGAACGCGCGATAGGCGCGAATATTCTCGACTAAGTGCGTTGTCATCTGTATTGACTGACTCTTATCTCGACATTTATACTTTTTGCATCTTTCCGATAGACTTTTGGCGGGCTGACGTTTGGCGGGACGCGCAGGCTTTTTAGGCATTCGCCGCCGCCAATCTCAAGAATAGCGAGGTTTCCGCATATGAACGGCAAAATAGTAAAGGTATCTGGCCCGCTGGTGGTCGCTGAGGGACTGACCGACGCCAACATGTTTGACGTTGTGCGCGTAGGCCGTCAGCATCTGATTGGTGAGGTCATTGAAATGCGCGGCGACCGCGCCTCTATTCAGGTCTATGAGGAGACCGCGGGCATCGGCCCCGGCGACGAGGTGGTCACCACCGGCGCGCCGCTCTCGGTCGAGCTCGGCCCCGGTCTGATTGAGACAATATACGACGGCATCCAGCGCCCGCTCGTCGAAATTATGAAGCTGACCGGCAGCACCATCAGCCGCGGAGTCGACGTTCCGTCTATTTCCCGGGAGCGAACATGGGAGTTTGAGCCGCTGGTCAAAAAGGGCGACAGGGTCGTGCCCGGTGACTTTATCGGAACAGTACAGGAGACTGTCGTGGTCGAACACCGCGTTATGGTTCCGAAAGGTTGCGGCGGTATTGTCGAGTCGGTTTCCAGCGGCGTGTTCCATGTCGATGATATCGTTTGCAGGATAAAGCGTGATGACGGAAGCGTTTCCGAGGTTTCGCTTATGCAGAAGTGGCCGGTTCGTGTCGGCCGTCCTTACCGCGAGAAGATCCCCCCTAATGTTCCGCTGATTTCCGGCCAGCGCATCATAGATACGATGTTTCCTATTGCCAAGGGCGGCACTGCGGCTGTTCCCGGCCCGTTCGGCTCGGGCAAAACCGTCGTGCAGCACCAGCTCGCCAAATGGTCGGACGTCGATATCGTGGTCTACATCGGCTGCGGCGAGCGCGGCAACGAAATGACCGACGTGCTGCGCGAATTCCCCGAGCTAAAGGATCCGCGCACCGGCGAGAGCCTGATGAAGCGTACCGTCCTGATCGCCAACACCTCCGACATGCCAGTCGCGGCACGTGAGGCTTCCATCTATACCGGTATTACAATCGCCGAATACTTCCGTGATATGGGCTACGACGTCGCGGTTATCGCCGACTCGACCTCCCGCTGGGCGGAGGCGCTGCGCGAGATGTCCGGACGCCTCGAGGAGATGCCCGGCGAGGAGGGTTATCCGGCGTATCTGTCGTCCAGGCTCGCGCAGTTTTACGAGCGCGCGGGGCGCGTTTACTGCCAGTGCTCCGGCGACAGGCTGGGTTCGCTCTCGGCTGTCGGCGCTGTTTCTCCCCCGGGCGGCGACCTTTCCGAGCCGGTTTCGCAGGCGACTATGCGCATTGTCAAGGTTTTCTGGAGTCTGGACAGTTCGCTTGCCTACGCCCGCCACTTTCCGGCCATCAACTGGCTGAACTCATATTCGCTCTATCTCGACCGCTTGGGCGCGTGGTACGACGAGAACATCAACCGTGACTTTATGAAAAACCGCAATACGGCCATGAGCCTGCTGCAATCCGAGTCGGAGCTTCAGGAGGTCGTGCGCCTGGTCGGTATTGACGCGCTGTCCAAGGGCGACCGGCTGACAATGGAGGCGGCGCGTATGGTGCGCGAGGACTTCCTCCAACAAAACGCGTTTGTGGATACCGACGCCTATTCGTCGGGCGACCGCCAGTTCCGGCTGATGTCGGCAGTGCTGCGCTTCTATGAGCTGGGACGCGAGGCGATCGAAAAGGGTGTGGACATCGAGGCGTTGATCGCCATCCCCGTGCGCGAGGAGCTGGGGCGCGCAAAGCACGCTCCGGCGGATGAGTACAAAGAGACCTACACTAAAATAGAAGCCGACATGAAATTGCAGATAGACGCTCTGATTAGGGAGGCGCAGTCGTGAGCATTATCAAGGAATACCGGACGATATCCGAGGTCGCGGGCCCGCTCATGCTTGTGCGCGAGGTTGAGGGCGTGACCTATAACGAGATCGGTGAGATCGAGCTGCAAAACGGCGAACTGCGCCGCTGCCGCGTGCTTGAGCTGGACGGTTCCAACGCGCTGGTTCAGCTCTTCGAGTCGTCGGCGGGCATTAACCTCGCCGCGAGCAAGGTGCGGTTTCTGGGCAAAAGCCTGGAACTCGCCGTTTCAAACGAAATTCTGGGCCGCGTTTTCGACGGGCTGGGACGACCCGCCGACAACGGGCCGGACATTCTAGCCGAAAAGCGGCTGGACATCAACGGCCTGCCGATGAACCCCGCCGCCCGCGATTATCCTTCGGAGTTTATCCAGACCGGCGTCTCGTCAATTGACGGGCTGAACACACTGGTTCGCGGGCAGAAGCTGCCCATATTCTCCGGTTCCGGACTGCCGCACGCAAAGCTTGCCGCCCAGATCGCGCGCCAGGCCAAGGTGCTGGCCTCCGACGCGCCGTTTGCCGTCGTTTTCGCGGCTATCGGCATAACGTTTGAGGAAGCCGACTTCTTTATTTCGGACTTTAAGCAGACCGGAGCCATCGACCGGACGGTTCTGTTCATCAACCTCGCCAACGACCCGGCGATTGAGCGCATCGCGACCCCGCGCATGGCGCTGACTGCCGCCGAATATCTGGCGTTTGACCTGAACATGCACGTACTGGTCATCCTGACCGACATCACCAACTACGCCGAGGCCATGCGCGAGGTTTCCGCCGCGCGCAAGGAAGTCCCCGGACGCCGCGGCTATCCGGGCTATATGTACACCGACCTTGCCACAATGTACGAACGCGCCGGACGCCGCATCGGCTATGACGGCTCGATTACCATGATTCCCATTCTGTCTATGCCCGAGGACGACAAGACGCATCCCATCCCCGACCTGACCGGGTACATCACCGAGGGGCAGATCATCCTGTCGCGCGAACTGTACCGCAAGAACCTCCAGCCGCCGGTGGACGTACTGCCGTCGCTCTCCCGCCTAAAGGACAAGGGCATCGGCGCGGGTAAAACGCGCGAGGATCACGCCGACACGATGAACCAGCTTTTTGCGTCCTATGCCCGCGGCAAGGACTGCAAGGAGCTGATGACCATCCTCGGCGAGGCCGCGCTGTCCGACACCGACAAGCTGTACGCCAAATTCGCCGAGCAGTTTGAACAGCGGTACGTTTCTCAGGGCTACGACGTCAACCGTAGCATCGAGGAAACGCTGTCAATAGGCTGGGAATTGCTCGACATATTGCCTAAAGCCGAGCTCAAGCGTATCCGACCGCAGTTTATCGAAAAATACGCAGTCAGCTCGGAAAAGTAACAGGTCTTCTGGTATTTATCGGCGGTTCGGGAGTGGTATTTCCCGGGAATCCTGCCGGACGGAGGGAAAAATGGCACGACTCAATGTCAATCCAACTCGAATGGAGCTCACGCGCCTCAAGGGCAGACTGCGCACCGCCCGCCGCGGTCACAAGCTGCTCAAAGACAAACGCGACGAACTCGTTCGCCGTTTTCTCGAGATAATGCAGATCAACCGCGAGCTGCGCACCTCTGTCGAGGAAGCGCTTGCGAAATCGCACGTCAGCTTCTCGATCGCTTCGTCGCTGATGTCGCCCGAAATGCTGGAGCAGTCGCTGGCCTATCCAAAGCAGTCGGTGTCGCTTGAGGTATCGAGCAAGAATATAATGAGCGTGTACGTGCCCGAATACACCTTTGTCACCAAAAGTGACCGGGCGTCGGATATCTATCCCTATTCGTTCTCCACGACGTCCGGCGAGCTTGACGACGCGATCTCCGCGCTTTCGAAAGTGTTTCAGGATATGCTGAAGCTCGCCGAGATCGAAAAGACCATGCAGCTGCTGGCTCAGGAGATCGAAAAGACCCGCCGCCGCGTCAACGCGCTGGAATACGTCATGATCCCGCAGTTTGAGGAGACTATCAAGTATATCACGATGAAGCTGGACGAAAACGAGCGCGGCAATCTGACCCGGCTGATGAAGGTCAAGGATATGATGATCAAGGCGCAGTTCGAGGCGAATGCATTACGGGAGTAGGGAATATGCTGCTGAATGCCGGTGAAAAAGGCGATTTGACCGACATTTGAGCGACTTTAATTAGGATAAGACTGAATAAGATTATTCGGTACTGCATTGGATATCTGCGGAGCGCCGCGGCTGGTCAATCGGCTGCGGCGCTCCGCACTTGTGTTGCAGCTTTGGCTAAATTGGTAGAAATTGTGATTTTACTTGATTATTACTTTATCATGTTTTATAATTAGCCTGCTAAATTAATTTAGGAGGAATGGAAATGGGCACAAAAGTCAAGTTCCGCAGAAAAGGTATTCTCGCAATGATACTGGCAGTGACATTTTTGCTGACAGCGCTGCCGGCGGTGGCCGGTTTCGAGGGGGACATACCGACGGTCAGCCATGACGGTCTGAACGCGGTTGAGAAAGCCTTTGTCGAGCGGCTTGATTATGACAATGTCGAGACTTATCTCCGCTATCTCTCCGAGACAATCGGCTCCAGATTCTCAGGCACGCCCGAGGAGGACGAGACGGTCGAATACTTGACGGGGCAGCTCGAGTCCTTCGGTTACCAGCCGTGGGTGGAAGAGTTTGAGATGCTAAGATATCCCGCAGGTTCGGCTCCCACTCCCAACTACTTCAACAACGGCCTTCTGACAATCGGCGAAGATACATATAACGTATACGGCCCCGCATGGGCGGCTAATAGTAAATATCAGTTCTACGGCGAGATATCCGCTCCCGCCGTTGTAGTCGATCTGCCGAACGCCGACACCAGCCTGCTGCCGGACATCTCTGATATTGACGTCAGCGGCAAAATCGCAATAATCCCGCTCAGCGCATCAGGCAGCATCATCAGCAACCAGTATACCACGATATATACCGACGCTATCGGCAAACTGTCTGAAGCTGGCGCGGCCGGCATCGTTTTTGTCTATCTCAAGCCCGCCGACGACGGCAACACCGGCTACAGCAGAATAGCCGCGGCCGCGATCTCAAACCAGCCTGCCGACATAAATATCCCGGTCGGCTGCGTCAAGTATAATGACGCAGATAAGTTCATCAGTTTGCTTGATAGCGACACAGAAATCACCCTCAGCATGGAGCTTGATAAATACGCCAAGAACGTTTTCGCGTACCTTCCGTCTGCTGTCGGCAGCAAAAAGACTGTCTACATATCCTGCCACCACGACTCGGTGATTTCCGGCCCGGGCTGCAACGACAACGCGTCCGGCACGGCGATGACCCTCGAGATGGCAAGAGCCTTCAAAGACGTACCGTTTGAGTATAATATCATGTTTATGTTCTTTGGCTCCGAAGAAAACGGACTGCTCGGCGCTTATAACTATTGCAACAACATGTCCGACGAGGAAAAATCCAATTTTGTCGCGAACTTTAACATGGACATGATCTCCACCGGAGCCGACGACTGCAATTACATATTCGTCAACATCAGTGACACACGCCTTCAGACACTGCAAAGCGCCATCAAAGACAATAATGTTGCGCTCAAGGACAACCCCGCCGCCGTGGCGATTGCCGAGGAAAATATCGCCTACAACGCATCGGTCAAAGCCGCTGAAAAGCTGGACTTCCCGATGGAGAACTATTTCTTTTGCTATGACACGACAACCGACCATTATGCCTTTGTCGTCGAGGGCAGAAAGAACGACAACGCCTTCGCGAATATGTTCAACGCGATTGAGTACGACTGGCGCTCCAACCGCAGAGGCACGGGCTTTGAGCTTCTGTATCACAGAGTCGGCGACACGCCCGAACTCAACTACAGCAAAACCCGTATGCAGTCGCAAGGCGATATCATCTCTCTCGCGATATTTGATACCGCCGGCGTCTACCGTATCCCTGCAACCGGAATCCGTTTGACAGCAAAACCCGCGAAACTTGAGTATCAGCTCGGCGAACAGCTCGACCTCACCGGCTTGGTGGTGACCGGCGTTTATGCGGACGGCCTGGAACGGGAAGTCACCGAATACACGACTGACCCGGCCGTCGGCACTCTCCTCAACACCGCGGGCCCCGTTACTGTTACAGTGAGCTTCGGCGAATTCACCGCCTCACTTGAAATCACCGTTTCGCGCGCGGAAGCCGCTCCCGTCTGGGCAAGCGGAGTCACATCCGGCGCCAAGACCAAGGGCGTCAATGACAGCGCTCCCGACCTGCGAGTCAACACCGGAAATGCGCTTGGCGGCCAGAATGCCTATGACTTCAACAATCCTCTGGTTCCAATAAACAACGCGGGCATTACCGCGCTCAGATATTATGAGAACGTGACCTATTCCTTCGGCGCTCCCATCGTCAACCGCCCGAATGATTACGACCTGACGCTGTATGAAATCACACAGGGCGCGTGGCACCCCGAAGCCGCTGAGATCTGGCTCATTGACGCCGTGGTCGATGGCCAGACCGTCGATAAGCTCTACATCGGAACGGTATTCAACGCGCCCGGCAACCTGCTGAGCAAGCTCGGTATGATCAGCGACAACGGTATCGACGGCTTCTCTCAGGAGCTGGTGCAACACGGCAACAGCTCGGAAATTAACGTCTGGTTCCCAGAAAACGTGTCAGGCGCTGGGGCTGTCATGCTTGCCGATGCGACCCATAAATACAACATCTATAACGAAGCAAACGCGGGTCTTCTTCTGAGCAGCTTTAACATTAAGGACAACGGAAACATCGAGTATACCTTTAATGGCGCGAACTCGTTCAGATCGGGTGACGCATGGTACAAGTACAGCACGTTCCTGGCAAGACTGGACGGATTTGATCTGGATGCCATCCAGGCATTTTCGTAATTACCCGGCGTCGAATCCTCGAAAAACTGAATTAAGTCTCATACCATAAGGAGCGCTGCGGCTGATAAATCAGTCGCGGCGCTCCTCTGTTAGTATCTCCGTTAATAATAGCCGAGGCATGTTATGATTATTCTTGGTCGTTATGCACTGCGATTTTTAAGCAAAATAAACTCATGATGTGCCACAGTTCATCAAATGAGCGCAGCATGATTGTCATTTATGGTGACTGAGCAGATCAAAGCGCGGCTCGGCGCCGTCAATGGTATCCCTCACAAAAAAGCAATTTTTCTCCTGCGCCAGCTTTTATTTTTTGTCCAGAGTGGTATAATGGAGCACACTCACTATAAATCAGGAGGCGAAACCCTTGGAAAAGAAGATAGTCGAATCCAGCGGAAATAAAATCGCAGTCGTCAGCGGCAACGAAGTGATTATTACCGACACACAGTCGGCGCTCGATCTAATCATGAACGTAAACTATCACGACGGCTGCAACGCGGTTGTAATAAACAAGGAAAATATTACGGAGGACTTTTTTGAGCTGCGCACCGGCATTGCGGGTGACGTACTGCAAAAGTTCTCGACCTATATGATGCGCCTCGCGATTGTTGGCGACTTTTCCGTATATTCGAGCAAGGCGCTCCGAGATTTCATATACGAATGTAACAACGGCAACTCGATATTCTTCGTCCCGTCCGAAAAGGACGCGCTGGGCAAGCTGACCCGCCGCTGAATCCCGACCGGCTAACTTTCATAAAACAGAGAGGAACAATAAAATGCTTAAAAAAGCAACATCACTGCTGATTGTCGCGGTGCTTTGCGCGAGCCTCGCTGCCCCGGCCTTCGCGGCGCCGGCAGAGGCGGTTAAAGCCGCAGACCGGCTGCATGAGCTGGGACTTTTCAACGGCGTCGGCGTCAGCGCGGACGGCACGCCGAATTACGACCTTGACCGCTCTCCGAACCGCATGGAAACCGTCACCCTCCTCGTCCGTCTGCTCGGCAAGGAGGCCGAGGCGCTCTCCGGCGCGTGGACAATCCCGTTCACCGACGTTGCGGACTGGGCGCGGCCCTATGTCGGATACGCCTTTGTGCACGGTCTGACTTCCGGCATGTCCGCGACGAAATTCAACGGCACCGACACCGTCAGCGCCGCGCAGTACCTGACGTTTGTGCTCAGGGCGCTGGGATACAGCTCGGACGGCGACTTTGCCTGGAGTACCGCCTGGGAGCTTACCGACAAGCTGGGCGTCACGTCCGGCCAGTACGGCGCGAAATCAGCCTTTACCCGCAGCGACGCAGTTACCGTCTCGGCAAAGGCGCTGGATCAGAAGCTCAAAGACGGCGGCAAAACGCTGTTACAGGCGATTCTTGAGGAACTGGCAAACGCGCCGGAAACTCAGCTCCCGGATAATTCCGGCCAAAACGCGGCCAGAACCTATCTTGTCAACGCGGAGGCCGACGTCGCCGGATTTGATGAGCAGAAGCCCGTCTCGCTCAAGCTCGATATCCGCTCGGCGAGGGAAGCGGTCTTTACATACACCTTCGAATTTCCGGTAGCAGGTTCCACCGTGTACGACGTAATTTTTTCTGTCAGCGGTGAGAAATACGTTTTCGGCCATTACTTTTCTGGTGAATTTTACGCGTATAAGCAGGGCGGCTCCGGCGAATCCGGACAGGACCGCTTCAGCGACGCTGTATTCTCCGACACAAACGCCGAAGACGGTCTAGTCACCTGGCGAGTGGTATTGCCGGCGGATTGCCCGTTCAGTTTCGACTTGGTGAGCGACGACAACATCACGTGCGACGTATACTATCTGGGCGCACGCTGAGAGACCGGGTTATACTTCAACGCCGCGACTTGCTGAATCCGGGCGCCCATCTGTCAACCACCAGCCGCGCATATGATAAATCCGCCAGGCCAGTACGGCTCGGCGGATTTCTGTTTATCCGGCGTGAATTGCGCTCGATCGCAAATCGCCAAAGAGATGACGGATCACGATAGCTTCGATCTCCATTCCTTGATTATTTCGGTCAGCTTTCGCACATTATGTATTTCTCCGTGCTCTCGGTTAAGCATAAGGCAGACATGCAGGTTGGAATAAATAAACTCGTTCTCGCTCATATCTTCGGACAGCACCAGCCTGTACATTTTCTCAGTACTGCATATATCCGGGCGCGACGCGTAAATCTCGCAGCGGTTGTTTTTTAAATTAACGCAGACTCCGTCGCCGCCGTGGAACCCGGCAAGCTCCGGAATGCCCTTCAGAAATGTACAGCAAATCCCACAACCGATACACGGATATATCATAAGGCAAATCACCCGCAGACATAGTATTCTTTTTACCGGCAATACTCTATAAGCGTCAACATTTCTATGCTGAACATTTTATCATGGGCGGATACGGAATTCAAGCTCCGGTGACACTTGCGCTTTTTTCCATTTTTACCTCTCATTGACTTTGACCTACCGGAGTGGTATACTTCTAATTAATGAGATTGTCCTATGGTAACCTGCCGTCCGGATCGCCGCCTTTCATTTACAAACCGTTTTAAGGGAGGTTTTTGCATGACATTTTTGGATAACGTTAAAAAGAGACGCACAATCTACGCTATCGGAAACGAGATAACAGTTTCGCAGGATCGGATTCTGGAAATCGTCGAAACCGCTTTGCTGCACTGCCCGTCCGCTTTTAACTCTCAGACTTCGAGGGTAGTTGTGCTTTTCGGCGCGTATCACACGAAATTGTGGTCAATCGTGATGGAAACGCTCCGGCGCATAGTCCCGCCCGAAGCCTTTGCCGCCACCGATGAGAAGGTAAATTCGTTCGTAGCCGGTTACGGCAGCATCCTTTACTTTGAGGATGACGCCACTGTCCGCGGGCTGATGGAGACCTATCCCACTTACAGCGACAAATTCCCGGTTTGGTCTCAGCACGCCAGCGCGATACTCCAGTTCACAATCTGGACCGCACTGGAGCTTGAGGGACTCGGCGCGTCGCTTCAGCACTACAATCCGATCATTGATGCCGAAGTCAAGGCAGAGTGGGACGTTCCTGATGACTGGCAGCTGATCGCGCAAATGCCGTTCGGCTCGGTCGTGGCTCAGCCCGACGCAAAACAGTTCGCGCCAATCGAGAACCGCATGAAAGTTTTTAGATCAATCCCACCTTGCCGATAAGCGCGACTGATAATTTGAAAAAAGCATCGAGGGACGACTGCCTTACGCAGCCGTCCTTTTTGCCGGCATCTTTGACGCTTTCTTTGGTGAAAAGTTATCCGAGCTCTTGCTCTTTTAGCGGAGTCAGGCGGAATTCGCTGTATATTTATCTGGAATACACTAAAATACAGCCAAATTTCATATTGACATGCTCTCGGCAAATATATATACTGTCAAATATGTTAATCTATGCTAACATTAATTCTTTTACCAGGTGACTTTATGAAGAAAACTGCGGCAATTTCAATGATTGTCTCTCTCGCGCTTTTGACCGGATGCTCGGGCGCGGGCACGGTGGAGCTTCCTGCGTCATACACAACCGACGAGTATCTCGGCACGGTCATAACAATTACCGTCCATGACGCGCCTGCCGACCGGAAGGGCGACGTCCCCGCCGCCGCAGAGCAGGCGCTGGCGCGCGTATCCGAAATACATAACAAGATGTCCGCTACCATCGTGGGCAACGAGCTCGACCGGATCAACAGCGCCGCAGGAACCGCGTGCAAAGTTGAGTTTGAGCCGCTGCTGGAGCTTATACGGCAGTCGAAGCATATGTCGGAGCTGTCGGGCGGCGCTTTTGACGTGACCATCGGGCCGCTCATCAAGCTCTGGGGCATCGGGACCGATCACCCCCGCGTCCCTGATGAAGCAGAGATCGCAAACGCCAAACGGCTGGTTGACTTCCGCAAGCTGGAGATCGACGACGCCGGTAAGACTGTCAAGCTAGCCGAGCACGGCATGTCCATTGACCTTGGCGGCGTCGCCAAGGGTTACGCCTGCGACGAGGCTGTCCGGATTTTCAGAGAGAATTCAATCACGAGCGCGATCCTCGACTTTGGCGGCAACATTTACGCGTTCGGCAAAAAGCCGGACGGCTCCAACTGGAACGTAGGCATCCGCGAGCCGGTCATCGGCAGTGACAAAATCGTCGGTGTGGTTTCGGTCAGCGATACCTCGGTCGTCACCTCCGGCGGCTACGAGCATTATTTTGAGCGTGACGGGGAAATCTACCATCATATTATCGATCCGGCGACGGGTTATCCCCCGAAAAGCGGGCTGCTGTCGGTCACCATCATCTCAAAGAGCTCGACTCTTGCCGATCAGCTGTCAACAGCGTGCTTTGTGCTGGGCGTGGAAAAGGGCTGCGCGCTGCTTGACTCCTTACCCGACACGGAGGGTATTTTCATAACCACCGACAACACGGTCGTAACTACCGGCGGTATTGCCGGTTCCTTTAAGCTGATTGAATCCGGCTACAAATTGGCGGACTGATTTTTATGAAAAAAGCGGATATCATTATTATCGCGGCAGCGCTGGTCATCGCTGGCGGCATCGCGCTTTCGCTCTTTCTCTCCGAAACGGGGCGCCCGGCCGGACTCTCGGCTGAAATCCGGATCGGCGGCGAGCTGTACGACACGATACCGCTGCCCGAGTCGGGCGAGCGCGAGATCACGGTCACGGCGGGCGGCGGCAAGAATACTCTGCGCCTGTCTCCCGACGGCGTCAAGGTTATCTGGGCGGACTGCCCCTCGCAGGACTGCGTCCACGCTCCCAAGCTCAAGAACACAAACTCCGCCATTGCCTGCCTTCCACACTCATTGCTGATAAAACTGACCGGCGAAGTTTCCGGCCAGACTGATGACGGGACGGTCGATATAATTGTTGGATAAAAGGACAAAAACACGGAAACTCGCTCTGCTTTCGATCTTTTTGGCGTTCGCGCTGATTATCGGAATAGTCGAGCGCTCCATCCCGCTGGATTTCGCTATTCCCGGCGTCAAGCTGGGACTGGGTAACGTTGTCATCCTCTCGGCGCTTTATTTATTCACCGTGCCCGAGGCTTTTGCGCTCACACTTCTCAAGACGTTCATGGTCGCGATGTTCACCGGGTCGTTTCCCTCCTTTATGTACAGCCTGAGCGGCGCGCTGCTCAGCTTCGCCGCCATGGCGATATCGTTGAAGCTGATGCGGGACAAGGTCACTCCGATCGGCATCAGCGTTGTCGGCGCAATATTCCACAACCTCGGCCAGATAATCGCGGTCAGCGTCGTTATGGGAACGTTTCTCTTTGTGTCGTACTTGCCAATACTTCTGGTTTCAGGCGTCATAACCGGAATTCTGGTCGGAATCGCGGTTAAGTACACGCTAAGACTGGTAAAAAACGTCTACGCCGGTGGCATCCGGGATGCCGGTTAACAGCCGCGCCGGAGATATCAGTACTACTGCCGCCGTCAAGTGGCTTCCTTTGTTTGTAAGACGCACTCCAAGAGATGTCTCAGTATATTTCCGTCATAATAGTTTTTTTCGCAAAACATGTAATTATTTTATCTCGATTTTTGTCATTTAAGGTGACTCTTTCGGAACCGACTGCCGTATGCGCAGGCTTTTATACTTTATTGGCAGCATCTGTGTGTATTGCTCTCTCCGACAAATGCGTTGGCCTCCCGGCGCTCATGCTGTCGATTTAAACCGAGGAATTTCGCCGCCTCGTTTCTTTTTCCCCTACATAACATTAAGCGGGCCGTACGACTCAACGTCCGGCCCGCTTAACTAAATTAATTTGAAGGTTAAATCTTATTCTGACCGCCGGGTTTTGTGCTGCATTTGCCGCTGTCTCCGCAGGAGCAATTGCACCCGCCGCAGGACCCGCCCTTTTTTCTCTTGCGGATCATGTATACGACCGCAGCTCCGAAAGCTATCAGAACGAATGCGGCAACAATTACTGTTTCCATAGTGTTTCTCCAGTCTTATCTGACAAACAGGCCTCCGATGTTGAATATAAGGAAAGCAACGATCCACGCAACGCCTGTCTGATAGGCGATACCGGCGAGCGCCAGCTTCATGGATCCAAGCTCGCGCCGCATCGCGGCAAAGGCCGCGGCGCAGGGGACGTACAGGAGCGTGAAAGCCATCATCGCGTATGCCGCGAGAGGAGTGAACGCTCCGGAGAGCAGTCCGCTGAGAGCACCGTTTTCGACGCCTTCTTCTCCGACATTGTAGAGTATGGCCATTGTGCCGACCACGTTCTCTTTTGCCAGAATGCCGGTGACGACAGATGTCGCGGACTCCCATGTGCCAAAGCCGAGCGGGGCGAATATCGGAGCGATAAAACCGCCGATTGTCGCCAGCATACTCTGTGAGTTATCGTCAACCATCTGCATCGAGAAGTTAAAGCTCGAAAGGAACCAGATGACGACGGTCGCCGCGAAGATAATTGTAAACGCGCGCTGAATAAATCCCTTGCCCTTATCCCACATCTGCATGAGTACATTTCTCAAGGAGGGCAGGCGGTAGGTCGGAAGCTCCATAAGGAAGGGGACGCTCTGGCCTTTAAATACCGTCTTGCTCAGCAGCAGCGCGGACAGGACGGCAACAACGATGCCGAGAACGTAGATCGAAAGCAATGTGATAGCCTGATACTGCGCGAAAAACGCGGCTACGAACACTCCGTAGATCGGCACGCGAGCCGTACAGCTCATAAACGGCGTGACCAGGATGGTCATCTTGCGGTCGCGTTCATTTTCGAGCGTCCGCGTCGCCATGATAGCGGGAACACTGCACCCAAAGCCCATTATCATCGGGATAAAGGAACGCCCGCTGAGTCCGATCTTGCGGAGAAGGCGATCCATAACGAACGCGGCGCGCGCCATGTATCCGGTGTCTTCAAGTATTGAAATAAACAGGAACAGCAGCAGGATAAGCGGCAGGAATCCAAGAACGCTGCCGACACCTGTGAGTATACCGCCGACAATTAGGCCGTGTAGCCATTCAGCCACGCCGAGGCCGACCAGCCATTCGTCGACAGCGCCAATGCCCATATCGATCAGCGCCGCGAAATTGTCGGAGATAAACGTGCCGAGCGGGCCGAAAGTGAGCCAGAAAATGCCGTACATGATGCCGAGGAAAATCGGTATAGCCAGAATTCGGTTAGTCAATATCCGGTCAATTTTATCCGATACCGTCGCGGCTCCCTCGGGTTTTTTCCGGTTAACGGTTTCGGAAACCAGCTTTGTAATGAACTTAAACCTCTGGTCGGCCAGCATCGAATCGCGCTCTTGGCCGCTGCGGTGCTCCATCTCTTCAAGGATTTCGTCGACAATATGCAATTCGTGCGTGCTTAGCGACAGGGCTTTAAGTACAGGTTCGTCGCCCTCAATCAGCTTGCTGGCGGCAAACCGCGGAGTATACCCGCAGGCGGTCGCCCGGCTTTCGAGCAGCGCCGAGACGGAATGGAGCGATTCATGCAGGACGCCTTCGCAAATATCTATCAGCTTGGGTACTCTCTTGTTCTTACCCACATCAATTGCCGTCGAGATCAACTTATCGATACCCCGGTTGCGGCGCGCCGATATTGGCACAATGGGAATCCCGAGCTTGTCGCTGAGTTTGTTAACGTCAATGCGGTCTCCGCGGGAGTCGACGTCATCCATCATGTTAAGCGCGATGACCATCGGTTTTCCAAGCTCCATAAGCTGCAGCGTAAGATAAAGGCTGCGCTCCAGGCTGGTCGCGTCGACAATGTTGATGACGGCGTCGGTCGTGTTTTCCAAAACGAAGTTGCGCGATACGATTTCCTCAGTCGAATACGGCGAGAGCGAATATATGCCCGGAAGGTCAACAACGCGTATGTCTTTATGGCGTTTGATTTTTCCTTCCTTTTTCTCAACGGTGACACCGGGCCAGTTGCCCACATGCTGGCTTGATCCGGTTAGCTTGTTAAAGAGTGTGGTTTTTCCGCTGTTTTGGTTGCCGACAAGCGCAAAAATCATTGCGCTTTTCCTAATACTGCGCCAATCGGCATAATTCCGATATTGTGGGCATCGGCGCGCAGCAGGCTGAGGTCGTATCCTCTCAAATTGAGCTCTATCGGATCGCCGAGCGGCGCGTACTTTTTCATATGTACTTTGGTGCCCGGAGTCAGGCCCATATCCAGCAGCCTGCGGCGAAGTGCGCCCTCACCGCCGATTTTAACGATCTCGCCCGATTGCCCGGGAGTCAGACTGTCCAGCCTGGCCATGCCGCCAAGATCTCTGCGCGGACGGTGGTGTGTTTTCATATGTTCGTTGTGCTGTCTGATATGCGTATCCGCCAAGTCTGACCTGATGGATGCTTCTGCTTGATTTTTCATGTTAAACTCCCAAATTTTGTTAGTTGTGGCTAACTGACCCTCTCTAAAAAACCGCTTTTAAACGGTGTAGAAACTCTGACTGTGAATTATGTTAGCTAGTGCTAATTATATAAGAAATTGCGATTGTGTCAAAGTATAATTCTTTTAATTTTTATAACTTTTATATGGTAATTAATTTTCATTTGTTTCATTCAAATTTATTATTGTAATACAAGCGACAAAATGCGACTATATATACTTATTTCGTATATTTTCAGCAATAGCTATCTTAAACAGAACAATACTAACAAAAACTATATACTTTTTACAACGAATTGTGCATTTTCTTTTGACTTTTGTCAAATAAGTGATATAATCATCTGAGAATCCAACGGAATTTTCTGTTGTAAAAAATCCTTAGGGCGAAGCGTTGCTTGCCGAAACAGCTCGAAAACTGTTTTATTCCTGCGACATTTTGTGTAATATTGGTCTTGCGTATATCGACCGGTTTTTCTTGACATTCCGCTGTCTGCGGCTGATTGAACAGCTCGTTTATGGCTTTGCCTTGGCAGCCATCAAAATCTTTGGATTTCTGGATCAATGCCGGAGTGTGAATATATGAACAAAAAAGATAACGAGCAGAATCTCAATGATAACCGAATCAAGCTTGTTCCAACTTATGACGAGCTTACGCAAAAAGTGAAATCGCTCGAATCTGAAAACGCATTCCAAGCAAGAAAAATCACTTCGCTGGAGGATACTCTTGCGAAGCTGGAAGCGCGCATTGAGACCCACCAGATCCTTCGGTCTTTACTTACGCAGGAAAATCTGAAGCAGGAGATGTACAACAACCTGCTGCTGCAGCACTGCCCCGACCCCATAGTCATTATCGACAACAAGCTCAGATTCATGCTGGGAACGGCCAGCCTGCTGAAGCATTTTAATATTGAGGATCTCTCGCTGCTCGTCGGCAAAAGAATCGACGTACTGTTTTCCAGAATCTGTCCCAAGGACTTCGGCAAAAAACTGCTGGCGGCTGTCTATTACGTCGCGAGCATAAAGGCCGGAGAGAGCGTCAACCTCAGCCTGGAGTTAAATGGCAAGAATTTCGAAGTATGTGTGAAATCTCTGCTGGAAAGCAACGGCGGCTTTGGCGGGGTCCTGATTATTGCGCACGATGTATCCCGCCTTTCCGAGGCGATCCAGACCGCAGAGCGCGCCAACCAAGCCAAAGCTCTGATTGCCCAGGAAAAGTTGAACGCCGAAGCCGCGAACCGAACCAAAACCGAATTCCTCTCCCAGATGAGCCACGAAATCCGCACCCCGATGAACGCGATTATCGGCATGTCCGAGCTGCTGCTCGAAAGCGACCTGCCATCCAAACAGATTGAACAGGTGAGCGACATCCGCTCCTCAGCCCAGTCGCTGCTCGCCATTATTAACGATATTTTGGATCTCACTAAAATAGAGTCCGGAAAGTTTACCCTGGTTCCCATTACCTATGACCTGTTTGCGCTGCTCAAACATTTACAGTCGGTTTTTTCGCTGTCGGCCTCCAAAAAGGGGCTGGATTTTGTCATAGACATCTCGCAAAGCGTCCCGCGGTATCTGTTCGGCGACGACATCAGGATACGGCAGATCCTGGTCAACCTGATCGGCAACTCCATCAAGTTCACCCGAAAAGGCTACATTATGTTCAAGGTGTTCGTGACCGACCGGCACATTTGCTTTGATGTCATCGACACCGGAGTCGGCATAAAAAAGTCGGATTACAACAATATGTTCGCCGACTTCACCCAGTTCGATCTGGACAGCAACCGCGACTCCAGTGGATCAGGGCTGGGACTTTCCATCACCCGCAAGCTGGTCAACGTCATGCAGGGCGAAATCACGTTCGAGAGCGAATATTCGAAGGGCACTACGTTCCACGTCAAGCTCCCACTTGTGATTGGCGAACCCTCCCAGGCCGGCGACCTCGCTAAGATCGAGTCAATTTCCGCGCCTGATGCGAGAGTGCTTGTCGTGGACGACAACCGCATCAATCTCAACGTCTCGGCGGGCTACCTCGCGCTGTTCGGCATCAACGCCGACCTTGCCGAAAGCGCACAGGAAGCATTTGAGCTGATCCGGCAGAAAAAATACGACTTGGTTTTCATGGATCACATGATGCCCGAGATTGACGGAGTCGCCGCCACCCGCGAGCTTCGCAGACGCGGATTCACCGAGCTTCCCATTATCGCGCTGACCGCAAACGCGATTAAAGGCATTGATGCCATGTTCATAAGTGAAGGCTTCAGCGGTTTTCTCTCTAAGCCGGTCGACAAGTCGAAGCTGATCGACGTACTGGTTAAATGGCTGCCGGACGAGAAGGTCAACATTCTGTTTGATTCGGGCAAGCCGCGCAAACCCGCCGCCGGCCAGCTTGTCAAGAGTGCTTCTGAACTCTCTGAGTTGCAAGTGGATTACGCGCTCGGCAAAATGGAGGGAATGGCCGATATCTTCGAGAAGTGCCTCGTGATTATGGCCGACAAAATCCCGGTTGACTGCAACAAGCTTACTTTGTACCTCAAAGAAGGCAGGCTGGACAAGCTGCAGACCGAAGTCCACGGGCTCAAATCCGCGCTGAAAAATATTGGGGCGCTTGCTCTCTCTCAGCGCGCCGAGCAGCTGGAACAAAGCTGCAAGAGTGATGATGCCAGTTGCTGCTCGGCATATTTGCCTGGGCTTGTCTTCGATCTCAGAAACTTCGCGAAAAAACTTGCCACGGTAATACAGAGCTGTAATCTCTTGCCAAAAACTGAGTGCGCCCTGTCCAGTCTGCGCCAGATCATGTCCGAAACGCTTTCCATGCTGGAAGTCTTCGATACCGCCGGAGCTGTCAGCCTGCTTGCCAACGTCGATTTAACCTCTTACGACACGACTGTCAGAAACCTGGTCTGCGGCCTGAAGGATTCGCTGGATCAGGCGGATCTCTGCCAGAGCGTCAAACTCGCCAGCATGATTGCCGAAATTATCGACTGACGGAGTGCTCAACGGTATTTATCGAAGTTAAAAAATGTCGCCGGAAAGAATACTTCCGACGACTTTTCTGTATCGATATATATGGCATCATCGCGCGGGTATTTATCCCACCGCCATAAAAATTCTGTCTCGCAGAGCGGAAAGTTTTTCAATAAGGGGCGCGACCTCGATATTGCCCGTGCCGTCGCTCTCCGCCGCCAGCCTTTCAAATACCTCGGCTTCGGCGGACAGTGAAAAAGCTCCGATGTTGCCGGCCAGCGTGCTGATGCTTCTGAACAAGCCCTCCAGTTTCGGCCCCTCATTGACACGGGAGAGCGAACCTAAAATGAGCGGCATATTACGGACAAACACATCGACCGACTTCAGATACCTTACCGCGTCAAAATTGGCGTCGTCCAAGCAGGCCGCCAGGTCGAGCCCGTCCACGCGCCTCAGCAGCATAACCTTGTCCAGGGCTTCCTCTTTCTCTCTCCCGGGGTCAACTATCTTCTCCGGCGGCAGCCATTTGGCCAGCATCGAGCAGAGCTTTGACTTATCAATGGGTTTGTTCAGAAAGTCCTGCATTCCGTTCTTGATGAACATGTCGCGCGCGCCCTCGTCGTTGTTTGACGATAGCGCGATGATGGGCAGCTTTTCCGCTGTGAATCCCATTTGGCGGAGCTTTCGCGTGGTTTCAATTCCGTCCATTCCGGGCATCATCTGATCCATAAAAACAAGGTCGTAGCAATTGCCTGGCACAAGTTCAAGCGCCTCGATCCCAGAGGACGCAAGGTCGGCCTCTATACCCAATGATTTGAAAAATCCAGCCGCCACATTCAGATTAACCGGATTGTCATCAACGATCAGCGCATTAACTCCAACAGTCTTAAAGCTCGCTCCGTTGTCAGTCGCCGACAACCGCATTACCCCCTCGACTCCAAACTGTAATCGTACTTCCATGCCTCGCAACGCCTTCCGGCCCAGATCGGCTATTGGAATATACTGTCAATCGCTACGATAATAACACTTTTACAATTCAAAATCAAATGGTTGATTAGTCCACTTTTGATTCTATGGTCAATTTTTGATGATTCCGCCAAAATAACAAAATAAATTACCGAAGCGGCTATTGCGGGATAGTTGCATCCCGATTTATTATGTAGTTGGCAAGTTTGGCTTACGCCGCGCATATTCTAATAGCGATACGACTTAATAAGCGGGGTTTTTTAGATGGAGAAGAATTTCTTCGATACACTCACCTGGCACGGCAACAGCCGGGAAATGATGCGGGCCGTGCTTAATGAAATTCCGGCCTTTTTCCGGGGCCCGATCAAGCGGCAGATCAAGGAATGGGTAATCAAAAACAAAATCTCGACTGTAACCGAGGATCTTGTTTTCAAGGCGGTGGACGATATCGCGCCGCGCGACATGGCCGAGAAAAGAATAAAGCCCGGCCTTGAGAAAATGCGGACTAAATGAGCTCGCCGCGCCCTGTCTACAGAAGAAGGGCGCGGCAAAATTTTGGACAAATTTCAGCGGTATCTTATCTGTCAGACCGGCGGCCCGTCAAGACGCGGTCGCTTATCTAAGCGGCACGTAGCCTTCGGCGTCAACCAGCTTTTGACCCTGCTCGGTTTGCAGCCAGTCATATAGCTGGCGCTGGGCGCTGTCCCCGGCCGCGGTTTTATCGATTACCGCGTAGAAGTCGTTGACATGCGGATATTTACCGCTCCGGATGCTTTCTTTGGTCGGCTCCACGCCGTCGATGGACATGAACCGCAAGCCGTCGCCGGGATTCATGTTTTTGGCGTAGTAGAAAACCGAATATCCGATCGCGGCACCGGAATTGTTATAGTTCACGACCGCTTTTATCAGCGAGTCCATCTCGCCGACTGCATATTCGGTGGGCGGCTCCATTGGTGTCTCGCCGCGCATCACCAGCTTTTCGAACAGCGTTTGGCTGCCGGAAGTCTTGTTGCGCTGGAACGCCTCAATCTTGAGATCGGGCCCGCCTAGCTGATTCCAGTTGGTAATCTTGCCGGTATAGATGTCGCGCGCTTGGTCGGTGGTCAGATTGGTCACCGGGTTGTTTTTGTTTACGATGAATACCAGCGCGTCACGGCCTATCGGAGCGATATCCCATTCGAAGTTGCTCTCGTTCTTCTGCTCGATGGTCACGGGTGAGGCTTCGTATACCAGCAGCAAGTCGGCATTACCATACATCAGCCTTTGATACGCGTCTGTCGTGCCGCTGAATTCGATCATCTTCGCGGCGTCAGCCCGGTCTATGCCCAGCATGAGCGAAGCCAGCGCCTCTCCCAGCGGGATGTTGGCGGTCGAGCCGTCCACTCTCGGGTAGCTCTCAACAGTAAACTGCGCCTCCAGCGCGGGCACTGATGATTCCGGTGCTGGGGGCGATGGCGACTGCGCAGTCGGCTCGGCCGGAGCGCTCGGTGACGGTGAGGCCGTCTCCGCCGGCCCGACGCAGGCGGCTGTTATCAGCATTAAGGCTAGCGCAATCACAAGTAGTCTTGTCTTCATAATTTGATCCTTTCCGGTAATATTGATTTATAGCGCCGGTGTCACGTTAATTGACTTGCGCAGATTAGTCCTCCAGGTATTTTAAGGTGTTTATCCTGAGAATCCATTCGCCTTTTCTGTTTATTATTCCCTCATATTTGTTCTGGGAAACTCGGTAGATTCCGTCGTCCAGCATGCTGATATCGCGGAACTTGCCGGATAAAACCTGCTTGCCTTCCAAGTCATAAAGTATGCATGCATTACTTTCAGCGCCGTAAACTAAAATCGAATCCTTGCCGAGATAATTCACTCCGCCCTTGCCGTCAAGATCAATTATTTCATTTCCGGTATCCATATCGACCAGCTTGCCGTCGATGACAAACAGGTTCTCGAAGACTCTGTAATAATTGCTGTCAGTACTGATGGCGTGCGCCCGGTCGCCGTCAAAATCGGCAATCACAATACCGTCCTTGGTCTCCCATTTGTAAAAATCAGTGCCGTAGAAGTGGTCGAGCATCCCAAAATTCTCGGGCGGGTGGATTACGTTCATGTCGTTGTCATAAAAAGTTCCGGTCTTATCGCTGAGCGGCAGCGCGGCTTCGTATTCAAGATCGGACACAAATATCGAGTCCTCAAAGACTCTGATTGTCCGTTCTCCTTGCTCGACGACGTATTTTCCCGAGTAGTCCATTATTCCGAACGTATTGCCGACTTCGCCCTCCGATTTCGGCGTCACGCAGACGAACCCGTTACCGAGCAACGTGAGGTCAGCCTCCATCGGCTCGATCACCCAGGTTCCGTCGGTGCGCATGAGCCCGGTCTTCAGATCGGTCGTCGTTACGGTGAACACATCTTTGGCCGAGTTGGGATATGCCATGATGTACGGGCCCTCGAACATGTCTCCCTGCCGATTGATAATGAAGCACTTGCCTTTATTCGGGCCGTTATCCGGATAGCTGATGAAGGCAATTCCGTTTTCGGCCCATTCATAAATTGAGTTCGGATAGTCGTCCAGGTCTCCGCCTTGCTCAAATTTGCAGGGTACCGACTCGCGCCCGTTCGGGTCTAAAACTCCCCATTTGTTGTCACGCAAGATGAACATGTATCCTTCGCCCGCGCTCAGCACTTCGCTGTACGGTCCGGCTTTCCATGCTCCGTTGGCGGAAATTATACTGTTTTTGTATACGCTCTGTATAAACTGCCCAGATTCTCCGGATTTTTGCTCGCCCACGATCTCAACAAGCACGAAGGCGACGGGCGTGCCTCTGTTCGCGCTCCAATAGCCGGGGCCGGAATACAGCGGATATATCCTGACATAGTCAGGGCTTACGATAATTTCGCCGGATGCGTTGCACAGTCCGTACTTCGGGATCGGCTGATCGTAAAAACCGCCCTCCGACGCCATCATATATGCCCCGATAAACGGATACAGCGTGCCGTAATTGCCCGGAATCAGGTTATCGATCGTCGCAGATTTGCCGGTTTTGGCAATATCCGGTTCCGGCGAGTATTTGCCCATTGCGTTCAGTCTGGCTTCGTACGCCGCGGGGTCGAGACTGATCGCGCCCGGCTTCACCTCGGGCACCAGCCCGCCAAAATCTCCAAGCGGCGCCGACGGAGACGTGTTTGTCGGCGGCGCGGACGTTTTCGGTGTGGACGTCGCGGTCGCGGTCGGGTCAGGTGATGGTTCCTGGACTACTGTCCCCGGTGCGACGCAGGCCGCAAGCGCCGACACCAGCACGGCGCACGAAATTACAAGCGCTAGTTTTTTCATTGAATCCACCTCAATCTATCTGTATTAAACCGTTAAAAACCTGCATATAACGAGTATACCTCCATCGGACAATCCAATATAGATTATTTTAGTAACAATACTGTTACGTTTTTCCATGGCTTTACAAATATTTTTTATGATAATGGTATTGCAAAATCGGAAATGCTGTGCTAGAATACTCATTGCGGTAAAAAACAGCGTATATGCGGATGTGGCGGAATGGCAGACGCGCATGGTTCAGGTCCATGTGTTCGCAAGGACATGGGGGTTCAAGTCCCTTCATCCGCACCACGATAACCGGCTTGGGTTACCTTGCCGGTTGTTTTTTTGTCCGTCGGCATGATTACTTCGTGTATGCCGTTTTCGTCGTAAACAGCTCCTTTGAAAAATATTTTAATTTATGATTGACATCGGCCTCCGTGTCACTTATAATATCTATTGCCGTGTTTTAGGTACATGGCGGCATAGCTCAGTTGGCTAGAGCATTCGGTTCATACCCGAAGTGTCGTTGGTTCAAATCCGACTGCCGCTACCACATTCCGGCAAAATCCTGCCGGACATATGGCCCGTTGGTCAAGCGGTTAAGACACCGCCCTTTCACGGCGGTAACAGGGGTTCGATTCCCCTACGGGTCACCAGAGAAGACGGAGGTTAGAGGGACAGAGGCGCGAGCGGGCTTTCCGCTCCCCTCTGGCCATCTTTTCTCCGGCGGAATTCGCGGGTTCGCCGCGCGCCGCTAAGATGGAGGCATAGCTCAGCTGGTAGAGCACCTGCTCCACACGCAGGGGGTCACAGGTTCGAGTCCTGTTGTCTCCACCAGAATGGACTGCCGTTGATTGATTTTCAATTGACGGCAGTTTTGTTTTGTGGGAAAATGGAGGCGCTTTGCAAATATTTCCTGAGGAGGGATCGTTATGAAAAGCATCAAACCGGGAAGAGGCCCGTCATTCATGGGCGGCGTCATTTCGGTCGCGCTGATAGTTTTTGGAATATTTTGGACCGCAATGGCGGCGTCTATGGGCGCTCCGTTCTTTTTTCCAATATTCGGAGTCGTCTTTATTGCCGTCGGCATAGCCCAGGCTGTCTACAACTTCAAGAACGCAACCGGCAAAAACCGTTTTTCTTCCTTCGACATAACCGACGACACCGAGGAACCCGACCCGTTAAACCAGCGCTTCCACCCCAGAGACAGCGCTCAATCCGAAGCCAGCGGCGAACCCGGCGCGGCAGGCTATTGCCCGTACTGCGGCGCGGCGACCGCGTCCGATCATTTATTTTGCAGAAAGTGCGGCAGAAAAATCGTTTGAGTGCCGCTGTGTACCGAAAAAAATATTTTTTCCCGGTCAATTCCTTTGTTTTTTTGTCGTACAGTTTAATCTCCGGCAAATTTGCCGCCCCCCCGTTATTGTGCTGTCGAGGAATTGAACATAGCTTTCGCCGTCAAATTCAACTGACCTCAAATGCCTGACGTCCGGATGATTTCGGGCTTTTTCACGTTCTCCTCTCTCGTGCGCTTGACGCAATAATTCGATTATTTAACAATAATTATTTTTAGACGATTACTGCAATTGTATTGTTCCATTTTGCGGGACACAGCGAATTTTGACAATGTCGATAATTTGAATTATAATACTTAGCAATCAACACCGAGCGAGTGTAACTTTATAGTTGGCATGAACTTCCCGGGCGGAAATTGATTACTACCGAGGTAACTTACATAACATATTATTGACCCAAAACTGCATTTTACGGCCAATTAGTGAATTATTAAAGCCCCGAGTCGGGGTCAACTCGGAGCTTCGGCACATTATTTGGTTTTTTTCGTCTCATGTTTTGAGAGTGTTTTTGCGGCGGGTGGCTTCTGACCTTGGTGCTACGAGTTGGGTTTGAAACAACTTCTCTTCTTGTTCTTTTTTGTTGATCTCATCGAGCCTTTCAAGCTCTTCAATCCTCGCCTGAACCTCACTCGGGCTCAGCTCATGACGATTGCATCTGTTCTCCAACATAATGTACCTCACTTTCCATCCGCGAGAGCGGATTTCATCCAGTTCGTCGGTGTACATTCTGCTCGTGCGCCAGGCCATCCTGTAATTTAAGTATATACCTCTATGTTATAATAATCAATATATTTTTATAATTATTTGCAACATTTTTATTTAGATATTTTGTGCATTTTAGTAGTCACCCATGCTCATTCATCCGAATAATCCGCCGCATTACAGCCGGCTTCAACTGTATATCTGAGCAAGCGGTTTGGTTAGCGTAAAATCTATATCAAATAAAGTAACGGAGTAAAATTGTGACCGAATTTTCTGACAATTTCATCGAAGTTACCGATCTCGGGAAGCTCTACCGGATTGGCGGCGAATGCGTGATTGCGCTGCGAAAGATCAGCTTTAAGCTCGCGAGAGGCGAGCTCTGCTGCATCACCGGAACTTCGGGCTCGGGCAAGAGCACGCTGCTCAACCAAATGGCCGGAATGGAAAAGCCGTCTACCGGAACGGTGCGCATTGGCGGAACGGTTATTTCAGACCTCTCCGAAAATCAACTCGCCGCTTTCAGGCAGCATAACATAGGATTTATTTTTCAATCTTACAACCTCATGCCTTACATGACCGCGGTCGAAAACGTCGCTATCCCGCTGATTTTCCGGGGCATCGACAAAAAGACCAGGACAAACGCTGCAGAGCAGATCCTGCGCCGCGTGGGACTGGGAGACCGGCTGGATCACTATCCGGGCCAGATGTCGGGCGGACAGCAGCAGCGCGTCGGCATAGCGCGGGCGTTTATCGCGAAACCCGCCGTCGTTTTCGCGGACGAGCCGACCGGCAACCTGGATTCCAAAACAACAATTGACGTCATGCAGATGATAAAGGATTTTTCTGTAGCTTTTAATCAGACAATCGTGTTAGTAACGCACGACCCTGAACCCGCGCGCTACGCAGACCGTATTATTACACTGATGGACGGATCCATTGTCAGTGATATTGGGAGAAAATATGAAGAAATTTAGTCTCGCTCTTGCTCTGGCGATGATCCTGCAGCTTGCGGCGCTCGCGGGCGGCGTTCCGGCTCCGTCAAGCAATCCAGTGATAATCAGCTACACCGTGACCGACAGCGGCGGCGCGCCGGTGTCCTCCATCACAAAAGGCCAAAAGGTCAACTTCAGCATTATTGTGAAAAACACAGCGGTCACTACCGACCAGATCAATGACGCAGCCGACCTCGATGTAAGCCGGACGCTGGACAACTTCACCGGCGGCACCGTCGGGGCGAGCGTCATCGATTCGACCGGCACAGAGCCGCTGCTGACTCGTATTAACTTCACCAACGCAACCTATTCCGGCACCGGGCAAAAGTTCAGCTTTCTGCTCGGCTATAAAAATCTGAACGTCCCCTACAGCACTCTCAGCATGACAGTCAGCGAGTGCACCGAGTACACGCCTCCCGACCCGACTCCCTCGCACTCTCCCGAACCCACCCCCACTCCGACCCCGGCCGGCAGAATAACTCCGATAGTCGAGATCGCCCGCGGCAAATTCTCAAGAATTGTCCAGCCCGGCGAGTATTTCAACGTCGGCATAGAGATCACGAACCGTAGCCCTGTCGAGATATCTTACGCCACCGCCAGCTTTTCAACGTCTGAGGGACTGGTTCTGGCCGGCGATATCGGCTCGCACATCATTTCCGAGGGCATCCGCGGATATCAGACCGTCAAATTCAACGTCTATATGCGCGCGCTCGGCGAAATAACCTCACCGTCTCAGAGCCTGACCGTCGACCTGAAGTACACATACCCCACAGACACCGGCGGCGAGGAAGCCGCGACCGCCTCCGAACGCATCATGATCCCTGCCGAACCTGGAAAGTCCGCCGCGGAGCAGCCCCCGACCGTTGAGATCACCCGCGAGCAGATAAAGGAACCCGTCCGTGCAGGAGACGAATTCGACGTGACCGTGGCGGTGCGCAACCGGGGAGCCGCCGATATTCTGTCGCCCGTCGCGACGCTGTCCGCCTCCGAGGGTCTTATCCTGGTTGCGACCTCGACCTCCAGCGTGATGTCCGACATTAAGGGCGGCCAGACCGGCAGACTGGTTGTCCGCTTGCGCGCGGCCAAGGAAATCGCCAGCCCGTCGCAAAGCCTGGACATCGACCTGAAGTACAAGTACATGAGCGGCAATACCGAAACCGCGGGTACCGCCGCGCAAAAGCTGCTAATATTGGCCGAGACTGTCAAAAAACAGGACGAACTGTCGCCAGTTGTGATGATAACGCGCGAAAAGGTGGCAGGATCTGTCAAGGTCAATGACAGGTTCGGACTCAAAGTAACCGTCCAGAACCTCAACAAATACGCGCTCCAGTCGCCGCTCGCCGTAGTCACGCCGTCGGACGCTTTGCAGGTACTCGACGATTCGGGCGCGGTTCAGCTTTCCGATATTCCAGCCGGCGGCAGCGCAAGCTTCACATTGTCACTCGCGGCGGGCGCCGAGATCCCGTCGGCGTCGCAGTCGGTCGATGTTGAGCTGAGATATTACTACAAGCCGTCGGAAACCCTGATTCAGGGCACGACAACGGCCAAATTGCCGGTTCCCGCCACCGTGAGCAAAGGCGCGGGCGTGCCTCCGATCATCCAGATAAGGCGCGAGAGCATCAAGGGCGCGGTGGCCCCCGATTCCAGCTTTACGATCAGCATGACCGCCGTCAACCGCAGCGACAAGGCCGTCACCTCCCCCGTGGCGACGTTGAGCGCTTCGGACGCGTTCCAGCTCCAGGGCAATTCAAGCTCGATCATTCTTCCCGACATTCCGCCGGGCGGAAGCGTTCCCTTTTCGGCGAGCTTCAAGTGCGCGAAAGAAATTTCGGCGTCCTCCCAGAGCGTCAACGTCGAAATCAAGTATTACTACGGCTCGAACGAGAGCGGCACCGCGACCGAACGCCTGCCGGTGACCGCCGTGGTCAGCGCCGGTGAATCGGATACCGCCGCGCCGAACATTCTGATATCCGACTACAGCTTCGGCGGCGACCAGGTTGCAGCGGGCGAACTTTTTGATCTCGACGTGACTTTCGCAAACCTCGGCAGCAATCTTGCGGTCGAGAACGTGGTTATGTCTCTGGACATGGGCGAAGCGCTGACCATCAACGCGTCCACCAACACGTTTTTCTATAAATCGCTGGCACCCGGCGCGACGCAGCACGAGACTGTCCAGCTGAGAGCGCTGGCCGGCGCTCAGACAAACACCGGCAAAATAACCGTAGGTTTCAAATATGACTATCTGGTCGCGAATAAGCGCGCTTCCGGAACCTCTACCCAGACCATCTCCATCCCCGTCTTCCAGCCGGACAGGTTCGAGGTTAACGCTCCGATGATTCCGCAGGAAGTTTACGCGTATCAGGAGTTCTATCTGTCGATTCCCTATGTCAATAAGGGCAAAGCCGACGTCGCCAACACGCGCGCCGAGCTAGTCGGGGAAATGGACGCCGTTGAAAAGGTGCTTAACGTCGGCAACATCACGCCCGGCAGCAGCGGCACTCTCGACTTTATTCTGACCCCTCCTGCGCCGGGTCAGGCCGAGTTCACGGTCAGCGTGACCTACGAAACTCTCAGCGGCGAGGTTAAAAAACGTGAAATACCGATCAAGCTTAACGTCGTGGAAATGCCGATGGAACAGCCGGGAATGATGCCGGACGATCCGTCGATGCAGGGCGATCCGGACGGAGGCTTTCCCTGGTTGTTAATCGCCATCATCGCGGGCGCCGCGGGAGCGCTGGTCGCGGTCATTCTCCTTGTCCGCCGCAAACGCCGCCGCGCGAAAGCCAAGGCCGCCGAGCTGTTTGACTGGAACCAAAACTTTGACGCCGGCGCGCCGCTTCCTCCGACCGGCGGAGAAACGTCTCAGGACACGCAGTCGATAGTCGCCGAGGCCGTGGACGGTACGCTCGACGGCAAAAACGCCGAAACTGCGGCCGTCGCCCCGGACTCCAAGAGGGACGGCGATGAAAACTAAAGACCTGCTGATAATGAGCGTTCAGAACCTGCTGCGCCGCAAATCCCGAAGCATCTTGACCGTTTTGGGCGTCATCATAGGCTGCTGCTCCATTGTCATAATGATTTCTATCGGCATAGGCAAACAGGAATCCTTGGAATTCATGTTCTCGCAGATGGGCGACCTTTCGGTAATACAAGTCAATACCGGCATGGGCGGCGCCAAGATTGACGACGCCATGATTGAAACCATACGCAAAATCCCCAACGTCGTTGTTGCGACGCCCAAGGTGCAGCTGGACGGCGTAATGTATATGCTTTATGCCGGAAAAGGCAAGCGGTATGAATGCGGTTGGGCCGAAGTCGTGGGTATGGACGCGGGATCCGCCGAAAAGCTTGGCTATACGCTGGTCAGCGGCGCCTACAAAGCCGCGGAACCATATTCGGTGCTGCTGGGCCAGTATATGGCGTATAACTTCAGGGATACCAAGCGCCCACCGGGCCATGATTATGTGGACCGCTATCAGGCGTATAACCCCGACGGCACCATGGGCGAGCTGCCCGACGCTTTCTTTGACCCGATGACGACCCCGCTGACCCTGGAAATAACTCAGGAAAAGTCAGACAAAAAAATAAACGTCAAGCTCGTTCCCTCAGGTATTATGAAAGAGGACTACGGCAAAGGATATGAAACCTCTGCCGGAATAGTTTTCAGCATCGAGGATATCAATAAAATTCAGCGCCTTACCGGCAAGAAGCCCTCAACCAAGGGCTATAATAACGCTCTTGTCAAGGTAAGCGACATCTCCGAGGTCGGCGAGGTTGAGCGCGAGATCAAAAAGCTTGGCGTCGGAACCTTTTCGATGGAGAGCATCCGCAAGCCGATGGAGGATGAGGCCCGCGCGACACAGGTTATGCTGGGCGCGCTGGGAGCCATCTCGCTCTTTGTCGCGGCGCTTGGTATAACCAACACGATGATAATGTCCATCTCCGAACGCACCCGGGAAATCGGCGTCATGAAGGCGATCGGCTGCTTTGTCCGCGATATCCGAACAATCTTTCTGCTGGAGGCCGCAATAATCGGTGTTGTCGGCGGCGCTGTCGGAGCGGCGCTAAGCCTGGCCGTGTCGGCGATTGTCAACGTCATGTCGGCGCAGGTTCCGGTAACAAACTTCGACGAGCTGATGACGGCGCTCACCAATATCGGCTCCCGCACGTCGGTTATACCGCTCTGGCTCATCGGCGCCGCGATCGTTTTCTCGGTGATTATCGGCCTCGGCTCCGGCTTTTATCCCGCCAACAAAGCGGTGCGCATATCGGCACTTGAGGCGATTAAGCACGAATAACGGGGCTTTCGCTGGTGCTTTGTTGCCTCGATCAGCCTTCTTCCGCATTAACACGGCTAGCCTGCCTTGACGCAATTAATTTTTATGCTATAATTGTTTTGGCTTAAACGTGAACCGACAAAACATTTTTAGGAGGAAGAAATGAAAAGAATGAAGGACAGGCTGGTCGGCGCGCTGATAATGCTCGTTATCATCGCGACGGGAGCCACGGCTTTCGCGGCGGTCCGCATCACCAGTATTAATGTGACCTATCGCGACATCAAAGTCGCAGTCAACGGCACACTTTTTGCTCTCAAGGATGTCAGCGGAAACACAGTTGAGCCATTTATCTATAACGGAACCACCTATCTCCCACTTCGCGCGGTGGGTGAAGCCGTCGGATACGCGGTGAACTGGGACAACGAGACCAGCACAGTCAACCTGACCGACGCGGCCGACGGCAATACCGGCAACGAAAACGCCACCGGCGAAATTGCCGACGACGACGCGCTCAATCTTATTGACACCTACGCACCGTACGACTCCACGCCCGGCAAAGTCACCTGGCACAAATCAGACGGCACAACATATCTTAATATGGGCGGCAATAAGTACAAAAACTCGCTTTTGATCGAGTCGTCCCAGTCAAATATCAACCGTGTCTCGTTTATTCTCGATGGCAGACATACAAGCCTGACCGGCATTGTTGGCGAGATTGACGGATCGAGAGGCGCGCTGATAGATACCACGCTTACGGTCAGCATTTACGGGGATGACAACCTGATAAAGACCATCGACATTGCCAAGGACTCGCTGCCCACAAGCTTTTCCGTCGATGTGACCGGAGTCAATCTGCTAAAATTCGAGGTCTCTCCCAACCTGAAATCCGACTACGAGTCCCCGGATATCGGCTTTGCCGAGCTGAAAATTAAATAATTTAGATTTGGGGGTCTGGCATTTACATCGCTTCCGCGATATGTCTTTTGCCAGACCCCCTCTTTATATTTGATCTGCTTTCGAGTCATTTGCATCGTCATTTTCAGGTGCCCATTCGTAATAACGTTCTCGTTATGGTTATTGATTTCTATAAAACATACTTGCAAATGCGCTTTATAGACAAAGGTGTGTTATGGGGAAAAAGTTATTCAGATTTCTTGTGAATATCATGTTTTTTGCCTTTCCTACAATTTTTTCCGCTATATTTACAACTTTTATTCTAAACGACAATGTTAGCGCTTGGCTACTTGCTCCTGTGTACATTATTTCGGTGGGTGTAATATTTATTTCTCACAAATTTAGATTATGTAATTTGTGGGTGCTTTCAATTGGTTTTTTACCTACGTTTATTCCCGAATTAATCCATGAATACTATCATCCAGGGTTTATTCAATACCTGGGTGTTGCATTTGTTATTTATTCATACACCGTACCTATGTTTGTAGGCACACTATTTCTTGCGATATCTCGCGCGGGCAAGGAAAAGATGCGGTAAGGTGATTTGTGAAAAGTAATGCAGAAATGAAGCAAAGCGGATTATCTATAGCGGCCTTTGCAAGCAAATAGTGTATACGGAACATCCTTGTGTGCAGGTCGGGCGCAGGTTTCCTAGCGGTGGTGATGACCTGCCGGGGAGACGCATATTTGTCTGCATCAATAATTGCCACTTGACATAATTAGAATGATGGTGTATAATCCCTCTTGCGTTTGTTTTCGGCGCGCGTTAATGCGCTTTACGGATAATCGCCTGGCGCGCGGGTGTAGTTCAATGGTAGAATTCCAGCCTTCCAAGCTGGCCGCGTGGGTTCGATTCCCATCACCCGCTCCACAACTGAAGCTCGGTTTATACCGGGCTTTTTTTCGTTTTTTGAAGCATCTTTCCTCTTGAGATGGAATATTCTGTGTGATATAATTTCCGCATATGATACCAATAAAGCCGGATACTACAAACGCATGCTTTACGGCAAAAGCCAGCCGAACGGGGATGATAGCTTGCAGGGATTATCCGAAACCGCGCCAACCGGCGAATCATGCATCAGCGCCATTCATGTCGACAAGTCCTTCGGCAAAAAGCAGGTGCTGTTTGACATCAATATTGACGTTCCCTACGCACAGATTCTGGGGCTTCTCGGCCCTTCCGGGTCGGGCAAGACCACGCTTGTGCGGCTTATTTCGGGCATTGACTCGGCAACGGGCGGCGAGGTACGTCTGCTCGGCGAACTTATGCCGAAACTCTCTATGATGGACAAAATCGGTTTTATGGCCCAGTCGGACGCGCTGTACGGCGAGCTGACCGCGCTCGAAAACCTTAAATTCTTCGCGGCGATGTACAAAATGAAAAAGCCGTACCGCGACCGCCGGATCGGCGAGGTCATGCGGCTGGTCAGCCTGACCGGCGATCTGAAAAAGCAGGTCAAGAACTACTCGGGAGGAATGAAGCGGAGGCTTTCGCTGGCCCTCGCGCTTTTGCACGAGCCCCCGGTACTTATTCTGGACGAACCTACGGTGGGCATCGACCCCGTCCTGCGCAAGTCAATCTGGAACGAGCTTTTTACCTTGCGCGACTCCGGCGTCACCATAATTGTCACCACCCACGTGATGGACGAGGTGGAAAAATGCGACAAACTGGGCATGATACAGGACGGAAAGTTGCTGGCGTTTGACACGCCCTCCGAAATAAAGCGCTCCACTGGATCGGCGACTATAGAAGAGGCTTTCCTCTATTACGGGGGTGCGTCCAAATGAGGGTTCGCGCCATCGTAATCCGCATCCTTTTGCAGCTGCATCACGACAAACGCACCGCCGCGCTGATGATCCTCGCGCCCGTACTCGTGCTCACGCTGATGTGGCTGATCTTCGGCGGGGACACATACCAGCCAAAGATTGCTCTCGTCAACGCGCCGCAGCAGTTCGCCGACCGCCTGGAGGACGACGACTCGGTGGTGCTTCATATGTCGGAGTACGACGCCGGTCAGGCTCTGAGCCGCGCCGAGATCGACGCGATTGTGTCCTTTGAGAGCGGCGAGCCGAAAATCAAGCTCGAGGGCGTTGATTCGACAAAGAGCCGCGCGGTTCTGATGCAGGTTGAGCGGGCGCTGCGCCCCGATATGAACGCGCCCGAGCCCGATGTCACCTATCTTTACGGTTACAAGGACATCGAGATGTTTGACAACTTCGGGCCGATACTGATCGGGTTTTTCGTCTTTTTCTTCGTATTTCTGGTCGCGGGTATATCTTTTCTCGGCGAGAGGAACACCGGCACGCTCGAGCGGGTGCTGGCAACTCCTCTGCGGAGATGGGAGCTTGTGCTCGGCTATCTGCTCGGGTTCGGCATTTTCACCGTATTGCAGTCGGCGCTGATCGCCTGGTTTGCGGTCAATATTCTCGGCGTCATGATGGTCGGCTCGTTTGAGCTTGTGCTGGCGCTGACCATACTCACCGCGATGACCGCGCTGTGCATCGGCACCTTTATTTCGGCGTTTGCCAACAACGAGATGCAGATGATCCAGTTTATCCCGATTGTCATCGTGCCGCAAGTCTTCTTTTCCGGCCTGTTCGACCTGTCCACCATGGCTCCGCCGCTCCAGGCGCTCGCGCACTTTATGCCTCTCTGGTACGTCGCCGACGCTCTGCGCGGAGTCATGCTGCGCGGATACGGCTGGGGCGAGGTATGGTTCGACGCGCTGGTGCTGGGGTGCATATGCCTGTTCTTCGTCTGCGTCAACATTTTGGCTCTCAAAAAGCACCGACGGATTTAGCATGACTGTTTTTCAATTGACGACAGCCAAACTATTTGGAAAGCTGAGTGCAGTTATGAAAAAGATTTCTGTTGCGTTCATACTTCTTTGCGCTTTATTATGCGGGTGTTCCTCGGATTCCGGAGAGATTGTTTTACGGGGCGATATTCAGAACGGCTCGGTATCCGCCGTCAGCACTGTCGCGGGCAGAATTGTCGAGATGCCCAAAGCCCAAGGCGAGCGCGTCGTCAAGGGCGACGTCATCGCGGTCATCGACAGCACCGCGCAAAAGTACGCCGTCGACCAGCAGCAGGCCGTCGTGGACATGAAGCGCGCGAAGCTGGACGAATTAAAATCCGGAGCCCGCCCCGAGCAGATCGACGCCGCCGAAGCTGCCGTTGAAATGGCCGAGGCTAAGCTTGCGCAGCTGCGCTCGGGTAACCGGCGCGAAGTGATCCGCCAGGCGGACGCGGCCGTCAAGTCCGCCAAAGCCAAGCTGGACGAAATCACCGGCGGCAGCCGCGCCCAGCAGATAGAACAGTCCGAGGCCGCGGTCGAGAGCCTTCAGGCATCAGTCCGAAGCGGCGAGCTGAATCTCACCCATACCCGCGACAAATATGAGCAGGCAAAGCAGCTATTTGAGCTCGGCGAGGCTTCACAGAGCAACCTGCTGGACGCCGAGAGCGTGATGAACTCGGCAAGCCAGTCGCTGGAATCCGCCAAAAGCCAATTGAAAGGCGCGCAGGCGGCGCTCGACCTGCTCCGTGAGGGCGCGTCTCCCGAGGCAATCCGCGCGGCACAGGGCGCGTATGAACAGGCTGTCGCGCAGGCCGATCTGGCAAAAGCAGGCGCAACATCGGAGGAAATCCGCGCCGCCGAAGCTGCCGTCGCTCAGGCGCAGGCTCAGCTCGCGTTGCTGGCCGGCGGCTCCACCGAGCAGTCGATCGCCGCGATGGAGGCCGACCTCGCGCAGTCTGTGGCGACGCTGAATCAGGCTAAATATAACCTCGAAAGCTGCGAGATCAAAGCGCTGGAGGACGGAATCATCATCAGCAGAAGCTACAATCCGGGCGACGTGGTCAATATCGGCAGCAGCATCTCCGACATTGGAATTGACAGCGACGTATACGTGCTTTGCTATCTTCCCGAGCAATATCTGGACAGAATTGCCTATAATGATGAGATCGAGGTCAAGACGACACTCGGCTCTCAGACCGGACATATCAGTTATATCGACCTGAAAACCGAGTATACACCGAAGGATAAACAGTCCTCAAACGACACAAAGAGCAAGACGGTCAAAATAAAAGTAGCCATCGACAGCAACGGCGGAAAACTGAAATCAGGCATGACCGCCGAGGTCATAATTCCGGCGCTTGGCCGTTAATTCCGCCCGACAGCCTGCTTTTAATCCGGAAAGGAATTTAATTTGAGCAAGGAGACTATCAGAGTCAAGGGAATGTCGTGCGCCGCGTGCTCCGCCAGGATTGAAAAGGTGGTCGGCAGAATGGACGGCGTCTCGACGGTAAACGTCAATTTCGCGACCGGCAAAGCCAGCGTCGTCTTCGACCCGTTAAAAGTCGCGCTGCCGGATATAATGGCAAAAATCGAGAAGGCGGGCTTCCAGCCGCAGCCGAAGCCGGACGCCGGTGACCTCATCACTGACGCGCTTGAGGAATCGTCCTCGCTCCGGGTGCGGCTGATTGTCGCCGTCGCCTTCTGTCTGCCGCTGCTTTATATTTCGATGGGCACAATGCTGATCCCCGGCCTGCCCGTGCCTCCGTTTGCCGATCCGGTTAAAAATCCGCTCGGATTCGCCATAACGCAGCTCGCGCTCTGCCTTCCGATAATTGCCGCGGGCAGCCGGTTCTACACAAAGGGATTTAAGGCCATCATCCGCCGCAGCCCGACTATGGATTCGCTGGTCGCGATGGGAACGTCCGCCGCCGTGCTGCAAAGCATGTACGCGATGATCCAGACCGCACTCGGAGACGCCCACGCCGTCCACGGGCTGTACTTTGAGTCCGCTGGTGTGATTATCACGCTCATCCTGCTGGGCAAAACGCTGGAATCATTCGCCAGGAACAAGACGTCGGAAGCTATCCGGCTGCTGACCAACCTCGCGCCCAAAACGGCGCGTGTCGTCCGGGACGGCGTCGCTGCCGATCTTCCCATCGAGCAGGTGCGGGCGGGGGACGTCATCATCGTCCGGCCGGGAGAGCGCGTTCCGGTGGACGGCGTGGTTACCGACGGGCAGTCCTCGGTAGACGAATCCATGCTGACCGGCGAGAGTATGCCTGTAGGCAAACGCGCGGGCGACCCGGTTTACGCCGCCACCATCAACGGAACGGGTTCGATCACCTTTTCGGCTACCAAAGTGGGCGGCGAAACCGTCCTTGCCCAGATAATCAAACTGGTCGAGGACGCGCAGAGCTCGAAAGCGCCCATCGCTCGTCTGGCCGATACCGTCGCCGGTTTTTTTGTTCCGGCGGTCTTCGGTATAGCGCTTGTCGCCGCGCTTGCCTGGGCTGTCGCGGGCAAAACGGCGCTTTTCTGCATCACGATTTTCATTTCGGTGCTGGTCGTCGCCTGCCCCTGCGCCCTTGGCCTTGCAACGCCCACCGCAATCATGGTCGCCACCGGCCGCGCCGCCCGGTTCGGCATTCTTATTAAAGGCGGACAGGCCCTTGAAGCTGCGCATCTCATCGATACCATGGTTTTCGACAAAACCGGTACTATAACCGAAGGACTACCTGTCGTTACCGATATTGAGCTATTGGAATCGTCTTCCAGCGTTGTTTCCGTCAATTACCATGACGATTTGCTTCGTCTGATCGCTTCGGCGGAGTCCGCCTCCGAGCATGCGCTGGCGCTCGCGATAACCCGGCACGCGCGCGCGCTCGGCATCGAATCCGGACAGCCGTCTGAGTTTGAAGCGATGCCCGGAGAGGGAGTCCGCGCCGCCGTGAGCGGACATACCGTGCTGATCGGCAACCAAAAGCTGATGTCACGCTTCGATATTCCGACATACGCCGCGGATGAGGCGCTTGCCCGGTTTTCCTCAGCGGGAAAAACGCCTGTTTTAGCGGCTGTGGACGGCCGGTGCGCCGCCGTTGTCGCCATAGCCGATACGGTCAAGCCGACAAGCGCCGCCGCGCTGAAACGCATCCAAGACGCCGGAATACACACAGTCATGCTGACCGGCGACAACCGCGCGACCGCCGAGTCTATCGCGCGTGAGGTCGGTATATCCGAAGTGCTGGCCGACGTGCTGCCGCATGAGAAGTCGGCGGCAATCAAGCGCCTGATGGACTCCGGCAGGAATGTCGCTATGGTGGGCGACGGCATCAACGACGCGCCCGCGCTCACTCAGGCGCATATCGGCATCGCGATCGGGACGGGCACCGATGTCGCGATAGAGGCCGCTGACATCGTTCTTATGCAGGGCGATTTAAACGGCGCCTACTCGGCCATCGCGCTCAGCCGGGCGACCATCCGCAATATCCGCCAGAACCTCTTTTGGGCGTTTTTCTACAATATTGCCGGCATACCCATCGCGGCGGGACTGCTGTACGTTTTCGGCGGGCCGCTGCTCAGCCCTATGCTGGCCGCCGCCGCTATGTCGCTGAGCTCTGTTTCGGTGCTTACCAACGCGCTCCGCCTGAAGCGCTTCAAGCCCTGAAAAACCTGTGTTTTCCTGTCATTTGCCAAAACATCATTTAAAATATGAAAAGCAGGCGTTAACCTGCTTTTCATATTAGAAGATAGGAGGGAAAATGAAAAAGTGTCGCTGCTTGCAATTATCATGTTAACAAAACAATATTAATAAACAAAGCTAATTATATTAAATTTTAATTAAATTGCTGAGTAACGGGGCTTGACTACCAAAAAAAGTTTAGCCCGGACTTATGAAAACGATTTTAGTTTGTCTATCGCGTTGTGCCGTATCATCATGCGTCCGTGCTCGTACAAATAGGCCTCAAACACCTTCCCGCGGGTATCCCTCGCGCCAAAGTCCGCAAGAGTCCACATCGCCCTGATAGTGTCGCCGCTTTCGCCGATTATAGTGAGATAGTAGTCGTTGCGATATGTAATAAGACTCGATCTGAGCCTCAGTCCCTCCGGGAGCGCTTTCGCGGCGCTGACCGCCGTTTCGAAGCTGTCCAGCCGGTACCGCTCAAGTTTGCTCTTATACCTGCACTTGGCGAACACCATGACGCCATTTCGTCCCGCAAACGCCTGAATTTCGCTAGCGCAGTTGTACATACCCACCGCCGGAAGCGCGTTTTCGACTATGCTACGGGCCGTCTCCATGTCAATTTCCGACGGTTTCATGCCGTGCAGCTCAAGATCGTCGTCCTCCAGAAGCAGCGCGACGCTGTCAGGTCCGGTACATTGAATCCTCATATTCCATACCCCAAAATATGTAGTTTTTTTGCTGATGCCACATTGTTGTTATGATGTTCTGATTATACACATTGCTTTTTAAATATGAAAGACTAAAAAACTGGCTGCAAAAAGATGGTTAAATAATTTTCTTTGGCAATTTTACGTATTTCGTTGTCTTTTTCATTTTTTTTTGATATATTATTTGTCTGTGATCATTTTTTGACTTATCGTTTTTCAATGCGCCGCATAGTATTCCCGACCGGCGCCTCTTGTCCGGAGTTTTTACGCGATTCCGCCAGACGGCTGAATGAGGTGTTTTTTCATGTTCCGACGCTTTCACGGCGGCATCGTCCCGCCGGATAAAAAACATGCCACACGGCACAAGCAGATTGAATCGCTCGATCCGCCGCCTTTTATCATTTTACCAATGCTCATGCATTCCGGCCATCCGGTCGAGCCTGCTGTCCGCATCGGCGAGCACGTTAATCTCGGCCAGCTCGTCGCCCGTTCGGACTCGCCGGAGTCGGCTCCGCTGCACTCGTCTGTCTCCGGCACCGTTAAGGCTATCGGTCCCATGCCGCATCCGGACGGAACCGAATGTCTGTCTGTCGTCATCGAAAATGACGGAAAAGACAGCCTTGATCCCGGCATTTCCCCGTTTGGTTCGGTTGAATCACTGTCCGGCGAGCAACTCTTTAAAATCATCTCCGACTGCGGAATAGTGGGACAGGGCAGCGAATCCGCCTCCACCGCCCTTAAACTTACCCAGGCGCTGGGCAAGGTGCGTCACCTTATAATAAACGGCTGTGAAAGCGAACCGTATCTGACCACCGACCACCGGCTGATGCTGGAATATACCGAGGAAGTCATCGGTGGCACCCGCGCGCTGATGAAGATACTCGGCCTCCAGAGCGCCGTCATCGCGGTGGAGTCGAACAAGCGCGACGCCGCCGTCAGACTGGCCGAAACGCTGCCGTCGCGCAGCTCCATATCGATTCGGCTGCTGCGCGCGCGTTATCCCCAGGGTTTGGAGCGTATGCTTGTCAAGTCGGTCACCGGGCGCACCGTCCCGCGCGGCAAAGCTTCACCCGACGTCGGCTGCGCGGTTTTTAACGTTTCTACCGCTGTCGCCGCCCACAAGGCCATCACTACCGGGATGCCGCTGGTCTCCCGCGTTGTGACCGTTGCGGGTTCGGCTGTTTCCAACTCCAAGAACCTCAGCGTCCGGCTGGGCACGCCCATAACCACGGTTTTTGACGCCACCGGCGGATTTCGTGAAACACCGCAAAAAATCATTGTCGGCGGGCCTATGACCGGGCTTGCCCTTCATACCCTGAATGTGCCAGTTATCAAAAACACGACCGGCCTGCTGGCTTTTACCCAAACTGAAGTCAGGGACATGACCGGAACGGCCTGTATCCGCTGCGGCCGCTGCGTTAAGGTCTGTCCTATGAAGCTGATTCCGGCCAGTATTTATATGTACCAGCAAAATGACATGCTTGACAAATGCTTCAGGCTGCGCGCCGACGACTGCATGGAATGCGGCGCGTGCGCTTATATATGCCCTGCCCGGCTGCAGCTGGTACAGTCTATCCGCGCGGCTAAATCGCGCATCTGCTGACGAATCCTCCGACGGCGGACATAAGCTGTCATTGCCGGTCTTTTCCAGTAATAATTTCTCCCGCTGCGTCAGCGCCCCGCGCGTTGACTGAATCCGCCGCCCTATCCGGCGGCATATGACTCCGGCTGATTCTCCTCCTGCCGACGCCGGAGCAATATCTTCCCTAGGTGGTGGTTGCTTGGACTCCAATAAGCTGCTGACCGTCTCCTCCTCACCGCACATCCACGCCGAGGAGGACACGCGGTCGATAATGCTTGACGTTATAATCGCGCTCGTGCCGGTGCTCGCCGTATCGGTTTACTTTTTCGGATGGCGTACTCTGATAATCACCGTCGTCAGCGTCCTGTCCTGCGTAATATTTGAGTACCTGTCGCAGCGGATTATGAAGCGCCCGGTCACGGTCGGCGATCTGTCCGCGGTCGTCACCGGTATGCTTTTCGCCTATACCCTGCCGCCGTCGGTTCCCTATTGGGTAATCATTGCCGGCGCTTTCTTCGCTATAGTTATTGTAAAGCAGCTGTTTGGAGGACTTGGCAAAAACTTTGTCAATCCCGCGCTGGCTGCCCGCGCTTTCCTGTTCTCGTGGCCGGTGTTTATGACAACGTGGCCGCTGCCCTCGACCGAAATACCGATTTTCGGCGAGTTCCACGGCGCCGCCAACACCATTCAGAGCGCGGTGGACGCCGTCACCGGCGCGACCCCTCTCGCCATGCTGGACACAATCAGTCACGGCACCGCCGAAACCGCCATGATGGCCAAAGCCAACCTTCCCAGTCTCTTTCAGATGATGGTGGGCATGCACGCGGGCAGCCTCGGCGAAACCTCGGCGCTGGTGCTCGTACTCGGCGGAATCTATCTGCTTATCAGGCGCGTCATACACGCGCGTATTCCGCTGGCGTTTATTTTTACCGTTGCGGCGCTGTCCTTCCTGTTCCCGCCGGCGCTGATGCCTGCGCTGGACTGGATGTTTTACAGCGTACTGAGCGGCGGTCTGCTGCTGGGAGCGATTTTTATGGCAACCGACAGCGTTACCTCCCCGATGACGCCGCGCGGTCAGCTCATCTTCGGCATAGGCTGCGGACTTATAACCGTTTTTATCCGCCAGTTCTGCACGCTGCCCGAGGGCGTCTGCTACGCGATCCTTATAATGAACCTTTTTTCGTGGGTGCTCGACCGTACCGGATATTCCAGCATACTCGGCCGCCGCGCCCGACTGAGCGCCGATTCCCGTGACGGAGGTGCGCAGAATTGAACGTTCGGCTTAAAGTTCTGGCGCAGATACTTTCAATTTGCGTCATAGCGGCTGTCGGCCTCGCGCTGCTCAACGCCACTGTGGGAAACATCTCGAGCGGCAACGACAGTACAATCACCCTTGGCCGGATGCAGGCCGCAGTTCCCGAGGGTTCAGAGTTCAGCCAGCCACGTACCGTCGGCGGAGTGCGCACGGTCGTCGCTCACGATTCCGCCGGCCGCATCGCCGGTTATTACGCCCAGAGCTCTGCGCAGGGCAGCAGCGGCGATATCGAGCTTGCCATCGGATTTCTGCCCAACGGCTCTGTTCGCTCAATCAGCGTCATTAGCCAGCATGAAATGCCCGGCATTACCGACGAAGTGTTCAGCGACAAATTCCTTGAGCGTTTTATCGGCCAGCGTGAGCCGACCAGGCTTGGCGACGACATCGACGCGATTACAGGAGCCACGCGCTCGTGCGAAGGCGTTACCGAAGCCGTCAACAAGGCTGTTTCAGCGATTTCCACGATTATTCAGGGAGGAGAGTGAGCTATGCCTGCCGGAACTACGGTTCTCCGCGACGGAATTGTGCGCTCTAATCCTGTTTTTGTAATGGCGCTCGGGCTTTGCCCCGCCCTCGCCGTTTCGGGCTCGGTCAAAACAGCTCTTGCAATGGGCTTGGCCACCGCCGCCGTGCTGCTGTGTTCCAGCGGCGTTATTTCTCTGATCGGGAAGATGGTTCCCTCCCGCGCCCAGTCCATAACTTTTCTGCTGGTCATCGCAGTCTTTGTCACCGTAATTGACATTGTGTACCACGCTTTTATTCCGAATATATACGCAGAGCTGGGCATTTACCTTCCTCTGATAACGGTTAACTGCCTGATTTTGTCCCGTGGCCGGGTATTCGCACAAAGCAACGGCCTCGCAATGTCGCTGGTGGACGCGGCTGCTATGGGGCTCGGCTTCCTGCTGGCGCTGGTTTTGATCTCTTCTGTTCGCGAGGTGCTCGGCCACGGGACCTTTTTTGGCATCGCCGTTCCCGGCATCAGCTTTCCCGCCATCATTATGACGGCGGCGCCAGGCGCGTTTCTGACGCTGGGAATCCTCGCCGCCCTGTTCCAGCGCATCTTTAAGACCAACGGGAGGGCGGGCTGATGGACTCGGTATTTTCTTTCATATCGCTCGCGCTGACCGCCATACTCGTCGAAAACTTTGTGCTGGTTAAATTCCTGGGTGTCTGTCCCTTTGTAAGTTCAAATACAAAGCCGTCCTCCGCCGCCGCGATGGGCACATCGGTGCTTCTGGTGATGACCGCCGCCTCGGCAGGCTGCGCGCTGCTGAACAACTACGTTCTCGTGCCGTTCGGCTTGCAGTACCTGCGGATTGTCGCGTTTTTGATTATCATCCTCGTAATTGTCACCCTGTTCGACATGCTGCTGCGCTTGTCTATGCACCGCCTGTATTCGCTGATGGGCCGCAATTTCTCCATGCTGCTTACCAACTGCGCGATATTGGGCGTCGTCCTTATCAACACCAGCTCGCAGTCCGGTATTCTGATGTCTACGCTATACGGCCTGCTCGCAGGAACCGGATTCATGATCGCCATGGTTCTGTATTCCCTTATTGCCGAGCGGCTCCAATTTGCAGACATCCCGGCCGCCTTTCAGGGGCTGCCCGTGGCAATGATATCGGCGGCGCTGCTGGCGCTGTCTTTTATGGGCTTTACGGGACTTCGCATCTGAGTTCCATTGGCGCATCGCCGGTTTGATTAATTTTTTTACTCCAGTTGTTTTGGAAGGTTGCCATAATGGATTATATGAATTTTGTTTACGCCGCGCTTATCCTTGTTGGACTGGGCATTGTTGCGGTTCTTGTGATAACGCTTTCCTATTCGGCCGTCGGCAGGCGCGCCGATGAGGTTATCGACCCCGTCTTCTCCGAGCTGCCTGGCCTCAACTGCAAAGCATGCGGTTTTTCCGGATGCTATTCGCATGCGATCGCGATGTCCGAGGGACTTTCCCGCCCGTCCAAATGCCAAGGCATCGACGGCAAGGCAAAGAACGCCGCGTCAGAAATTCTCGGACTGCGCGTTGAACCTGAGGACAAGCGGCTCTCAATAGTCAAGTGCGCTGGCGGCGACCTCGCAAAGAAGAAATTTAACTACTCCGGACTTGCCGACTGCGCCTCCGCCCAGAACTACTGCGGCGGCTCGACTGTCTGCCAGTTTGGCTGCCTCGGGCTCGGCAGCTGCGCGGCTGTCTGCCCGAGCGGCGCGATATATATGAAAAACGGAGTGGCTGCCATCGATCCGACGCGCTGTACCGCCTGCGGAAAATGCCACGGTGTCTGCCCGCGCGCTCTTATCGTCTTTGAGCCGTACTACTCCGACGTAAATGTCATCTGTTCGTCTAAATACACCGGCGAAATGCTCCGCGAGATATGTGACATTGGCTGCATGGGCTGCAAAATCTGTGAGCAGACCTGCAAGGAGGGCGCAATCACGGTCACGGACAACCTCGCGGTCATCGACCACGACAAGTGCGTTGACTGCGGCGACTGCGCCGAAAAGTGCCCGAGAAAAATCATCGTTGACCTGAAGCTCAGCTCTAAGCGCGTCAGATGAATAAATAAGTTGATTATTACCCGGCATTTATGTAATAATATGGTATAGAATCGATATCTTCCAATTGTAAATATTTATAGTTATTGAGTATTCTGCGAAGGGTTGTTATTATGGCGGCAAGATATTCATCTTATAAGGGAAAGAAGCTGTCTACCCAGATCATAAAATGGACGCTCATTACACTGGGCGTGCTTGCGCTTGCTTTCGTCATCTTTTTCTTTGTACTGCAGCGGTTTATTACCTACACCTCAGACGGGGTTCGCGTCGACCTGCCGTGGGTCAGCCAGGTTTCCCAGCCTCCCCCGCCGCTGGACTCGCCGCCCCCCATCGTAACCGGAGCTCCCGAGTCGTCACCCGCTGTTACACCCACGCCGGCGCCGACACCCACACCGACGCCTGCGAAGCTGGATAATAAGCTCAGCGCGATCACCCTGCCAAGCTCCGCTCTCACTGACCCGGCTCAGCTTGAAACCTATATAGCTCTCGTATCTTCCACAGATATCAACGCCCTGATGATCGAGATGAAGGCGCCGGACGGCAAGCTGTACTGGGATTCCGCATTCCAAATGCCCAAGACTGCGAAAGCCGCTTCCCCGGATATCGACATTGCGGCGGTTGTTAAAAAGCTGCGCGACGGCGGCGTACCCCACCTGATTGCGCGCGTCTCGGTCTTCCGCGACAACAAAATCCCGAGGTTCTTCACAAGTACGTCTATTAAGACCAAGAGCGGATACATGTGGCTGGACAACAACAACCGCCCGTGGTTGAATCCCTACAGCGAGGAATCTGCCGAGTACATGACCGCCATTATTTCGGAGCTCTCTCAGTTCGGCTTTGACGAGATCGCGCTGGATAACCTTCAGTTCCCCACCGCCGGTAAAGTGAGCATGGTATATTACGGAGAATCCCCGCCCGGTAAAGACACAGCGATCGCTTCATTCCTCACCAAGCTCAAATCCGCCGTCGGTTCAAACGCACAGCTTTCCTGCTTTGTGGACTACCGCTCGGTTTCGGACGCAGATTTCACAGCCGCCGGACAGAACTTGAATCTTTTGCTTCCGCTTGTTTCCCGGGTATATATTGATTGTTCCAAAGCGACGGCCGCCAATTTCGGTGACGCTTACGCCTCGATCAGCCAAAAGTTCCCTGATCTGTTACCGAACGCATTCGTTCCGGTTATTCCTTCGCCCGAGAAAACATCCGCCGCCGCCGGGCGCACGCTTAATGGCGATCTCGACAAATTTGCCCGCGACCGCTCGCTTGGCTGGATTGTTGACGGCGAGAAGTACCCGCTTGATATTTTTACACGATGATTTCAGCAGTTTCAGCATAACGGCGATAGCTTCGCCTTTATCACGTTTTTATTCCGCCCTTCCGAATGGCCGGTATTCACCGGTCTGTTTGGAAGGGCTAGTTTGGAGAATATGGATGTACAACGCAGGTAATTATGATATGGCCGTGATCGGAGCCGGACACGCCGGAATTGAGGCCGCTCTTGCGGGCTCCCGGCTTGGACTGCGGGTCATATGCTTTACCATCAATCTTGACGCCGTCGGCAACATGCCGTGCAATCCGTCCATCGGCGGGACGGCCAAGGGTCATCTCGTCCGCGAGATTGACGCTCTGGGCGGCCAGATGGCCAAATCGGCTGACAAAACCTCTATCCAGCTACGAATGCTCAACCGCGGGAAAGGCCCCGCCGTTCACTCTCTGCGAGCCCAGTCCGACCGGCTGGCTTACCGTCACCTGATGAAGCAGACGCTGGAGAATCAGCAAAATCTCGTTTTGCGTCAGGCCGAAGTCATCGACATCGGAGTTTCTGACGGCCGCGTGTGCTCGGTAACTACCGCTACCGGCGGTGTATACCACGTCCGCGCGGTCGTGCTCTGTTCAGGCACATATCTGGACGGCCGCGTTATCGTCGGCGAGCTTACCGCTTCCTCCGGCCCGGACGGACTCAGCGCGGCGATCGGGCTCGGCGCTCGCCTATCCTCACTTGGCCTCGACATGCGCCGGTTTAAGACGGGCACTCCCCCGCGTATCAGCCTGAATACGGTCGACCTTTCCAAATTTGAAGTCCAGCCGGGCGACGAGGATGTCTATCCGTTCTCGTTTGAGAGCGAGCACCCTCCGGTCAATTCGGCGGTTTGCTGGCTGAACTGGACAACTGAGCAGACCCACGATATCATCAGGGCGAATCTCTCGCGCTCGCCGCTTTATTCGGGCGTTATATCCGGTGTGGGGCCGCGCTACTGCCCCTCGATAGAGGACAAGATAGTCAAATTTGCCGACAAGCCGCGGCACCCTCTGTTCCTTGAGCCGACCGGCGAAAACTCCGCCGAAATGTACCTTCAGGGCATGTCCACGTCATTGCCGGAGGACGTGCAGGTCGCGATGCTCCATTCTGTGCCAGGCATGGAGAATGCCGAGATAATGCGCCCCGGCTACGCCATAGAATACGACTGTATCAACCCGCTTGAGCTGTATCCGACGCTGGAGATCAAGAAGATCGGCGGCCTTTACGGCGCGGGGCAGTTCTGCGGCACTTCCGGCTACGAGGAAGCGGCGGCGCTCGGACTTGTCGCCGGAATAAACGCTTCCATGAAGATTCTCGGGCGCGAGCAGATCGTTTTCGACCGGGCAAATTCCTACATCGGCACTATGATCGATGACCTTGTCACCAAAGGAGTCACCGAGCCTTACCGCATCATGACCTCCCGCTCGGAGTACCGGCTGATACTGCGGCAGGATAACGCCGACCTGCGGCTCTGCCATATCGGGCACGGCGTCGGCCTTATTTCGGATGAGCGGTATCGGCGCTGCCTTGACAAATACGAGCGTATTGAGGACGAGATCAAGCGCGTTTCCAAGGTCGTCGTTCCCCCGTCCGACCTCTTGAATGAGCTGCTTGTCTCCCGCGAGAGCGCGCCGGTGTCCAGCGGCGTCCGCCTCTATGACCTTATCAAGCGCCCTCAGCTTGATTACAAGTCGCTCGCCCCGTTTGACCCCGACCGTCAGGAGCTGACCCTTGACATACAAAGCGCGGTTGAGATTTCGATAAAATATGAGGGCTACATCTCAAGACAGCGTAGTCAGGTGCAGCAGTTTGGCAGAATGGAGGCACACCGCCTGCCTGACGACATTGATTATGCCTCAATTGCCGGCCTTCGGATTGAAGCGCGGCAATATCTTACTAAGGTGCGCCCGGCGTCGCTCGGCCACGCGTCACGCATTCCCGGCGTCAATCCCGCCGACATCGCAGCGCTTATCATTTGGCTCCAGTCGCGGAAACACGCTGAAATGACATCGGAGAAATCAGGTGAAGCCCATGAATGAATTGTTGACGCCGCTGCGCCAGATCCTATGCGCGTGGCAGATCGGCTTCACTCCCACGATGCTTGAGCAGTTCGAAATCTATAACCGCGAGCTTCACATCTCGGCGCGAAACTTTAACCTCACTGCGATTACCTCCCCGACAGAGGTTGCGATCAAGCATTTTGCCGACAGCGCATATTTGCTGAAATGCGCTAGTCTTTCCGGTTCGTCCGTTATTGATATCGGCTCCGGCGCGGGCTTTCCCGGCCTTCCGCTCAAGATACTTGACCCTTCCATCCGGCTGACTATGGTTGACAGTAATCTTAAACGTGTTGATTTCCTCTCAAGTCTCTGCGAGAGCCTTTCAATCACCGACGTTCAGTGTATCCACGCCCGAGCCGAGGAGCTTGCACAAGACCCGGACTACCGTGAGCAGTTCGACTTTGCCGTATCGCGGGCCGTTGCTTCTCTGCCCATGCTCTCTGAGCTTACTTTGCCGTTTATCAAGATATCCGGCGCCCTGCTCGCTATGAAAAGCAGCGACATTGCGGACGAGCTCGCGCTTTCCGAGAATGCTGTCAAGACACTGGGAGGCGAGCTTGTTTCTGCCGACGTTTACTCAATTCCGACGATTGACATTTCGCGTTCAGTCATAAATATTCGAAAAATATTGCCCACGCCGTCCAATTTCCCGCGTAGGTTTGCGAAAATATCGCGTGACCCGCTCTGATTCGGATAATTATTTCATTTCCCAGTATGTTTAAATAATAATTAACAAATAATGGAATTAGTCGTCATAATCCGCCATTTTTCTATCTCGCCTTATGCTAGTATAGGCTCTAGGAGGTGGACAATGATGAACTTTAGAAAGAAAAATGACTTGTTTGAATCGGGAAAAGTCACATACATAAAAGTCTGCGCTATCGTCCCCAATCCGTTTCAGCCGCGCCGAATTTTTGACCAAGCCCGGTTACAGGAACTCTCTGAAAGCATCTGTCAATTTGGCGTATTGCAGCCTTTGACCGTACGGCGCCGCCGCGGAGGATTCGAGCTGGTGGCGGGCGAACGCCGCCTGCGCGCCGCGAAGCTCGCCGGTCTCTCCGACGTGCCGTGCATTGTCCTGGAAGTTGACGAGCAACAGTCTTCGCTTATTGCGCTTGTCGAAAATCTTCAAAGACATGATCTTGATTTTTTTGAGGAAGCCGAGGGTTTGCAGAGGCTCATTAAAGTTTTTGGACTCTCCCAGGAGGAGGCATCCAAAAGAGTCGGTAAGTCGCAGTCGTCTGTCGCGAATAAGCTTCGACTGCTGCGTCATCCGCCTGAACTTATTGATTTTATTCGCAAGTCAGGCCTCACAGAACGGCACGCTCGCGCACTCCTGCGTATAACCGACGAAAATCAGCGTGTTCAAGCAGCTCAGCATATCGTACATTTTTCGATGAACGTCCAACAGTCTGACGAATATATTGACAAGCTGCTCTGTCCTACTTATTTTCCAATCGAACCCGAGCCTGAGCCGGAGCAGGTTTCCGTTGAGCTTGCCGCCGCTTCTATTTTGCCCTCGACTGGCAAGTCGCACAAAAGCAATTTGAGAAGTCAGAAGACTATGTTTGTTGTCAAGGATGTCCGGTTGTTTCTTAACACAATAAATCATGCCATTGACGTGATGAAATCCTCTGGGTTTAACGCCCGATGTGACAAGGTTGTGGGCGAAAGCGACATTGTTCTGACTATACATATCCCCAAAAACGCCTGATTTCGGCATACTGCGACTCGCTTTGTTTCACGTGAAACAAAAAATGTTTAACAAAATTTCCAATCGCGCAGGCTATATGTTTGCGCGATTCTTTATTGTCTTTATCTAAATACTATGTTATACTGAAAAAAATGTATTTTCGGGAGGTTGTATGTCTAAAATAATCGCAGTAGTTAACCAAAAGGGCGGCGTCGGCAAGACCACTACCTGTGTCAATTTGACAGCCTCTCTTCATTCCAAGGGCTGCAAAGTTCTGGTCTGCGATCTCGATCCGCAGGGCAATACGACGTCCGGCCTCGGCGTGGACAAGTCTGTCTCCCCTAACGTGTATGACCTGTTAATCAATGACGCGGACGTCGACGAGACAATAGTCTCCACGAAATTCGGTGATGTTCTGCCCTCTAATAAGACGCTGTCCGGCGCGGAGATTGAACTTGTCGCGACGCCGGGACGCGAATATTTAATGAAGGACAAGCTGTCGGCTTTGCGCGACAGATATGACTATATAATCATCGACTGCCCCCCCTCACTCGGACTTCTTACTCTGAACGCGCTCTGCTCGGCGGATACGCTGCTTGTTCCTGTGCAGTGCGAATACTATGCGCTGGAGGGACTTTCGGATCTGATGTATACAGTCCGGCTGGTCAAAAAATCGCTTAATCCCTCGCTTGAGCTAGAGGGCGTGCTGCTAACCATGTTTGACTCGCGCACGAATCTCTCTCTTCAAGTCGCGGGTGAGGTCAAGCGCTTTTTCCCAGGCAAGATTTTCAGCGCAGTTGTCCCGCGCAACGTCCGCCTTTCGGAGGCTCCCAGTCACGGACTGCCTGTGATCGCATATGACCGCATGTCGCGCGGCAGCGACAGCTATCTTGAGCTTGCGGGCGAAATTATCGCGCGGCAGAGCAAAGCTGTATGAGACCTATTACAGAGACCGAAGCCGTGCCGACTTTGTTAATATTCAGGAGGCTCTATGTCAATAAAAGGTTTGGGCAAAGGCCTTGACGCCCTATTCGGCGAAAATGCGACGTCAGCAAGCCAGGGCAGCGTCACGCTAAAATTGCACGAAATAATCCCGAACGCATCCCAGCCGCGAAAGATATTCGACCCTCAGGCGCTCGACGACCTGTCCGACAGCATCCGGCAGCACGGTCTATTGCAGCCAATTGCCGTCCGCCTGCTGCCCGATGGTAAATATCAGATAATCGCGGGCGAACGTCGCTGGCGCGCCGCTAAACTTGCCGGCCTCAGCGAGGTTCCCGCTTTTGTAGTTGAAGCCGACGATCTGCACGCGATGGAGCTTGCTCTGATTGAAAACCTTCAACGCGAAGATCTTAATCCGATTGAGGAAGCCGAGGGTTTCAAGTCACTCATTCAGGATTACGGATTGACCCAGGAGGACACAGCGGCGCGCGTCGGCAAGTCCCGTCCGGTGGTCGCAAATGCGCTCCGGTTATTGCAGCTCCCAGCTCCTGTTATCGAGGCCGTTCAGGACGGCCGGCTTACAAGCGGACACGCCCGGGCGCTCTTGCAGCTCGCCTCCCCCGACGATCAGATTGCGGTGGCCGAGAAAATCATCGCGGCGCAGCTTTCCGTTCGACAAACCGAAAAACTTGTTAAAAAAATGTGCCAGGAAATAACGGGCGATCCGTCCTCTCCCGAGCAGTCTGTTTCTAATATTGAAGATGTGGAGCGCAATCTGTCGTCCACACTCGGACGGAGAGTTCGTATTGTATCCGGCCGCAGTAAAGGACGATTCGAGCTCGAGTTCTACGGGCCCGATGATTTTGACTTTCTCACCTCCCTCCTCTCCGGGCTGAGCGGCATATCTTCTGCGGGAGGTAACGACCGAGATGGACAATGATCGCGACAAATCTCCTTCTGCCGACAGCAACGACGGTGTTTCAACAGACCCGAACTCATTGCTTCCGAACACCGGCGAGACTGAAGACTCCGATAATATTCTTGTGCCTGAAGCAAACAAGGGCAAAAAGTCCCGTCGTTTTTTGTTTATTTATACCCTAATTTTGTTTATTTTGGCATTCCTTCTCATATTGCTATCTTATTTTATTCAGTCGCGCAACAGCGAGGCTCAATTAAAAACTCTGAAGCACGAATTTTCTCTCAGCGCCAAAAGCGCGACCGAAAAATTATGGGATGAAAATAACGAACTGGTAAACGATATTAAAGAGCTTACAGGCGAAATCACTGCTATAAAATCAGACTTACTTGCCGAGCAGGAATCAAATAAAAAACTGGCCGACGAGATTAAATCAGTTTCAACTCAGCTTTATGAACAGAAAGCAAAGCAGGAAACACTCGCAAAATCCAATATGGCTATGTCGCTGCTTGTTGAACTTCAAAGCCTGACGGCGGCAAAGCAGAGAACCGCCGCGCGCGCGGTCATCGACCGGTTTGAGGGTGAGTCTCTTGAACAGTATTTACCGGAAACCCCGGCGACCGAGGGTGAACCGTCGCCTGCCGACATATATCAAACTATAAAAAAACAACTTCGAAGGTGAAACAATGCTCGATCTGAAAACAATCCGCGATAATCCCGATTTTGTTATTTCACGCCTGTCAACCAGAAATAAAGATTATTCGCAGGACGTAAGCCTTCTGCTGGAGCTGGACGAAAAGAGACGTGAATTCCTTCAGCTTACGGAGCAGCTCAAAGCCACTCAAAACGCCGCGTCCAAGAAAATTCCCGCAATGAAAAAGGCCGGCGAGGATGTATCCGCAATAATGCAGGAAATGAAAGCGGCATCTGACGAGCTGAAGGAGCTTGAACCAAAGCTTTCAAACTTCCAGGTTCAGATTGACGCTATTCTCCATTCTATTCCTAATTTGCCATATTCTGATGTTCCAGAGGGCGCTGATGCCAACGATAACGTCGAATACCGCAAATGGGGATCGCCGCCCGATTTTGACTTTGAGCCAAAGCCGCACTGGGAAATAGGCGCGAATCTCGGTATTCTCGATCCGACCACCGCTGCCAAGGTGACCGGAGCTCGTTTTCACTTTTATAAGGGCGCGGGCGCTCTGCTCGAGCGTGCTATTATCAACTTTTATCTTGACACCCATTCCACAAGAGGATATACGGAAATCTTTCCGCCGTTTCTGGTCAACCGCGCATCCATGACCGGAACCGGTCAGCTTCCGAAATTCGAGGAAGACGCCTTCCGCATCTCTAACGACGATCTTTTTCTTATCCCAACCGCCGAGGTGCCGATTACGAACATGCACCGCGATGAAATTCTTGACTCCGCCTCGCTGCCTATCAAGTACTGCGCATACTCCGCCTGTTTCCGTGCGGAGGCGGGCGCCGCGGGCCGGGATACGCGCGGCCTCATCCGTCAGCACCAGTTTAACAAGGTGGAGCTTGTCAAGTTCACAACAGCCGAGACTTCCTATCAGGAACTTGAATCCCTCACTACCGACGCGTGCTTCGTACTGGAGCAGCTCGGCCTGCCCCACAGGGTTGTTCGACTTTGCTCGGGTGATATGGGCTTTTGCAGCGCGATGACATATGATATCGAGGTCTGGATGCCGTCCTATTCCAGGTACGTCGAAATATCCAGCTGCTCTAATTTCGAAAGTTTTCAGGCGCGGCGCGCCGCCATCAGGTGCCGCGCCGATACCGGCGACAAACCGGCATTTGTCCACACGCTCAACGGCTCGGGCGTTGCCATTGGCCGGACTGTGGCGTGCATCCTGGAGATATTCCAGACCAGGGACGGAAAAGTGATTGTTCCGGAAGCGCTCCGCCCATATATGCGCGGTTTGTCCGTTATCGAATAGACAATAAAAATTTCAAAGTCCCGGGTCGCAGTTTAATGCTGCACCACGGGACTTTTTTGCTATTGGCTAACGCTCATGTCTTATCCAATACTATAACAGTAAGTAGTAAGATAAAAATACTGGCGCCGCTTATTACGAACGCCAGTATGATAATTCACTTATCCGCCAGGAACTCTCGAGCGGAACGCAGCTTTGCGTTAGCTTTCCGGAGTATGCTGGCGCGGGGGCCTTGAGGGCGCTTTCAGGTTATCACTCTGCACTGGCCTGCCATTAGGCGCGTATGAAACGACTACACGGCGTCTAGGCTCGCTGCCTACTGAATGGGTAGTGACGTTTTTGTATTCCTGTAAGGCTGTATGGATGACGTGGCGTTCGTATGGATTCATCGGCTCCATGATCTGGTTCTTCTTGTAAGAGACTACCTTTTGTGCCGTACGCTGCGCCAGTCGTTCAAGTGTCGCCTCGCGTCTCGCCCTGTAACCTTCTGAGTCAACAATAATCTTGACGTGGTCATCCTCGCTTTTGTTGACCACGTAGCTCGTAATATGCTGTATCGCGTCCAAAGTGTCACCGTGACGGCCGATGATGACTCCCTGCTTCTCTCCGAAAAGATTGACGTCCAGCCTGTTTTGGTCGCTGTCGCTGACTGTGAAGTTTATATCCACACGCATCTTTTCAATGAGGCCGCTGAGAAAACTTTCAGCCTTGTCCTTTTGCGTCATGCTGTAGCTGACGCGCACTCTGGCAAGCGCACTGCCTATACCCAGAAAACCTGACTTCGGCTTATCCAGCACTTCAACCGACACCTTGTCGCGCTCAGTATTCAGTTCAGCCAACGCCGCGTTAATCGCTTCATCGATGGTCTTTCCTGATTTCTCGACGCACTTTGTCACAAAACTCACTTCTTTCGCAGTTAGGTAATAATCGAAGTTCTCGAATTAGGCGTTATTTCCGTCTTCAGCCTTTTCAGCTGAAATACCATGGTTTTTTCCGGAGTCTTTTTCCAGTGTCACTGTTTGATTATTGCCGGTATCCGAACTATCACTGAGTTCCATATCTATTATCTCATCACTGCTTGAATCGGTCTCAACGGGTGCTTTAGGCTTCTCTATATTTACCTTGCCTTTTTTCTGCTTGTTGGAATGCTTGGCGCTCTGCGGACGTTTTCCCGAATTGCTCTGCTCCATCTGTATCCGCTCAGCACGCCTTTGCGCAGCTTCTCGCTTGACTTCTTCTTCCTGCTCTTTTCGTCTTTTCTCAAGAGCTTCACGCTCGGCGTCTTTTACGGCAAGTTTCTTATTTATAATCCTTGCGAAGAAAATATCTTGAACAATGCCGAAAAGTCCGCTGGCAATCCAGTATACGCCGAGTCCTGCGGGGAGAATAAATCCGAAATAGACGGACAGGAGCGGCATAAACTTCATTATCATGCCCGCGCTGCCAGCGGGTGTAGGCTGATTTGACGTTTTCTGGGTAATAATCGTCGCAAGCCAGGCGGAGAGACCCGCAAGTATCGGAATAATAATCATCGGACTAAACGCGAATTGAGGCACGACGGAGAGATTAAGACCGAGGAAACTAAAGTCGATATCCTTAACTGTCGGGAACAGCGCATGCACCGCCATATAGTTCTCATGAATTATCTGTGCGAGATGCATTTCGTTCACAGCAGCTCCGGCGGCAAGAGGGGCTCCGGTTGCCGGATCGGTGAGCGCCGCGGCTATGACAGGCAGCTGCACAACTTCCTGAATCTGCGTATGCGTCAGTTTCATCAGGTTGGTAACCGGATTATTAATAACGCCGTAAAGTCCAAACAGGACGGGAAGCGGAAGCAGTGACCAAAGGCAGCCAGACATAGGGCTGATACCCTCCTGCTGATACAGCTTGGCCATTTCCTGCTGTTGCTTTGCCCGGTCGTCTTTATACATTTTTTGGATCTGCGTTACTTTTGGCTGCAAACGTCCTGTCTGCATCATGCCCTTTTTGCCCTTATATGAGAGCGGAAGCAAAATGATCTTTGTCAAAAGCGTAAAAAGAATAATCGCGATGCCGTAGTTGTTGACTAAATCATAGCACCACAACAGCAGCCACGATATCGGCTGAATGATAATAATATTGAAAATATCCGGCATTTATATCCCCCGTAGTCATGGTTGACCAAATCTGACCAAACCGCGGTCATTTAAGCGGATCATACCCGCCCTTGTGAAATGGATTGCACTTCAGGAACCTCTTGAAAGCTAGGTATAGACCTTTAGCCGCGCCATATTTTTCCAGCGCGGCAATAGCATACTCCGAACATGTAGGTATAAACCTGCAGCACGGACGCCGAAGCGGCGAAATATGCTTTCTGTAAAAGCGAATAATATCTATAAACAGCTTTTTCATTTGAGAATTTGAAGCTTATCCATCAGCGCGGTCAACGAACCGCTGATTTCTCTAAAATTTACATGTACCGCCCTGGTACGCGCGACGATGACAATGTCATACCCTGTTTTCAGGGTTTCCTCACAAAGCCGGTACGACTCACGGATTCTCCGCCGGACCAGATTGCGCTTAACCGCGTTACCAATCTTGGTTCCCGCGGTTATTCCCAGTCTGTTACTTTGCAGCCCGTTTTTCCTGGCATAAACGGCCAGCACTTGGCTAACCGCACTTTTTCCCCTGGCGTAAAGCCTTCTAAAATCCTTGTTCCTGGTAAGGGAAACGGTATACTTCATAAACAAACCTTGAAGTCAAAAATAAACGGCCGAAAGACCGTTAATGAGTGAGTCTGACTCTGCCTCTTGCGCGTCTGTTGGCCAGGATCTTCCTGCCGTTTTTAGTCTTCATTCTCTTTCTGAAACCGTGTTCTTTCGAGCGCTGTCTTTTCTTCGGCTGATATGTGCGAACCATAAAACTCACCTCGCTATACATTTGGCATGCAATGTATTATATATTAATCAAATTAACTATGTCAAGCAAAACATTGCTATGTAACTAAGTTTTTATCATCGGGCTAAATATAGCCGCATATTTTCCGTTCTTTTGCTTGCGTCAAACGTCGAACAAATCGGCTACCACACTTGTTTTGTTACATTTTGACCTTAAAAATAGAAAAATATCAGTTAATTTTTACGTCATGACTAGTCCCAGCCTTGATTTGCCTGCCGGTTTCTGATATAATATAAAGGTTATCAGCCTAACTATTATTATTCCCGGAGGTCATTTAATGACTGCTGATGTCCTTTGGAGCCGATTGGTGAATTCTCTCAAATCCAGGCTCTCCGCCACTGTATTCAATACCTGGTTTGACGACGCCTCCGCGATCAGCTTCAACAACGATTGCCTGATTATCAAGACGTCGTCCGGTTTCAAAAAAGACGTCATAGCCGATAAATACCTTGACGTTTTGACAGACGAACTCGCCAAGGTCTTTTCACGTAAAATCACTTTGCGTATCATTGTCGATGAGAGCGAGGACTCCGCTCAGCAACATGTGACCAATAAATTTTTGTTTAATAACGACTTTACCTTCTCGGAGTATATCGTAGGAAACTCGAATAAATTCGCCCACGCCGCCGCCCGTGCCGTCGCCGACAATCCGGCCGAATCCTATAACCCGCTATTCATCTACGGCGGATCGGGACTTGGCAAAACTCACCTGCTCTATGCCATCGCGCACGAAATCAACGTTAACCGCGAGAACTACCGCATCGTTTACATCAAGGGTGACGAGTTCACAAACGAACTGGTTGGATCAATCCAGTATAATACAACGTCGGAATTCCGGGAGAAATACCGGAGAGCCGACCTGCTGCTTGTCGACGATATCCAGTTTATCGCAGGAAAGGACAGGACGCAAGAGGAATTCTTTCACACTTTTAATACGCTGTACGAATCCAAAAAGCAAATCGTCCTGACCGCCGACCGTCCGCCCCGCGAAATGGCGCGTCTGGAGGATCGTCTGCGCACCCGGTTTGAGTCCGGACTGATCGCGGATATTCAGCCGCCGGACTTCGAAACGCGCATGGCTATAATCAAGAACAAGGCACAGCACCTCGGCCTGGATCTCAGCCTGAATATCGTAGAATACATCGCGCAAAAGATCACGTCCAATGTGCGCCAGATGGAAGGGACGGTCAAGAAGCTGCTTGCTTTCAGGGATCTCATGTTTACCCCGATTGACATCGATGCCGCCGACCGGGCCATTTCCGACATCTATAAGGAAAGCCCGGGTCTCAATCCGACGCCCTCGCTCATAATCGAGGAAGTCTGCGCGTATTATTCGGTCAGCGAGAAGGATGTCCGCGGGCAGAAGCGCAACAGCGAACTGACCACGCCGCGCCACGTCGCGATGTATCTGATCCGCCAGCTGACCAAGCTGTCGCTCCATGATATCGGACTTGAGTTTGAAGACCGGAACCATACAACTATCAGATATTCTACCGAAAAGATTGAGAAAGACATGAAATTTGACGCCGAACTCGCGAATACAGTCAGAAACATTCAGGATAACATCCGCAACCGCTGACACTGCTTTACCCCTTTCGACAGGTTTTAAACATTTTTGTGCATTTCCGCGCGGAGACGATGTGCAAAAATCCGCCATTTAAGTTTTAACCATTTTTTTAATCTGTTTTCTGACATTTTTTTATTTTGTGAAGAATTAGCGCTCCAGCGTATTCCTGAGTTTTCATCAGTTTTCACATCTATTCTACTAATTCTATCATCTTAATCTCTATAATTCTTTATTATGTTATTTTATCGGAGGAACATTATGCTGTTTGTGTGTGAAAAGGGTACTTTTCAAAATGCGCTTCTCAAAGCCGCTCACGCGGTTTCAAACAAAACAACGATTCCGGCGCTTGAGGGGCTGCTGCTTACCCTTGATAATACACTCTCTGTCACCGGCTACAATCTCGAAACCGGTATACGGACGAACATAGAAGTCGACGCACGGCAGCCGGGCGAGATCGTCGTCAGCGCTAAGCTGCTTGCCGATATCGTCCGAAAAATGCCCGATTGTCTTATTACGTTTGAGTCCACCGATAAAAATTCGGTCAAACTCACCGGCGGCATGACGGAATTTAATATTATCGGAATGCCCGCGTCCGATTATCCGGAATTTCCCTCGGTCAGCGAGGACAATATCGATAATGCCGGGCAGATATTTATTAAACAAAGCACGCTCAAGGCAATCATCGACCAGGTAAGCCACGCGATCTCCTCCCGCGACGACCAGAAGCTCTATAACGGCGCGCTCTTTGACGTCACGGGCGAAAAACTGAGCGTCGTCGCGCTGGACGGAGTCCGGATGGCTATCCGGCATGAAACGGTACGCAGTGAAACCGAGGGCAATACCCGTTTTATCGTTCCGGGCACAGCACTGAGTGAGATTGACAAAATCATCGGCGACTGTGACGACGAGGTTACAGTCTCTGTTGGCAGTAAGCACATCCTGTTTTCCATCGGCGCGACTACTGTGGTGTCGCGGCTGCTCAGCGGCGATTTCATGGACTACCGCAACGTATTGCCCAAGTCATGCGTGATGACCGTCACGGTGGACCGGCGCGAGATGATCGATTGTATCGAACGCCTGTCTCTCCTCATATCCGAAAAGCTGAAAACGCCGATTCGCTGTGTGTTTGAGGGAAAGAGCGTGCGTCTTTTTTGCAATACCGCGCTTGGCAGCGCCCAGGATGAGGTGGCAATGTCGGGTGGCGGCGACCGGGTGGAGGTCGGGTTCAACGGCAAGTATCTGCTCGACTCGCTCCGGGCAGCCGGCGTAGACGAGGTAAAGATGGAACTGTCCAGCTCTGTGTCACCCTGTGTTATCAGACCGGTTGAAGGCGATGATTTTATACTGCTGGTGCTGCCGGTCAGACTAAAAAACGAGTGATAAGGGGAAAATATCCATGTCTAAACAAATGACTATTGATTGCGCTATCGAAACTGAGTACATCCAGCTCGACGCGCTGCTGAAATATTCGGGCGTATGCTCGACCGGGGGCGAGGCAAAGTGCATTATTCTTGACGGAGAGGTCGCGGTTAACGGCGAAAAATGCATGAAGCGCGGCAAGAAAATCTGGCCGGGAGACTACGTCAGCCTGAGCGACCGCAACGTCTCTGTCAATGTGATCGGTTGCTGATCTGCCCAAATGTTTATTCCAAAACTGTCGCTTTCCGGATTCCGCAACTACACCTCCGCCGAGGTCGAGTTCTGCCCGGGTGTCAACGTGGTCATGGGCGACAACGCGCAGGGCAAAACCAGCCTTCTCGAGGCGGTAAATTATCTGGCGACGTTCAGGTCGTTCCGCACCGGACGTGACAGCGACCTTATCAATTTTAGTGAGGACCGGTTTTCCGTATCCGCCGATGTTGATTCGGCCGGCCTCGTGCGGCATCTTGAAGCGAGGCTGGAACGCGGGCGGCGGCGTGAGATCCTGGTCGGAGGAAAGCGTGAGCGGGACGCATCGTTTGCTGTCGGAATCCTGCGGTCGGTGCTGTTTTCTCCGGAAGATTTATATCTTGTCAAAAGCGTATCACTGGACAGGCGGAGGTTTCTCGACAATGCCGTCATCCAGCTTAGGCCGAAATACGCGCTGATTCTCGCCGAATACCGCCGGATTTTTGAGCACAAACGCGCGCTGCTCCAGGAGCGGCTGAAGTACGGCCGGGTTCCGGAAACGCTGGACGTATTCAACCAGCGGCTGTGCGAGATCGGGGCACACGTTATCCGCTACCGCGCGTCCTACATTGAGACGCTTGAGCGCGAGGCGATGTCGGTTCATGACGCGATATCCTGCGGCAGGGAGCAGCTCGCGCTGGCTTATGTAACCGACCGTGAGGTAACCGATACCTGCGCGTCCGCCGCCGAAATCGCAAAACAGCTCGAAACGTCGGTAGAGAACCACATGGACGGCGAGCTTGCATCCGGGAAATGTCTGGTCGGCCCTCACAAGGACGACATTGAGATAAAGCTATGCGACATGCCGGCCAAAACGTTTGGATCGCAGGGGCAGATCAGAACGGCGGCGCTTTCCCTGAAAATCGGAGAACGTAACGTCAATTACAATGACACCGGCGAATATCCGATCCTGCTGCTGGACGACGTTCTGTCTGAGCTCGACGCGCACCGCAGGGAATATCTGCTCAGCAGCGGAGGCGGGGGGCAGATCATTATCACCAGCTGCGAGCGCGACATCGACTGCGGCAGCCAAAAAAACATTTACGTTGAAAACGGCCGGATCGTGGACGAGTGAAATATTGATATTTTTTGGAGGCAGGCTTGTATATTCATCTTGGAAGCGATGTTGTAGTCGGAGACAAGTCCATAATCGGGGTTTTTGATCTGGACAACACAACCCAGTCGGTTATAACGCGGAAATATCTTGAATCCGCCCAGCGCGGCGGAAAAGTGGTCAACGTCGGCCAGGAGCTGCCAAAATCATTCGTTGTCGCGGGAGAGCGCGGGAACAGCCGCGTGTACGTCACTGTTATCGCGACCAATACGCTGGCAAAACGGTGCTCGCGAAAAATTAACACCAGACGGCTTATTAAAGCCGGTCAGACCGAAGAATAAAGGCATTAACCCGCATTCGCGCATATTTGATCCTAATGCTTGGAGGATGGCATGGAAAACTTTACACCGAACGTAAGCTATGACGAAACTCAGATAAAGGTGCTTGAGGGGCTGGAAGCGGTGCGTATGCGCCCCGGCATGTATATCGGAACGACTTCGCTGCGCGGACTGCACCATCTTGTATACGAAATCGTGGACAACGCGATTGACGAGTCTCTCGCCGGATTCTGCGAGCACGTTACCGTCGAAATACTGCCCGAGAATATCATTCGCGTCACCGACGATGGGCGCGGCATTCCGGTGGGTATACACGAGACCGGAATTTCGGCGCTGGAGCTCGTATTTACAAAGCTGCACGCTGGCGGCAAGTTCGGCAGTGAGGGCTACAAAGTCGCGGGCGGACTGCACGGCGTCGGCGCCTCGGTTGTTAACGCGCTCTCCGAATGGCTGGAGGTCGAGGTGCACGACGGTTCCAAGGTGCACAAAATGTGCTTTGCCACCGGAAACGTGACCGAACCCATCCACGTTTGCGGCGACACAGACAAGACCGGCACAGTTGTCACGTTCAAGCCGGACGCCTCCATTTTTGAGGACGTCGTTTTTGATTTTGAGACGCTGCAAAACCGCTTGCGCGAGCACGCTTTCCTTAATGCAGGACTCCATATCATGATTGTTGACAGGCGATGCCAGCCCGAAATCGAGGATAATCTCTTCTACGAGGGCGGCATCAGGTCTTTTGTCGAATACATCAACCACAACAAAAATCCGCTGCATGAGCAGGTAATTTACGTCACCGGCAACCGCGGAGACTCCGTTGCCGAGGTCGCAATGCAATACTGCGACAGCTACAGCGAGATAATTCTGTCCTTCGCGAACAATATCAGCACCACCGAAGGCGGCATGCATGAAACCGGGTTCAAAACGGCGATAACCCGCGTGCTCAACGACTACGGCAAGAAATATAACTTCTTAAAAGGCGAGGATAAGCTCTCCGGCGAGGACGTACGCGAGGGACTATCCGCGATCATCAGCGTCAAGTTGATGGACGCGCAGTTTGAGGGCCAGACCAAGACGAAGCTCGGCAACAGCGACATCCGCTCGCTTGTCGACGGTATTATTCAGGAGAAGCTCAGCGACTTTTTGGAGGAAAACCCTGCAATCGGCCGCGCCATCCTTGAGAAATCGGTTAACGCGTCGAGAGCCCGCGAAGCCGCGCGGCGCGCCCGCGAAATGACCCGCCGCAAAAACGCGCTGGACGGCGCATCCCTGCCCGGCAAACTGTCCGACTGTCAGGAAAAGAACCCGGAATTTACCGAGATATACATCGTCGAGGGCGACAGTGCGGGCGGCTCGGCCAAGGGCGGAAGAGACAGCCGATTTCAGGCGATTTTACCGCTGTGGGGCAAGATGCTTAACGTCGAAAAGGCGCGAATCGACAAAGTATACGGCAACGAAAAGCTGATGCCCGTAATTCTCGCGCTGGGAGCAGGAATCGGCGAGGAATTCGACGCCTCCAAACTGCGTTATGGCAAAGTCATCATCATGGCCGACGCCGACGTCGACGGCAGCCATATCCGGACATTGCTGCTGACATTCTTTTTCCGGTTCATGCGCCCGCTGATAGAGGAAGGGCACGTATACGTCGCCCAGCCCCCGTTGTTTAAGCTGATCCGTGGCAAAAACGTCAAATACGCCTACACCGACCGGGAGCGCGACCAGTTTATCAACGAGATGTCGCCCGACGACCCCGGCAAAGTCGCCGTCCAGCGCAACAAGGGTCTCGGTGAAATGGACGCCGAGGAGCTTTGGGAAACCACGATGAACCCCGAGCGACGGACGCTGCTCAAGGTCGAGATGCTGGACGCGGTCTCCGCCGACCAAATATTCACAATCCTCATGGGCGAGAAAGTCGAGCCGCGCCGCGAGTTTATCGAGCGCAACGCCAAGTACGCCAAGGATTTGGATTATTGATAGTTTTTTAGGTTGGACGCGTAATTAAGACTAACTGCCGATTAATAGAATCAGCCATCGGCAGGCCGCGCGATATATGGTCTAAGTCATTAATTGATACTGACGGCTTATTCAGTCAGAAAAAGAGGTGAAGAATTGCGTTCTGAGGATCTGCTTTCGAATACGCTCAAGTTCGTTGAGACGAACAACCAGTACGGCGAGAGCTGGAATAAACGCTTCAAGACTTCATTTGTCTGGCTGATTGCCGCGGGATTCCTCTTTTTCAGCGCCGGATGGCCGTATTTGTATTTTATCTCGGTTGATCCGTCCATGCTTTTTGTTGTCATACTTTTTGTGCTGCCGATGCTGCTCGCAGTTTTCAACATTTTTGTGTGTATACGCAAGAAGTCGCAGGTGGAGAAAATCAGCCACCAAGTCAACGTCGCCGTCGCAAGGTTCAAAAACGGCGAGCCGCCTTATGACGGCAATGACGCCGAGGAACGGCTGGCCTCCGCGATTGAGACGATTACCGGGCGCAAACGGGATACCTGGTCGGCCGGCAAGTAAGCGCTTTGATGTTTTCATTTCTGGAAGCGGGAGTGATAATTGTTGGATGAAAGTGACAAAAAATCGAGCAAATTATTGGATGAAACACTGAAAGAGGTTGACAAGGTCAACATAAAGCTTGACAAACTCGAAGGCAGACGCTTAATAGCGTTTAGCTGCGTTTTTGTTTTCGGTATTATAACTCTTATGCTCATCGTAGGTCTTTGCACGCCTGACGGCAGAGTTTCTATTGGATTTATGTTTTTCATCCCGCCCGTTGTCCTAATTTTATTTGGCTCTCCGCCGGCACTGGTTATTAGCTCTGTGGTTCTTATTTTATCGGTTATCAAAAAAGCAAAAGTCGATATACTAGCCGCCGAGCTGGCAGCCTGCGTATCGGATTATCATAAAAATATGCCGCCGTATGATGGCGACGACCCTGACGAATTACTGGCGCGCTCTGTTGAGAGGATTACAGGGCAGCCGAGCCGAATGTGGGCGAAAAATTTTTCGTGGTACAGCTGATTAAGTGAAAAACCCTATCGATTATGAGGTAATTTATGGCAAATGATAGCATAGCGTTTGAAAACCAAAAGATAATAAACGTCGACCTTGAGCGCGAGATGAAGAAGTCGTATATCGCCTACTCCATGTCGGTCATTGTCGGGCGCGCGCTGCCGGATGTGCGTGATGGGCTCAAGCCGGTGCACCGCCGTATCCTCTACACGATGTACGAGGACAACCTCACGCCCGACCGGGCTTTCCGTAAGTCGGCGACGACCGTCGGCGCCGTGCTGGGCCGATACCATCCGCACGGAGACGCCGCGGTTTACGATTCGCTTGTGCGCATGGCGCAGGACTTTTCGCTGCGCTACATGCTTGTCGACGGTCACGGAAACTTCGGCTCGGTGGACGGAGACCCCCCGGCCGCTTACCGTTATACCGAGGCCCGCATGGCCAAGGTCGCGATGGAGCTGCTTACCGAGATCGAAAAGGAAACCGTCGATTTTATTCCGAACTTCGACAACAGCGACGAGGAGCCGACGGTTCTGCCGGCGCGCTTTCCCAACCTGCTGGTTAACGGTTCCGCCGGAATCGCGGTCGGTATGGCGACCAATATCCCGCCGCACAACATGAGGGAGACGATCGACGCCGTCATCTGCGTTATCGATAACCCTGAAGCCGACCTCGACGATATGATGGAGCACATCAAGGGCCCCGACTTCCCCACATCCGGCATCATTTACGGCCGGGTGGGTATCCGTGCGGCCTATGCCACCGGGCGCGGCAAGGTCAAAGTCCGCGCGCGCGCCGAGATCGAGGAGGACGGCTCCAAGTCCCGCATCGTTGTGACAGAGCTGCCGTACATGGTCAACAAGGCCAGGCTGGTCGAGAGCATCGCAGATCTGGTCAAGGACAAGAGCCTGGAGGGCATTTCCGCGCTGCGCGACGAATCCGGACGCAACGGCATGAAGATCGTCATCGAGCTGAAGCGGGACGCCAACGCCCAGGTTGTGCTGAACAAGCTGTATTCATCCACCTCGATGCAGACCACGTTCGCAATCAACATGCTCGCGCTGGTGGACGGACAGCCGAAAACGCTGTCACTGCGCGAGATTATCGATAATTTTGTCAGCTTCCAGAGGGATATCATCGTCCGCCGCACCAGATATGATCTTAAGCGCGCGCAGGACCGGGCGCATATCCTGGAAGGACTGCGCATCGCGATTGACAATATTGACGAGGTTATAAGCATCATCCGCTCCAGCTACGACAACGCCAAACCCCGGCTGATGGAACGCTTCGGACTCAGCGAAATCCAGTCCCAGGCCATTCTCGATATGAGGCTGGGAAGGTTGCAGGGCCTTGAGCGCAGCAAGATCGAGGACGAATACGCGGCTCTGATGGACAAGATCAAATACTTCAACGAAATTCTGGCCTCTGACGCGCTTGTCATGAGCATTGTCAAGCAGGAGCTGGCCGAAATCAAGGCCCGCTTTGGCGATGAGCGCCGCACCGAGATAATTGAAAGCGACGACGAGATAGATATTGAAGATCTTATAGAGCGGCAGGACTGCGTATATACCATGACCAATATGGGATATATAAAGCGCCAGCCCGCCGACGTTTACCGCTCGCAGAGGCGCGGCGGACGCGGAATCGCGGCGCAGACGGTGCGTGAGGAGGACTTCATCCGCACGCTGTTCGTGGCGTCGACACATGATTACATCCTGTTCTTTACCAGCAAGGGCAGGCTTCACCGAAAGAAGGGATATCTTGTACCCGAGGCGGGTCGGACAGCCAAGGGAATGAACATCGTTAACCTGCTGCCGCTTGAGCCGGACGAAAAGGTTACGGCCATGATTCCGGTTGAGAGCGAGGAGCAGTGCAAGTACCTGTTTATGGCGACGCGTTGCGGAACGGTCAAGCGCATCCTGTTGTCCAACCTTAATTCCGTAAGAAAGTCGGGCATACGCGCGATGACGCTGGACGAGGGCGACGAACTGATCGCCGTGCGCAAGACCGACGGCCAGCAGGCGATAATTATCGCAACCCGCGAGGGAATGGCAATCTGCTTTGACGAGAACGACGTTCGAACCACCGGACGAGAAGCGGGCGGCGTGCGCGGCATACGCCTGAACGGCGGCGACTACGTTGTCGGCGCGGCCAGGGCGCGGATCGGGGGCACTCTGCTCACGGTAACCGAAAACGGCTACGGCAAGCGCACTCCGATCGACGACTACATGCGCGGCGGTGCTTCCGCCGAGGACGGCGAGGCCGAAGAGGGCGCCGACATTGCCGAGCGCCATGTCCAGCGCCGCGGAGGCAAGGGTCTGGTCAACTGCAAGGTTACCGAAAAGACAGGATTGGTCGCCGACGTTAAAGTGGTCGAGGAAACCGACGACGTACTGATTATTTCCGACGACGGTACGGTAATCCGCATGTCGGTCAGCGAGATCAGCGTCTACGGACGCAATACCCAGGGCGTTATCCTGATGCGCCCGGGCAGCGGCTCGCACATCATCTCCATCGAACGCACCGAAAAAGTGGAAAGCGACGACGAGGACACCGAATCCGGCCAGGACGGCCAGGACGGCCAGACTGGCGCCGGACAGGAGACTCAGGCGGATGCCGAAGTTTCCGGGGAGCCGTCGAGCGCCACCGAGCCTGACGCCGGGCAGCCCGAGCAGTCCGAACAGCCCGAATAATGAGGAAAAAAGTAAAGATATACACTGACGGCGCCTGCTCCGGCAATCCCGGCCCGGGCGGATACGGAGCGGTGCTGCTGTTTGGAGCCCACAGGAAAGAACTCTCGGGCTTCGAACCCGACACAACCAACAACCGCATGGAGATATTCGCCTGCATAGCGGCGCTGGAGTGTCTGCGCGAGCCCTGCGACGTGGAGCTTTACAGCGACTCGCAATATGTGGTCAACGCCATGTCGCGCGGCTGGGCGGAATCCTGGAAATCGCGCGGCTGGAAACGCAGCGGAAACGAGCCCGCGCTCAATCCCGATTTGTGGGACAGGCTGCTCTCGCTGTGCAAAACCCATAACGTGACCTTCAACTGGGTTAAGGGTCACGCCGACAATGAGCTCAATAACCGGTGCGACGAGCTGGCCACGGGAGCCATCAAAAACCGGGGTGACGTATGATAAATTTTTTTTTGAAGCTTGCACTTATTACTTGAAATATTAGCTAATGTCATATATAATCAGTATGGAATCTAACTAGTTTTAAGGTTATACGTTGAAAGAAGGTTCTTATGGATAGATTTGTTTACGCGGACAACGCCGCAACGACTAAGGTCTCCCAAAAAGCGCTTGACGCCATGATGCCTTACTTCACCGAGTTTTACGGCAATCCGTCCAGCACGTATAAGTTTGCTTACGACGCGAGACGGGCGGTTGAGGTTGCGCGCGGAAAGATTGCCGCGGCGATTGGTGCCGCGCCATATAAGCCCGGGGATAAGCACAAGGAAATTTTCTTTACCGCAGGCGGCACAGAGTCCGACAACTGGGCGATCAAGGGTGCGCTTGAACTGCGCGCCTCCAAGGGCAAGCACATCATCACCTCGTCGGTGGAGCATCACGCGGTTATGCACACTTTGCAGTATCTGGCTAAACACGGCTACGACGTCACTTTCCTGCCGGTGGACAAGTACGGCATGATATCGCTGGACGACCTCAAGGCGGCGATTCGTCCGGACACGGTGCTCATCACCATAATCGCGGCGAATAACGAGATAGGCACTATTTTGCCCATCCGGGAAATCGGCGCTATTGCCAGGGAAAACAAAATCCTGTTCCACACCGACGCTGTGCAGGCTGTCGGCCACATAGAGGTTGACGTCAAGAGTATGAACGTCGACATGCTCTCACTGGCATCGCACAAGTTCCGCGGGCCCAAGGGAGCGGGCGCGCTCTACGTCAAGCACGGGATAATGCTGCCCCCGCTCATGCACGGCGGCGGTCACGAAGACGGCAGGCGCTCGGGTACCGAGAATGTACCCGGCATCGTAGGCATGGCGGCGGCGCTTGAGGAAGCCGTCGAAAACCTCGGCGCCAACATGAAAAACCTCGCTGCAATGCGGGATAAAATCATCGAAAACGCGCTGAAGCTGCCGCGAGTCAGCCTGACCGGCCACCCGACCGAGAGGCTGCCGGGAACAGCGTCGTTTGTCATAGAGTGCATTGAGGGCGAGGCGCTGGTGCTGACTCTCGCCAACGCCGGAATATGCGCGTCGTCGGGCTCGGCCTGTTCCTCCGGTTCGCTGGATCCGTCACACGTGCTGCTCTCCATCGGGCTGCCGCATGAAATTGCCCACGGCTCCCTGCGGCTCAGCCTGAACGAGGACAACACCATGGAGGACGCAGACTACATTGTTGAAAAACTGCCGCAGGTTGTGGACAGACTGCGTAAGATGTCCCCGCTTTGGGAAGGATGACCGGGCTTCTCATATAATAAATTATAACCGTGTTTAATTCGTTTATAGATTTTGGAGGATAATATGTACAGTGATAAAGTAATGGATCATTTTTCCAACCCGCGCAACGTCGGCGAGCTGGATAGCGCGAACGCCGTCGGGCAGGTTGGTAATCCCAAGTGCGGCGATATCATGAAGGTCTTTATGGTGATCGAGAACGACGTAATTAAGGACATTTCATTTAAGACATTCGGCTGCGGCGCCGCGATCGCGACATCGTCGATGGCGACCGAGCTGGTCAAGGGCAAAACCATCGAGGAAGCGCTGACACTGACCAATAAAGCGGTAGCCGAGGCACTGGACGGCCTTCCCCCGGTTAAAATGCACTGCAGTGTATTGGCTGAGGAGGCGATCAAATCGGCTATCTCCGATTACTACCGCCGTCAGGGCATCGACCCGCTGCCGATAGTCGGGTGTAACGTCGACTGCGAGCACTGCGGTCATTAAAAAGAACATAATATAAGGCAAATGTTGGTGGAAATCGCCGGCATTTGCTTTTTTATTGCCCAAATTTCTTGGATAAAGTCCTGATACGAGCCAGGCGCGAGCGCGCTATAACCTGGATAAGTTAGGCTGGACTGTGACTAAAAAAATTTTTCAGCATAAAATGGATTGCGTCATAATGTTCAGGAGGTTGATAACTTGGGCAGAAATCAATGTTTTGACCCGGATTGGAATATTCCTAACCCCGATAATGGTGCGCTGAGACATGTACATCTGTATACCGGCGTTACCGATGTCGACGGAATCGAAACCCCGCACAGTCACAGCGTCGCCGGAGTCACGAGCCAGTCAATACCGTGCGGCGGCACACACGTTCACAGACTGGAGTCCAACACCGACTTTTTTGAAAACCATTTTCACATCATCCGCAACACGACCGGCCCCGCTGTCCCTGTCGGCGGCGGACGCCATGTCCACGAGGTGAGGGGCGTGACCAGCTTTGTCGACGGGCACGACCACAAATACATCTTCGCCACACAAATCGAGAATCCGCAGGGTAGTTTTTGAGCATAATGAGGGGCTGCACCATTCAGTCAAGTGCAGCCCGCTCGTTATATCAACTATTTACTTATCCGCCGGGGAGTCCTCTTCGGCGTTAGCCGAATTGTGCCGGTTCGCGGCATAGTCCACGCCGTGCGCCACAATATCCAGCGCGGCGTCGACCGCGCGTTCAATCATCGGAGCGACGCGCTTGATTTCGCTCGCGGAAAAAGTGGACAGCACCCAGTCGGCCATTGCGTAGTCGGGATGAGGAGGCGGACTCACGCCGATTTTGACGCGCGGGAACACATCGGTATTCATCCTCAGTATTATGCTCTTGATGCCGTTGTGCCCGCCGTCGCTGCCCCGGGCGCGGATGCGCAGCCGTCCGGCGGGAAGCGCAACGTCATCGTAAATGACAACAATGCGCTCACTGGGAATGCGAAAATACGCCGCGGCTTCGTCTATCGCGTCACCGGAAAGGTTCATAAAAGTCTGCGGCTTGAGCAGAAGGATCGAGCTTCCGGCAGATTCGGCTTTGCCATAGAGCGACTTAAACTTGAGCCGGTCGACACGTGTGCCGAGCTTGGACGCCAGCATATCCAGCGCCAGAAAACCGACGTTGTGCCGGGTGCGCTCGTATTTAGCGCCGGGATTGCCTAGACCGGCAATCAGCCAGTCCGCCGCCCCCGGAGATTCCTTTTTTCTAAAAAACATTTGCTGAAACAATCCCCTGTTCTCGAAATCAGCCGCAACGAAACGCGCCTGTTCCGGAGTTGGATACAAAATGGACGCGCCTCTGTCCGGGCGATTACTTTTTGTCTGTCTCGCTCTTTTCGCGGCGGCGTTTATCGGCCCACTGCTCCTTGACGGTCTGACGCGCCCGGGCGATTGCCAGCGCGCCGGACGGGACATCGTGCGTGACTGTAGAGCCCGCCGCGATATAGGCGCCCTCGCCCACCGTGACCGGAGAAACCAGGTTGGAATTGCAGCCGACAAAGGCGTTGTCGCCGACCTTGGTCATATGCTTCTTGAAGCCGTCGTAGTTGACGGTTATTGTGCCGCAGCCGATATTGACGCCCGAGCCAATCTCGGCGTCACCCACATAAGACAGGTGCGGAACCTTGGTTCCGTTTCCGATTGACGCGTTCTTGAGCTCGACGAAATCGCCGACCTTGACGTTTTCGCCCAGCTTGCAGTCGGGTCGGATATAGGCGAACGGCCCGATTGCGGCGCCCGATCCGACCGTGCTGTCGGTTATATGCGAGCTGGAAACAGTGCTGTTATCGCCGATAACGGAGTTCTTAATCTGCGAATTCGGGCCGATAACGCAGTCAATTCCGATGACAGTATTGCCCATGATGATTGAGCCCGGCAAAATCTGCGTTCCCTCGCCGATTACCGCCTCGTGCGAGATAACGGTGGACTCGGGGCGCATAATATTGACGCCGTTCGCGATGTGCTTGTATATGATTGCCTCGATCATCACCTGCTGCACGAAGTACAGCTCCTCCGAATGAAGCACGCTGGTGACGCGGCTGTCGGTGTCACGGAGTGTTTCCTTAACGCCGGAATAATACTCGTGGTCAAAAAGCTTGGAAGCGTCGATCCGACCCGACGGCAAGCAGAAAAGGCCGGAGGGCTCGTCGTCGTCACCCAGCAGTGTAACAGACGCGTCCTTTGCGGCGCAGCGGTTGCGGAGCATGGTCAGCACCTCGCCGGTCGTTAGTACCGGATCGGTATAGACCAAAACGGAGCATGGATCGGCAGATATGAAGCCGTCGAGCGCGGCAGTGTCGTCAGGGCCGGCAAAAGTCAGATTCATGCAGGCGGGCAGAGCCGATTTATACCGCGGTTCCTGCTCGCTTTCGCAGACAACGCAGACATCGGTAATACCGCCCGTAATAAGCGTGTCCCCGATCCAGCTGATGAGCGGGCGGAACAGGCATTGACCCAGCAAAACAGTGCGTTGCTGCTGTCCGCCAAATATGACGGCGCGGAAGTTAGTTTTATCCATATTATACCTCTGATTGAAATATATAGGCGATCAATAGTCTCGGACGAAATTAAGCGTCTCAGTTATTACTCTTTGTATAGCCTGACGGGCGGTTACGCCGCCGAGGCGCGCGGGCAGAGTGAGCATCCAGGTGCCGATTGTTTTCAGGAATCCGGTTTCGGCGGTCATAATGGAAGCGCGGGTCGTGGTGCACGCCGAGAAACAGGCCATGTAGTCCTCTTTGAGCATGATATCCAGATCGTCGGGCAGGTCGTTCGCAAGGTAAATGCAGAAATTCGGGTGTGTTTCCATAATATTCAGCAGGTTTTCGAGGTATGCTGCCAGCACCCGCGAGTCAAGATGAACATTATCGACCGAAAACAGCTCGTATCCCGGCAGGAAGCAGGAGCCGTTCTGGCACATTGCGTCGAAGATGTGCATCGGCATGATTTCCACCCAGCGGTAGTTTTGCACACAGGTTTCGAAGTTTTCGCGCCGCCTCGCGAAGAGGTCAAGGCAGGAGTCGACCTCCTCCAGCGGCATATTGTCGGACAGCAGCTGAAACAGCTCGGACTCGGGCATCCACAGCGGGTTCAGGTTGTTTTTCATCGAGACAAACGAGCCGGGCAGATCCTCCAGCCGTATGATCTGTCGCATGAACGAGCGCGTGTCCAGCCCGGGCGCGACGGTGATGAGCGGGCGGGTATGCTCAAGGTAGGTGTTGAAAATCTTTTCGTACAGTTCGACCTCGGTGCGGCCCTTATACAGCGCGGTGTAAGGCGTGTTGCTCACCCCGCCGGTGCAGTGCGAGCACATGGCCACCGCGCCCTTGGCGACGAAAATTGACGGGAAGGTCAGCTCCACCCTGTCGCGCGGGATGTGGAAAAGCGTAAATCTGCCGGAGGAAAACAGCGGCAGATACTCCTCGAGCAGCTGGCGGAACTCCGAGTCAACGCCGGTCATGGTGTAGATCATATGTATCCGGGTACCCGAATAAGCCAGGGCGCACAGCGTGGAGATCCAGCGCTTCGCAAAGGCCGGGTCTTCGGTGATCCACAGGTTGTCATCCTGGTTCATTATATAAATGTCAGACGGTTTGCCCGCTGATATCGCCGCGCTGAGGAAATTAGTCGCCGCCTGGCGTTTGCCGTGCCGTCCGTTGAAGGATTCGAAAACCTGCGGACTGCCGGGTTGGAGAAACGGCTTGAGATCGGGCGCTGCGGACGATGTGACCGGAATGCCGGGCGTGGTGAGCAACCGGGTCAGCGTCGCGAGCGTTTCGCCCAGCTCGCCGATCGACTCCTCATCGGCCGACTGGTCGAGCGTCGTGTTGCCGCTCAGCCATTTTGTTATGGCCTCCGCCACCTGTGACGGATCGAAGTATTCGCGGCCCAGCACTTCCCACAGCGCGCGCTTGTCCTGGTCGAGCAGGTTGCGGCCGGACAGGAAGTAGCCGATCGTTGATTCAGTGCCCGATCCGCGGACAGGCAGGCGGTTGCCCGTCTTCCAGCGCGACACGAGCGACGGGTCGATGCCGATTCCGCGCGCCAGAACAATGTTGCTGATGCGGTAGATGTTCATTAGTGCGCTGAGCTTTTCAGAAAACTGCATAATTTAGAACCTCAGACTCTGCTCTGACCGTCGCCGTAAATTACGAACTTGGTGCTTGTCAGTTCTTTAAGACCCATCGGGCCGCGCGCGTGCATCTTTTGAGTGGATATGCCGATTTCGGCTCCGGTGCCGAACTGGCCTCCGTCGGTAAACCGCGTAGAGGCGTTGACGTAAACCGCGGCGGCGTCGACGCGGTCGAGAAACGCCTGCGCCGCGCTGTAATCCGAGGTTACGATGGCTTCGGAGTGCCCCGAACCGTGCGCAGCAATGTGTGCGACGGCCTGGTCAAAGTCCTCGACCACGCGCACAGCCAGTATGTAGTCAAGAAACTCGGTGTCCCAGTCCTCGTCGGTGGCCGGAATTATTTTATCCCCGAGTATGGCGCGCGTTACCGGGCAGCCGCGCAGCTCGACATTTTTCTCGCGCAGCGCCGTGTAAGCGCGGGGCAGAAAGCTGTGCGCCGTTTCGGCATGCACCAACAAGGTTTCCGCCGCGTTGCACACCGACGGGCGGGAGCACTTGGCGTTGACGATTATTGAAACCGCCATATCGGTATCGGCGGACTCGTCGACGAATACGTGGCAGTTGCCGACGCCGGTCTGGATAACCGGAACTTTTGCGTTTTCCATGACGGTCTTAATCAGGCCGCCGCCGCCGCGGGGTATAAGTACGTCTATATATTGGGTGAGTCCCATCATTTCCTGCGCCGTTTTCCTGTCAATATCGCTGACAAGCTGTATGCAGTCCTCCGGCAGTCCGGCAGACTTCACGGCGTCGCGCATAATGTCTGCGAGCGCGATGTTTGAGTTGATCGCCTCTTTGCCGCCGCGCAGGATGACGGCGTTGCCCGATTTCAGGCAGAGCACGGCGGCGTCTACCGTCACGTTGGGACGCGCCTCGTAAATAATGCCGATGACGCCGAGAGGAACGCGCCTGCGTCCGATTATCAGCCCGTTTTCGCGGCGCGACATGCTGACGGTCTCGCCGATCGGGTCGTCCAGCGCTATCACTTCGCGCACCGCGTCGGCGATGGAGCGGATTCGCGCGGCGTCCAAACGCAGCCGGTCGAGCATCGCGGGAGAGGTTCCGGCTTCCTCAGCGGATTTCATGTCCCGGCTGTTGGCTTCTTCTATAAGGCCTGTCCGCTCGGTCAGCGCATCGGCAATCGCCGCGAGCGCCTTGTTCTTTTGCGCGGTGCCGCACACGGCGAGAACGCCTGCCGCCTCCTTGGCGCGTTTGCCCATTTCTAGTACCAAAGTTCATTCCTCCCTGACCGTAAATAATGTCCCCGTCTTTTTGCCGTCATAGACATCGTACAGTATTCCCGGGTCTTCACCCGAGGCGATAATCATGTCAATTCCGTTTTCCATAACAAGGTTGGCCGCGCTGAGCTTGCTGCGCATTCCTCCGGTGCCGCGGCTGGAGCCCGCCCTGCCGGCAAGCTCCAGTATTTCCTGCGTGAGCTCGCGCACAAGCGGGATCAGGACTGCGCCCGTGTCCTCGTGCGGGTCGTGATCAAACAGACCGTCGATATCGGACAGCAGCACCAGAAGGTCGGCCCCGGTCAGCACGGCGACCGCCGCCGACAGCGTGTCGTTATCGCCGAAAGCGCGCAGCGTGCCCGATTCGATCTCGTCAAAGCTGACCGAGTCATTTTCGTTGACAACAGGTATCGCGCCCAGCTCCAGCAGAGCCTCAAACGTATTCTGAAGGTTTTCCCGCCGGGCAGGATGCGCGACATCCTCGGACGTCAGCAGTATCTGCCCCACCCTGTGCCCGTATTCTCCGAAAAATTTCGCGTAAATATGCATAAGCTCGCACTGGCCGACGGCGGCAGCCGCCTGCTTGAGCCGCAGTTCGGTGGGTCTCTCCGGCAGACGCAGCTCCGATACGCCGACGCCGATCGCGCCCGAGGACACAAGAATTACTTCACAGCCCATGTTTTTGATGTCGGAAAGCGCGCGTGCCAGCAGGTCGAGCCGCCGCAGGTTCAGCGCGCCCGATTCCAGCGTCAGCGTTGATGTGCCGACCTTTACTACAAGTCTGCGTGGTTTGCCTCGCATAAAAGTTCCTTTCGAAGCATTCCCGGCGGAAAAATAAAGCGCCAATAAAAGAGCCGCCCGGACGCAATGGTAATGCCAACCATTATAACACAGATGGACGCTAACATTCAAATAAAAAATGACAAACAGAAATATTTTAATGACAAACGCTGAGGCAAATTTCTAATGCTTCCCAATAATTTTCATTTTTGATAAAAAAACAATCAATATTTAGAATTTATAAGAAAAAAATGAAATATCTATTGAAATTGCGACCATTTTATCATATATTACTATTTATGAATTCAGGCAACGGGTCCGACGCGCCTGACAGCCGTCAAACGGATGCCGGATACCGCGGGATTTGCGGTGCGTTGCCTTTTGTGGAGATAGTGCAGCGTATGCTGAATATCGTTTTGGTAGAGCCCGAAATCCCGATGAATACTGGCAATATAGCAAGAACCTGCGCCGCAACCGGATCGAGACTGCATCTCGTCGAGCCACTCGGGTTTGACATCAGTGACAGCAGAGTCAAGCGCGCGGGTCTGGATTATTGGCACCTGGTCGAGATAAGCGTTTATTCGTCGCTCGATGACTTCTTCGACCGCAACTCCGGCGAATTCTGGCTGCTGACCACCAAAGCGCGGAAAATATACAGCCAGGCGGAGTTTACCGACGGATGCTATCTGATGTTCGGCAAGGAGACCGCCGGTCTGCCGGCAAGTCTGCTCGGCCGCTATCCGGACAGGATGATCCGTCTGCCGATGGTGGGCGGCGCGCGCAGCCTCAACTTGGGCAACGCTGTGGCGGCGGTCGCTTTCGAGGCTCTGCGCCAGATGGATTTTCCGGGGCTCGCCTGAGCCGCGGCGGGTAACCCTTCGCGACGGAGTCTCGTATTTCGCGGAACCATAATGCTAGAGGTGATTGTTAGTTGCAAAAGATTCACATTTTCGCGGACTCGCCCTGCGACCTTTCTCCCGGCGAGGCCAGCGAGCTGGGCATTGAGGTTTTGCCCATTATGATTACTTATGGCGGCGTGACCCGGGCGGAGTTTACCGAGATTGATCCGCGGGAGTTTTGCAAAGTCCTGTCCGAGCTGGACGAAATCCCGACAACGGCTCAGATTATTCCGGTTTCCTTTCTCGAATACTATAAAAACGCGGTTGCCGGCGGAGCCACGCATATCATAGTCGTGACCATCTCCGCAACCGGCAGCGGTACATACACTTCCGCCATCGTGGGGCGTGATTTGTACTACTCGGAGTGCGGCGAGGGAGTGCCGATTGAGGTGATAGACTCCCGCGGCTACAGCATGATGTACGGCCAGGTGGCGCGCCATGCCGCGCTGATGCGCCGTGACGGAGCGGAATTTGGCGAGATCGTTTCGTCGATGCGCGAGATGTGCTCCCGGATGGAGGCGCTGTTTCTGGTCTTTTCGCTCAAACACCTGCGCAAGAGCGGGCGCATTAACGGCGGCGCGGCTTTTATCGGCGAGGCGCTCGGTCTCCGTCCCGTTCTGAGGTGCTTTGACGGATATATCGACGTGATCTCCAAGGCGCGCGGCGATAAAAACGTGATTTCGAAGACGGTCGAATTGCTCGATGAGTATATTGACAAGCAAGCTGAACAGAATATAACAATAGTTTTCGGAGACGTGCCCGAATCGTATGTCGACCAGATTGAGCAGCTGGTCAAAGATACGTTCAGGCCGCGGTCGGTTGAGCGTCTGCCGATCGGGTGCTGCGTGTCGGCAAACACCGGGCCCAACGTGGTCGCGGTTATTTATTCAGGTACCGGACGAAAATGGGAAAAATGATCCATTGGTGTTGATACAGCCGCATTTTGTTTAAAAGCACGCACTTTTATTGATAATTCTGCTTGATTTTCCCTGTAGGTTAATTTATAATTAACTGGATTTGATGAATTGAGGTGTTACATTTAGTGAATTACAACAAGAAGGATATTCAAGACGTCAATGTCTCCGGCAAACGGGTGCTCGTCCGCTGCGATTTCAACGTTCCGCAGGACGAAAACGGAAACATAACCGCTGACAAACGTATCGTGGAGTCTCTGCCCACGATTAAATATCTTATTGAAAACAAGGCCCGCGTCATCCTTTGCTCACATCTCGGCAGACCAAAGGGCGAGTTTAAGAAAAAGTATTCGCTCGCGCCGGTGGCCGTCAGGCTGAGCGAGCTGCTGGGCATCAAAGTTGAGATGGCAGCCGACGTTATCGGCGAGGACGCGAAGGCAAAGGCCGCAGCACTGAAGGACGGTCAGGTTATGCTGATCGAAAACGTCCGTTTCCACGCCGAAGAGGAAAAGAACGACAAGGCTTTTGCGAAAGAGCTTGCCGGTCTTGCGGAAATATATGTAAACGACGCGTTCGGTTCGTCCCACCGCGCTCACGCGTCCACCGCGGGCGTCGCCGACTATCTGCCCGCCTGCTGCGGATTTCTGATCAAGAAAGAGATCGATATCATGGGACGCGCGCTGGCCGATCCGGCGCGTCCGTTTGTGGCCATTTTGGGCGGCGCGAAGGTGTCCGACAAAATCGGAGTCATCAAAAACCTTCTTGACAAAGTCGATGTGCTGGTTATCGGCGGCGGAATGCGCTACACGTTCTCCAGGGCCCAAGGCGGCACCGTCGGCAAATCCCTCTGCGAGGAGGACAAGATCCAGCTGGCCGGCGAAATGATCGCCAAGGCCAATGACCGCGGCGTGAAGCTCATCCTTCCGCCGGATTGCATCATCGCGGACGGCATCGACGCCGCGGCCGTTACCCAGGTCTGCGACGCGCTGAAGATTCCCGACGACAAAATGGGTCTGGACATCGGGCCCGAGGCCGAAAAAATGATTTGTGCCGCGATCAAGGACGCCGGAACCGTGGTTTGGAACGGCCCTATGGGCGTTTTCGAGTGCGAGCCGTTTGCGCACGGCACCCGAACGGTCGCAAAAGCGATCGCCGACAGTAAAGCCGTCAGCATCATCGGCGGCGGAGACAGCGCTGCCGCGGTGGAGCAGATGGGCTTCGCAGACAAAATTACGCATATATCGACAGGCGGCGGCGCTTCGCTGGAGTTCCTTGAGGGGCTTGAGCTGCCGGGGATTGCTTGCCTGAACGATAAATAAGCAAAAAACAGCGCAACTCCTTGCCTGCCGTCATATTAGCGGTCTAAAGAATGACGGCAGGCTGGTCGAATGATGGATTTTTATATTGATAATTCGCTTTCAATCGAGTTTGCTGGAAAGAATATTATGTTTGAAGGGGCAAATTATGAACAGAAGATACCGGAAGACGATTATTGCCGGAAACTGGAAGATGAATAAGACACTCTCCGAGACAAAGGCGCTTATCGAGGAGCTAAAGCCGCAGATCGCCAAGTCAAAGTGGTGTGAAGTCGTACTGTGCGTTCCGTTTGTCAGCATTCCCGGCGCGCTCAAAGCGCTCAAGGACACAAGGATCGCAATCGGCGCGCAGAACATGTACCACGAAAAGTCCGGCGCGTTTACCGGCGAAGTCTCGGCGGAAATGCTTAAGGACGTCGGCGTCAAATATGTCGTAATCGGACACTCGGAGCGCCGCCAGTATTTCGGCGAGACCGACATGACGGTCAACAAGAAAGTCAGGCTGGCGCTTGAGGTCGGGCTGCGTCCGATCGTCTGCGTCGGCGAGACCATTGAGCAGCGCGAGGCGGGAATTACCGAGGAGCTCATCACCATGCAGGTCAAAGCGGCGCTCGCCGGAGTCACTGCCGACCAGCTGCGGCACGTTGTCGTCGCCTATGAGCCGGTATGGGCCATCGGAACCGGCAAAACGGCGACCGCCGAGCAGGCCAACCTGGTTGGCGAATCCATACGCGCATGTATCAGGCACATATACGGAGCCCGCGTCGCGCGCGCGGTAACCATTCTCTACGGCGGATCGATGAATGCCGGCAACGCGCGCGAACTGCTGGCACAGCCCGACGTGGACGGCGGACTTGTCGGCGGAGCATCGCTGAAAGCCGCGGATTTTGTCGCGATCGTCGATGCATCCAATCAATAAATTTTCCGGCAGACGTAATCGAGGCGGCATTTGATTTTCAGCTTTATTGCTGATTTAGGGTTGGACTGATGAACAAAAAACCGATTACCCTGTGTATTATGGACGGCTACGGTTACGCGCCGCGTTCTCCGGGTAACGCGATAACCTCTGCCGCCACTCCCAATCTGGATAAATTTACATCGCAGTATCCACACAGCAGCCTGACGGCGTCCGGACTGGACGTCGGCCTGCCGGAAGGGCAGATGGGCAACAGCGAGGTCGGCCACACCAATATCGGCGCGGGCCGGGTTGTTTTTCAGGATTTGCCGAGAATATCAAACGCCATACTAAGCGGCGAATTCTATGAGAATCCGGCGCTGTCCGGCGCTGTCGAGTCCTGCGTCAAAAACGGGACGGCGCTGCACCTGCTCGGGCTGATGTCCGACGGCGGGGTGCACAGCCACAATACCCACGTTTGGGCGCTGCTGGAGCTTGCCCGCAGACACGGGCTGAAAAAAGTATATCTCCACTGCTTCCTGGACGGCCGCGACGTCACACCCAAGTCCGGCGCGGATTTTGTCGCCGAGGCAGTCGCCAAATGCGCTGAGCTTACCGGCTGTGTCGCCACCGTTACGGGAAGGTATTACGCGATGGACAGGGATAACCGCTGGGAGCGCGTTGTCCGCGCGTATTCGGCGCTTGTGTATTCCGAGGGCAGGACGAACGCCGATCCGGTTGACGCCATCAGGAAGTCCTATGACGAGGGCGTTACCGACGAATTTGTTGAGCCGGTGATCTGCAATCCGGACTCCGCGATCCGCGCCGGGGACAGCGTGATCTTCTTTAATTTCAGGCCGGACCGGGCCCGTGAGATCACGCGGGCGTTCGTCGACCCTGAATTTGACGGATTTGAGCGTAAAAACGGCATGATTCCGGTAAACTATGTATGCATGACCCAATACGACGCGTCCATGCCCAACGTCTCGGTCGCCTTTAAGCCGCAGTCGCTGGAGAACACGATGGGCGAGTATCTCAGCCGGCTGGGACTGCGCCAGCTCAGGATTGCCGAGACCGAGAAGTACGCGCACGTGACCTTCTTTTTCAACGGAGGCGTGGAAAAGGTTTATCCCGGCGAGGACCGGGTGCTCGTTCCGTCGCCCAAGGTCGCGATCTATGACCTCCAGCCTGAGATGAGTGCCTATACCGTGACTGACTCGGTGGTGGAGCGCATAGACGGGGGCGAATACGACCTCGTGGTGCTCAATTTCGCGAACTGCGACATGGTCGGGCACACCGGAGTCTTTGACGCGGCGCGCCGATCTGTCGAGGTGGTGGACGAATGTGTCGGACGGGTCGTCGACGCGACGCTTGCCGCCGGAGGACTCACTGTTATCACCGCCGACCACGGCAACGCAGAGCGCATGATCGACGACGACGGCGTTTCGCCCTATACTGCGCACACGACTAATCCGGTTCCGTTCATCGTGTGCGGAGCGGGGGAAATCACGCTGGAGTCCGGACGGCTGTGCGACCTGATGCCGACCATACTCGCGCTGATGGAGCTTGACCAGCCGCCCGAGATGACCGGCAAAAGCCTCATAATGAAGTAAGAATCGGCATTCACGTCGCAAAGTGCCGTAACGGCAGACATTTCCGCATTCAGCGATCATAAGCTCGGAATACACATGTATTCCCGCGCTTTTGCCTTGTCCCGCGAAAACATCTCCCGCAATACCGGCATTTCTAGTTTTATGAACTCGGCTTCCAAGGGCTGGATATCAGCACGTTTACTGTGGCAGGAAACCGCATTGTACGGGCTCCGCGGTCGGGCAGACGCATGTCGCTTGCCGGATCATCACTATAATTTTGACATGAGGAGAATGCATATGAAAAAGTTCATAGAAATCGTCGATGTCGTTGCCAGGGAGATTCTCGATTCCCGCGGCAATCCCACCGTTGAGGTCGATGTTGTGGTCGACGATGGTCAAAGGCTTTTTACCGGCCGCGCTGCTGTTCCCTCAGGCGCATCCACCGGTATGTTCGAAGCCTGCGAGCTGCGTGACGAGGACAAGAGCCGCTTTCTGGGCAAGGGCGTGCTCAAGGCCGTAGAAAATGTCAATACCGAGATTTCCGAGGCAATAACCGGGTTTAACGCGCTCGATCAGGTCGAGATCGACGAGACGATGATTACGCTGGACGGCACCCCCAACAAGAGCCGTCTCGGCGCGAACGCCATTCTCGGAGTGTCGATGGCATGTGCCGCGGCTGCCGCCGAAGCACTAGAAATGCCGCTGTATCAGTATCTCGGCGGAATCAACGCCAAGACGCTGCCCGTACCAATGATGAATATTCTCAACGGCGGCGCTCACGCCAACAACACCGTTGATATCCAGGAATTTATGATAATGCCGGTGGGCGCGGGCTCGTTTGCCGACGCGTTGCGCATGTGCGCCGAAGTTTTCCACAATCTTAAAAAAGTGCTCCAGTCCATGGGCAACACGACGGCCGTCGGCGACGAGGGCGGCTTTGCACCCAACCTGAAAAAGGACGAGGACGCGCTGCGTATCATTGTCGAAGCCATTGAAAAGGCCGGATACAAGCCGGGCGAGGACTTTAAGATAGCCATCGACGCCGCCGTTTCCGAGTGGTTCAAGGACGACGGCACCTACTATCTGCCCAAGGCCAAGAAAACACTGACCCGCCAGCAGATGGTCAAGATGTGGAAGGATTTCGTCGCGAAATACCCCATCATTTCTCTGGAGGACGGCATGGCCGAGGAGGATTGGGAAGGCTGGAAGATGCTGACCGACGCCATCGGAGACAAAGTTCAGCTGGTGGGCGACGATCTGTTCGTCACCAACGTTGAGCGCCTGTCCCGCGGTATTAAGGAAGATATCGCGAACTCCATCCTTATCAAGGTCAACCAGATCGGCACCCTGACCGAGACTATGGACGCCATCCGCATGGCCAACCGCGCAGGCTATACCGCAGTTGTTTCCCACCGCTCGGGCGAGACTGAGGATACCATGATTGCCGACATCGCCGTCGCGGTCAACGCTGGGCAGATCAAGACCGGAGCGCCGTCGCGCACCGACCGCGTGGCCAAGTACAACCAGCTGCTGCGTATCGAGGAAGAGCTGGGAATTATCGCCGAGTACCCCGGAATGGAGACCTTCTTCAATCTCTGATAATCTGAAAATTTGATGAGAGGACGGGCGGACAGCACGACTTTTGTCCTCCGTTCTCTTACTTTTTTCCCTAAATGAGGTTCAATTTATGTCCCTGACAGTCAAGCGCCCGCGCGGCACCGCCGACATGTTGCCGTCCGACGCGTATAAATGGCACTATCTCGAGGATCAAATCCGCGCGACCGCCCGTGAATTCGGGTTTCTGGAGACGCGCTTTCCCACTTTTGAACATACCGAGCTGTTCCTTCGCGCGGTCGGAGACACCACCGACGTCGTGCAGAAGGAAATGTACACATTCACCGACAAAGGAGACCGGTCGATCACCCTGCGTCCTGAGGGGACGGCCTCGGTCGTGCGCAGTTACCTCGAAAACTCGATGTACGCCGGCGGACTGCCGGTCAAGGTTTATTATCTCGCGCCGAACTTCCGGTATGAAAAACCGCAGGCAGGACGACTGCGCGAGCACCACCAGTTCGGCGTCGAGTATTTCGGATCATACGGAGCGAGCGCTGACGCTGAGGTCATTATGCTGCTGCACAGGCTGCTCGGCCGTCTCGGCATCCGGGACATCGAGCTGCGCATCAATTCCATCGGCTGTCCGGCGTGCCGTCCGGGCTACCAGTCGGCGCTGCGCCAGTATTTTGAATCAAAGGAAGACAGGCTCTGCGGCACCTGCCACGACCGGCTGAAGCTCAACCCGATGCGTATTCTGGACTGCAAGAACGCCTCCTGCGGCGAGATTGCCGGCGGCGCGCCGCGAACCATCGACCACCTGTGCCCCGAATGTGAGGAGCATATGCGAAAGCTGACCGGATATCTGGATGCGGTCGGGATTTCATTTTCAATTGACAGCGGCATTGTGCGCGGTCTGGATTACTACACCCGCACCGTGTTTGAGTTCGTAACCACCACCATCGGCGCGCAGGGAACGGTCTGCGGCGGCGGGCGGTATGACTCGCTGATCGAGGAGCTGGGCGGTCAGCCCACCGGCGGACTCGGGTTCGGGTGCGGGCTGGAACGACTGCTGATGGTCATGGAAACGCAGGGAATCGAGATCGAGCGCCCGCCGCAGTGCGATGTTTTTGTAGCGGGACTGGGCGACGACGTGGATATTCCTGTGCAAAAGCTGGTTCACGAGCTGCGTCTGCTGGGTTTGGCCGCAGAGAGGGATACGCTCGGGCGCTCGCTCAAGGTGCAGATGAAATACGCCGACAAGATTGGCGCGCGTTATTGCGTTGTGATCGGCGACGCCGAGATTCAAATTGGCAGCGCCGTGGTCAAAAATATGACGGCGCGCACCGAGAGCGAGCCTATACCGCTGGACGCGCCGTCGATCGCGGCAGAAATCAAGTAAATCTAAATACATGGGGTAATATATGAACAGTAATTTGGCGGGATTCAAGCGCTCAAGCTATTGCGGCGACCCGCGCCCGGCCGATATCGGGCAGCGCGTCTCGGTCTGCGGCTGGGTGCAGCGTATACGGGACCTCGGCGGTCTTATTTTTATCGACCTGCGCGACCGGACAGGCATCGTGCAGCTGGTTTTTGACGACACCACCGAACGGGCAATTTTTGAGGCGGCCTCCGGCGTGCGGTCGGAGTTTGTCATCGGCGCGGTCGGAGCCGTCCGTGAGCGCGACAGCAAAAACGACGACATTCCCACCGGGCACGTTGAAATTCTGGTCGACGAGCTGCGCGTTTTCTCCAAAGCCGAGACTACGCCGTTCGAGATTCTGGACGACCATGAGGTCGGCGACGTGTTGCGGCTGAAATACCGCTATCTCGACCTGCGCCGTCCCGGGATGCAGCGCGTGCTCGCCATGCGCCACAGAATCTGCCAGATTGTGCGGCAGTATTACGACAGCCACGGCTTTCTCGAGATCGAGACACCCATACTTACAAAATCCACTCCCGAGGGAGCGAGGGACTATCTGGTGCCCAGCCGCGTTCATCCGGGCAGCTTTTACGCGCTTCCCCAGTCGCCTCAGCAGTATAAGCAGCTGCTGATGCTTTCGGGCTGCGACCGCTATTTCCAGATTGTGCGATGTTTCCGTGACGAGGATCTGCGCGCCGATCGTCAGCCGGAGTTCACACAGATAGACCTCGAAATGTCGTTTGTGGACGCCGACGACGTTATGGAGATCAACGAGGGGCTCGTTAAAGAATTATTTTCGAAAGTTCTGGGCGCGGATATTCAGACGCCCTTTCCGCGTATGTCATATAACGACGCCATGACCCGCTTCGGCTCGGACAAGCCCGATCTGCGCTTCGGCATTGAGCTGAGGGATATCACCGATATCGCGAGAACCTGCGCGTTCAAGGTGTTTTCGGGCTCGGCGGAATCCGGCGGAGTGCGCATGATCTGCGTGCCCGGCGGCGCTAAGTTCACCCGCAAGGAGATCGACGCGCTGACCGACCACGTCAAGACGTACAAGGCGGGCGGACTCGCCTGGCTCAAGCTGTCCGGCGGCGAGATGACCAGCAGCTTCGCGAAATTCCTGGAGAAATCCGAAGTGGACGCGATTATAGAGCGCGCCGGAGCCGGTGACGGCGATATTATCTTCGTTGTGGCGCACGGCGACGACGAAATCACCATGACGGCGCTTGGAGCTCTGCGTCTGGAATGCGCGCGGCGGTTGGAACTGCTGCGTCCGGACGATTATAAGTTTCTGTGGGTCAACGAGTTTCCGCTTTTCGAATACAGTGAGGAAGAAGACCGGCTGGTCGCGAAGCACCATCCGTTCACCTCGCCGATGGACGAGGATATGGACACGATGGAGTCTAACCCGAAGGAGTGCCGCGCCAAGGCCTATGATCTGGTGCTCAACGGCACGGAGCTCGGCGGCGGATCCATCCGAATCCATTCCACCGAGCTGCAAAAGCGCATGTTCCGCGCGCTCGGCATGGATGACGCGACGGTTCAGTCGATGTTCGGGCACCTGCTGGAGGCGTTCCGCTTCGGTGCGCCGCCGCACGGCGGAATGGCCTACGGACTCGACAGGCTGGTTATGCTGATGACCGGCGCCACTTCAATCCGCGACGTCATGGCATTCCCCAAGGTGCAGAACGCCTCCGAGCTGATGACCGCGTGTCCGAGCGAAGTCGCGCCCGAACAGCTGCGCGAGCTTGGAATTAAGTTGGATATTTAACGTGACATTTATTCGCGACAAGGGCTTTTATAAGTCGGTATTCATGCTCGTGATACCGATGGCGCTGCAAAACCTGATAACGGTCGGGCTGGGTATGGCGGACACTATGATGCTCGGCCGGGTGAGCGGGGACGCGCTGTCCGGTTCGGCGCTGGCCAACCAGATATATTTCGTATTCACGCTGATAATTTTCGGGCTGTCGTCGGGAGCTTCGGTGCTGACTGCGCAATATTGGGGCAAGGGAGACACCGAGGTCATCAACAGGGTCATGGGCATCACTGTACGCACTTCACTGATTGCCGCGGTGGCCGTTTCGGCGGTTTCGATGCTGTTTCCGGAGGTTTTGCTCAGCTTTTTTACCAACGACGCGGCGGTGATCGCGACCGGAACCGAGTTTTTGCGCATTCTTGCGATTTCCTTCGTCTTCACGGGCTTTACCATGACTTACCTGAACATAATCCGAAGCGTTGAGATCGTTCGGGTGACCATGCTGATCTATCTGATGTCGTTTATAATAAACCTAGTTCTGAACTGGGTTTTGATTTTCGGCAACCTTGGAGCACCCGCGCTCGGAGTAACGGGATCGGCGATGGCAACGGCAATTGCGCGGCTGTGCGAGCTGATCGTGACCGCCGTATACGCCAGATTTTTCAACAAAAGAATTCATTTCCGGATAAAATACCTGTTCATCAAAGGTGGCGTGCTGACCCGCGACTTTATTCGCTACAGCACCCCGGTCGTGCTCAATGAGGTATTCTGGGGGCTGGGTATAGCGACTCAGTCGGCGATACTCGGACATATTTCCAGCGAAGCAATTGAAGCCAACGCCGTCGCGCGGGTATTTCACACGCTTAGTCTGGTCGTCTCGCTCGGTATGGCCAACGCCACCGCCGTTGTGGTGGGCAAGGCGATTGGCTCGCGGGACGAGAAATTCGCTCGTCAGGCGGCCAATTCGCTGCTGCTGACAACCGCGTGTGTCGGACTGCTGAGCGGCGGGATGCTGGCCGCGATTACCCCGTTTATCATCAGCTTGTATCCGCTGTCGCAGACCGCTCTGGATTACCTGTTCTGGATGCTTATGACGATGTCGGTATTCTGCGTGTTCCAGTCGTTCAACTGTTGCAGCATTATTGGAGTAATGCGCGGCGGCGGGGACGCGAAATACGGACTCTATATCGATATCGGCACGCTCTGGGGAATATCGCTGACGCTCGGCGCTGCCGGCGCGTTTCTGATGAACTGGCCGGTGCCGGTGGTGTTCGTCGCGCTTTTGTCCGACGAGATCGGAAAATTCATATTTGCGGTGCGCCGCATAGCCAGTGGACTCTGGCTGTCACGCGTGACAAGGGAAACCATCGAATGATAAAATCGAATTATTGAGACTAAAAGGGCAGCCAGATTATTCTGGCTGCCCTGTATTTATTATAGTAAAAAGCTAATCATTTTGGCGGGGCTTATCCGTGCGTCATGACTTGTACTTGACCTCCAGCCGGCTCATCCACAGTCCGAGCAGGACGCCGACGGCCGCCGCGAGAAGGGAGGTCAGCCCGTCAAGGCTGATGTAGTTTATCAGCGGTATAATCTTGAGTGTTGACGCAAGGATAACGCCGAGGATAATGTGATAAACTCCTGCGTAGGCGCGGTGGAAGAGATAGCTGATGCCCTTGGAGAGAACCACTACAATAACGGCAAAACCCAGTCCAACAGGAATTATGACCCCGAAGTCGACGCGGGATATACCCTCGACCATCGGCTGGTAAAGATTCATGTAAATGAGGAAGTTGGATGGGCTGAGTCCGGGCACGATCGCGCCGAGACCCATAAACGCGCCGGACATCATCCAGGTTGCGAAGTTATGCGGCATGCCCACTCCGGTGAACAGGCTCTCGCCGAATGACAAAAAGACGAATGTAATGGCCGTTGAAATAATAAGTATGGCGAAGTGCTTCTTTCTCCTGCCCTTTTTTCCGGCTTGGTGGAACAGGAGCGGCAGGGTGCCCGCGATACAGCCGATAAAAAACCAGATGAGCTGGGCTTGACCCTGTTTGAAAAGGTAATCGACAACGTATGAGAATATGAAAACACCGACAATACCACCCAGCGCGAGAGGCAGAAAGTACAGCGCGTTTTTAACGAAATCGCGGCGTATATCCGCAAGAAACGCTATCATCCGTTCATATACGTTAAAGATCGCGGCGAGAACGCCTCCGCTGACGCCGGGCAGGATTGCTCCCGTTCCGATGACGATGCCCTTTATAAAGCGGATCAGCCAGGCAAGTACCGAATTTTGTTTCTTCCTTTGTGTTTTCGGGGTGCTGTCCAGGCTCATATATTGCCCTCCGTGATGATAAATTGCTCCCGTACCCGGAAGTCTGGGTGCGGGAGCAGTCAAGTCGTTATGCTGGTTTCGCAAAAGTGAAAAGTACGCTCCCGAAAAAAAGCTTAAAGCTCAATGTCAATTTCTCTCTCCCGCCGCGGATCGTCAGGATGCTCAGGCGAATCCAAGTCGTCTTTGTCCTCGGGCTCAATCGGCGGTTCGGGCACGCGTCTTTCGGGGATGACGCCGGTCTCGAAGAAGGTGTTAAAGGAATCGGCATCCATCGTTTCGTTGGCCAGCAGGTAGTTGGCGACGCCGTGCAGCTTGTCGAGCTTGCCCGTGATCAGCTCGGCACATTTCTGGTAAGCGTTATCGACGATGGACTTGATCTCGGAGTCGATTTTTGAGGCGATCTCCTCCGAGTAGTTGCGCGCGTGGCCAAAGTCGCGGCCGAGAAATACCTCATCGCTGCCGGAGGAGAAGCTGATCGGCCCGAGCTTGTCGCTCATTCCGTATTTTGTGACCATTTTGCGGGCGATATCGGTCGCGCGCTGGATGTCGTTGGATGCTCCGGTAGATATATCGTCAAGTATCAGCTGTTCGGCGACGCGGCCGCCCATAAAGCTGACAATGGTCTCGAACATCGAACTCTTGGACTGGAAGTATTTATCCTCCTGCGGCAGCGAGAGCGTGTATCCCCCGGCGGCTCCGCGCGGGATAATGGAGATTTGATGCACGGGGTCGTGGGTCTTGAGCTGCTTCATAACGACCGCGTGGCCGGCCTCGTGATAGGCGGTCAATCTGCGTTCCTCATCGGAGATAACGCGAGATTTCTTTTCGGGGCCGGCAACAACTTTGATTATAGCCTCCTCGATTTCCGGCATAGCGATAACGCGCTTGTTACGGCGGGCAGCCAGCAGCGCCGCTTCGTTGAGCAGGTTTTCGAGGTCGGCGCCGGTGAATCCGCCGGTAGTTTTGGCGATGGTGCCCAGATTGACGTCGCGGTCGAGAGGCTTTCCGCGGGCATGAACGCGCAGAATGGATTCACGTCCCTTGATGTCGGGTAGGCCGACGTAAACCTGGCGGTCAAAACGGCCGGGACGCAGCAGCGCCGGGTCGAGTATGTCCGCGCGGTTGGTGGCCGCGATAATGATTACGCCCTCGTTGGAGCCGAAACCGTCCATCTCGACCAGCAGCTGGTTGAGCGTTTGTTCGCGCTCGTCGTGTCCGCCGCCCATTCCGGCGCCGCGGTGACGGCCGACAGCGTCGATCTCATCGATGAATATGATTGACGGCGCGGCTTTCTTCGCCTGTTCAAACAGGTCGCGCACACGGGATGCGCCCACGCCGACGTAGAGCTCAACAAAGTCCGAGCCCGATATCGACAGGAACTGGACGCCCGCTTCTCCGGCGACCGCTTTGGCGATAAGGGTTTTACCGGTACCCGGAGGGCCGACCAGCAAAACGCCCTTGGGTATGCGCGCGCCGATTTCAACGAATTTCTTGGGGTTCTTAAGGAAGTCTACAATTTCCTGAAGTTCGGCCTTCTCCTCGTCCGCGCCCGCAACGTCGTTAAATGTAACTTTCTTCTTTTCTTCCGAGCCGAGACGAGTGCGCGCCTTGCCAAAGCGCATTGCCTTGGAGTCGGCGCCGCCCGAGCGGTTGAACATAAAATACCAAAGCAGAATAAATATCACGAAAAGCACAGCGTAGGGAACCAGCATCATCCACCAGGGCGGAACAAAGCCCTTGCGGACATCGTATGTGGTAATCAGATTCTCGGTATGCTGCTGCTGGATCAATTCGCCGTATTGCTCCATGAAATACTTGGTGTCGAACAGTTCAAAGGTGACCGAACTGTTGTCGCGCAGTGTGAGCGTAAGCACGTCGCCCTCGAGCACGACTCCTTTAACCTGTTCCTTAGTAAGATAGTCCAAAATTTCGGAATACGTCGGCTTTGGCTGTTCGCTGGATCGGGAGATCAGCACGACCGTGGCTATCAGTATAACGAAAATCAAGACATAAAAGCCAACGTCGCGCAGGCCGTTTTTCTTCAAAAAATCACATCCTGTCAAGGTGAGTCCGGGTCAGGATAACGCGTATTCTGACCGGAGCAAAGCACATAAAAGCAAAAATAAGGATAAAGCATTTAGGCACAAACAAGGGACAAATAAGCGGGAGCAAATCGGTGGTAAATGAAACGCCGGCGCGCCAAAATCAGACGCACTCCGGCTCCATGTAAACCGAGGGTTTTAGAATGCCGATATAGGGCAGGTTTCTGTATTTTTCGTCAAAATCAAGGCCAAAACCCACCACAAACTCATCGGGAATCTGAAATCCGACGTAATCAGCGCGAATACTATTTTTACGGCGCGCGGGCTTGTCGAGCAGCACGCATAGTTTTATTGAAGCAGGATTCTTCGCGCTCATTAAATTCATAATATAACTCAAAGTTACCCCGCTGTCAAGAATATCTTCGGCAATAATGACATCACGCCCGGAAATGTCGGTGTCCAGATCCTTGATAATTTTGACTGCGCCGGTCGTCGACGAACCCGAGCCGTAAGAGCTGCACGAAATAAAATCCAGAGTGCACGGAATGTCCAGATTGCGAACCAAATCGGCTGTAAACACAAACGAACCCTTCAGTATGGATATGATGAGCGGATTGCGTCCCTTATATTCGGCGCTAATGACGCCGGCCATCTCGCGGATGCGCGCCGCCAGCGTGTTTTCGTCAAACAGTATGCTCTGCATATCGTCTCTCATCATAATGTATCCTCCAAAAACTGAAACTCCACCCGAATGACCGGCTCGCCCGGCGCCGACGCGTAATCTTCGTCGATTCCAAGTCCCGGAACAGCCACCACCCGGTCGCCGTCCGCGAGAACAGGAGTCATGGGGCGAAGGTGCGCCGGAATCTTGTTTTCGATGAAAAGCTTCTTGAGCGACTTGGTCACTCCGCGCCCGGCAAGGCGGATACTGTCGCCCTGAACGCGCGGCCTGACGGATAGCCCGCACTCTATCATATCACGCTTGACATAAAAAATGTTGAATAAGTTGTCAACAATATCACGCTCGCCTGAATCGGCATTGCGGCAGCTGACCATCGCGCCGATCTCCGGGAGAGTCAGGTCGACGCCGTCGGAGATATCGACGGGATCAAAGCCGAGAGGCGTGGACGACGGCCGGCAGAATACCAGATCGGTATAAATCCGGCGGACGACCACCCCGTGCGGCAGGTCGATGCGCGCCGAGGGACTGTCGCTCTCTGCAAGCGCCGCGATACTGTCAACGTGGCCGCGGCTGATTTCGCACGCCGCGTCGCTGACAATTTCGCAGAGCGTCCTGCATAGGCGGGAGGAGATGCTGTCGTGCAGTCCGGAAAAATAGCCCGCGTCCACAGCGATACCCTCGCGGACGCGCCGGGTGGACAGCAGCGAGATGCCGACCTGCGATGAGATATAGTCATAGTCCCCGCGCGCGAGCTCGGCGAAGCTCAGTAGGTTGGCCATGGCCGCCCGGTTGATCTTGGTCAGCTCAGGCATAACTTTGTGACGGATATGGTTGCGGGTAAACGCCGTATCGTCGTTTGTGGAATCGACGACGTAGCCGACGCCGATTCGGTCGAGAAATTCCAGGCACTCGTCCCGGGTCACATATATTATGGGGCGGATTATCCGGTCACGTACGGGCGGGATACCGGTCACGCCGGAAAGTCCCGAACCGCGGGTGAGGTTCATGATAATGGTCTCGGCACTGTCGTTGGCCGTGTGGCCGGTGGCGACGCGGGTGCAGCCGGACTGCTCGCAGACCATCCTGAAAAACTCGTATCTGACGGCGCGCGCGGTCTCCTCGATGCCCATACCGCGCATTTTGGCTTCGGCGGCGATATCCGAGCGGCCGGTATAGAGGCGGACGCCGGCGTTTGCCGCCAGCCCCGAGACAAATTCGGCATCTCGGTCGGATTCCTCGCCGCGAAGCTGATGGTTGAGGTGGGCGGCGACGATTTCGGCAATTTCCAGCTGTTCGGACACTCCGATCAGAGCGTAGAGCAGAGCGGTGGAGTCCGCGCCGCCGGACAGCGCGCAGAGCACCTTTGATCCGCTCGGTATCATAGAAAAGCGGCGGACAGCGTCGATAATTTTATCTGTCATCATGTTTCCACTCCCTGCTGGAAAAAGACGTAAACTCACCGATCCAGTTGAGGTCGATCTTGCCGGTTTCACCGTGCCTGTTCTTGGCGACAATGAGCTCAGCGAGGTTTTTGACCTCTGCTTCTTTATTATAATAGTCCTCTCTGAAAAGGAACATTACAATGTCGGCGTCCTGCTCGATCGCGCCCGACTCGCGCAGATCGGAAAGCTGCGGCCGTTTGTCCTGGCGGGCTTCGTTGGCGCGCGAGAGCTGGGACAGGCAGAGAACCGGAACGTTCAGCTCCTTTGCCATGATCTTAAGCGAACGCGAGATTTCACCGACCTCCTGAACGCGGTTGTCATAGTTGCGGCTACCTCGCATCAGCTGAAGGTAGTCGATGACGATGAGACCGAGATTTTCCACCCGGCGGCACTTGGCCTTCATCTCGTTGACCGTAATCGCCGGGTTGTCGTCGATACGCAGGTCGATCTTGGACAGCACGTTGGAAGCCATCGCTAGCTTTGCCCACTGGTCGTCGTTCAACTCGCCGGTCATCAGCAGCTTGGAATTGATAAGCGCCTCGGAAGAGAGCAGCCTCGTCGCGAGCTGTTCCCGCGGCATTTCGAGCGAGAAGAAAACGACGGTAGACTTGGAAGCGCGGCTGGTGTGCATCGCGATATTCAGTGCGAAGCTGGTCTTGCCCATGCCCGGGCGGGACGCAACCAGCACCAGGTCGGATTTTTTGAGTCCCATGATGGTGTGGTCGAGCTCCGGAATGCCCGTCGGAAGGCCGGGGAGCTTGCCCGGAGATTTGGCCAGCTCGTCCAGCCGGGCGTAAACCTCGGTCAGAACGGTACGGATGTGTATCAGGTTCTGGTCGGACTTGCCCTGCCGGATTGAATAGATCAGGTGCTCGGCGGCATCCAGCAGCGACGCGGCCTCTCCCGCGCCGTCGGCCGCCATTTCGGCAATATCGCGGGCGGCTTCGGCAACTTTGCGGCGCAGCGACCTGTCAATTACGATGTCGCAGTACTCGGAGGCGTTTGCCGACGTCGGGGTGATATCCAGTATTTGCAGGACGTACTGGCGGGTCACGCCCTCGATATAAACTCCGCGCTCGCGCATCCGGGCGAGCAGGGTCACGGCGTCAATGGCCTGCCCTGTGCCGAACATCATGTACATCGTCTCGTAGATATCGCGGTTTTGCTGCAAAAAGAAATCGTCCGGTTTTAGCTTCGCTATCATGTCGGCCACGCAGCGGGAGTCGATGAGCATCGCGCCGATGACCGACTGTTCAGCTTCCGCGCTGTGGGGAAGCGTTCGCGATGTCAGTTCTTCCATAAAGGCCCCCGTTGATTACTCGTTTTCCACCAGTACGTGTATTATGCCGCTGACCTCGTGGCCGAATTTAACCTTCAGCTCATATTCGCCGAATTGCTTTATCGACTCTTCAAGAACGATCTTGTGCTTATCCAGCTCAACTCCGAACTGAGCCTTCAGCGCGTCGGCGATTTCCTTGGAGGTCACGCTGCCGAACAGGCGCCCCGCCGAACCGGCCTTGGCCTGAACCTTGACCGGGCATGTCTTAAGCTTCTCGGCAAGCTCCTGCATACGCTTTTTTTCCTTGATTTCATGCTGGCGGGCGGATTCTTCTTTGAGTTTCAGGGCGTTGATGCTGTCGGCGGTGGCAGTGGCGGCGAGATTGCGCGGCATCAGGTAGTTGCGGGCGTATCCGTCGGATACCTCGACCATCTGCCCCTTTTTGCCCTGCCCTTTTACGTCGGCCAGTAATATAACTTTCATAATTCAGCTCATTTCTCCGGCGCGGTTGAAATTTTCGGACGTTTGTCCGTTTGACCGTCCGCGGCGTTCGCCGGATTGCCGCGGGATCGGTGAATATTCAGTCTGAAATCCGGGTATCAGTCGGTCTGGTTGACATAGTCCTCGATGACGAACAGCAGTTTTTCAAAGACAGCCTGCACCGTTGTGTCGGGAATCTGCGCGCCCGCCATGGTCAGGTGGCCGCCGCCGCCCAGCTTTTCCAGAATGAACTGGACGTTAACCGCGCCAAGTGACCGCGCGGAAATGTTGACTCCGGTTTCGATCGGGAAGATTATAAACGACGCCTGCACGCCGGTGACGTTCAGCAGCTCGTCCGACGCCTGCGCCGCGATGGTGCGGTCGCTGGGCAGGTTGACCGCCGAAATCGCGATGTTGTCAAAGTAGATGTTCGCGGCCTTGATAAATTCATACCGCGAAATGCAACTCTTCAAGTCGTTCTGGAACAGCTTCTTTATCTCAATGGTATCGGCTCCGGCGCGGCGCAGGTAGGCGGCCGCCTCAAAGGTGCGCACTCCGGTTCGGATACAGAAATTTTTGGTGTCGAGTACGATTCCGGCCAGCATCGCCTCTGCTTCGTAGCGCAGTATGTCAGCCGAATCCACCAGATATTGCAGCAGCTCGGTCATCAGCTCGCAGGTGGACGAGGCGTAGGGCTCGTGGAAGCTGAGGGCGGCGTTGTCGATGTACGAGGCTGCGCGCCGGTGGTGGTCGATTACCGCAATCCTGTTGATCGACTGCAAAAGCTCCGGGGATTCGACATAATCGGGCCGGTTGGTGTCGACAACGATAAGCAGTGTATCGCGGTCGGCCCAGAGGATGGCGTCCTGCGCCGAAATAAAGCAGTTGGCGTATTCGGCGTGCAGCATCAGCCGGTCAATAATCGGGCGCGCAGTCGTTTTGCTCTGGTCGCAGACGATATAGGCGGGCTTTCCGAGCTTGCGCGCGGCGCACACAACACCGGACGCCGCGCCGATCGCGTCGATGTCGGCGGCTCTGTGTCCCATGACCAGCAGAAAGGACGACGACGAAATGAGCTCGCCAAGCGAATGCGCCATAACGCGGGACTTGACCTTGGTGCGTTTCTCAAGCTCCTTGGTTCGGCCGCCGTAAAACTCGAAATTAAACGGGTTTTTGATGACCGCCTGGTCGCCGCCGCGCGAGAGCGCCATTTCGATTGCCAGCGACGCCTGTTGGAAATTTTCGCGCATGGTTTCCGCGTCTTTGCCGACGCCGATGCTGAGCGTCAGATTCATCGAGTCGGGTGCGAGAATTGCCCGCGCGCTGTCCAGCAGCGAGAATTTGCCCTCGATCAGCCGGCCGAGATACCGCTGCTCGAAGATAAACAGCATACGGTCGCGCTCATATTTCCGCAGCACGCCGTCGGTATCCGCGATCCATTCGGATATCTTCATATCCAGCGCGGCCAGCATCGCCGACTTTTCAGAGTCAGACGTGTTCTTCATCAGTTCTTCGTAGTTGTCGATCAGTATAATGCAGACAACCGGGCGGGAGTTTACAAACTGGTCGCGAATCCGGTGTAAATCGGTGCAGTCCACCCAGTAGAGTGTCGCGATAAGGCCGCGGGAGCTGCGCACAACGCCCGCGTAAACGTCAAACAGCCTGTCGTTTACAAGTGCGGGCTCGGGAGACATCGACCTGCCCTCCATCAGCCACTGGGCGGAGAAGCCGCCGGTCACGTCGCTGATATATCGGGAAAACAGGGACTCGCGGTTGCCGGTAATTTCGTTGAACTGGTCGTTAGACCAGATGATTTCGCCCGTCTCAAGCTGTATTATAACCATAGGCAGCGGGAAGCTCTGCATAGAGCCGGCCGCAGCCGCGTCCACGCTGGTGGTCAGCGACTCGATATAGCGGACGATCTCACGGCGGCGCTTGCGGTTGGATATCCTGCCGTAAATGAACAGAAACACCACAACGACAAACTCCGCAATGGCAAGCGGTAGGCTAAAAAACGCCGTTACAGCGGAAAAAACCACCAGCACACTCACAAACAGCCATATACCCGGCTCCGTCAGCCGTGAAAACCGATTGTTCACCGCAAATCCTCCAAGCTGTAGTTCCGGTCAATAGGGAGCGGCAAAACCGCGGATACGGGCGCGCTGAAACGCGTTTCGCACAACCGCCCGGATTCGACACAAATTTTGCCGGAGCAAACATTATATCAAAAATATAGTTAAAAGACAATATAAAATCGCAATATTTGTCCCAATGCGGACTGTTGCGGCTGCTGGAATAAATGCAGAAATACGAGCGGGAAAAACAGCCTCGCGCCGCGCCCGGTCAGATGTTTTCGATCGAGACCAGTTTCAGTCCGATGCGTTTCTTTTGCAGGTCGACGCTGAGGACTGAAACCTTGACCGTGCAGCCCACCTTGACGATGTCAGACGGGTGCCGCACAAAGCGGTCGGCGAGGTTCGAGATGTGGATGAGGCCGTCCTGATGCACACCGATGTCGACAAAAGCGCCGAAGTCGATCACGTTGCGCACCGTGCCCAGCAGCTCCATACCGGGAACGAGGTCTTTCATGTCCAGCACGTCGGAACGCAGCATCGGCGGCGGCAGGTCGTCGCGCGGGTCGCGCCCGGGACGAGTCAGCTCACCGGCGATGTCAAGCAGCGTGGGCACACCGACGCCGGCATACTCGGCGCACTTTTGCTCGCCGGTGCCGGATAAACGGTCACGCAGCTCTCCGATCGCGCCCGAGCGGACGTCCTCTTTGGTGTATCCGCAGAGCTCCAGCAGTTTCAGCGCCGCGTCGTATGATTCGGGATGTACTGCGGTATTGTCGAGTATATTATCCGAGCCGGGAACGCGCAAAAATCCGGCGCTTTGCTGAAAGGCGCGCGGTCCGAGCTTCGTAACCTTCAGCAGGGCGCGGCGGTTGCGAAACGCGCCGTTGGCCTCCCGGTGGGCGACTATATTCTTGGCCAGCTGAGCACCGATGCCCGATACGCGGGAGAGCAGCGGGGCGGATGCGGTGTTCAGGTCCACTCCGACGGCGTTGACGCACGACTCCACAACGCCGGACAGGCTTTCGTCCAGCCGAGCCTGAGGCATATCGTGCTGGTACTGGCCGACTCCAATGGATTTGGGGTCGATCTTGACCAGCTCGGCCAGCGGGTCCTGCAAACGGCGGGCAATCGACGCCGCGCCGCGCAGAGTGACGTCAATTCCCGGAAACTCGTCGGCGGCCAGCTTGCTCGCTGAATAAACCGACGCGCCCGCCTCATTGACCATCATGTACGATACCTGCGTGTCCAGCTTGGTTATCAGATCGGCGACGAAGATTTCGGACTCCTTGGAGGCGGTGCCGTTGCCGATTGAGATGACGGTTATGTTGTGCTTTTTGATAAGACCGCGCAGGACGGACGCCGCCTCCTCGGTTTTGCTCTGCGGCGGGGTGGGATAGATGACGGCGGTATCCAGCAGCATTCCGGTCTCATCCACCACGGCGATCTTACAGCCGGTGCGGTACGCGGGGTCAAAGCCGAGCGTGACACGGCCCTTGACCGGCGGCTGCATCAAAAGCTGCTTCAAATTTTCGGAAAAGAGCTTAATCGCCTGTTCGCTTGCGCGCGAGGTCAGGTCGGAACGAAGCTCCCGCTCGATGGAGGGAAAGATCAGCCTGTCCCAGGAATCGTCGCAGGCGCGCCGCACTATTTCCGAGGAAATTGAACCGTCTTTTACATATTTCGAGCGGATGGCCAGCAGCGCGGCGGCGTCGTCCACCCCGGTGCTGACCTTGAGGAATTCCTCGCGCTCGCCCCGATTGATGGCCAGCACTCGGTGGCCGGGAATCTTGGGCAGCGACTCGCTGAAATCGTAGTACAGCGCGTAAACGGAATCCTCCTCGCGGGCGGCGCGGGAACGCAGCACGCCCGAACGGTAGGATATGGCGCGCAGCTGTTTGCGGAGCGCCGCGTCGTCAGATATGTCCTCGGCGATGATATCGCATGCGCCGTCGATGGCGGCGGACGCGGTTTCAACGCCTTTTTCGGCGTCGATGAAGGGCTGCGCGAGTTCCTCGGCGGTTCCCGACTTTATTTCCTGGTTCAGCAGGATTTCCGCGAGCGGCGCGAGTCCGCGTTCACGGGCAATTGTGGCGCGGGTGCGTCGCTTGGGCTTGTAAGGACGGTAAATGTCCTCCACCTCGGCAAGGGTGGACGCCGCTTCGAGCGCGGAGGCAATTTCGTCGCTCATCTTGCCCAGCTGTTCAATGACGGCGGCGACTTCCTCTTTGCGCTGTCTCAGACCGCGCAGATATTGCAGCCGGTCGTTCAGCTCTCGCAGTACCTGGTCATCCATCGCGCCGGTGACTTCCTTCCGGTAGCGCGCCACAAACGGGACGGTGTTACCCTCGTCGAGCAGAGCGACCGCTCCGGCGACGTGATCGGCCTTCAAATTAAACTGTTTAGCGAGCTCAATAATAATTTTGTCCATAAGTCACACCTTTGAATACCGCCCGGCACGCAGGCAGAGCGGGAATTATCACATCGAAATAGTTCCGGTGAATAAACTATACCCCGTCGGTGACGGGGTATAGGCAGCGATCAAAGTTCAGGCGACAGCCGGTAAGCTGGCCGGCTGAGGAATCGAGGCAGACGCGGCTTTTTTGACCGGGAAGCCCTCGTCGGGAGGCGGAGGCGGGACAGCAAGCGGCTGCTTGGCCGACTCGCGAAGGAGATCTTTGGCTTTGTCAAGCTGAGCATCCTCGTATACCTTGGATGAAGCGAGCGCGGAGACGTCCTTTTCAATCGCGGACAGCGTCTGCGGGGACGCGCCGTCGGTGACCTTGAGCTTGTCGACACGCTGTATCGCGCCGACCGCCCATTTGGTAGCGGCGTCGTACACGCCGTCGGCGTCGGTGCGCAGATAAGCGAGCAGGTTCAGCCGCTGTTTCAGCGCTTTTATCTGATTGGGGTCGGAGTCGGGGTAGATACCCTTGTCGGTTTTCATCGGCAGCAGTTCAGGCATCTGATACGGAGCTTCCTTCATCGCTACGACGTACTTAGGCTGGATTCCGATTCCATCGTAAATCCCGGTTCTGGGCAGTTCGACTTTAAAGGAAGTGATAAGAGCGGCGGTCGTGTCATAGAAGTTCTTAACGGACTGGCCGCAGCCTTTTCCAAATGTTTTCGTACCCACCAGCTCGGCGAGATCAAGGTCGGAGAGCACGCCCGCGACAATCTCCGACGCACTGGCAGATTCCCCATTAACCAGCACTACAGTCTTGTTGGGGCGCCACTGGGCAAGTCCCATGGTGCGAACCAGTTCTGTCATGTCGCCCTGACCGCGGAAGGTGAGCATCAGGGTTCCGTTGGAGGTCATCATACTGTCGAGTATCGCAAGCGCCGCGGACAGATCGCCGCCATGGTTGTCGCGCACGTCTAAAATAACCGAGCGGACGCCCTCATAAGGCATGGCGCTGTATGCGTCGACGAAGTCCATCGCGGTATTGATGTCGCCGAACTGTTTGATTTTTATATAACCGATACCATCGCCGAGGTTCTTATATTCTATGTCCGAAACCCTGATGACGTCGCGCGTCAGCTCCAGCGACCGGATAGAATTCCCGCTCCGGATGGTCAGGGCGACTTTGGTGCCTTTGTCACCGCGCAGCATGGGTGAAACGTCGGCAAGCTTTGCGAACTCGACATCCTTGCCGCCGACGGCGATTACTTGATCGCCGGGCAGGATTCCCGCCTTCGCAGCCGGTGTGCCCGGCAGGATTTTTTTAGCGAAAAGCCCGATCTGCGGCACTGAGTCAAATTCGACGCCAATGCCGGAAAAGACTTCGCCCTTGGGGTAATACATGTCGTAAACGCCTTCGGGCAGATAGTGCGAATACTGGTCGTAATGCGAATAGACAACCTCCATAAACTTGTCGAAGAACGAGGGGTCGGAGGCGCAGATATCCAGAATCGCGTTCCTCAAAGGATCATCGTCCGGCCCGGAGGCGTATCCCTCAGTTTTGATAAAATCCAGTAAAATGTCAATTTTAGCGGAAAAAATTTCGAGCTGCTCCTTGGTTGCCGGAACGGGAGCGGCGGGCTTGTCCGCGGCCAGTCCGACCGGAGACACGGCCAGCGAAAGGCACAGGACTATGGCAAGGGCGGCTGCCAGCTTTTTTTTCATTTATTTCTCCTTAAACGATAGAGCGAAACTTCAAGGGTGAGTCCGGGCACGACCACTGTCGAAACGGAATCACATCTTCGGCGGGGCGGAAATGCCCAGCAGGGTCAGACCGCAGCACAGAACCGAGCGGACGCTGTCGGCCAGCTTGAGCCGGGCGCGCATCACGTCGGGATCGGAGCCCTTGATGCGGTTTGCGGTATAGAACCGGTGGAACCGCGTCGCGAGGTCGACCAGATAGCGGTTGATTCTCGACGGGTCGAGCTGCCGCGCCGCCTGCCGGATTTCCTCCGGATACTGCGCGAGCGCCTTGATCAGCTCACGCTCGAGCGGGCTGTCCAACGCCGAAATATTGACGTCACCGGCGGCGGGCACAGTCACGCTTTCGGATTCCAGCATCAGCGCCAGGCTGCAAATTCGCGCGTGGGCGTACTGAACATAATAAACCGGGCTCTCGCTGTCCGAACGGATGGCAAGATCCATGTCGAATTCCAGGTGGGTATCCGGCTTTTGCAGGTTGAAAAAGAAGCGCGCGGCGTCCACCGGCACCTCGTCCAGCAGGTCGGCGAGCGTGATCGCCCGTCCGGTGCGCTTGGACATACGGACGGCCTCGCCGCCGCGCAGCAGGTGCACCAGCTGCATCAAAGCAAACTCCAGCCTGTCCGGATCGATGCCAATAGCGGACATCGCCGACTTGAAGCGCAACGTATGGCCGTGATGGTCGGCGCCCAGCACGTCGATGACCCGGTCGAACCCGCGTTTTTCGAATTTATCACGGTGATAGGCGATATCTACCGCATAATATGTGTAATAACCGCTCGACTTACGCATGACTTCGTCTTTTTCGCAGCCGAAATCTGTGGCCCGGAACCAGAGCGCCCCGTCCTTCTCATAAGTGTGACCGCGCTCGGTGAGCAGGCGCATTGTGTCGTCCACGTATCCGCTCTCGTGCAGCTCAGTCTCCCTGAACCAGCGGTCGTATTTGATTCTGTAGCGTTCCAGGTCGCGGCGCATACGGTCGATGTTGCGGTCAAGGCCGAACGCAATCATCTTTTCGACCAGCTCGTCCTCGGAAAGCGCGTCGTCGCTCTCGCCGTAAAGCTCACGATATTCGGCGGCCAGTGCCTTGATATCCTCGCCCATGTACGAGCCCTCAGGCATCTCAATGGCATCCTCGCCGCGGAGCAGCTGAATATACCGCACGCGCATCGACTTGCCGAACAGGTTGACCTGGTTTCCGGCGTCGTTAACATAGAATTCGCGCCAGACGTCAAAGCCCGCGCGTTCCAGCACCGCCGCCAGCGTATCGCCCAGCACGCCGCCGCGCGCGTTGCCGATGGTCATAGTGCCGGTCGGGTTGGCCGAGACGAACTCCACCATTACCCGGCGGCCGTTGCCCTCGTCAATATATCCGTAGCGGTCGGACTCGGTTTCTATGTCGCGCAGCACGTTTTGATACCACGCGTCCGACAGGCGGAAGTTGAGGTAGCCCGCGCCCGCCACGTCGACGCCGCAAAAATAAATCACGGCTGCTGACGCCGTGCTGATCGCGTTTTGAATATGAGCGCAGAGGATTTCGGCGATTTTGCGCGGCTGCATCTTCAGCGCACGCGCGCAAGCCATCGCGTAGCCAGTGGCAAAGTCGCCCATCGACGGGTCCTTCGGAATCTCGGCCGCCGGAGCCGGCGTTTCCGCCTGGGGGAGTTCATTGGCGGCGACCGCTGAACGCATTGCGTCCTCGACAAGGGATATTAGCTGCTGCTTGGCCGAATCTATCAAATTTGACATAAAGTATTCCTAAAAAAATAAAGATATTAAGTTTCGCTTCGATATAAGACGGAAAACGGAAAATAAAATCAGCTCGGCACGGTGCGCACGCTGATTTTAAAAGCGCTCTCGCCCGTGACAGTATGGTCGACTTCGACGGAGTAGTCAATCTCCAGTTCGCCGCCCGAATCAGTGAGCGCCGCGCGCACTTTGCGGGCGCTGACGCCGACCGTCATGGAGCCGATTTCGGTGTCGTAATACGAAAAATGCTTGGTGCCCTGCTCAAAAACCTGATGTGTGGAAACACAGCCGTACCGAACCAGAATGACGCGCTTTCCTTCGATTTTGACCGTTGTGGTCGTTCCCTCGAGGCCGGTCAGCGCGCTTTCCTTATAGCATATAAAGTAGTCGCCGTTTGTCCTGTAAAAGCTGCCGGAGGTAACGAGTTCAACGTCACATTCGTCCGCGAATCCCAGTCCGTTCTTGCCCGATATTGAAATGATGGCATCTTTTTTCATGCGCGTCCCTCCACTGCTGTTTTTCGCGGGGCAATAGTCATATAATATAACAACATTTCGCGTATGTAAATACGGAAAATTAACTACAATTTCGGCCGCGAAGTTTCAGAATGTTTCGATTTCAACAAAAGTAACCGCGCCCTCGACGTCGCGCGACAGATATCGCGACGCAAGCTCGGTAAATCCGGTTACGCTGTCGCTGACAAAATATTGCGCGGAGCCTGTGCCGTCCGCCGAGGACAGCTTCTCGGTCATCGTCAGCACGCTTGCGGCGTAGGAAGCCGCTTCTGCGCCGGAGTTAATCAGCCGCACGCCGCCGCCCATATACGCCGAGATTACGTCGGACAGCAGCGGGTAGTGGGTGCAGCCGAGTATCAGCGTATCCACTCCGGCGGATTTCAGCGGGGCAAGGTATTCGGCGGCGACCGTCTCAATGACGATATCACCGCGGCTGGTTCTGCCGTTTTCCACCATCGGCACAAACAGCGGACATGCCGCCGAAAAAACGACGGCATCAGGATTGATTTCGGTAATCATCCGCTCATATTCGCCGGACGCGACGGTCGCCTGTGTCCCAATGAGTCCGACGCGGCCGTTTTCGGTCAGCTTGGCGGCGCGGTATGCCGACGCGCGGAGCACGCCGATGATCGGGATGTCGTATTCGCCGGAAAGAAGGTCAAGCGCGACCGTGCTGATTGTCCCGCAGGCCACGACGATCGCCTTGATGTCGAACGAACGGAGAAAGCGTATATCCTGACGCGTGTAGCTGAGTATTGTGTCCTTTGAGCGTGAGCCGTAAGGAACGCGCCCGGTATCGCCGAAATATATGATGTTCTCGTTTGGCAGCAGCTGCATCAACTCACGGACGGCGGTCAGTCCGCCAAGCCCCGAGTCGAGCACGCCAATTGAACGGTTATCGATGTCGGTCACCGCCTGTAATGTTTATTGCAAATGAAATCTCCCGAAAAGCAACTGAATTTTTCAGCAGTTGCGGAGTCGACTCTGCTCACACCGGGAGCGCGCCGGCAACGCGCAAATCCGGTTCTCTTGCGAGGTCAATCAGCTTGTCGAGCAGCAGATGATACGGAATGCCCGACGCTTCAAGCATTTTGGGATACATGCTAATATCCGTGAAGCCCGGCATGGTGTTGATTTCGTTGAAAAACACGGCACCGTCCGACTTGCGGACAAAGAAATCCACGCGGGCAAGGCCCCGGCAGCCCATCAGCCTGAAAACGCGGACGGCGGTCTCACGGATCAGCTCGCCAGTTTCATCGGGCAGGCTGGCCGGTATATGTAGTTTTGAGTCGTCGTTATTATACTTGGCGTCGTATGAGTAAAACTCCTCGGCAGGAACTATTTCGCCGCAGACAGAGGCGATCGGCTTGCCGTTTCCGAGCACCGAGACCTCTATCTCGCGCCCGTCAATGAATTCCTCCACGATCACCTTGTCGTCCACCGCGCCCGCGACCGAGATAGCCGCCCTGAGCGACTCGCGGTCCCGCGCCTTGGACACGCCCACCGAGGAACCGGCCCGCGCGGGCTTGACGAAAACCGGATAATCAAAGCCGGATTCAATCAGATTGAGAACACGGTCCTCGTTGTGCTTAAAATGCTCAAACGAGAAGTATTCCTTACTTGCCTGCGGAATTTCGCGGGTCAGCAGATGGGTGATCGTTTTGTCCATGCAGTTAGACGACGCGCCGACGTCCGCGCCGACGCAGGGGATGCCCGCAAGCTGGCACAGGCCCTGAACCGAGCCGTCCTCGCCGTTTTCGCCGTGCAGGACAGGAAAGACGCAGTCGATATGTATGGTCGAGACCTGGTTTCCGGGCAGCACCAAACCAACTCCGCGCTCGGGAGACAAAATGGCGGCTACGTTGCGGCTGTTGGTTTCCCATCCGCCGTCGCGCACCTGTGACAGGTCGTCGTCCAGCACCAGCAGCCAGCGGCCCGACTTGGTTATTCCCACCGGATAAAGGTTATACTTATCAATGTCGATATTTGTAAGAATCGAATACGTCGAATTGAGGCTGACCTCATGCTCCGGTGAAACTCCGCCAAATAAAACGCAAAGATTAATCTTTCCCATATTCGCTCCTATACTTGTGAGCGGCGCCGGAGGGTTAATCCGCGGACGCCGCCGCGCAAAACCGCAATCCGGTTTTCGGATGGCCGCAGTTGATAATTAATACTAGCAGAAATTAAAGAAAAAAATTGTTGCAACCTGCTTGCTTTATTATTTATATCGTGTAAAATGATTTTGAGGGGTAATGTTTTTGTTTTCCGCTTGTCATAAAGCATGACCCGATGCTATAATGATTAATAACGTCCTTTGTCAAGGAGGTGCGATATATGAATATCAAACTGACCAAAAAGCAATTCCGCAGGCTGCTCGATCTTGTTTACATCGGCAACTGGGTTCTGAATTCAACCAGAGGCGACGACCGAATCAAGGATTACGATGAAGTGGAAGGCTACCTGTTTTCGCATGGACTGATTAACGGAATGGCCGGTCTTGTTGAGATCATTGACGGCGAATCGGCGCCGTCCCGCGCCTTTGTGGAGGGCGGAATACACGAGGCAATCATGGATTACGAGGATACCGTGTTCTTTGAGATCCTAGCCGAGGAGCTCGCGCGGCGCGACATGCAGGAGCACGGCTGCGACGAGAGCGACGACGACGAGCTGAACGAACGCATCAAGACGTATATTGCCGAGTTCGAAATGCACGGAACCGACAATATTTCGCTGGATATCTGACCTGTACTGAGACTCGGACGCGAACGCCGCTCGCACCAGTATATCATATTTTGCCGAAAAAATCAAATGTTATTGCAATTATTTTCAATATTGTATTATTTTAGCAAATTACCATCCGCGGGCTTTGGCTCGCGGATGGTCTTTATCATGCGCCGGAATACTGCGGAATTAAGTATATAACAGATATGTTAAAAAACAGTTCAAAAAAAATTAAAATTCTGTTCGAGTATTTATCATAGCTTTGACATATGTTAATCGTACAATCAATACAGTTTCGACAAGGAGGATTCAAGATATGAACGATCAAGACAGAAACGGTGCGATTAACCCTCAGAATGGTGCCTCAAACGGCGAAAACGGCGCAGGCCGGCCGCCAGAGACGCGCGCATACGAAGCGGGATATCACTACAATCCCGACGAAAAGGGAGAAGTAGCACACGGCGGCGCGCGGCCGGAAGCGGGCCCCGCATATAACCAACCACCCGCGTCACCCGCGTCCGGACAATGGAACGAGAACGGAGCGCCCCGCCCGGCGGGCGAATTTGCCGGCGATTACAGGTATCGTTACGCGGACATGCCCAGCCAGCATGACGTGTATCATTCGACATACGACGCCGGCCGGCATGAATCGGGAGGAGCCGCGCAGAACGGGCAGATCGGCTGGGTTGAGCCGTCCCGTCCGGCCGCGGGCTATGTAAATCCCGTACCCCCGCACGCGAGGGAGCAGGAAGCGCCGGGAGCCGAGCCACACAGCCGCCCCAAGAAGGCGAAAAGAGCCGGAACCCGTGTCGCCGCGCTGGCAATCTGCTGCACGCTGGCGGGAGGTGCGGTTGGCGGAGGAGTCGGAGCGGGCGTCGCGTCCATGATGAATTCGGAAGCGCAGCCGTCTCCCGTCGTGCAGGCAACCGCAAACGCAGTCACCGAAGCGCGCAGCGTCGCGAAAGTATCGGGCGCGATGACCATTGCGGAGATATACGAAAAGGTTAATCCCGCGGCAGTCGCGATATCGACCGAGTCCACGGTGCGCAATGTCTTTGGAAACAGGACGCCTGTCGCGACGGCGGGCTCCGGATTCGTTATCAGCGAGGACGGGTATATCGTCACCAACAATCATGTAATATCCGGTGCGAGCAAAATAAAGGTGACTTTTGCGGACGGCAAGTCTTATGACGCGCGCGTTGTCGGCAGGGATTCGACAACTGACATCGCGGTGCTTAAAATTGAAGCCTCCGGCCTCACAAAAGTGGAGTTTGGCGACTCCGACGCTCTGAAGGTGGGAGACCCGGTTGTCGCGATCGGCAACCCGCTGGGCGAGCTAGCCAATACGCTTACTTCGGGCATTATCAGCTCGCAGCGAAGGGATATAAACATTGACGGAACGCCCATGAGCGTATTGCAGACCGACGCCGCGATCAGCCCCGGCAATTCGGGTGGTCCGCTGATAAACGCGCTCGGACAGGTAATCGGCATTAACTCGGCAAAGAGCGCGGGCAACGGCGTCGAAGGCATCGGATTCGCCATTCCCAGCAACGAGGCTCAGATTATTATAAACAAGCTTAAATCCGAAGGGTATGTGACCGGCCGCGCCGAACTGGGAATTACCGTAGACGCTTTCACGGCGGAGATGTCCCGTTACTATGAGCTGCCGCAGGGCGTTTACATTACGAGCGTGAAAAGCGGGAGCTGCGCCGAAAAAGCCGGTTTGAAGGTCGACGATATTATCACGGCGATCGACGGCAAGCCGATCAAGAGCTACAGCGAGCTTAAACTGCTCCTGCTGGACAAATCCGCTGGCGACACGGTCAATCTCTCATATAACCGCCTGAAGGAAGCGAAAACCGTGTCCATTAAACTGGATGAACAAGAGCCCGAGAGCAAGTTCTCGTCCGAAGTTCCGGCCAGCGGATTTGAAAGCAATCCGTTTTCAAACGATCCGTTTGGCGGACAATTTGGATGGTGACGCCTGTCAGCAATAATGCCGCCGGAATGTTTAGCGTTCCGGCGGTTTTCCGCTGTTATTTGGCATACATCCGCCGGAGTGTGCTGAATACCAAAAGCAGCACCGGAAATCATTGTCCGGAATATACCGCATAGTAGTCGATTGGATATGGTGCAAAACCGCGCCGTAATATGTCCGTCAAACTATAATTATGACGAAAATGTCGATATTATTACGGCAATGAAGATGACAAGCCCGGAGGTCGGCAGCTTGGGAGCAAAATTGAGAGATTGTTCAGGCTTGTAATTATTCGGCTCCGTTGTGTCATAATAGTATATTGTAATTGTCTATTAAAATTGGAGACTCGCTGTCCGATTTGTTAAAATGGCAAGTTTTGCTTGTGAAAACTGTCGAATATGGTATAATGAATGTCGCATAACTGCTCGGGCGGGTGATTTATGAAAAAGATAACGAGACTTCTTTTGGCTGTAGCGGCTGTTGCCATGGTCTGCACGCTTGCCTCCTGCTGGGGCGGTTCCGGCGGCGGGGCCGAAAAGACGCTCAAGCTCGTGGGCTCGACCTCGGTGGGGCCGGTCGCCGAAAAGCTGACCGAGGCCTATGATCTGGTCGACCCGCACATTAAAATTGAAATCGAACAGGTGGGCTCCTCGGCCGGTATAGAGGCAACATATAACGGAAGCGCGGACATCGGCATGTCGTCCCGAGATTTGTCCGAGGATGAAATCGCCAAGGGGCTGGTAGGGCACGAGATTGCCATTGACGCGATGGCGGTCGTCCTAAATCCGCAGAATACGGTGAAATCGTTGACCGGCGCCCAGATCCGGGATATCTTTCTTGGGAAAATTCGCAACTGGAGCGAGGTCGGCGGCGCTGACGCCGAGATAATTCTGGTCTCGCGCGAGGCCGGCTCCGGAACGCGCGACGCCTTTGAGAGCATCATGGGAGTACAGTTCGAGAAAAACGGGAAAAAAGCGAGCGCGCTCGACCCGCGTGCCCTTGTGGCTGAGGGAACCGGCGCCATCAAATCAAGCGTCGCGACAAAGCCACGCGCCATCGGCTATATATCGCTCGGATACGTCGATCAGTCGGTCAAACCCTGTGACATCGATGGAATCTCCGCCACTGAGGAAAACATCCGCAACAGAACCTACATGCTGGCTCGTCCGTTTCTGATGGTCACCTCCGGCGAGCCCGGCGGAGACGTCGCGGATTTCATTGACTGGGTGCGCTCCGACGGTCAGGACGTGGTCAAGGACAGCAACTATATGACGATAGAGTGAGGCAAAAACCGTTTTGCAACATCTGTTATGTTTACGCGCGATAGTCCGGACATTTCATCTGCTTTTGGGAGACTGCCAATGCTGAAAAGAAAAATCGGGGAAAAGCTCTTCGAGTCAGTTCTTTTTATTTGCGCGCTGCTGTCCATTGTGTCGGTTTTTCTTATCGCGCTGTTTATTCTGGCGCGCGGCATCCCCGCAATGGCCGAGATCGGGCCGCTGAACTTTCTGTTCGGCATGACCTGGAATCCGTCCGCCGGGGAGTACGGCATTTTTCCGATGATCGTCGGCAGTATCTTTATCACGGGCGGCGCGCTGCTAATCGGCGTTCCCGTCGGGGTGCTCACCGCCGTCTACCTCGCGAGGTTCTGCAAACCGGCGTCGTACCGGATACTCAAGCCGACCATCGAGCTGCTGGCCGGTATTCCTTCGGTCGTTTACGGCTTTTTCGGCCTTATAGTAATTGTTCCGTTTATCATGAATACTTTCGGCGGCGCGGGCAACAGCCTGCTCGCCGCGATTATCATACTCGGCATCATGATTCTGCCGACTATAGTCACGATCAGCGAATCCTCGCTCCGCGCCGTGCCGGAATTTTATTACGAGGGCGCGCTGGCTCTCGGCGCAACCCGCGAGGAAGCGGTGTTCAAGGTGCTCATCCCGGCGGCAAAGTCCGGCATTCTCACCTCGGTAATCCTCGGGATCGGGCGCGCGGTCGGCGAGACCATGGCAGTCATACTTATCGCCGGAAACTCGGCTATTATGCCGGAATCCATACTTTCCTCCGTCCGCTCCATGACCGCGGGAATCGCGATGGAAATGTCCTACTCGACCGGACTGCACCAGGGCGCGCTGTTCGCCGCCGGAACCGTCCTGCTCGTGTTTATACTCCTGCTGATAATCACGCTCAATGTAATCACTTCCAGAAGGGGTGACAGTAAATGACCGGGGGTAATCAGGCGGGGCATGTCAGGCGGTACGCAAAGTCCGCGGCGCTTCGTTTTGCTGTGCGAGCCGCGGCGCTCATTTCGGCGCTGGCCGCCGCGATTCTTGTCGGCTATATTATCGTTATGGGCGTTTCGCACGTCTCGTGGGAGTTTCTGACCACCGCGCCGCGCGACGGATACGGCGGAATCCTGCCCATGATTCTCGTGACGCTCTACATCGTCAGCCTGTCGCTGGTTATATCGACTCCCATCGGCATAATGTGCGCAATATATCTGGTAGAGTATTCGAGAGCCGACAGCAAATTCGTGCGCGTCATCCGGATCGCCACCGAGAGCCTGGCTGGCATACCGTCCATCCTTTACGGCCTGTTCGGAATGCTGTTTTTCGTCATCACGCTCAGCTGGTCGTGGTCGCTGATCTCCGGCGCGCTCACGCTCTCGATAATGGTGCTGCCCACCGTCATCCGCTCGACCGAGGAGGCGCTGAAATCGGTGCCCGGTTCCTACCGCGAGGGCAGCTTCGGACTCGGCGCGGGGAAAGTGCGCACCATACTCCGCATCGTTCTGCCCGAGGCGCTGCCCGGCATCCTCGCCGCCGTCATACTCAGCGTGGGCAGGATTGTCGGCGAGACAGCCGCCGTTGTGCTGACCGCCGGAACAAACGTCGGTATGCCGCCCGAGCTTTTCGAATCGGGACGGACGCTGGCCGTGCACATGTACATCCAAGCCAAGGAGGGCATTGATTTTAGCACCGCGTACGCCACCGCCTTCGTCCTTCTTGTGATTATATTCACATTGAACCTGTCGGCGACCAGGCTTGTGAACGCTCTTAGAAAAAAGAGGAATAAGTAAGATGCCCAACAAGTTTGAAATACGCGATCTCGACTTGTACTACGGCGATTTTCACGCACTGAAAACCGTAAATCTGAATATTCAGCCCAAAGAGGTCATGGCGTTTATCGGGCCGTCGGGCTGCGGCAAGTCTACCCTGCTCAAGACGCTCAACCGTATGAACGACCTCGTGCCCGGGTGCAGGATTACCGGCAAGGTGATGCTGGACGGCAAGAGCATTTTCGACCGGGATACGGACATATCCCTGCTGCGGCGCAATGTGGGCATGGTTTTTCAAAAGCCGAATCCCTTCCCGATGTCGGTGTACGACAATATCGCCTACGGGCCGCGCACCCACGGTATCCGCAACAAGTCGAAGCTGGACGAAATCGTCGAAACCAGCCTCAAGCAGGCGGCCATCTGGGATGAGGTCAAAGACAGGCTCAAGCGAAGCGCGTTGTCGCTCTCGGGCGGCCAGCAGCAGAGGATTTGCATAGCGCGGGCGCTGGCTGTCGACCCCGACGTACTGCTTATGGACGAGCCCACGTCGGCGCTGGATCCGATTTCGACGTCAAAGGTCGAAGATCTGGTGGTCGATTTGATCAAAAACTATACTATAGTTATTGTAACCCACAACATGCAGCAGGCGACGCGTATTTCCAACAAAGTCGCGTTTTTCCTGCACGGCGAGGTGGTTGAGACCAGCGAAACCGAGCTGCTGTTCACCATGCCGCGCGACAAACGAACCGAGGATTACATTACCGGCAGATTCGGCTGATACTATCTTGCAGGAAACATTTTATACTCAACCGCATAAACTGTTAAGGTGTCTTCTTCGCCGCGGGAACGCTGCAATTATATATTTGCTGCCGGCGCGCAGACCTCGCCAGATAACCGGGAACTGAAAAATCAACAGGGAGACATACGGCTTGGGTTCCGCGCCCGCCGCTTTCGGGTGAGATTATGAGAAAAACATTTGACAGAGAGCTCTCTGAGCTAAACGCAGATCTGATATCCATGGCCGCTGCCGCCGAGGATGCGCTGGATCTCGCGATTTCGTCGCTTATTAACAAGGACGCCGACGCCGCCCGGCTGGTTATCGAGGCCAAACAGGCCATTATCCAGGCCGAGCGCGTTATTGAGCGCCGGTGCTTTAAGCTGCTGCTCTCCCAGCAGCCGGTGGCGCGCGACCTGCGCCATATATCGACCGCGCTTAAAATGATTTACGACCTCCAGCGCATCGGGGATCAGGCCGCCGACATCGCCCAGATGGCCATCTTCCTCCATACGCAGGTCTATATCACCAAATTGCAGCTCATTCCGAAAATGGCTACCGTCGCGGGCGAGATGGTCAAACAGAGCATTTTCGCCTACGTCCATTCCGACGTGGAAATTGCCCGCGGAGTGATCGCGCGGGACGACGTCGTGGACGATCTCTTTTTGCAGGCAAAGGCGTCGTTGGTCGACCTTATTGTCAAGGACCGCAGCAACGCCGATCAGGCGCTGGATTTCATGATGATAGCGAAGTACATCGAGCGCATCGCCGACCACGCGGTCAATATCGCGAGCTGGGCGATATTCTGCGTAACCGGCGAGCACGACTCCTGAACCCGAAAGGGCGCGCCCGCCCGTAATCCGATGAATTATTGATCTTGGTGAGGTTATGAAAAAGAGAATTTTTCTGTTTGGGCTGATTTCTGTTTGCCTGGCGCTGGTGGCGTCGGGCGTGGTCAGCATGATCTTTTTCACCCAGCATCAGGTCGAGACTGCCCGCGAATTCCTGCGCACTGAAATCGCCGCTTTCGAGACTTTTCTGGAGCGCGGCGACGAATCAGCCAGGATCGAAATCCTCAAACCTGCGCTGAGGGATTCACGGCTCACCATCTTTGAGCTGGACGGCGAGACGCCGTATATCGTGGCCGACTCGCGCGTCGGCAACATCGATCCGCCAGTCTGCCACGAGCTGACGGCGGCGCTCAAATATCCGTACGGCGAAGAATCGAGGTATTCCAACGTACTTGGCGAGAACGAGCTGTATATTGCAAAGCAGACCGCCGGAAATCGCATGATACGCATGTCGATGCCGATGTCGCAGGTTTATAATGACATTTTCGGCGAACTGGTCACGCTGATTGTCGCGTTTATCGCCGCCGTATTTGTGTTTCTGCTGTTCTGCACCAAGGCCATACCGCGGCTCATGCGTCCGGTGGAATACCTGCACAGCATGTACAAGCATACCGGCGACACATACGAGGCGGCCTCCGAGGAGGCGATTGCATATGACGACGACCTGCGCCCGATTGCCCGCGACATAAACAAGCTTGTCACCCGGCTCAACGAGCATATCGACAGCATCAAATTACAGGGACAGAAAATGCAGGTCATCCTCGACATGATGGACGAGGGTCTGATTCAGCTCGACGCCGACCAGAAGATTATCTACATCAACAGGAAGGCGCGCATTTTCTTCGGCATTGCCGAGCATGAGGAGCCCGAAACGCTGCTGATGGTCACGCACAATACCAAAATCCGCGAGGAAATCGACCGCGCGCACAGGCGGGGAACCAAACGCGTTTTCGACCTTGCCGACATGATTTTTCACGACAAGACTCTCCGGCTCACCATACGGCCGGTACCGTCCGACGGCGGCGCGGGAACGCTAATCCTGGTAACCGATATTACCGAGCTGCTGAAGGCTGAGCAGATACGCTCGGAGTTTACTGCCAACGTCACATATGAGGTCGGAACGCCGATCAACGAGATCAAGAAGCTGACCACGGCGCTGTCCGAGGATAAAGACGCGGGCCGCGGCGCGGTGGTGCGGTATCTCGCGATGGTTAACATCGAGGCCGACCGGCTGCTGAACCTGATCGAGGACGTGTTTATTATATCCGAGCTGGAGTTTCAGCGTGCGGCCGACCAGGACGCGGTTACCGACGTGAAGCCGGTCGCCGAGCGGATAATTCAAAAGCTGACGCCCAAAGCCGAGCAGAACCGGGTGAATATGACGCTTACTTGCTCCGACGCCCAGGTTATGATGGAGCCCAAGCGGTTTAACGACATGCTTTACAACCTCGTCGACAACGCGATAAAATACAACGTGCCCGACGGGAAAGTCACCGTTAACATTAATAATGACGGGCAGCGCCTGCATATTTCGGTGGCAGACACCGGACGCGGCATACCGCAAAGCGAGCAGCCGCGCGTTTTCGAGCGGTTTTTCCGGTCGCAAAAAGACCGGCCCGATGTTCAGGGTACCGGTCTTGGCCTGTCAATTGTCAAGCATACGGCGATGATGCACGGCGGTATGGTGGAGCTGAAAAGCGAGCCCGGCGAAGGCACCGAGATCATCGTGACGCTGCCTCTCGCGGACGGTCAGATTCCCGAAAAATGACGGCGCGCCAGCTCAGCCGCGCGATCAACGGCATCGTTGTCGGTGCCGACCAGCCAGTGAATATTCGGATTTCTGCGCAGCCACGTAAGCTGCCGCTTGGCGTAATGCCGGGTGGCGGCTTTTATTTTCTCCGCCGCGGCTTCGGTATCGCCGGTTTGCAGCGCCTCGGCGGCTTCCTTGTAGCCGATCGCCTGCATCGACGTCGCGCCGAACGGAGCTGTCGCGAGCAGGCGCCGCGCCTCGTCGAGCAGACCGCCGTCAATCATGGCGTCGACCCGCCGGTTGATGCGCTCGTACAGCAATTCGCGGGACGCGCAGTTCAATCCGATATACAGAGGGTTATAACGCGGCTGCTGCTGCTCCGCGCCGTTCCGGGAAATCGGGCATCCGGTTTCGCGCAGCACCTCCAGCGCGCGGGAAACGCGCTTGACATCGTTCGGGTGCAGTTTGGCCGCGCTCTCGGGATCAGCCGCCGCCAAACGGCTGTGCAGCGCCTGAGGGCCGAATATTGAAGCGTAGCGGGCGAGCAGACGGCGGTACTTGTCGTCCGGCGGCCGCCCGGGGAAGCTCATGCCCCCGACCAGCGCGTCAACGTACAGCCCGGTGCCGCCCACAATGACCGGAAGCGCGCCCCGGGAAATGATGCCGTCAATAGTCCCGGTCGCCAACGTAACATAGTCAAAGACCGAGAAGTCGTCGGCAACATCGACGACGTCCAGCATATGGTGAGGAACTCCGCGCCGCTCCGCCAGAGTGGGTTTGGCCGTTCCAACGTCCATGCCCCGGTAAATCTGCATCGAGTCGGCGGAAACAATTTCGCCGCCCAGCCGAAGCGCGAGCTCGACGGAAAGCGCGGTTTTTCCGCTGGCCGTAGGGCCGACAATACATAATACTTTAGGTATAATATCGCTCACTTATATTCTCCTAAAAGACTTGTCCAGCTGCTTTTTGGTGAACTCCAGCACGATCGGCCGCCCATGCGGACAGTATTTAATGTCGGGCAGGCGCATAACGTTCTCTATCAGCGCTTCCAGTTCATCCGGCGCGCTGGAGCTGCCCGCCTTGATTGCCGCTTTGCAGGCGATGGTATGAAGCATATGGCGGGTCTGCTCGGCTTCGGCGTCGGATTTGCCGTTTTGCAGCGTGTCAGCAAGCTCGGCGAGAACGGATGCGGCGTCGGCGATGTCGAGAGTCACCGGAATCTCGCGCAGAAGCAGCGTGGACATTCCGAAGCTCTCGATATCAAAGCCCAGCAGCGCAAGACGTTCGGCGTTTGCCAGCAGCGTGTCGCACTCGACAGAGGTCAGCGTGACGCTTTGCGGCGCGAGCAGCACCTGACCGGAGCTCTCCCGCCCGGCGGCAATAAGGCGCTCAAAGATGATGCGCTCATGCGCCGCGTGTTTGTCTATCAGCAGCATACAGTCATCCTGCTCAACAACGACATAGGACGTCATGACCTCGCCCACAACACGCCAGGGTTTCACGTCCGGGTTATCCAGCGTCGTCTGCGAGTGTCCGGCGGGATCTGAGTAATTGGAAAGGGAAAACGGCTGACTTACATCGCTGATTTCCGGCGAAGGTTCAGTCACGTCCGGATTAGGCGCTGTGACAGTGAACGAGCGCTCATTTTGGGGAACGTCACTAATATTGACATCCGTATTATTGTCATGTATCGTCCGGGAAGAAAAGTACAAATCTGGGCTCTGATTGACAGTAACAGGTGGGTTATCGTCAGTAACTGGAGGAATAGACGAAATGAACTTGTCATTACCGGTGACGGAGTAGCTCTCTTTGAAGCTGCCGGAGTCGGTGCGCTGGAAAAAAGACGGATTGGGGCTTGACTTGGCTGTCGCGCCGTTTTGGAGCGGAGGATGGGCGTCTTTTTTCGATTCGGCGGGATGCACTCTGCCCGTGTCATCTTGCAGCGCGTTTTTGACAGCGAAATAAACCGCATGGAAAACGTCCCGCTCATTCTGGAACTTGACCTCCAGCTTGGCGGGATGAACATTGACGTCGACAAGCGCGTACGGCAGCTCGATATCGATAACGCAGACCGGATATTTGCCGGACATCACGCGGTTCTTAAACGCCTCTTCCAGCGCGGCGGTCAGCGTTTTGGAGCGCACCGGGCGGCGGTTGACCGTAAAAAACTGCATGTTGCGGGTAGAGCGTGACTCATTTGGCGGGGCGACAAGGCCGCGCACGAGCGGAACCGCGTCGATCCAGGGAATTTCCAACAGGGGCTTTGCAAAATCGCGACCCAGCGCGCAGTAGACCGCCGAGGCGAGAGATCCGTCGCCCGGGCAGTGCAGTTCCTCGCGTCCGTCTTTGATAAAGCGTATGGATATCTCCGGGTGTGACAGGGCGGCGCGAACCACAGCCAGCTGGATGTTAGCGGCCTCGGTTGCATCCCGTTTGAGGAATTTCATGCGGGCAGGCGTGTTAAAAAACAGGTCGCGCACGATGACGGTTGTGCCGGGCGGGCAGCCGGTCTCCTCGGATTCGATGACCTCGGAGGATTCCAGCAGCAGCCGGTGTCCAGTCCCGGAGTCCCGCGACCTCGTTTGAAGCTCAATCCGCGCGACCGCCGCAACCGCCGCCAATGCCTCGCCGCGAAAACCCATCGTAGCGACGCAATCGAGGTCGGATTCGGCGCTGATTTTACTGGTGGCGTGGCGCAGGAACGCGGTCTCGGCGTCGTCGGGAGACATGCCGCACCCGTCGTCGGTTACCCGCATGTACAGCACGCCGCCGCCGCGGATTTCCACCGTGATGGCGTGAGCTCCCGCGTCGATCGAGTTTTCAACCAGTTCCTTGACCACCGACGCCGGGCGGTCGACCACCTCTCCGGCGGCAATAAGGTCGGCGATGTGCCGGGGCAGCCGGTTGATTTTACCCATTTTCAGTGCCCTCATTGGAAGCCGCGCGGTTTTTCAGGTCGTTAAGCAGGATCATCGCCTCGATGGGCGTGATCGTGTCCAGACTGACCGCGCGCAGTTTGTTAAGTACTTCAATCGCGGCGTGACTCGGAGTATTGACAGCCGACGCGGCTTTAGCATGTACATTCGCGGAGAAACGTTCGTCAATTTGAGTGACAGAGAGCGGAACTGCCGCGGCTCCGGACTCGAGCTCGTCCAGAATCAGCCTAGCCCGCTCGATGACGCCGTCAGGGAGTCCGGCCAGCTTCGCAACCTCGATGCCGTAGCTTTCATCCGCGCCGCCACGCACGATTTTGCGCAGGAAAATGATATCGTCGCCGCGCTTCTTGACGCTGACGTTGTAATTGACCACGCCTTCCAGCGAATGCTCCAGCTCAGTCAGCTCGTGGTAATGTGTGGAAAAAAACGTGCGGGCGCCGAGCGTTTTTGGATCGCCCGCGTATTCGAGCACGGCGCGCGCGATGGCCATTCCGTCAAAGGTCGAGGTGCCGCGCCCGATTTCGTCCAGAATCAGCAGTGACCGGCGGGTGGCTCCGCGCAGGATGTCGGCGACCTCGGTCATTTCGACCATAAATGTCGATTTGCCTGAGGTCAGGTCGTCAGAGGCTCCGATCCGCGTGAATATCCGGTCAACCAGCCCGACGCGCGCGCCGCGGGCTGGGACAAAGCTGCCGACCTGTGCCATCAGCACAATCAGCGCTACCTGGCGCATGTATGTCGACTTGCCCGCCATGTTGGGGCCGGTTATGATGGCGACGCGGCTGCCGGCGGTGTCAATACTCGTGTCGTTTGGGACAAAAAGCGAGTCCTTCAGCATTTTCTCGACCACCGGATGACGCCCGTCGATAATCTCGATCACGTCGGACATGTCCACGGACGGACGCGCGTAGCCGTTGCGGTGCGCGGATTCGGCGAGGGCGCACAGCACGTCGAGCCGGGCAAGAGCGCCGGCCGAGGCGTGGACGCGGTCGAACATCAGCGAGAGCTTCTCACGCAGCTCGCAGAACAGCTCAAACTCCAGCGCGGTCACGCGCTCCTGCGCGCCGAGAATCTCGCTTTCCAGCTCCTTGAGCGGCTGGTTGATGTACCGCTCGCAGTTGACCAGTGTCTGCTTGCGAATAAAAGTATCGGGCACCGACGCCGACTGCGCCGCGCTAACTTCGATATAGTAGCCGAAAACCTTGTTGTACCGCACCTTGAGCGTCTTAATGCCGGTTTCGTCGCGCAGTTTTGTCTCAAGCGCCGAGATATGGCCGCGCGCGTTGGTCAGGATGTCGCGCAGTCGGTCGACCTCGGTGTTGTAGCCCGCGCGGATTATGCCGCCCTCGCGGGTGGTCAGCGGCGGCTGATCCATAACGGAGGAGTCGACCAGTTCGCGCAGATCGGACAGGTTGTCCAGCTCTTTTTCAAGTTGTTTCAGTTCAGCGCTGGAAAAAACGGCGGTCAGCAGCTTTATCGACGGTATGACCGAGGCCGATTGGCTGAGCGACACCATGTCCCGGCAATTACCCGAACCGTGCGCCAGCCGCCCCGCCGAACGCTGCATGTCAGATACCGATTTCAGCGCGCTGCGTATCTCGCCCCGCTGCATATGCGAGGATACAAGCTCCGCAACCGCGTCCAGCCGGGAGTTTATGGCCGAAGTGTCGTAGAGCGGGGATACCAGCCAGTCCCGCATCAGCCGCGCGCCCATCGAGGTCTTTGTGCAGTCCAGTACGCCGAGTAGTGAGCCGCTCTTTTCGCCGGTGACTGACGAGGAGGTTATCTCCAGGTTGCGCCGGGCGGTGGAGTCCAGCGCCAGGCACTTACCGGGGTGATAAATTTCAAGTTGTCTTATGTGTGTGAGCCCGCTCATTTGCGTTTCCAAAAGATAGGACAGCAGTCCGCCTATTGCCATGACAGCGGCGTCGTCCGCGCCGGAACGCGAAAGCTCATCGCGACCAAGCCCGAACTGCGCAGTTACCCGTTCAAGCGCGCCCTGAAAGGAAAAGCGCCATTCGCCGCCGCGTTCGGTCAGCGCGCGCAGCTCGTCGCGCAGATAAGCGGTCAGCGCCCCGTCGTTATACGCGCCGTCGGAGAGCACGGTTTCGCGCGGAGAAAAACGGCAGAGCTCGCCGTACAGCCGGTCGCGCGCGCTGACGTCCGGCTCGTCGGGGCCGGATTTCACCGACGCCGCCAGCGTCCTGCCTGTCGACACGTCGCAAAAGCATAGACCCGCGCCCTCGGTGTCCATGTACACCGCGCAGATGTAGTTGTTGACCGTTTCGTCCAGCATGGAGGCTGACATGACGGTGCCGGGCGTGATGACCTGGGTCACCTCGCGGCGCACGAGCCCCCGCGTCTGCCCGGGCAGTTCGGTCTGCTCGCAGATTGCGACCTTGTATCCCTTGGCGATCAGGCGGGCGATATACGCCTCGCTGGAGTGATGGGGGATGCCGCACATGGGCGTTCGCTCATCGGAGGGCGACGAGCGGTCTCTCGAGGTCAGCGTGAGGTTGAGCTCTTTTGAAACCAGCAGGGCGTCGTCATAAAACATCTCATAAAAGTCGCCCAGCCGGAAGAAAAGGATATTCTCCTTGTGCTTTTCCTTTAGTGACAGATATTGCGACATGAGCGGAGTAATTTTGGACATTTTATCACCCTTTAAGGCTGTAATAGTTATTTGGTCAAAATATTCAAATTATTGCGGTCACTTCGCGATATACTCGCCGAACAGAGCCCACGCCGAGGCCGATGTGATCTTCGCGTCCGCGTAGGCGCCGACAAGCTCGGCGGGCCCGCGCATATGCACCAGCCGCCCGCCGTTGGTTCGCGCCGAGAGCGGAAAATCAGTCTCGCGGCCAAGTCCGTCCACCAGAACGCGCTGAACAGTCCCGATTTGCGTCTGGTGACGCGCCAGCCCGATTTTTTGCTGAAGCGTGAGCATCCGATCAAACCTCGCCACTTTTTCGACGCGGTCGACGTCGTCCGGCATTGAAGCTGCGGGCGTACCCTCGCGCTTGGAGTAGATGAAGTTGAAAATCGCGTCGTACTCAACGGCGCGCAGCAGGTCGAGCGTCGCTACGAAGTCGGATTCGGTCTCGCCGGGAAAGCCGACGATGATGTCAGAGGTGATCGCGATATCCGGCATGACCCCGCGCGCGTATTCGATAAGCTTCATGTAGGACTCGGCGGTGTAACCCCGGTTCATTTCGGCGAGAATACGGTCGCTGCCCGACTGAACAGGCAGATGAATCTGCCGCGCAACTCGGGGCGACGCCGCCATCGCGTCAAACAGGCGCTTGGTCGCGTCCTTGGGATGCGAGGTCATAAACCGGACGAGAAAATCGCCGGGCAGCGCTGCGATATCCGAAAGCAGGGACGCGAAGTCGCGGCCGTCGTCAAGGTCGTTGCCGTATGAGTTGACGTTCTGGCCGAGCAACGTGATGTCCTTTATGCCCGAGGAGACCAGCTCGCGCGCCTCTTTCATGATTTCGACGTACGAGCGGCTTCTTTCCCGCCCGCGGACGTACGGGACGATGCAGTACGAGCAGTAGTTGTTGCAGCCGTACATGACCGACAGCCACGCGCGGATATTGCTGTCCCGGCGGACGGGCAGCCCCTCGGATATCATGCCGTCGCTGTCCTCGATGTCAAAGACGCGGGTGCGGCGCGTATGAGCCTTGAAAAGCAGCTCGGGGAACCGGTAGAGCGCGTGGGTGCCAAAAACAAGGTCGACGTGGCGGACGCTGTTTTTGACGTGCTCGGTCATTTTGGGCTGCTGCACCATGCAGCCGCACATGGCAATCAGCTGGCGCGGGTTGCGGCGTTTGGAGTGCACCAGAGCGCCGACGTTGCCCAGTATGCGGTGCTCGGCGTGCTCGCGGATCGCACAGGTGTTGAGCACGATCAGGTCGGCCTCGAATGAATTATCGGTAAAATCCCAGCCCATTTCGGCAGCCATTCCGCGGATCAGCTGGCTGTCGGCTTCGTTCTGCTGGCAGCCGTAGGTGCGGACAGCAGCGAGCGGCCGCCGCCCGGTTTCGGAGAGCTGCCGTTCGTTGATTTCGAGCATCCGGGACATGTATTCTCGCTGCAAAGCCAGATCCTTTTCCGGCACGTTGGTTTCACGTTTGTTCATAGATATACTCTCAGTTCAGTAAAAAAATATCGCTGTGGTTCGATTTCAATTAGATATTATAGACAAATAATCATGCGTTGTGGTACAATGGGCAAATACGGCGAAAAAAGTCGTAATGACTTCGCAGGTAAACTGAAAATAATTTTTTCGGGAGCGTTTTGATATGAGCGCACAGGAGAGCGGCAAGAGTCCGGCCCGCGAAGACCAGCCAAAGGACGCGCGTGTTCAGGTGACCATTCTGGGCGGCGGCCTGGAAGCGGTGATGTCGGTCTACGCGCCGGAAAACGGCGGCAAAGATGTCAGCGAGGAGCTCATCCGCGAATCAATCGCCAGAGCGGGCGTTGTTTACGGCATTGACGAAAATATGATTAAAGCAATCGCCGAGGACAAGACCTGCGACGACTTCATTATCGCCAAAGGCGACCAGCCCGTAAACGGAGACGACGGCGCCGCCGCGTACTTCTTTGAACGGGGCAAAACCGGTATGCCTAAAATTCTGGCGGACGGTTCGGCTGATTTCAAGAACATCGACAAGCTGGTTATCGTCAAGGAGGGCGATCCGCTCGTTAAAATCACAAGACCGACAGCCGGGAGTCCGGGCATGTCGGTCGCCGGCAAGGTTATCGTGCAAAAACCGGGGAGGCCGGCACACGTCATCGCGGGGAGGAATACCGAATTTATCGACGACGGACTGACGCTGATCGCCTCCGTAAACGGCGAGGTTAGCGTCGAGGGCGGAAAAGTCTCGGTCAACAATTCGTTTGAGACTCCGAGCGGCGTCGGTTACGAGTCGGGCAACATAAAGTTCGGGGGCAGCATCCGCGTTACCGGCAATATTGATTCGGGGTTCTCGGTCATATCCGAAAACGGCGATATCGAGATATCGGGCGTCGTGGACGCGGCGTATGTCCAGGCGCACGGCAACATCATCGTGCGCAACGGCATAAAGGGCGGCGACAAAGCTGTTATCATCGCCGGCGGCTCGGTTGCCGCGAAATACATAGAGGGCGCGACCGTCAAGGCTGGCGGAGACGTGATCGCGGACGCAATCGTCAACTCGGACGTGGCGGCACGCGGCGAAATCATCGCGCTCAGCGGCCACGGCATTATTGTCGGCAAATCGGTGCGGGCCGCGAAGGATATCCGCGTAAATACGATCGGCACGGCGGCCAACGTCAATACCCACGTCATGGTCGGCATTGATCCGGAGCTGCACGACGAGCACCAGAGGCTGGACAAGCGGTTTGGCGAGATCAACGCAAACCTGGAAAAGCTGGAGCAAGCGCGGGCATTTCTGGAGAACATGAGGCTGGAGACCGGACTCGACGAGAACAAGACGCAGAAGCTGGAAAATCTTAATCAGATGATGGCCACGCTGACGCTCGAGTTTATGGAGGTCAAAACCGCGCTCGACAAGGCTGCCAAGCTGCTGCGGAACGTGACAAACGGCCGGATACACGTCAAGGAGACGGCGTACGTCGGCACGAAGATCACGATAGGCCACGAGCACTACACGGTCAAGTCAAATACCAAGTATTCCTGCTTCTACTGCGACGAGGAAGGCATAACTGTCGGCCCGTATTAAGCCGCGAGGGAGGCCGGAGCCGGTCGCGGCATTCCGCTTTCGACCGTGGTTACAGAACTTTATTGAGAAATGATTTGGTGCGCTCGTTTTTGGGATTTTGAAAAATCTCGGCGGGCGCGCCTTTTTCGACTATCAGGCCTCCGTCCATGAAGACCACCTCGGTGCTTACCTCACGGCAAAAACCCATCTCATGGGTGACGATCATCATGGTCATGCCCTCGCTCTTGAGCTGCTTCATGACGTCCAACACCTCGCCCACCATCTCTGGGTCGAGAGCCGACGTCGGCTCGTCAAACAGCATTACCTCCGGCTCCATCGCGAGCGCGCGGGCGATGGCAATGCGCTGCTGCTGGCCGCCGGACAGCTGCTCGGGATAGTCGTCCGCCTTGTCGGAGAGCCCGACTCGCTCCAGTAGCTTGCGGGCGAGCGCCGTTGCTTTGTCATTCGGCACGTTTTTCATCTTGACCGGCGCGAGCGTGATGTTTTTCAACACGCTGAGATGCGGGAAAAGGTTGAACGACTGAAACACCATGCCCATTTTTTGGCGCATGGCAAACAGGTTCCCGCCCCGTCCGGTTGTGACCGGTTCGCCGTCGATTGCAATCGTACCCGAGGTGGGCATCTCCAGCATGTTGATGCAGCGCAGCAATGTGGATTTTCCCGAGCCGGAGGGGCCGATAATCGAGACGATGTCGCCCTCGCGAACATCCAGATCGATGCCGCACAACACGTCGAGGTCATTAAAGCTTTTTTTCAGGTTTTTTACGGATATCATACCGTCTCAGCCTCTTTTCGAGAAGTCCAAGGCACTTGGAAAGCGTGAACGTGATAATAAAGTACATCCCGGCGGCGATGAAGAGCGAATAAAGCGTGTATGTGTTGCCCTGGATGACCTTGGCCTGGTACATGAGCTCGCCCAGCGCTATGACCGATACGATGCTCGACTCTTTGACGATGGTTATAAACTCGTTGACCAGAGCCGGGATAACGTTGCGGAAAGCCTGCGGCACTATTATGTACCGCATACAGCGCAGCGGAGTCAGACCCAGCGCGAGCGCCGCCTCCGTCTGGCCTTTCGGCACCGCCTGTATTCCGGCGCGGAATATTTCGGCCACATATGCCCCGCTGTTGACGGCGAGGGTTATGACGCCGCACCAGAACGCGCTGACATTCAGGCCCGCCATATTGATACCGAAATAAATTATATAGACCTGCACCAGCAGCGGAGTGCCGCGCACCAGCTCGATATAGCTGACCGACAGGATGCGGGCGAGCTTGCCGAAAAATCCGCTCTTGCCCTGCCGCAGGACGGCCAGGATCAGACCCCAGCCGGCGCCGAATATAACGCCAAAGAAAGAAAGGGCGAGTGTTATTCCCGCCCCTCCTAAAAAGAAAAACCGGTATTGCCATAAGATCTTGCCGAAATTGTCAAGATGAAAAGCTATTCCGGCGAAAAAGTCTCCGAACATCAGAAAGACTGCTTCCAAAAATTCCGCCTCCTGTATACGCTCCGATCACAGCGGCGGTTTCAGCCGCAGTCGCGCAGTGATTGATTACTGGTTTTCGCTTTGCAGTCTGGTCGCTTCCTCAATCCATTCCGCCATTTTGTCGGTCTTCTTCATTGCCTCAATCGCGGCGTTGAATTTGCCGACCAGTTCGGTGTTGCCTTTTTTAATGGCGATAGCGTATGAATCTTCCTCGCTGGTGGGGAAGTCGAGAGCGGGGATGAAGAATTCGGGGAATTTCGCGGCATAAGCTTTGGCTACATAGGCGTCAAGAACGAGGATTTCCACCTTCTTGTTGCGCAGCTCCATTGCGAGGTCGGGGATGGTGGTGTAGCCGATGACGTCGGCTTCGGGAATGTTCTCCTTGGCGAGGTCTTCATGGATTGTTGCAAGCTGGACACCGACTTTAACGCCCTTGAGGGAGTCGAAGGTGGTGTATTTTTCCTTGTCCTCAGTGCGGATGAGGGCGCTCTGGGCGCCAATGTAATAATAATCTGTAAAGTCAACGGCGGCCTTGCGGTCTTCCTTTATGGACATCGCGGCGATAACGCAGTCAACGGTGCCGGCCTGGAGCGCTGCTATGAGTCCGTCAAAACTCATGCTGGTGATCTCGGCTCTCATGCCCATCTGTTCGGCCAGATAGCGGACGGCTTCCATCTCGAAGCCGACGATTTTTGAGCTGCCGTCTTCCTGAGCGATTGTAAACTCATAGGGCGGATAGTCGGCGCTGGTTCCCACGCGCAGAACGGGAACATCGTCCGCCGGGGAGGCTGCGGGGCTCTCGGGAGCGGCCGGGCTCTCGGGCGCGGCGGGACTTGCGGCGTCAACCGGGCTCGCGGGGGCTGATACATCAGGGGATGCGGAAGGCTGGGACGCGTTCGGGGCGCATGCCGCGGCAAACAGCATTATGATGCCGCAAAGAATCGCGAGTGTTCTTTTCATGATCTTCCTCCTAATTTTTCTTATATGCTATTTCTTCAAGAGAACGCAAAAGATCGGGCGGGAGCGGATCGATCGGCGGAGCGGCCAGAATTTCGCTGAGCTTCGCGCCTATTCTCTCCGCAGTGTCCGCGCTGCCCGAGGCCTGCCATTGGTCATGGCTCTGGTGGCTGAAAAGGGAGGGATACCATATCTCGTCCAAATGCCGCTCGGCTGTCGAGTCAAAAGTCAGGTACTCGCCGCCGATTCCGGCCTTAATTATATCGCCGACGAGCAAATCGCCGGGTCCGATATTTATTCCGCGCGCAAGGAAACGGAGCTTGCCGATCAGCTCATCGGCAAGGACACACATCTGCAAGGACGAGCAGAGACCGGACTCCAGATAACCGACGTCGTGCACCACGGAAGCGCCAGCAATCACCGCGGTGTTGAGACTCAGCGCGCATTCGGCGGCCGCCTGTTGGTCGAACGCCTTGGAATCGGAGCAGCCGGCGGTGGCGAAGGTGGGCAGCCCGTAAAAGCGCCCAAGCTGGGTCGAAGCCGCCTGCATATGCATACATTCAGGGCCGTTGTAAATATTAACCATGGTGCGCAGCTCGAGCGGGCCGAGCGTCGCGGCGTAGACAAACGGAGAACCGCTGTGCGCCAGCTGGTGGATGACCATGCCGGAGAGTATTTCCGCGTTAGAGAGCAGCAGCGTTCCGGCGGTTGTAATTGGGCCGGTGGCGCCCTTCATCGGCGCGCTGCCGTAGATGACCGGCATTCCCATCTCGGAAGCGGTGATTAGGCCTTCGAGCGCCTCCCCGGTGTGAATAAGCGGCGCGGTCGGCATTGCGTAGAGCACGCACATTGGCGAGGCTCGGAACTGTTCGATTCCGCCGCGGAAAGCTTCGCACATCCGCGCGATCCGCGCCATAGCTTCCCCGGTTTGGGCGGTAAAAAGTATTGGCTTGCATGTGTTTTGCAGCATGGCCAGAAAATGCGCGCTGTCGCGCAGCTCGGGCTCGATCTCAAACGCCGTGCCCATCGACATGACAAAGTCGTAACCGGGCAGCGCGTCCATAACACGGACGAATTCGCGCACCGAATCAAGCGATGTCGGGCAGCGCTCGCAGGTAATATGGTCAAGCCTCGCGACGGTATCCGAACCGCCGCCGAAATACGAAACGCCGTCCCTCAGGGTCATTGCCGGATCGCCGTCACGGCCGAAAACTTCTATTTGACGGGGAACGCTGTCCAGCGCGGCACGAATCAGCCGCTCGGGAATGCGAACGGTTCCGTCGGAGTCAACGGCGCACCCCGCCGGCTTCAGCAGGTCAAGCGCGCGAGCGCTCAGCACCCGGACGCCGGTAGTTTCAAGCAGCTCGACTGTGGCTGCGTGCAGCCGTTCAATATCGGGTTTTTCAAGCGGCTCCCAGGCCGGTAGACGGAGCCTCGTTGCCCCGCTGACAAATTTGCTCATGTTTACCTCCAAAACTCAGCTACAATAATAGCACAATAGATCGAGCAATGCAATAAATAATCTATTGATTGAGAGGTGGAGCGAAACGGCCTGCCGCGCGGAGACTGCCGATAACGCGCAGCCGCCGGGCGGGACGCTGCCCTTGTTGTTTTTGGTATAAAACATGGCTTTCTTGAGAAAATATATATTTACAAACGGCTTGCGTTTTGATATTATACTAAGAATTATGTTTTTTGAGCCTGCTGAAAAGGAGTGTTTTTAATGTCGGACGATTTTATGATGATAGCCGCAAGAATCCGCGAACTCCGCGAGATTTCGGGACTTTCCGAAAAACAGGTGGCGGATGAGCTTGAAATTGACACTGAAGTTTACGTCGGATATGAACAGAACGGGGTTAACATCCCCATTAGCGTACTGTATCAGCTTTCCGGCAAGTACAAGGTCGACCTGACCGAGATCCTGACCGGCAAAGCGGCGCACATGGACACCTTTGCCGTAGTAAAAAAGGGGCACGGCGCGAGCATCGACCGCTATCCCGGGTACTCGTTCTCCGACCTGGCCTACAAGTTCAGAAACAAAGTTATGGAGCCGCTGCTCGTAATTGTTGAGCCGTCGGACCACGACCCTGCTCTGGTTACCCATTCCGGCCAGGAATTCAACCTGGTGCTTGAGGGAACCATCGAGGTTCTGTTTGAAGAAAAGAGGCTGCTGCTTACCGCCGGTGATTCAATTTACTTTGACCCGATGCACCCCCACGGTCAGCGCGCGGTCGGAGCTAAAGCGATATTTCTCACCGTTATCACGCACTGACGAAATCCACAGAGTATCATGAGGTGATTGTTTTGCTGGAAAGGTATTTACCCCGGACAGATTTTGAATCGTACGAAGATTTTATCGAGAATTACAAAGTCAATGTTCCTTGCGACTTCAACTTCGGTTTTGACATAGTTGACGAGTGGGCGAAGCGGGACGACGCCAAGCCCGCGCTGGTCTGGTGCGACGACCACGGCGGCGAGCGGAGCTTCTCGTTCGGCGATATCAGCCGCCTGAGCAACAAAGCCGCCAACATGTTCGCGGCGCACGGCATACGCAAGGGCGACCCGGTCATGCTGGTGCTTCGCCGCCGGTATGAATACTGGATTTGCGCCGTCGCGCTGCACAAGCTGGGCGCCGTGCTTATCCCCGCGTCGCTGCAACTGACCAAAAAGGATATCATTTACCGCTGCAACGCCGCGGACATCCGAATGCTGATCTGTGTTGACGATGATTTCGTGGTCTCGCAGGTCGAGGCGGCGATCGATGAGTGCCCGACGGTCAACCACCGCGTGATCGTTAACGGCAAGCGCGACGGATGGCTGGAGTTTGACAAGATAGTCGAGCCGGAGAGCGACGTTTTCGAGCGGCCGACCGGCGATAGCGCCACAACCAGCCTTGATCTTATGCTTATGTACTTCACATCGGGCACCACGGGCATGCCCAAGATGGTTATGCACAATTTCTCCCATCCGCTGGGGCATATCGTGACCGCCAAGTATTGGCAGCGCGTCGTCGAGGGCGGACTGCACATGTCAGTTTCGGACTCGGGCTGGGCAAAGTTCGGATGGGGCAAGATTTACGGCCAGTGGATCTGCGGCGCCGTCATCTTTGCCTATGATATGGACAAGTTCGTTCCGGCCAAGCTGCTGGAGAAAATATCGCACTACAAGCTGACCACTTTCTGCGCGCCGCCGACCATGTTTCGCTTTATGCTGCAGGAGGATCTGACCAAATACGACCTGTCATCCATAAAACACGCGGGCATCGCCGGAGAGCCGCTCAATCCCGAGGTGTTCAACCGGTTTGCCGCCATCACAGGCATCAAGCTGACTGAGGGCTTCGGACAGACCGAGTCCTCGGTGCTGGTAGCCAATTTCCCGTGGTTTGAGCCGCGTCCCGGTTCGATGGGAAAACCGTCGCCGCTCTATAATATCGACCTCATCGATGCTGACGGCAATATCTGCGGCGAGGGTGAGGAGGGCGAAATCGTCGTCCGCGGCAAGGACGGAGTCATGCCTGTCGGCCTGTTCACCGGTTATTACCGCAACGACGAGCTGACGAATACGGCGTTTGGCCGCGGATTTTACGGTACCGGCGACGTTGCCTGGCGCGACGGCGACGGGTACTACTGGTTCGTCGGGCGGAACGACGACGTTATCAAGTGCTCGGGTTACCGCATCGGCCCGTTTGAGGTCAAGTCCGCGCTGATCGAGCATAAAGCCGTTCTCGAATGTGCCGTAACCGCCGTGCCCGACCCGATACGCGGCCAGATCGTCAAGGCCACCGTCGTGCTGACGCAGCCGTATCTCCACCGCAGCGGGGACCCCGAGCTCGTGCGCGAGCTTCAGGAGCACGTCCGCACCGTTACAGCGCCGTACAAATACCCGCGCATTATCGAATTTGTGACCGAGCTGCCCAAGACAATCTCGGGTAAAATAAAGCGCGCCGAAATCCGCCAGTCGGACAGCGGCAAGTAATTTTTCGACAGTCCGGAAAGGGCGTTCAGTGTATTTCAAACGCGCCCGCCAGATCAGAAACAATAATAACGAGAGCCCGCCGAAACCAGTGTTGCGGCGGGCTTTGCTGTCGGCACCGGCAGTGATTACTTGACCTCAAACAGGATGCCGTTGCCGGTCTTGCCGCTCCAGCCGATGGCAAACGCCTGGGCGGTTCCGTCGGCGAGCTTGTACTTGACGCGCATAATAGGCGGGGTGCCTTCCGGAACGGTGGTGCCGAGCGTGATCAGCTGCGTGCCGTCCAGCTCCGCCAGCTCGTAAATTGTCAGCGTCTCGTTGGCGGTGGCTTCCATTGCGTTGCCGTTGACATGCTCGATTACAAAGTCGGTGACGGGCTGGGTCACCCAGAGCATGATCATCTCATCCCCGTTGTAGGCCAGATCGACAGTTGAGGCGAATTTCTTCTTAAACTCAGCGTCCTGATATGCCGCGAGGAGCGCCGAGGAAGCGGCGGCAGTATCCGGCGAGAATTCGAAAAGCGTGATATCTTCGGTGCCTGACGGAACGGCGCTCGGAGACGCCGGTTTGTCTGAATCGGACGGAGGGACAAGCGCGGACGGGTCAGCGGGCGCTGTGGGTTTGGCCGGCGCGGGAGATGCGGTGGGATCGGCCGAAGCGGTCGACTCATCAGGCGGACTCGTCTGACCCGGAGGTGCGGAGCATCCCGCAATGAGCGCGCAGGCTAGCAAAAAAGCAAGCGGGACGGCGAGTTTTTGGCAGAACGGCCGGAATCCGGTAATTTTCATTTTTCCACCTCGTATTTCTTAAAGTTTCGCGAGAGCTTCGAATAATACAGGATATTTCGTTAACGTAAACTATTATATCATAAACTGGAAAATTGAGGATATGGTTTGGATAAAATGAGCAGTTTATGACAAAACAAGCGCGGGGCATGAGCTGTCCGGGATGGCGACGCGCTTCATAGCACAGCCGCTTTGGAATTAATAATCAAAAACGCTTGACATCGGCGCGTGATATTGCTATAATGTGACGGTAAAACAAAGCAGGGCAGTCTTCGTCCTCACCTTGCGGCAACCAGCCGCGGGTTAACATTTTAGTTCGCGGCGCTGATGCGTCGCTGGAATTGATTTGTAGACGCGGACGGCTTGACGTCTGCGTTTTGTCGTTTTTTCTATCTTTTAGGAGGTGTCGGGGCATTAGCAACATAGATCATCAGATCAACGAAGATATCAAGGATAAAGAAGTGCGTTTGATTGGTGCGGACGGCGAACAGCTTGGAATTATGCCGTCCAAGGAAGCGTTTAAGATCGCTACGGCGAAATCTCTCGATCTGGTTAAGATCGCGCCAACAGCGGCTCCGCCTGTGTGCCGTATTATGGATTATGGCAAGTTCAGGTTCGAGCAGGCGAAAAAAGAGAAAGAAGCGCGCCGTAACCAGCATATTGTTGAGATTAAGGAAGTGCGTCTGTCTCCGGGTATTGACGTGCACGACTTCAATGTCAAGCTTAGAAACGCGCAAAAATTCCTTGAAGAGGGTGACAAAGTCAAGGTTTCCATGCGGTTCCGCGGCCGAGAGATGGCTCACGCCTCGCTGGGCGAGCAGCTTATGCGCTCATTTGCCGAAAAGTGCGCCGAAATCTCTTCACTGGAAAAGCCGCCGAAGCTTGAAGGTCGTCATATGATAATGTTTCTTGCCTCGAAGTGCGTTCCGAAAGCAGGCCACCCCGAAAACGGGAGCGGCGCAAAACCGCAGTCCGGCGTCAAAAGCGCCGAGGACTCAAAGCCTGACGAAGCGGCAAACGCCGGAGAGCCGGCAAAGTCCTGAGTGGCATTATTTGCCTAATTCACGAAAGGAGCTCCCGTACTATGCCTAAGCTAAAATCTCACAGCGGCGCCAAAAAACGCTTTACCCTCACCAAATCGGGAAAGGTCAAGCGCAACAAGGCTTACCGCCGTCATATTCTGACAAAGAAATCAACCAAGCTGAAACGCGGATTCCGCCAAAGCTCATATGCTGACGTGACTAATGAAGCCGCCGTTAAGAGAATGCTGCCCTACGCATGAGTATGTGTACGTTACCGCGATAACTATTAGGAGGTTTCCGTCATGGCACGTATTAAGGCCGCGTCGATGACGCGCAAAAGAAGAAATAAAATATTAAAACTCGCCAAAGGCTATTGGGGCGCTAAATCGAAGCACTTTAAGATGGCTAACCAGGCGGTTATGAAATCGCTGACCTACGCTTATGTCGGCAGGCGTCTCCGCAAGCGCGACTTTCGCAGACTGTGGATCACCCGTATATCCGCCGGCGTTCGTCAGTTTGACATCAATTATTCCCGCTTTATGCACGGCCTGAAGAAGGCTGGTATTGAGCTCAACCGCAAGATGCTGTCCGAGATGGCCGTTAACGACAAAGCCGCTTTCGCAGCTATTGTGGACAAGGCAAAAGCTGCTCTTTAATCTATAAACGCAGGCAGGCGACCAATTTCGCCTGCCTGTTTCTAAAACGCTCTGCCGGAGCGAGTTTATGTATTTGCACCGCATGTTTTTTGCAGATTGGGACTTGACAAATCGCTAAAATATTGTATAATAACATTGCAATTATTCGCGGGAGTGACTCAGTGGTAGAGTGTCACCTTGCCAAGGTGAAAGTCGCGAGTTCGAATCTCGTCTTCCGCTCCATAATCAGCACAATTCGGATGAAAGTCTGGATTGTGCTTTTTCTTTGCGTGTGTCGAGCTCAAACGACAGCTGACAGTTCAAATACTTGAGCAGATAACGCATCCTGTTGACGATGTCCATCTTTTCCGCTTCTTCCGAGTGGTTGGTCTCTAAATATTCTATGCGCTGTTCGATGTCGAGCACACGGGATTTGAGAAGGACTGCGCGGGTGGGAGAACACGAATAATCGTCACAATTTTCATCTAAATCACGGGTATATCCCGTAGTATTATTAATTTTCATACAAATTACCTCCGATTTCTTCTACATTACTTATATCGGAGAAATCCAAGAAAAGTATAGTACTATTAATTGCTCACCTTAGCCCGGTTGTTTTGTTTTTTTGCTATATGCGGAGATTTACGCCGAAAACGAGAGTGTTTGCGCAAATAATGCGCGCCGCATCGCCGGGGTCAGGTAGTTAACCCGCTCCAATCACTAGCTTGCTGCCGGAGGGGTATTTGACCACCTCGATACGCTGGCGAACGCGCTCGCGAAGAGTTTCGACGTGGGAAATTATCGCGATCAGACTAACCGAGCTGTTCATGCGCTCCAGAATTTCGAGCGCGTCGTCAATCGAGTCGGGGTCGAGGGAGCCGAAGCCCTCGTCGATAAACAGCGCGTCAATGCGGGTGGCCGTCGATTCGGACTGCACCACTGCCGACAGTCCCATGGCAAGAGAGAGGGAGACTAGGAACTTCTCACCACCGGAAAGTCCGGCAACCGGACGGCGCGTTCCCGAAAAGGCGTCCTCAACTTCAAGTTCGAGTCCTGATTTTCGGTTGCGAACCGAGCTGTCCTGGCGTGTATGCAGGCGAAACCTCCCGCCGTGGACGTATTTCAGCAGCAGATTGGCTTCGGAAGCGACCGAGTCCAGCATCACGCCCAGAACGTACCGGCGCAGACTGATGCCGCGGTCGCCGCGCAGTGTCTCGCCGAATGCCCGGAGCTTGCCGCACTCCATTCGGCGCTCCTCAAGCGCGGAAAGCGAATGCTCGGTCAGGCTCAGATCCTCGGTCAGCCTGGCCAAACGGTCCCTCGTGACGGCAAGCAGATTGTCGGCCTGGCTCAACCTCTGGCGGCAGGCTGCGAGCGCGGATTCAAGCGCTTTAAGATCCGCGCGGGTCTTGTCCCGGACTTCCGGCTCAAGTTCGCGAAAACGTCCTGAAGCGAGCTCGAACGCCAGCTTGAAATCGTCGAGTTCGCGCTCCATATTCTCAATATTATATGTTTCGGGCAGGCAATCGAGATAGTCGCGCTCGTCCCTGAATCCGAGCCTGCCGAGCGCGTCGTCAAACGCGGCCCGGGCGGCGGCGTACTCGGCATGCGCGCCGTCGTGTTCCGCACCGGCGATAGACAACCTCGCCACGGCCTCCGACTGTCTTGTGCGCGCGGATTCGAGGCGACCGGCGTATTCCGCGCGCTCCCGCTCAAGGGCAGAGGCCATCCGGTCAAACTCCTCAATGTAGGCGGTGAGGGTCGCCGAGTCGGGGACGCCGTCCTCCAGCCGCGCGGTCAGGACTTTGAGCAGGGCTTCGGCCTTGGCGTGCCGTGCGGAAGCTTCGTTCAGAGCCTCCGCCTTTGCCTGAAGTGCCGCGCGGGCGTTCGAGAGGCGGCTTGACGCGTCCTTCAAGCGGTCACCCAGTTCAGCAAGCAGGCGGTCGCCCCGGCGCGCGGACTCGAGCTCAGCCGCCGCCTGTTCCAGCGCCGCGGAAACCGCGCCCGAGTCCGATCTCAGCTCGGGCGGGATATCGCGCAGAGCTGAGTTTTCCAGCTCGGATGCCTGAGCGCTCTGGTGCTCACGCTGAGTATGCCTGGACGCCAGCGCGGCGTCAATATCGCGAAGTGCCGTCCGCGTTTCCTCGATTTTAGCCGAAAGCTCGGGAATTCCGTCGGTTTCCGGCGAGCTTTGCAGACTGTCCGGCTTGGGTTTCCGCGCGCCGTGCGGGACGCCCGGGTGGTCGAGACTGCCGCACACCGGACAGGGCTGACCGTCGATCAGATTTTCGGCGAGTGAGGCGGCGGCATGACGGAAAAACTCGTCCTGTTTCAATGTGAGCAGTTCAAGCATTTCTGATAGCTCTTGTTCGCGGTCGGATTGTGAGGACGTAAGCCGATCAATTTCATCGTCAAGCGCGGACGTCAGCTTTTCGATTGCGGAAAGCCTGTCCAGAGCTGATACTGCGGCGGACAGTTCGGCTTGTTTCGCGGTGAGAACGGGCAGCCGCTCTGTACATTCGGATATAATGCGCTCACGCTCCAGGGCGAGAGCGTTTGCCGCCTGTTCAAGGCGTTGAATTTCGCGTTCGGAGTCGGCGAATGCTTCCCGCGCCTGATTCATACTGTCGAGCGCGAGCGAAAGTTCAGATCTGGCGGCGGTTTGATCGGTGTAAACCGGCAGGAGCGCGGCCAAACGTTCCCTTTTGCGCCGCAGCGCGTCGATCTCCGTCGTCGCCCCGGATGTCCGGTTGTACTGCTCGAGTGCGGCGTCATGCGCTGCAGCGGCGGCGTCGGATTCGGCTTTTGCGTTGTTCAGCGTCCGGGCTCTTGAGTCGCGCTGATCTCCGGCGCGTTCCAGTGCGCGGTGCTGTTCGCCGATATTGCGGGCATTGACCGCGCGTCTCAGGCGTTCGCGCAGGCGGTCGATTTCCGGCTGTCTTGTGCTCAGCCTCTCCAGCTCGGCGCGGCACTGGTCGAGCGCCGCAAACCGCTGGTCGAGCTGTTCCGCCAGCTTAAGACGCACGGAGGCGGCGTCAAAGTCGGTTGCGGCGAGCGCGCGGTCGAGCGCCAGCCTGTCAAGCTCCGCGGCGGCGGAATCCCGCAATGCGGCAAGCTCGCCAAGGCCGGACGCGTCATAACGGGACAGGATAGCGAGCGCGGCGGCATCCAGCGCCGTGATATCGGAGCGCATATCCTGCGCTTTGGCACAGATGTGGTCGGCGATCGCCTGCCAGCGGTCCGCGCCGAAAAGCGTAATCAGTATGCCCTCTTTATCCTGTGAGGGCGCGAGCAGAAAATCCTCAAATTTCCCCTGTGGCAGAATGACAACCTGCCGGAACTGATCGAACGTGAGTCCGATGATTTCCGTGGCGCAGCGCTCGGCTTCCTTGTCGGTGAATTTGTCGAGAATGGGAACGAACTCGCCGTCGTCCAGTCGCGAGACTTCGACCGATGTCCGCGACAACCCTCCGCGCCGGTTGACAGACACTGACCTTGCGAATCTGTAGCGCGAGCCCCCGTCGTCAAACGTAAACTGAACCAGCGTGCTTTTGGCCGGCGCCGCGAGATGCGAGCGCATGTCGCCGAGAGTACCGCGGGAGCCGCCGCTGCTTTTGCCATACAGCGCGAACGTGATCGCGTCTAAAATCGTGGTCTTGCCCGCGCCGGTCTCCCCGTGGATGAGCAGGAGGCCGCCGAGGCTGGAAAAGTCGATGGTCTGGCGCTGAGGAAACGATCCGAAGGCCTCGACCACCAGTTCAACCGGCGTCATGTGTCTCCTCCTTCCCGACGGCGTCAAGAGCCTCCCGGAAATGTCGGCGCTCGAAGTCGTCCGGCTCATTGCCGCAGATATCCCGCATAAACATCTCCAGAATGCGTTCCGGAGAGAGCTCGGACACCTGGCGGCGGGTCAGCGTCCGCCCCTCCGGCTGTTCGGCGGACTGCGCGACCGATATGTGCAGCAGGTTCGGATAATAATCGCGAAGCACTTCCCCTGCTTCGAGCAGGGATACGTTTTCGGTCAGCTCGACGCTGAAATAGTC
>JAVBQB010000003.1:0-89723 GCA_031549265.1 Oscillospiraceae bacterium | reverse complement strand
TTCCCGGTGACATAAGAGACACTCTCATATTTGACTGAACTGCGCCTTTTCCCAGAGCATCCTTTGTCCACGAGCCGTTCAGCAAGCCGTGGGCGAGCAGCCCGAATGCCACGACGCCGACCCCAAGCCCGCGTGCTGTGGGGATAATCTCAGTTTCGATCTCTCGGTTGAAAAGGGAGTAGTCCATCTCGACATATTTTATCGGGTGCGCGGCGTGTGCCCGCTCAAGTGTTTCGGCGTCCACTTCGCTGATACCGATATCCCGCACATATCCCTGCTGTACCAAATCGGCAATCGCGCCGATGGTTTCTTCTACAGGGATCGCAAGGTCGATGCGGCAGGGCTGGTAGAGATCAACGTAGTCCAACTTCAGACGCCTGAGCGACTCAGTCAGATAATGCTTCACTCGCAACGGGTGTACATCCAGACCGCCGTTCGGCGCGTTGAAAAGCCCGAACTTCACCGACAGATAATAGCTCTCGCGCGGGATATCTTTAAGCGCTTCACCGAGAACCATTTCGCTCTCGCCCGCGCAGTAGAAATCTCCGGTATTGATAAAAGTGACGCCTTCACGCAGGGCCGCGTGGATCACCTCTGTGTTTTCGGCAGCGTTTGCATGGTTCATCCCCATACAGCCAAGGCCAAACCCTTTATAGCTCATAATAGTTGCCTCTTTCGTTTCAATTATATTAGTACGACTGTGCTATTTACAATATAGCACAGTCGTACTAATATGTCAAGCAGTTGCGTTTATTTAAGATTTAGCGCTCCAAGCCAATCGTTCACTCTTGCAGAAAGCACGCTGCCGCCCACGACGTCATCCTCGAGCAAGCTCAGTCCGTCTAGAACATTTGCGTTTTTAACAAGCGACTTAAACGTATCCGGGTAAGTGCCGGGGTTTGCATGTGCCACCCAAAATCCGGCAACCGTTTTCCCGCCGAAATCGGTAAGGCTTAGATATTTCTGCACCGGATTGGAGGGTTCTCTCGACCAAACCGGGCTGCCGATCAAAATTGTATCGTAGGCTGACAAATCCGGCAACGTTCCTGTCAGTTCGCGGATGACGCCTCGTTCTCTCTCGGCTGTCATATCGGTTACCGTCGTGTCATGATCCGGGGAATAAGGAGTTTGAGGTGTCAGCAGATAGATATCGGCGCCGGTTTTCGCCTGAATTTCTTTTGCAACAGTTTCAGTCGTATTTGTCAGTGAGTAGTACACAATCAGCGTCTTGGAATTTGCGCGTGGGGACGGCTGCTTTGTAATATTTGTAAGAATTACGCCCTGCTTAAGGACAACCCAGTCGTCGGAACCGAAGATGTGAAAGTTGCCCGACATCGTAACGGTCTCTCCGACGGCGACCTCATCAAGCTGGCTGCTCGAGTTTACGACAACGAGAACATAGCTTTTCCCGCCGGAAACGTCGGATAGTTCAATGGAGGGCGTGTTGTGAATATCCGGACCCTTATAGGTGACAACGCCTGTTACCGTTATATCCGCGCCTTCATATTTTTTACTTACGCTCTGCACATCTGGCTTAAACTCATCGTACAAGTCTTTTACGGGTTTTGCCGCGATTGCTTTTTCAGCGGACGATATGGTCACCTGCCTGTTTGCGTTATCCCACTCTACCTGAAAACCGAAGTTTTCCGCAATAAACCTGATTGGCAGCATAGTACGCCCGTTTATGATTATGGGCGCGACGTCAAGCGCAGCGGGGAGATCGTTTACATATGCTGTCGTCTCGCCAATGGTCATCCGGATAACGGTATCACCATGACTCATAGTTGCTGTGCGGGCCGATTCGTTCCACTCTACGCTTCCGCCCATGGCCTCAACAACAGCCCGGACGGGGAGCAGAGTACGGCCGTTTTGAATAACCGGTACGGTTCCTTCCTCATCCATTTGCTCGGATTTTCCGTTAATCTCCATAATGGGGCTGCCTATTTGGAGCCCTATTTTGGTTGCGGTACTGTCGCTCTCGGCGGCAAAAGCGGGAAGGCTTGATGTAAAAATCAGCAGCAATGCGAGGACAACACTTGTCGCTCTGTTAGTCTTTTTCATGATATTTTCTCCTTATTTATAGTTTTTTGAAGCAATGTTATGCCGTAATATGTTATGAATACATATAAACTCATAATGGACAGGTAAGCGATAAAAAAGCCTGCCGGTGCGTTGTCAAAATCCCAGTAGCCGTATGATGATTGCATGGTCAGCTTGGAGCCTATCTCCAGGTCAAATGAGGATTTGATGCCATAGATGGCAATGAGAATGGCCGCAATGCGGAGGGTTATGGTTCGGATCTGGTTCTTAGCCGACATGCCCGCCATTTTCTTCATCGCGCCAAGTATCATGCTCCAGTGCAGTCCCAGGTGAACCGAGACAAGCACCAGCCCCCAGTGGGCGGCTAACACATGAACACCGCGTATACTAAGCCCGCCCGGCATATCCAAAAACGAAAACACATCGCGGGAAATCATGACGGCGCTAATCGCAAGCAGAGCCATATCGGCAAATAACATCAAATTGACGGCCGTTCCGATTACTCTTTGCACGGGATACTTTCCCTTGAAAATGCTTGCATACCAGCGCCTGTTCATCATATTATGCGTTATAAACAGGATGACCATCAGACTTCCGACAATTTCGTGGGCAAGATTTCCGATCAGCTGATGGGCAAATGCCGTAAGCAAAAGCATAGTCATTATCATATCTGCAATTAACTTGCATGTAAGCCTTTTGCTCATGGCGCCTGCCCGCCTTTCTTCATTTTGCAAATCCAATTTCGTTAAGCCATTCATCTACAGTGTTTTGTGCACTATTTGCGTCCTCACCTCGAACGGCAAAACCGTCGAAAACGGTAACCCCACTCGGAACAAGACCTTTTATAACCGACACGCTGTTGCCCATAGTGCCGGAATCACTTGTAAAGAAGGGAATTACAGTTTTTCCAGACAAATCATATTCGGCTATGAACGAAGCGACCGGCGGGGCGAGCGTACTTCTCCAAATCGGAGAGCCAATGAAAACCGTGTCGTAATCATCGATGTTTTCGAGCTTTTGGCTGAGTTCCGGGGCGATACCCTCACGCTGTTCCCGCCCTACGCGTTCGGTTGTCTGATTGTAATTGGCGGGATAAGGATCAACCAATTCGAGTTCGAAAATGTCGCTGCCCGTGCTTTGCTGTATTACAGATGCGAGCGCTTTTGTATTACCTGTCTGAGAATAATAAACCACAAGGGCCTTGCCCACATTAGAGCTCGAATCCGGTACCATGTCAGTATTTGCCGATTTCGTGTTTGTCGCGGCATTCTCAGGCGTACCGGATGGTGGCTCAGCGGTTGGCTGTTCGCCGTTTGTGACCGCGCCGCCGGACGGGCTTTCGTTCATGCTTCCCGCCGCGCTGCAAGCAGCAAGTGAAACAATCATTGCAATTGCAAAAAGCATAATCAGTATCTTTTTCATTGTAGTCTCTCCTTTATAACACTTCACCCTGTTTCATTACGACGCCCCATTCACTGGTGCTGAAAACATGGAAGTTGCCTTTTATCGTCACCGTCTCGCCGACAGAAACCTCATTAAGCTGGTCGAAGGAACCCATGACATATACTGCGTAAAGGTTTCCGCCCTCTGTATCGGACAGCTCGATGGACGGCGTACCGTGGATATCCGGCCCGGTGCGTATTACGACGCCTGTGGATACAATACTTTTTCCGCTGTATTTGCTTGTCGCCGCCTCAGGATCTGCTTGGAACTCGTTATAGAGATCGAGCACAGCAATGGCATTTTCCTCTGTCTCATGATCGGGCCCGGTTTCCGCTTCATTTGTGTCGGATGATTCTGGCGGTATGGGCTCTGTGCTCGACGGTGGAGAATCAGGCGACGTCGCACTTGTTTCCGGAGGCACCTGGGTTGATGGAGAATCCGCCGGTTGAACCGGTCCGGTTTCTGCTGCGCTGGTGTCAATCGGCGCGCTCTGGCTGCAAGCGGTAAAACTCAAAATCATAGTCAGCGCCAAAGCGGTGAGCGTCAGCGTATTCATTTTCTTTTTCACAAATTTCATCCTCCCTATGTTTGGCTTGAGATCACTATAACACCGCAACTTAAAATGAAACTAAAACTTTAGGTCTTTTCAGAAAACGAATATTAAGACCTTTCTGTCTTGGCATAACTATAGCGCATGAACTTAAAATCAAACTAAAAAGACCGGATAAAAATGATAGGATTAATCATTTTTATCCGGTCTTTCGGGTCGAATATTCTACTTTCTGATTGCAACCGGCAGGGAAAAAGAGAAGCAAATGCCTGCATCGCCCTCGCGCCGGACGCTGATTTTGCCCTTGTGGGTCTCAACAATCGCCTTTGCCACGGAAAGGCCGATCCCGTAACCTCCGTTGTCCCGCGAGCGGGATTCGTCCGCGCGGACAAAGCGCTCGAACAGCTCATTTAGGTTGCGTTCCGGAAGTGACTGGCATATATTCTTTATTTCAAAACATATCATTTTCCCTTGCTGCCTGAGTAAAACACCAATTTCACCGGCATCAATAGAATACTTGAGTGCGTTGTCCATTAAGATAGAGACCAGTTGCTGTATCAGATTTTTGTCTCCCTTTATATGGCGTTCGGGCTCAATATCGAGCGCAAAGCGCTTTCCTTGTTTTTTTGCTAAGTCCTCGAATGAAGCCGCCGTCGCTGATACCATCTCACTGAGTGAAAAATCCGTATAGGAAAGCTGCACGTTGGTCTCATCCATACGGGAGAGCATGATGAAATCCTTGATTAACCCATCAAGTCTTTTTGTCTGTCCGTGAATGCTCCGCGTCCATTCATTTTCGCCGTGCTCGATTTCGATCACGTCGGTATTCGCGGAGATGATGGCGATGGGCGTTTTCAGTTCATGCCCGGCGTTTGTGATGAACTGCTTTTGCCTTTCAAGACTTTCTGCGACAGGCTTTGTCGCCCTGCTTGAAAGAAAGGATACCAGAATAAACATGACGATCAGCGTAAACAACACAACACCGACGGATACAATTGCAATAAAGTGCATGGTTTGCAAATGCACGCTGCAATCTATAAATATAATCTGATAGCCGTCGGGCGTTTCGTTGATCAAATACCGGTATACATCTTTATAGCCGCTTGTTTTGCCGGATGACAAAACATCGGAAGCGTATTGCGCGGCCTGTTCGCTTGAAAGAGCGGCAAGATTATCGAGGCAAACATTTGAAATTGTGCCGTCTGAAGCTGTCATCACCGTGAAGTAGCGGGTTTCGTACTTGCTTTCGGCTGTCATTTGATAGCCGAAAAGCGAATTGCCTATCTGCGCTTTTTTCTCGGCATAGTCCGGAAAATTGCCATTATACTCCGCCAGCAGGTTTAATGCGCCGTCGGCACGGCCTGCGGCTTGATACGCGTAGAAACCGTTAATTGTGCCGACTACGACAAGCAAAACCAGAAAAAGGGAGACCATTGTAATGAGGACGAACTTTTGTTGAAGTTTGCGAATCATTTGCATTCCTCCAAACAATAACCCGCGCCTCTTACTACCTTTATTTCAACGTTGGCGGAAAGAGAAACCAGTTTTTTTCTTAAAAAAGATATATACACCCAAACCACATTGATTTCCGATTCCGTATCATATCCCCAAATGCGCTCCATAAAGCTCTCCGCGGATATCAGGCGTTTCGGATTACTCATCAGCATCTCCAGCATCTGAAATTCTTTATTGTTCAGCCGAAGTGAAGCGCTTTCTGTAGACATTTCAAAGTTCTCACGGTTCAAGCTGACATTGCCGTATTGCATGGTATTAGGGCTAAACTCTTCCTTTCGCCTCGTCATTGCGCGCACTCTGGCGAGCAGCTCTTTCATAGCGAAAGGCTTTGTCAGATAATCGTCCGCTCCGGTATCCAGACCCAAAACCCGATCGTCGATCTCCGCTTTTGCCGTGAGCATTAATACAGGCACGGTTATGTTCTGCTTTCTTAGCTCGGAAAGTACTTCCAGACCGTTCTTTTTAGGCATCATGATGTCAAGAATGATACCGTCATAGTTCTCCGAAAGGCCGTAATCCAGCGCGTCTTGCCCGTCATAGACGGCATCAACGGAGTAATGGCTGTGCTTTAATATCGCGACAAGAGCGTTAGAAAGCTCTTTTTCATCCTCAGCCAACAACAGTCTCATTCTTGTCACCTTCTATCATTTCCCGTATGGCCTCCAAATTTAAATCGGTGGAGGCTATTTCATCGGCAAACCGTTTTAGCTCGTGCACAAACATCTCCTGATGAGGTATATCGTGTTTGTATTTTAACTGATGCTCCATTGCTGCCCAGCAATCCATTGCCAGCGTTCGTATTTGAATTTCCGCATAGACATTAGCGTTTTCTGCGTCAATTTCTATAATCAGATGGCAGCTTCTGTAGCCGTTTTCTTTTGGCTTTTTAATGTAATCCTTTTCTTCGATAACTTTAATCTCTGATTGACTCGCGAGCCAATCGCGAACCAGATATACATCGTTTATGAAGGTGCATACAATGCGGAAGCCGACCGCGTCGTAGATTTGATGTAATGCGGCGTCCAGGGTTACGGGCAGCTTTCGCCGGAGAAGTTTTTCCATCATATGGTCTGCGCGTTTAATCCGCGACTTAAAGTGTTCTATCGGATCACTGTGGTTCAGGTTAATCTGCTCCGCCCTGAAAAGCTGTATCAGCTGTGTTATCTTACTTTGAGCGCATGCGAACAAGACGGACGCATCGCCGTAAAACGCATTATAATCCTCCATTTGCGGAGTATACATATCTGACGTTTGTACGCGGGAAGAAATCAAGGTACGCACCTTCTTTCCTGATCTTGAAAGAAGTATAACACAGTAACCTTAATCGAAACTAAAAAACGCGGCGATAAACATTTACTTACCAAGTCTTTGTATATGGGAAATAGATGTTGTTTGTCAGGATTGTGTAGGGATGGGGCGTCTTGCCCTGTTCCTTGATTTTGTCCTCCATGTAGTCGCGCAGCCGCCAAACGTTGGTGGCGTTTTCGCGTGGGCCGACATCGAGCGTAACCTGAAGCTCTTTTTCGCTGAGCCCCAAATCGGCCTGAATGCGCTCAGGCGCAAAGCCCAGAATGCGGAAGTTTTCTTTGAGTTCGACGCTGTTTTGTCTTTTTTGTTGTGCGTTTAACATAATAATCGCTCCTTTAAATTTTAAGCAGTTTTTCGGCGTTGAGATGGCCGATTTTTTCCTTATCATCTTGCGATATGGGCGCGTTCTCGAGAAATTCCCTTGCGCCTTCGTTTTTGTAATACGGATAGTCAACCGAGTAGAGAATCCGGTCGGCTCCCACCATCTCCAGCGTGTTTGTAAACTGCGGCATATTGAAAAGCCCGCTGGGCGTGACATAGACATTGTTTCGAATGTAATATTCAAAATCGTGCTTCGTGGGCGTGGCTGTGCCGGAGAAGCTGTGGTTGATTCTGTCCATCATGTAGGGGATCATCTCGCCCCAATGTCCGAGAATAATTTGCAGGTTGGGGTAGCGGTCAAACACACCCGAGAGAATCAGCCGCACCGCCTGAATGCCTGTCTCCACATGCCAGCCGTAGCCGGCGGAAGCAAAACGCGAGGTGAAAGCGGGGTCGGCGAAGGTATAATAAGCGTCGCGCACGTTGCGGTTTATAATGCTCGGGTGCAGGTACAGCGGCGCGTCCAGTTCGGCCGCCGCCGCCAAAACAGGCTCGAAATCCGGCTCGTCGAGAAATCGTTCGTGTACAGTGCCGTTAATAACCGCACCTTTGAAATGCAGTTCGCTCATGCAGCGCCTGAGTTCTGTGACTGCTGCTGCCGGCTGCGACATGGGCAGCGCCGCAAACCCCGCAAAGCGGTCGGGATGCACCGCAACAGCTGCGGCAAGCTGGTCGTTAACCTGACGGACAAGAGGTATCGCTTCGTCGGACAGAAGCAGCTCCGCGCTGGGGCCGTTACAGGAGAGCACCTGCATGTCGAGTCCCGCGCCGTCCATGTTGGCTATTCTGCCCTCTCCGATGTCTGTTATGGCGGCAAAATCCATGTTGCTGTGAAATCCCTGCTCTGGTGAAAACGCCTTCAAATGGCTGGGCGCGAGACGCTCGATTTCCGGCATGATAGCCTGCTGCAATGCGGGATTAATAAAATGCTCTTCAACAGTAATGATTTTCATTGTGATCTCTCCTTTAGAACTAAATTTACCAGGAAAAGTGCAAGCGCAGCAACGTTTCCGATCGCAGTAAAAATGGGCCCCAGCGTCTTAAACCAGCTTATTTTAATCCAGATGATTCCGTCGAATAGCTGAACGCCGGTCATGATGGCGGCGAGTGCAATCAAATAAGCATCAGATTTCCACAGCAGCCTACCAGTTGCCGGCAAAATCGGCGAAAGGCTGCGCGACATTGCATATTGAGCATTCACCAGCGCTTCGCACTATGTGTCCCGTGCCTTCAAACATGCCTCCACGGAAAAACCGAAGCGTGACGGCAGCGCAAAGATAGTAATAAAACATGGCTGCCGCCCCTTCTACAAAGTTTTTTTGATCGTATCCAAGTAAATTTTCTTGCCATTTTCGGTCAAAACGGGATAAAACAGGCTCCACAGGCAGTCGGTGAGGGAAGGGGCGGTAAAGCCCATATACCCGTCCACCTCGTCGCGGCTGTCGCGGTAAAGCATCATAAACATCACGCTGTCAATGAACAGCTCGTACTGTCCAGCGTAGCCCTCCGGCGCAGTCAGATCGGCAGCGCGCAGGTTTTCCAAGATGACCACCCAGTTTTCACGGTGCTTTTGCCAAAGGGTTGTCTGTATTTCTCTAATTTGACCGCTTACCTTCGCAAACTTTGCGTAATTTCTAAAGTAATAGGTGCTTTCGGCGTGCTTGCTTTCAGCGATGCGAAACAACTCGTCAAGGCCCGCGAGGTCGGTGGGAGCGGGCCGCAGCTCGGCATTTTGGTGCAGGTCGAGCACCACGGCTTCCATCAGCTCAATTTTCGTCTTGTAGTAATAGGTCAGGTTCCCTACGCCGATATTAAGCTCGGCCGCGATGTCGCGCATGGAGGCGCCCGCGCTGCCCTCCTGCGTGAGCAGCTTTCGAGCCGCCGCAAGAATATCTTCCTTTGATGTCTGTTTGCTGCCTCTGCTCATACGATGCATTCCTTTGTTATTTTAGGTGTTTTTTCTTTCTGTTTACCGAGGTTCCGAAGGACGGGGATGATAAATATTGCCGCGAGGATCATGGCGATCAAGTCTCCAATCGGCCCCGCCCACAAAATGCCTTCGATGCCGAAAAAGATAGGCAAAATTAAAGCCAGAATAATCAGCGGAATACCCTGCCGGGAGAGGGACAAAATGAGACCCTGCACAGGTTTGCCCATCGTTGTGATAAAGAAGGAGCACAGCGCCGCAAGCCCGCTTATGGGCATAAGCGCGATGAAGATGCGCATATACTTTGCCGCGAACTCAAAGTATTCCGGGCTGCCGCTGCCGAAAATTCCGACAATCTGTGTTGGGAAAATCGTGAAAATCGTGGTAAAAGCAACCGATGAAATGCTGATCGCCAGTGCGGTTTTTAAAAAGATTTCCCTGACGCGCAAATGGTTTTTTGCGCCGATGTTATAGCCGATCATTGGATTCGATCCAATGGAAAATCCCGCGTTGATGGCGTAGACCACTATACCGATACGGGAGACAACCGCCATGACGGCAAAGGGGATGTCGCTGCCGTAAACCGAAAGCGCGCCATAGTAATTCATCGTATTGTTCATAGTAACCTGCATCGCCATGGAGGTGAAGCTGCCAAAGAATCCGGGTGTGCCAAGCTTTGCAATGGGAACAGCGATTGCCCGGCGCGGCTTAAAGTCATCTCGCGTGAGCTTCACGTTCTTGAACCGTGTAAAATAGCGGGCAATCAGTCCGGCAGAAAGAATTTGTCCAATGACAGTGGCGACGGCAGCGCCGGTGATGCCCCAGCCGAAGCCGTACATAAACAGCGCATCCAGTCCCACGTTTACAACTGCGCCTGCAATAGAGGCTATCATGGCGTAGGTGGGGCTGCCGTCCGCGCGAATCATATCGGTGCAGGCGACCGCAAAAAGCAGGAACGGGAAACCAAGTGCTGTGATGCCGGTATAGTTGAGAGCCAGCGGCATGGTGTTTTCGGTTGCGCCAAACGCGTACATAAGCGGGTTTAGAAATATAAGGGTGAGCACCATGATGACAATGCCGCTGATAATGGACAGGCTGACGGCGTTGCCCGCAAAGCGCGCGCCGTCCTTTTGCTTCTTCGCGCCGATACTCAAGCTAAAGTTTGCCGCCGCGCCAAAGGCGATTAAAACGGCCACGGCCTGCACCAGCGTGACCAGCGGCAAGGCGACGTTGGTTGCCGCGTTTCCATACATCCCGACAATTTGCCCTATAAAAATCTGGTCAGTGATATTGTAAATCGCCCCCACCAAAAGGCTTATCATTGACGGAATTGCAAAGCGTATGAGCTGCCGCCAAACGTTTCCGGTTGCCAGTGGATTTGGGGCTGTATCTATTCTCTCGTCCATATTGAGTTCCTCCAAATCAAGTTAGATCACTCGTACTAACCATATGTTAGCACGAGTGATCTAACTTGTCAAGAGGCATTTTGAAAATATGTTTTGTGTCCTCTCAATGCGGCAGGGAGCAAGTTTTTTATAGAAAAATTCCTATTGTGGCATATTTAGAGTTCAGTATTATTTAATATGAAAACAGTCAATTATACATCGATTCACGGCGTTCATTCGACGCATTTAGCATTATAGAATAGCGACAAGAGTATTCAGGCAGTCAGTGCATCTCACAAAGCAGGCCGAGCAAATACGAGCTGTGCTTGACGGTATTAACCCACTCAACGCAGGCAAAAAGCGCGACAAAACTATCGTCCTGCTGCATAAGTTCTTTCCGAGCACGGAGAGCCTTGAGGCGCAACTCAAAAAATACCGGCGTGAGTTTGAGATGTCAGAACAGGCAAACGCCGAACTCAAAAGAAAAGCGACAGCAGGTGAACGTGAAAGCATGGCAAAACGAATGGAGACCGCACAGCTTCAAAGCGACTAATTTAGCAAGGATAATAATGAGGCGGCTGACATAAGCCAGCCGCCGCCTTTGACAGTTATCTGTTAAATGGTATAACCAGTACAAAGCCGTTTGGCACTATTACCACGTTCGTATTTGGGTCAAACTAGCGTGCCAGAATAAAGCCTCAGAACCATAAGGTTCCGGGGCTTTTTCTATGCCTGGAATCGGCCGAGGGCCCCAGTGACCCGACCCGAAATTATGACTTGAGAGAATCATGCCGCCGCTTGATAAGCGGAAAACGCGTCACAGGAGATATTTCAAGATGCGGCGGCGCTGGCTGATTGCAGCGGTGTCCAGACGGAGCCAAGAGGGTAAAAACGCCGATACGTCTGTGCCGCAGTGGGTACGCGCGGGTAGGGTAGGGGTACCTACCCACCCCTACCCTACCCGCGAATACACCTGCGATTAGTAATGGTCGAACGCATTTCGGTTACATGTTTTAGATCGAATCAATATTCCGGAGCTTGCTTTAACCTGGCTGTCAATTAATTTTAGACAAAACAATAAAGGTTTACGCGGGCAAATTGAAAATGCCCCGGAATTAATGAAAAGCACAGTGAATTAATTCTACAGAGGGTAGTATACGAGATTTGTGTCTGATTCGGGCCGATTACCATGCAATCCGGCGGAGGGCGAGGGGTGCAGCGGCATCAGACGGGCAAGGTACTGAATACAAAACTAATGCGGGAGAACGTGTTGCGGAATTTGTGACGGAGATGGGCGCGCCGAAGGCACTTTGCCGGATGATACGGCAATGCGGGGGAGAGGGCGAGCCGGGATCAATTGCAAAATTCTGAGGACAAAAAAATACTACCCGCCCAAAACAGTGAAACTATGCCAACGGGTCGTATACACAGCAATATTGGCGTGTTAGAATCAAGCCATGATTAACGCCGCGGAAAAAGTCGGCACGAAATAGAACAATAATACACAATATTGAGAGGAGCAAATATCATGAAAAAGACTAACAGGTTTTTATCACTCGCACTCGCACTCATCTTTATCGCGGGACTCGGACTCACAGGAATCGGCGCATTCGCGGCAGACCCGACCGACAGAACAGTAGACGGCGTAGCTGTCGCAGATAATGTATGGGCCGGCCAGGTACAGTACAAACCGGAAATGGGCAGCACCTCTTTTAGCGTTTTTGGAGAAACGAACGCACTGTATATTGAACTGATTAGCAAGACGACAGTCAAGGTAACGGTCGTGGGCGATGTCAGAATCGACTGGATAGCGCTTCACGCTGGTAAACAACCTGGTATGACCGGTCAATCCTATCTGAGGTATGAATTTGAAGGCGGTATGACAAAAGGCCAATATGCCTTTATCGGATTGGATTCGAGTAAAGACATAAGCAACATCACATTCCGGGGCGAAGTAGTGGAGCCCGAATACAAGACGACCATCAAAATAGTAAAAGAGTGGCCTGACGAGATCACGCATGACGCTCCTACATTCACCGACGCAGCTAACAAAGTAACCCTGACAGCAGGAGCTGCTCCGGCAGAAATCACCGCAGGCGAATACACCTTTACCGAAAGCGCAACAGCAGGCTACTCCATCGAGAGCGTGGCGGCCAACGGTGCGGCGGTTAAACTGAACAACGACGGCACCTTCACCGTAACCGTACCCGAGCAGGGCAATGCCGACCTCGCAATCGTAGTAACAGTGGTTAATAAGAAAGATATTCCCGAAGAGCCCGAAGCCAAGACCACCATCAAAATAGTAAAAGAGTGGCCCGATGAGATCACGCATGACGCTCCCACCTTCACCGACGAAGCTAACAATGTAATCCTGACAGCCGGAGCCGATGCGATTGAGATCACCGCAGGCGAATACACCTTTACCGAAAGCGCAACAGCAGGCTACTCCATCGAGAGCGTGGCGGCCAACGGTGCGGCAGTTAAACCGAACAACGACGGCACCTTCACCGTAACCGTACCCGAGCAGGGCGATGCCGACCTCGCTATCGTAGTAACAGTGGTTAACAAGAAAGATATTCCCGATGAACCCGTCAAAGCCCAGCTCATAATCTACAAACAGTGGCAGAACGCAAGCGGCAATGAAAGCTCGAACACCGCTGTCCCCACTTTCACTCAGGTAATTGAATCCGGCACCCCGATCGTCCTCACAGCGGGCATAGCCCACGACATGGATCCCGGCGCCTACACATTCAAAGAAAACGCTGTAGCGGGCTACACCATCATCTCGGCGACGATCAACGGCGAACCCCTGCCCCTGACTAACGGCGAATTCACGGTCATAATACCCACATCCGGCGCGCCCCTTATCGAAGTAGTAGTAACCAACAAGGAAAACCCGAAGGAAGACCCCGCCAAAGCCAGAGTTATCATAAACAAAGTTTGGCAGAACAGCGACGGCGTCAGAATTGACAACACCGCAGCGCTCGACGCTCTCGTGTCCTTTGCTCCGAACAGCTTCAAACTCGGTGTGAACGACGTTGACTCCGGCGCATATCAGATCAGCGAAAACGCCATCACCGGCTACACCCTGATCGGAGCCACAGTACAGGTAGGAACCGGCGACGCAGTCAACGTTGCGCCTAACAACCTCGGAGCCTATATTGCCAACATCACGGCTCAGACCGACGCCACCGTGACTGTAACCTTCACCAACCGCCAGAACACCACGACCACAACCACCACAACCACAACGACCACAACCAACCGCGACAGATCGATCCCCAGAACCACCACAACCACAACGACCACCACAACCCCCAACGAAGTACCCGCGGCGGAGCCTGTGACCGAAGTTGTCAGCGAACCCGCACCTCCCCTCGCTTACGTGGAAGAAACCCCGGTTGAAGAGACTGTCGAAATAGCCGAAGCTGCACCTCCCCTCGCCGCACCGGCATTCGAAGTAATCGACGAACCCAAGCTGCCCAAGGCCGGCGGACTGCCGATGGCCATCATTGGAATCGCGGGCATGCTGATCGGCGGATCGGGCCTCGTCATCCGCGGCAAGAAAAAAGAAGACTGATTCTAACTAAATGAAATAATTGTTGCCTCTCAAAAAAGGAGCTCCGAGCCGAAAGGCCGGGGCTCCTTTTTAAGTCGCGCAGGGGGGGATAGGCCGATGACCGGAGGCGGGCGCTAATGCAGCGCTGCCGCGCGGGTCGCGTGTGTTTATGACTGGTGAGTGCCCGTGATGGGGCACCCAAGCGCACACCGCCGCCCTGTGGTCACTGACGAGCCATACGTGTACGGGCAGTGCGGCAGCCGCTTATCACGGCAGAGCGGCGAAGTCACGGCAATAACGGCGTTGCGGCACCTATAACGCATGGCAAACCGAGACTGCCCGGACGGTTAGTCGGCAAAAAAAACTCCGCCGGCAGTCAACCGGACATGACGTCCGTACAGACTAATCGGCGGAGAATAGCGTTAATGCCGGATGGCTGGCGAAGGGGAGCTGCATTCGGAAGTCACGGCGGTCAGCCGAGCAGCCTCAGCACGGTAATGACCGACTGCTCGCGGGTGTATTTGCCGGTCGGGTCGAAGCGGTTGCCGTCCAGGCCCTTCATGATGCCGGAGCTTGAGACGTAGCCGACGAACGGCAGCGCCCAGGCCGCGATATTCGAGTTATCCGCGAAAGCGGGCGCAAAACCGCTGGTTGAAGATCCATTGACGGCGGCGGCGGTGACGGCCAGTATCTTCGCGGCTTGCTGGCGCTCAATTTGGTCGCTAGGACCAAAACGCCCATCGGGATAGCCCGATACAATCGCCATCCGGCTGAGATAACCGACGCTTTCGTCCATCGTGTCGGAGAAAGTGAGCGGAGCCTGCGGGGAAGCGTATGAGTCCGAAAGCTCCCGCAGCGAACGGCTGGTTTTCACCTCGATAGCCTGTCCGAGCAAGTGGCAAAAGTCCAGCCGCGTAATATTGTCCCTATAGCGGGACTGAAGCTCGGCGGGGACAAGTCCGCGGGCAATGGCGGCGTCGATCTCAGCTTTTGCCCAGGAGGACGGAACCGCGCCGTTGTCGGGAGGAGGAGCCGGTGCCGCGCCCCTTGTGACGACCAGGCAGTTGCTGAGATCCCTGCCCGGGCTGGTCACGTACTTGCCGTTGTAGTAAAGGCCGGATGAAGCGCCGCCGTCGAGGTTCATAGCGTCGGTCAGTCCCATACTCTGGGCGACCTGCGCCAGCTGTTTGATCGTAACGTTCGGAACCGTGCCCATAACGAGAATTTTGTCCTTTGTATACCCGATGAAGCTGCGCTGTCCGGCTCCAGTCGCGATTTTGCCCTCGGAAAAGCCCTCGGCGGCCGGGTCGGCGATAATATTCCCGCCGCGCACCAGCGTCGGGCCGACGCCCAGCATGGTTTCGGCGCTGTCCCAGTCGTCGCCGAGCGGATTGCCGCCGCGGTCGTAGCTTTTGATCTCCATATCTATCCTGCAGCCGACCTTGTAGATGTCGCTGATGTTCCACGCGTAGTTGGTTACGATGGTGTAACCGTCCGCGTATATCGGAGCCTCGCCCTGTATTTTCTCGGTTATAACGCCGTTTCTGACCACATACGAGGTCATGTTGTGCGGGCCGGTGGTCTTGCCGTATGCCGTCGTGAAAACCGCGTGTCCCTGATCCTTACTGTAGAGGCTGTTGACCGTTTCGTTCTTCCATTCCAGCGTTTTCTGGCCGTCGTTGCCGGTGTTGTAGACTCTGCCGGTGATCTTGGGGCAGGCGTAAGAGATCATCGGCCCTGCTGCCGAGCTGAAGGCGAAGGTCGGAGCGTCGTTGGCGTAGACCAGCCTGCCGCCGGACTCAATGGTGCCAAAGGGCAGCTTGGGCCCGCTTTTAACATAGGCGTCGAAAAAAGTGCCGTTTATGGCGGCGACAACCTGGCGGCCGCCGGTGTTCTTTGTCTCGGCCATCGCGCTGAGGCTGGCGGTGCTGCCGATCTGGCCGCCGGCGAACACGGCGTCGACCATCAGCGTCTTGTCGCTAGTGTTTATGTACACGGCGGTGACCGTTCTGCTGCCTCCGGGGAAGGACACGCTCTTGGAGGACTGCCAGACGGTATCGGCGGCGAGCGCTCTGGTGCCCGTCGGCAAGAGCGCCGCCAGCATCGCGAAGGCCAGAACAAAGGACGATAGCTTTTTCATTAACCCACCCCAAGTATTTAGTTTTTACCCATTCAGCTTCGCGCTCATTGGAACTTGCTGGAATACAGAATGGCGGAGACGGCGTCGCCGACCAAATCCTGGTTTTTGACCGGCGCAATTCCGTCGCAGATCAGAAGATCGTCGCCCAGCCTAATCCAAAAGGAACTGCCGCCGATCTCGCGGCCCTGGATGTCGCCGGTGAAATTAAAGCTGTTGAACGCCACGCCGTCCATTCTATAGGTGAAAAACCCAGCGACCCTTTTGTCGGATATTTCGGGATGCCTGCTGAGGCAGTTTTTGAAGTTGCTGGAGTTGAATTGATCACCCTCGCCCCCGTATCTGGTAATCCTGATTTCAGCGCCCGGAATCGAGGGATTCGTCAGCGATTTTCCGTTTTCGATATTGGCGGATACCCATCCGTCCGGCACGGTAAACGTGTAATGAGTCGGAGCGGGCGAGGGAGAGTCCGCGGGAGGGGCGGATTCGTTCGGAGCGGAACTTTCCGGAGGCGGGTCGGACACGGTCGGAGTATCCCCGGTATCTGCGCCTGTTTTGTCGCCGGTGTCTGCTGTTGACGGAGCGTTGCCGGTATCCGCGGGGGACGGGCTCGCGTCCTCCGGAGAGGGTTTTTCCTCATCTGCGGGAGAGGCGGAGGAGACATCGGCGTCCGGGGAGGCCGGGGCTTCGGCGTCAGGCGATGCAGAAACCTCGTCAAGCGCCGGTGGTTTGGTAGGAGGCGGGTCGGACGGAGGGCCGAAGCAGCCCGCAAGCAAGATAAAACAAAGAAGCACAGGCAATACGCTAAAGAATTTTTTCATTTCAAGCTCCAAAAGTAAATATAATCGGGCACGGTGGCGCAGATTCGCGCAAAAAACGCTGCCGTGCTGACAAAAAGCTGATGACGCGAACCCGTATTCGGGACAGTGCGTCCGGATCAAATTGAAAAGTCTTATATATTATAAATGAACAAGTCAAAATAATCAAGATTGAGCAACATCTACGAAAATAGTACACAATAATCGAATGGTTCGAAAGCGGCTCAATATTATGTCGTATTCTGATGAAATTCGTGTGAAAAATGATGGATTTTTAAATTCTTGTATGCTAATATACTATTGCTGTATATATTGCTACCCATAACATAATAAAAGACGAAACCAGAGGTGTTTTCCGCATGAGCAGGATAATGATCGTTGATGATAACGTAATTAATCTTACTCTCGCAAAAAAGGTGCTGGAAAAATCGTATACCGTGGTTCCGGTGCCTTCGGGAGCGATGGCGCTGAAAGTGCTGGGCAAGCTCAGCGAGCTTCCCGACCTCATTCTGCTTGACGTCAATATGCCGGATGTGGACGGGTTCCAGCTCGCGAAAACTCTGAAAAGCGACGGCAACCTGGCCGAAATACCCATCATTTTCCTCACGGCGGCAAACGAGGTGGAGACTGAGGTCGACGGCCTGTCAATCGGCGCGGTCGACTACATCGTGAAGCCAATCCATCCCGAGCTGCTCAAAAAGCGGGTGGAAATCCATCTGACCATGCTGAGCCAGAAAAAAGAGCTCGCGGGGTACGCGAACAATCTGCAATCGCTGGTCGACGAAAAGACGCAGAACATACTCCAGCTCCAGTTCGCCATCATACATACGGTTTCGGACCTTATCCAGAAGCGGGACGGCTATACCGGAGGGCACACAATCAGAGTCTCGCAGTACGTTGAAATATTGCTGGACGCGCTGTTTAACGCGAACAAGGCGGAGGGGATCGAAGTCGAGGACATTCCCGCCATCGTCTTGTCGTCCAAGCTGCACGACGTCGGAAAAATTGCGATCCCCGACCACATCCTGCTCAAACCCGGCAAGCTGACCTCGGACGAATTTGACAGCATAAAGACCCACACAAACCAGGGAGCCGATTCGATAATCAAGTCCATGCTGTCGCCGCAGGAACTTGAGGCGATGCCGGCGCACACGCTGTTCGGCGCGGATTCCATATCGGAGGCAATCCGCTTCGCGCATGACAATATCTTCCTGAAGCACGCGCTGACAATGGCGCGCAGCCACCACGAGAAATGGTCGGGCGAGGGCTATCCTGACGGGCTTGCCGGCGAGGACATCCCGTTTATGGCGCGGGTGCTCGCCATAGCCGACGTGTACGACGCGCTCCGGTCACACCGGCCGTATAAGGGCGAGATCAGCCACGAAATGTCGGTTAAGCTGATCGAAAAGGACTCGGGATACTCGTTTGACCCGAGTCTTGTGGAGGTTTTTCTGACAGTCGAAAAGCAATTTGAAATGCTGGCCAAAGGATTCTATTGATACCTTTGCCGGCCGGAGACTCAAGCGGCTGACTTTCCGCCGTCGGCGGTCGGGGCTTGACCTGTGGTGAGGATGATATGAAAAATACAATTCTCAGCAAAGTATTTCTGGGAACGCTGGTTCCGACTGTGATTTTTTTCATTATTATGCTGGCCTCCCTCTGTTATATGGTAGTCACGTTCGCCGGAGACTCGGTTCGCAGGCAGCTCGAATACTCCGCCGAAAAAGTGGCGGAGCATTTCAGCGGCGTGCTCTCAAACGCCTGCAATACACTGAATCAGGTCTCCGAGATCATCTCCGCATACCCGCACGACGAAGCTTCCTCCCGCGCGAAGGTAGAGGACATCGTCAGCGGTATGCTGCGCTCGGTCGACCATTCGTACAACGTGTGGATCGCTTTCGAGCCGGACGCGTTCGACGGGCGCGATGCCGATTTTGCCGGAATTCAGCGCAACAGCATGTCCGGCAGGTTCAACAAATCGTATATTATGAAGGACGGGCAGCCGGCCGAGGTCTATGACGTCGACGAAAGCAAGCTCGACAAGCCGGATACCAAGTGGTACTACCTGCCGCTGACGACCGGCAAGATGGCGGTCCTGCGCCCGGAATTCCACGACTATAAAGACAGCCGCGCAAAAAAGTATGTTAACTCCATCGCCGCCCCGATTACCCGCGACGGGAAAATCATCGGCTGCGTTGGCGTTGACATTTCTTTTTCCACCCAATGTGAAATGATAAGCACCCTTAACACGATCGGCGGGAAATATATTCTGTTCCAGGAGGACGGCTACGTCGCCTTTGCCAACGACGCCCAGTTTTATGACAAGAAAGTAAGCGATATCGGATTTGTAAGCCCTGCCGGGGTTGTAAAGGCTGTTGAAAACCACGAGCGGCTGTTCCAGGTCGGCAACTACAAAACCAAAACCAATACCTTTATTGTCAGCCTCTATCCGGTAAAAATCCCGGCTCTGAACACATACTGGTCGTTCTGCAATATTCTGGACGACATGGTGCTCTACTCTCCGGGGCTGAACCTCGCGATGATAACTGTTCTCATCTTCATTTTCGGATGCCTGACGCTGATAATCGCGAATTTCATCACGGCGCGGAGGATAACCGACCCGGTAAAGCGGATTGCCGAGGCGGCGGACAGGATCGCGACCGAGGGCGGCGTGGATATCGGCGAGTTCGATTTTGCTTCCGAAAAGCAGGGCGAGATCGGGATGCTCGCAGGCGCGATCAAGCGAATGGTGGTGCAGCTCAATGATTCTCTTGAGATTGAGCGCCAGATTTCCAGCGAGCTGATGGTTTATAACAGCGTGCTCAGCACAATTCAGAGCAAGCTCGACCTGGACGACGCGTTTCAGGCGGCGGCGGAGAGCACCGGCCAGCTGCTCGGGTTTTCGATCGTATTTATCGTGCATATTTCGCACGAACAGCCGTCGCTGGTCGCCTTCTGGCAAAAGGCCGCGACCCGCGAATTCCTGCCGATGAAGCATACGCGCCTGGTCGACCGGCTGACCTCGGCGATCGAGACAAGCCACACCAGGATTCTCGAGCTGAGCCCGGCTCAGATCGCGGAGCTGGAGCTGAACGCCGAAACGGCAAAAGCATGCCTCGTTCCGCTGACCGAGTTTGACAGCTACTGCGGATACCTCGCGATGATCGATCTCGACGGCGGACGGCGCTTTACCCATACCGACGAGGAGCTTTTCGGCAATATCGGCGGCATGCTGTCCAACCTGCTCAACAGGCGGCAGCTGGGCCTCGAGCGCGACCAGCTGGAGAAAAACCTGTCGCGGTGCGTCGACGAGCGGACGGCCGAGCTGATGCAGATGACAGTGCGCGCCGAGCACGCCGCCAAGGCGAAGTCGCTGTTCCTCGCCAACATGTCCCACGAGATACGGACGCCCATGAACGCCATAATCGGCATGTCCGAGCTGCTGCTGGTCGAGAACCTGACGACGCGGCAGCGCCGGTACGCCTACGACATAAAGGTCTCGGCAGAGTCGCTGCTGACGCTGATCAACGACATACTCGACATATCGAAAATCGAGTCCGGCAAGTTTGAGCTGGTGTGCTCCGACTTCAGACTGCGCGACCTGCTGGACAATCTCCGCTCATTCATCGAGTATTCGGTCAACCAGAAGAACGTCGAGTTCAAGCTGATCGAAAAAACCGAGCTGCCGACCTGCATTTACGGCGACGAGACCCGCCTGCGCCAGGTACTGGTCAACCTGCTCAGCAACGCCGTGAAGTTCACCTCTGAGGGCCATGTCGTAATGGAGGTGTCCGAACACAATGGCCTGCTGCTGTTCGACGTTTACGACACCGGCATAGGAATCAAGGAAGAGGACATCGGCAAGCTGTTCGACGCGTTTCAACAGCTCGACCAGCACGCCAACAAGAATATTCAGGGCACAGGGCTCGGCCTCGCGATCAGCCGCAACATCATCAAATGCATGGGCGGCAGCCTGTGGGTGGAGAGCGAATACGGCAAGGGCTCCGCTTTTCACGTATCCGCGCCGTATATGCCCGGCGACGAATCCATTTTCTCCCTGGCGGACGACGACTTCGCGTTTGTCTCGGCGCCGGACGCCAATATCCTGGTTGTGGACGACAACGAAATCAACCTGAACGTATCGTCCGGCCTGCTCCGCCTGTGTGACATCGAGTGCGAGACGGCGAGCAGCGGCGCCGAGGCCATCAGCATGATCGAGGCCAAGCATTACGACATCGTGTTTATGGATCACATGATGCCGAAGATGGACGGCGCCGAGGCCGTGAAGATACTGCGCGAGCGGGGCTACGCGAAGGAGGACACCGTAATTGTCGCGCTGACCGCAAACGCTTTCGAGGAAGCGAAAATGATGCTGCTCGAAGCCGGAATGAACGACTTCCTCAAAAAGCCCATCGACAAAAGGGAGCTTGTCAGGATACTTCAGAAATGGCTGCCGCCTGAAAAGATTACCTCGGTCAAAGCGGGCGGCCAGTCACTTGCCGAGCCCGCCGACCCGGAATTCGAATCGCTGCTGGACAGGCTGTCAATAATTCCGGAGCTGGACGCGGAGCTCGGCCTGCGCCGCATAGAAAACCAGACAGACATTTACTGCGAGTCGCTGAAAATGCTGGCCAAGATAATCCCGTCGGTCATCCAGAGGCTCAGCGACGCTGCCGAAGCCCGTGATAAAAAGAACTTTATCACCGAAATCCACGGCATAAAGGGCGCGCTGGATAACCTCGGGGCAGTGGCCCTGGCCGCGGCGGCGCGCGAGATCGAGGAGACATCCAAGGCTGACCGGCTGGATGAGGCCATCGCGAGGCTGCCGGTGTTCCTAGAGCGGCTTACAGAGCTGGGCAGCCAGCTCAGCGTTTTTGCCGTGAGTGCGCCGGGAGCCGGTGAACGCCGCGAGAAAAAACAGGGTGATCCGGAGTTTTTCAAATCGGCGCTGGCTGATCTGACCTCGGAGCTGGAGAACTACTCTATTGACAAAGCCGAGGAGATAATCAGCGGGCTCGCCGGATATGATTTCGGCGCAAAAAAGAACGGACTCCTGCTGGAGATACAAGAGGCGATGTCTGAATTCGATTATGACAGAGCCGGAGGCTTGGCAAAGCGGGCGGGCGAATGAGTGCGCGCTGATAAGGGGCATTTTTTTCAGAGTGCCCCAAACAACCGGTTGAGGCGCAACGAGTGGAGGTCAAATGAAAAGTTTGATCGCGCGGAAGTTTCATTTAGCGATACTGCTGCCTATTTTCGCGATCACGTTTGTGGTGTTCTTTTATCTGCTGGACACAGTGCATAAAAACGTCGAAAACGAGACCAGGCAGAAGCTGCAAAGCGTCGCGCAGACGTATGCGCAAAAGTATGACGGGATCGTTAAGGGCGTTAAGCTGACGCTGCTTTCCACCGTCTTCGCGATCGAGAGCGTGGACCCGGACGACGCTTTCGCGCGCGGCAGGTGCGACAAGGCGATACGCTCGATGTTCGAAAACGACGATATACACAAGGTCTGGCTGGCCTTTGATCCCGGCGCGTTCGATGGCAGGGATGAAAGGCACGGGGAGGATTATCCCGGCGCGCCGTCCGGCAGGTTTATCAGGTCATATGTCGACCTCGGCGGCAAGATCGCGGTCGAGGCGGACATTTTGGAGGACGAGATCGACAACCGGATGCTCTACCCGTATTACAACAGCGCGAAAGAAACCGGCAAGATATACTTCGATATCATAGCGCCGAGGGTGAGGATCGGCAGCACGCGCGACTCCGCCGACTACCGCTATTCGCTGACAATCGTCGCTCCGGTCACGAGGGACGGACGAATAATCGGATGCGCCGGCGCCGATGTGCGCCTGGATGAAATGACTCTCGATGTGGAGGGGCTGGGAGACGCGGTTGCCGCCCTGTTTTCGCCGGACTGCCGGATTCTGTCGGCCACCAGCCCGGAATTCATCGACGCCTGCCTGCACAGTATGAATTTTACTAATCTGGATGAAATCAACCGCGCGTTTTCGGAAATGAGGCCGCTCTTTCTCAGCAATCTGAAGTCAGACATGCTGCCCGGCAGAAGTTACGGGTATTACATGCCCAGCCAGTCGGGAATTATCGTGTTCATCGCGCTGCAAATTGATGCCGCATACGCGGGTGTGCGGCCTATCGTCGTTACGCTGATCGTCGTCTTTGCGGCTGTTATCGCCCTGACCTCGCTCTTTGCGTATTTTGTCACGAGAAGGCTGCTGCACCCCATCGATGTACTTATAAACACCGCTGACGAGATAGCGAGCGGCAACCTGAACGCCAATTTCGAGGTCTCGGTCAAAAATGATAAGACAATTGGTGTGCTGTCCAGGTCGCTGCACAGGATTGTCGAGCAGCTTAGGGTGAGCAATATGGCACAGAAGAGCCTTCAGGTGCAGTTCGCCATCCAGTCGGAAATGGCGCTGCTGCTGCAGGACGCAAACAGCGTGGAGGACGCGTTCAACAGCATCGCAATCATGTTTACCAAGCGGTTCAACTTACTGCGCACGTCGATCGCCCATTTCACCGACGGAAGCGCGGAGCTGATCTCCTGCTATGAAAAAAACTACGGATTCCGTGAGCCGGGCAGCCTTGCGCGGCAGTTTATACAGTCCGGAGCGGAGATCGAGGCCATGCTGTCAGGGAAGGAAATTCTGTGCCTGAACCGCTACCTGGTCACCGAAAGGGGAATCGACTTTCTGATGGAGCAAACGCAGACCGGCTATTTCCTTCCGCTCCATTTTGAGCCGAGGCTCAAGGGGTTCATAGTCCTCGAAAGCTCCGGCGACGAGGGCTTTATCGCAGCCCGCGAGGAGTACATTCTGGTCCACATAGCGAAAACGCTCTCGCTCTGGCTGTCATCCAAGAATTTCAACGCAAATATCGGCTCGAATATGGAAACGGGGGTCATAAATATAAAAGCTAGCGGTAAGGCAAGCGGCGTCCACGGCGAATTGCCCGCCAGCCCCTTCGCGGTAACGCCGCCATTTACCGGCAGCGCGCGCTCGGAAAACCCCGTGTCGGCAGGCGGCGAACCGCCAGAAAGCGTCGGTGAGCCCTGTGACGCGCGGCAAGCCGAAGCTCCCGCCCGCCGCCACGGACTTGATCCGGTCTTTGCCGGCGCGATTGAGGATATCGGGGAAATTGACCTCGAAAAAGCGTTCAAGAATTCCGGCGGATTCGCCGAGGTTCTGGAAGGGTTGATCTCGGCCGCGCCCCGGTTCATCGCAACCTCGGTCGAAAAGCTGGACAGGTATATCGAAAACACGGACGACGCCAAGCCGTTTACCGTCGAGGTTCACAGTCTGAAAAGCACGCTGAAGACACTCGGCAGCAGAACGCTCGCCGCCTCCGCCGAGGAGCTGGAGCACAGCTCGAAGTCTGGCAATATGCAGTTTTGCCGGGAGACGTATCCGGACTTCCGGGAAAAGGCGCTGTGGCTGCAAAAGCGGCTCGCTGTGGTGCTGGAGGCGAAGAATATGTCGCGGGCGCGTCTGACCGGGCTGCTGGAGGCGCTGCCCGAACTCGCGCGGGTCACGGCGGATTTCGACCCGGAGGCGGCGATCGAGCTGATGGGCAGGTTTTCGGGCGTCCGGTTCGGGGAAAAGCTCGACGCGGCTGTTGACGCGGTTACGGACAGCTTGTCGGCGTTTGACTGCGAAACCGCGCTCGACCGGATCGAGGCTCTGCGGCGCGGGCTGCAAGACGAAATCAACCGGCTCTGACGGGGTGAGTCAATGAAACATTTGTTTATTATCAATCCCGTGGCCGAGCTGGTCAAGGGCAATATCGAAGAGATCGTCACCTCGATTCACGGGCTGTTCAAACTGTACTCCGACATGCAGTTCGATATTTACGTCACCAAGTTTTCCAGAGACGCCGTCAGCTACATCCGCAAATATATGGCAGATGCGCGGGACATTGTGCGCGTTTACGCGGTGGGCGGCTCCGGAACGCTGAACGAGGTTGTAAACGGATGTATGCACATGCCCAACGTCCAGATCGCCTATTATCCGCGCGGCAGGCTGAATTCGTTCATCAACTGCTTCGGCGAGAAAAACGTGCATCTGTTTTCCTCGCTGCGCAATCTCGTTATGGCGGACACGATTTATCTGGACGCGTTCAGCTGCGGCAATAAATACGGGATCGCCAACTGCCTTATCGGGGCGGAGGCCTCGGCCAAATATCACGGCGACAAGATCAGTGAAAAGACGGGCATCGCATCTGATATCGGCTTCAAGGTGGCGGGCATCCACTGCGCGCTGTCCGGCGGGTTTCCGCAGGAGGCGATGAACGTTGTAATTGACGGCGAGAACTATTCCGGCAGGTACTTTTCAATGAATATAGCGAATATCGCGACATACGGGCGAAAGATGGTTCCCGCTGTCGAGGCGCGCCCCGACGACGGCCGGCTGGAGATTTACATGATCGCGCTGAGGAACCGGTACAAGGTAATTCCGGTGGCGTACCATTACACGCGGGGGAGTTACGACAGCGTCTCCGACAAAGTTAACCACATTCAGGCAAGAAAGATCGATATCACGTCGAAGTCTCCGTTCTGTTATTCGCTTGACGGCGAAGTTTATTTTGACCGGAAGCTGTCCTGCGAAATTGTGCCCGGTGCCGTGAATTTCGTCTGCCCGGCCGGCCTTATCCCGGCACCCGGCGGAATTTTTGCCGGAGCGGTCAGACGATAAAATAATGTTTCCGGTGTGGAAGCTGCGTATAGCCCAAACACCGCCGTGGTATCTATAATTTTCAAACACAGCATCAAAGGAAAGCGGCCTATGAATTCGACAACAAAAACTCAGGAAAAACGGATAAATACATTCGTGCGCGTTTTTGCCGCGGGAATGGTGACGCTGCTTGTCGTTGTCGGGCTGCTGTTCGACTTTTACAGGCTCGGCAGCAATAGCTGGTCGATACGTCTGGCCTTTGGTGTCGTGTCGATAATCGCCATTCAGTTGTCGCTGTTCAGCAGGTATGTTTCCACCACGGTGACGTCGCTGATTTGCTCTTTTTCCATAGTGCTGTGCGCGACGGTGTCTGCCGTCTTGCTCGGGGGAGACCAGATATTCTTTGCCTCGCTCATCGTGGCTTCGGCGATCAACGCAATATATTTCAACACTACCGGATTTGTTATCCACTGTGCACTCGCGAATCTCGTATTCGTGACTCCGATTCTTTTTTTCGGGTATTCGCTGCTGGGCGCGGAGTTTTCGGTCGCCGACCATCTTGTACGGATCTGTATTTTTAATATAATCAACATAATTCTGTACGCGATTATATCTGTCAGTGGCCGCAGGTTGAAAAAATCAGAAATCCACGGCAAAACGTTCGAGATAATCATGGACACCACCCCGAGCTTCATGGCCATAGTAGACGCCCAGGCCAAAATCCGATACATCAGCGCGTCGCTCGCCGCCCACCTGGATATCATGGACAGGCGGATGGTAAAAGGCCGGCCGTTCCTCGACCTTTTCAAAAGCGCTGAGATGGTCGACCTTCTGCACGAAACGCTGCACAGTTCCGGCTATGTCGAGCGCGAGTACGCGCTGACTGTGGACGGCCGCCCGGAGTGGATACTGCTGCGCTCCTCACTGATGGGGGAGAGCCGGATCGAGAGGTTTTTCGAATGGGTGGACATTACGCCCATTATCGAGGCCAAGAACGAGGCCGAGGTTGCGGCGCGGGCCAAGAGCGACTTTCTCGCCAACATGAGCCACGAGATCAGAACCCCGATGAACGCGATCTTCGGCATGACCGAGCTCATGTTTCTGACCGACCTCGACGACGAGCAGACGACCTATACGCTCTCGATCAAAAACGCTGCGGGATCACTGCTCCAGATCATAGACGACATACTGGACTTTTCCAAAATCGACGCCAACAGGATGCAGATCATAAACGAGCGCTTCGTATTCTCCTCGGTCATTATCGCGGCGGCGAACATCATCAGCATAAAGGCCGCCGCCCAGAACCTGGCGTTTACTACATACGTATCGCCCGGAGTGCCACTGACGCTGAACACCGACGAGGTGCGGCTGAAGCAGATTCTGCTCAACCTGCTTAACAACGCGGTCAAGTTCACTAGAGAGGGCGAGGTCTCGCTACACATATCCGCGGACAGGCTGGCCAACGACTTCTGGCGGATCAATTTCACGGTCAAAGACACCGGAATCGGCATCAAAAACGGAGACATCGGCAAAATGTTCGGCGTGTTTGAGCAGATCAATACCCGCATGAACCGCAACATAGTCGGAACCGGCCTCGGCCTCGCTATATGCCGGAGGCTGGTCGAGCTGATGGGCGGCGAGATAACCGCCACCAGCGAATACGGCAGGGGCTCCGAATTCCAGTTCTACATCATATGCGAAGGCTCCGAGCCGGACTCGGCCTGGCGGAGGCTGAACAGCGCGGAGTTCAGCGCGCTCTGCTGCGTCCCGAACAGGTTTGAGGCCGACTCGCTGCGCTGGATGTTTGACAAGCTGTGTATCACCAGCGATATCTGCGCGACTCCCGGCAGTTTTAAGGCGAAAATTGAGGTGGGCGGGTATACCCACGTTTTCTTCGGCTACGACTCGATAGACATAGTAAACGACGTCCGCGCGGACCGTACGCGGTTTATTTTCATGAAGGGGATACACGAGCGGTCGGTGAGCCTGCGGGCGGCGCACGGCGTGCTGAACAAACCGGTCATGCTGATGGAGCTGGCGTCGCTGTTCATAGAATCCGACCACAGGGATATGCTCGAGCATAAAAACAGGCGCAACGTCAAGCCGGGCGCGTTCAAGACCCGTGACGTCTCGGTGCTGCTTGTGGACGACAATCCCGTCAACCTGCTGGTGGGGGAAGGGCTGCTCAGGCAGTACGGAATATCCGTAACATCAGTTGCCGACGGGTTTGAAGCGATCGAAAAAGTGAAAGTCAACAGTTACGACATGATCCTGATGGATTACATGATGCCCGAGCTGGACGGAGCGGACGCCACGCGCGAGATCCGGGCAATAGGCGGCGCGCTCGCGGCGGTTCCGATAATCGCGATGACCGCAAACGTCGTCTCCGGCGTCAGCGAGACCTACTTTTCGGCGGGGATGACCGATTATCTGTCCAAGCCGATCAATATTCCGAGGCTGCACGACCTGCTGCTCAAGTACCTGCCCATTGATAAAGTAATTCAAACTGATTTGGAGAGTTCGGATGCTGAATGAATCGATAATCGCCCTGACTGTCATTGAGCTTCTCGTTATGCTGGCGGTCGGGTTTTATACAATCCACATCTGCGCCAATAAAAAGATTACCGTTTTTATCGCGTTTGTACTTTCGCTTTTCGTTCTGTTGCTCGGTTATCTCATCGAGCTGACCGCCTCCGCGCTTGACGGCGTCGTTGTCGGCCTCAAGATTCAGGGGCTCGGCGGAGCTTACGTTTCGGTCATGGCGGTGCTGATCGTGGTCGAGTTTTTTGATCTAAAGCTGCCGAGAGCGGCAAGAGCAATACTGCTCGCGGTTCCCGTTGTGCCGGTGATTGTCCTGTGGCTCAGCGGCCCGCAGGGGATATTCTACACCGACGTAGCGTTCAGCGCCGAAACGGGGGTCAGCTCCGTCGCGGTGACGCCCGGCCTGTGGGCCTACGTTTATTACGGGATCATTATTGCCGGCTTTCTAGCCTCGTTCGCGGTCACGCTGATCGGATTCTTCAGAACGAGCAGGAGCCGCCGCCGCTATGTGATAATGATGGTGATCGCGACGTTCATTCCGCTCTGCTGCGTTATAGCCTATTACGGGGGCTTAAAGGCGGGCAATCTGTTTTACCCGATCTTCTCGTCCTTTCCGTCAATCATTCTGTTTTTCATCTGCCTGCTGCGCGTTAACCCGTTTATGGGCCTGTCCCACACCACCGAGCAGGCGCTGGAGGCGGTCACCGACGCCGTGATCCTGGTGGACGACGAGCAGAGGATGCTGCGCTGCAACCGGGCATTTGACCGAATGTTCCCGTGGATAATGAACCAAAAGGCGCTCCAGAAGCTGCAGTCGATCAAGGGCTGGCCCGCCGAGCTGAACGACATGCGCCGGTTTATCGCGAAAGAGACGGTCACAAGCTTCCCGGTGACAATCGGCGACCAGACCAGATACTACAAATGCACGATTCGCAGGATAAGAGAGCGCGCCACCTTCGAGGGCTGGTCAATACTGATCCGCGACGAGACTGAAGTCCGCGCACTGAGCGAGGAGCTTCAATCGATCGCCTCAATCGATCGCGCAACCGGCACATACAGCCGGGACGCGTTCTACGACAAGGCGCACGAGTTCGCCGAGTCGATCGAAGCCGGCGGCGAGCAGACCGTTATAATAGTCGACGTCGACAGGCTGAGGGCGATCAACAGCAATTTCGGATACAAAGCCGGAGACTTCATTATGAAATCGGTGGCCGACTCGATCAAGTCCATCGCCGACCCGAAATACCCGCTCGCGAGGTTCGGCGGCAAGGAATTCGTGATGATGCTCGACAACAGGAAGGAAGACGCGCTGGACCTCGCGAGACGGATCAAAAACGAGGTCAGCTACAGCGTATACGATTACAGGGGCACCCCGCTCAGATGCTCGGTGAGCGTCGGCATTGCCAGAATGAGCACCAAAAGCCAGTCGCTGGACGACCTTATCAAGCTCGCGAGCGAATCGCTGCTTGTCGCGAAATCCAAGGGCGGCAACAGAGTCGAGATAGCAAGATAAACGGCGCATCGGCGCGTATATGGCCGCAAAAAACCAGGATGAGGCGTAAAACCCCATCCTGGTTATTATTTAGCACCGGCAGTCGGGCGAATGCCGCTCAGAAAATGGACAGCGTACTCCTGACGCCGAGCGCGAGGTCGATCCCGTAGATGGCGAGCTTTGTTACTATGTAGAGTCCGACCGTAGCCAGCAGCGACACGAGAATGCGCTTTGCCCAGCTGACATTGTACAGCAGCGAAAGCAGAAACATGAAGCCCGCCGCGCCCAGCTCGACTATGAAGTCGCTGAACCTCTGCGGATTGTCCTTCGCTATCCAGAGAAAGAGGCAGAAGCCCGCGCCGATCAGAATGACGTAAAGCAAACTGCGGCGGCGCTTGCCGAGAAAGGACCAGAGAACAATGGCGGCCAGTGCCGGGATAACGGCGGCGATAATTTTGGGCTGAAACTCCGGCGGAATGCTCACGTGAAACATTCGCCGGATAATATCGCCCAGATACTCCAGAAGGTAAGTCAACTCAAGGGTTCTCCTCTCATTATCGGCGGTTTTCGCGGATATTATCACATATGGATCACGCTGTCAACCGGGGTCCGCTCCGGATAAAGCCAGACGGCGGGACTCAGAGGAAGTTGCAAGCGAAGGCTTGGATGGTCGTGTGATCGACGGCCAGATTCAGGTTTTGACCGTCGTCGAAGCCCGCCGTGATTATGCCGATCAGCCTGCCGTACATGTCGAGCAGCGCGCCGCCGGAGCTTCCCTTCGAGGTTGGCGCGGTGAACTGGATCATCGAGACGCGCTCAAACTGGCGGAATCCCGAAATAATCCCGTCGGAAACGGTGTTGAAAAGCCCGAGCGGACTGCCGATGGCGACCACCTTCTGGCCGCGCGCCAGCGAACCGCCATCCAGCACCCGGATGGGCGGGCAGGCGCGGTCAACCCTGATGAGCGCGAGGTCAAAGTCGGTGTGATATTTCACCACCGCGCTGGTTTGATATTCGTTGGCATCGTTCTCAAACCGCACCGTAAACGACTGTCCGCCGCCGATGACATGGCAGTTGGTCAATATGTACCCCTTTTCGCTGATGACCACGCCCGAGCCGGACTTGAAGCACTCGCCGTCCTTGTCGAAGACTTTAATCATGACAACCGACGGGGCTAGGTTGGCCAGCTGCTCAAAGGTAAGCTCATTGCCGGGTAAATCTGCCGGGCGGGTTGCCGTGGCGGATGCGCTTTGGCTGGGCGGCGGCATGTGATCCTGACCTGCGGCGCTTGTCATCACGCCAAGGACGGGCAGAGTGAGCGGCGGAGCTTGGGCGGAGGCTACCGGCGCGGCGGGAGTCTGCCGCGGCATTTCGGGGATGGGCAGGCTCAGCTTCCTGCGGGCACCCACCGCGACCAGCTCCGAAACGTCGGTAAGACCGGTGTAACCCGCCGGGAAATCACTGTCAGAGCTCATATAGACAACGTCACAGCCGATCCGCGTCAGCAGGCAGAGGAACAAACTGTCGTGCTTCTTGATGCCGCCGGTAAAGAGAACCTTGGGAAACATCTCCGGGAACCCGCCGGAATATAGGCGCGGCAAATACGTTTTTATCCAAAAGAGCAGCTTGACGGCGAAGTTTTTGGCCATCGACGGCGACACGCCGGATTCGCCGCAGTACGCCGAAACGACCTGCCCGTAAGCGGCATGCAGCGCCGCATCCATAATGCCGTCGCCGAAGCTGAACGGCAGCCGAAGCCCCGGACTCACCGCGCTCCCGCCGGGACGCAAAGCCAGGTCGACGGCGGCGGAAAAATCAGCAAAGTCCCATCCGGGGTCAACCGCCGCAAGCGTTGACAGCCGCAGGTAGGGTGCGGCGCCGGACTTTGTCAGGATGCGGTCGATTTCGCGAATGCCCTCGACGTATTCGGCGTCGGCGCAGTCAATGCCGACAATCCGGCAGAAAAGCACGTCCCGGGTGGAGACGCTGACCGGGCGCGGCGGCGCGACAAGCAGCGGGATCGGGTCATTTGTCCGGATATATTTGATATTTAACATGTTGGCAGAGTCCATGTGCTCACCTCGCGGTTATGAATGAAAACATTATACCAACAATGTGCGCGAATGTCTCGGACTAATATTGTTTCTTGATATAACAAATTGTTATCAGGAAATCGGATACCCTGGCTAAAATATGTATTGATAATAGGTTATATAACCGAGCGTATACCATAAGCCGGTATTCCGGCGTGCGCGCCCGCCTTCCAAACGCGCTTTCCGGGTTCCCGGACAGGCGGCGATACCCGCAGTCGCAATATAGAAAAAACAGTTGAAAGACCTCGCAGGATACGGTATAATATCCAGTGGCGCTTTTGCCTGCCCCGAAAAATTCGGCGCACATCTTCTAAAGGAGCTGAACCCTAATGGGAAGAACAGTTGGAACAGTCGTCAGGGGCGTACGCATGCCTGTCATTGTTCAAGGCGATGATTTATGCCAGATGGCGGTTGAATGTCTGCTGGACTGCGCGAAGCAGGAGCAGTTTGAGTTTAACGACCGCGATGTGGTGGCGATAACAGAGGCGGTTGTGGCGCGCGCGCAGGGAAACTACGCGAATATCGACCAGATAGCCGCCGACATTAAGAAGAAATTTCCGGGCGGCGAGCTTGCGGTCGCTTTCCCCATCCTCTCCCGCAACCGGTTTGCCACCATGCTTTCCGGCATTGCACGCGGCGCGAAAAAAGTCCTGATCGCGCTGAGCTTCCCGCGCGACGAGGTCGGTAACGCGCTGTTTGACGAAGATGCGCTCGAGAGCTCGGGCAAGAACATGACCGATACGTTTGACATCGCAGAGTACAGAAAGTCCTTCGGCAATACGCTGCATCCGTTCACCGGCATCGACTACGTGGAGTTCTATGAGAAGCTGGTCACCGCCCAGGGAGCGGAGGTCGCGTTCGTTTTCACTAACAGCGCCGCCGAGGTGGTAAAACGCTGCCCGCACGTGCTGGTCTGCGATATCCACGAACGCGCGCGCACCAAACGGCGCATGAAGGCCGCCGGAGCCGCCAGCGTAGTCGGGCTGGATCAGATCCTGACCGCGAGCGTGGACGGCAGCGGGTTCAATCCAGAATTCGGCCTGCTCGGCTCCAATAAGGCGACCGACGAGCGGGTTAAGCTCTTTCCCAGAGACGGACAGCCTTTTGTCGAAAGACTTGCCGCGGAGCTTAAAAAGCAAACCGGCAAGCAGATCGAAGTCATGATTTACGGCGACGGCGCTTTCAAGGACTCGGTAGCCAAGGTTTGGGAACTGGCCGACCCAGTTGTCTCTCCTGCCTACACCTCGGGGCTGGAGGGAACGCCAAACGAGCTGAAGCTCAAATACCTGGCCGACAACAGCTTTGCCGATCTGCGTGGCGAGGAGCTGACCTCGGCGATCAAGGGCGAAATCCGCGCCAAGGAGGGCAGCCTGGTCGGCTCGATGCTGGCGCAGGGCACGACTCCGCGCAAGATCACCGACCTGATCGGATCGCTGTGCGACCTGACCTCCGGCAGCGGCGACAAAGGCACGCCGATGATACTGATTCAGGGTTATTTCGACAACTTTTCACATTAACCGTTTCCGAATCGGATTTTCCGGACGGCTGCGGTTCTGACTGTACACTGACATAATTCGCGCAATCCCTGCTGACAAATCGGCGGGGATTGCGTTTTTATTGGCATTTATACCAAAACGGAGCACACTCGCGATGGCAATCAGTCTTTATACGCCGCGCGAGCGGGTTTTTTGTTCCATTTCAGGCTATTTTATGCTATTATATCAGAATACATACGATTAACGGAGGATGACCAATGACGAGAAGAACGGGCTCGCGGGCGGCGGCGTTTCTGCTGGCGCTCTGCTTCATATTAGGCCTCGCGGCGACAGCGCCGCCGGGCGCTCAGGCCGGGGAGTCTTACGATGGCAAAGAGGATAATCCCGTCCCAACCGGCGGCGGGTCGGTGACATTTATGGGAATGGGTTTCTCGGCGGGGCCCGTCGTAATCACTTCAGGCAGTAATTTTATTATCTGGCCGTCAGTCGCCGTGGACACTGATGGAAGCCTCTCACTGACGGTCGAGGTGCCGGAAAATACGGGCGATTATCGCGAGATAGCGGTCACGTTAGAGGATTCCGGAGGCAAGACTGGAATTGGAACGCGCTACCAGAAAGGCGCGCCGAGACTGAGCTGTTCCACGGGATCGGCGATTAACATGACCTACGCCGGAGGGGAAATAAGCCTGACGCTCCTCGGTGGCAATCTCTATTTGGGCGCGAACCCCGACGTCATAACCTCCGCCGACGTCAGCCTCTTATCCGCCGTGACGGGCGCGGGCTTGGCGGCGAGACCCGTACAGGGCGTAACGTTGAGCGACAGCGCGGTCGCTATCACGTACCCGGTACCGGGTCATCCGTACAACGGGGCGATCGACGGGTCTGCCGACGGCGATATCACGGCCGTCATCCCATATAATCCGGGAGCCGGACGCGTAATCGACCTTAAGTTCGGTCTGGGCGGTGCGGAGACAACAATATCAGTCGCGCAGTCCGCCAATCCCGCCCTCTCCGCCGCGGTTGCCGGTGACACGGGAGCTGTCCCCAAGGCGGGCGGCAGGAAAACCGTGAAGCTCAGCAGCGCGGGTTCATTTATAGACGACTTACTCCCCGGCGAGGCGGGCAAGCCGTACCAGAGGGACGTGCAGTTCACCTCGGTAACGGTGGACGGAGCGGCGCTGAACGCGGAAACGCAGGACGTCCTCTCGTTTAACGCGCAGCCGGGCGACGGTTCGGCTCCGGGCAAAAATCAGGTCACACTGGGAGCGTTCGACAGCGATCCGCGCGTCGCGATCCTGAGTCCGGCGCGTCACGGAAACTATCCGTTTGAGGCGGACGAGCGTGGCCGCGCACCGGACGAGATCGAATTTCTGATAGCTCCGAATCCCGGCAGTGCCCCGCGCGTAATTGAGGTAGAGTTCGGCCTGCTGGGCGCTGTTTCGAACAAGATCACCATTAATCAGGCAGGCGCGCCGTCTAGTCCGACCATAGTCAGCGCGCCAATCACTCCGGCCGCACCAGCAGCCGCGCCAGTTGCGCCCACGTCTCCGTTGGCCAGAAACCTGACTGTGGCCAGCCTGGACGCGCTCTTCGGAGACTCCGTCAGCGCCGCCCTGACATATCCGGCCTCCGACCTCGCGTCGGTGACGCTGCCTGTCGGGTGGTTTGCCAAAAACGCCGATAAAACGCTCACCGTCAACGTCGATGGCCTCGGCAGCTTCACGGTGTCGGGACGCACGCTGCTTGAGCTTGCGATGGCGGCGACCGACCGAACTTCCCCCGACCTCACGTCCGTGACTGTCGGAGGCGAGACGTTCACATTCAGCCCCGATACGGATATCACCTTCCGTCTGGAAAGGGGCAGCGTCAAGCTGGACGTCATCAGCGATGGCAAGCCCGTAAACTGGCTGCTGTACACGGCGCCGGTTACGCTGACCGTTCCGTTCGCGCCCGCAGATATCGAAGATCCGGATTGCCTTGTTGTTTACGAAAAGCTGGAGAGCGGCGAGCCGAAGCTGGTCGCGCTCAGCACGTATGACGGCGGCGTAGCGACCGCGTTTGTCAATCACGGCGGCCATTATGACGTTATCTACAACAAAGTCGAGTTTGACGACGTCACCGGCGGCTGGATGGAGGACGCGGCGGGCTACGTCGGTGCGCGCGGGATAATGAACGGCGTCGGCGGCAACAGGTTCGACCCGCAGAGCCCGGTTACGAGAGCGCAATTTGTGACGATGCTGATGAGAGCGTTTGACGTGAGCGTCAAAGGGCAGTGGATGCCTGAACCGGCGGCGGATCAGGCCGATATCCCCGTCTGGGCGGAGACTGCCGTTAACAAAGCCAGAGCCATGGGCATCGTTGCCGGCGGCGACGGCGAAAGCTTCCTGCCGAACGCGCCGATAACCCGCGAGGACATGTTCACGGTCACATACAATCTGATGAAGAGCTATTATCTGATCGAAACGCCCGAGGGCGGCATGGCTCTCAGTGAGTTCAACGACGCGGCGGACATATCCGAATACGCCGCCGAGGCGATGCTTGCACTGGTAGGCCGGGGACTGGTTCAGGGCAGCGGCGGCAGTCTGAATCCCGCAGGCGCCTCCACCCGCGCCGAAGCCGCGCAGTTCATCACCAACGTAATCAAAGACACCGTCAAAGCCCCCGACATCAAAGCCGCCGTGAAAATGACGTAAGAGATATGGCGGAGGAAAAAAGAATACGCCTGAAGGGTGGCCTTTCAGACGAAGTAGAACAGCCGGACGAATCTCGTCCGGCTGTCGCGTATGTAGCGGTTATTTGGTGTGAGCATTGCAAACTATATCAATAATGTAATCTCTAATTTCTGGTGCAGATATTCTTTTATGCAGCCATAACCCGTCGGCAACAATGCCGCCACCCATACCGCCAGCTACGACAGAACCAATCGGAAGTATCTCATAAAAAACTCGTCGGCCATCTTCTATATTCCATTGCATTTTGTCAATATAAACCAGAAGACCGAGTAGTTCTACTTCGGAGCAGCGTACATATTTCATAGGACAAGTTAAATATATCTGTCCGCCGTAATCTCCCTCAAAAATAACACATGCATCTGTAACTTTTTTCGCCTTTTTGAAGCTTTCAATGGGTAAATATTCGACGCCATGAGCGCTGTACACCAGCGATCTCAGCCCGCTTTCATAGTCTTTAAGGGTTTCCAGACTAACTCCTCCTCTCCTGCGTACAAATACCATAACCCCAATAATAGCATACTGTCAACCGCAAAGCAAACTCTCCGTTTCCCCGCAAACGCAACCGCGCCCCGTCCGGTGAGTGCGGACAGGGCGCGGCGGCCGTTAGGGCATAATCTTTGTATTTTTGTTCTGCCTGTTTTTGTGCATTTCCTTCATTCGGCAGAGTGAGGCTTTGGCCTGAGGGTAATTCAGCGTCATGTTGGTCAGCTGCTCAATGCGGTCGGAATTGTCGATCTTGTCGATGTCTTTTGACATGTCATGGCTCCATTTCTTTTTGTTTTCAGGCATTATTCTTTGACTAACGGGAATTATTATACGGACAAAAAACATAAAAAAACGGTCATTTTTCCGGCCGAGTTTCGAAGGTACACATAATTGACGCGGACGCCGCCGTGTGTTATGATATTAAAAATCAGAGCGAATCTGGGAAAATTATCCGGGTGTCCGCTTGATTTCTTACTTGATTGCGGGTGATTTGGTGTCGGCATTTGAGCGCAAATACCTCCTGGACTTCACGAACGGGATCAAAAAACGGCTGGAAGCGGCGTTTTTAGACAGCGAGAGCGGCGCGGCTCCGTTTGACTCGTGCTGCATATTTCATACGGACGACGGCGGCCGTAAGCACGCTATACAGATCAGCTTCCTCAGCCCGGATGACGACGGTGAGCGGGTCAACCACCTGCTCCAGATAATGACTACATCGCGCCTGGACGCCGATCCTGCGGACATGCTCCAGCTTGCCGGCGCGTTTGAAAGCGTCAACATGTTCTCGGTGCTGGGCTGCCACGGATATTACCCGGACGAGCGGCTGATGTACTGCCGGTATACAATGCTGATTTTCGAGAAGGAGAACATCGTCGACAGCCTCGTGCGGCTGGATTTGACTGTCGATGTCATCCTTTCGCAGATCGAGCAGTATTCGCCGGTGCTCCATGACATCGCGGGAGGAACCATAACGTTCGCGGACGCGGTCAGGCAAGGCAGACTGACCCCGCTGCGGGAGCAGAACTGAACAATCAAGGCTGACGTACGGTAGTTATCCGCACGCCAGCCTTAACTTTGTCATCGGTTGCGCAGCCGGGGGCATGGGAGTCACGAGGCTCGCGAAAATCCCGCCTCAAAACGGCGGCTATCTCGTATTGAGAGTCCACGATACAAATAACGCGCCAACGTTCTTACAAATCGCAAAAAACGACTTGAATTAGCCTTAAAGTTTACTTCCGCACTTGCCGCAGAAGCGCGCGCCTGGGTTTGCTTCGGTACCGCATTCGACGCAAAAGATTTTCGCGGGGGCGGCGAGTCCGGCGCCGCACTCGGTGCAGAAAGCGGCGTTCGGAGCGTTGCGGTAACCGCAGGACGGGCAGACAGGCGTTTGAGCGGCCTCGGCGGCGGCGCGTTCGGCTTCCGCCTTGGCGGCGATCGCGGCCTGGAGTTTTGCCTCGGCGGCGGTTATGTTATCCTGCGTGATTTGAAGATTGTCGGAGTGCTCGCCGAACTGATCCCGCCCGTATTTTTCAACCGCGAGTCTGCCGATCTCCGTAAATATCTCCCTTTCCTGCGCTTTCAGACCGGCCAGTTCCGATTCGATCTGCCTGATATCGCTGTCATAGGGGTCGTTTTTGATGAAGCCCTTGACGTCGTTCATAAAGCCGTTGATGCTGTTCATAAAGTTGTTCGCCATGTATACCTCCGCAGCTGGATTAATAGCGCGCCGGCTTTCCGACCGGGTCACGCCCGCTTTATGTATTGCGGCGCAAAGGAATGCGCCTGGCAAGCGTCTTGTCTGCCTATACGGATTATATCTCTTTCCAAACCGGCGCGCAAGATCGAAATTCACCAGTCTTTCGCAAAAAGAGCATATTTTCGAACATTTTTCACCAAATTATGGCATCCGGCGTTGACACGACATTTTATTTAATATAAAATTGTTACCATACGCAATGAAATTTTAAGCACCGGTTGCTTTGTTCAAATTATTCAAACGGGGGGAACGGTTTTGTTAAAAAACTTGCGGGTGAGGACAAAGATCTTTTTGGGATTCGCCATTGTCATCCTGGCTCTGCTTATTGTCACCGTCGTGGTGGCGGTATCCAGCCTCGGCAATATCGGCAACGTAAACGACATCGAAGCCGTCGTCAAATTCAATGTCCAGTCAAACACTATGCTCGACAACTTTAATAACGCGCGGGCAGCCGCGTCGGTACTTTCCAATGTCGAGAGCGATCAGATGTACACGGAGTTTGCCGGTGAGATCGACAAGGCGAAAGCCGAGGCAAGCGCGCTGAGCAGGCTGGTGAACGAAAATTCCATCCTCAAGGAGTACTCGGACGAAATCAGTGAAATCCAATCCGCGCTCGATACATATGATTCCGCGATTGACAGCGTTCAGTCCGGCCGCGAGCAGCAAACTGCGATATACGCCGACAACGCCGCTAAGGGCGCGAAAATGACGGACTCGTTCCACGAAATGTACGGAGTAGAGGCAAAGCGGCTTGAAGCCCTCGCCGGTGGGGAAGTGAGCGGAGGCTCTGTCGGAGAGGCTATACGTATCGGAATCGCGACCGCTGCCGCTGCTGATCTTGAGATGGAGCTGTCCAGCCTGCGCAGGCAGGTTGTTCCGCTGCTTAACAAGGGCGACGTCACTGGCGTTGGCGAAATCCGCGAGAAATGGATCGAATTTGAAAAGCGCGTTTCCGAGCGGATTGAGGAATCGGCCGGCAGCACCCGCGATATGCTGACCGAAGCGCACGGAGATTTGCTCGCTTACCTGCAAAATATGGATACCTTCTACGCGCTGATCCAGCAGATCCATGCCGATACCGCGTCGGCGGACAGCGCCAGAACCAAACTCATGTCGGTGCTGACCGGCCTTCTGGAGCAGCTTGACAACGCCGCGTTCAAGTCAATCGACACAGCAAAGCAGTCGTCGACGGTGTCGTTTATTATTATACTGATCATCGCGATCGCGGCGATAGCCATTGGCGTGATATTCGCGATAATCGTATCGAGAGGCATTTCGAAGCCGCTGGGGCAGATGGCGCAGGCGGCCAAAAAGCTGGCTGTTGGCGATCTCGATATTGCGGTGAACATTGATACAAAGGACGAGATCGGCGAGCTGGCCGTCACGATGGGCGAGGTTGTCGGCACGATGTCCAATCAGGCCGCGATACTCAATTCCATCGCCAGCCGCGACCTCTCGGTTAACCCGGTGCCGCTGTCGGAGAAGGACGTCGTCGGACACAGCCTGGTCACTCTGGTGGACAAATTGAACGAAGTTTTCGCTGAGATCAATCAGGCAAGCCGCATGGTTTCCGGCGGATCGGAGCAGGTGGCGCAGGACAGCCAGCATCTGGCCGAGGGCGCGACCAGCCAGGCGGCCGCTGTCGAGGAGCTGTCGTCCAACATCGGCGAAGTCTCGTCGCACACCGCGCAGAACGCCGAAATGGCGAATAAGGCAAGCTCTCTCGCGCAGTCAATCATGGCCATTGCCGAAACGGGCTCCCGCCATATGGACGACATGATGAAATCCGTGCTGGAGATCAACGAGGCCAGCGCGTCGATCAGCAAAGTAATCAAAGTAATCGACGATCTGGCGTTCCAGACCAATATTCTGGCGCTTAACGCCGCGGTGGAGGCCAGCCGTGCGGGGCAATTCGGCAAAGGCTTTGCCGTCGTCGCCGAGGAGGTGCGCAGCCTTGCGGCCAAGTCGGCCGACGCCGCGAGAGACACCGGCCTGCTGATATCCAACTCGATGGAAAAATCCGAGCTGGGCACGCGCATCGCCAAAGACACGGCGGCCAGCCTCAAGAAAATCGTGGACGGCATTAACGAGTCCAGCCAGATTGTGATGGAAATATCCAACCTGAGCTCCGGCCAGGCGAGCGCGATCAGGCAGATCGAGTCCGGCATCGAGCAGGTTTCGGACGTTGTTCAGGCCAACGCGGCGACGGCGGAGGAGTCCGCGTCAGCGTCGCGCGACCTCTCGGCGCAGGCTGTACTGCTGGCAAACGTCATCGGCCAGTTCAAGCTGAAAGGCAACCTCAACTCGCGTTCCGAGATGGCTCCGTCGGCACACGCGCAGCGCCCGGCGCCGACCCAGCAGCTGACTCTGGCGGAAGCGCCGTATGACGAAAACGGATACGGGAAATACTGATTTAGGCAAAAATATCAGCGAGACGGCGGAATGACTGCCGTCTCGCTTTTCGTTCAATTGGTTTGGGATCTAATTATATCCAGTTGCCGCGGCGCTCAAATTCCGCCGTTGCCCGCGAGGACAGACGCGGATTCGTCGGCAGTCACAGCGGATAAATTACATTCTCATATATCGGATATTAAGCTCGCGTCTCCGGACGGCTGGAGCCGGTGAAAGGTCAATACTTGCCAAATGAGCCGTCGTCGAAGTCGTGGCTGTGATCGCCGCTCTGAGGGGGCAGCGCGAACTTTGGCTGTTCGCGGCCAGAGTCGTCTGATGCCGGACGGCGCGGGACGCTCTGGATGCCGTCCTTGATCCTGTAGCTCGACACGTAGCTGTGCAGTGTGTCGGACTGGCTTTTCATGATTGACGACGCGCTGGACGAAAGCTCCGCGCCCTCGCTGATGAGGTGCACCACCTGGCCGACCTGCTGGATGCCACGGTTGATCTCGTTGATGGCGTCAGTCTGTTCCTTTGACGACGTAGCGATGATGTTTACGAGCTGGCTGCTTTCGTTTATGCCGGAAACGATTTCGGAAAGGGAGCTGGACGTCTCCTGAGCGATCCTCGCGCCGAGCTCGGCTTTGGCAATGGAGTTCTCAATGAGGCTGCTCGTGTCCTTGGCGGCGGCGGCGCTCTTGGCGGCCAGGCTGCGCACCTCCTCGGCGACGACAGCGAAGCCCTTGCCGTGCTGACCGGCGCGCGCGGCCTCGACGGCGGCGTTCAGCGCCAGAATGTTGGTCTGGAACGCTATGTCGTCGATGACCTTGATGACTCTGTTAATCGACGCGCTGGCCTCGTTGATCTGCGCGACGGCGTCCATCATCTGTTCCATCTGAGCGGTTCCGATTTCGGCGCTGTGCTTGATCGTATCGCCCAGCTTGGCGGCGCTCACTGCCATTTCGGCGTTTTCGTCGGTCTTTCCCGCGACCTGAGTTATGGAATTACTCAGCGCTGCGACGGCGGATGTCTGCTCGGTAGCGCCCTGCGCCAGGCTGAACGACGATTCGGACACGCTGCTGGCGTTATCGGCGACTTCTACGGAAATCTGGTTGATGTGACCGAAAGTCTGGCTGAGAGATTCGACCATCTGCTTCATGGCAGCGCCCATCTCGTCGTCACTTGACTGGAGCTTAATATCCATGGTCAGGTCGCCCTTGGAGATCCGAGTCAGGTTGCCGCTGACTGACTGGAGATACAAAACGAGGTTTTCGAGCGCGTGCGAGCACTGCCCTGCCTCGTCGCGGTTTTTGGCGACCCTGCTGATCTCAGCCGCGGCCGCGGGATCAATTTTGGTGCTGCCGGTGTCGACGATGGTGACCAGCGTTTTGCGCACCAACTCAATCGGAGCGGTAATCGCCCTCACGATGATGAGCGCGAGAATGACCGACAGCAGCAGCGAGATAATGGCGACAATGACGACAAGGACGATGGAGAACTGCGCGGTTCCGGCGGTCGCCCGAACCGTCTCAGCGAACTGGTCGGCCGCCGCCGAGATGCCGCCTACTATAATTTCAAGGGACTGCAAGCCAAGCGCCGTCGTCTCGGAAATCAGCTTTTTGTTGGCATCCACTTCGCTGACAAAGGCGGATACCTCGTCGTAATACGCGGACATGTCAGCCGAAAGCTGATGGTAACGCTCGGGGTTGGCGGCGGCATTTGCGGATTTGTCTATCTGGGCAATCAGCGCCGTGAGCGTTTCAAGCTTGGCCGAAGCGTCGGAAATGTCGCGGGTGTCAAAGATGTGCGAAACATCGGACTCCAGCGAGCGGATGACGACGACCGTGCCCGCTGCCCGCGCGACAGTCGAACCCGAAGCGCCGGACGCGGCCTGGTTGGTGACGACCTGTGAAATGGATTCGAGAATGACGTCGGCGAGGCTTGTGGCCTTGGTTTTCAAGCCTTCCTGCCGGACATAGCTGCTGTGGATGTTCTCAACCATGCCTTTCCAGGTGTCGAACTTGGTGTTAAATTCGCTGATGCCCGGAGTGAACGCGCCGAGCTCGTCTTCGTTGGCGGCGGCGAGATCGAGCAGTCTGTCAATATGAGCGTCTGCGGATTTTGTCTTTTCCAGGAACGAGGCGTAAGCGTCCTCTTTGTATATGTTGTAGAGAATATTCGAATAAATGCGCGATTCGTAAAAATCGGACTTCAGGTCGTTGGCATACGTCTGGAACTCGTTTTTGAGGTTAATAGAGTGCACCGAGCTCTGGGTCGCAAGTCCCGTAACCAAAACGGTAACCGTGATAATCATCATAAGCAGCACGACGATTGAAAAACCGAGGATGATCTTAGCGCCGATTTTCAAGTTTCTCATATAGCTCTCCCCAACATAATAATAAACGAGGTACGCCTGTAACCGGGTAGCGCGCAATGCGGCGGCAGCACAGCGCTAATCGGATTTCCGGTAGATGGACGGCTTAACGAATTTGAAGCGGGTCGCTCTCCGGTCAACCGTTTCCGAAGTGCCGACTATGAGATGGCCGCCGTTTTCCAGGTGGTCGTAAAAGCGGTTGATCAGCTCGTTGCAAACTTTTGTCTCAAAGTATATCATTACGTTTCTGCAAAAAATTATATGGAACTTTTTCTTGAAGGGAAACTTTTTTTCCATCAGGTTAAACGTGTTGAAAATCACCTCGCGCTGGATAAAGTCCCGTATCTTATAGTGCCCGCGGTCGAGCTGGTCAAAATATTTGGACTTCATATCGTCCGGCAGTCTGGAAAGGCGCTCAGCGGGATAGATTCCCTCGCGCGCCTGCATCAGAACCACGGGCGAGATGTCGGTCGCGAGAATCGTCGTGTCCCAGTCCTTTTTCTGCGGGCCGAAGAACTCGTCCAGCTCCATTGCCATTGTATAGGCCTCTTCGCCGCTGGAGCAGCCCGCGCTCCATATTCTGAGGTCACGCAAAACAAGACTGTTCCTCAGCTCGGGCAGAACAGCCGATTTCAGGTATTCATAATGCTCGGATTCGCGCATGAAATAGGTGTAGTTGGTGGTGAGTCTCGTAATGAGGGTCTGAACGTTGCCGCCGCTCCTGTCGCTCTCGACATAATCCAGATACTGGTTAAAAGTGGAAAAACCCTTGATTCTGGCGAGCTGGCCGATCCGGGTCTCAACAAGAGTATACTGCTGTTCCAGATTGATGCCATAACCGTCCCGCATAAATCTGACAAGCCGCATAAACTCCGCGTTACTGATTTTTTCCACTTGTCAGGACTACCTCCAGTTTACCCATTTGACAATAGTCCTGACAGTTGTGTCCACATCTATCGGCTTTGTCAGGTAGTCGTCAAGCCCCATCTGAAGGCAGAGCTCCTTGTCATCCGGCAGGGTGGACGACGAGAGCGCGATAATCGGGATTCTTGTATAATGGTTCATCTCGCGGATAATCTTGGTGGCGGTTATTCCGTCCATATCCGGCATGTAAAGATCCATCAGAATGGCGTTGAAGTCCCGGGTTTCCCTCAGCATGTCGATGGCCTCCAGCGCGTTCGGAGCGGTGACGACGTGAAATCCGCGCCGCTGCAAAACCTCATAGGCGACGGTGAGCGTAACCAGATTGTCGTCGATTATCAGAATTTTGATATCGGAGTTCGGCCTGTCGGAACCGACCGGATCTTCGTCCGCGGGCGGGGGCAAAGCATCCGCCGGGTCGGAAGTCTTGACCTGCGCCGTGATGTACATCGTGGTTCCGGTGCCGGGCTCGCTCTTGCACCACATCCGTCCGCCGAGCAGGTTGACCAGGGTCTTGCAGATGTTGATGCCGACAGCCGAGGTTTTGGTTTTCGAAGGATCGGCGTCGGAATCGGCCGCCTTTGAAAACAGGGCCGAAACGGTCTCGCCGGACATGCCGGTTCCGGTGTCCGCGACGGTGAAAAGGATGGTCAGTACGTCGTCCAGCCTGTCATGCAGCGAAACGCTGAGCGTCACCTTGCCCTTGCTGGTGAAGCCGATGGCGTTGCGCAATACGCGGATCAGCACCTGGGAAAGCATGCTCTCGTTGCTGACGACCTTGGACGGCAAACCGCTCTCGCAGATGAGCTCGAACGCCAGCCCGCGCTTTTTCAGCCGGCTGTGCACCTCGGAAATTACTTTTTCGATCATGACGTTCAGGTCGAATTCTTCCCTCGGGAAAGCAAACTGGCTATCGAGGTCGGTGGACGAGCCGTCGTCCAGCGCGGAGAGCGCCCCGGTGGAAAGGTTTTCGATTTCCTTGATATACTCAAGCTGCTGGTCGGTCAGAAACGTCGACCGGATAAGTTGGGTCAGCCCGAGAATATTGCTGTATGCGATCGAGAGATTACGCCTGTTTTCGCGCAGGTAATGGTTCTGGTGCAGCTGCGCCTCAAAGGCGATATCGCGGGAAGCGCAGAGCGCCGACTCGGCCTGAATCATGTCCGACACGTCTTTGATCCAAACCTGCGAAAGGCCGGGGACGCCGGATTTGAGCGCGTATCTGCCGACATGCACCTCCTTGACGTCGCCGTAGGTGGTTTTGATCGAGGCGCAGAACCAGTTTTTGTAATCCCTCGGATTATCCGCGGGAGGATGCGACAGGTATTGGTTTTTGTCGATAAAAATGTCCTTGATATCCATACCGGCTGTCAGCCCGATCAGATCCTCCACATAAGACGTGTGAAAGACCACGGTATCGCCGTTCAGTATCAAATAGCACGCGGGGCAGGTGAGAAGCACGTTGTCAAGTATACTCTCAAAGGGTAGCCCGACCGCTTTCTCAACGCCTTTTAAGTGTTCCGCCCAATTCTCCATATGTAATCGCTCCTCAGCAAGCGCGGTTGATTTTGGTAAAATTTTTACTGCAAGGATGGCTGAATTATAATATCATAACGAATAAATGTCAATATAGTCAATTGTCATGACGCGACAACAAATACGGCAGGTGAACCCCTTGTGGGTGGCTCTGGTTGAAGTAAACCTAACTATATTGCAAAGCAAAAGCGGATCATGTATAATACAATGTATATCTGCAGTGTTGTAAACGCGGGCATAGAGGTGTATTTAATGATGAGCAGCAAAAAGCAGCCGGGGTCCCTGCGATCGTTTATGCTGACCACAATCGGGGCGTCGATAGTTGTTTGCATCGCCGTTTTTGTGGGCATATTCCTTTTTACTATGTCCGGAATGCTGGAGCAGGCCGAGCGGGACCATATGCGCAATCAAAGCAAGGTGGTGCACGGCGCGCTCTATCAAACAATGGAGAACCTCTACGCCAACACGCGGACATGGTCCAGCTGGGACGAAAACTATAACTACGCCCTCGGAAATAACCCGACGTTTTCCGACGTCAACCTGGCCGACGGAACCATGCTCGCGGTCTATAAGGTTGACTATTGCGTAATTAAAGATTTAAACGGCAATGACTTATTCAAAACATCAAAATTCAATGGAAATGCGGAGGAAAGGGAAGCTTTTCCGGACGGCGTCAGCGAGAGGATCACGGAGCTCGCTGCCGGGGTAATCGAAACCCAGTTGAAAAGAGAGCCCGGCTATACCGAAAAAGGGCCGGACTGCGACCTCGGGTTTATCGTCATAAAGGATCAGTCCTACCTGCTCTGCGTAATGCCCATACTAACCAATCTGGAGGATTCAAAACCGTCCGGAACGTTCACGTTCATCGTTAAATACGGCGAAAAGCAGATCAGGGAGCTCACACAGCTCGAAACGTCGCACTTCAAGATAGTCGAAGTCGATCCCGAGACGATTTCAGACTATGAGACATACGAAATAAAGGACTCGAACGACGTCACCTTAAATACCGAGCTGCGCAATCTCGGCAACGACCGCGGCGTCATCCTTCAGTTTGACCAGCCGAGGGTGCTTTATTCAAACGGCTGGAACTTCATCGTGATATCCACGTCGGTACTTACCGTCACTCTGCTTTTGTTCCTCGTACTGCTGTTCCTGCTGCTCAACAGCAAATTCCTCGCCCCGATGCGCAGGCTGAACGCCGACATCGAGAATATCAGCGACGATATGATCGCGAATGTCGACCGCGAGGAAAAGCACCTCGAATTTCATTTGCTCCGGCAGGCGATCGGCGATATGCTGACGCGCCTGGTGAGCAGCTACAACGCCGAGAAGCGGATTAAGGAATCGATGCGCGTAATCGAGAACATCCTCAACGGATTGGACGCCTATCTATACGTTTCTGACCCAAGAGACGACAAAATCCTTTTTATTAACGACAAAATGAAGCGGCACTTCGAGATAGGCGACGTCGGCGAGGATACGATATGCTGGCAGGTGCTGCAGGACGGATTCACCGAGCGGTGCGAATTCTGCCCGTGCAAAAAGCTGGAGGAGGATCCGTCGGCCGTCGTCGTCTGGGAGGAGCTCAACTCGGTCACAGGCCGCTATTACCGCAACACCGACCGGCTCATCGACTGGCATACCGGAGAAAAGATGCACCTCCAGCACTCGGTGGACATTACCGATATCAAGGAAGCCGAAAACAAGCTGAAAAAGCGTCTGAAGCAGCAGGCGCTGATGACCAGAATAAGCCAGATATTCATATCGGGAAAACCGGTCAGCGAAATGATCGACGAGGCGCTGGAGGAAGTCGGCGTTTTCATCGGCGCTTCCCGCATGTCGATGGTACAGCTCAACAGAGACGAGCTCGAATTTGAGTTCGTCAACGAGTGGACCAGCCCCGGAACCAGGGTACGCGACGACTGCGACCGCAAAGTCGCGCTGACGCCGGACACGCTGCGTGCGCTGGACGCCGCCGTCACCGATACCAAGGAATACATGACCAACGAATCGGAGTGGATTGCGAACACTCTGTCGTATAACGATCTGTGCACATCCTCGAGCATATACTTCCCCATCTTCGTAGACGACATAATATGGGGGGCGCTCATCTGCTGGAAGCCGGACGCCGATACCGAATGGACGGAGAGCGAAATCACGCTCGCGGAGTTTGTCTCCAGTGTCCTGTCGGGAGTAATCAAGCGCGGAAATATTGAAATACAGGTGCAGCGCCTGATCGCCATCGTCGAATCGTGCCCGCATTTTATCGCCTATCTTTCGACCGAGGGCAAAATAAATTATGTAAACCCCGCGATCAGGAAATCCAGCGGCTATACTGACGAGGAAGTTCAAAACCAGGGCATCCAGATCTTTTTCAGCGACGAGTCGATGAATGTCTTAATGAACGAGCACTTGCCCGAGGTGCTGGAAAAAGGCGTCAGCGAATTTGAAATCGACGTAATACGCAAGGGCGGAGATATCCGCCGTAACGCGATGACCGTCTTTACCACGCCGACCGGAGATATCGGCGCTATCTGCACCGACGTCACCGAGATCCGGCAGCTTCAAACCGAGCTGATAGCGGCCAAGGAGCTCGCCGAACAGGGCAGCCGCGCCAAGGGCGAATTCCTCTCGCGCATGAGCCACGAGATGCGCACGCCCATGAACGCGATCATCGGCATGACTAACATAGCCATCGGAACCGCCGACCCGGCCAAAAAGGAATACTGCCTCGAGAAGATCGGCAACGCCTCCAACCATTTGCTTGGAGTCATCAACGATATTCTGGACATGTCCAAGATCGAGGCTAATAAATTCGAGCTGTCGTTCAATGAATTCAACTTTGACAAGATGCTGATGAACGTCCTGAACGTCGTCAACTTCAGGGTGGAGGAAAAGTCGCAGAAGCTGTCCCTCTTCGTCGATCCTGCGCTGTCCACCAATATTCACGGAGACGAGCAGCGACTCGCGCAGATCGTGACCAACCTGCTGACAAATTCCGTCAAGTTCACGCCCGAACACGGCTCGATCGGCCTTTATGTAAAGGTGCTGGACGAGGAAGACGACGTATTCACCATCCAGGTGGAGGTTGTGGACACTGGAATCGGCATATCCAAGGAGCAGCAGGCAAAGCTGTTCAACTCTTTCGAGCAGGCCGACGGCAGCATTGCGCGCAAGTTCGGCGGGACGGGGCTCGGCCTCGCGATTTCCAAACGCATCGTCGAGCTGATGGGCGGCAAAATCTGGATTGAGTCGGAGCTCGGCAAGGGCGCGAAATTCTCGTTCACGTTCAAGGCCAAAAAGGGCAGCGAGCCAATGCTGGACATCTTCAAGGACGTGCTGGCGAGCGACTCGATCAACGTGCTGGCGGTTGACGATTCACTTGAAACGCTCGACTATATCGCGAAGATTATGGGCGAGCTCCACGTTGACTGTAAGCTCGCGGCTAGCGGCGAAGAGGCGATCAAGATGGTCGGCGATGCCGCGCGGCCGTTCGACATGATTTTGATTGACTGGATGCTACCCGGCATGGATGGCATCGAACTTGCCGCAACACTTAAGAAAATCGTGCCGGACGAGACCGTTATGGTACTTATCTCTGGAGCGCAGTGGTCGGAAATCGCCGAAGAAGCGCAAAAAGCCGGAATCTCCGGCTTCATTGCGAAACCGTTGCTCCCGTCAATGATTATGGACTGCATTAACAGGTATTTCGGCGAGCATGAGCTGGAAAAGCTGGAGGATATGTCCGAAGAGCTGGAAGTGGGCACGCCGCGTTTCCCCGGCAAGAGCGTTATCCTCGCCGAGGATGTGGACATCAACCGCGAAATCGCCATGACCATCCTGGAGGAGACCGAGCTTGCCATCGACTGCGCGGTGAACGGCAGGGAAGCGGTAGAGCTGTTCAGCGCCAACCCCTCGAAGTATTGCATGATACTGATGGACGTCCAGATGCCCGAAGTCGACGGGCTGGAGGCCACGCGCCAGATCCGCGCGCTGGATGTGCCCGAAGCCTCGACCATCGCCATTGTCGCAATGACCGCGAACGTATTTAAAGAGGATATAGAGCGGTGCCTGGAATCCGGCATGAACGACCACATCGGTAAGCCGATTGACGTCGGCGACTTAATGGACAGGCTGACAAAATATATAAAGTAAAGATATGGGCTGAACAAGCAGCCCAGCCGCCAACGCGAACCGATTCCCTCGTTTCAGCGCATCGGCCACACAGCTTGCTCAAACAAAAATACAAGGCGCGCCGGATCTGGCCGGCGCGCCTTGTTTACGCAAGTTTTCGTTATGTTTAACTGCCGAAGTCGGAGAAGAAGTCCATGTACTGAGCTTCCTGTTCGGGGAAACGGACGACGTATCCGAAAGCGATTTTGCCCTTGGTCAGTTCGATAAGCTCGCGGGTGAGGTCGGGGCCGAATCCGCCGCAGAGATCAATGGCGCCGAAGCCCTCGTCCAGACATTTCAGCACGCAGGCCTTCGCCTCGTCGACGTCCTTGACGGTGAATACGTGCGTTTCCATCGACGCGTTCGAAAAGCAAGCCTTGTGAGCCGCGGGGTCAAAGCATCCGCCGATCAGCAGGTGGGCAAATTTCTTTTTCATAATAAACCCTCTCTCGTTAGTATTCGGTTCGACACGGTACTGTCCATAGGTATAATAATATCTCCAAACCCCGCAAATATCAAGTGATATTTTGCCCTTTTTGGGCATTGTCGCCATATTTCTCGGTAATATAACGGTCGATCGCTTCGGCGACCTTACGCGACACGTTGACCGCGCTGACCACCGTTTTCGCGCCGGTGACGACATCGCCCGAGGCGAAGACACCGTCGCGCGTGGTTCGGCCGGATTCGTCGGTCGCAACAAGTCCGCTGTCCTTGATTTCGATGCCCTTGGTGCTGTCAACGATCACCGACCGGGGGCCCTGGCTGATCGCGACGATAACCGAATCGGCCGGGAACAGTTCCTCCGTGCCGGGAACCGCGCGGTTGCCTAGCGACCCGTCTTCTCTGGTATAAACCTCGGAGTCGGCCAGAATGATCCCGTCGTCGACAATCTCGAGCGGGACTTTATAGCACAACAGACGGACACCGTCGATCTTGGCGTATTCCAGCTCAAGCTGGCTCGCGACCATGTTTTCCTCTCCCTTGCCGTAGACGATAAATACCTCGCGCACGCCGTTGCGGAAGGCCGTCCGCGCCGCGTCCATGGCGACGTTGCCCGCGCCGATGACGGCGAGCCGCTTGCCCAGCCGGTACACGGAGGGGTTGCGCAGGTAATCGATGGCGAAGTGGACGTGACCCAGGCTCTCACCCTTGATGTTCAGCTTGCGCGGCCGCCAGACTCCGGTGCCGAGGAAGATGGCGAGAAAGCCGTCGCGGAAGAGGTCGTCAACGCTCAGCACGGTGCCGATGGACGTGTTCGGCCTGATCTTTACGCCTGAAGCGAGCAGCGCCTCCATCAGCCGGTCGAGAATGCTCTTGGGCAGCCGGAACTCCGGAATGCCATAGCGTAGTACGCCGCCGATCAGCTCATGGCCTTCGAAAATCGTAATGTCGTAGTCCATTTTGGACAGCATAAACGCGATAGTGATCCCGGCGGGGCCCGAGCCGACGATGGCCACCTTCCCCTTTGTTTTTTTGGAGGGCTCCGGCTTCAGTATGTTAAGGTAATAGTCGGAGATGTACTCCTCGATCGCGCTGATGTTGACCGACTTGCCCTTTTTGCCCAGAATACATTTACCCTCGCATTGGCTCTCCTGAGGGCAGACGTGGCAGCAGACCAGCGACAGCGGGTTGTTGTCGAACAGGAGCTTGCCCGCGTCCTCGATTTTGCTCTCCAGCAGGAGTGAGATGACCTCGGGGATAGGTGTCGCGACCGGGCAACCCTGGACGCATTTGGGATTCTTGCAGCTCAGGCACCGTTTGGCCTCTTCGATAACATGTACGCTCATAAACAGCCTCGCAAATAATATAATTGTAGTATTTTATCACGTGGATGCCTGGCTTACCACTGCAATATGAAAAAAAACAGCGGCGGGGCCCGTACCGGCGGGCGCCGCCGCAAAAATTACTGAGACTGGGGAGTATAGAACAGCTGAACCGACGCGTAGCCCCTGTACTTGCTGTCGTCCGGGCATTTAACCACGGCGGGGGCGAGCGCCTTGAAGTTGCCGAGGATATTGGCCTTGTGCCCGGGCGAATTCATCCAGGCTTCGACTATTTTCGCGGCGGAGTCGTGCCCCATCGCGATATTTTCTCCGGCGGATGAAAAGGCGAGCTCGTGCTCAACGAGAACCGACCAGAACTCGGAGCCGTCCGGCCGTGCGTGGCCGAATTTGACCGGCAGCTCGCCGGCGCGTTCGCAGGCGGCCTGATAGAGCGTCTCGTTCCACTGGAAGGGTTCGAGTCCGGCCTTGGCGCGTTCGGCGTTGCTGAGGTTCCATATCTCCACGGCGACAGACCGCAGCTCGTCGCTCGGCGAGGGCTCGGGCGCGAGCGGGGAATCGGGCTCGGTGATCGTCTCGGAGCCCGCGCTGTCGGGAGCCAGGTGCTCAACCGGGGGAATGGCGTCGTTGATCGAAGGTTCGGCGCCCGAACAGCCGGTCAGCAGCGCGGCGGATATCGCCAGCACCAGCGCGGCCGCCAGAATACTCTTTCTAATCATGGAAAACTCACACTTCTTTCGGGAACAGTATACTTCCGGTTCACCGGAAATAGAACAGAGCGCGGGCAATCGGAAAAAAACACCGGCTGACTGCCGGGCGGCGTCCGTTACCGCGAACCGCGCATTATCTCACAGCTTAGATTTTACAACAAGTCTTGCCAAATTGATACTACCTATACGGATAATAGCGGGTAGTTTTTTTGCGGGCTCCAGATTGGCGACAAATAAGTATTGAATTATTGCTGTAACGGCATTAAATCACAAATAAAACTGGGACAATTGTTAGCAATCCAATAATAATATCGATATATTGCGGCGGAATCTAAAGCCGCATATTCCCACAAAATTTGTTGGGAATCAGGCAAGCCGGGGATGCGCCTCTTGTCAATCTCTGCCGTAATTGGCCGGATACCTTGACTTTCGGGCTCAAAAACTGTACTGTAGTACAAAAGCGGTCACGGTCAGCGCCACAAATTTTCCGGCGAGCCGCAACCGTCAACGTCGCCAAATAACCGACAGGGAGCTGCGGATTAACGTGATTAAGAGATCAAATTTGCCCGCGGTTTTGATGCTGATTGCCTCGGCGGCGTTCATTCTGTTCGGAGTGCTGCGCGGAGAGGCCGCGGACGTGCTACGGAAGTCAATAACCGTCTGTCTGGAGTGCATCGGTATTGGTTAAGCGATATATAACGGGTCTGGTGTCGGCGATTGTCATGAACGCTCACGTCACCGGGTTCATATCCGGCAAGCTCTACCGGGGGCCGCTAAAGGCGGTCTGCGTCCCGGGGCTCAACTGCTATTCCTGTCCCGGCGCTCTGGGCTCGTGCCCGATCGGCGCTTTGCAGGCGGTAGTATCCAATATTCAGTTCCTATTCTCGTTTTACGTGGTCGGCGTTCTGATGTTTGTGGGCGCGCTGGCGGGCCGGGCCGTGTGCGGCTGGGTGTGCCCGTTCGGATTTATTCAGGAGCTGCTTTACAAAATACCGTCGCCCAAGCTCGGAAAGAGCGGCCTGACGCGAAAACTCTCCAAACTGAAATACGCAGTCCTCGCCGTGTTCGTCCTCGCGCTGCCGCTGATGTTCCTTTTCACAAACGGCGTCGGCGTGCCCGCGTTTTGCGCGTACATCTGCCCAGCGGGAACGCTGGAGGCAGGACTGCCGCTGCTGGCCGCGAACCCGGGACTCCAGGCAACGCTCGGCTGGCTGTTCGCGTTGAAGGCCGCGATACTGGCTGTGACGGTGCTCGCGTCGGTGCTGATGTTCCGTCCGTTTTGCAGGTTTATCTGCCCGCTCGGCGCGATTTATTCGCTGTTTAACCGGGTCGCGATCTTCGGCGTCCGGCTGGATGGGGACAAATGCAGCCGCTGCGGCAAGTGCGCGTCGTCCTGCTTGCTCGACGTTAAAATTGTCAATGATTCCGAATGTATGAGATGCGGAAAGTGCGCGCCCGACTGCCCCTGCGGCGCGATCAAAAAGCGCGGACTGATGCCTTGGACAAACTCCGCAAAGAATTCTGTAAGATCAGGCAAGTGAAGATATAATCAGTGATCAGGCCAGTCAGATTGGAGTGATATTTTATGACCAGAAGATGCTGCGTACTGCTCGCGCTCGTAATGGCGGTCTCGGTGATATTTGTCGTGCCGGCGTCGGCCTACGCGCCGAAGCACACGAGCCAGGCAAACACGCTGAAAACGCTCGGACTTTTCGCCGGAGGCACGACCGGGTTTGAGCTCGACCGATCCGCGACCAGGGTGGAGGCCGCCGTCATGCTTATAAGGCTGATGGGCAAGGAAGCGCAGGCCATAGCGGATTACAACGCGGGAAAGAGCGCGCACCCGTTTACCGACGTGCCCAAATGGGCGGACACATATATCGCGTATCTGTACACAAACAAGCTGACGACGGGGATGAGTCCGGATAAATACGGCGTTTCCGACGTCAACGGCCAGCAATACTGCACTTTTGTTCTCAGGGCGCTGGGATATAGCGAGGACGCGGGCGATTTCACATGGGAGGACCCGTACACGCTTGCAAAGAACATCTATCTGCTCAGCGACAAGCAGATCGCCGAGATGAAGCAGACGTTCCTGCGCGACCAGATGGTGCTGCTCTCCTATAACTCCCTGCTGGCCAAGAAGAAGGGCATCGGCGAGCCGCTGGTAAATGTCCTGATCGGCCAGGGCGCGCTGACCCGGGACAGAGTGCTGTCCACGCTGGATGTCGGGCTCAACATGGCGCTGACCAGCGCGGTACAGCCTCCTGTCGACCTCCCGGTCGGGATCAACGCCGACAACCGCGCGCCCGATTTCAGCTTCACGCAGGCCGACGGCAGCGTCAAGAAGCTGTCCGACTTCAAGGGCAAACCGATATTCCTCAATTTCTGGGCGACATGGTGTCCCTCCTGCGTCTCCGAGCGTGGGGATATTCAAAAGGCGATCGGTGAGTTTAGCGGCGATGTTGAGTTCCTCATAATCGGGGTGGGCGGCGAGAGTCTGGATATCGTGTCCGGCTTTGTGAAGGACAACGGATATAACTTCACCGCCGCGATAGAAAATGATAATGAAGCGAGCCTCGCGTATCAGATCGCATTTATCCCAATAACATACGTTATTGACAAAAACGGTGTGATAACGTCCGTACTGCAAGGCCCGCAGACATACGAGGGCATCCATGCCGCGCTGAAAAACGCGATGAAGTAAAAACCCTGCTGTCGCAAAGACCGGCCGAATACGCGAACTTCTGCCGTGCGTCAGAGAAAAAAACTCCGCAATCACGCGAAACAACGCACGAACTGGACGGCCGGTTGCCCGTCAGTGTTCGTGCGTTGTTACTCCGCCGCGCGGTAAAAGGGCAAGCAGCGTTATTTCTTCCGTTGCCTGTGGAGATCCTTTGATTTGTAACCCTCGGACAGGATGCAGGCCATCTCCGCCAGCCGCTTTTCGGTCGTCGCGCCGGTTTTTGCGCTGTAGACATACCGCGCCCAATCCTTCCGGTAGCCGGGCGTCAGCCTGTCGAACAGCGCCAGTATTTCCGGTATGGCCGACAGAGCCTCGCGCAGTTCCGGGATTCTTCCGGCGTAGTCGTCGGTACTACAGGCGGGCTTTGGCGCTTTATAATCCGGGCTCTTGAAGTGCCGCAGGCCGGCAACGGTGTAGGTTTCGTCAAGGCTGACCATTTTGGAGAATTTAAGGCGGGTGCCGGTGACAAAGCCGTCGCCGTGGTCAAGTCCGAAGCGGTCGGCTATGTCGTCGCGGTTAATGTGCCGGAGCTTCGCCTTGTTTCCTTTTTTTGGATACGCGAGATACAGATAGCCGCCGTCAGCGATCAGGTCTTGATCCGACGCGCCGCGCACCGCCCGTTCCAGATCGTCAAGATCGGCCACAAACTGAAAAACAAGGTCAAAGCTTTCATGCGTACGAGCGTCGTCAAATCCGGCGCCGTCCAGCAGGGTATAACCCGGAGGCTTCGCGAGAATGAGTCTCCGGCGGAGCTTGTCCAGCATCAGTTTTTTATACAGCGCGGTGTTGTCGCCCATGCGGTTTCCTCCTGTGCGGTCAAAGCGCCGCCAAGCTCGCGGGTACGGACGATTTCCGTTTACTTGCAGCCCTGGTCCGCTTCGAGGGAAAGCTGCCAGGTAATGCCGTACTTGTCGGTCACCATGCCGTAAAGGCCGCTCCAGAAGGTTTGCTGAAGCTCCATATCAACCTGGCCGCCCTGGCTGAGCTCACCGAATATGCGCGTAATTTCATCCCTGTCGCATGTGCTGAGTGTGGGGCTGATGTTGCTGCCTTTCACGAGCGGCATACCGCTGGGAATGTCGCAGAACATGACGTTACAGCCGAAAATATTGATTGAGGAATACATGATTTTGCCTTTGTCCGCGTCCGGGACAGTGTAATTCGGATCGGGCGGCATTTCGCTGTAGAGCATGACCCCCTGCGCCTCGGATTTGAAAACCTTCGCGTAAAAATCCAGAGCCTCTTTACATTCGCCCTCAAAGTTGATAAACAGTGAAAAATACACGAAAACCGCTCCTTTATATTGTTTTTTTGTTGACGCCGGACATATCCGGCAAGACGAGTATAGCACCTGAAGCGCCACTATACAAGTGTCAGGGCAGAAAAAAATTGTCAAAATTGGACGTAATTTTACATAAAACCGGCCATAAAGACAAAATGCCGCCGCACATCCGGAAAAATGGCAACGGATGCGAAATGTCACTCATATTCTGATTTAGGTCGAGAATTGCGGCCTAAAGCATACAAAACGAGTACACTAATATTCCGCGTTGTTTCACATTCAAAAATCCGTAAAAACGCGCAATTGTGAAATTGGACAATAATTTACAATATGCATCAACATTTCTGGTTAATGCGTCATAAAACTAATAATGGACAGCGGCGGCATTGTTATTATTGGCCTTTTAGATATGAATCATTTGGTTGATTCGGCTAAGCGTGGAGTTGACTCTTGAAATAAGCAAATTCATATGTTATTATTGTCCTCACCGAAGCGGCAGTAAGGAGTTCGCCGCTCACTATTCCGAAGAATTATTCGATATAAAACACACTGGCCGAGGGAGGGGCATTCACTCAACCGGCGATTATTGATAAACTGATCATTGTCATATTACATTTAAGTTTGGCTACGTGATTATATGGGAGTGTCGATTTGAGAGAACTGGTTAACAGAATATTTAGTATATTCAACAGTATAAAAAATAATGAAATCTCGCTTGAGCAGACCACTTTTTTCTGCATTTCTGCCTCAGGCATACTTATGGCGCTGATCGGCATAGTCGGAAACATGTCTCTGGGGTTTAACTTCGTCACAATTCTCGTGCCGCTGCTCAACATTGTTCTCGATATCTGCTGCATCGCGTATTCGATTGTGACCAAGAGGTGGAACGGGCCCGCGCTGCTGGTCGTTTTCTACGCGGTTTTTATACTTTTCCCCTTTCTCTGGTTTTCGACAGGCGGCGTGACGGGGTCGACGCTGCCCTACGTGATCCTCGCGGGCTTTGTCGTCGTCATTATGCTGCACGGCAAACTTCGCATTGCCCTTCTGCTGCTTATCCCGGTTATGTTCTGCACATTTATTTTTCTGGAGATGCTGTACCCCGCGATTGTCGTACCCTATCCCGACCGCGATTCGCAGTACATTGATCTCATGATAGGTCTGGCCGTCAGCTTCTTTATTACCGAGGGGCTTGCGGTAATTGTGCTATCCAGATACCGGATCGCCAAGCTGAAAGCCGAAGACCTCGTAAAGCAGCTCGAGCGCCTGTCGGTCACCGACCCGCTTACGGGGATATATAACCGCCGTATGCTGACCTCGTGCCTCGACGAGGAGATGCGCAAGTCTTACGACGATGGTCACCCGCTGACGCTCTGCCTGCTGGATATCGACCACTTCAAGAAGGTCAACGATGATTACGGCCACCTCTGCGGCGACCACGTGCTGATCATGCTGACCAGGGTGATAGGCAAGTGCCTCGGCGAGAACGACCTGCTCGGCAGGTACGGCGGCGAGGAGTTTCTGATCATATTCAAGGAACAGAGCATTAGCCAGGCGCTGGCGACGATTGAAAAGTTCCGCGAGGCCATGACGCGCGCGCAGTGGGAGCACGGCCAGCCGCTGACCGTCAGCTGCGGCGTCAGCGAATACCGCAAGGGGATCTCGTATTCTGAGTTTGTCAAATACGTGGATACCCATCTCTACGCCGCCAAAGAGCAGGGCCGCAACAGGGTAATCCATGACGGATCGGCGCGCTCCTGAGGGCTTGTTCGCGGCCGGTTCCGCGGCGTAAACTGACTGATTGCCACGAATATGGGTCCTGGAAGTATACCGCGGTGGAATTACTACAAATTGTATTGATATTTCGACTAGATTCATCATACCCTGCTCTGAGTGCTTCGGACAAGCCGAGAGGCACCGGACGACTTGTTTTCGAATAAGCTGAAATATCCGAGGTTTTGCGGGCGTGGTACCCTGTTTGAGGAATCGGCTGAAAAGGATGTAGCGGAAAATATCCTCCGGGTGTTTGCGGATAATATTCGTAATTTTGCGCATAATACGCTATATTTCTATGGAGGTAAAGCGTATGTGCAGCAGAAGCGGAGAGCTTGCCCACCTGTCGCAGGACGAATCGGAAAAGCTCACTAAACTTGAAAAAGAGCTGAGCTCAAAAAGCGGCTGTGAAGTCGTCCTTATTGCCTACGAGACCAAACACGGTCAGCCGGTCTAATAAGATTTCCTGAACAGGCTCGTACCTGTGTATATCGGTGCGGAGTGCGTAAAATCTGCGGAGAGTATGACAGAGCGTCATGCTTTCCGCTGTTTTATTGTCCGTTTTCGCGGAGCCCGGTTCTGGGTTTCCCGAAAATCCGGAGGCGGTACTACCCGAAGCGACTGTGCGGCAATGTCTCTGGCTGGGCTGTGTTAATTCCGTATGGAATAAGTATGTTGCTTTTATTGTTGCTATTGTGCTATATGAATGGTATAGTTAGTATGTATTAAATGTTAATAATGACATTCAGCAAATGATACGGAAAAGTTGTCTGAACTTCGATAGTAGTTGGCTGCGATATAGGTTTACAGCATGCTGGGGAGGATGCTCATGACTGTTTGTCTTATAGTTCAGATTTTTGAAACCAACAATAACGGAACCTCAATTTCCGCGAACTGCTTTGCGAGAACGCTGGTTGAGCACGGGCATACAGTGCGCGTGGTTGCGCTGGGCGATCCTCAAAAAAGCGGATTCTCACCGGAAACCGGAATCTATATGTACTACGTGCCCGAAATGTGGATTCCGCTGATAACCTGGATAGCCGGGAAGAACCTGATGCGGTTCGCCCAGCCGGACAGGAAAACGCTGACCGAGGCCATAACCGGCTGCGACGCGGTTCATCTCTACCAGGCCTGGCCGCTGGAGAGCACAGCGGCTAAAATCGCGAAGAAGCTCGGCATTCCGGTAGTTGCCGCATTTCATATGCAGCCCGAAAACGTCACGTACAACGTGGGGATGGGGCGGCTGTCGTTCATGGCGACCTTTACATATTTCCTGCTCAGGGTTTTGTTCTATCGCCGGTTCGACCATGTCCACTGTCCCTCACGGATGATCGCGACCGAGCTGCGGGCGCACAACTACAAAATGCGGCTGCACGTAATCTCGAATGGGGTGCATCCGTCCTTCTTTCCGGCGCCGCCGAAGAGGCCGTTTGATGACGGGATGTTCCATATCCTGATGGTCGGCCGGCTGGCGCCCGAAAAACGGCAGGATGTGCTCATCCGGGCGATGATGCGGTCGCAAAACAGCGGCAGAATCCAGCTGCACTTCGCGGGGCAGGGGCCGAGCGCGGCAAAGCTTGCGAAGCTCGCGCGGAACCTGCCGAATCCGCCGCAGTTCGGGTTTTACTCGCGTGAAGAACTGCTCGAGCTGATGCGCGCCTGCGATCTCTACGTCCACACGTCCGACATTGAAATCGAGGGGTTGGGCTGTCTGGAGGCTATCGCCGCGGGGCTTGTGCCGGTCATTTCGGACAGCAGGCGCAGCGCGACGTCCCAGTTCGCCCTTTTTGAGCAGAGCCTGTTCAAGGCGGGCGACCCCGACGATCTTGCCCGGCAGATCGACTACTGGTTCAATAATCGGGATCAGATGGAGTCCGCGCGCGCGTCTTACGCGAAGCTGGCCGATGTCTATGCGCTGGACAGCAGCGTGCGCCAGATGGAGCGCGTCTACGCGGCGATCAAGACCAAGGAGCGCGGCAACGTATATTTCAAGGGAAGGCTCAGCCGCGTCTTCTGCATGATCTTCACGTCAATCGCCGTGCCCGTCCTGTTCCTGTACACCCGCCTGTTCATGGGGGTGCGCGTCCGCGGCTCGACCAATCTCTGGAAGGTGCGCGGCGCGCTGACCGTCTGCAACCACGTGCACATGCTGGACAGCGCGCTGGTCGGGATCGTGCTGTTCCCGCGCAAGGCGGTATTCCCGACGATCGGCCAAAACCTGAACACGCTGTTTCCGGGAGTGCTGGTGCACGCGCTCGGCGGCGTGCCCATTCCCGAAAAGATGTCCGATATGCCATACTTTTTTGACGAGATGGAATTCAAGCTCCGCCAGGGCAAGGTGGTTCACTTCTTTCCGGAGGGTCAGCTGGTGCCGTACGGTACGACGCTGCGGGGTTTTAAACGCGGAGCCTTTCGGCTGGCGGCCAAGGCGCACGTGCCTGTGGTGCCGATCACTATCCGGTTTGCCGAGCCGAAGGGACTGTACCGGCTGATCCGGCGCAAGCCGATGATGCGCATGACGGTGCATGAGCCGATCCGCCCGGTGTCGCTCGACGAGCGTCAGGATGAGCGGATCAGGCAGACAATGGTGCAGGAGCGCATGGATTTAGCCATTCGCACGAGTTTTTGAAGACTGCCGGTTTTAGTGAGAACTGAAACCGGCTTTTTTATCGAAAAAAGTACTAACAGCGCATGTTAGCTATTGAAAATCCGCTTTGCTTATGCTAATATCTTTGTGTATTTATTAACAAAGCGGAGGGTAACCGATGAGGATACACATTGGCATTGATACGGGCGGAACATACACCGACGCAATCGCGTATGATTCAGAAAGCAAGACGATTCTGGGCAGCGCGAAATCACTGACCACCAAAAATGACCTGTCGCTCGGCATCATGGGCGCGCTCGATCAATTGCCGGAGGGATTGCTGGAAAAAGCCGAGATCATATCGCTCTCGACGACGCTGGCCACCAACGCGTGCGTCGAGGACAAGGGCGGTAACTCAAAGCTGATCTTTTTCGGCGGAATCGCCCGCGATGTGGACGAGATAGGCGGGAAATACGGATTGCCAAAGTCCGACGAGATGTATATACAGGAGAGCTTCACCGATTTTTCGGGCATGGCCAGGCGTGAGCCGGACTGGGAGTTTTTCCGCGAGAATATAAAGGACGAGCTGAAGTACGCGGACAGCGTCGGCATAATCGAGCTCTACGCGATGAAAAACGCGGGCGCGATCGAGCTGAAGGCGAAGGAGATTATCCGCGAGCAGTTCGACATGCCTGTTATATGCAGCCAGCAGCTGTACTCCAAGCTGAACTGTATGCAGCGCGGCGCCAGTACGCTGCTCAACGCGAGGCTGCTGTCAGTCATTGAGGAGTTCCTCGCCGCCATAAAAACAGCGCTGTCCAGCCGCAATATCGACCCTTCGATCGTGATTGTCAGCAGCGACGGCAGCCTGATGAACCGAGAGTTCGCGTCCGACCATCCGGTCGAAACCATACTTTGCGGCCCGGCCGCCAGCGTCATCGGCGGCACGCGCATGACCGACGACAGCGACAGCATAATAATCGATATGGGCGGAACAACGTCCGATATCGCGCTGATGAAGGACGGCAAACCGATCCCGGTGTCCGACGGAGTGCGCATCGGCAAATGGAAGACCTTTGTTGACGGGCTGTACGTCCGTACGTTTGGACTCGGAGGCGACAGCGCCATCCACTACCGCGACGGCAAACCGTTTCTCGAGGACTACCGCGTGGTGCCGCTGTGCGTCGCGGCGTCGAGCCATCCGGAGATGATCGATAATCTGAAAAACGTCGCCGCGGGCGAGCGCCTGCATACGCGTTATCTGCACGAGCATTTCATTCTGGTCAAGGATATTGAGGACTCGTCAAAATATACCGCGGAGGAAAAGCGCTTTTGCCGCGCGCTGCGAAACGGGCCGCTGATTCTCCGCGCCGCCGCCGAAGCGGTAGGCAGGGATATTTACAACCTCGACGTGAAGCGTCTGCTCAAAGAGGGAATAGTCCAGATCTGCGGACTCACCCCGACCGACATAATGCATATAAAAGGCGATTTTTCCAATTACGCGGTCGAGGCGTCGATAGCCGGGGCGAAGCACGTTGCCGTCAATGTCTGGCGGACGGTTGACCAGCTCTGCGACTGGGTTTATGACGAAGTGCGGCGCAAAATTTATCTGAACATCGTCATCGCGCTGCTTGAGAACAGCAAAAAGCACTACCTGAAAAACGGCGTGGACGATGAAGTCATCCGGCTTATCAACAACAGCTACCGCCAGGCGGCGTCAGGCAGGCGCGACGACTTCATCACGCCGATGTTCCAGACGAATATGTCGCTGATCGGCATCGGAGCGCCCATCCATATCTTTATTCACGAAGTCGCCGCGATGCTGGGTACTAAGGCGGTCGTGCCCGAATACCACGGCGTCGCCAACGCGCTGGGAGCCATCCTCGGCAACATCAGCGCGACATGCACGGTCGATATAGGCACCGTTTCCAGCCGCCACCATGTCAAGGGCTTTGTCGTTTACCACAGCGAAGGCAACAAGACCTTTGCCACCAGCAAAGAGGCGGAGGAATACGCTGTGGAGCTGGCTAAAAAGATGGCTGTCGACGAAGCGAGGCGGCGCGGGGCGCAGGGTGATATCTCGGTCACCTGCAAGCTGGACCGCAGCATGGTGGAGATGATGAGGAGCCCGGTCTACCTCGGCGCCAACGCGATAGCGCACGCGGTGGGCTCGCTGGGCTTTAATACCTGACATTACAGCGCAGCAGAATAGCAAAAAGCTTCAGTCATACCCGTTTTAGGGAGGACTGAAGCTTTGTTTTGAGTATAAACGCCGGACGATGCGCTATTTCAGGTATTTTCCCAGCTTATCCAGCACCTGGTCAAAGTCAAGCGGTTTGCCGAGATGATCGTTCATGCCCGCGTCGACGCACCGCTGCACGTCGTCGCGGAATACGTTGGCGGTCATCGCGATAATGGGAATGGTCGTAGCGTTAGGCGCGTCCATCGCGCGGATGCGGCGGGTGGTCTCCAGCCCGTCCATTTTCGGCATCTGGATGTCCATAAGAATGATGTCGTACCTTGCGGGATTTTCGGAGAACATGCGCAGAGCCTGCTCGCCGTTTTCGGCGCAGTCAATTTCCATCTCAGTCGGTTCAAGCACCGCTATCACGATTTCGCGGTTGATCTCCACATCCTCGGCCAGCAGCGCGACTTTGCCCGCAAAGACTTGATCGTCGCCCAGCATTTCGGTCGCGGAGGACTCCTTGCCCGACGCGCTGAGGCACTCGTTGATGCAATCCGCGATATCCTGCCGGAAGAGCGGTTTTTGGAGAAAGAAGTCGGCGCCAGCGCGGCGCGCCTCGTCCGAAATCTGCTTCCAGTCGTCGGCGGCAACCATTATGACCGCCGATTTCTCTGGACATCTGCTTTTAATGATTTTTATCAGTTCGACGCCGCCGATACCTTCCACTTGCGAGTCGACAAAATAAATATCGTGGAAAATGTTCCGCTCGAGCAGCGAAACCGCCTTGCCGCTGCTGGAGGCCACGTCGCACGATATGCCGAGGTCACCCGAGATACCCCTGAAGCAGTCGACCGCTTCGGCATCGCCGTCCACAACGAGGATCCGGACGGCATCACAGCCGCAAGGTGGGTTCAGCTGGTATTTCCGATCGTCTCCGCCGCGCTTCATGCTGACGGTGAAGTAAAACACCGCCCCGACTCCAAGCTCGGATTCGACGCCGATATTGCCGCCCATGAGCCCGACGATCTGCTTGGATATCGCGAGCCCCAGGCCGGTGCCTCCGTAATTGCGCGAGGTGCTGCTGTCCGCCTGCTGGAAGGAGGTAAAGAGCCGTTCCTGCTGCTCCGGACTGATGCCGATGCCCGAGTCTCTGATCCGGAATTCGAGGGTACACCCGGTGTCCGTCTCGGCGATGAGCCGCGCCTCGAGCCAGATCGAGCCGCCCTCAGGCGTGAACTTGACGGCGTTGGACAACAGGTTGGTTATGACCTGCGCGAGGCGCTGTTCGTCGCCCCTGAGCACGCGCGGAATGTCGCTGTCTATAGTCGCCTTAAACTTTTGATGCCGTTCCTGAATACGGAAGCTGATGAAGCTGACCGCGCGCCGCAGCATCTTGGAGAAATCGAAGTCGTCGATTGACAGGTCGAGTTTGTTAGCCTCGATCTTGGACATGTCCAGCACGTCATTTATGACGCCGAGCAGGTGCGCCGAAGCGTCTTCAATCCTCGAAAATGCAATGTCCTTTTTTTCAATATGGTCAGAGGCTTTGCCGATCGAGGTCATTCCGATGATGGCGTTGAGCGGCGTGCGCATCTCGTGGCTCATGTTGGACAGAAAATCGCTTTTTGCCCGGCTGGACTGCTCGGCCTGCTGCGAGGATATGACCAGTTGTTCGTTAAGGCTGTTGAGGTAAGCGTTTTTTTCCTCCAGTTCGCGTGTGTACTTCTTCAGCTTACAGACCAGCTCGTCGATTCTCTCGGCCATCGACTTGAACGCGCTCGCCAGGGTGCCGATCTCGTCCTTATTGGCGGAAAACGGCACGTCAACGCAAAAGTCGCCATCGCCCAGCTTCTTGGCGGTATTGGCCAGAACCAGAATAGGCTTCGTAACGCGGCTGGCAACCCAATAGAGCAATGCCGCCAGCAGCAGCGTCGCGAGAAGCGAAACGAAAATGACAAAGTCGCGTATGCTGTAGGCGTTTGATAGAACTTTCTCAATCGGAAAGCTGACCGCCGCCGACCAGGCGTTGGTTGACTCGCTGAATTTGATCGGCATGAATACGGTAAAGTACTCACGGCTGTTGGAAACATAGGCCTCGCCATTTTTGATGGCGCTTTTAACCGCGTCCGCGGTCCGCTGGCCTTCGAGGTTGTCACGCAGCAGGATGTCCGCCGCTTCCGTCGTAAACAGCGTTATATCCAGCGCGGTACCGTCAGGATCGGCAGCGAATTTTTGCAGATTGTCCGCAAGCTTCGAGAGGGACTCAAAGTCGCTAGCGGACACAGCAGCGCCGCCGGCTTTGGATTCACTGAGGTATTTCAGGATGCGCCCGGCCGCGTCGGAGGCTGCGGCGGGGTCGCCGGTCAGATCGTCATAAACGACAAGCTCAGAGAAGTCCTTTGTCAGATATCGCTGATCAGGATGCGCGATGACGGTGCCGGAATTTGAATAAATCTCGGTAAACTCGCCTATTCCGCGTGTGTTGACCCCGGCGACCATCTGCTGAAGCTTGTCGAGCGTGATGTCGGAAGAAATTATGCCGATAAACTTGTCGTTGTGGATTATCGGGAAAATCAGGCTTGTAATCATGACTTCTTTGCCCTGTACCATATAGGGATAAGGATCGGTGATGTACTCGCGCTTCGTAGCTTTGGGAACGGTGTACCAGTCGGCGGTGTCGATATCGTATAGCGGCTGAACGGAGATGTTTTTGTTCAGTTTGTTCCAGTATGGCGCGTACCTTCCGGTTTCGTCATATTCGGGGAGCTTGCCGGCGTAGAAGCTGTCCTTTCCGTCAAGCGCGTCGGGCTCATAGGCGATGCAGAACGCCGTAATGTATTCCTTACTTGCCAGCGCGTCCTTGAGAATGGCGTTCATTATCCCGCGGTCGGTCAGCTCGTGCTCCTTCATTGTTTCAAACACGGTTGAAAGCGTCTCCGAAGTGACGCGCGCACCCTGCAGCTCGGCTTTGATTTCATTCATGTATTTCTCGGCCATTTCTCTTGCGAGCAGGAACGCCTCGGCCTTCTGTGTTTCGAAGCTGTGAAAAGTTACCGTAATGATGACAACCACGAAAGCCAGGACTGCGACAGCAGAAGCCATAAAGAACATTTTCGTTTTCAGAGAGTGCTTTTTAAACATAACGTACCTTACAAAGCTCAAAATAACTCAATCTGAGCAGCCTTTTTAGTAAGATTTATTTTCATTCTACGCAGTAACCTGTATCGAGTCAATCGTTTATTTCTGGCTCTAATGCCTCTGCCGCAAGCAAAAGCAATAAAAGACACAAAAATGACGGGCGGCGTGGGAACGGTTCTGCCGGAGCGTCTGTCCCGGCGCGCGCTATTCTGGGGAGAAGCTTACAAAACCAGTGGGACATTATGGTTGGGCGCGGCGTTGCCTAACTTGCAGAGCGGTTGGACGGTCGATTTAGCTACATTTTTATACGCCGGGAGAAAGCTAAAATAAACGCCAAAATGATACATAAATAACTAACTTTTGTTAGCGCGCCGGCAATTTGCGGTCAATGTGACATGATTTTCCCGAGGATTGCGGAGCTGGAAAACGACTGTATTTGCGCTTTTTCGAAGCTTTTGAGAGCGGCGGTATCGGTTTTGAATAGCAATTGTTTTAGTTTTGTCCGATAGGCGCGGTAAAGTGTTTTTGCGCCCAGTCGGTGAAAGTTATGTCTATAATGTGTATTGTTGCTATTATCAGGCGGAAAATGTTCTTTATCGAATAATTTCTAAAAATTTCCTCACGATCTTGATAACTGCCGTTTGTGCGTGTATAATTGGCTAATTAGTGAATATTGGGTGATGTGATGGATAAACGCAAAGGAAAACGTGTACTGCCTGTCCCGAGCGTATTATTGATGCTGGCGCTTTTTGCGGTTGGTTTCGCGATCATTCTCTTCTCTCGTTTTTTGAACAATGAGGAAATGTTCCAAAGATATCAGCAAAAGATGACCAGCTCCGGCGTCCCGACCCAATACATTAGCGAGCTGCAAATTGAAAACGCAGGTTTCTTTGGTAAATATACGGTGCTGTTTTTCGCGGGCGCTATCGTGGTTCTGTGCGGGATGCTATTTGTTTTCGTGCCGATGTATAATTCGATCAAAAAGGAACGGCAGATCGCCGAAACAGCGAGCCGGACAAAAAGCCTCTTCCTGTCAAACATGAGCCACGAGATCCGCACGCCGATGAACGCCATTATTGGAATGACGCAGATCGCCAGATCGTCGGATGATCCAGGCAAAATCAGGGAATGCCTGGAACAGGTGGAAATCTCGTCAAGGCACCTTCTGTCCCTGATTAACGACGTGCTTGATATCTCTAAGATCGAATCGGGAAAGCTGGAGCTTTCAAACGAGGAGTTCAGCCCGGAAAGACTCCTCCAGGACGTCGGGCGGATGATTAAGGGCGAAGTCGAGAAAAAGAAGCAGAGTCTTAGTATTGAGATCGGGGAACACATCCCCGGCGTGGTTCTGGCAGACCGGTTCCGCATCACGCAGGTGCTGATGAACCTGCTCTCAAACGCGGTCAAGTTTACTGACGACGGCGGGCGGATTATACTGAAGCTCGACTCCGATCCCGCGGGTTCCGGCGCGGTGAATCTTCGTTTTTCGGTCAGCGACAACGGAATCGGGATAAGTCCCGACCAAATGGAGAGATTATTTGTCTCCTTCCAGCAAGCCGACAGCAGCATTACCAAGCGGTTCGGCGGCACGGGACTCGGCCTCGCTATCGCCCAAAAGATCGTCAATCTGGCGGGCGGGAACATAACGGTCGAGAGCGAGTTCGGCAAGGGCAGCGAGTTCTCTTTCGGCTGGCCGTGCGCTGTGAGCAAATCCGCGACGGACGCCGCCGCCACCCGTGAAGAGCCGCCGGAGGAAGAGCCGCCGGATATCGCAGATCTGTCGTATGAGGGCAAAACCGCGCTGATTGTGGAAGATATTGAAATAAATCAGATTGTTTTGCAGAGCATGCTGGAAACGGCCGGCATCACGACGGAGGTAGCGTGGGACGGCGAGGAGGCCGTCGGTCTCTTTGAGCGGAACCCGGATTTGTACGACATCATTTTCATGGACGTGCAGATGCCGAAAATGGACGGCTACACGGCGACCAAACGGATCCGTTCGAGCGGGCGCGAGCGCGGAAAGACAGTGCCGATTGTAGCCATGACCGCCAACGCGTTCAGGGAAGATATCGACATGGCGCTGGAGTCCGGTATGAATATGCACATCAGCAAGCCGCTCGAAGAGGAAAAAGTAGTGGAGTCGCTGCGGAAATATGTATGACAAAGCAGCAAAAATAAGAACCGCACGCCGTTTGACCGGGGCATTACGAAATGCCGGTCGGAAAACGGGTGCGGCTGTTTTTTTATTTGTCTTAGAAGCTGTGAGAAAAATTTAACACCGTTCGGCGGCAATTTTTCAGAAGCGCATTGTCCCGAGTCACCGCGGAGAGCTTACCTGTCAATCCGTGCCCTTCTCACCGATTATGTACTTGCGCATCTTGAAAAGAACCTCGTCAATGTCGATGGGCTTCGCGATGTGATCGTTCATTCCGGCCTCCAGACATTGCTGGATGTCTTCGAAGAAGGCGTTGGCGGTCATCGCGATGATGGGGACGGTCTTGGCGCGCGTCGGGTCGAGAAGGCGGATCTGCCGGGTTGCCTCATACCCGTCTATGCTGGGCATGTGGATGTCCATGAATATCATCGCGTATTTGTCCGGGCAGGCGGAATACATGTTGATCGCCTCGACGCCGTTTTGCGCGCAGTCAATCGAGATATTCGTATCCTCCAGCAGCGCGATAACGATCTCGCGGTTAATCTCCACATCCTCGGCGAGCAGGATGCTGAAACCGCTGAAGTCAGGCAGGTCGTCGTACTCATGCGCAGCGGCAGCGGTGTTTTCCGGCGGAATGCACTTTTCCACCTCGATGGAGAAGCTGAAGACGCTTCCCTTGCCGACTATGCTCTCGACTGTAATGTCTCCGCCCATCAGCTGAATTATCCGCTTGCAGATTGTGAGTCCGAGACCGGTGCCGCCGAACCTGCGCGACACTCCGCGGTCAAGCTGCTCAAACGCGTTAAAGAGCTTGGCCAGCAGCTCATCTTTAATACCGATTCCCGTATCGATAACCGAGAATTTCAGCACGACGCGATTATCGTCGCTCTCGATGGCCTGTATCAGCAAACTGATTTCTCCGCGCTCGGGAGTGAACTTGATCGCGTTGCTGAGCAGGTTGGTGATGACCTGCGACAGGCGAAGCTCGTCTGTAATCATCGCGTCCGGCACGTCGTCGTCCACATAAATGGTGAACGTCTGGCTCTTTTCCTCGGCGCGGCTGGCGAGGATGTTGTGTATATTCTCGAGCAGGGCGGACAGGTTCAGCGCGTCGTAATTCAGCTCGAATTTTTCCGCCTCTATTTTAGACATATCGAGGATGTCGTTAATGATTCCGAGCAGATGGCGCGACGAGCTCTCAATTTTTTTCAGGCAGTCGGCGATTTTTTCGGAGGGGTTGTAGCCCTTCGCGATGGTGCTCATGCCGATAATCGCGTTCATCGGCGTGCGGATCTCGTGGCTCATGTTGGCTAGAAAAACGCTCTTGGCGCGGGCGTTGGACTGCGCCTCCTCCTTCGCTGTGATCAGGCTCTGCGTCATCTCATTTCGCAGCAGCGCAGAGGCGACCATCAGCCCGCCGGAAGCCATGATCCGCTGTTCGGTGATGGTGAACACGCGCTCGCTAACGCAGTCGGCGAAACCGATCATACCCCAAAACTCATTATAGATAAAAATCGGAACCAGCAGCAGGGAGACAAAGCCGTTTGAACGAAGCAGGTCGCCGTAGGGGCCGGGGATATCGCGGATCAGCGAGGTTACGCACTGGTTGGAGTATAGCGCGTGCTGCCAGACGGAGCCGATAGCCGAAAACTCTATGTCGTAATTGGCCTCCTCGACGTCGCCCGGATCCGACCACTGGTAAATCTGAACGGCGACAGCCCTGCCGGACTCGTCTATATGATTCTTCCAAAGCGAGACACGCTGGACGTTGATGCTCCTGCCCAGCAGCGACAGGCCGTGGACAAGCGACTCATCAAAATTAATATCGCTGTCGATGGACATAAGGTGGGACGCGACCTCGTTAACGGCGTACAGCAATTTGTCCTGCGTTTGCAGGTCTATGATCTGCTTGTTGATTTCATTTTTCAGCCCTAGGTTAATGCGTTCAATCTCACGCAGGGCGGATTGCAGGTTTTTCTCGGCTTTTTTCACCTTATCTATATTGAGGTGGCCGCCGAGCACTCTTTTTGGATTGCCGGCCTCGTCCCATTCGGTTATTCTGCCGATATCGAGCGTCCATATGTAGCTGCCGTCCGTGTGCCGCATCCTGATTTCACAGGAGTAGCTGTCGCTTTTGCCGCTGAGCAGCTCGTCCAGGAGTTTGTTGGCGATTTCCAGATCCTCCGGATGACAGAGCGCTTCCCATTGCTCTATAGTACTTTCGTTCTCGGTTTCGGAGTAGCCGAGCATGTTTAGATACTCGGCGTTAAACTTTATGGTATGGGTGGCGATATTCCAGTCCCACATGCCCAGTTCAGCCATATTGGCGACAAAGTCGAGCTGCTCGTTTTTGTTTTTCAGCTCGTTCTCGGTTCTCTTTATCCTCGTAATATCCTGAAGAACGCCCACAAGCCTGGTCGGCGTTCCATCCTGATCAAACTCGGTAAATACTCCGCGGTCCTGGGCCCAGATGACGTCTCCGTTTTTGCAGACGATACGGAATTCGGCCTCGTATGACGTGGCTTTTCCGTCGATGTAGTCTTTTATTGCCTTGTCCGCAATCGGAAGATCCTCAGGCAGCACCGCTCGTTCCCAGCATTCGACGGTTTGCGGCAGCTCGCCCGCGTCATAGCCGAGTATAGCTTCCCATTCCTTGCTGTAGATAACTTTGCCGGTCGGCAGGTGCCAGTCCCAAAGACCGATATTTGTGGCCTCAACGACAAATTGCAGTGTGTTCAGAAACCCCTGGCTGGAATCCAAGAAAATCGCCTCCTGTGTTACCGCAAAGCGCAACCCGGCGTTCTCAGAGCGGCAGCCCGGAAAACTTGCGGCAGTTTCGCGGCGCGCGGGCGCGGTATGCCTAAAAGTTAATGTTAAAACATAGTTTACCACGGGCGCAGGGTCAAAGCAAGATAAAATGGAGATGTTAAAACTAACGATTGGCAGTGAAGTAAGGCGAAAACTCTGTAGCGCAAGCGAGCTTACACGGCCGGCAGTGCGCCGCGGCTGAAAAAAGATAAATATTTTGAAAAAAGGACTTGCATTCATTTGACTGATGTGCTAGAATTACCAAGGTAACTCGGGGGTATAGCTCAGCTGGGAGAGCGCTTGAATGGCATTCAAGAGGTCAGCGGTTCGATCCCGCTTATCTCCACCAAATCAATCAAATCCGAACCTGATTCCGATAGGAGATGGGTTCGGATTTGTACTTTATCTAAAAGACCTATAAGAACAACAATAGGCAGGCGGCATCCGATGGTATGCCGCCTGCCTATTCGTCGTAGCGTTAATCTTTTGGATTATCATTCTCCCTTTTCGATTCTTGTTTTGCTTGCCACTCAGCAAATTCCCGCTGCCCTTCCTCGCTCTCGTAGTATTTTTGTATTTCAGATAAAAGACAACGGGCTATTGCCTCAAACTGATAATCAGGTATGTCCATGCCGCTGCTGGATTTTGTATTTTGTCTTAATTTCTTCTCTTCGCGTGCCTCCTTTGCCTGCCTGAATATTTCTGCAAAAAACCCCTTCACCTTTTCTGGAGCCAACTTGACCGCCTCTCTAAACTCTCTTGTCGACTCATAGAGCTTATTGAAAGCGGCGTTTAACTCCCGGACTTTTCGCCGGAGTTCAGATATTTGCTTATGCAAATGTTCTATCGTACTGCGGGCGGTCAAGCCCTACCCGGCACATTCACACCGACCGCCAAAATAACGCGCGAGGACATGGCGGTCATGGTTATGCGGTATGTCGAGTATAAGGACATCAAGTTGGCGGAGAGCGGACAGCAAGTCGCAAGCGGTGAGCTCAAAGCGGCGTTCAGATTGCGAGCTGCGCAAAGTGCGGTTGCCGCAACGCAAAGCGCCGGAATAATCAACGGAAACCCTGATGGCATCTTCGCTCCGAAAGATAACGCCACCCGCGCCCAGGCGGCAAAGATTTTCGCCATGCTTCAGCAAAGTTCGGGGAATCACGCCGGCTAATAAAGCCGCTTATTAACGGTAGAACACACCCATTGAGGCATACATATCGAGCCAATATCAAAGGCTCCCTCCGATGTTGGAAGGGAGCCTGGTTACGTCGCTACAGGGGCAGAATCACGCCAATACATCCAGCAACCGGATTTGGACAGTTGCGGCCTGCGCTCTTGTGGTAAGTCCCTGGGGATCGAATTTCCCGTCGTCAGTTCCCAGCATAATTTTTGCGCCACACACAAGAGAGATGTCTTCCGTGAACTTGGAGCCAATGTAAGAGTGGTCGGAGAATACTTTTTCAATATCCACTTGATTTTCGTTTGCCGGTATACCGTTACATCGCAGCGCCATTGCCAGAATCGCGGCCATTTCCTCTCGGGTTATCGCTTGTGTCGGACTAAAGTTTGAACCCGCGAACGCATCCAGCAGACCGGCTGATTTTGCGTCCATTATCGTTGAGTAATACCAATCGCTATTGTGCACGTCTATGTACTCATCCGTGCCGGTCTTTGCAGAAGGCAGACTTATGACGTTTGATACCATCTGAACGAATTCTGCACGGGAGACACTCCTGTCCGGCTGATACTGATTATTGCCAACGCCTTTGACAAGCAGTCGTGCCGCCGCCTGTTCGATATAGTTTTTGCCCCAATGACTTCTGCCGACGTCGGCGAATGTCACAGGATTGTAGCCAATTACATATATGGAAAAATGAGGCGGAGTGAAAGTTACGATCTTTGTTTCATGATTATATTTGCAGTTTGATATCATCTGCAAACTGCCGGAACTATCCATAAAATATACCACAATTGCATTGAGGTTTTCACCATCTTTGGGTGTGTATTTCATGGATACCTCAATTTTCCCGTTTCCCCAGTCAGTAATGCTTTTGCCGCCAGAGCCGATGCCGAGGTTGTATACCGGATGTCCATTTGCCGCCTGCTTCTGCGTATCGGAAAGTGCCGCTTCGCTCACTGGCAATACGCTGAATTTAATGTCACCCGCGGACTGCGCGCCAATAGCGGCAATTGCTTGAGCGTCAATAGCAAAGGTCACGTCACCGGAAATAATTTCAAGGCTATCAATATGCTTGTTGTCGAGGGTTTTAAGAGCGGAGCCGGGTATCACGGTTTCAACCGAGGAAGTGCTTGCTGCGGTATATGAAATCACTACTTTCGAGGGCTCGCCTGATTTTTCGGACACAATAGCTGCTGCATCTGCGGCTTTAGTTATATCTGCGCCGGAAATAACAACCGCTGTCGAGCCATCCTTACCGGCAGTCCCTGTGGCTTTGATAATCGCGCCGTCAACAGTATAGATGGGCGGCTGATCTGCTGTCGGATTAGATGTCCCTCCAGAAGGAACGGGAGGTGTGTCAGTACGAGTTGTACTGTGTCTGGAGTAAGTGAACTCAGCAACATCACTGTCGAACATATTAGCGCCGGCGGCCATCGCTTTGATTGTGGTTGCGGACGTCAGATTTATGGGAGCAGAATACTTCGCGCTGCTTCTTGACGGAAGAGTGCCGTCTGTTGTGTAATAAATTTCCGCGCCGTCAGTTGCGCATGTCAGGCTAATATTTATACTGCTGCCGAATGAACTGGAAGCGGGATTGGCGATGGGAGTTGCCGCTTTTGTCATCTCAAAAGCGCCAATATCACCAAATCCGTTTTGCGGACGTGGCACACCCCTGGCGTCGGACGGGGTAAGATATTGATTATTTGATGGTATCTTATCTATGGCAGGATTGTTTGCGGTAAAAATCAGAGGAAGTGACTTTTCTGAATTTTTATAATTGTCGGGCGATGTCAACCACGCGCTGAAATTGGACAAAGAAGCGTCGTCAGCGAATCCGGGAATATTCGCTCCGCCATATACGTCCTTGCTGCCGATTAAGTTGTACCCTCCGTCGGCGGTCAGAACCGAACCGTCCCGGAACCAGATATCGCCGTATACCTTATCATAATTGTTGCCGGCGCTGCCGGTGGCGGCATATGCCAAATCCAGATAAGTCTTGAGCATTCTGCTCATACCGCTGCCGACCATTATCGAGTTGGCGACATAACCTTTGCCCCTCATACCGATTGCCAACGCGCCTCCGTGAAAGGCTTCATTATTCACAAATGTGCAGTTTTTCACTTTTATGCTGCGGTCGGCGTCCACATACACAGCGCCGTTCATACTCTGACAGTTCATAATAGTGCAGTTCTCCAGCACGGCGTCTCCCAGCTCGACATAGACGGCCGATCCTGCAAGCGGTCTTGTGCCATATGTATCCGAAGGATTTCGCCCAACGTAATTCGCGTTCTTGATAGTCATGTTTTTAAGCGTAAGCTCTGAGCCATGCACGAAGAAGAAGCCGAATACATCATTGCCGTCCAAAGTGTGGCCCTGGCCGTCGATGGTGATTTTCTTATTTGTTCCAATCGTGGCAGTTGACACTGCGTCGTATGCCAGATTATAGTTTGCGGCTGTATAAATGTCTTTATCGAAGCCGGAGGGCAGGGGCATATCAATGTCCGCGTCGAGATAAATTGTATCGCCGTCACTCGCGGTTCTCGCATACTGGGCGAGCTGGTCGATGTTATAGGCATGAATAGAACCGTACGCAAGACCGTCAATTGCGTCTTGGAGGCTTTCTACGGCGGACACAATCTCAGATTGCGCGGCGCTGCCCGAATTATAAACGTCTTGCGCATCTGTCAGCGCTGTGGAAAGCGCCGAGAGTGATCTTGTGGAGTATTTGCTCTTATCCATTGCCGTTACTTTGGCTATCAAATTCCCTAACGCTGTTTTTCCATCGGTCGCTTTTTCAAGTGCCTTGGACACCGCTTTCTTAAACGCTTTTGAAGAAGCGGTCGCTCCGGAAACGGCATCCGTGACGTCGGCAGAACCCGCGCTTTTGATTGCGGCAATCATGTTTTGGGTCGCTGCAATTGCCGCTTGATTGGCCACATTTGGCCCTTGCATAACGGGTAAAAGTCCGAAACGCGTGGCAGTATCGCTGATAGAATCTATTGTAATATCGGTGATGTCATTTTGTGAAATCGTAACGCTGACGGTCATTGGCGCGATAAAGCCCTGATGAGCGGCGGTGTATGTTCCATCTATGTATTGCTCTCCCGCAGCAAACGAGACCGCCGGAGCGGCTGCCAGAGATACTGCCAGCGCGGCGGATGTGACGAGACTTGCCAGCTTTTTCAAACGCATCGTTGATTACTCCCTAATAAATGTATTTCCAGACTTTTTTGATTTTGAGGTACAGTAAACACCTTAAAGAGGCATCACTCCGATTTCAGTTTATGAAACAAGGGGCACTCCACCTCCAGAAACAGTTTTAGAAAAATGAAACGCAAAAAAGCCGCCTTTCGGCGACTAAAATACAAATCGGCAGGGCAGAACCCCGCTAACAATGCAACTTTCCCGCCGAAAGATACTGTCGACAGATAAGCGGGCAGGTCTTCTGACTCGAGTTCAACTGAACTTCCACCTTCCCGGAAAACCAGTGGCTTAAAAGAAAGTTCATCACTCTTACAGCAGCGGGGGCTGTCACGGATTCTCACCGTGTTTCCTTATTCATGCCTTGCGGCAACCTACTTATCATATTTAATTGTGGACACAGTATATTCCGGCGCCGCTTTTTTGTCAAGTTATATGTGATTTTTGCTTTAGAAAATATTCAGGCACAGCCGGATGAGGCAAGTTCGGTGATGTAGTGAACACGCGGGGTAAGAGGTGCCTATATGGATGAAGTCCCCGTAGTGCGTTGTTACGGTGAATGAAGCGCCTGTAGTGATCGATAAGCCCACTCTGAACTCACTTATCACTGCGTGCAAAGCGCTTGAGCAAGCTTACAACTCTGCGGCGACAAAGATGGTTATCACGGCGCTACTTGAGGAGGCCAAATTGGTTGCGGCGGATGATGACGCGTCTTAAGCGGTATCTGCATGAAATTAGAAATTTAGATTATTTGCATTTCATTTAGTCTTTCGATTATTTCAAATGGCGCAAAAACAAACTATGCGTTGGCATGAGCATCGGCAAAATGCGGCGCTTTCTCCAAATGACAAATTTACAGAGCGCGACTATTTAATATTATTGCAGCTATTTAAACATCAATAAGCCGTGTAATGCCGCATATAGACAAAATCACATATAATGCACTAAATTTAGCAGGAATGATGGACGCGCGTACTAATTGATTTCCGGCGCGCGGCCGGAACGTTTACTTTTGTACCTGACTGAGCCATATAACGGAAAAAGTATTGACAATAATACTTTGCAAATGTATAATAAAACACAAATAATATAGTGTGATAAGGCTCCGATTTCAGTTGGATTAATAGGGAATATGGTGAAATCCCATAACAGCCCCCGCTACTGTAAGAATGACGCGCTCTCTCATTAGTCACTGTGCCGTATGGCCGGGAAGACCGTGAGCGCGAATGAGTTCGAGTCAGGAAACCTGCCTTATTGCCATGATCGATTCTTCTCGGCGGGAGAATGGGACGATAGGCATTGGAGTTTTTTGCTCGAACAGTTTAACTGGTTTTGAGACTACAGACTTTATGTCCTGATTCGTCGTATACATCTTTATGGTGTATGCGTTTTTTGATTGCGGAAAAACGCGCGACGGTCTCGGGGATGATAAAGCAGTCTGTTGATTTGAGCTCGTAATATGCCTTTTTGTGCTTAACGACCGCCCTTTAGGCGGTCGTTTTATTTTTCAAAATTGTAAAGAGAGCAGGTTAAGCAGATGATGAAAATTACACAAAGGTTACTTTGCATGTCGTTAGCAATAGCTCTAACATTCACCGTTATTCCGGCGCTTGCCGCACCAAAGCCGATCCCGTCTATCCCGGAAAAAATCAGCGAAACCGCAGCATATCTGCAAAAGATGGTGCCAAGTCCGGTCGTCGATACAATCGGGGGCGAATGGACAGTCATGGCTCTGGCGAGAAGCGGTGAAAAGGTGCCCCAAAGCTATTTCGACAAGTATTACGCGACTGTCGAAAAGACGCTGAAGGAGAAAAAAGGAATTCTGCATAATCGGAAATACACCGAGTATTCCAGAGTAATTCTCGCCCTGACCGCAATAGGGCGAGATCCGTCAAATGTCGGTGGGTACAACCTGCTCACCTATCTCGCCGATTATGATAACGTCATCTGGCAGGGCATAAACGGGCCGACGTTCGCTCTGATCGCGCTTGATTCCAACAATTATGGGATTCCGGCGTCAAAGGACGCGAAAAAACAGGCGACACGCGAAATGTACGTCGATTACATACTTAGCAACCAGTTTAATGACGGTTCATTTGCGCTCTCTGGAACCGCAAAAGGAGGAGACCCCGAGATTACCGCTATGGTGCTGCAGGCGCTCTCCAAATATAAAGACCGCGAAGATGTTTCAAAGGCTATTGACAAAGCTCTCACCTATATTTCGTCGCGTCAAAATGATAACGGCGGCTTCACAAACGTAAATGGCGAAACCGTCGAGAACACCGTCCAGGTAATTATGGCGCTGACTGAAAATAAGATTGACCCAATGAAAGACAGCCGGTTTATACGCCCTAACGGAGCATCGCTTGTATCCTCACTGATGAGCTATTATATGTCCGGCGGCGGTTTTAAGCACATTTATGACGCGGACTCAGCCGAAGCCATGGGAAGCGATCAAGGCATGTACGCCATGGTCGCATATAACCGTTTGACCGGCGGCAAAACCAGCTTCTACGATATGACCGATGTTAAAAACCCAGCCTCCGCCGCAAAGCCCGCTATATCTGAAAATCCCGAAAAGCAGTCCAAGCTTCCCGCAGTCAGCAGCGGCAAAACTTTCGCCGATATACAGTCGCATTCCTCGAAAACCGCTATCGAAAAGCTTGTGGAGCGCGGTGTGCTGAATGGGGTTTCGGACAGCAGTTTTGAGCCGGACAGAACTATGACGCGCGCCGAATTTGCCAAAGTCATTGTAACCGCTCTCGGACTTGATCTCCTGAATACGAACAAATTTGCCGACGTTCCCACCGAAGCGTGGTTTAACGGATACGTAGGAGCCGCGTCTCAGAAGGGACTGGTAACCGGCACTTCGGCATCAACCTTTTCACCGTTGGAAAACATAACCGTGGAACAATCCGCAACTCTTTTAGTGCGCGCGGCACAGAGCTGCGGTGCCGATACCGAGCAAAATGCCACTGAAGTTAGGAATATAATTTCGCAGTTCACCGACTACACCCAATGCGCCGACTGGGCGCGTCCGTCGATAGCGTTTTGCGTGAAGGCCGGAATAATTCCGGATGAGTCCATAACCCTTGAACCGAAACGGAATATTACGCGAGGCGAGGTCGCTTCAATGGTATTTGCGCTGTTGACGAATCTTAATCGCATATAGAGAGGCGGAATGTTTTATGAGAATCAGGATATTGCCTGTACTATTAATGTTAGCTATGATAATTGCGCTCTGTTCCTGTTCGCCAACATTCAGTCCTCAAGACCAGCAAGCGGGGCAAATGTCGGATTCCCCGCCTATTACAACAGCTGATCCGACATCGACTCCGGACAGCTCACAAGAGCCGTCACCTGACGCGTCGGCTGTTCCGGCCCCAACGGCTGTCGAGCCGTCAGACGACCTCTCGAACGCACCGGGTGAAGTTCCCGCGCCCACAGCCGAACCGTCAGCCACGCCGACCTCTTCCACAGCGCCGTCAGCTACGCCGCCAACTGCGGTAAAAACCTCATCAGCTCCGCCTCTGACTGCGACTGCTACTGTGACGCCGGCGCACACTCCGGCGCCAACGCTAACGCCAACGCCCACTCCGGCGGCGGCTTCAAATCAGCCCTCAGTGAGAGACCTTTATAATGAGGAATCCGCGCAGGGTGGAAAGCCCCAACCAGCCGATTGGCAAAACGTTTCGGTCAATGAAGGTGTTGAGCTGCACTGTACGATCTCGGTGGACTGCAAGACCATCCTCAACAACATGGACGATCTAAATCCGGACAAAACCGAAGTTGTGCCCGAAGACGGGATGATACTCTCTCCACGGCAGGTGGTCTTTTATGAGGGGGAATCGGTGTTCAACGTACTTCTTCGCGAAATGAAGAAGAACAAGATACATATGGAATTCGTAGAAACACCTATATTCAACAGTCATTATATCGAGGGTATAAACAATTTGTACGAGATGGATTGCGGCAGTCTTTCCGGCTGGATATACAAGGTAAACGGCTGGTCGCCGAATTACGGATGCAGCCGGTATATGCTCAAAGACGGTGACGTGGTGGAATGGATTTATACCTGTGACCTTGGCCGTGATGTTGGAGGAGGCTTGCAGCAATGAGTTCCAACTCGAAAATAATTCGGAATTGGAGATCGAACCGCTGTGCTTCTGAAAGCTTTTCGAGCGCGCATCCCCTGGTCAATTTAGTCTGGTTTTTGTCTGTTATCGGCTACACAATGTTCATAACGCACCCGTTTTTTCTATCGGTTGCGTTGCTTTCATCGTTCTCATACTCAATACTTGTTACAGGCAACCGCGCGCTAAAATTCAATCTGAAATTCATCCTTCCTCTATTCATTATTTCGGCAGGGCTGAATCCGATATTCAACCATCAGGGCGCCACCATCATCACTTACTTCAGTGACGGCAATCCGCTGACACTGGAATCCATTGTATGGGGCTTTGCCGCCGCGTTCATGTTTATATCTGTGCTGATGTGGTTCTCCTGCTATAACGCGATCATGACCTCGGATAAGATCATATATTTGTTCGGCCGCATTATACCGTCGCTTTCGCTGGTGCTCTCCATGATACTCCGGTTCGTTCCGCGCTATATCGCGCAGATTAAGATCATTTCCAACTCGCAAAGGTGTATCGGCCGAGATTTTGGAAAAGGCGGTCTGATACGGCGTGTGAAAAGCGCTCTTTCGATAATATCAATCATGACCACATGGGCACTGGAAAACGGCGTCGACACCGCAGACTCGATGAAAGCGCGCGGACACGGTCTTTCAGGCCGCACGAGCTTTTCCAACTTTCGCTTCACAAGCCGGGACGCGGCGCTCATGCTCAGTATGGCGGTGCTTAACGGCGTTATCCTGGTGGGATTCGGGACTCACCTGGTCTCCAACAGATATTTCATTAAGTTCAGCTTTACACCGGTGACGGTTGATAATTTTTATGTATTTTTATCGTTCCTTTTCCTGTGTACGCTGCCGATGATTCTATACATTTCGGAGGAGATGAAATGGAGATATTTAAAACTGAAAAGCTGACCTTCACATATCCTCTGAAGAATCAGCCAGCACTGAATGATCTGAATCTTTCTATAAAACAGGGTACGTTTCTCACCATATGCGGGCAGTCCGGCTGCGGCAAGACAACGCTTCTGCGCCATTTCAAGAGTGCGCTGACACCATATGGCGATAGAAGCGGCAACATCCTGCTAAACGGCGTGGACATCTCCGATGTCGACATGCGAACCCAGACCACGCAAGTCGGATATGTGCTGCAAAACCCGGATAACCAGATTGTCACCGACAAGGTATGGCACGAACTGGCATTCGGGCTTGAGAGCCTCGGGTACGACAACAAAACCATCCGGCTCAGAGTGGCGGAAATGGCAAGTTTTTTCGGGATACAGACCTGGTTTATGAAAAACGTCTCCGAGCTGTCCGGCGGACAGAAACAGCTGCTGAATTTGGCGTCTATAATGGCAATGCAGCCATCGGCGCTCATTTTGGACGAACCGACCTCTCAGCTCGATCCGATCGCAGCGTCCGATTTTCTCAGCACGGTTAAAAAGATTAATCAGGAGCTGGGAACGACTATTATAATAACCGAGCACCGGCTGGAGGACGTATTACCAATCTCTGACCGCGCTATCGTTATGGATTCCGGCAGAATAATCGCGGACGGCGCGCCGCATGAAGTCGGCAAGCAGCTGGCGAAAATGCGCCATAGCATGTTTGTATCCATGCCCACGCCGGTTCAAATCTACTCAGGTGTGAGCAACAATTTGCCGTGCCCTATCACGGTGCGCGACGGCAGGCTCTGGATAAGCGAGCTGCTGCCTGAAAAGCAGCCCTTGAGCTCAGGGGAGAGCGTTCTTCAAAAAGTGAAAAAGGCTTCGCCGCAGCCTAAACGAGAGCCGATTATCGAGCTGAAGGGAGTATGGTTTAAGTACGATAAAAATTCGCTCGACGTAGTGTCGGATCTGTCGCTTAAAATATATAAAGGGGAGTTTTATTGTATTTTGGGCGGCAACGGCTCGGGCAAAACCACCACACTGTCGATAATTAACGGAATAAGCAAGGCGTATCGCGGCAAAGTGCTCATCGGCGGCAAAAATATTTCTAAAATACCCAGTCAGGATTTGTATGAGAAAAATCTGGTTATGCTGCCGCAGAATCCGCAGACGTTGTTCGTGAGAAAAACGGTTGCGGAAGATTTATTTGAAATCCTGCCAAGGAAGCTGAGCGCCCAGGAAAAGCGCGACCGGGTTGACAGCGTCGCGAAGCTGGTTGACATTGAACGCCTCCTTGAACAACATCCGTATGATTTGAGCGGCGGCGAGCAGCAACGCGCGGCACTGGCTAAAATACTTCTGCTCGAGCCCAAGATAATCCTTTTGGACGAGCCGACAAAGGGACTTGATGGCGAGTTTAAACAAAAGCTCGCCGAGATCCTGAATCATCTGAAAGAAAACGGCGCTACTATTGTCATGGTGTGCCACGATATCGAGTTCGCGGCGAAATACGCCGACCGCTGCGCCATGTTCTTCAACGGAAATATCGTCGCGGAAAACGACCCGTCCGCCTTCTTCTCCGGCAACAAATTCTATACAACAGCCGCAAACCGGATGGCACGTCATATCTTCCCCGGCGCTATATCTGTGGAGGAGGTGACCGCACTGTGCAATCGAAGTCTGGCAGAAGCCGCCGCACTCTAGTAGCTAGCTTCCTTATTCTGCTCATGATGCCGGCGACCATTGCAATCGGGGTTTTGTTTCTGGGAGACAGGCAGTATTACTTCATCAGCCTGATGATTATTGTCTATGCAATGATTCCGTTTTTCATGGTGTTCGAGAAACGCAAACCCCAGGCGCGTGAAATGATCGTTATCACGGTGCTGGCGGCGATCGCGGTGGCCGGGCGTGCGGCGTTTTTCATGTTGCCGCAGTTCAAACCCGTAACCGCCATAGTCATTATAGCTGCAGTTTGCTTTGGCGGCGAGGCGGGCTTTCTTGTGGGTGTGCTGGCCGGTTTTGTGTCCAATTTCTTCTTTATGCAGGGACCGTGGACGCCTTGGCAGATGTTCAGCTTCGGCATAATCGGACTGATTGCGGGCGTCGTATTTAAGAAGGGACGCGTTAAGCCGACACGCATTCCCCTCTGCATATTCGGAGGGCTGGCCGCCCTGTTTGCTTACGGCGGCATAATGAGTATTCAGGGCGCGGCGTCGACGTTCACGGAGCTGAGTCTCGAGGAATTCTTATCCATGTTCGCGATTGGATTCTGGTTTAATATGATACACGCAATTGCGACGTCGTTATTTCTGCTGCTGATATCCCAGCCGTTCATCGAAAAGCTCGAGCGGATCAAACTGAAATACGGAATGATTGAGCGCCTGCCGCCCAGGAAAATCATCCCTGACGTTTCGGCATCTACCACTGTAACAAGCTAAACAAAAGGAGAAAGCAGTGCAAAACAACAATATTGGCATGTACATTTTCTTCGGCCCAAACATACCTGTAGACCGCGGCTTTGATATGCTGTCGGCGGCAGGTTTCGGCGCTGTCTCGCTTTGGTGGGGCGATGAGTTCGACTACGGCCTGCCCACCTCGAAACAACCGGACGCCGCGCGGCGAGCCGGGCTTGACATCGATTATATACACATCCCGTACACAAACTGCAATGATCTTTGGCTGGACTGCCTCGACGGCGATGATTCGCTGGCTATGCACCTCCGCTGCATTGACGAGTGCGGCAGGCACGGCATTGGGCGGGCGGTCATGCACCTCACTGCGGGAGATAACCCGCCGCCGGTGAGCGAAATCGGCATCAACAGGCTGCGGCTCATCGTCAGCCGGGCTCATGCAGGTAACGTCACAATCGCTTTCGAAAACCTGAATTATACCGAATACCTGGATGCGGCATTCCGCGCGCCGGATATGGAATCCGCCGCGTTCTGCTACGACTCCGGGCATGAAAATGCGTATACCAAAAATATTGGCGCGTTAATCAAAACGTTTGCGCCGCGTCTGCAGGTTCTGCATCTTCACGACAACGACGGCACGGATGACCAGCACCTCCTGCCAGGGCTCGGCAACATTGATTTCGGCATCGTTTCGCAAAGACTGGCGGAGGCGCGTTATGAAGGTCGTATCATGCTGGAATGTTTTGTTCGAGAGCCAATGCCGATGGACGAATACTTGGGAAGGGCGCGGATTTTTTGCGAACGAATGTGGGATGAGATACGAGGCGGTTCCCGAGCCATTGACGATTCTCAAATATTCCGGACAGCCCTGAGCCGGCCATAAATAACACAAAACATGAATTACCCCGCTACCGTGAGCATCGGTAGCGGGGTTTTTGAGATAGGAGAGATAAGAACCATATTTATGAGATGAGCTTCTTTATTTCACAAGCTCATAGATAACTTTAGCAACGTCCGCGCGTGTGACATTGCTCTTGGGAGCGAGCATTTTATTTATTCCCGTGATTATTCCTCCCGCAACCAGCGCTTCCACCGCCTCAACGGTATACGGGGCCAGATCGTCCACATCGGCAAAGTCCTCGAGACTGAGCTTCGGGTCATATGCCAGCGGCTCGTACAGAGACGTCATCGCTCTGTACACCATGGTAAACATAGTTTCGCGGGTGATCTTCATATCCGGTGCAAATTTATTGCCGCCGACGCCGTTTGTGATGCCCATTTTCTTGGCAACAGCGATGTATGGCGCGAAGGCGCCTGATGCCGTATCGTCGAAGTTATCGTCCAGATCCCCGCTTACATCAACATCATACGCGCGCAGGAGCATTACCAAAAACTCGGCTCGTGTAATGTCGCGCGACGGTTCATAAGACTCGGTGGATTCCGGTATACCGCGAGCTGCGATAAACGCAACCGGATTGTAGAACCAGTCCGTTTTCTTTACGTCGTTATAAGTCACAAGATTATACTTCACAAAATACTTTGAAAAATGCTTCAGAACAAAATCGATGCAGCCCGTTTTTTCATTGTAGCTGCCGCGAACGAGCTCCAGCTCGGCTTTATCGTTAATGAAATACACCACATACGCGCCTGTGACCTCACCCTCGGCGGGAGTAAACGGCACGCTGACGGTGCATGAGCCGCCGCCGAAGTCAGAAACTTTTACAGCTCCCGCCATTACTGAAAATTCGTAAACCGGCGAGCTGCCCACTATATCCTTCTGCTCTTTTGTGAGTGCGGCCGCGTCGACTTTCCTGGATGAAATTACAATGTCGCCGCCGCCGGCGCCTGCGATTGCGCCCAGCGCCACATGGTCGAAGGTAAGGCTTCCCATTGCGCCCGCGTCAATTTTCAGCCAGTTTTCCGTATCATTTACCAGCGACATAAACGCCTTGTTCGGGATGCCTATTTCCATACCCTTGGCGTTTTCCGGAACATCTGATTTTAGAACAACAGTATATGATTTGCCTTCGCCTCCAAGTGCCACGGCGTTTCCGACCGCCTTGTTCAGCGCGGATTCTGTTACTGTTGTCACGGCTATTCCCGCAGCATTAACTGTAGTGGTGGTTTCGGCTTCTACCGAGCCGCTTGGCTGCGACTGTGTTCCGCCGCCGCCACCGCTGGTGGGGACTTTAGTGTCGGGAACGGTGACAACAATATCCGGCTCGTTTGTATAATCGTCCGTATAGAACCAAAGTACGTTGTCGCCGTTTTTCAGCTTTACTTCAGCTGAACTGACCGTAGTTTTAACCGAATTGACCCTGTAAAGCCATCCGCTGTACGATCCGTTGCTAAATTCCGCGAGCCCGTCTATGCTTTTGACATAAAAGCTGGAGCTGGAATAATCGAAGGGAATGGATCTTTCATCCAGAACTTTTTTGAGCAGATCAAATACGGTGGAGCCTTCTGTGAGGGTGACTTGCACCGAATTCACAATTATCCCTTTTTTGCTGTCGCCTTGAACCTTTATCGTCGCGGTTATGGTATTGTCACCACCGCCGCCGCCGCCACCGCTGCTGCCGCCTTTCAGAACGAGTCCAGTAATTGCCGCGGTCAGTGATTGGAGCGCTGCGTCGACCTGCGATTGGATAGCGGAGGCGTTTGAGCTTACCGCTTTAGCGGCGGATAGCGCATTCGTAAACGTGTTCACGGTTGAAGCCGTGTACAGAGCGGTATTTATCGCCTCAGCCAGCGTTATCTTAGCCGTAAGCGCACTTTTATCCGCCTGGCTGGTCTTCAGCAGCAATTCGTTTATGGCGGTTGTGAGGTTTGCAGTTGCCGTATTTACCTGCGCTTGAGTTGCGGATGCGTTGCTGTCCGCGGCTTTGGCGGCATTTATGGAGTTTGTCAGATTTGCCGCTGTCTCCGCTGTGTATTTCGACTTGTCAATTGCCTCGGCCACTGCAATTTTTGCTTTTAGGGCAGTTTTGTCCGCCGATCCGCCGCCTGAAATTCTGCCAAACTTATAGACGCTGTACGCATTCCCGGAGGACGACAATGTACTAAAGGAAATAAGCGCGCGGAAAGCGTGATCCGTTGACATACTGTTGTATGTTGTGTTCGTTGAGTTGCCAAACCGGTTATCTGGGCTCGCGAGCTTAAAGGTCAGCAAATGGTCGACAACGCCGACATTGTTCTTCACGAAACGGGGATCAGTATTGGGATTAATATTAAGTGCGCAAAGCGCGATTATTACATGGGACGCGGAGTTCGAGTTCGCGACGCCGCGGCTCTTGAATGCGCCGTTTGCCTGATACATTTGTGAAAGCGTTGCTATGGCGGTATCTACGGCTGTTTTCACTTTCGGCGTGCCGTAGTATGGCGTGAGAGCCGCTATTGCCATTGCCGTAACGTCAGGATCGGAGGGCAGGCTTTTTGAGGCTTCGAGCGCCCAGCCGCCATCGTTATGCGTCGCGGTGTCTATGATGTGGTTAATTATTCTGTCGCGTGTCCAATAAGCGTTGTCCGGAAGCGTATATTCACCCGAGTCATATGCGATAAGCGCGTAAATGAATGCGTTAAGCGTACCAAGTGACGGCGTGGCATCAGTCTTTTTATAATTTGCAATTCTTTCGATACCGTTCATGCCATCCAGCTTCGAAGCGTCAATTCCAAGAGCTGTGAGTCCAATGATGTACTGCTCCAGATCGGTAGCTATAACATCGCTCTTAGCGAAGTTTACCTTCGATTCCGCGATAATCGCGCTGATGTTTGTCAGTGAACCTGATTTCCCATATGCAGCCATATCCATAGCAATCCACGGATCGGTCGTGGTTTTATATGCGTCAAGTGAAGAGAGGTACGCGAGAACTTCCTGAACTGTAGCATCGGTCGCCGATTTCAGCCTGAGACCCGATATGGCCGCACCGAGATCCGCGGCCGCTTTATCCACTTGCGCCTGGGTGGCGTCCGCGCTCCCGTTCACTGTTTTAGCCGCGCTCAAGGCGGAAATAAACGCAGATACTGTAGCAACCGTATATTTTGACTGATCGATTGCCTCCGCCTGAGAAATTTTCGAGGCCAACTCGGTTTTGCTGACTGTTTTCAGCGCTAATCCTTGAATAGCAGCGCCAAGATTTGCGGCCGCCTCGTTTACTTGCGCCTGGGTGGCGTCCGCGTTCCCGCTGACAGTTTTTGCCGCGCTCAAGGCGGCGCTGAGCGCTGACGCGGTTTCCGCCGTATATTTCGACTGGTCAATTGCCTCAGCCTCTGAAATCTTAGACACCAGTTCAGTTTTTATCACAGCGCCTGAAGAAACAGTCACCTTGCAATAAGCGCGGGTAAGGTCGATAATTTCATCGTCAAGCTCGCTGAAACGCACCGCTGAGACAATGTATACACCGGGCGCTTCGAAACTGATTTCCGCTTTGCCGTCATCGTCAGTTATTATGCCTGTGGGCGTGTCAGCCGCTGTGCCGTCCGCCGCGCTGACATAAAGCTCCGCGCCGGATATAGGCTCCGTTCCTTTAGGCATTCCAAACATGGCGTACATAATATTTTCGCCTGACAGTGTCAGCGAAACCGGGGCAGCCGCGCTTACGCTTACTTCTTGTTTATCGAACCAGGAGTAATAGGCGTACATCCAGGACGCGTAGTAAACGGTCACGCAGTCGCCGTCCTTGAGTTCATACTCACTTATCCCGGTTGATTCAGGCATAATGTCGTTGACAGCGTACATCCAGCTGTCATAACCGTCGGTGCTGTTAGCCGTTCCGCAAACAGATTTCATGTAGCCTGAGCTCGAGAGATCAAGCACCGACTTTTCTTGAATGTCAAGCCCCTTGTCCTTAAGACCCTTGACCAGCGCGTGGAGAGCCGTTACTTTTTCGGGACTTGCGGTAAGACCCAAGCCAGTCATATCGAAAGCCGTGAGGCTTGATATTTTTGTTTTCGGCAGAATGGTCGCGTCATATCCCTCAACGCGAATGTAAATGTCATTTACCGCAGAGCCTGAGCTCTCAGTGACGTTCACCTTGCAGTACGGGCGGGTTATTAAGCTGACCCCGCCGCTCATTTTATACGCTGTTATGTAATGTTCCCCGGCGTCGGCCAACGTCACAGTCACTTTCCCGTCGGCATCAGTAACGGCATCCGTCGCGGCACCGTCAACATAAATTTCCGCGCCTTCAACAGGCATTCTCACGGAGTTCCAGTTGTCGTCAAATGTGTTCTCGGTAAGGGTCAGCTCAAGCGCGGAGCCCTGCGCAACATTTGCGGCAGTTTTGTCGAAATACGATGAATGAGTATCCCAGCTGGCAATATAGCTCAGCACTACGCTGTCGCCATCCTGGAGCGTGTGTGCTCCCGCCCCGCTAGCCGGGGAGTCATTATTCACCGTATACGTCCAGCCCGAGGCGCTGCCCTTGGTTTTGGTTCCGATGGTTATGATCTCGGGCCCGTATGCTCCGTTATTAATAGTTATGTTTATACCGCTGTCATTCAGCGCTTGTTTAATCGCGTGAAGCGCCGTAAAACCTCTCTGTGGGTCACAGCCGTCAATTGCAAAATATGTATCAAGATCAATTTCAGTCTCGTCGAGAATCAGCGCGTCGTCCGCTTCAATTCGAATCACTATGCCTGAAACAGGCGCGGGCGCGTCTGACTCGGCAAAAGCGTTTGGAAGCATGCCCATAACCATGATCAGCGCAAGTAAGATTGAGGCAGTTTTCCGCAAGGAATGTATCATAAGTCTTTCTCCCTTTACTTAATTATATCTATAAAAAATGCCGCCAAATGGCGGCATAGCAACAAAAAAACCGCCAAATGGCGGTGCAGTAACGAAGCCTTAAAGAACTAAATCTTTAAAACCCGAATCTTTGCATTTTCTCCCGCCGAGAAAATGCAACAAGGAAAAAACGGCAGGTTTCCTGACTAAAACTGTTGCGCCTCTCACGCCTTCCCGACAAGTCAGTGGCTTAACACTGAGAGACAAAAGTTCTTACAGTAGCGGGGGCTGTTGTGGATTTTCACCACATTCCCTTTTAATCGGCACTGAACCGACACCAAAATTTCCTCATATTAAATTTGTCTATCATTTTATATTATAATACACGCGCAAGTAAATGGTTATTATGTATGATTTGCACCCGTTTTAGCGGCGAAATTTATTAAACATGCACAACGGTTGAAATATTGTTGAAAAAGCGCTGAATAGTGCATCGGCGAACAGAGCTACACACCGCACTCTTGGCGATAAAGATATCGAAGATCACCGCAAATGGGAACCCGTTCTCTGTTTGCTGGCAGGATGCGAAGCTGTCTTTCTTCTGTGGCAGGGCGACTGAAAGGCAATCACTTGTGAAGTTATTGCACTGCGTCGAGAAAAGGTTGGGTATGTGATAGCATATATATATATGAAGACAAACTATTAAAAGTCAACCCTGAAAATGAGAAAGGTGGACAAAAATCAAATAGTTCAGAAAGGTATAGCAAAGCAGACGCCCGCAAAGGCGTTAAGCAGGCTTTCAAACGAAGAGCATGTATTCGGCGTAGTCAAGCGGCTGTTTGGGTATCGGAAAGCGCGTTAGCGAGGATTGCGAAAACTGCCGCAAAACTGAATATCCTGTTCGCGCTGGCAAACCTGCATCTGACTGATAAGCGCTGCTTATCGGCTTGATTGGGCGTTCGGACAGCAAAGACTACGGGGTGGCTTGTGCGGCTGTGACAGGCTATTAATTTATGATAGCCTGTCACAGCCTATTGCGCGGTGCTGCCATATATTTTGACAAAAAATGTCTGAGAAACTCGCGGTACAGATAAATATTGACAAGCGATAGTTTCATGGTATAATATGCTCAACTAATATGCTCAACTGAATAGAGTAAACGCAAAAGCGCAGGGAATGTGGTGAGATACCACAACGGCCCCCGCCACTGTAAGAGGGACTAACTCTCTATGAGCCACTGGGAAATCCAGGAAGGCGAGAGTTATGGAGGAACTT
>JAVBQB010000004.1:0-119407 GCA_031549265.1 Oscillospiraceae bacterium | reverse complement strand
TTTCACCATGAGCCTTTTTCACGACGGTACAGCGATGGTCGGTTGGAACATAAGCTCGATGTATTAGAACTCAGATAAAAATCCGATAATATTCAGGATGTCTCCGGCTATGAAAATAAAAACGGGGGAGGGCGCAAATGTTAAGATGTCTACTCCCTCGTACTATTGAAAAAAAACGAATATGACAATTCACTTATGATAGATACTTGACTAGTGAGCTTGTGCAGTGAAAACAAATAATCCTATAAGTTCGAGAATCAGCGCAAACTTGGAATTCAAAGAGAATATCCTGGCAGAGCCGATACCCTGTAAAGCGCCCTACCCCGAAATCGTCGAAGGCTTTTATGGAGTCTGGCGCAGTGTTCATCCCGAAAAATATGGCAAACTCGTCGGTTTTCTGGACGAGTATAGCCTTGTTTGCAGAGCGTGGGCAACCCAAATGTTTATTGACTTGACGTCGGGCACCTCAAAATACAGCGAGGCCAAAGCCGAAACCGTGGTTGTATCCAGTGGTGAAGCGGCAGACCTTATGCTTCGCAATAAAGCAATGAAGTTCAAGGCAGAAGGAAAACCCCAAGAGTTTTGGGAGTTCTTGCGCAGCTGGAGCAGTGAGGTTTCCAAGATTGACAGCACAGACGCCCACGACTTTGAAAACGACATATATACCACGCTTTCGGAATTTTATGAAAACCGAGACAAGCTTGGCAGATTGGGTCTGAAGCTTCGTATTATTCCAGTATCAATGGACCATCTGAAGTTGGACGCAGTGATTGAGAGAACTTCCGGAGTCGAACGAAGATTCGATATTGCCCTGTATTACCGGCAAGGTGAAGGTAGAACAAGGCGGAATCTTTTGAATGCTATCAGATGCATCGCGGAGAGCTTGGCAGAAGAAAAGCAAGAATAAGGTCGTGACAAAGGGGTGTTCCTTATAAAACAAGGTTTCACTTTATGAAAATGCAAAATCATTAGCAAAAGTCATCATTAAGTCTGCTCTTGACAATACGCAAAAAGCCCTCTGTGACTAAATCGTCGCCGAGGGCTTTTTCAGTTGGTCACCTTTTATATGAGGTAAAAGGTAGGGTGTCGCTGGTCAGCGTAGAAATGAATAATAAATTTGATACAATAATTACTCTCAGACAGCTCGTTGTACCTTGAAACATAAAATTCTATAGTGTATAATTGCTCTAAACCTCTACAGCCGTGCGCTTTGGCAGTTTTTAAATACAGTTATTCGACTGCGGTCTGGCGATATATAGCGTTTAAACGCAATATATCATACTTGGCGCGAACAGGAAAAAAGACCTGTATCTATTAGGTGCCAGACCAGAAAATTTATTGACATTGAGCACAAATGAACATCTTTAGAATCGGAATATTTCTGGATTCCGTTGCACCGGAAAGAGCACGGTTGTGAAGCAGAAAAGACAAATTAATTCAATGTGGGTGAACACCCCCAAAGATGGACCGAGCGCCCTTGAGTTACTATTAAGAGTTATTCATTCTGAACGTACTGAAAATCAAAAACAAATGAAGGGTGAGGAGTTTGAAAAGAAAGCAAGCTAACGAAAGTGGAATTAAGTTCTGCGTTGGATACTACAGATATTCTTCTGATATGCAACGCGAAGAGTCTATTGAGGCACAAAAGCGTGCTGTCGAGTCATATGCCGAGAAAAACGGATTAGTTCTTGTTGACGAATTTATAGACCGTGCAAAGACTGCAAAAAACGATAAACGCCCTAATTTCCAACGAATGATGGTGGCTTGTGAAGAAGGTGGCTTCGACATTATCCTAGTTCACAAACTTGACCGTTTTTTTAGAAACAGCGGAGAAAGTGCTATCTATCGTAAAAAGCTATCAAAATTTAATATTCAGCTCATAAGCGTCACGCAGTCTTTTACTGAGAGACCAAAGACATTTGAAGGGAAACTCATGACGGCCATTACCGAAATCCGTGATGAGGAATATATAATAAACCTTGCCGCCGAAGTCGAGAAGGGGAAAAAAGAAAACGCACTCAAATCGATGCACGTTGGCGGCTCGCCGCCCTATGGATTTAAGCTTGACCGTGAGACGATGTTGCTGCAAATCAATGAAAAAGAGGCGGATGTTGTCCGACAGGTTTTCAAGCGTTTCTTAGAAGGTGTTGGGTATGGCGAAATCATGGAGGAAATTAATATACTAGGATACAAGACCCGAAAAGGGCAAGCGTTTGTTAAATCCAGCTTTTTGAGTATGCTCAAAAATGAGAAGTACGCCGGGACTTATATCTATAATAAATCATCTTCCAAAGACGATGATGGTCGCCGCAACGGGCATACATATAAGCCGCGTGAAGAGTGGGTCTGCGTTGAAGGTGGATGTCCAGCACTTGTCTCAAAAGAAGATTTCGAAAAGGTGCAGGAAAAGCTCGCCACGCGAATGCAAACAAGGCAGCATAGTCACGCAAAGGAAACTTACCTACTAACCGGAAGAATGGTCTGTGGGCAGTGCGGGGGCTCCTTTTCTGGAGGCAGACGCGAGAGAAGAAAAAATGGCGCTCACGATGGATATTTTGTATCCTACGCATGCACAAATCGCTCCAACTCAAACGGTATCAAGTGCAGCAACAAAGAGATTAGCCGCGAGTATATTGAAGGATTTGTTATCGATGAGTTGTGCAACTCAGTGTTGTCAGATAAAAAAGTGGCAGAACTAACAAAAGCATATAATCAGTACTTAAAAGACAAGCAACACGGCAGCTCTGACGAGCTAAAGACGCTTCGCCGTCGTCAAAAGGAGCTTCAGGTGACAATTGATGGCGTTGTGGACATTATTATCGAATCTCGGTCTCCGACTTTAATGGAAAGGCTAAGGCAGATGGAGGAGGACAAAATCCAACTCGACCTTCGTGTCGCCGATGCGGTTAAGAATCAAAGTCGAGATTCAGTTTCTCGAGAAGAGGTTGAGTGCATATTGGCCGAAATTCGAACAAAGTTGCGGAGTAAACTGTTGTGTGACATCAAAGAGGTGTTGCACACTTATGTAAAACAAATTATCGTGTACGAAGATTTTATTGATGTTCATTTTAACTTTTTCCCCGAAATTAATATCTATCCGAATGAGCTGTCAAGTAGCATAATTTGCTCTGATATTTGCACAAAAACAGAGGGCTGCGAATACTCGCAGCCCCATGAAATGGCAAATCACCGACAGTTAAAAACCGTCGGTGATTCTGGCGGAGAAGGAGGGATTTGAACCCTCGCGCCGCTTTCGCGACCTACACCCTTAGCAGGGGCGCCTCTTCGGCCAACTTGAGTACTTCTCCATGTTGGACTGCTTTCCTGTAAAATGTATAATGCTTTGTTTTCGATCTGGAAGCGCGGGTGGGAAAAGCAAATACACTCTGGATATTGCCAGAGCAAAACCGACTGTTACCGAAAGACGGCTTTGCAGCTGCCAGAGCGCCCGGCTATGCCGAAAGTCCATATCACTTTACCATACTACAAGCGAGCTTGTCAAGAAAAAATATTTGCGGCAGTACCGATTACGATAATTACATCTGAACAAAGCCAAATCATACCCAGAAAACTTCAAGATGCATCTGCCGGATGCCGAAACAGCGATTGACCATGACTATGTCGAAAAAAGGAACCCGCTAAATCGTCTGGTTTAGCGGGTTTTGTCGGCTGCGTCAGATACACGATTTCTTGACGGGCAATCGCGGGTGATTTTAGGTTACCAGCGTCTTCTGCGGCGGTTGAACAGCTCGCGCATGAGCAATATACGGATGAAGTCTGGCATAAAGTTTCCGCCGTGGCTGTGATGTCCGTGTCTGTGGCCGTAATCCCATCCATGTCTGCGGCCATAACCGCCGTAAGCAGCGGCCTCAACCGCGGGTCCGCCGACATCGAAACCGCTTCGGCGCGCGATTTCGGATGTCAGGCTGCCTATCGAATTGGGGTCGAGATAAGAGGTTCCGATTTGATCTGCAACATTGCTTATGTGTGGGTATACCGCCCTGTAAAGGTCAGGGTATGTGCGCTCAAGTTCCTGGCTTGTCATGTTTTCAAGAACGTCAAAACTCATTTATAAAGCCTCCTGTAAGCTGTCGAGGCAGAGTGAACTATTACAATGCCCTCTGAGACATTGTATGAATCGCGAGCCGTGGCGGTTACGAAATGCTCGGGAACGCGCAATCTAATGTCAAAATAAAATTGAGTTTAACTGGAAATTCCCAATTGAGTTATGCGGCGACATATGATAAAGTTAACTGAGCGGCAGGACGTAACCGCGCCGTCATCAGACCGGTCTGTCCAGCGTTGCCGCCGTTATAGAAGAAGGGGAATACATAAATGAAAAAACGCGTGCTTTCCGTGGTATTGGCAATAGCTTTAACTGTTTGCTTTATCCCCAGCGCCTGGGCCAGCCCGCTTGATTACCTCCAAAATGCTGACTCATTAAAAAAACTCGGCCTTTTCCTCGGCAGTGACGCAGGATTTGAGCTGGAGCGCGCGGCGACACGAGCGGAGTCGGCGGTTATGGTCGTGCGTCTGCTCGGAAAAGAGACCTTGGCCAAAACGCAGAATAATGCGCATCCCTTTAAAGATGTTCCCGCTTGGGCAGGACCGTACGTGGGTTACCTGTACAAAAACGGAATCACCAAGGGTCTATCTGCCGATAGATTTGGCTCCGGCGACCTTGCCACGGCGCCTCAGTACGCCTCATTCCTGCTGCGTTCGCTGGGATACAGCGAGTCTGCCGGGGATTTCACCTGGGATAAAGCGGTTGAAAAGTTGATAGACCTCAAGATAATCGGCGATGATCTCAAGAAACTGCTGGACGCGGACGCCGATCTTAAGCGCGGCTACGTCGTCGCTCTTTCGCACGCGGCGCTTTTCGCGAGCATAAAAGGCTCTAACATCGCTCTGCTTGAAAAACTGTACCTTAACGACAGCGCGGTCACATCCGAGCAGCTGACGGCGGCAGCGGCGGGTGACGCGAAAATATCCGAGCTCGCGGCAAAACTTGGCGTCTCCGTGGTCGGCAAGGATATGACTGCGGGGCAGGTATACGATCTCGCCGCTCCCTCGGTATTTGTGATCGTGACTAAAGACTCTGATGGCAATGACGACGCGCTAGGCAGCGGTTTCTTCATTGACGCTGACGGAACGGCGCTGACAAACTACCATGTGATTTCGACAGCTGCTACTGCCAAAATTACAACTACGGACAAAAAGACATACGACGTCGAAAGCGTGCTAGGCTACGACAGCAGGCTGGACATCGCGATAATAAAAATTAAAGGCACAGGATTCAAACCGGTTACAATAGGCGACCTGTCCAAACTGAAAACCGGGGACAAAGTGTTCACCATCGGCAATCCCGCGGGACTAGCGAGCACAATATCAGAAGGTATCCTTTCCGCGGACGCGCGTAAAATGTTTCAGATAGATATGATTCAGTTTTCCTCTCCGATAACTCACGGCAGCAGCGGCGGAGTGCTGATGAATTCAGCCTCTCAGGTGGTCGGAATAACTACCGGAGGGCTGGACGTACAGGGTTTCAATTTCGCTGTGCCGATCACTTATCTGGACAAAGTGCACAGGTTCGACCAACCGAAGCAGATCAGCGAAGTATCCATGATGTTTGCGGGCCGCTACGAAGATTATTATCACGCCGATGAGTTCGAAGAAACCGAACCGGACAACTCGCCGGCAAACTACAAAAAGCTTACAACACTATCTGCGGTTTATTGCAGCCTTTCCGATGCCAACGACGTGGACGGATTCTCAATCAGTCTCAAGGAGGATTCGCATTTCTACGTCAGGATGCAATCGCATCTGCTATATGCTCCGAAAATTGTCATGAAAGTAGTCGACAGTAAAAACACCGAGCATCTAAAGCAGATGTTTTATCCGGGCAAGGAATTCAGCATTATTGAAGGGTTCCTGCCCAAAGGAGACTATAATATCGTGATTTCCGCGAACGATCCTGCCGGAACGCTCAAATGGGATAACATATATTACGACCTATACGTCGACTGCCTATCGCTGAGTGAGGCGGAAAAACTTTATAATATCAAACTTGCGGACTTCCCGTCGTCTCTGGAGAACGATCCGAACGATACACGTGAAAATGCGCAGTATTTGAGGATGCCGGATCTTCTTTTTGCGGATCTGGACGGCAAGGATGACGTCGATTACTATTACTTTACCGTTACAAAGAGCGGCGAAGCGGGTTTTGCATTCATTACCGAAAACCGCTCGGAGATAAAAGTCTCTGTTTTCAAAGAGGGAGAGACAGAAGCGTTCGGTTCGCTCAAGTATGTATCCGAGCTGGATACGGAGGTTTTTTCCGAACGGCTGAACCCGGGAAGCTATTTTATTAAGGTTGAGCGTAAAGACGACCGCAAAACGGAAAAAAGAAGTTACGCAATCCAGACCTTTAGCGCCGAATGATCTGATTGACCTGTTGCAAATGGATTTACCGACTGACCGTTTAGCATTTATCAAGAGAGGCTGATTCCTTTATGAAACTTCAAAAAGGACAACGAATCCCGCTTGAGCTCGACACTTCCTCCGTCATTGAGGTGTCGCTGACTGCCGAACCGTCCGGAGGCGGCGCGCCTGTGCATGGCTTTGTCTGCGCGGGCGTCGATGAGGCCGGGAAAATATCCGACCGGCGGTTTCTGGTTTACCACAGTCAGCCGTCATCGCCCGGCGGCGAGGTGGCGCTCAGCGGCGGCAGGCTTACGCTGAAACTCGACAGTTTGCCAGACACCGTCAACAAGCTGGTAATCGCGATCGGCGTAGACCCGCCGGGAACGGTCTCGCAGTTTGCGTCACTGCGCGCCGAAATCATCCAGAACGGCGCGCCATGGGGCCAAATCGAACTCGCGGGCGGCGAATTCTCCCGCGAGCGCGCCGTCTCGATCGCCGAAATATACCGCAAGAACGGGTGGAGAATCGCTGTCATCGCCTCGGGCTTTTTTGGCGGCATAACCGAGCTGTTGACGCTCTTTGGATGCCAAGATCCGCCGCCGTCAGTCGCAATACCCTCGCCGGGAGCGCGTAATGACAGCCAATCAAACGGAGCACAGGATAGTGGCGGCACAGCCGCTTCGGAGAATGCCTCCGGAACCGCCGATCGCAGCGGGAGCGCCGGTACAGGGGCAAACAGTTCTTCCGGAGCCGGTCAAAACGAAGGAACGCCCGGCGGCGGGCGGGCGCAATCGGGCTCGTCGTCATCTGGAACTCGCGGGGGTGACCGGGTTGACCTCGAACGCAGAATAGGAGAGTCCTCTCCGGATATGCGCCCGCTGGCGCGGCCGGTGGCGGACGCTGTCGCTTTCGGAAGCATGGAAGGTCTGACAGCCAAGGTCGCGCTTGTGATTGACGCATGCGCCGCGATGCGCCCTCTGTACGAGGACGGGACCGTACGGTCGATCGTCAACAAGACCGTCCCGCTGGCGCTTGGCTTTGATGACGACGGCGTGCTGGACATGTGGTACTTCGCGTCGAAGTTTCGCAAAATGCCGCCGGTCAACGCCGGAAATTATACGAATATGACCCCGCACCAGCTAAAGCAGCTCAGCGACGATATCGGCAGCGGCGCGCACATCCCGCGGGTGATGAAGGACGTTATTCAAGAATATAAAGCAAGCGCTGTTCCGGCGTTTGTACTGTTTTTCCTGCGCGGCGGGATATTGAGGTCGGGCGCTATCCAAAAGCTGCTGGTGGAGTCGTCGTCGATGCCCATATTCTGGCAGTTTATCGGACTCGGCAGCGAGGGCTTCGGTGTTTTGAACGCGCTGGACACCATCCGTGGCAGGAAATGCGACAACGCAAACTTTTTCACCGTCGCGAATTTCGGTAGCGTGCCCGACGGTGAGCTCTTCCGCAGAATGCTCTCAACTTTCCCCGTCTGGCTGAGCGACGCCAAAGCAAACGGGATCATTCGGTAAGCATATAGACAAATTAAACGGGCAGGCCGCGATATTATCGCCGCCTGCCCGATATTTATCAGTTATCTTTGCTCAATCTATAATCGGAGCAACGCCCTTGCCTTCGCTCAGCTTGTCGTCCGCGCCGTCGGTGATGACGACGTCATCAGGCTTGAGATCGCCGGTCAGCTCGACGCTGGTCGCGGTTTCGAGCCCCTTTTTGACTTCAACCGCAGTTGCTTTGCCGTCAGTTATCCGCCAGACCGCGAAACCGCGCTCCGTCTGGAAAACGGCGGTCTTGGGCACCGACAGACAGTTCTCGGCGCGCGAGGTCACAAATTTAACGTCCAGCGGCCAGCCGAGGCCGATTGTATCGAGAGCCTCGCCTGGAGCGTCGATTTCCACCTTAACGCGGCGTTCGTTCAGTCCCAGTGTAGAGGTGCTTTCCTCCGCAATGTTCGCGATCTTGCGTATTTTGCTGTCGAAAGTGATATCGGCGGAGCGCTGCTTGAGCGTGACCTTGACCGGGTCGCCGACCGCCATTTCGCCGATGTCCTCAACCAACACATGGCATTCGATGACGCGCTCGCTGTGGTCGAATATCTCGGCCAGCTTGTCTCCGGGCTGCGCTACCTGTCCGGCCTTGAAATTGACGGCGGACACGGTACCGGCGCGCGAGGCGTAAATCTTCGCCTGCTCGATCTTTTCGTTGTTCTCCTCGATTTTGACCATCAGGGCATCACGGCGCGCCTCATAAACCTCACGCGCGCTGGCGCTTCTCTGGCCGGTGAGGCCGGAGGTTATGCCGATGCCCTTTTGAAGGTCGCTGATCTGGCGGCGGATGGCCTGCACCTGAACCGGAACGGCGTCCATCTGCGCCCTTATGCGGTCTACATCTTTGGCGGCCTGGTTGACCGCGGCTTCGGCGTCCTTAACCGACTGCATCGACGTCTCGCCCAGCTCATACATGCGCCGCGCGTCGTCAACCTGGCGCTGGTGCGTGATTACCACTGACTCGGCCTGGCTCAGTCCGGCCTGGAGGGCGGGTAATGTGCTCTCGATTGAGCTGATCTGCGACTCCAGCGTCATAATCTGGGCGCGCGTCGCGTTGTCGGCTCGCTCGGATTCCTTCTCCGCCTGAGTGATGTCCACCCGCGTTCCCGCGTTCTCGCTGGTCAGCACCTTGAGCTCAGATTGCATCTGTGTGTTGGCGTTCTCAAGATCGCTGACGTCGAAGTCAAACAGAAGGTCGCCCGCCGATACCGGCTGCTCCTCCTTAATGTGCACCGCAGTCAGTTTTCCGCCGTTTTTCGAGTATATATCCTGCGTTTCGGGCACTATGACCGTGCCTTTTTCAGTAAAGGAATTCTCCAGCGTCTGACGTTCGAGAACAGTCGCCTCCACGCTCAGCGGCGCTGTCATGCTCATAACCGTCATGGTTCCGATCACGGCCACGACTACTCCGAGCAGCACCCATTTGACCCACTTTTTCACTTGCTACCTCCAAAGTCCGGGACAAAAAGCCCGATCTTTTTATAGCGCGTCATTCGCGCGCCTTGAGCACTTCTACCAAGTCCAGCCGCCGCACCTTTCGCAGTACGGCGACAGTCGCAAGCGCGACCATGCCCAGCACCGCAAGTCCGGCGTATATCAGAGCGTCGGCGGGGATTCCGGACGGCACGGAAAACATCTCGGTGTTCATCGAAGCAGACATGCCCTGCATCAGCGCCGAGGTCAGCGGGATACCCAGCGCTCCGCCGACAAGCGCAATTATCGTCTGTTCGATAATCAGCACCTCCATCGTTTCGCCTATAGTAAAGCCCAATACGCGCATAGAGGCCAGCTCGCGGTTGCGCTCGGACAGCGATACGATGGTGGAGTTGTAAATGATTGCGAAGCCGATCAGTATGCTGATGAAAACCATGACGTAAATCATCGTATTGTACGGGTCCATCATCTCTTTGTACATTTTACGGATGCTGTCGATGTTCTCTACCCGCATGACGCCGGTCTGCTTGACATAACGGTCGGCAAAGTCGGCGCGAGCTTCGGTGTCTCCCGACAGCTTCACCATCGCCGCCGTGGCTATCCCTTCCTGCCGAAAGATTCCGCCGAGCGATTCCAGCCGGAAATAGACGTTCTCGCCGAGATTCTGCTCGATGACGCTGCGGATTGTGACCGTATGCCGGACTTCGGGGTCGGAGTCCAGCACCTGGCTGACCAGCGCGACAGTGTCACCGGGGCCGACGCCCAGCTTGTCGGCGGCGGTCTTGGTCAGGATGCATCCGTCGGGCGGGACTTCGACGCGGCGTCCGCTGCTGTCGTGCAGCCTGAAAAGCTGACTGCCATCAGGAAGGCCGATCGCGACTATATTGCGGTGCTTGTTGTCTTTCATCAGACGCACCGGGAGCTCCAGCACCGGCTCGCACAGCTTGACAGCCGAGTCCGACCGCAGCTCTCCGGCGAGCGACCGGGCGTCCGCGTACCCCTGTACATAAACCTTGGAATCATAACGCTGGACGTTGGAGACAAAATCGATCATCATCGCGTCCATCATACTGTTCATTGACAGGATAACGGCGCTCATGGCAAAAGCGAACATGACGCCCATACCTGTGAAGGCGCTGCGTCCCGGTGCCCGCGCAATATTCCGAAGCGCCATATGCCCCAGTGAGGTGAAGAGGTTCCAGACCGGTTTTATCCGCTCGACAAATATTCGTTTGCCGGAGCGGGGAGCGGGAGGGCTCATTGCTTCCACCGGGCGCAGGCGTATTATATCGCGCGCGGCCAGCAGCGAGGAGATCGCGCCGAACGGAAGCGACATCATCAGCGAAGTAACGAGATACATCGGCGACGCGTTGCCGTGAAGCTCAGGCAGGTTGAAATAAGCTTTGTAGAGGTCGGTCATCGGCCCTGCCAGCAGCAGTCCGAAAACGCCGCCAGCCAGCCCTCCGGCGATGCCCAGTATCGCGCCGAAGCCGGTGTAGTGGGTGATTATGCGCCTGTTATTGAAGCCAAAAGCCTTCAGCGTGCCGATCTGGCCGCGCTGCTGCTCAATCATGCGCCGCACCATGATGTAAAGAATAAATGCGGATATGAGCAAGAACACCGGCGGAACGGTGCCGCTCATGGCGCGCATTGAATCGATCTCCTGCCGCATCATCTCCGCGCTGAGCTGATCGCCGCGGCTGATAAGGCTCAGCAATCCGTAAGGCTTTAGCCGCTCTTCAAGAATCGCGCTGACCTGGCTGTAGCGCGTTCCCTCCGCTAGCCCGAAAGATACGTCGTTCACCTTGCCCTGTTTGCCGAGCGCGGCGGACAGGTACTCGTACGGGACGTAAGCGATGTCGAAATTCTTGGGATCGGGGTAAACGCTCGCGCCGCCCTCGATCGCATAAACGTATTCGGGGCCCTGCGCCACTCCCGCGATTGTCAGCTCCGTCTCCCGTCCATGAATGACTACGGTGACGGTATCGCCGAGCTCCAGTCCGTGCGCATCAAAAAAGCCGCTGCCCACAAGGATTTGCGCGCCAACGGGAGGCGATCCCTGCAAAATCTGATAGCCGTTGAGCGGATTCTGGTCGCGATCTCCCGGTTCGACGTTAGACGAGACCAGCCGCAGCGTGACGTTGCCCTCGCCTTCGGGGTCGGTCACATGGCAGTTGACAACCTGCCGCCCCGCGACCTGGGCAATGCCGCCGAGAGACGCTAGGCTTTCAAGCTCCGAGACAGGCATGTCTGTTACCGTTGAAAAGGCGTCTGCGAAGTTGTAGTCGTCGTAAAACTTGTCGCGGACGCTCGCGAGATTGTCCACAACTCCGGTCATTGCGGTGTACATGGTAAGCCCGAAGGCCATCACCAGCACGCAGGCGAGGTAGGGCGCCCAGTTAGTGCGGAAGTCGCGCAATAATTTGCGCAGCAGCATTCCGCTCACCACTCCACCTCATCCGGCTGCATCGGGTGCTCATTTACCTGAATGTGGTCGATCAGCCCGTCCTTGAAATAAAGTACACGGTCGCCGATTCCGCCGATGGAGGCGTTGTGGGTTATAATTATTACCGTCTTTCGGTACTTTTGATGAAATTGTTTGAGGATTCGCAGGACTTGCAGGCCGGTCGAGATGTCCAGCGCGCCTGTGGGCTCGTCGCAGAGAAGTATCTGCGGATTTTTGGCGAGGGCGCGCGCGATCGCAACCCGCTGCTGCTGACCGCCGGAGAGCTGCGCCGGGAAATGCCCAGCGCGGTCGGAGAGGTCGACGGCTTCGAGCATCTCTGCGGGCGGAAGCGGGTTCGGCGATATTTCCGCCGACAATTTGACGTTTTCCAGCGCGGTCAGGTTGGGCATCAGGTTGTAAAACTGGAACACAAACCCCACGACCTCGCGGCGGTAGACGGTCAGCCTGCGTTCGCTGGCGTTATGCAATGGCGTGTCGCCGTAGTACAGCTCGCCAGACGTCGCGTTATCCATCCCGCCGATGATATTGAGCAGCGTGCTTTTGCCCGAGCCGCTCGGCCCAAGCACGACGATGAATTCACCGGCACGCACATCGATGTCCACGCCGCGGAGCGCGACAACGTCAACCTCGCCCATATGATACTTTTTAGTTATCTGCCGTCCGGTGAGCAGTATGTTGTTATCCATAAATACCCCAAGCCGGCGTTATATCCGGCGCGGCTCTTTTACAGCATTAAAGTTATACGGTACTTACTAACATCCTGGTACTAAATATAGCACCATGCATCAAATTACACAATATCTTAAACACCGAATTGCAAAAAAAGTACGATAGGAAATTTGTATGAAACCCCATAATCCAGACAGAGCAGAATGTAAGCAAGAAATAACAAAAACCGGCCCTGATTAGATAAATAATCAGGGCCGGAGAAATAGTGCTGGATTACTCTGATTTGAGCTTGAACTGAGAAACCAGACCGAGCAAATTATCGGCTTGGGAGTTCATCGACTCGCTGCCTGCGGCGGCCTCCTCGGAGGTTGCGCTGTTTATCTGGATGACCTGGCCGATCTGGTCAATACCGAGGTTAAGCTGGTTAATCGAAATGCTCTGCTCCTCGGAGGCGCTTGCGATGTCCTTGACGATGTCGTTGGCCTTGGCAATGCCTTCTACGATTTCAACCAGTGCGTCGGAGGTCTGCTCCGCAATGGAGACGCCTTCGTCGACCTTGAGCAGTGCGGACGAAATAAGCGCCTCGGTTTCCTTTGCGGCTTCGGAGCTCTTGCCCGCGAGCGAGCGCACTTCATCGGCGACAACGGCAAATCCCTTGCCGTGCTGCCCGGCTCTGGCGGCTTCGACAGAAGCGTTCAGCGCCAATATATTAGTCTGGAAAGCGATCTCATCGATGGTCTTCATGACCTGATTGATCGCCTGACTGGCTTTGCTAATTTCAGTAATGGCTTCAACCATCTCATTCATTTTTCTGGAGCCGTTCTGGGCGTTGTTGATTGTCTCTCCTGTCAGAGCGGAAGCAACCTTCGACTTTTCAGAGTTTTCAATCGTTTTTTGATGGATCTGAACAACGGCGCTGGACAGCTGCTCGATCGCCGATGCTTGCTGCGTACAGCCATTAGCGAGGTTCTGCGCCTGGGAGGCCGACTCCGCCGCGCCGTTGGATACAGCCGCCGCTGAGTTGTAGAACTCGATAAAAGCGCGGTTCAGGCTGTCGGACATCTCTCGCAGCGACAGGTTGGTTGAATCCTTTTCGGAGCGTATCTCAATATCGGAGGTGAAATCGCCGGAAGCGAACGTGGACAGTGTCTCCGCCTGCTTTTTGTTGCTTTCGACAATGCTCTTGAAGCAGTCGGCGAGAACGCCGACTTCATCCTTGGATTTGACGGATATCGAGATGTTGTTGTCGCCGACCGCCAGCTGCTTGGCGGCATTGCTGATCGACAGAATGGGCTTTCCGATAAACCGCTTCACGTACCACAGCACGAAAATAGTAGCGAGGACAAGTGCCGCCAGGATCATAACAATAATAAGAAGACCGAACATATTGGTATCGTTAGTAACGTCGTTAACCATAAAGTCGACGCCGACCACGCAGACGACCGCGCCGCTGCTGTCCTTAACCGGGGTGAAGCCGGAGATCAGAAAACCGTATTCCCCGCTGTCGTAAAAACCGGTCACAGCCTGCTCGCCGGTGCGGATCGACTCATACATATCGTCGGCAAATGCGTCAAGGCTGTCGGTTTCACCGAGTTCGGCGGATTCGTCTCCTGGCTCGGCGCCGCTGGCAAAATAGTGGGCTTCGGAGCCGTAATTGCTGTCCATAACGTACAGATACTTCATACCGACGTTATCATAAACCTTATCAAGATAAACTTTGACGCTCTGGTAATATTCGCCGCGTTCACCGCCGGCAATCTCTGCCTTGACCTTGTCACCGTCAAGATGCGCGGCGACTGCCTGGCTTATGGCAAGAGCTTTTTCGCCGTTAGATTGAACAGCCTCGCCAGAAAAGAGTATGTAACTCACGAGACCGACGGCGACCGTGCTGACAAAGACAAACGCAAGAATGATAATTGAGATCTTTGCGGATAAAGAATTAAATCTGGCCTTTTTCAAGTCGGTCATCCTTTCAAATATAAACAAAAAACGCGATTTTATTATATCAACCTAACTCGCGGCAGTCAATAGATGAGGCTTGATAATTATTTTGCATTATTGTCATTGGGATGTGATATTGTTGCAAAACACATCAAAATATGACAGTAATGATTATTATTCGCTGACTGGCTGTGCTGTATCCTTCGAGGTACATATCCATTAATTGCTATTTGCGCCTGTCGAAAAACAATTCACCGCCGGATGCGAAAAGTTCCGGCGGTGAATTTACTTTAATTTTACTAAGCGCTGTGGTGCTGCCAGTCAGGCTCAGCCGAGTTTTCGGAACATTTCGGCGATCATGTATGCGGCGTCAGCGCGGTTGACCGGACTTGAGGGATTAAACGCGCCGCTTGCAGTCGGGGCGATAAGCTGCTGATTAACAGCTCGTGCAACGGGATCGCGCGCCCAGGCGGGGATTGCCGCGGCGTCGGTGAAGGTCAGCAGGGTGGCGGTATCGATCGGCTTGAACTTGTACTTACCCTGCATGGCGCGGGCACAGATCGCGACCAGTTGGTCGCGCGGCAGAGCGACATTGGGCTCAAATTTGCCGCCCGGATACCCGTTGAGGTAACCGTAAGCCTTGGCGGAGGCGACATAGGGCGCGAACCAGCTTGCGGCGGGAACATCCGTGAATTCGGATTTGGCTGCGGGGTTATACCTGTATGTGGCGAGGCAAATGATTTTGGACATCTGAGCGCGGGTCACCGAGCCTGCCGGGTCAAACTTGCCCGCTTCCACTCCGCCGATAATTTCTTTGGCGGATAGCATTTTTATCGCGTGCTGGACGGTGGGGTGGAGCAACCCGATATCGGAAAAGTTTTTCTCGTTGTTGACAACCGTATAAACGCCGTCGACGTTGGTGGTGATATAATGCGCCTCGCGTCTGTACATGCTGGGCATCGGCACGCCGCCGACCGCAACGGTCTGGAAGTCGACGTTACCGGTAATCGCGGGCAGTCCGACGTCGACATAAACGCCAGACCCGGTGAGCCCGGTGATGGTCAGCTTGTCCGCGCCAAATTCGATTTTGAAGTTCAGCTTTTTGCCATCGGTAAAAGAGGCGAGCTGCTTGGTTGGAACTTCAACGCGCAGCTTCGCGCTGGAGGTGGAAATGCGTACTATATCGAATATAGTCTTGGATACGGACGGGTCGATCGAGACGTTGGCGGTGCCGACCGTAGTGCGCACGCCGCCGGTGCGGAGCACTTCGCGGGCCTGTTTGATTTCACTTTTGTAGAAGTCGGTGGCGATCTCGTTGTACGCGTAATTTGAAGATAGTACCTGGGTGTCGAGCAGGGCTTTGTCAATTACGCACGGCGCTTCTTTAATCAGCTTGAACGTAACGCGGGCCATGACCTCCTCGGCGAAGTCGCAGTATGCCGCTATACCGTTGGCGCTGGCCTTTTGAGCCGCGGTCATGGACGTACCCGCGAAATTGATCGCGCGCGAGGCGTAGGCGGAATCGTTTATCGCCGCGATAGACGCGTAGGGCAGCTGCATCCCGACTGTCGGGTCGTCAGCGTAAACATATTGCTCGGCTGCGCTTGCCGATGCCGGGAAAACAGCCACTCCAAGCGCCATCACGGCGGCAAGAACCGACGTAAACAGACGTTTAATCATAAGTACCTCCGAAAAAAGTAATTTTTATTCTCCGGACATGATTATACCACCGGACAGAGGTTATTGCAATGTTAACCTATCCTCACTATCCGGCTTATTATTATTGTGCCAGAAGAAGAAAAGCGCCGGATTTCAGGTGAAACCGCCGCAAACCCACGAAGAACACAAAAGAAAGCGCGGACAGCTTTTTCGGCTGTCCGCGCGTGTAGCTGACAGGTAAACTAGAGGTCATTCAAGTGCTGGTGAAGCAGGTTGGTTCGATAGCGGCCGCGGTCAGCCCAGGCGTTTTTCCAGAGCGTCCAGTTCTTCTTTCAGTTCGGGCGGCAGTTTGTCGCCGAATTTCTGATAGAACTCACGGGTAGCGCGCACTTCTTCGCGCCAGAGCTCAGGATCGACTGTGAGCAGCTCGCGCAGCACGTCGAAACCAAGATCCAGGCCTTCGACGCGGATGTCCTCGGCGTGAGGCAGGTATCCGATCGGAGTTTCGGCGGCGTCTGCCGCTTCCTCGCAGCGGTCGATGATCCACTCGAGTACGCGCATGTTCTCGCCGTAGCCCGGCCAGATGAATCCGCCGTCAACGTTGGTGCGGAACCAGTTGACGTTAAAGATTTTGGGCGGCTTGGGAGTCGCCTTGCCCATTGCCAGCCAGTGAGCGAAGTAATCGCCCATGTGATAGCCGCAGAAGGGGAGCATCGCCATCGGGTCGCGGCGGACAACGCCAACGTCACCGGCGGCGGCGGCAGTGGTTTCGGAAGCCATGATCGAGCCTACGAACACGCCGTGCTGCCAGTCACGTGACTGGTAGACCAGCGGTGCGGTCTTGGCGCGTCTGCCGCCGAAGATCATAGCCGAGATGGGCACGCCCTGTGGATTGTCAAATTCGGACGAGCAGCAGGGGCACTGCTTGGCGGGCGCGGTAAAGCGGGAGTTGGGATGCGCGCCCTTGGAGCCGTCGGATCCGTCCCACTTCTCGCCCTTCCAGTTGAGGGCGTTTTTGGGCGGGTTCTTGTCAAGACCTTCCCACCAAACGGTATTATCGTCAAGGTTGTGCACCACGTTGGTAAATATTGTGTTGCTCTGTACGGTGGCCAGAGCGTTGGGGTTGGATTTCACGTTGGTGCCGGGAGCGACGCCGAAGAAGCCGAACTCGGGGTTGACCGCCCAGAGGCGGCCGTCGGAACCGACGCGTATCCAGGCGATGTCATCGCCAACGCACCAGACCTTGTATCCTTTTTCGGTATACACTTCGGGTGGGATAAGCATGGCGAGGTTGGTCTTGCCGCAGGCTGACGGGAAGGCGGCTGTGACGTATTTAATCTCGCCGTCGGGCTTTTCGATGCCGAGGATGAGCATATGTTCGGCCATCCAGCCCTCGTTTTTGCCGAGGTTGGAGGCAATGCGCAGCGCGAAGCATTTTTTGCCGAGCAGGACGTTACCGCCGTAGCCGGAGTTGATCGACCAGATCGTGTTGTCCTCGGGGAAGTGGGCGATATAGCGGTTTTCCTCGTCGATATCCGCTTTGGCGTGTAGTCCGCGGATAAAATCGGGGCTGTCGCCGAGGTTATCGTAAACGTCGGTGCCGACTCTGGTCATGATAGCCATATTGAGCACAACGTATATGGAGTCGGTCAGCTCGACGCCGTATTTGGCGAAGGGCGAGCCCACAACGCTCATTGAGTAGGGGATTACGTACATGGTGCGGCCCTTCATGCAGCCGTCAAACAGTGTGCTTAGCTTGGCGTACATATCGTCGGGAGCCATCCAGTTATTGGTGGGGCCGGCGTCGGCTTCGTTCTTCGAGCAAATAAACGTACGGTGCTCGACGCGCGCGACGTCGTTGACCGCGGTGCGGTGGATATAGCATCCGGGCAGCTTTTCCTGGTTGAGCTCGAGAATTTCACCGGTTGAAAGAGCCTCAGCGCGCAGGTCGTTCAGCTGAGCCTCCGAACCGTCAATCCAAACGATGCTGTCAGGTTTGGTCATCTTCGCCATTTCGTCAATCCATGAAAGAACATGCTTGTTGTTTGTGAGAGCCATGAGCAGCCTCCTATAATGATTTACACCCGAAACTTCCGGGCAAATATTCTTTCTATATTCTAGTTGATAATCTTGGTATTTGCAATACCAAAAACAGATATAATAGAAATTTAATGAATTTGTGTTACAGCAACGTTGCAAAATTTCGCGTCATATAAGCTGAAATATAGTGAGTCATGGCGGAAAATGAAATATGCGAGCCCGGTATATTTCATATATGTGTTTAGGTGCGGCTCAACTGTCCAGCATAATGTCGGCGACGGCGGCAAACAGGCGAAGATCCAGCCGCTCGCCTCGGACGGTGGGCGAAAGGCCGAGCCCCTCCAAGCGGGAAGCAATGTCCGCCGGGCAGTTTGGGAAGGCGGATTTTAGACAGTTCGCCAGCGTTTTACGGCGGTGATTAAAGGACGCTCGGACGACCCGGAAGAACATGTCCTCATCCCGCACAAAGGGCAGCCGCTCCGAACGCGTCGTCATACGCACAACGGCGGAGGTGACCGCCGGACGGGGGTAAAAACAGTCGGGAGGCACCTCGAACAGCAGCTCCGGTTCGCTGTGATATTGGCAGAACAGCGAAAAAGCTCCGTAATCGGAGGTTCCCGCGGCGGCGCAGATGCGAAGAGCGACCTCGCGTTGCACCATCACCGTAACACTGTGGAACATCCGTGCCTCTACGAGCCGAATGATGGCAGGCGTCGTTATATAGTAGGGCAGGTTGGCGCAGGCGTGCAGTTCCATGTCAGGCAAATACTGACTGCAGAGTCCGGCAAGGTCGGCCTTGAGCACGTCGCCCTGGGTCACGGTTACATTATCGAGGTCGCCGGTCGTTTGATCGAGGATCGGCAGCAGCTTGCGGTCCAGCTCCAGCGAGACCACTTTGCCGAAAACGCCCGCAAGTTGACGGGTGAGCGCACCGACTCCGGGGCCGACTTCCAGCACGCCGCAATCCGGCCCGCCCGGACAGGAGGATGCGATTCGCTCCGGTACCCAGCTCTCGATCAGGAAGTTCTGCCCAAGCGACTTTGCGGGGCGCGCGCCGAACTCCGACATGATTCCTCGCACATAGTTTAGGTCACACAAGTTCATTATATTCTCCAAGGAAAATGCCGGAGACGAGCTCCGGCAAAGGTTTTTTTACTTCTGGAAGGATTCGGCGCAAGCCGCCGAATTCGGGATAATACGCTGGTAACTGCATTTGGTTATGTAACGGGTAAAGCAGCGGCTTTTATTCAAGGACGTAGATAACGGCGTTGCGCCGTCCGAACTGGTAGCATTCCTTTAGGGTGTCAAAGAAGACGTCGATGATCTTTCCCTTGATCGCTCCGCCGGTGTCCTCGCATATCGCCTGGCCGTAAATCCAGCTGGTACCGTCGCGGGAGGCAACGTAAACCTTGCTCTTCAGCGGGATCAGTCTGGGGTCGACGGCGATAGTGCCTTCGCGGGCGATCTTGCCGAGCGCGTTGCGCTTTTGACTATAACCTTCGGTAGTATACGCTGTTGCCTGAACATAATACATTTTTTTGTATTTCAGCACGGTGCCGTCAGCTGTCGTGATAGTGCCGCCACCTTCCGTACCCTCGATCAAGCCGGGGTTTTCGGGTTTGGCCATTGAGACTCCGGCGCCCGCGGCGGCTGCCGGATTGGTGACTGCGGTTTGGACGCGTTTCTTACTGGTTTTAAGGGCGTTCAGCGGTTCGGTTGCGACGGCTGCTTCGGCTGGTAAAACCGATGCCTCCGAGGCCGAGTTGCTGTCACGGATGAGCAGTGCGTTTGACAGATGCGGGATATTATCCTGAGCAGGTGTTGCCCGCAGAACGGTGACGGTCATACCGGGAGACGTCGGCGTGTCAAGCGGAGGGCTGATTCGGTCGCGGATGCCGAGCTTGACGCCGGTGCGCTCAAGAAGAGATCCGACTGTGTCCGCCGAGCTTTCAACGACAGTGCGTTCGCCGTCAATGTCTATGTACATACTTGAGTTGCGGTCGATGAACACTTCCCCGACGCCGTCCAGCTTATCAAATGGGACCAGCATCGTGTCCATAGCGCCGACGGTAATTCCCGCTTCCTGAAGCGCGGCGCCCGGACTGGTTGCGTATGTATTATGTACTCGCAGGTTGTTTCCGTCTCGGATCAGCAGCGTATTCTCGGACGTCAGCAGGAAGGACAGGGCCACCAGGACTAACGAGCAGAAGAGCATTGCTGAAATTGCTATAAATTTTAGCGGTATAGAGTTTTTTTGATACATGCGTACCTCCATGCAATATTGCGGCCTTATCAGTATTGCCGCGATACCAGTAAGGGCGAAGAATTTGGTAACAAATCAGCGTCAAAATGTCACCGTATTTTCTTCGGTTTGTAACTATTATACTTATTGCCCCCACAATTGTCAACGATTTCTTTTTGTCGAAAGGGCTCGCTCCCCACTATTACGGAATTATGTAAACAAAATAGTTACAGAGATTAAGAATGTGTTAAATGACTGATTTTTACTTCTGGAAATTCTTTTGTAAAAGAGCTTTTCCGTGCAATAATTGACAATAGTGTTGCGGCAGTAAGTGTTGGTGGCAGGTGGTTTTTCGGTAAATTTCCTATACTTGACATGTTCTTTTTACTGGAATATACTCAAATAGCTACGCGGACAGGCGCGGAGCCCGCGGTTTTACGTACACCTGTCAAAATTAGGAATTACTGAAAAAACTGCGCGCAGGCGGGGTGAAATAATGCTCAAACTGGCCGTTTTTCTGAGGCCGTTTATAAGGTATATAGCGCTCGCGGTCGTCGTAATGGTCGGGCAGGCAGCCGCCGAGCTGATGCTGCCCACGGTGATGGCAGAGATCGTCGACGGCGGCATGATGACCGGCGACGCGTCCAAAGTGCTCGAGGTTGGTTCATTCATGCTGCTGATCGCGCTGATGAGCTCGGCGTGCGCCATTTTGGGAAGCTATTTTTCCAGCCGGCTGGCGCTCGGAGTCGCCAAAAACTTGCGCTCGGCGGTATTTGCCAAGGTGGAAAGTCTGGGAGCTCATGAATTTGACAGCTTCGGCGCTTCCAGTCTGATAACGCGGTCTGTAAACGATGTTTCGCAGATTCAGTCGGTACTGTTGCTTTTTTTCCGGTCGGTAATCTATTCGCCGATTATCTGCGTAGGTGGGATAGTGATGGCGCTGTCCCGCGACCTGCCGCTGTCGGCGGTTTTCGCGATATCGACGCCACTGATGGCGATCGGCATCTTCATACAGGCCAAATTGGTTATACCCATGTTTAAAACGGTGCAGGGCAAAGTGGACAGGGTTAACCTCGTTCTGCGCGAGAACCTGTCGGGAGTCAGGGTTGTGCGCGCGTTTAACCGGCAGAAATACGAGACCGAGACGTTCAGGAAAGCGAGCGGGGATCTGACCGACATTTCGATCAGGGTCAACCGAATCAGCGCCTGTATGATGCCGTCACTGATGCTGGTAATGAACATGACGACCGTAGCGATTGTATGGTTTGGGGGCGACCGGGTGTCAAACGGCGAAATGTCGCTGGGCAATATGATGGCGTTTGTGCAGTACGCATCTCAAATTTTGTTTTCAGTAATTATGGTTTCGATAATTTTTGTCATGATGCCCAGGGCGTCGGCGTCGGCGGCGCGCATCAACGAAGTGATGGACAAGGATCAGTCAGTTGTTGACTCGCAGCATCCTTTAAGCCTAGCCAGTGAGCCGATGGAGATAGAGATGCGCGGTGTGGGCTTCAATTACGCGGGCGCGTCGGTTCCGGCGCTCAGCAATATAAGTTTCACGGCGAAGCCCGGCGAGACCACCGCGATCATCGGCGGAACAGGCAGCGGAAAGTCGACGCTGGTTTCACTCATACCGCGTCTGTATGACGCAACCGACGGCGCGGTCCTGGTCAACGGGACGGATGTGCGCGACCATTCGGCGGCGGAGCTGCGGTCGGCGCTCGGATTTGTTCCGCAGGAAAACGTGCTGTTCGCGGGCACCATCGCCGAAAACATCGCGGCGGGCAATCCCGAGGCCAGTCGTGAGGAGATAGAGCGTGCGGCTTTCGTCGCTCAGGCGGACGAATTCATTCGGGAGCTTGAGAAGGGCTATGACTCGGAGCTTGTCCGCGGCGGACGCAACCTGTCCGGAGGCCAGAGGCAGCGACTCTGTATCGCGAGGGCACTGGTCAGACGGCCGAAGGTTTACATTTTTGACGACAGCTTTTCGGCGCTGGACTTCAAGACCGACGCCGCGCTCCGTTCCGAACTTGGGAAATGGACGGGTGACGCGACTGTAATAATTGTGGCGCAGCGGGTCAGCACGGTTATGGATGCCGACAGAATAATAGTGCTGGACGGCGGAAGGATTGCGGCGGCCGGCCGTCACGACCAACTGCTTCAGACGTGCGATATATATAAGGAAATAGTCCGCTCCCAGTTGCCGGAAAAAAGTGGGCCGGATGGTCTCCAAAATCGTCCTGATACCGTAAACTGACCGGCATAAGAATTTTTAAAGGGAGCTGTAACGATGAGCAATAGTCAAAGCCCGCGCAGTCGGGGCAGCGGCCTTTTCGGCGGGGGAGGAAGCCGCAACGCTATCGGCCGCCCGGTGGAAAAAGCGAAGGACTTTAAGGGAACTCTGCGCAAGCTACCGCGATATTTAAAGCCGCACCGTTTCAGCTTCGCGGCGGCGATAGTCATATCGCTGTTCAGCACGCTGTTCTCTATCGCGGGGCCGAAGATTCTGGGGCTTGCGACCACCGAGCTCGCGCGCGGAGTGATGGCAGAGGTTGATCCGTCGGTCGCCGCGGGGCAGCCGTTTGACGTCGAATATTTCGGTGTGATTCTGCTGACTGTCGTTGGGCTTTATCTTCTTATGTACATCTGCAATATAAGCGTATCCATAATTATGACCTACGTGTCCCAGCGGGCGGTCATGCAGATGCGTGCCGACATCAAGCTGAAGCTGGACAAGCTGCCCATCTCGTATTTTGACGCAGTGCAGCACGGCGATCTGATGAGCCGCATGACCAACGACATCGATAATGTAGCGACGACATTACAGCACAATCTGACTCAGATCATGACCTCGGTTGTGACCGTTGTCGGCGTGCTCGTTATAATGCTGACCATAAGCCCCGTGCTTTCACTGATATCGATTGCCACGCTGCCGCTCAGCGCGCTTATCACGTGGGCAATCGCGAGGATTTCGCAAAAACAATACAAATTGCAGCAGAATGCGATGGGAGAGATCAGCGGCCACGTGGAGGAGATGCTGTCCGGACATACGGTGGTTCGTCTTTTCGGGATGGAGAACGCATCAACCGAAAAGTTCGAGAAACTCAACAGGGAGCTGTACAAAGCCGGGTGGAAGGCGCAGTTTATGTCCGGCATACTGTACCCCGCGCTAAATCTGCTGAGTAATATCGGATACGTGCTGGTATGCGTGTTCGGCGGCATATTTGTCGCCCAGCGTCTCATGACGGTCGGCGACGTGCAGGCGTTCATCATGTACACGCGCCATTTCACTCATCCGATTCTCCAGGTGGCCAACATCGCTAACGTAATTCAATCTGCGATCGCCTCCGCCGAAAGGATTTTCGAGGTGCTGGAAGCGCCGGAGGAGGTTGAAACCGGCGGCTCAGACACAGTGGACCCGGACGCCGCCCGGGGAGACGTCGAACTCAGCCATGTGAGGTTCAGATACGACCACAAGCGTCCGCTGCTTGAGAACGTTTCGCTGGAAGTCAAGGCCGGGCAGACTGTTGCAATTGTCGGAGCCACCGGGGCGGGCAAAACGACGTTGGTGTCGCTGTTGATGCGCTTTTACGATATCACGTCGGGCAAGGTAACGATCGACGGTCACAACATTGCCGACATGACCCGCGACGATACCCGGGCGCTGTTCGGCATGGTGTTGCAAGACGCCTGGCTGCACAGCGGAACTGTGCGCGAGAACATCGCCTTTGGGCGCGAGGGCGCTGCCGATGAGGAGATCGAGAGGGCAGCCCGGAGCGCGAGAGCCGACGAGTTTATCCGCAAACTGCCTGAGGGCTACGAAACACGGCTCAACGAGGAAGCGTCCAATATTTCGCAGGGGCAGAAACAGCTGCTGACCATCGCGAGGGCGCTGCTGTCCGACCCGGCTATCCTCATTCTCGATGAGGCGACTTCAAATGTCGACACGCGCACAGAACTTCTGCTGCAGGAGGCGATGCGCGAGCTCATGCGCGGCCGTACCTGCTTCGTAATCGCGCACCGCCTGTCCACTATCCAGAACGCTGACATAATCCTTGTTATGCGGGACGGCGCAATTGTCGAGAAGGGCACCTTTTGGGAGCTTCTCCAGACAGATGGTTATTTCAAGGAGCTATATTACAGTCAGTTTAGCGCAAGCTGAATTGAGACAACTATGCCACCATAAGGCAAAAAATGACAGTTAATTTGACTATACTATAGCGCTGTTTCATTCGATAACTACTGTATAAGTTATGCATAGGCTGGAAAGGAGTCCGGTATGACTGTCAGAAAACCGTTATCGATACTTATCGCCGTCGCGCTCTTGATTGGGGTTGCCGCGTTCCCGTCGTGGGGAGCGACAGCGTCGGCCGCGCCGATTCTGATTAAGGCGGTGGTCGGCGATGTGGTTCCGCTTACGCTGTCTGCAACGCTTGACGCCTCGGACACGCTGACATGGAGCGTCTCGGGGGGAGACCCGCTGCTTACTGTGAGCAAAGACGCGAAAAATCCGCGATCAAAAGCGTCCGTCAGAATTCTGAAAACAGGGATGCAGACGGTCACGGCGACAAACGGTGACGCGAGCGTGGTCGAGCAGTGGACGTTCGATATTCAGGACGCGCCAGCACGGATAATAATCCTGAAAGACGACGTCGCGCAGGGGACGATTGAGCTGCCGAATGACGACGATGTGTTCCAGCTTCAGGCCGATGTGCTGCCTTCGGGCGTCAATCCCAAGGATTACGACCCAGCTGATCTGGTAATTGACCAGGATGTGACCTGGACCTTGGTTAAGCCGAGTGATCTGGTTGCAATCGACGGTACCGGTATAGTCACGGTGACTAAGGACAGCTCCGAAAAGCCGGTAAATGTTCTGCTGAAAGCCACAAGTGTCAGAAAACCGGCGATTTCTGCGATTTGCACGCTGGTGATACGCCCAGTGCCCCGCCGTGTTGAAATCAAAAATGTTAAGGACGGTTCAAATATATATATGAAGCCGGATTCCTCGCAGACGTTCCAACTGAAATTCGAACCGGTGGACGCTTATAAAACTGTTTTGTGGGAATCGGATTCCGCGATGATCGAGGTCATTAACGGCAAGGTGACGACAGTTCCGGGCTCCGCGGACAGCAGAGCTGAAATCAGCGTGACTCCTTACGGACTGCCTCCGCTGAAATTCAATGTATTTGTCGGCGAATTTACCAAGCTGCCCTCTATAATGCTGGACGGCCAGAAAGTCGGCGCGCTCAATATGGTGACCGACGCGCGGATGTCCGCTCTGTCCAAGCTGATAATCAGCGCAAGGTCGGCTCAAACTACGGCATTGCTAGCGCAGGCTGCGGCGAACAGAACCGACAGCTCTGCGGTCAGGAACGAGCTTTCCAACCTTCGCCTTAACGCTTCAAACGCGATCAACAAGGCTTTGCTGATTCAGAGAGAACCGCTGATTAATGATTTCTGGGATAATATCGCCGACGTCAACGACGCGATCCGCGAACTCAAGTTTGAACTTGCCAAGAGGGACTCGACACAACCGGCGCTGCTGGCGAGAATCACGGATCTTCTTGCTGTCGAAAACACGCTGATCGCCGAAGCGGAAACCGCTCTCACCGCGAGGGAGGGCGAAGCCGCCTCCAAGATTGAGAAGTATTCCAAAACGCTGACAGCCGTCTTCACCGCGGACAACAGCTTTACCGGTATGTACCGCTGGGAGTCGAGCAACAATATGGTAGCCGAGGTTGACGCCGTGACTGGCAAGATAACCCCGGTAGGTGCCGGAACTGCGCGGATAAACTTCTATCAGCACGATACGATAAAGGGCAAAGTCAATGTCACGGTTAAAAACGAGCCGACTTCTATCACCCGCGCCACCAAGTATCAGGGCGTTATTGTCTTGCCCGCCACAAAACCCGGAAAGCGTCCGGCGACCACGGTCATCGCAGTCAAATGTGAACCAAAGGGCTGCAACTCAACAGTTACGTGGTCGTCTTCCGATCCGAGCATAGCAACTATCGATCCTCGAACAGGGAAAGTGACGGTTGTCGGCAAGGGAACCGTGACAATGACAGGTCAAACACTCGGAGAGATCAAGATCGAGGTGCAGATTGACGTATTGGACGTAATCCCCGCAACAGTGAAGCTGGACATTCCGGCTGCAAAGGTTCGGCTTTCGGACGGAGCTCTGCAGCTCAGCGCCATAGTCAAAGATAACGCCGCGAACGTGATCGCGGGCTTTGACAAGCTGACGTGGACATCCAAGGACGAGGAGCTCGCTACAGTTGACAGTACCGGAAATGTGACGCTTAAAGCGCCCGGAATTGCTGTAATATACTGCGAGGCAAGGGGAGTGGAGAGACGAGCCTCCAGCACAATCACTATTCTCCCGTGAATTTTGAATTAAAACGACAAACAAGCGAATGAGATCAGCCTCGTTCGCTTGTTTTTTTGTTGGGTGTTTTATCAAAAAAAATTCTCCGGAAGGCACAGAACCCGCCGGAGAATTGTTTATAAGGAATTAGGAAGAGAGGGTATCCAATGTGAGGGTTGGAGGGTTAGTTATCAATACATGTCCATGCCGCTCATGCCGCCGCCGGGTCCGGGCATGATCTGGGGCTTGGGATCTTTTTTCTCTGCAACCAGCGCTTCGGTGGTCAGCACCATCGCGGCGATAGAAGCGGCGTTCTCGAGTGCGCTGCGGGTAACCTTGGTGGGGTCGACGATACCGGAGGTTATCATGTCGCAGTATTCTTCCTTGTAGGCGTCGTAGCCGTATCCGACTTTGCCGGAGGTCTTGATCTTTTCAAGAACGACCGAACCGTCGATGCCGGCGTTGATAGCGATCTGGCGGAGGGGCTCGGTGAGCGCGCGGATGACTATTTTGACACCGGTCTTCTCGTCGCCGTCGGTGGTAGCAAGCAGCTTTTCAACGTCAGCGATGGAGTTAACGAAAATGGTGCCGCCGCCGGGTACGATGCCTTCTTCAACCGCGGCGCGGGTGGCGTTGAGCGCGTCCTCGATGCGGAGTTTTTTCTCGCGCATTTCGGTCTCTGTGGGGGCGCCGACTTTGAGTACGGCGACGCCGCCGCTCAGACGGGCAAGGCGCTCCTGCAGCTTCTCGCGGTCAAACTCGGAGGTGGTTTCGGCAATCTGCATCTTGATAAGGTTGATGCGGGCTTCGATTTCCTTGGGATCGCCGCCGCCGCCGACAAGGATGGTGTTCTCCTTGGCGACCTTAACCTGACGGACATGGCCGAGCTGGGACATTTTGCAGTCCTTAAGGTCAAATCCGAGCTCTTCGGAGATGACTTCGGCGCCGGTCAGGATAGCGATGTCTTTGCACATCTCTTTGCGTCTGTCGCCGAAACCGGGGGTCTTGACGCATACGCATGTGAAGGTGCCGCGCAGCTTATTGACCAGCAGTGTGGCCAACGCTTCGCCCTCGACGTCTTCGGCGACGATGAGGAGCTTGCGTCCCGCCTGGACGACCTGCTCAAGCAGGGGGAGTATATCCTGGATGTTGGACAGCTTCTTCTCGGTGATCAGCACGAGGGCGTCATCCAGAACAGCTTCCATCTTATCGGTATCGGTAATCATATAGGAGGAAATGTAACCGCGCTCGAACTGCACGCCCTCGACGACTTCGATGTAGGTCTCAACGCTCTTGGAGTCCTCTACGGTGATAACGCCATCGTTGGTAACCTTTGCCATGGCTTCGGCAATGAGCTTGCCGATGGTCTCGTCGCCGGAGGAGATGGTGCCGACGCGGGCGATGTCTTCGCTGCCGTTGACTTTCTGCGAGTTCTTCAGGATTGAACTGACAGCTGCGTCAACCGCTTTATGGATGCCCTTTTTCATGATCATGGGGTTGGCGCCTGCGGCAACGTTCTTCATACCCTCGCGGATAAGAGCCTGGGCCAGCAGCGTGGCGGTGGTGGTGCCGTCGCCGGCTACGTCGTTAGTTTTGGTGGCGACTTCTTTGACAAGATGGGCGCCCATTTCTTCGAAGATGTTATCAAGCTCGATCTCTTTGGCGATGGTTACGCCGTCGTTGGTAATGAGCGGGGTGCCGAACTTCTTGTCGAGAACGACGTTGCGTCCGCGCGGGCCGAGTGTGATTTTAACGGTATCGGCGAGGTGATTGACTCCGCGCTCAAGTGCGCGGCGGGCATCTTCGCCGTAAAGAATATCTTTAGCCATTCTATATTGCCTCCTAAATTATTCAACTATCGCCAGGATGTCGCCCTGACGAACCAGTATATATTCCACGCCGTCAACCTTGACTTCGGTTCCGGAGTATTTGCTTGTAATGATCTTTTGGCCGGGTTTGACGTACATGGTGATCTCTTTGCCTTCGACATTGCCGCCGGGGCCGACCGCTACAACTTCGGCGATGGAGGGCTTCTCCTTGGCGGCGGGGGCGAGGATGATGCCGCTTTTTGTGGTTTCCTCGGACTCGAGCATCTTGATGACCACTCTGTCAGCAAGTGGCTTAAGGTTCATTTGTGTTTCCTCCTCTAATATTTAATGAAATAAGTCATTTCCAGAGAATGTCCGCTTAGTTTTGCCAAATAAGTAAAAAATATAATTATTTCGCTTCAATTCCCTTTTCTGTCGTGTTAGCACTCTCATGACGCGAGTGCTAACACTAATAATAATAAGGTTTACGCTTCAATTCTGCAAGTTCAGATAATGGCTATAATTGGAGTTTATTGCGCAAATATCGGATATATGGAAATATATATCGCGATTAAGGCGCAATGCTGGTGATTGCTCCAAGATGCTCCGAATAACGGCGATGAATTAGTAAAATTGCAAAATAATACCGCGGTCACATGTCAGAGCAACCGCGGCAGGCAGTATTATACAGTCTAACGGCGCTAAATAACGCACGAGGCGTGACGGGTAACATGGCAGCCGATGCTGACAGCGCACGGCAGTCCGGCTATATGGGTCGGCAGCGCGACAATACGGCAGCCGAGCGCGGTTGTAATGCCGCCAAAGCCCTGCGGCCCAATGCCGAGCCCGTTCACGGCCGAAAGGATGTCGCGCTCGAGGCCGGAGTACAGCTGATCATCCGATGCGCCGTCGCACGGGAGCAGCAGCGCGCGCTTGGAGGCGAGCATGGCGCATTCCGCCGTTCCGCCGAGTCCAACGCCGACAATGACCGGCGGACAGGGGTTTGAGCCGGCATCCCGCACCGATCCGACAACGAAATCAACGATATCCGATGCTGAAGAGGTGGGGCTGAGCATTTTCAGCGCGCACATGTTCTCGCTGCCGAACCCTTTGGGTGCGACAGTGATATTCAGGCGGTCGCCGCCGACCAGCGTGGTATGTAAAACGGCAGGAGTGTTGTCGCCGGTGTTCGTACGGCGCAGCGGGTCGGAAACCACCGAGTTACGCAGATAGCCGCGGAGGTAGCCGCGTCTGACGCCCTCGTTGACCGCGTCAGAAAACAGGCCGCCTTCGATGTGAGCGTCCTGACCGACGTCAGCGAAGACTACGGCGATTCCGGTGTCCTGACAGACGGGGAGTCCGGTCGCCGCGGCGCAGTTCATGTTTTCAATCAGCGTGCCGAGGATTGACGCGCCGAGCTCACTCGTTTCGCGAGACCTTGCCGTCTCGATCGCGCGACGAACATCGCCGGGCAGGCGGACGTTAGCCTCGATGCACAGACCGGCAACGGTTTCGGCAATTTGCTCAAAGGAAATTACCCTCATAGATCGACACTGACTCCTCCGATAAGAACGTTGGTAACACGGGAGGACATTTTGAACGGGTGGCGGTCGTAAATGACCAGGTCAGCGTCTTTTCCGGGGGATATGGAGCCGACGTGCTCGTCAATTCCCGCAATAACAGCCGGGTTTATGGTGACGGCGCGCAAAGCCGCGTCCTCGGGCAAACCTTCCTTGTTGGCCAGCGCGGCGCACAGCATCAGGTAGTTGATAGGCGTCACCGGATGGTCGGTGCACAGCGCTACAAGTACGCCCGCGCGGTGCAGTGCCGCCGGGTTTGAGAAGCTTAGGTTGCGCAGTTCGGGCTTGCTGCGGTCGGTGAGCAGAGGGCCGACAATAGCCGAGACGTTATGTTCGGCAAGATAATCGGCGACCAAATGTCCCTCGGTCGCGTGAACCAGCACATATTTGATGTCAAATTCCTTGGAGAGGCGGACGGCGGTGCAGATGTCGTCGGCGCGGTGGCAGTGTATGTGCGCCGAAATATCGCGGCAAAGCAGCGGACGCATCGCTTCGCGCTTGATGTCGAAATCGGGCGGATCAAACTCGGGGTCGTTGACCGAGGTTTCGCACTTCCGGTTGTATTCGTCAGCTTTGGCAAGCTGCTCACGGATGATTGCGGCGGTTGACATGCGCGTCTTTGGCGCTGTCTTGTCGTCGCGTACCATTTTTGGGTTTTCGCCGAGAGCCATTTTCATAGCGGCGGGAGCGGCGACGATCATCTCGTCAACACAAATGCCGACGGTCTTAATGGCGGCGATTTGGCCGCAGACCGGGTTTGCGCTGCCGGGGCCGGTGAGCACGGTGGTTATTCCGGCTTGCGCGGCGTCAACAAAACAGCGGTCGAATGGATTGATCGCGTCGATTGCCCTGAGGTGCGGGGTACACGGGTCGGTCGCTTCGTTGCCGTCCTCGGATTCGATGCCGCCGCCGTCGCCGAAAACTCCGACGTGGCAGTGCGCGTCGATAAGGCCGGGCAAAACGTAGCCGCCGTCGGCGTCCAGCTTTTCACAGTCCATTTCAGGCAGCTCGGCCATGTCGCCGATATCAACGAATTTCCCGTCGCGAATGTGCACCCAGCCCGAGAGAAAGCCCGGGCCGTCCATGGGCATTATTCGACCGTTTACGACCAACAAGTCTGTTTCCATTTTTTATTAGTACCTCCAATGGCGCTATAAATTTGCAGGCCTTTTGGCCCACGATTACAAATTAAAAAACCTGGTGTGCAGGGGTTTTGCAGAATGCCGCGCAGCGCTCAGGGTCAGAATTATTATCTCGCGCCGCTTTTGTTTTTGGAGATAAATCGTCCGGCAGCGGTCGCGGCAACAGCGCCGTCACCTACGGCTGTCGTTATCTGGTAAAGCGGCTTTGCGCGAAGGTCTCCGGCGGCAAATACGCCGGGGATCGCGGTGCGGCAGTCCTCTCCGGCAATGATGCGTCCGTCGTCATCGAGCGGGAGTATTCCTTCGGTCAGCGCGGACTGTCCGACAACGCCGGTGGAGACAAATAGACCGGCAATCGGCAGATGGAGCGTAACGCCAGATTCAACATTGCGGACATCCAGGCCTTCGACAGTGAAGCCGCCGGAAACAGCGGCCGGCGTGGTGTGCGGCAAAAGCTCGATCTTATCCGAGGCCTTAACCTCAGCAATCAGCGCCTCCGAGCCGCGCAGTTCTGCCCTGCGGAAGAGCATATATACCTTGCTACACAGGTTGGCAAGATAGAGCGCGTCCTTGAGCGCCGATCCGCCGCCGCCCGCGACCGCGACCACGCGATCCTTAAAGAAGTTACCGTCGCATGTCGCGCAGTATGAAACGCCCATTCCGGCGAATTTGTCTTCGCCCGGGATTCCAAGGCGCTGATGCGATGAACCGGTAGCCAGTATGATTGCAAGTGTGTCGTGCTTTTGCCCGTCGGCGGTGGCCGAGAGCGCGCCGGGGGTGAGATCCAGTTGAGCAACAGGCAAGTCAATGATTTCGCACCCGGCTGCAACCGCCTGATTGCGCATTAGGCTGGACAGCTCGGGGCCGCTGATTTCACCAAAGCCGGGGTAGTTTTTCACACTGGACGCCGCCAACAGTTGGCCGCCGCCCTCAAAGCCGGAAAACAGCAGCGTGTCGAGCCCAGCCCGTTTGCAATAAAGCGCGGCGGTGAAGCCCGCGGGGCCGCCGCCAACGATAATAACGTCTCTCATTTACTTCTCCAAGACTACAAAGTTCAGACCCGCAAATCCAGCGAAGGGGCACAGCGCGGGCTTCTGCTCATTTTTTGTGCAAATCGGTAAAATATTCAGTAGATGCAAATTACACTGTCCGGCAACCTATGCATAATCAAAGCAGGTCAAAGACTCCGGATGGCGTCTTTGACCTGTATATGAGTTACTTTCTGCCGCGTTTGAATGAGCTGCCGCGTTTTTCGCAATAATGTTTAAGATCGGACATTTTATTCTCGGAATCCTGCATAAATTGCTTGAGTTTGTCTTCAAAAGTCAAACTGTCGGGTGTAGTTTGCTTTCGCGCGAAGTAGGGTTTGGGCGCACGCTCAATATACCCGGTCGAAGCGGGCGACGCCGGAGTATCCTGAGGCAGTGCCTTTTTGATAGACAGGTTAATACGGCTGTCCTTATCGATGCCTATTATTTTGACTTTAACATCCTGGCCTTCTTTGAGGTGTTCTTTAATGTCGTTAACGTAAGTGTGAGCAACCTCTGAGATATGTACCATACCAGTGCGACCTTCAGGCAAGGAAACAAATGCACCGAATTTAGTTATCCCGGTCACCTTTCCGTCCAGAATCGAACCAACGCCTAAATCCATGTCTTTTGAAGAGTCCTCCTTAGCAAGTTAAAAGCATTTCATCCCCCAAGCTGGCGATGCCGCAGACAGCAGTCAGTCATTGAGGTTAACATAAACACGTTCGCCTGGCATTACCATGCCAAGTTTGTCGCGCGCAACATCCTTAATCTGCTCGTCGTTGAGATCAGATTTTAAAACTTCCTCCAGACCGGAGTTGATCCGCTTCTGATCCTCCAGCATTGCCGCCGACTTGCCAGCTTCCGCCTCGCGTTCGTTGATCTGAACCTGCAGATTTACGATGGTGCATACGGCGTAAACGGCGAAGGCCGACAGGATTACTTTGTAGAGCAGACCTTTTTTTGGGGATTTTCTCATGGATTTTACTCCTGACCGAGCGGGTGATCCGCTTACAGTGGGGTGACATATGTTTATTAGTAAACATTTTACACCATGAGAGAAGAAAATTAAAGAGCGAAATCAATTTTTTGGCTATTTTTTTTAGAATCTTTAGGAAAAACGACACAGGTTTCCAGACCATGCGCAGAACAAATGCGACTAAATCCAGCAGCGAGCGGCACAGGGCGAGGAAGAACCGGCTGGCGAACTTGAAGTAAAAGAGCCCCGCCGCAGCTACGGCAATAATCGAATACAGCTGGAGATGCCCGTGGCAGACGGTCATGAAATACATAAAGAAAGAGATAGCTGCCACCGACCAGAACAGCGAGTCCAGCATCAGCGTGATTGCCTGTGAACGCAGGCGCTGACGCAGCGCGCGGAAAAAATCGTATAAAACGCCCAATATGAGGCCCAGCGCAAACGCAGCGGCAAACTCAAAAAGCTGGCTCAGAATCCCTATTTCCATGCCGGATTACCCGAACAGGCGAGAGAAGAATCCGCCCTTTTGAGGCTGCTCGTCCTCATATTGGATAGCGTCGATCATACCCTCGACACTGAGCTCGCCTCCGTCAATGCTGAGTTTGTCGATATGCAGGTCGCCGCCGCGCACGGTGAGCAGTCCCCGCGAGGTGTACATTACGATCGTCGTCTCGTCGAAACTTTCGACATCCTCGACGCCGGACACGATCATGCGCGATCTGCCCTCAATTATAACGTTGTGCGGCATATCCACACGCTTGGTTCCGGTGTCATAAGCCATGAAATCGCCTCCCATAAAGTAACTCAAGGGTAAATAGTGTTGTCCCTTAATATATATGGAGAGGTCGTCCCAAAAATTACTGAATTATTCTACATGTTTATTCTTTGATAAATCAGTCGTCAGCGCCGCCGCCCAGTTCTCTGTACATGGCGGTCGCGTCAGATTTGGTTGCGTGCTCGCTGATGCTTAGTACCTCGACCCGCGTGGTTCGCGCGCCAAAGCGAATTTCGATGACGTCGCCGACCTTGGTTTCATACGACGCGCGGGCAACGCGGCCGTTGACGGTCACACGTTCGTTGTCGCAGGCTTCGTTAGCGATGGTCCGGCGCTTGATCAGCCGTGATACTTTGAGATATTTGTCAAGCCTCATTTAGAATCCTCCGAAAAAGGCGTCGCGGGAGAACTGAAATACAAAAAGGCCGCATAAAACAGCGGCCCAAAATGATGCAAAAATTATTTGGCGACAGCGTCTTTCAAGGCCTTTCCAGCCTTAAAAAGAGGCAGTCTGGAGGCGGGTATGCTGATGCTCTCCTTGGTTCTGGGGTTACGTCCCACTCTGGCGGCTCTTGATTTAACTTCAAAAACGCCAAATCCAACCAGTTGCACTTTTTCGCCGGCTACAAGCGCATCGCTCATTGCCTTAATTGTAGCATTTATAGCACGCTCGGTATCCTTTTTCGATAATCCGGATGATTCAGCTACGACATTGACAAGATCAGCTTTGTTCATGCTGTGATGTCCCCCTAATAAAGTTTTTAATATGTTTTGTATGAGTTAACTCAAAAGTAATTTCAGATAAGATTATATCCACCAATTTCCCATTTGTCTACACTTTATGAACAAAAACTTTAATAAAGTAAAAAAAACAGTCAAAAAGTTTACATAATTAAGCGATAATTGAGGAATCGGGACTAAGCAGGCGGATGCGCGGGTCACTTTTCGTGCTTTTCAGTCACCTTAGCCTGCGCCCAGAGTTCATCCATCTCAGAAAGAGTCATGCTGTCTATCGGCTTTCCGAGGCGTGACGCCGCCCGCTCAACCATTTCAAATCTTCTTATAAATTTCTCGTTTGCGCGGATCAGGGCAAGCTCAGGATCGAGCTTTCGAAAGCGCGCGACGTTGACCGCGGCAAACAGCAGGTCGCCCATTTCCTCCAGCGCGTGATCGTCGTCCGCCTGGGCAAGCTCGGCGGTTTCCTCGCGCAGCTTGTCCAGCGCGCCGCTGACGTCGGGCCAGTCAAAGCCGGCTTTTGCCGCTTTCTTTTGTATTTTCTCTGCGCGCATCAGGGCTGGAAGGCTGGACGCGACGGCGCGCATTGCCCCGGTGTGCGAGGTGATGTCCTTGGTGCGCCGTTTTATCTCGTCCCAGTTGACAAGCACCTCGCCGGTACCGGAGACCTCGCGCCCGGCAAAAACGTGCGGATGGCGCTCTACCAGCTTCTTACAGACCATGTCGGAAATCCCTGATACGTCAAACGCGCCGCGCTCTTCGGCAATCTGCGCGTGAAAGACGACCTGAAGCATGACGTCGCCAAGCTCCTCGCATAGCAGCCGGTCGTCTTTAAGGTCGATTGCTTCAACAGCCTCATAAGCCTCCTCGAGGAAGTTCATGCGGACGCTGTCGTGCGTTTGCTCCCTGTCCCAGGGGCAGCCGTTTTCCGAACGCAGCAGGGCGACAAGCGCGACTAAATCGTCGAATTCATAAGAGGATTTAAGTGAAAATTCCATAACAGCTCCAATATTTGTAAATTTCAAATCAAAAAACGCATGACCGGACGAGTCCGGTCACGAGTCACTATATACATTTACTTCAGGTTAAGTTTGTTGGCCAGCTTTTCGCCCTTGGGGATAAGTCGCAGGTCTTCTCGGGTAACAGCGCGCAGCAGCACGACCATCACCAAATAGATCACGCCCGCGACCGCTACAGCGATCAAAACGCCAATTTTCGGGCTGATGAAGCGGGCGAGAAACGCGTTGATACTCCAGGCGGCGCCGGCCATAATGAGCGCGGCGGCCAGCGGGCGCACGATAACTTTTGCGAGCCTGAGCTTGACCTCGGACTGTCTCAGCAGGAAGATAATGTTGAGCAGGGCGATGACCCCGTAGCAGGCCGTAGTACCGATGGGCGCGCCGTTAATGTTGATATTCGGGTCGCCGACCAGGATGTAGTTGGTCACGATCTTGACCGCGCCGCCGACCGCCATCGAGATGACCGGCAGGTTCACCTTGCCGTACGATTGCAATATGGCGTTGGAGACCAGCACGATGCCGTTGAAAATGACCGCTATGCCGAGTATGGAGAGCAGGGGAGTGGCCACCGCGACGCCCCATTTTAGTTCGGGATAGAGCAGCGAGAGTATCGGGTTAGACAGGACAGTCAGACCGAGTCCCGCGGGCAGCGAGAGCAGCATGGTTATCCGCAGGGCTGACTCAGTGGTTCGCGCCGCGCCAAGCGTATCACGCCGTGACAGCGCGGCCGAAATCGCCGGTATGACGCTGACGGCGATGGTCACAATGAAGGCTCCGGGCAGATTAAACATGTTTTGCGCGTAACCGTAAGCGCCAAAGGAGCTGACTGCGAGTTTTTCGGTAAAGCCCGCCGAATCCTGGAGCCTGTTGAGCACCAGCACGGCGTCGATAAAGTTGACCAGCGAGAGCACCGACGCGCCAAGCGTGATCGGAACCGCCAGCGATAACAACCTGCGAAAAAGCTGACGGCGCGACGCGGATTTTTCCGCGCTTTCAGTCGTCCGCCTGCCGCGGCGCTTCGAGGTAATGTAGATGTAAAGGAAGCCGAGTCCCGAGCCGATCGCGACGCCACCTATAGCTCCGGCGGAGGCTATCTCCAGCGGCTGGCCTATCGAAAGCAGCCACCATGCCAGAGAGAAGCCGATCAGCAGCTTGCAGAGCGCCTCGATAACCTGCGAAATGGCAGTGGGCAGCATATCCGACATGCCCTGAAAGTATCCCCGGTAAGTAGACATCAGTGAGACGAACAGCACGGCGGGCGCGAGAGCCATGATGGACGCTCCGGCCTTGGTGTCGCCCATCATAGAGGCCAGCGGATCGGAGAAAAAGAACATAAGTGAAGTGCCCGCGATGCCGATGCATAGGAAGGCGAGGCGCGCCACACTGACGGTGCGTTTGATCTCAAGGTTGCGGTTATGGGTATTGGATTCGGAGACCATCTTGGACAGAGCGACCGGCAATCCGGCGGTTGACAGCACCAAAAGAACGTTGTAAAGGTTGTAGGCGACGTTGAAGTGGCCGTAACCCTCCTCGCCGATGAGGTTGCCGAGCGGTATCTTGAAGATGGCGCCGATAATCTTTACTATCGCGGTAGCGACAGACAAAATCAGCGCGCCCTGAATGAAGCTACGATTTGCAGACTTGTCGGACAAGGGAAAGCCGCCTCTCTGGTGTCCCGATCACTGAAGACGGGATCAAGTTTTGTTGCAAAGTCTCCGAATAAACTCGTCAAATATTGAATAGCAGCTCATTGTAGGTGGGGAACGGCCAGACATCCGCCGGCATCATGCGTTCGGCGGCGTCGCAGCTCGCGCGCAGCTTGGCCATATTGGAACGTATACGGTCGCGGTAGTACTCCGCTCGTTCGATTAGTCCTGTCTGCATATGTTTGCCGTCGTCCATCGACGTGCGTAGCGCTTCGAACGAATACTTGATGCGCTCGATCTGCTCAGAAAGTTCACGCACCGCGTCCACGATCGGTTCAGCGTTGCATTCGATTGCTCTTACGCTGACTGCGGCGTCGGCGAGCTTGCCCTGATAGCGCATTATGGCGGGCATGATCTGGCGTGCAACAATTTCCAGCATCGTGGAGGCTTCGAGGTAAACGGTTCGGATATACTCCTCAAGTCTGATCTCGGATCTGGCTTCGAGTTCATTTTTGCTCAGCACGCCGTATTTTTCAAACATCGCGACCGAGCGCGGCGAGCTTATCACCGACAATGCGTCCAGAGAATTTGTGATGTTGGGCAGTCCGCGCCGCTCAGCTTCGTCCAGCCACAATTCAGAGTAGCCGTTGCCGTTGAATATAACGCGCTTGTGCATCGAGATGATTTTGCGCAGCTCATACGAGACTTCGGCTTCAAGGTCGGTGGCTGATTCGAGACGTGTCGCGATTTCATCCAGCGCCTCGGCGACTATTGTGCTCAGCACAATGTTTGTGTCGGCGATTGACACCGAGGAGGGCAGCATCCGGAACTCAAACTTGTTGCCGGTGAAGGCGAAAGGCGAGGTGCGGTTGCGGTCGGTGACGTCGCCGAGCACGCCGGGGAGCATTGACGCGCCCGCCGGCATCATCCGCTCGGACTGGTGGTGCAGTTCGCGGCCCTTTTCCACTGATTCCAGCAGCTCCATGAGGTCGCTGCCGAGAAAAACCGAGATAACGGTCGGTGGCGCTTCGTGTCCGCCCAGACGGTAGTCGTTGCCGGGGCTCGCGGCGGTGTAGCGAAGCAGGTCGGCGTGCATGTCTATGGCTTTTATAATAGCGCAGAGAAAGACCAAAAAACGGGTGTTCTGTTCGGGCGTAGAGCCCGGCGAGAGCAAGTTTTCGCCGGAATCGGTGGCCATAGACCAGTTGTTGTGCTTGCCCGAGCCGTTGATGTACTCGAACGGCTTTTCGTGCAGCAGGCAGGCCAGCTCATGACGGCCTGCAACACGCTGCATGGTCTCCATAATAAGCTGGTTGTGGTCGGTCGCGATATTGACGGTCGTATAGCTTGGAACCAGCTCATGCTGGGCGGGCGCGGCTTCGTTGTGCTTTATCCGCGCGGCGACTCCCATTTTCCAGAGCTCGAAATCCAGCTCCTTCATGTACAACGCGACACGCTCTTTCAGCGCGCCGTAATAATGCCCCTCCATCTCCTGGGATTTGGGCGGGCGCGCGCCGAACAGGGTGCGTCCGGTGAAAACCATGTCCATCCGCTGGTTAAACAGGCGCTGATCGACCAGACAATACTCCTGTTCGGCGCCGGCGGTGGCGTAAACACGCTGGGTCGCGTTATCGCCGAAAAGCCGCAGAATGCGCAAAGACTGGCGGCTGAGAGCCTCCATCGAACGCAGAAGCGGCGTCTTTTCATCGAGCGCCTCGCCGGTATAGGAGCAAAACGCGGTGGGAATGCAGAGTGTTACCCCGGCAATGTCCTCTTTCAGAAAGGCGGGCGAGGTGTAATCCCATGTGGTGTAGCCGCGCGCCTCAAAAGTGGCCCGCAGACCTCCGGAGGGGAAAGACGACGCGTCCGACTCGCCTTGCACCAGCGCCCGCGCCGACAGCTCCATGATGGCGTGGCCGTCTCCGGTGGGAGTCAGGAACGCCTCATGCTTTTCGGCGGTAACCCCGGTAAGAGGCTGGAACCAGTGGCTAAAATGGGTGGCGCCGTGTTCGACCGCCCAATTTTTCATGGCGGTGGCGACGACGGGCGCGAGGTTGGCGGGCATCGGATTGCCGCCGTTCATCGCGGTTTTCAGCGCGGAGTAGTCCTCGGGCGAGAGCCGTTCGCGCATAACCGCGTCCGAAAAAACATTGGTAGCGAATATTTCGCTTGCGTTGTAGCTGGCAAAATTACTGTCATTAGGCATATGATTCTCCGATAAGCGCGCCTGGCACAGCGTAAAGCGGTCATTGCCACTGAGGGGCAACGACTGCGGACTCGGGAAAGTGCGTCACGTCCCCGGGCAAGCTGAAACGGCTGAGTCACAGGGCGAAAATTGCATTAGTGAGGAACAAAAGAATTATCCGTATAGCTTATCCGCCACGTATCCGCGAACTTCATGCATGACCTTTTCGATGTCGATAGTCTTGTACTCTCCGTCTCTATATAGTATTCGTCCGCGTACCATGTTCAGAACCACATCTGAACCGCGCGCAGCATATACGAGACTGGAGACGGTGTTCAGCCTCGGAGTGAGGTGGGGGCGGTCAAAGTCGACCAGGATGAGGTCGGCGTAATATCCGGCCTGCAACGCGCCCGACTGCTTCGAGCGTCCCTGGGCGATCGCTCCGCCCAAAGTCGCCATCTGCAGCGCGGCGACGGCGGGGATGAGCGTCGGGTCGAGCGCCGCGGACTTGTGCAATATGGCGGCAGCCTTGATCTCCTCGAATATGTCCAGATTGTTGTTGGACGCTGTGCCGTCGGTGCCGAGCGCGACGACAACGCCTGAATACAGCATTTCCGGGACACGGGCGAGTCCGCTCGCGAGTTTGGCGTTGGAAATCGGATTGTGCGCCGCGACTACGCCTCGTGAGGCAAGCAGCTCGATGTCGGCGTCGCTCAGCCAGACGCAGTGTGCCGCAACCGTGCGGCGGTCAAACACTCCGAAGGAATCCAGAACCTTGGCGGGCGTCATACCGTGCCGCGAAATGCACTCATCATGCTCTTTCTTGGTTTCACTGAGGTGAATCTGCATACCGAAGTCGCGGGCGGCGGCGAAAAAGACGACCTGATCCCAGGTGCTCGGTCGGGAAGTATATTCACCGTGGATACCGGCTTCGATAATAATGCGTCCATCGTCGTGGCCGTGCCATTTGTCGGCCAGCTCGCGCATCTCTATATAGGCCGGCGACTCGGGCGAGAAAGATCCGTCAAAGTCGACGACGGCGCGGCAAATATTAGCGTTGACTCCGGCCTCGGCAGCGGCTTCCGCGATTTGTTCGCTGAAATAATACATATCGGTCAGGGAAGTCGTGCCGCTCGCGATCGCCTCGGCAAGCGCGAGCCGGGTACCGGCCGAAACACAGCGCTCGTCCAGTTTTTCTTCAGCCGGGAAGATGTAGTTGTTCAGCCAGTCGTCCAGCTGATAGTCGTCGGCAAGGCCGCGGAACAGCGTCATAGGCAAATGGGTATGCGCGTTAACGAGACCGGGCATGGCGACGCAGTGCGGCCGGTCGATGACATCCTTCGCCCGGGCGTCGTCAAGCCGGGCGCCGACATATTCGATTCGGCTGCCTATTATACCGATATCGGCGTTTTCCAGCACGGTAAAATCGGGTAGCACCACGGCGCCGACCCGAAGCAAAACGTCATACATCACATAAGCTCCAAACATTTTAGAACCAGCGCAGAGAATTTAGGGCGCGCTTCGGCGGCGGCGGCAAGGACATCCTCCTCAGTCAGCTTGACGTCAAGTACGCCGGCCGCCATATTACAGACGAGCGAAAAACCGAGGATCTGCATACCGGCGTGACGGGCGGCGATAACCTCAGGTACAGTCGACATTCCGGCAGCGTCGCCGCCGAGTATGCGCGCCGCCCTGATTTCAGCCGGAGTCTCATACTGCGGGCCGGGGAAGTAGAAATACACGCCGTCACGCAGCACAATGCCGAGCGCGTCGGCGGCGGTATGGGCGGTCTTGCGCAGCTCCGGTGTGTACGTCGTGGACATGTCTGGAAAACGGACGCCAAATCCCGCCTGATTGGGGCCGCGCAGAGGCGACATCCCGTAAAGCATGATGTGGTCGTTAATCAGCATGATATCGCCGATATTAAAGCCGGTGTTGATTCCGCCGCAGGCATTGGTGATAATCAGCGACTCCGCGCCCAGCTTGTTAAGCACCCGGATGGGAAAGACGACCTCCTCGGGCGTATGTCCTTCGTAGCTGTGCACGCGACCCTGCATGACTGCGACATTCTTGCCAGCCAGCCGTCCCAGCACCAGTTTGCCGCTGTGCCCAGGCGCGGTGGAATGCTTGAAGTGCGGGATGTCCTTGTAATCAATTATTATGGGATCTTTGACGATCTCGCCGAGAAAGCCGAGTCCGGAACCCAGAACCATAGCCACTTCGGGCTCAAAAGAACCACAGCGTTCCCGGATGCTGGAAACGCTTTCCATATAATTTTCAATTGTATACATTCAATTTACCTGTCGAGCGGTTCACCACAGTGCGGGCAAACTTCATTTTCAGATTCGGCTGTGTTTCCGTCCCCAGCCGCGGATTCCGCGGCTTTTTTCAGTTCCTGAATACGCAGCTTGCACTCCCTGATTTGCTGCATTTTTTCGTCGACTGCCGCAAGCTTTTCGTCAAGCTTGGGGGGATCGGAATCAGGTTCGGCATGGCTTTCATAGACCAGCTGGCCTATCTCGCGCCACAGCACATGAATGTCGTTCTTCAGGTCAAAAATTTTGACGCGCAGCTTGGTGACTTCCACAACTTCGCCGGCTTTCTTGCCTGCGTCACCGACGCTTTTGCCAACTATGTCGCTGGCAGCCGCCGCTGTGGTCTTAACCTTATCAAACAGGTCACGGAACATTTCGTCCACAGTAAATACCTCCGAATAAATTTTTAGCGGGTAAAAAAACAACGTGAAACCATGTCTCTATTTAAGTGACTTATAAGGGATTACTTCATTAAAGGCCGGGAAAATGCCGATTCTTTCCGACGTATGCGCAGGAAGGTTGTACAAGTCGTGGCCGGGAAAATGATTGCCCTCAATCAACGTCGGGCCGTCAGGAGTCACAGCTATATCCCAGCCGACATACCGGATCCCGGGAACTACAAGTGACGCTTTCGCAGCCAAGTCAAGGCACTGCCGCCAGAACGGGATCTGTGCGCCGGTGATAGGAGTTCCGGTCATTGGGTGGCTGTCAAAAAGAGCGCCGGATTTGTCGACGGCGGGTTTTTCGATTACACCGTCACCGATCCGAACAGGAGCTAACATACCGCCGGAATTAAAGTTATCAACACAGCGCCCGCCGTTGCCGATCCGTATACTGGAAAACACGAAATGCGGCACGCCGTCTTTTACAAGGGTCACCAGCCGGACGGAATTGACCGAGTGCGGATAAATCGCGTCAAGGACGGGATGCTGGCGGATCGGTTGCTCAATCAGCCGCTGGCTTTTGGAGCGCAACAGGTCATAAAGCACCTGGTGATCAGGGTAATCTCTGACGTCGTATTTTTCAATGGACATGCCGCAGGTGCCGTCGACTGGCTTCGCGATGAAAACTGGGTTGCAGGCAAGAAACCCAGAGAAAACCTCCGAAGGCGCGCTTGCCAGATCCAGATAGCGGCGCCCGCAGAACTCTGCGAACTTCTCATGAAACATAACTTTGTTGTCAAAATACGGCCAGTCTTTCCGGAGGTTGAGAGCCGCGACATACTTGTTGTTTTTGAAGCGAGTCAGAATAGTTGCTCGTTTTCTGCCGTCAAGGGCGTACATTTCGAAGAGGGCATAGTCAGTGTACCCCGCGCCGTAACGAAAGCCGCACCAAATCATGTCAAAAAAGACCGCGAACTTATTCTTCCCACATTTTCGATGAACTTCATCAATCTTTCTGCCCATATATCTGAGGTTGAGGCGGAAGATTCTTATCAAATAGTAAAGAATGCGGCGCATAGTCACCTCGAATTAACTATAAGAATAAGCGCCGCCGCCTATGAACTCCCGGAGCAGCGAATACTCGCCGACATAGCTTTGGTCGATAACGGCAAACTTTTTCAGCGCGGGCAGTATCTGCTGAAGTTCTTCGGAGCGCTCGCATTCGGGGACTTTGCTGAGCAGAGGAACCGCGTAGGGGGCGAGCACGGGAATTTCATACTCATGGGCGGAGTCAAGGATAATGTCTGCCTTGAACTTGAAGGGCGAGATGTACTTTTTCTCACCGCGCCGGACGATTTCCCACATTTCCAGTGTATGCACGGCGTCCCAGCCACGGAAGTTGAAGTCGCGGATAATGCGTCGCATCAGCCGAATCCAGGTGCGCTTGAAAAATACCGTGCCGTCAAAAGCAACGTCCGACCGGGCGCTGACGTAAAGTTTCTGAGCGGAGGTGCCGATCTGCTCAGTAACCATGTCGTTGAGCGCGTGAATACCCTCGAAGATGGCAACCTCGTTGGGGTGCAGCGACAGCGGACGCGCGCGGTCGGGGTTGCGTTTTTGTTTGACAAATTCGAACTTCGGGATCATGACCTCTTTTCCGCGCGCCAATTCCTCAAAGTGATTTGTAAGCAGGTCGATGTCGATGCATTTGGGTGACTCGTAGTCGATGTTGCCGTCCTCGTCGCGAGGGTGCGTATCAAAATCAACATCGATAAAGTAATTGTCAAGCGAAATAGTATGCGAACTGATGCCGAGACTGAGCAGCGCTTCCTTAATTTTCAAAGCGGTTGTCGTCTTTCCCGATCCGGAAGGGCCGGACAGCAGTACGATAGGGCTGTGGGATGCGTTCTGCGCGATAACATTCGCGGCGGACGTTATTTTTTCGGTGTAGTCGTTGTCACAGCGCGCCGCAAACCCACGGGGATCTTCGACCGCGTTTTTGTTAATCAGAGAGAGTTCGAAAGACAAGCAAATTCTCCTTCAAAAGCGCCGCAGGACACGGCGGTGAAATAATCAGGCGCCAAACCGGGCGAAAAAGTCGCTGAAGTACAGTTTTTTCTCGATAATACCGTCAATTCCGGCAATATACTCATAGGGATACTTGGCGTTAAAGATGCGCTCAATTCGCTGGCCGGTCGCGTCAACAAGCTTTGTAACTCCGCCGGCGCCAATAGCCAGAACGGTGCAGAGCTCTTCCATCATGCAGATGTTGTATATTCCCGTGTGCCCCGGCAGCGTCCACCCGGTATTCTCCAAAGCCGCCGCCATAAACTTTTGGCGGTAAAGATAATAGGGCGAATAATTCGAATTGCGCAGCGCAGCGCCGGCGTAATCCAGCATGGCGGCAACCACGCCGGGTTGAGGCAGGGCGGTACGGGAAAGCGTAATATTCGATCCTTTTTTCAGCGACAGCGTGTGAACTGTTATGTTCTCCGGCGCAAGCGCGACCAGTCGGTCTATTGTCTCCGAAAAGTACTCCGGAGTGTCGCCCGGCAGTCCGGCGATCACGTCCATATTGACGGAGCCGAAACCAAGCGCACGGGCGCGGCTGAAAGCTTCCAGAGCGTCTTCACCGGTGTGCGGTCTTCCTATGTTTTGCAGAATTTTGTCGCTTAGGGTCTGGGGATTAATGCTGATCCGCCCGGCTCCGGATTTTTTGACAGCAAGGAGTCTAGCGTCGTCCAGCGTATCCGGCCGCCCGGCTTCAACAGTATACTCTGAGGCTTCCGACAGAGCGAATTCACGTTCGAGTAATTCGAATAACCGCTCCAGCTGGCCTGCAGAAAGCGAAGTAGGAGTTCCACCGCCGATGTACGCGGCTCGGACGGTAAGGCCCAGCTCGCGCACCAACGCCGCCGCGTGGACGATCTCCTTCTCCAGCGCGTCGAGGTAAGGTTCGATCAGGTGCGCGGCCTTTTCGACCGAGTGGCTGACGAATGTGCAGTAGCCGCAACGGGTGGGACAAAACGGTATTCCGATATAAAGCGCAATATCGCGGGGACGGAGTAAGGCGCGGACACGCTCGCTCTCCAGCGCGCAGTCAATGCAGAGCTCGCGGCGCGACTGACAGACGTGGTAGGTATCGCGCAGAACTCGGTCGGCGTATTCCGGCAATCCGTTTTCGCGCAGCGCGGATGCTGCGATTTTGGCGGGGCGTATGCCGGTCAAAGTACCCCAGGGAGGCATTCCGCCGCAAATTTCTGCTGCCGCCTGGCAGAAAGATTCCTTGATAACGTTGCGCAGGACGCGCTCATATGCAAACCGGTCCTGCATGTCGCAAACCGGAAATTCGGCGCGGGCGTTCGCGCGTTTGCCGCGGTAGTTGATGTCTGTTACGCAAACTGCGGACTGGCCGCTGACCGTGAGAGTAGACACAGCCGCGTCCCCGTAGTCATCGTAGTCATCGCAAAAGACCGGGCGTTCTTCCGGGAAGAAGAGCAGCATCGCCTGTTCAACAGGGTACTTTGACGTATGCCCGCGGAGTATCAGCCTCAAAATCCCATCGCGTCATGCATTGCGAAATTGCCCAGACGCTCGTGCTCCATAGTTGTAACTTCGGCGTGGCCGGGGTAGACGTCGAACTCGCCGGTCAGATAGTAGAGCCTGCGCAGTGACCGCAAAATGGTTGGATAATCGCCGCCGGGCAGATCACAGCGGCCGCAGCCGGAAGCGAACAGAGTGTCTCCTGTGAACAGCACCTGGCCAATTCTGAAGACGACCGAACCCGGTGTGTGGCCTGGCGTGTGCAGTACGTCAAAAGTGAGGGATCCGGCGGTAATCTCGTCGTCGTCATGCAGAATCAGCTCAGCGGGAGGTTGAGTGAAGCCTCCGCCGGCCAGAGACTTTGTAGGGTCGGTCAGACAGTCGGCGTCCAATTCGTGGATGGCGACCGGAGCGCCGGTTGCCTCACGAAGCGCCTTTCCACCCAGTATATGGTCAAAATGCCCGTGAGTCAACATAATATAGCGCAAATTTAACCCTTTCAGGTTCTCCAAAATAAGAGGCGCGTTGTCGCCGGGATCGATAACCACTGCGTCACCGGTATTTTCGTCGGAAACAACGTAGCAATTTGTAGTGACAACGCCAACTACCAGTTTTGTGATTTTCATAGTGTAAAGACCTCACAGTAATTATTTCGAATTTGATAGTTACTTAATCAGGCAGCGTGAAACCACGCTAAAAAGCGCAAAGCGACCGGAACAGGCGTCCCGATCAGCCGCGCTTGACCTCGATGACTCCGCTGGCGCGGGACAGCTTGTTCGTTATGGTGGAAAGGTGCGCAGTGTCCTTGACCATGATGACCGCGTTGACAATGGCGTATCCGCCGCCTATGCTGTCGGCGTTGATGGAACGAAGCGGCACCTTCATCATGTTGATGGCGGTCGCGACATCGACAACCAGCCCGTCGCGGTCGCGCGCAGATATCTGTATGGCGGTCTGATAGGCTTCGTGAAAGTTCGGATCCCAGCTGACCGGAATCCAGCGTTCGGTTTCGGCTTCGTTCGCCATCGAGTGCTTGACGTTGTCGCAGTCGTCCCGATGGATGGATACGCCGTACCCCCGGGTGATAAATCCTACAATGCCGTCGCCCGGAATAGGCGTGCAGCACCGCGCGAACTTTATCAGGCAGTTGTCAAGACCCTGGACGACGATGCCGGTTGGGCGGGTTTTTGGTTTCTTCTGCGCTTGTATAAGTTCCTCAATAGTATTCTTGTCAGGCTGGAGCCTGCTGATACGCACGATTTCCTCTCGCAGGAAATTCGCCGCCTTGACCGCGCTGTGTCCGCCGTAGCCAATCGCGGCGTACATGTCGTCGAGGCTGGTGACCGAAACCCGGTGTAGCATGAAATTAACGGCGTCTCTGTTGGTCAGCACACTGAGAGGCAGGCCGGATCTTTTCAGTTCGTTCTCAAACTCAGACTTGCCATGCGCGATATTTTCTTCGCGGCATTCTTTTTTGAACCACTGCTTGATCTTGTTGCGCGCCTCGCCGGTCTTGACCATCTTGATCCAGTCGCGGCTGGGCCCCTTGCTGTGCGCGGAAGTGAGAATATCTACGATATCGCCGTTTTGCAGAACATATTCAAAGTTAGCCATGCGCCCGTTGACGAAAACGCCGGTCATCCGGTTGCCCACCGCCGAGTGGATGGCATACGCGAAATCAATGGGCGACGAGCCCGCCGGCAGATTGATAAGATCGCCCTTGGGCGTGAAAACAAATACCTCGTCGTCGAACATGTCGGTATGCAAGCCGCTCATAAAGTCCTCGGCCTCGGTATCCTGCTGCGATTCCAGCAGGCGGCGCACCCATTCGAGCTTTTGCTCCGAGCCCAGTTCGCCCTCCAGCCCAGATTTGTCTTTCCAGTGGGCGGCGATGCCGTATTCGGCGGTGTGGTGCATGTCGTGGGTGCGGATCTGCACCTCGAACGGTACGCCCTCGGCAAGCATCGTAGTGTGCAGTGACTGATACTTATTGGCTTTGGGCAGGTTGATATAGTCCTTAAAACGGTTGGGCATGGCGCGGAAAAGCTCGTGGACTATACCCAGCGCGTTATAGCAGTCGTGCACGGTGTCGACAATAATGCGTACGGCGTAAAGATCGTATATTTCAAACATGGACTTCTGCTGGCTGTACATCTTGCGATAAACGCTGTAAACGTGCTTGACCCGGCTCTCGACGACGGCGTCGATATCGTCCGCCGCGAGATGCTCGGCAATGCGCGTTTTGATGCGCTCAAGAAACTCGGTGTAGTTAGCCGTTCTGACGTTCAGTTCCTCGGCGACCTCGCTGTAGCCAACCGGGTCAAGACATTGCAGCGCGCGGTCCTCGAGCTCCCACTTTATGCGCTGCATACCAAGCCGGTGGGCGAGCGGCGCGTAAATCTGCATCGTCTCGTGCGCCTTTTCGCGCTGCTTGGCTTCGCTCTGATAGTTGATGGTGCGCATGTTGTGCAGGCGGTCAGCTATCTTGATAAGCAGCACCCGGATGTCCTTGGCCATGGCGATGAACATCTTGCGCAGATTCTCCATCTGCTCTTCTTCTTTGCTGGTGAACATAACGCGCGTCAGTTTGGTGACGCCGTTGACCAGGTCGGCGACAGGCTGGCCGAATCTTGTCTTAATATCGTCATAAGTCGCGCCGGTGTCCTCAATACAGTCGTGCAGCAGCGCCGCGATTATAGAATCAAGATCCAACCCCATTTCGGCTACAATAAAAGCCGAAGCGATCGGGTGGATGATGTACGGCTCGCCGTTTTTGCGTTTTTGGCCGTCGTGAGCCTGATAAGCATACTCAAAGGCGTCATCAAGCCGCGTCGTATTCAGATTTGGTATATATGATTTGACCTTTTCCACCAACGAATCATATTGTTGACGAACAGCCTGATCCATAAAAGCACCGCCTTTCAGTATTTTTGCCGGCAATCGCGGCAGAGTGCGCCGGGTAAGAAATCAGCCGGATAGATGTGGGCTCAAAGCTGCAGCTTTGCGAGAATCTTCGATTTTGAGAGGTCGGTTTTACCTGAAGTCGGCATAAGCGTGATTGCTAATATGTCCTCGGTCTCCGAATAATTCAGCAGGTTGTGTTCGCTGAGCACATCAAGACAGAGCATCATGCGTATATACGCGCATTCGGGCTCGAGTTCGCGCATGTATGACCGCAGAAGATCCAGAGCGCCAATTGTGACCGACCGGTTCACGTCAACTATCGACAGCAGATGACGCCATATCGCCGCAAAATCGCGACGGTCGGGCTTTATGCGTCCGCTGCCGGGCGGGGTAAGCTGTCCGTCACGCCGGAAATCGCGGTAAATATTGATCTCGCTTTGAATTCTCGCCGCCTGCATAGCGCTGAGGCGAATGTCGCATATAACGGCTTGTATAGACCGGGAGTTTCGAAACTGGTTGATCTCAAGGTGGCAGACCACGTCGACCAGGTCGCCCTCTTTAATCCCGAAAGCCGCGGACGTAGTGCCGAAGAAAATGCCGCCGACATAGGCGGAGCCTTGTTCAAGCCGGAGTTTAAGGTGCTTGCCCTCGCCGACGTGCGTCAGCTGAGTGATCCGCATGTTTTCGAGGCAGAATATCGGCACAGGATTGCCCACGCCGAACGGTTCCAGCACTGTGATTGAAGCCACGGCAGATTCGCTCAGCTCGGCGGGATTCACGGTGCAGTCGACCGACAGCGTCCGCCGCTGGTCAAACCGATCTGAAAACTGCGAGGCGTATTCGCAGATACGGTCGCGGAGTTCGGTCAGCTTGCCTTCCTCAAGCGAGAAGCCGGCCGCCATATCATGGCCGCCATAGGTAATCAGGCAATCGGAACAAAGCTCGAAGCCCTGAAAAATGTTGACGCCGGGCAGACTGCGCGCCGACCCTTTACCGATACCGCTCTCCAGGCAGATGAGCAGAACCGGACGGTTATACCGGGACAGAAGCCGGGAAGCCACAACGCCGATAACGCCCTGGTGCCAGCCCTCGCCCCACCGGACAATCGCTGGCGGAAGCGGAGCGCCGTCCGAGAGCTCGCGCTCAATATCGCCGGAAACCTGAAGGTAGATGTCGGTCTCAATCTTTTGCCGTTGTTTGTTTTTCTGGCAGAGTTCGCCCGCAAGCTCAGCGGCGCGCGCGGTATCATCGGTGAGCAGCAGCTCGACGGCTGTTTCGGGGCCGCCCATGCGTCCTGCGGCGTTGATTCGCGGCGCGAGCGAATACCCTATTGTGGTCGTGGAAACAGTTTTGTCGGCGATTCCGGATTCACGCAGCAGGGAGAGTAGCCCGGGGTTGCGCGTATTTTCGAGCGAGCTCAGGCCGTGCGCCACTATGGCGCGGTTTTCACCGTAGATGGGCATTACGTCCGCGACCGTCCCGATGCAAATGAGATCGGAAAATCTGGCAAGAACTTCGGCGACAGGCTGGTTTGACAGCGCGCATACGAGTTTGAACACCACGCCGACACCGGCGAGAGCCTTAAAAGGATAGCCGCAGTCCGGGCGGTGCGGGTTGACGATGGCAGCGGCGTCCGGCAGCTCGTTTTTACACTCGTGGTGGTCGGTGATAATCACTTCCACGCCGAGTTCGGACGCGTGCCTGACTTCGCTGACCGACGTGATGCCGCAGTCGACTGTAACGATCAGTCCCGCGCCGCTCTGCGCAAGTTTGTCTATCGCCGCGGCGTTAAGGCCGTATCCCTCGTCAATCCGGTCGGGGATATACCATCCACAGTCGGCGTTCATTGACCGGAGCTGACGCAAAAGGACGCAAACGGAGGTTATCCCGTCCACGTCGTAGTCGCCGTAGACGATTATACGCTTGCTTGCGTTGATTGCCGAAACAATCCGTTCGGCGGCAACCTCGATATCGCGGAGAAGCCGCCAGTCGCCGATCAGGCTGTCGTCGTTGGCAAGATACTCGCGCGCCGATTCGAGCGTAGCTATTCCTCGCGACGAGAGCACGGAAGCCGCTAGCCGAGGTATGCCGTTGTGTTCCAGCGAATCGACAAACGCCGGGTCAAATGTCCCGATATCCCATTTGGCATATTTCATAGATCAGTCCTAACAAGGAAATCGTCCCTTAATAGTTTATTTCGGCGGCGGGAAAAACGTCAACAAAGTCAATATCCACTGAAGAAATCTACGGTATTCTGCAGGTGCCTTCCGCCGCGGTATCTGCCGAGCTGGCTGATGAAAAGCCGGGTGAGCCGCTCCTCCATGTTTTGGGAAAAGCCTCCGGTGCCGGGCGTGATAATAACGTTATCCAGCGCTGCCAGCCGGTTCAGTTCCTCCCGGCGCGCGGGGGAGATGTCAGCGTCGGCGGAGCGCGATGATATGAGGTCAATCCCCGCGCCGGCGATATACCGCGCCTCGAGAGATTCGGCCAGCGCCTCGAGGTTGACGGTTTTGTCGCTGCCAACGCTGATGAACACAGAACCGCGTTTCATCGCCGATAACTCGTCGTATCCGATCAGCGAGCGCGTCTCGGACGTGAGGGGCAGGCAGTTGACGACTATTCTGGATTGCTTCAGCGCGTCGTAAAGTGAACGCAGGTCGCAGATCCGGTCAACAGCCGGCGGCTTTTCAAGAATGTTCCGCCGAACGCCGATGACCTTGCAGCCAAAGGCCGACAGGCGGCGCGCGGTCTCTATCCCGATGCTGCCCATACCGAGCACAGTTACGGTAGATCCGAATATTTCGAACCCGTCTGGTTCGTCGCCGGCAGCTTCACTAAAGCTGCTGACGTCGGACAAAAACCGTGGAAGTGACCTCGAAAGAGAGAGCAGCATCGCGAGCGCGTGTTCAGCGACGGGAATGCCGAAAACCCCGACAGATTTGGTGAGCGAGACGGTGCGTCGAGCGTACAGCGAAAGGCTGACGTAACGGTCGACCGCAGTTGTCGGCAAGTGCAGCCATTCCAGGGACGCCGCGTGGTGCAGTAGCTCGGGCTGTGGCATTCCGAAGATGATCTCAGCCGAAGCGAACCTGTCAAGGTCAATGTTGTCGGCCGGGACGTAGTCCAGAGTGACGCCGGGAGCCGCTTCCTGAATGGAGAGCAGCCGCCGGGGGCCGATGGAGAACTCGCCGCCGCTCAAAATGAGTATCTTCATTGGAAATCCTCATATGCAGAAGTCGCTTCGGTATGAACAGTGGGACTTTCATATAGTCCGGCAGACCGGGCGGGGTTTCCGGTGTGCCGATTAATTTTCTGATTTCGATTTGAGATCGACGACGACAAGCTCTGGGTTGTTGAGCAGCCGGTAGGGAATAACCGTGCCGTTGCCGAGTCCCCGGCTGGTCACCATCGCCGTTTGGTTCTCAAATGTAATGCCCGAGGTATGCTTGGGGAACAGTATGCGTCCGGGGCCGAGCAGTCCATCGGTGAACGGTAGGCGAACCAGTCCTCCGTGAGCGTGGCCGGAGAAAACCAGATCCAAACGGCAATCGACAAAATCCTCGAACCTGTCATAGCGGTGGCAGAGCGCCATTATGAACGGATCGCCTTCTTTATCGCGAAGCTTGATGACGGTTTGATCGATTGTCGGCATATCCCACGGCCCGTTGAGATCCTCTATTCCGAGCAGGCATATGTACTGGCCGTCCCGTTCCAGCTTGATATAGCGGTTGGACAGGTACTCGTCGCGCGTAAAGATTTGACGGAGCTTCGGTACGGCGCGCGCTTCCCATTCGTGGTTGCCGGTCACGTAGCATACCTGCGCGATTTTACGCAGTCCCTTGACAGTGGTTTCGACATACGGAGTCTCGTCGTTTGCCTGGATAATATCGCCGGTGATAACTATTAGATCGGGCGATTGCTCGCGGACAATCCGGAACAGGTCGGCGTTTCCGGCGCCGTACTCCTTGGCGTGCAGATCGGAGATGTGTACGACGCGGAATCCGTCGAATGCCGGAGGCAGCCTGTCAGATTCATAAGCGATGTTGGTAATCTCAATCCTGTTGTTGCCGTCGTACATAAACAGGCAAAGTCCCGCGAAAGCGACGGCAAGGCAAATGATAAACTTGCCGCGCCGGTTTTTTTTCGGAGGACGGGAATCAGGACGGGAGTTTGTGCCAGATTCCATGAATTTGTTCCTAACATTTACGGTTTTTGATAAAAATATGTTTGATGTGCGGGAAGTTCGTCTGTCTAACGTCAATATCGAAGCAGCCGATCGACTTGATGAGAGGCGTCAGTTTGGGAAAACCATGGTTGCGCGGGTCAAAGTCAGGCTGCTTTTTGATCAGCAGTGTTCCGACTTCGCCGAGGAAAGCCCAGCCTTCGTCGTCGGCAAGGTCGGCGATTGTATCTTTTATCAGCGAGACGATGGCGTCCGGAATCGCGGTTTCAATCTTGGCCTGGCGTTTGGAGGTCTGATTGCCCGCGTCGGCGGCGTCGGCGTTCTCGGGCGGATAGGGGACGACGTCCTTTTTCGCGCCGATAACCTCGATATAGACAAACTTGTCGCAGGCGACGATGAACGGGTTGGGTGTCTTTTTCTCGCCGATACCGATGACTTTCATACCCGCCTCACGGAGCCGTGTGGCAAGCCTTGTAAAATCGCTGTCACTGGAGACGATGCAGAACCCGTCGACTTTGCCGGAATACAGGACATCCATCGCGTCAATAATCATAGCGGAGTCAGTGGAGTTTTTGCGGGAGGTATAGCCATACTGTTGGATGGGCGTGATGGCGTGCTCCAGCAGCGCGCTCTTCCAGCCGGAGAGGTTGGGAGTCGTCCAGTCGCCGTAAATGCGTTTGATTGTGGCATTTCCGTAGACCGCGATTTCCTCCATAATTTCGCGCAGCCGCTTGGTGGGCACGTTTTCAGCGTCTATTAGAACAGCGAGGCGAAGATCGCTGCTGTCTTGCATGTGATAAATCACCATTCCTTTCAGATAAGCATAGAATAATGCTCAGAATTAATACATTATAACACAAATGAGTGGTCATTACAATCATTAAATCCTCGCGCGCCGTGCATTTTGGTTTTATTGACAAAATGGAAAAGATACAGCCGGACGTCAAGTGCAAATTGACATCCGGCGGTTCGAAGATGGTATTAGTCACGGTTCCAGTCTTTTCGGGCCGAATCCGTGCGGCAGGAGCTCATCGAGTTCGAATTCAAGCGTGCCGCCGTGGTCGTCCGGGCAGATGACGGCAAGTCCCGGCGCGAACTCATAAAGCGTCTGACGGCATATGCCGCATGGGGTGCAGGTCCCGCCGTCGCCGCTGACAATGGCAATCGCTACGAAGTCGGTGTGACCGTCGCACACAGCGCGGCAGACGGCGGCCCGTTCTGCGCAGATTGTCGCGCCGTAGCTCGCGTTTTCGATATTGCAGCCGGTGTATACGCTGCCGTCGGAACAGAGAATAGCGGCGCCCACACAAAAGTGCGAATAGGGGCTGTACGAATTTTCGAGCGCCTGCTTTGCGGCGTTAATCAGCTCATCAGGGCGCATTGAAGTGCTCATCCTTAATCAGGAACATACCGACTGGCCAGAGTACGGCGTAACCGAGCGCGGCCAGCGGCTTATACTGCCGGAACAGGGCATAATGCACCAGGAGCAGTCCAGCGTAAAGCATCAGAAAGAACAGGAATCCGACAATCCACATTTGGCTTAACAGGCAGCAGCCGAGAACGAAGACCGGCAGAACGATGTGCATGCGCTCAAGCTTATTGCCGTACAAATCAAAGGTGGGGATAATCCTGCCCAGCAGGTAAGACTGCGCGATGGGCACCCATGCGAGCCATGCGTCGCCCCTGCCCCTGTTCTTGGCTAGTTTATAGAAACCTAAGCTATAAATCACCCACAGCGCGATAAAGACAATCGATAAAATTGTCATCCATATCACGTTCAGAAACGCGAAAAAGCCAAAACCGAACATATAGTCACCTCTCACTCAAAGAATATTGATAAATTATACACGGGTTTGGTTGACATTACAAGCGGAAATCAATCCCCAAAGGTATCGGATTTGTCCGCGCCGCCGGAATTGGCACCGATGTTCTCGCCGCCGCCTGACAGGTTGGAGGAGCTCGAAATGATATAGAGTGGCCGGGCTTTGGTTTCGTCATACACCCTGCCGATGTACTCGCCGATAATTCCCAGCATGACGAGAACCACGCCGTTGAAAAACAGGATGATTGCCGCGAGCGAAGACCATCCTTGAGCTATCGACGGGTCGAAAATGCGCTGGAAAACTACGATAATCAAAAAGATGAAACTGCAAATGGACAGTATTGACCCGAGCCAGGTCGATATTCGAAGCGGAGTGTGGGAAAAGCTGGTGATTGCGTCGGCGGAGAGCTTCAACATCTTGCGCAGAGGATACTTGGTCTCGCCCGCGAACCGCTGCTCGCGCACGAAATCGACGTTTGTCTGACTGAAGCCCACCCAGCTGACCAGCCCGCGGACATACCGGTTGCGCTCCGGCAGAATCTTCAGCGCGTCGCAAACCTTCCGGTCGATCAGCCTGAAATCCCCGACGTCGGACGGCAGCTTGACCTCGGTAATGGAATTGAGCAGGCGGTAGAATACCTTAGCGGTGAACTTTTTGAAGGCTGTCTCTCCCTTGCGGTCTGTCCTTCTGCCGTAGACGACCTCATAGCCTTCCTTCCATTTCGAGATCATTTGAAGCATTACTTCTGGCGGGTCCTGAAGGTCGGCGTCAATGACTATAACGGCCTGGCCGCTCGAGTAGTCCATCCCGGCGGTGATCGCGGTCTGGTGGCCGAAGTTGCGCGAAAAACAGATCAGTTTGCAGTTGTGATCTTTCTCGCAGATGTCGCGCAGGATGAAAGCCGTATTGTCGCTGCTGCCGTCGTTGACATAAATAATTTCGTACGGTTCGCCAAGCGGATTCATCGTGGCCGTGAGTCTTTTGTGAGTCTCGCTGATGACCTGTTCCTCGTTGAAAACCGGAACAACGATCGAATAAGTTACGCTCATCATGTCCTCCGTTTAAGTCCGGGAAATATGTGCAGATAAGTAAATTATAACACAATAGCAGGATTACGAAACAAAATTGGCAAAACAGCGCGGACTGAACGTATGGAAGCACTTGCCAATTCGTTACAGACATTATACAATATGAAACGGGCCTTTTAAACACTTTTTCTTTTGAAACAACAACAGCTCACAGAATCGGGGTGAACGCGCGGTGCCAGAAAACGCCGGTCAAAGACAAATAATACAACTGGACGTCGTCGGTTCCACCATGGACTGCGCGCGCGAACAGATGAGAAACGGCGCGCCGGACGGAACCGCCGTTGTAGCGCGCGGACAGAGCGCGGGCAGGGGAAGCGGCAGCCGTTCGTTTTATTCACCGCATGGACGGGGACTTTATTTCTCGGTTATTTACCGTCGGATTGGTACGAAAACGGGCGTGTGCCCGTGCCTCGGGGCGGCGACTCCGTTTGCGGCGCTGGCAGTCTGCGCCGCGCTGGACGAAATCTGCCCGGGGCTTGCGGGTATCAAATGGCCGAACGACATAATGATTGTCGGGAGAAAACTCGGCGGGGCGCTGGCGATCGGGTCGCCGGTCGGAGGAGAAAACTCCGGCATGATAATTGGCGTCGGCATAAACCTCACCGGGTCAGAATTTCCGGAAAACCTCCCGCACGTTACCTCGCTGTTTGTTGAGACCGGGATTTCGCTCACTCCCGACGACCTGCTGCCGCCGATACTGCGAAATCTTGACGAGTTGGCTCGCCGCGGTCTCGGCCGCGCGCTGCCGGAGTGGCTTGAGGGATACCGGGCGCGGTGCCTGACGCTGGAGAAAGAGGTTCTGGTTCATCCGGCGGATGGACGCGAGCCATTCCACGCCGTCGCCGAAGGAATAGGTGACGACGCGTCGCTGATTATCCGCAGGGGAGACGGCGCGCTTGAGGAACTGACTTGCGGCGACGTCTCGGTGCGCGGCATGATGGGGTACTTTTGACAGTTCGCAAGTATTTCGAGAGTTGAATATTCGCGAGAGCCAGAGTGCATAATGTAATGTAACTGTAATATGCAAAATCTTGCCAAAATGGCATATTTATGCTAAACTATGTTATTGTCGCGGAAGAAGCTGCGGTAATCTGAGCGGTCGGGTTCCAAAATATGCCCGGCAGCTGACAAGGGAGGTCGGCGAGTGAAAGAAGGAATAAAAGTTCTGACCGAAAACCGGCGGGCGCGGCATGACTATTTCATCGAGGAAAAGTACGAATCGGGAATAGAGCTTGCCGGCACCGAGGTTAAGTCGGTTCGCGGAGGCGGGGCAAGCCTGAAGGATTCGTTTTGCGTTGTCAAGAACGGAGAGCTGTTCGTTCGAGGAATGCATATCAGCCCTTACGAAAAGGGCAACGTATTCAACAAAGATCCCGAGCGAATCCGGCGCCTGCTGATGCACAAGCGCGAAATCAACAAGCTGCATGTGCTTATCAGCCAACAGGGATACACGGTAGTGCCGCTTCGGGTTTATTTAAAAAACAGTCTGGTCAAAGTCGAACTGGGACTTGCAAAGGGAAAGAAGCTGCATGACAAACGCGACGACGTCGCCGCGCGCGACGCCAAACGCGAAATGGACAGAGCTGCAAAGGAGTATGGACGATGAAAAAACTTGCGCTTTCATTGATGGTATTTATGCTTGTACTGGCGTGCGGATGCTCGCCTCAGAGCCCTCCGGCCGGAGATCAATCGAGTGAGCCAACAGGCGCGATTGCGCCTGAATCCGGTGCGCCCGCAACGAGCAGCGAAACAAGTGCCCCCGCAGATACGGCAGCGCCCGAATCCGGCGCACCCGCGGTGAGCGGAGAACCGACCGGCAGCGCCGCAACCAATCCAGAGAATCCCGTTGTGACGATTGAGATGGCGAGCGGCGGCAAAATTCTCGTTGAGCTTTATCCGGATGTCGCGCCGAACACCGTCAACAATTTTATTTCGGTAATAAACGCCGGACTTCTTGACGGATCGAAGTTCCACCGCGTCAGCCCGGATTTCATGATCCAGGGCGGTGAAATCGCCGACGGCAGGGAGCTGCCCTATACCATCAAAGGCGAGTTTTCCCAAAACGGCGTGCAAAATGACCTCAAGCACACGCGCGGAGTGATTTCCATGGCGCGCACAAACAATCCGGACAGCGCGACCACTCAGTTTTTCCTGATGACGGCGGACAGTCCGTTTCTGGACACGAATTACGCGGGCTTCGGCAAGGTGATCGAGGGAATGGACGTTGTTGACGCCATTGCGGGCGCGGAGTGGTCGGAGAGCTACGGCGACGGAACAGGCAAACCCGCCGTCGATCAGGTGATGAAGAAAGTCACAGTCGATACTAAAGGCAAAACATATTCTGAACCGGAATCGATCATGCAGTAATGCGTTAATTATCAACTTCTCAAATTCGAAGGGAGTATATATGAAGAATCCTGTAGTTACAATCGAGATGGAAAACAGCGGCAAAATTGTTATCGAGCTTTTGCCCGATAAAGCGCCCGGCACCGTTGACAATTTTGTGTCGCTGGTGCAGAGCGGCGCTTATGACGGAACGATATTCCACCGTGTGATCCCCGGATTTATGATCCAGGGCGGCGATCCGGACGGAACCGGCATGGGCGGCCCGGGATACAATATTAAGGGCGAATTTTCCGGCAATGGATTTGACCAGAATGATCTCAGTCACCAGCGCGGGATAATCTCGATGGCGCGCGCGCAGCACCCGGATTCGGCGGGCTGCCAGTTTTTCATCACGGTTGCTGACGCCGGATTCCTTGACGGGCAGTACGCCGCGTTCGGCAAGGTTCTGGAGGGAATGGAGACGGCCGACGAGATTGTCGGAGTCCAGAGAAACTCTCAGGATCGGCCGAACACCGAGCAGAAGATGAAAAAAGTAACGGTTGAGACATTTGGGGAAACATTTGCCGCCCCGGTAAAACTTCCCGGTTGACAATCAGCTTAAAACAAAGTACACTGAAACGCTCGGAGGAAGACGGTGGCGGAGCTTCCCTCTGACCTCCGAGCGGATTTACACATGGGGGCGTACCGGTTTCGACGGGGATGCCGATGCGTGATAAGCGGGCAGTGGGGCGTTCCACTCAAAAAACAGCGATTTATAAATTAACTAACAAGACTAACAACAACAGCTTCCAGCTGCAGGCGGCATAAGTCCGCCTCGTCCTGCCCGGGGGGACCACGACCCGGGATCAGGGCGTGAATTAAGTGGTGAACGTGATCGCGGTAAGCTTTGCCCGCGGCATGTAAAATGAAGCTACTGAGCTCTTCAGTCTGACGGCCGACAGTTGAGCAAGGGAATGTAAATGACCGCCTGCGCCCGGAGAAAGTTACGTTTAAGCGTTTTCGGACAGGGGTTCGACTCCCCTCGCCTCCACCATAGTAAGACGTTAGTATTGATACAATATTAGCGCAGCCGGAACTCATTGCAATGCAATGAGTTCCGGCTTTTTAATTAGTGATTTGACGCGATAACTGCCTTTTTGAGAGGCCTAAACGACATATCTCGCGCTTTTTTCGCTGAACCAGCAGGGTGCAAATTTAGCGCGCCTTTTTGGGAATCGTGTAATGATGCTGGGGAATCGTGTAATTTTGCGAAGGTATCGTGTAATGATGCGGGGGAATCGTGTAATGATGAACACCCCCGCCCGCTGAAAATGCACCCGTTTTCATGAATCGTGTAATAATGCACAACCTGAAAAGTTTTGATGCAAATATTTTTAATATTTTTTTCCTCGTGGTAAGCCGACAGAAAGAAAAGTGTATAGCAGTCACAACTGAAAATCGTTGCTGTTACTTTTTAACATTACTTGTTAATTCAGGATACACTCCTTTTAACAACATGGAACGAATTAGTTGTATAAGTTCGTCAGATGGCATGGTTTTCTCATTTTGATACCAAAATGTTATGGTAGAAATTATTGCTGATATTGCAAATTCAAAAATGTAATTTTTTCGAACATCATCTTTTGATAATCCGTAGGATTGAAAAAGCGTTGGGCGCAATGTCTCTTTGAGCATCCGCCTAAAATTAGGGTCGCCATTATCACCTAATAGCACACTGAGGTATTCGCCCTTTGAATCATACAAATTTGCTATGCTTGTTGCCGTATCGCCTTGTGGATTATCTCTAAGCTCATTAGCAATTTGTTCCTTGATATACAGAAGTAGATTATTTTCTAATTGCTCCAACAAGTCATAAACATCGGTGAAATATTCATAAAATGTGCTTCGATTGTATCCTGCTTTATCAGTAACCTGCTTTATAGAAATTTTCTCAATCCTGTTATTTACATATAAATCCCAAAATGCTGTTATTAGATTATTTCGAGTTAGGGCTGTTATTTCCGGTTGTTTTTTCACAGATTCTACCTCACTAAAGAATCCGACACTCTAATGCTGATTGTCGGTTGATGATTTTATGTTCATATACTATAATTTAATTATACCACAACACGTTGGATAATTGAAGATAAAGGTGATGAGAACATGAGATTTATAAGAAGAAACTGGTACAATATAGGAGGTATTGTGGCAATTGCAGCAATAGCATGTTTAATTGTCTTTTGGAATAATTTTAATGTGCTTGCGCGCTTACAACTTATGAGTTTTATTGCAATACTTGTTCATCAATTTGAAGAATATGGTTTTCCGGGTGGTGAACCATCTATTATGAACATTGTTATGCAGAATAGTGATATTCCAGATAGATATCCGTTGAACCAAAATTCGGCTATGGTGACGAACGTACTTGTAACCTATACTGTATACTTAATTCCTGTTTTCTTGCCAAACACCATTTGGCTTGGACTTGCACCAATGCTAATGGGGTTTTCGCAGTTCATTGTCCACGGGATTATGACAAACAGAAAAATGAAATCTTTTTACAATCCGGGGCTTGGAGCAGTAATTTTTTTACACATTCCAGTTGGCGCGTACTACATCTATTATATTGTTACAAATGGAATGGTAAGCGGATTAGATTGGCTGTTTGGAATTGTGTTAACATTATTCATTGCAGGCGGCGTTATTGGCGGATTAACATACAAAATACTTGCCAGCAGAGATTCAGAATTTGTATTTGATAAAGTCGAAATGAAACGATTTCATATAAAGGAAAAAATGGCAAAACGCAATATGTAGTCAAATTATTTTAATTACAAGAACACACAAAATTTAACAAGAGGATTATTATTATGATAAAGGGTATAAAAGTCTTTACGCTCAGCTTTTTCTACATTGGCGTATTTGTATTTATAGCAACTGTTCTATCATTAGCTATTAGGTGGGAGCAAATGGATGCAATTAATCGAATCGCACATATTATTGTAATTGGACTAACACTACATCAATTTGAAGAGTATAGGTGGCCATCAGGGTTCGCTTACGGATATAACGTAATTGGAAATTCTCTCAAGCCTGACCGCTATCCGCTAAACCAGTTGTCAGCATACTGTACAAATGTTATTGCATTAATTATTGCTATCAGTTTCCTGTTTTTTGGTATGAGTCCAGTTGTGGCGGCTATTTATGGCTTCTTTTGTTTGGCTGAGTTCATTGTTCATACAGTTTATGGAGTATCAATGTTGAAAAGGTATCGCAGCAAAGGAAAAGAAACCATCTATTTCCCCGGAAGCGCCACATGTTGGTTTATTCTTATTCCGGCTGGATTTGCTATGATTTATGAATTATGCTTAAATAATCTACTTAGTCCTCTGGGATGGGGCCTGGGTGTCGCTGGTATCATAATGTTCGCGATTCTTGTCATCATCGTACCGGGGAAGATATTTGAAAATATTGATTCTCCTTATAACTATGAACAAAGACACTATGAAGGGTATTTCAAGAAATTCTCAGATGTAGAAGCAACGACAACTAAACCAAGCAAGTAAAGAAGAAATATGAGAAAGAGCCCCGAGGGGCTCTTTCTCTACGGCGATTTCACAAAACAGTCGCTGTCATGCTTCATTATGCCTGCCCATTTATCCCGGACATCCGTTCATCATAATCTTCTAAAGTTATATCTCCCCGGACAAATTCGCACTCCAGCAGCGTAATCAATGCGGTTTTTGATAGCGGTTTTTCATAAAGACGCATGATTGCACCGTCTTCGTCTCCGATTGACCCCAATACATCCCTGTGTGAGTCGAGGGCTTCAAAATACCGAAGGCCGAATTTTCGCAGGGATTCCGCATTCAGATGAATGCCGTCTTGATTTGCCGTAAGTCCCGCCGCCGAAACAAACCAGCAATTATCACAGCCCGCCGCAAAGTCCTGAAGCGCCTGATTTACCAGAATGTAATCTGCGAAATATTTACCGTATCGGCCTTCGGTCAAATAATCCCCAAGCCCTCCGATTATCAGCGGTATATCGGGCGCGCCGAGCTCACGCCGAAAAGCTTCAACTATTTTTGCGAATTTGCCGCAGTACAGCTTGGAGCCCTCCGGGGAGCAGTCGTTTTCGCCCTGATGCCACAGTATGCCGTCCAGACTGCCGCATCGCATCGCAAGCTTTGCCTGAAATACCGCGTGGTCAAACAGTGCGCCGCCAACGGCCCAATCATCGAGACTGGTGCCGCCTTCAGCGCATGGAATCAGGCCGATTTCCTCGTCCTCGTGTTTATCGCACCAAGCGGACGCAAAGGAGGCAGCTAGACCGACGCCGGCAAACGGTCTGTCAAAGTTAATAGGCTCCGTCATGATTTGCCAGCGCCCGTTTCTCAGCATTTTTATGCGTTCATCGCAAATTGGCGGGACGTCTTTCAGAAATCCTCTTCCGGCCATATTCGATTGGCCTACTATCAGGAAAGAATGTATCATTGGTTCTGATTACCTCGTTATTCATTTGTTCTGCCGCGAAAAAACATTATATATTATCAGCACCTCTGAAGCAACGAAAAAACTATTACATTTAGTAACGGCAGACACTTTCCTAAATAGCGCCTGCCGGTTTTCTCGTTGTAACTATTAGCCTCTCAACTGCTCTGCTGAATATCTTCGAAATGTGTATTCCGCTTTTGTACTTTAATAATTCATCAGCGCTTGAAGTGTTGCTCGGTGGCGATTGGGTGGCTTGTGCGCCGTTACAAATTAAGTTAAACATTGACAGACATTTCTGAGCGGCGTCAATCGCTGTTTTGTATTTTCCGCTGTCCTTATTTGTGGGAGTATTTATGAAATCTATATATGCTGTCGGAGACTGCATAGCGAAATTAGGTGTCGTATTGTCGTCCCATTTCAGCATTCCGTAAGCCATCCAGCTTTTTGCTCACGAAAATTTTTTGTACTCGCTTGACTTTTTATGGCGTTTAGAGTTATTAAATATAACAAGGAACCCGAAAGAGTCGCGGCTGGCCAGCACTTTGCAACACACCAGCCCTGCGAAAAGGCGAATACTCCCCCTCGACACCGGCTATTGCAGCACACGAACATCTTGGCATTTGCATAAAGATGTGCTAAAATACAGAAAGCGCTGGTTGGGCGAAATGCGCCTTCGCGTGTTTTTCAGTGGATTCCTAAAAAATTTTAGGAGTGCTAGTTTATGAACAAAGGAAAAATCAGCGAGTACGGATGTTCGTGTGACGTTGAAACGGCGACATGTTCTGGGGAGGAAATCATCGGCTTGGTTCAAAAAATCCGAAGCGAACTTGGCGAGAGTAGTGTTCTGCTTGATACTTACATGGCGGGTTTGCTTAAAGCCATACACGCAACAGCGGACATCTCGTGGATCGTGGACGAGGGTTATCATGGTGCATTAGCAGAACTGCGCGGTATGTGCTTAAAAATAAGAGACGGAAAAGAAGATGACGTGAAAGCTCATCCCTTTTTCCCGAAGATCAAGGCTTTCATGGACGCGCATAACATAGAAAAAGGAAGTCTCTTCGTTGAGACGCACTGCGTTGCATTGTTTGCGGAATACTCCGAATACGCCGCGCGGCGCTTCACCATCGAATTGGACTGCAACTGGCAAAAGGCGCTCAAAGAAAACGGCGTACCGGAGGCAAGAGCGGCGCTTTGCGCTGTGATTGGCATGGACGAGACAGAGAACCTTGAAGCGCGCATTATAAACAACATCATAAAGGTATCACTGCCGACGCTCTATATGCAGGGCATGTTGCACCAACTCACGATGTCAATGATAATGCCGGATCGCCGAGGCGGGGACTATTTTGTGTTCCAGTACTTGGCTGATAATAATATATAATACATAGAAACCTAGTCCCTTGCCCTTTCGATCTGGTAGCAAGGGGCTTTAAGAAAAATTGCAAAATCCGTTACTAATTACACTTACTGTAACCGCATTTGAGGCATATGACGCAGCCCTCCGAGTGCGTGACTGTCTCGCTGCAATCAGGGCAAGCGGGAGCAGTGCCCTCCTTTTTTGATTTACCACCGGAAGTTCAGTTATTCCACCACGCTCACCGTTCACCAATTTGTCGAGCATAAGCGCAATCGCGTCGGGACAGCATTTGGCGCACAGTCCACGCTGACGAACATAGTGTGGCAGCGTATTCCGCTCAGGTGGTCGATGATGCACTGCGGGTCAACCCCGGAGCGTAGCGCGGAGGTAACGAATGCCACGCAAAGTATATGTTGGCGTTGTAGCGCGGCACGAGATAAATGGCGAAATAATTCCGCTATCAATAAAGTATGAGGACGGCGAAGAATACGAAATTGACCGTGTGCTTGACATTTGTCGGGCAGCGTCGATAAAGGTCGGTGGTGTAGGTCTTCGCTACCACTGCCGTATTCGAGGCCGAGAAACATACATATGGCACGAGTCAGGAGAGGGCAACAAGTGGTTTGTCGAGGGCAAGGACTGAGTAACGGATAAAATGGATGGTTATAGCGTCGCTCTTATCGAGCGGCGTTTTTTGCAAGACGTTATTTTTGATATTGCTTGGGGCAATATGTATCAGACCAGTTTTTTGTGCTCGGCCCATCCTTCTTGCCGTGATATTCGTCGGCATAGTATATAAGTTCTTCAATATTATTTATCCGACGTTTTCCGATCAGACCGGAATACAGTTCGTGAGACGACAGAAAACACCACACGAAATTAGGATGCAGGACATTATTTTCAATGGTTCGCTGTAGTGCCTTGCGGTCGTCCGCAGGTATGGTTTTCGAGCATATCAGATTCTTTATTATCATATAGAAGTCATTGTGCGATAATAAGCCGTGCTTGTTCATACTATCCCACCTTAAAGATAACCTGATTATACGATAAACATCATAGTTTTATCATACCAGACAATGAAGATGTTCGCAAATTTTTCATGCTCAGTAATCCAGACCTCCGGTCTGTGGCACGGACACACAAGGTTGCCCTCGCGATAATTCGCAAAGCTTTCTCTCAGTGCCTTATCAATTTTCTCATTTCCCACAGTCATAATGTCGTCCTGCGTCTCGAACAGCAATTCCTTTTTGTCTAGGCCGATATAATGTATGTTGACGCGCACGGGTAGTTGTTTTGCCGCGTTCATATTCACTAAACTATTGTGATATTGCCTCAATTCAGCGCGCAGTCCGTTCATTTCATTTATGCAGGCGTTGAATAAAGGAATGCTTACGCAAAGAGCGACAACAAGAACAATACCTATCACACAGGTAATTTTCAAAAGAAAGGTATCAACAACGATAATAGTCGTTTTGCCCATTGTCACAACTTTGATGGGTCAATATAAACAACTTCAACGCCCATCATTTCCGCGTAATTTATTGTGTATGCTGTACCACCGCCGCTTTTGCCGTCATAGACCGCGATCAGCCGTTCGCTTCTGTCAATCATGAACTCGTTGCGAAGCAGATATGCTCTCCTGCTGGCGTTTGCCGAGACACAGTCTACTCTATCGGCTTTGCTCATAATTTGGCTGTAGTGATCGCGATCAGCTGAATTCCATCGGTTTTCCTGACCCTTAAACGGAGCGGCGCAACGAAGTTTTATGTTACTGTCACATTCCATCAACTGGGTAACGCATTCGGCTGCGAGCAGATCAACACCACGGCTCATGCCGGAGAAAAAAACCGAATATCCGTCAGCGATGGCCGTCTGGATAGCTTGCGTCAAGGCATTTTTCAGGCTAAAGATATTGAGTCCGGAAGGGAGCTTTTCGGGACGTGGCCCTGTGAATGCCACAGTTTTTAGCTTTGTGCTATTCTCATCCTTGTAATTATGCTGCCGCATGATTCGCTTAATAAACCCAGCGGAATATTGCAGCGCCTCAAAAGCGGACAGACGATCAATATCATAAAGCTTGAATCCAAATATGTGTTTTAGTGTCAGCCTGTCCTCGTGCTTTACAAGGTACTTTCTGTACTCCAAATATATTGACTGTAACTCGCCTAATTCAAGGTTCAGAGGGATGGACAAATATTCGCAAAAATCGTTGTAGTTCTTCCCGCGTGCCCCTTTCAAGATCAGAATTGTCAAAGCGCATTTGATTGCCTCGAATGTCCTGTCATTGCTCCAACTGACATTTTCAGCGCCGACGTTGTGCCAGAACGCGTTAAGATATTGATCGAACGCGTATACCGGAAAACGAAATTTGTTTTGATGTGCGTCTGTTTCCGTGTGAGAATTAATCATCGCCAGACTCCTTCCGTAGCTGAGTTCTTTTCCCCAAAAGAATAAAAGCGAGTATCGGCCGTCTTGTAAGTGCGTGCAATTGCATTGCATTACCTCCCATAGCTTTTATGTCGTATTTTATATTATAGCACGATATTATTAACTGTAATATAAGAAACATTATATTTTAGTCAATGTATAAAAATGCCGTCCCCTTGTAGAATATAGAAAGGGGGTGTGTACACATGGATAATAAAGAACGCAGAAGAATGACAGCGCTTAGTCTCAAAATCGCATATTATCGAAAGCTGAAAGGAACTTCTACGGCAGAGCTTGCTGAATCCATAGGTTTGTCTGAGGGATATCTATGGCAAATGGAAGCGCCAAACGTGCAAAAATATCCGTCGCTGAAAACTCTGTATTTAATTGCAGATGCTCTGGATATTCCGATCACAAAGCTGCTGGAGGAATAAAGGGTCACCTTTTGGCTAATGAAGGGCGTTCGGATTCGACCGCCCTATAAAATGCAGTCACCTTCTCATATATTACAGTATTCTTCCCTACACATCAATACTTTTTAATATTCACTTTCTATACAATTAGTATATGGAGGTGAATTATTTGGAAAGCAATAAAACCACCGATGAGAAGCTGAATAAGCGTCTTATTAAGCTCGGTTTGAAGGTGGCCTATTATAGAAAAGCGCGCGGTGATATGTCCGCGCAGCAATTAGCCGACAAAGCCGATATTTCCGTTAATCTCGTTTGGAAACTTGAGGGGTCTGGCAATCCGCAGAGTATCAGCTTAAAGACACTTTTCTCCATTGCGGACGCGCTCGAAATCGAACCGCACAAACTGCTGGAAAATTGAATATTGTGCTGTTACATATGAAGCAAAAAATGAGTCGGGTAGGAATTATTAGTTCCTACCCGGCTCATTTTTTGCTTTCGCGCAGTCGACAAAAACAGCACGCGATCTATCAAGAATATTAACTATAGAATAATAAATATTATCTAATAGTTAATAATTTTGGTTAAAATTTCTTGCACTCGTCAAAAATCTCATTTGTAAGACAATGTTATTTATGCGACGAGTGGTGTTCCTATTTGTTTCACAAATTTTATGACACTTCATTAGTTCATTGCCGTTCGCCGCCTCCTCTTTCTTTGAAAACCATCAAAAAAAGAGGAGGCCTATCATTTGGCAAAAGAACATTTTATCTTCATAGACGGACGCAAGGTTGCCGTAGATGAGGAGCTTTACCGCGCACTAATGCGCCCTGTCTGGGCTAAGAAACGACGCTCATCGAGATACAATATTGGATTTTTGTCCTTCGACGCGCTAATTGAGGACGGATATGAACCAGCGCCGGTTGATCCGCTTGTCGAGGAGATTGTGGAAGACCGATTGCTCTTGGAAACGCTCCGGGCGGCGCTGAACGAACTGTCGGAAGAAGAGTACGCTATTATCAACGCGCTTTTCTATCAGGAAAAGTCGGAGCGTGAGGTTGCCAAGGATACCGGCGTACCGCAAAAAACGATAGCTTACCGCAAAGAAAAAGCTCTTGAAAAGCTGCGGGATTTCTTCGAAAAGTCATAATATGTCGAAAAGTTCTTCCCGTTTGTCGAACGAAATTTGAAGAATTTTTCGCTCAATCGCCCATTTTTGTCCCTTATTAATATGAGAAGCTTTTTTCGCGCTTAAAAATCCAATCGGGGAAAGGGGGTGCATTTTATGCGAAAGAACACTGAAACCCAGCTTCGTCACAACTCGGAAACCACCGACGAGATTATCGGAATTCTCACATCAATCAGCATAGTATCAAAACGGCTGGCACGAAACCTCATGCTTTTAGAGAGTCGGTCAGCTGGCAACGGAGGCACAAGTGAACAAGAAAAACGTAGAGTATCCCCGGATGCCAATAAAAGCCGAGCCATATAAGCATCAGCGTGCTGCGTTCGAGTTTGTCTGCCGCCTGTTCGGAGTGACAGGCGGCAGGGACGACGCAGCGCATGGCAAGGGGGTGGTGCCTTATGTCAAAAGATGAAGCGGAATCCCGTGGAATTGCTCTTTTGATGGAATGACATGGGTACTGGAAAAACAATAACCAGTATCGCCGTCGCGGGCGCGCTGTATCTCAGCGGCAGGATTCGCCGCGTCCTGATCGTCGCGCCGCTGTCCATTGTCGGCGTGTGGGACGAGGAATTTGAAAAGTTCGCAGATTTCGACTACTCACTCACAGTGCTCTCCGGCTCCGGCGCAAAGAAAGCCGAGACCCTGTGTAATCTGCGCGGTGCGTCCCTTCAAGTGGCTGTGGTGAACTACGAATCGTCGTGGCGGCTTGAAAAGGAAATCCTCGCTTGGAGTCCCGATCTCGTTATATGCGATGAAGGACACAAGCTCAAGACCCATAACATTGCGGCCTCTAAAGCCATGCACCGTATCGGCGCGCGGGCGGCATACCGCCTGCTACTCACCGGCACGATCATTACCAATAAGGCAATAGACGTGTTCTCGCAGTACAAATTTCTTAATCCGGCTGTATTCGGACAGAGCTTCTATTCGTTCCGAAACCGCTACTTCGATATGGTCGGTTACGGCAACCACACTCCGGTCATGAAGCGAACGATGGAACAGGATTTCACGCGGCGGCTCCACAGCATCGCGTTCAGGGCGACGAAGGCCGAGTGTCTGGACTTGCCTCCCACCACTGACATCATCCGCTATGTGGAACTGGAACCCGCCGCCGCAAAAATGTACCGCGACTTGGTTCGAGACAGTTATGCCGAGCTCGGCCAAAGCGAGCAGGGAGGCCCTGTGCCGGTTACGGTTACAAATGTCCTGACGCGGATTCTGCGACTGTCGCAGATAACCGGCGGCTTCATCGGCGACGACGAGGGCAATGCTCCGAAGCAGATAAGCACGGCGAAATTGGACGCGCTGTCAGACATTATCGAGGAAGCGGTTAACGAAGGCAAAAAGCTCGTTATTATCGCCCGGTTTGTGCCGGAGATCAGCGCCATATGTAAGCTGCTGGAGAAGAGTGGCGTCGGATATTCGTGCATCAAGGGCGGCGTGAAAGATCGTGAGGCACAGGTGGCGGCGTTTCAAAACGACGCTCGCACACAGGTGTTCGTCGGCCAGATCGCCACGGCGGGGCTTGGTATCACGCTGACCGCCGCCAGCACGATGGTTTTCTATTCGATGGATTACTCTATGTCGAACTTTGAGCAAGCCCGCGCCCGTATTCACCGTGTCGGGCAGAAAGAAAACTGCACTTATATCTATCTTGTAGCCAAGGGTACGGTGGATGTGAAAGTGTTGAAAGCGCTGCGCGGTAAGGCTGACCTCGCCCGGACACTGGTGGACGACTACCGGCGCGGAGTAAACCCATTTGACTAACTGAGGTGAAATAAATTGAAGCAAATACATTGCTTGGCGTGCAGAAAAAACTTTGACCGCATAGACGAAAACACAAAGCATGACGGCGGCTTTGAAAGTCACAGATGCCCGCTTTGCGGATACGAGAACACAATAGAGCGGGAGATTTATGACGCTCCCGACACGACAGACGGAGGTGCTCACTGAGTGGATATGTTCGAACTTGCCGACCATCTCCGGCTCTTGCGAGACAAGAAAAACGCTATCGATCAGGAATGGAAGGAGATTAATGAGCAGATTGACGATACCGAATATCGACTCTCGGAGCTTATGGCAGAGAGCGAAACGCAGAATTTTACCCGCGCCGGGGTTATGTTCTATCTGTGCAACAAGACCCGCGCGTCGGCTGTGGCTGGTTCCAAGGAAGAACTATATGCCGCGCTGAAAGAGCAGGGATTCGGTGACTTGGTGTACGAAACGGTAAACGCAAATTCCCTCTCATCCTTCGTAAAAGAGCGAATAGAGGAAAACGACGATGCGCTACCCGGCTGGCTGGCGGGGCTTGTAAATATCTATGACAAAACGACGGTCGGCGTAAAAAAGGCCGCGAAGTGATCCTAACAAAATAATGGAGGCAAATATCATGTCAGCAAAAGTACAGCCCATAAGATTCGATGAAACACAGGTTAATAACGACGCAGAAATCAACTTTATTGAACCATACGCAGTTGAATGCGAAATCACAGGCGTGGCACCCATTCTGTTTCACCGGTGGAGCTGCGAGGACATTTCAAGCAAAGATACCGCGCCAAAGGGCAGCAAAGCAAAGAAAACTGACAATCTCGAAGCGTATATTTATCGCGATCAAAACGGCGAGATCAGTATTCCAACAGAGTATTTCCGTCAGAGCGTTATAACGGCAGCAAAATACAGGCAAGACCCGCGAAGCCCGCGAAAGAGTGCTTGCGATTTGTTTAAGGCTGGCGTGATAGCAATCAGTGATCTCGTGTCCGTAGGCGCGACAGACCCGGATTATATCGACAAGCGCAGGGTTTGCATCCAGCGCGCGGGCATCACCCGTCTGCGCCCGGCGATGAACGCCGGGTGGAAAGTCCGAATTTTGTTGCGAATACAATTACCGGAATATCTTCCTCCGAGCCTATTTATGGCTGTTCTGATTGATGCGGGTCGGCTTGTCGGTGTGGGCGACTTCCGACCATCCTACGGCAGGTTTCAGGTAAGCGGTTATTCATTGCTCGACGCGTAACGCATGATGTTTTTGGGACGGTTTGACGTTAAAACCGTCCCCCAATTTTCATGGATTGGCGTGGCGAGGCGTGGTCTGGCACGGCGCGGCGCGGCGGGGTCGGGCTTGGTGAGGCAAAGCGTTTTTGGGACGGTTTCTCGTTAAAACCGTCACCCCATTCACGGTAAGGCGTGGCGCGGACAGGCGTGGCGGGGTAAGGTTCGGCTCGGTTCGGCGAGGTAGGGCAAGGCGTTTCTGGGACGGTTTTCGTAAAACCGTCACCCCATTTTCATGGCGCGGAATGGCCCGGCTGGCCTTGGCATGGCGTGGTTCGGCGCGGCATGGTTCGGCAGGGCAAGGCAGGGTTTGGCATGGCGTTTTCGGAAGGTTTCTCGTTAAAACCCTCCGCTATTATAACGAAATTACGGAGGAAAAATCATGTCAAGCAAGAAAGAAAACTTACTCGAAATCCGCACTGATGCGGAAAACATGCTCAGCGGCTTCTCCCAGCTGGCGAATACGGACATTGCGGAACTGATGTCCGAGGAGCTGTCCGGTTTGGACGCCGGTTTTGAGAAAATACGCATTCCGTCGGGAGGCGGCACCGTCTTTGAGATTCCCTGCGAAGACCCGGAGAACCCGGAAACCGTCAAGGAATTCTCCGGCGTCATCCTTTTCCATCACACTATGCTTTCCTATTACCAAGAAAGATACACCGGCGGCAGTAACCCGCCAGACTGCGGCAGCTTCGACGGAATCATCGGCGAGGGCGATCCCGGCGGCGAATGTAACAGCTGTCCGCTTAATCGGTTCGGCACCGGCGAGAACGGCTCCAAAGCCTGTAAGCAGCGCCGCCGCATGTATATCCTGCGCGAAGGAGAGATATTCCCGCTTCTGCTCTCACTGCCGACCGGGAGCCTTAAAGAATTGACGCGCTATCTTAAACGGCTTCTTTCCAAAGGCCGTAAATCCAACAGCGTGGTAACTCGCTTTTCTCTCCGCAAGGCTACGAACAGTACCGGGCTTGCTTACTCACAGGCTGTGTTCGAGGTAGACCGCGCTCTCACGCCGGAAGAACACGCGCACATTGAAAAGCTGTCTGAACAGACGAGACGCCTCAGCAGACAGATCGCGTTTGAGTACGATGCTGACGCGCTCCCCGACGAAACCGTGGATGGCGAGATAGTCGACTGCCCGCCGCCGCTGGTGTAAACAATGGGCTATTCATGTGTAACAACGCTTGACAAAATCGCGGAGTATCTCGCCGATGCAGACGTAGTTTCATTCGATTTTGAAACGGCTCCCGACGAGCCTTACCGCGACGAACCACGCGCCGCGCTCGACGCGCATAAGTCGCATATTGTAGGCGTCAGTTTTTCTGTCAGCGAAGGCAGCGGGATTTATGTTCCGCTGTCGCATCGCGTCGGTGAAAATGTCTGTTCATCAATTGAATTATGGGAGTGGCTGGCGGGATTCTTCGCCAGTCCTCACGTCATAAAAATCGCCCATAACATGGCGTTCGAGTCGGCATTTCTGTACGCCAGAGGCATTGTGCTCCAGCCACCGGTCTACGACACCATCGCGGCGGCGCAGCTGACGCTCAAAAAAGGCGGCACATTCAAGACGCTCAGCGACTGCAGCCTTAAAACGCTGGTGCCCGCGCTGCTTAAAGAAAAACTGCCGAGCTTCGAGGAAGTGACCGCTGGCAGACACTTTGACGAGCTTCATCCGCAGGACGCTGAAACCGTGCGCTACGCTTGCGCCGACAGTGACTACGCCCTGCGGCTGTATTATCTGACCAATAACTGGTTTGACATGTATATGCCAAAGCACCGCTATCTCGTGGAGCAGGTCGAGTCACCGACCGCCGTCTACTGCGGACTGATGAAATACAACGGCCTGCTCGCCGACACGGAGCTTATGGAGCGAAAACGCGCGGAGCTTGAAGCCGCGCTAACCGATCTTCGCAAAAAGATCGCCTTTATGATCGGCGACGTAAACATCGGCGAGAACGCCAGTACCGCCGCGTTCAAGAAATATTTGTACAACGACCTCAAATTGCCGGTATTTAAGACAACAAAAAAGTTTCAAGAGGCTATGGACGATGAAGCGCTTGTTTTGTTGCGGGAATATTGCGATGAAAACCGACCGGAACTGGCTCCTCTGTTTACTCTGGTGCAGGACTTCCGGAGGCTGGGCAAAGTGAAGTCCACATATATCGAGGGTTACACATCGTGTGTAAACAGCGCCACAGGCCGAATCCACGCGGACTTATTCCCTCTCGGAACCGAGACGGGACGGTTCGCCGCCCGAAATCCAAATCTTCAAAATTGTCCGAGACCCGGCACCGACGAGGTCGGTGTGCGCAACTTTTTCATGGCACCGGAGGGCAAAGTTCTCCTGTCACTGGACTTTTCGCAGATCGAACTGCGCGTGGGCGCGTTCTACTGCCGGGACGAAAAGATGCTGGAAACCTACCGCACCGGCGGCGATATCCATGCGCAGACCACCTCAGTCATTTACGGCATCCCCTTCGACGAAGCTGTCGATAAAAACGCCGAACATTACAAAGAACGCAGAACCATCGCCAAAAACTGCAACTTCGGCACGTTCTATGGCCTGTTCCCAAATGGACTGCAAAAGACGCTGAAATTCAAGGCGGGACTGAATACCCAGCTGGCAGAGTGCGAGAACATCATCACAAACCTAAAAGCAGGGTATCCGGCACTCGCCCGCTGGCAGTTTGATACCAAGACCCGTGCCGGTTTTAACAGGTACACCGAAACATGGCTCGGCAGACGTCGGTACTTGCCCGATATAGTGTCCGGCGACTGGGGCAAGAAGTCGTTCGCCGAGCGCTGTGCCCTCAACACGCCGATTCAGGGCACAGCCGCCGAAATCCTGAAACTGGCGCTGGCGCGGATTATTGCCGGGCTGCCGTGTCGTCCTTGGCTGCGGCCTCTGCTGCAAGTCCATGATGAGCTGGTTTTCGAGCTGCCGGAGGACAGAGTGCCGGAGGCGGTGTCGTTTATCAAGGCATGCATGGAAGCGCAGCCGTTTCCCGAATTCGACGTGCCGATTGTCGCTGACGCGGCGGTGGGGCTCAGATTCGGCGATATGAAGGAACTGGAGGCGACGCCATGAGACGCTGGACAATCAGAGAGCTCAACACGCTTGATGATTTTGCGTTCGCGATCAATGTACTCAACGAACGCGCCAGTCGGCTCGACTACTTTGCGCCGATGAATATAAAAATCAGGCAGACGGTCGCCACACTAACCCAAGCCAAAGAACTGTGCAAAGATAAGATTAATATGCAGGAGAGAATTCTATGAGAACCGGAATTACACTGAGGGAGCTGTCAGTTGAACTTGCTCGCCAAGAAGCGTTAAAACGTGACTTTATTGTTAGCTCGGAGTGCATGGACTTTGGCGATGACGGCAGCCGCATCACGCTGTTTGACAAAGGACAGCAGCACATGTGCGGCTCGCTCGAATTTTCAATGACAAACCTTTTCCATCGCCAGCTTGGAGCCGCGCTCGGTATCCCCGCCAAGTATTATGACAGGATGCGCGAAGCGTCGGCGGCGCTGCTCGCCCAAAACGTAAACCACTGGCTTGGCACGGAGCCCGCTAACCACACAATACGGACGCTGGACGGCATGGCGCGTGCATTTCTCTCCTCGCGATACAGGCGTATTGATAATTACGCCGTGGCGCAGGCGGTACTGCCGGTTATCGGTGAAATGCCCGACGCGCAGGTGATGAGCTGCGAGATCACCGACACAAAAATGTATATAAAAGTAGTAAATCCCCGGCTTGAGGCGGAGGTGAAAACTGGTGATATTGTTCAGGCCGGTATCGTCATCAGCAACAGTGAGGTCGGGCTGGGCAGCGTTTCGGTAATGCCGCTGCTCTACCGTCTGGTGTGTCTCAACGGCATGATAGTCAACGACTTTGGCCATCGCAAATACCATGTCGGGCGCGAAAATGATGAAAGCTGGGAACTGTTCAGCGATGAAACGCTGATGGCCGACGACGCGGCGTTTATGATGAAATTGGCCGATATAGTTCGTACAGCTGTCGATGAAGCGAAGTTTGGCATGATAATTGACAGACTCCGCGAAACGACGGAAATAAAGCTGGGCGGTGATATTCCGCAGATAGTGGAGCTCACAGCGCGTCAGTACGGCATAAGCCGATCGGAAGAGGGCGGCGTCCTGCGGCACCTGATCGAGGGCGGCGACCTGTCGCTGTACGGGCTGTCCAACGCCGTAACCCGCGCCGCCAAAGACGCGGAGGACTACGACCGCGCGACAGAGCTTGAGGGTATCGGCTGGCAGATTGCCACCATACCACCGGCGCTTTGGAAAACGCTGAATGAGGTGAGTGCGTGAATACAGGAAAGTTGAACAGCGAGGGCTACCCCGACCCGACCGCCTACGACGCGCTCAAAGCGGTGGAGCTCGAACGGAAGATGAAGCCGCGCCAGCCCTTAATTTTCATCTGCTCACCACTGGCGGGAAATATTGAGCGAAATCGCGAAAATGCACGGACGTACTGCCGGTTTGCCATGAAACAGGGCGTTATTCCCTTCGCGCCGCATTTGCTGTTTACGCAGTTTCTGGACGAGCGCGCGGAAGAGGAGCGCATTCTCGGAATGTCATACGGGCTCGCGGTGCTTGACAGATGCGACGGTCTGTGGGCGTTCGGCGGCTTGGTATCCAGGGGTATGCGCGCTGAGATAGACAGAGCGAAGAGACGCAGGCTGCTTGTTCGGTATTTTAATAACAGATGCGCGGAGGTGGCTCCTTTTGCCTGATGTGTATGAAGCGCTTGAAATATCAGCGGAAACATTTCTCGGCGCGTTCTTCGCGCAGGAGGAAACCGTGTGCCTGCGCGTGTTTGACGACCGCAAGACCGGTGCGTTCAAGGGCGCAAAGCTTGAATCGCGTTTATGTAAGCTCGCCGATATTATGGACGAGCTACAGCGGCATAACGAAAAAAATCGCGGCATCTTTTTCGTAATAAATTACGGCGGTCATGAAGACGCCGATATCACGCGCGTTAACGCGCAGTTCGTAGAGTGCGACAGCCTGACGCTCGACGAACAGCTTGCCCGGATTGACGCGTTCCCGCTGCCGCCGTCCATTATCGTTAAGACAAAAAAGTCCCTGCACTGCTACTGGCTGATGCGGGATGCCAGTCTTAAAAACTTCCGACAAGTCCAGAAGCAGCTAGTGGCTCAGTTTGACGGTGATCCGGTCTGCATAAACGAGAGCAGAGTCTTCCGCATTCCCGGCTTCCATCACTGCAAAGCAGAGCCGGTCATGGTGGAGTGCCTGAAATTTACACCGGAACTCAGATATACGCAGGAGGAACTGGCGGCGTCTCTGCCGCCGGTACCTCCTCCCGCTCCTGATGAGAAGGCCGCCGACGATACGGTGTTTGACGGTCTAATCGGCGACAGCAGCCGTGTGCTTGAAAAGTGCGCGTTTCTGCGGCACTGCCGGGACAACGCGGCGTCGCTCCCGGAGCCGTACTGGTACGCGATGTTGTCAAATATATCGCTGTGCTCGGACGGCGACGCCGCGTGCCATGAACTTAGCCGCCCATATCCCGGATATGACGCTGGTGAGACGGAAGATAAAATCAGGCACGCGCAAAAACAACGAAAACCCCATACTTGTAATTATATCCAAAAAACGCTAGGCTTCAACTGCGGAAATTGCGACGCCGGGTGCAAGGCTCCGGTCGCTTTGGCTGTCATCACTAAAGCCGAAACCGTGCGCGATCTGCTGGATTCTGAAATATCAGATTACACCGATGTTTTTGATACGCAGTATCTTGAGGCGCTGCACTACGCCAAAGCCGCGATGCCCGCCGATTACTCGAAGTTCAAAATGCGGATTAAGGGCAAAGTCAGTGTAAAAGACCTCGAAAGATGTATCATGGCTTGCGAACCAAGAGCCAAACGCGCGGAGGCGGAACTGCTTCTTGATGGAATCGATCTCGGTGGCGCTGTTGTCCCGCGAAGATGGCAGGTTACGGCAGAGGGCGGGGTTCGATGCACGCGTTCCGGCAAGAGCTCGGAGTGTGAGTATGAGGTCACTGTCTGTCCCGATCCGGTGGTCATCACGCGTCGTTTGGGCAACATTGACTGCGGCAAGGAACGGCTGGAGCTTGGTTTTCGCAGCAATGGGCGCTGGAAGACCATTATTGGCGGCAGGTCGCAGATTTACAACAAAGCCGGAATCATTCGTTTCGGTGACGAGGGTCTGCATGTGACCACCGGTACAGCGGCAGAGCTCGTTCAGTATCTGTCCGACTACGAGACCGCCAACAAGGACGTCATCCCCCGCGTGTCCTCAGTTTCGCGGCTGGGCTGGATCGATAAAACTCAGTTTTTTCCCTATGCCTCACAAGCTGAAATTGCATTTGAAGATGAAAAAGCGCCGGTGTTTTGCGGCCTTACCGAGCGCGGCAGCTTTTCCGAGTGGAAAACGATGATGAAAAAACTTCGTGAGAACAGCATAGCGAGGTTCATATCGTCAGCATCCTTTGCCGCGCCTTTGCTCAGTCAGATAGGCGTTCGCACCTTCGTCATACACCTATGGCACATGTCTACTTCGGGAAAGTCAGCCGCGCTCAAGGCGGCCATATCCGTATGGGGCGATCCGCTGCGTCTGATGGGCAACGGATTCATGACCGTTGTCGGTGCTGAACAAATGGCCGGGACGCTGCACCACTTGCCCTTCGGAATTGATGAGAAACAAGCCGCTGACGAGCGCCACCTGAGCATGGATAAGCTTGTGTATATTCTTGGTCAGGGCAGCGGTAAAGTACGCGGCGCAAAAGAAGGGGGCAACACCGAGGTGCCTGTATGGCACAACATCGTTATGATCACGGGCGAGGAGCCGGTGACGCGCAGCTCCAGCCTCGACGGCGTTCAAACACGGGCGTTTGAGCTTTATGGCAAGCCCGTCGATGACGTGGAGTTTGCAAAGGATGTGCATATAACGTCTGAGAAGAATTACGGCTTTGCAGGTGCTGAGTTCATACGCGAGATTTGCGCTATGATGCGCGGAAACGGCGATATCCTGCGCCGTGAATATCAGGCCATTTCTGATGTATACAGGGGCAAAGGACTGCGTAACGTTCACGCGGACTATGTGGCGGCTGTTGCGTTGGGCGACATGCTCGCGGAGCGCATTGTCTTCGGAACTGACGCGGATACCGCGAGGATCGAGGCGCTGCGATGCGGCGAGGAAATGTATGCGCTCAATGGTATGCAAATGAGCAGTGACGTGATAGACCGCGCATGGGATTTTGTAAACGGCTGGCTGGTGGGCAATGAAAACCGCTTTTCTATGGACGCTTCGCCGTGCTATGGGAAGATAGAGCCGAGTCCGGGCGGTCAGTATGACGAGTACCGCATAATCCCGCAATACTTGGATGAAGCGCTTGAGAAAGCCGGATTCAATGTTAAGAAAACCATGCAGGGTTTTCGCGAGCGTAACCTGATCGTCACAAAAAGGGACGGCGAAGGAAAAGTGCGAACCAAAACTCCCGGCTGGATCGGCGGCAAGACTGTCCATTGCTATTTATTTTTATTGAAGAGCGACAGAATACCGCCACTGGATGAGCAGTTTACTAAATCTGAGAATTAGATGGTGTCTATATAATATCCAATAATTCCTATATCAAGTAATATAATGTATTTTCCTTCACACTTATTACACTACACCACAAGTTTTATTACTTCCTATAGGGGTGAAAAAAAACAAAGACATTGTACGTTTTTTTTCACCCCTATAGAGTACAGTTTTCGGTGTGGTGTACAGTGGAAAGTGTGAAGGAAACACCTATTTTCAACGGAGGTAATCCCGATATATGTCGGAAAAACAGATAACAGACAAAATACTGCGATATCTAAAAACACTGCCGGGCTGTTTCGCGTGGAAGGAACACGGCGGCATGTATGGGACAGCCGGTCTGCCGGACATTATTTGCTGCATCGGCGGCAGATTCGTGGCGTTCGAGGTGAAAGCGCCCGCAGGCGACGGTCGCCCCGCCGGTAAGCTGACGAAACTGCAAGAAGCGGCGATCAGGCGTATTAACAACGCGAAAGGTTGTGCCAGTATGGTATCGACTCTTGAGGAAGTGCAGATAATAATACAAACCTTAGGGGGTTTGGCCGATGACGATAGCGTGGACTTATCTTGATAAACGGGCGGCGTCCATCGACGCGCTCAAAGATTTTGCGATAATGACAAGAATTATCGACTCCTACCCGCTGGAAATGGAAGACGCGCGCTCGGACATGGCGGCGTACCGGGCGTCGGTGCTGTCCCTCCTTCCAAAAGCGAAGAGTCCGCATGGCGGCGAGATGCGGCTGGCATCCAGCATTGATGCGATTGACATTCTCCGGGAGCGATACCGTCAGGCACTGGAGTTCAGGGAGTGGTTCGAGCCAGCGTGGGACTCGCTGTCGGAAGATGACCGGTTTATTCTCACGGAGTTCTATCGTGATGACGATGGTCGGCAGCAAGACGTGGTTGGCGGCATTTGCGAGTATTTTCATATCGAGCGCACTGCGGCCTACAACAAGAAGAACCGAGCGCTTATGCGCCTCGCACATTTTCTCTATGGCAAGTGAGGAATTTCGCGGACGACTTTTACGGAATAGCAGGTTATACTAAATACGGTGGGCTGGCGTGTCTGCTCGCGTTGATATACAAGAACCTCTCGAGGCGATCTTGTTTCGGGAGGTTCTTGGCCTCCTCACATTTGCAAGTGAGGAATTTCGCGGACGACATTCTGAGCTTTACGGGTTATACTAATATCATGGGATTCGGGCGTCCCATGAACACCTCCAAACATACCTCCGGACGCTATCAACTTAATAGCAAGCGGAGGTGAGTACAGATACTCCTCGGGAACAAAGTGCGGCAAGCCATTGTGATATTCTCAGGATTCTCTCCGCGAAAGACCTCTCGGTTGGGCGGGAGGTCTTTCGTTATCCAAAGTTTACAGGAGGGGTGGCCATGCCGTATAAACCCAAACGTCCGTGCAGTTATCCCGGCTGTCCTCTGCTCACCAGCGGCAGCTACTGCGACGCACACCGCAAGCTGACGGAGGCGCGCTACAACAAGTACGAGCGCGATCCTGACACGAACAAACGCTATGGCAGAGCATGGCGACGCATCCGCGAGCAGTACATCGGTGCGCACCCGCTGTGTGAACAGTGCGCCAAGGCCGATAAGGTCACGCCCGCTGCCGAGGTGCATCATATACTTCCGCTTGCCAGAGGCGGTACGCATGAAACTTCAAATCTTATGAGCCTCTGCTCATCCTGTCACTCGGCAATAACCGCAAAAGAGGGTGGCCGCTGGCAGAGGAAGGGGCGGTAAGAATCTCCACTACCTATCGTTCGATCAACGGGTGTGGGGTCGCACGCGAGAAATTGTGGGTTCAAACGGGGGATTAACCCTTTTAATATAAAATGCAAAACATTGTTCACTTGCACGAGGGGGTGAAAGCCGATGGCGAAGGACGGAACGCTCAGGGGCGGCAGACGTGTGCGAGCCGGTGATAAACCGCAGCCTTTGGCCGATAAGCTTTCAAGTGGTAAGACTGCCAAAATACTTGACGCAGTGGATTTACAGCCTGAATCGCTTTTGGAGGCTGGTGATCTGGACAGCGGCAATGTCTTGTTTGGCGAAGATATGCCCGCACCGGACGATTACCTCAGTACGCATCAAAAAGACGGACGGCCGCTGGGTGCGGACGCGCTGTACAGAGAAACTTGGAAGTGGCTTAAAGACCGGGGTTGCGAGAAATTCGTATCACATCGGCTTATCGAAGCGTATGCCCAAGCGTTCATGCGCTACATCCAATGCGAAGAGGCCATAAGCGCATACGGTTTCTTGGGCAAGCACCCGACAACCGGAGGCGCGATTGCGAGTCCTTTTGTACAGATGAGCCAGAGTTTCGGGAAACAGGCAAATCTCTTTTGGTACGAAATTTTTGACATTGTAAAGCAAAACTGCACCACCGCATATATCGGAAATCCGCAGGACGACATTATGGAAACTCTTTTGTCAGGCAGAAAAGGACGGCGCTAGTTTGATGATATGAGAAATTAATACCGCACGGTCGAATACCACATACAGCGTCTCTCGCCCTTAATTGCTCTATACGCGGTGCTTCGACACTTGTCCATGAAAAGGTAGCCGCAAGGCCATAAAAACCGCCCTGCGAGCCGCAGGGGAGCTAACAGGGGCATGTGCACCACAATAGAACAAGGTTTTTTCTTCAAGAACTTCTCAGAAGTTCTTTTTTTCTGCGCAATTTTATGTAGAGGGGGTGTCACGATGACCAGAGAGCTTACGTTTGCTATCGCTGTGGTTTTGTTTACCGTCAGGCTTCTGACGTATGGCTGGCCGTACACTGCCGGCGGCGTGCTTCATGTGTTTTCGCTGATTGCGGTCAGCGTGTTTTTAGGCGTTGCGCTGGCGAACATGTTCAGGAACAGATACAAAGGCTGAAAAATGCTACGGGAGGTTTTTATGAGAATAGAGAAAATTGATGCCGCGTGCCTCAATCCCGCCGAGTACAATCCGCGCCGCGACCTGAAACCCGGCGACGCGGATTATGAGAAGCTGCGCCGCAGTATTGAGGAATTCGGCTATGTCGAGCCGATCATCTGGAACGAGCGCACCGGAAATATCATAGGGGGACACCAGAGATTTAAGATACTTGTATCCTTTGGCTACACCGAAATTGACTGCGTGGTGCTGGATATTGACGCGAAACGGGAAAAGGCGCTGAACGTTGCGCTGAATAAAATCAGCGGCGAGTTTGACATTCCCCTGTTGACCGATCTTCTGCACGATCTTTCCGGCGACGACTTTGACGTGTCGCTCACCGGTTTTGATGCCGCTGAGATTGCGGATTTGTTTGAGGGCACGGATTCAAGACAGGCCGTGGAAGACAGCTTCGATATCGACAAAGCCACGGAAGAGATAACGGTGCCGGTATCCCGGCGCGGCGATGTCTGGCAACTTGGGGAGCATCGGCTAATGTGCGGCGACGCTTTGGAGCCATCCGATGCAGATTTACTGATGGCGGGAGACAGGGCGCGGCTGATCATCACAGACGCCCCGTATAACGTCGCGTACTCCAGTGGCGGTAACGGCAATCATCCTTCATGGAAGAAACACGACGCTATTTTGAACGATGATATGCCGCAGAAAGAGTTTACGGATTTTCTGCGTAAAGCCTTTGCTAATATGCGCCGAATAGCCGAGCCGGGCTGTATGGTCTATGCGTTCATGTCCGCGCAGGAATGGGGAACGCACATGCAAGTGATGCAGGAGAACGGGTTTCATTGGTCGTCGACAATTATCTGGAACAAAGACTCTTTGGTTCTGTCCCGCAAGGATTACCACACCAAGTACGAGCCGATATGGTATGGCTGGGTAGACGGCGCGCCTAGACTGTGCCAGCTGGATGATAGAAAGCAATCCGATGTTTGGGACGTCGCGCGTCCGAAAAGGTCTGAGCTTCATCCGACGATGAAACCAATACCGCTGCTGTCCATACCCATGAGCAACAGTTCCAAGGAAAATGATATTATAATCGACTTCTTCGGAGGAAGTGGCAGCGCGCTTATCACTGCCGAGCAATTAAACAGACGATGCCGGATGATGGAGTTGTCGGAGAAATATGTTGATGTAATAGTGCGGCGGTATATCGAACTTGTAGACAGCGATGAGAGCGTTTTCCTTTTGCGGAACGGCACGAAATCAGCCTATTCGGAGGTGGCCTGTGGCGGATAAACTGACAATGGGGTCTTTGTTTTCCGGCAGTGGCGGCTTTGAACTTGGCGCGTTGTTGTCAGGCATCATACCAATATTTTCGAGCGAGATCGAACCTTTCCCGATAAGGGTAACTACCAAGAGATTCCCTTGGATGAAACACTGCGGAGATATTTGTAAAATAAATGGCGGCGAAATTGAGCCTGTCGACGTTATCACCTTCGGCTCACCATGCACCAATATGTCGGTGGCCGGAAAGCGCGATGGCTTGAATTCCGGTCAGTCGGCGTTGTTTTTTGAGGCAATAAGAGTCATAAAAGAAATGAGGCTTGCTACAAATGGACGCAGTCCAAGATTTATCGTATTCGAGAATGTCGTCGGCGTATATTCAAGTTCAGGAGGGAACGATTTTAGGGAAGTCCTCTCCGAGATTGTCAAAATCAAAGACGAGGGGCTATCTGTTCCTATGCCTGAAAACGGAAGATGGCTGTCAGCGGGAGAGATTGTGGGAGACGGTTTTTCCGTCGCGTGGCGAACACTCGACGCGCAGTACTGGGGAGTCGCCCAACGTCGCCGCCGCTGTTTCCTTGTCGCAGATTTTAATGGCGAATGTGCCGGAAAAGTACTGTTTGAGTCCGAAAGCCTGTCAGGGTATACTCCGCAGAGCTTCTGCGCGGGGCAAAGAACTACCGCAAATGCTGAAAGCGGCGCTGGAAAAACAGGCGTTACAGTCTTAGAGGAACACGAACACCAGCCGCTGGTATTTGAACCCGGTGCGGTTTCAAAGCTTGGAGGTCATGCGTGGCAGAATTCGACCGGTGCGCTCCGAGCCGATATGGGCGACAATCAATTGGCGGTAGCAATAGAAAATCATCCTGCCGACAGTCGGGTAAAGCTGGACGAAAGCGGTACTATCCAGACGCTGACCGGACGCATGGGGACGGGCGGCGGTAATGTTCCGCTGGTTATGAATGAACGTCAATGTGCCATGACCATCGGCAGCAAAACGGCAAACGCCCTCATGAGCAGTGATTACAAAGGAGTGCAGTGTGTTTTTGAACCTCGCGCTTTCACGCAGAATCAGCGGGAGGAAGTCCGTGATTTGGGCAGATGTGCCGGAACGCTCGCGGCTGATTCCGGCATACACCAGCAGACCTATGTTTTGCAGGGCAACATGATCGGACGCGAGGACAAAAACGGCCCTAACGGTTGCGGCATCAACGAAGATGTTTGTTTTACCCTGAACACTATTGACAACCACGCTGTCGCATACGACTGCCGCAACTACGCCGTTTCCGACGTCAGCGGCACCATTCAGGCAAAAAACAACGGCGGCCAAAGCCTGAACTATATTAATCCCGTGGCACAGGCCGAGCCGGGGTACATCGTCCGGCGACTACTGCCACAAGAATGTGCCTTGCTCATGGGGTGCCCGTCCAATTGGTGCTCAGACTTAGAAACCTCCGACCCTACCGATGCGGAAATCGCATGGTGGTCGGAGGTTTTTGAAACTCACAGAAAAATCATGGGAACTTCGGGCAAGCCCAAAAGCCGGAATCAGATTATAAAGTGGCTGCAAAATCCGCACAGCGATTCCGCTGAATACAAAATGTGGGGTAACGGCGTCGCGCTCCCGTGCGTCCGCTTCGTTATGGCCGGGATTGTCTGGGCGGTCAATACGCCATAAATTCTGGCGTATGCTTTCATTTTTTCTCTCCCTTCCCGTCCCTTTGCGCCAGCGTGAGTCTTAGCGCAAACAGACCGCAAATGAGACCCGCGACTAAAGCGGCGATATTCCAATTCCCCGTCAAGAAGAGCGAGGCGCAGACGAAAATGGCGTTTAGTCCCAGTGCCGCAATTATTGACTTTTTCATAGGTTTGGCGTATAGTTTAATTAGGTGGTGGGGGGCGATTCCTCGCCCCCACCTTCAAGGGCTTACCGCTTCCGCTTTCGCTTGCTGGGCTTGCGCGGGGCGGTTTTCCTATTTCCCCTGATCGTTGCCACCAGCGTCGCTATCGCAACCGCGAGGTTCGCTGCGGCTATCAGGGTCGCCACCCAATCGGCTCCTATACGCATCACCTCCCTTCGTTCTTTATGTTTATATAATACCACATTTCACTGTGTAATTCAACGGACAATACATGGGTGTGCTTCTTTGAAACCCTTGCAAATACTCAGTTTTTCCGAATATCGGCTCTTTGCCGCGACCCTCATGGGCTCGCGGTTTTTTTATGTCCAAACATGTAATCTACACAAACCGTCGCGCAAACATTTGTGAGAAATACCGCTTGCTATTAACAGCGATCAGAGCGAACATGTGACTACCAAATTTGAAGGGTGGTTTACCAAATGGAGATAAAATTCAATGTCACGGGCGCGCGGCGCAAAGAACTGGTCGAGGCGGTCGGCCAGATCGTCGGCTGGGAGCCCGTATATAAAGGCGCGCCGACTTTCGCTTATGCGATAGCGGACTTCAACGTCGATAAAGACGGCACACTTACCGGCGATATTACACATGTTATGCTGGATGAACTTGCAGATCGCGGTTTCACAGTTCTGGAAATCGGCTCGGTGGAGCATCAACCCGACTACGAAAATTGGAGCGAACCGGTCACGCCGGAAAATGCACCCGATACGATGGGCGATCCATCCGACGATATAAGCGCGTACCTGCCGAGTCAAACGGAATTTGATGAACCTACCGACCACATTACCATCGAAGTGCCAAAGGACGGATTCAACGACGCCACAATCGCGAACCTCGAAAAACTGATCGAAAGCAAAGCGCCGCTTATCAAACGCGCCCTCGGTGTGGCAGCGCTGCCGGTCGAGCAGACGGACGAAACGCTGCGGTTCCCGTGGCTGGCCTCCGGCACTTCGGATGACGAAATCGACGCGTGCACACATTTCATAGCCGCGCTGTGCAAGATGGCAAAGGAACAGGCGCGCGTAACGGCAAAGGCCAAGGACGTGGATAACGAAAAATACGCGTTCCGGTGTTTTCTGCTGCGGCTCGGTTTTATCGGGAAGGAGTTCGCCGCTGTCCGCAAGATTCTTCTCCAGCGGTTATCGGGCAACAGCAGCTTTAAAAGCGGCGAACGTCGGCAGTCCGCGCCTGTGGAAGCCCAAGCGGAAATGGAGGCGGCAGCTGGTGAATAAGTTCCCGTCAAAAGAAGTCGTCGCGCGAATTAAAGCCGATTATCCGACCGGCACCCGCGTGGAGCTTGTGTCCATGAACGACCCGTACACCGAGCTTCGTCCCGGCGACCAGGGCGCGATCGATCATGTGGATGATACCGGCACAATTTTCGTAAATTGGGACTCCGGTTCCGGGCTTGGTGTGGTCTACGGAGTGGACATCATAAAACGGCTGTAATGGTTGAAAATACACGGTATTCTGCCATAATCATTATGTAGATTTAAGTGTGAATTGACTTGCTATTTACCCCGAAAAGAGTGATTAATGTACATGCCGAAAGGCACACAAAATCACAATAAACGAGGTAAAATTACCATGTTTGAGGCAAGATTTGGAATCGAAATTGAGTTTACGGGCATCACCCGCGCACGGGCGGCGGAGGTCACGGCTGAACTGCTCGGCGGGACGGCGGATCGCCGCCAAGACTATTACAACACGCACACGGTCACAGCGCCGGATGGCAGGGTTTGGAAACTGATGAGCGACGCCAGCATCAGGTGCGAGAAGAAGCAAAACGGCGATAGGATTCAGGCGGGCAACGACTACAGCGTCGAACTGGTCAGCCCGATACTCACCTACCGCGAAGATGTAGAGACCCTTCAAGAACTTGTCCGCAGACTCCGCAAAGCGGGAGCGCTCACCAACAGCAGCGCCGGGATTCATATCCACCTTGACGGCGCGCCGCACACTGCCAAATCAGTCCGCAACTTCGTAAATATAATAGCCAGCAAAAACGACCTCTTTTACAAAGCCCTCCAGATCGAGCCGGACAGGATGCGCTACTGCAAAAAGATGGACAGCGCCTTGGTCGAGGCGATGAACAGACGCAAACCGCAGACGCTTTCGCAAATGGAGAACATTTGGTACGAGAACAGCGGATACGGCAACCGAACCAACCACTACCATGAAAGCCGCTACCACTTTTTAAACCTCCACAGCTTTTTCACACGAAACCATACGATTGAGCTTCGCGGATTCAACAGCGAACTTCACGCCGGAAAAATACGGTCATACATTGTCCTAGCGCTGGCGCTGAATCAACAAGCGCTGACCCAAAGGAGCGCCAGCGCCCGGAAGCCGCAGGTCGAAAACGAAAAATTCGCCATGCGGACTTACCTGAACCGCATCGGATTCATTGGCGAAGAATTCAAAAATTGCCGCGAGCACCTTTGTAAACACCTTTCCGGCTCGGCGGCATGGCGGTTTCGGAACGCCGCTTGAAGGGACTAAATGAACATACGGAACGCGCGGGAGGAATGCCCTCCCGCGCGCACTGGCCGCGATACCGGCCTTATAAAATCACAGGAGGGTAATTTACCGATGAATAAAGAAAACAAAATTTACGCCGCGTACGGAAGCAATCTGAATTTGGAACAAATGCGAATGCGGTGCCCATACGCAAGGGTTCTCGGCACGGCGGAGCTTCCCGGATACCGGCTCCTGTTCCGTGGCGGCAATGGCGGCGCGGTCGCGACGGTCGAACCGAAAAAAGGCGGCTCCGTCCCGGTGCTGCTGTGGGACATAACGCCGCGCGACGAAGAAGCGCTCGACCGGTACGAGGGCTGGCCGAATCTATATCGGAAGGAAAATGTCACGGTTCTGCACGAGGGCAAACTGGTGGCGGCAATGGCATATATTATGAATCCCGGCAGACAGCTGGGCAGGCCGGGTGCAGGGTATTTTCATACGATAAAGGAAGGTTACGCCAGCGCGGGCTTCGATTTTGGTGTGCTGGTAAAGGCCGTAGACGATTCAGCCGTCAGGGGGACTGTTCGGCGATGAAAAGCCATGAATTATTTACCGCGATTATAATCAAACAGATAATGGAGATACGGGCGTCCGGCAAATATAACATGTTCGACGGTTTCGGCGTTCAGCGCGAAGCCAGCGCGCGGGGGTTCCATGAACTGGTACTTCTGATTGAGGAGCATCCGGACAAGTATGTCCAGTTCATTTTAACGGGCAAGCGCGAATGAAATTATATTCCGAAAACCGTTGGAGCGCAATGGGTTGAAGTCCATAATGTTTGCGTTGATTAGTGTGTGGTTTAGAGTTATGATGTACACACCGAAAGGGAAATAAAGAAAAACGAGGACACGAAAATGGACAACAGAAACACAAAAAAAGGCATAGAAGAGATCGCCCAAAAACACCTCAAACTTGAAACACTGGAAACGCGCAACAGCGACGGATTGGACTTCCACGATTGCGCGGTTTGGAACATAAGGGCGGCCTTGGAAGCGGCATATAACCTTGGCAAAGAGACCGGGAACAAAGCCTGACAAACATAACGGAGAACGCCGGAAACGGCGTTTTTTCCGTCTGTGAATTTATGCCCGAAACCGTTGGGCTGCAATGGAATTCAGTCCATAATGATTGCGTTGATTTATGTGTGGTTTAGAGTTATCATGTACACATAAAGAAAAACGGAGGACACTAAAATGAAAACAAAATTCTATCTCAAGGGCAAGAAAATCACACAGAAGGCCGCCAAAGAAATTCTCGGAAGTCGATTTGACGCTACGATGAAGGATGCCAAAGAGACCTACCGGGAAGACCCGAATATTGAAATTTCGTACATGGTCAGCGGCGGGATTCTCACAATTGAATTTGTAATATAGCGCCATACATACGGGAAAGAACGCCGAAAGGGGTTCTTTTTTGTTTGCCTCTTGAAGTGGCGGTTTTACGCGTTCTTTTTGCCAGTCATTTTCGACGAAAACCGTAGGAGCGCAATGGGATACAGTCCATAATGATTGCGTTGCTAAGTGTGCCTTTCAGAGTTATCATGTACACATAAAGAAAAACGGAGGACAAGAAAATGGCGAACAGCGACAACTATAAATTGGACATGAAGGAATTGCGGCTACATACCCTTCGCGGCGATATTCAGAGCTGCGGAATGGACGGCTTGAGCAAACTCGGCATCAGGCAGATTTTGCAAAGCCGGTATGTAAATTTGGACAGCGACATTACCTTGGACGAATTCAACCAGATATTAAACGAACAATACGAAAAAGTTAAGGCTTGGAGGAGCAGATAAAATGGGCGACAGAATTATGATCAGAGGCCTTGAAAATATAGCGAAGAAAATTCTCGGCTTGCCGACGCTGGAAACGCAAAACAGCGACAGCTTGGATTTTAAGGACTGCGCGGTCTGGAACCTCAAGGCGGCGCTGGAGGCGGCATACAAGCTTGGCCGGGACGATGAGCGACTACGGGTCTTGGAACACCGCCGGGGCACGTGATAAATCGATGTACCTGTTGGAGTGCAGTGGATTCACACCCACAATGATTGCGTTGATTAGTGTGCCGGTTAGAGTTATGATGTACACACCAAAGGAAAAGAAAAGAAAAAAACGGAGGCATTGATTATGTGGACACAGGGCACGCTCGACGGTTACGACTTTTGCATAAAGCATTTTGAGGAAGGTTCCGCGTTTGGTATCGACGGAGGCCGGATTTCAAAACTGACCATCCGGAAGGACGGCAAAATGCTAGTAAACTACGACAGAGATTGGGATATAGAACCGAAAAGCGCGGCAGTCAAAGCGGTATATGAAAAGCTATTAAAGCAATACAACTAAGCGAAGCCGCCAAAAAGGAGCTTCCTCCGGGGGGCTCTTTTTGCTTGCGGTTTTTGCAAAGGAGGGCGGCGTTTACGCTGCGGAAACTCAAGCGATATAAATCTACGAAATATATAGCCGACGGCTCAAAGTACGACAAAAGCGCCGCCGATAACGCCGTCACTTTCATCAACTGCCTGAACCACACCAAGGGCGAGTGGTATGGCCAGCCGTTCGAGCTTATCGACTGGCAGGAGCAGATTATCCGCGATCTGTTCGGCGTGCTCAAACCCAATGGATACCGGCAGTTTAACACGGCATATATAGAGATCGCAAAAAAACAGGGCAAATCCGAACTGGCCGCCGCCGTCGCGCTGCTGCTCACCTGCGGCGATTTCGAGCATGGCGGCGAGGTGTACGGCTGCGCGTCCGACCGGCAACAGGCCAGTATTGTCTTTGACGTGGCCGTGGGGATGATCGACCAGTGTCCAGCGCTCAAAAGCAGGATAAAACCGGTGCTTTCTCAAAAGCGCCTCATATATAAACCGCTGGGCAGTTTTTATCAGGTGCTCTCGGCGGAGGCATATACCAAACACGGTTTAAATGTACACGGCGTTGTGTTTGATGAGCTCCACGCCCAGCCCGGACGCCAGCTGTACGACGTTATGCTCCACGGCTCCGGCGACGCGAGAAAACAGCCGCTGTACTTCCTTATCAGCACCGCCGGGTCTGACAGGCGTTCCATCTGCTGGGAGGTACACCAGAAAGCCGACGATATCCTGCACGGCAGGAAGATTGATCACACGTTCTACCCAGTCATATACTCCGCGCCGGACAACGCCGACTGGACAAGCGAGGATGTGTGGCGCAAAGTCAATCCATCGCTGGGCATTACCGTGGATATCGAAAAGCTGCGCGTCGCCTGTGAAAACGCGAAGCAGAACCCCGCCGAGGAAAATCTGTTCCGTCAACTGCGCCTCAACCAATGGGTAAAGCAGTCGGTGCGCTGGATGCCGATGGCGAAGTGGGACGCCTGCGCGTTCCCGGTTGACGAGGAAAGCTTGCGCGGGCGTGTATGTTACGGCGGTCTGGACTTGTCCTCCACCACCGATATCACGGCGTTCGTGCTGGTATTCCCTCCTTTGGATGATAACGGCAAGTATGAAATCCTGCCGTTTTTCTGGATACCGGAGGACAACATCGAACTTCGAGTCCGGCGCGATCATGTGCCATATGATGTGTGGCACCAGCAGGGGTTTATCAAAACCACTGAGGGCAACGTCGTGCATTACGGGTTCATTGAACAGTTTATCGATCAGCTTGGCACCAAATATGAAATCCGCGAGATAGCCTTTGACCGCTGGGGTGCTGTGCAGATGGTGCAGAATCTTGAGGGTCTGGGCTTCACAGTCGTTCCCTTCGGGCAGGGATTTAAGGATATGTCGCCGCCGACCAAGGAACTGATGCGGCTGACGCTGGACGAGAAGCTGGCTCATGCCGGGCATCCGGTGCTCCAGTGGATGGTGGATAACATTTTCGTGCGCACCGATCCCGCCGGAAATATCAAGCCGGACAAGGAAAAATCTACGGAGAAGATCGACGGCGCGGTGGCGACAATAATGGCGCTCGACCGCGCCACCCGTAACGGCGGTGGCGGTGCAAGTATTTATGACGAAAGGGGTCTCTTGATTCTTTGAATTTTTCATGGTTATTTAGGTCACGCGATAAACCGGTCAATCAGTCGTTTGGCCGATATCAGAATCCAAGCAGTTTTCTTTTTGGCGGCACTGTATCCGGCAAAGTCGTAACCGAACGGACGGCGATGCAGACCAGCGCCGTCTATGCGTGTGTCCGCATTCTCGCGGAGTCCATCGCCGGACTTCCGCTTCATCTATACTGCCACACGAACGACGGGGGAAAAGAAAAAGTCAACGATCATCCGCTGGCATATCTGCTGCGCAGCCAGCCGAACCCGGACATGACCTCGTTCGTGTTCCGGGAAACGCTCATGAGCCATCTGCTGCTGTGGGGCAACGCTTACGCGCAGATCGTCCGGGATGGAAAAGGACGTGTTATCTCGCTCAGTCCGCTGATGCCGAACAAGATGAAGATCGACCGGTCTGAAAAGGGAGAAATATTCTACGTCCTGAATCCGCAGAGCGAGCCGACGTATTTCAGGCGCGACGAAATTCTCCATATCCCCGGTCTCGGTTTCGACGGTCTGATGGGCTACTCGCCCATCGCTATGGCTAAAAACGCCGTAGGCATGGCGCTGGCGACCGAGGAATACGGCGCGACTTTCTTCGGTAACGGCGCGAATCCCGGCGGCGTGTTGGAACATCCGGGCGTTGTTAAAGACCCGACGCGCATCCGGGAGAACTGGAACGCGGTCTATCAGGGCAGCAAGAACGCGAACAAGGTGGCAGTTCTCGAAGAGGGCATGAAATACCACACCATCGGCATACCGCCGGAACAGGCGCAGTTTCTGGAAACGCGGAAATTCCAGATAAATGAGATCGCGCGGATTTTCCGTGTGCCGCCTCATATGGTGGGCGATCTGGAGAAATCCAGCTTCTCGAATATTGAACAGCAGTCTCTGGAATTCGTGAAGTACACGCTTGATCCTTGGGTGGTGCGCTGGGAACAGAGTCTGCAAAACAAACTGCTGCTGCCCTCCGAGCGCGACAGATATTTCATCAAATTTAATGTAGATGGCCTCCTGCGCGGCGATTACGCCACGCGGATGCAGGGCTACGCCACCGGTATTCAAAACGGATGGCTGTCGCCCAACGATGTGAGAACCCTCGAAGAACTTAACAAAATCCCGGCAGAAGAAGGTGGTGATAACTTTATGGTTAACGGCAACATGGTTAGTTTGAAAGATGTCGGCGCGGCTTACAAAAATAGCGGTGATAGTAATAAATCAACCAAATATATGGGGGTTTTAGATTGAAACGGTTTTGGAACTGGATAAAAAACGAGGACAGCGGCGAGCGAACGCTGGTGTTGGAGGGCGCGATTGCCGAGGAAACTTGGTGGGGCGACGAAATCACGCCGCAAATGTTCAGGAATGATCTTATGGCCGGCAGCGGAGACATCACTGTTTGGATAAATAGTCCGGGTGGTGATGTGGTCGCCGCTGCGCAGATATACAATTTGCTCATGGAGTACAAGGGCAATGTTACCGTGAAAATCGACGGCATGGCGGCCAGCGCCGCGTCGGTCGTGGCTATGGCCGGAGGCACGGTTTTGATGTCGCCGGTGAGCATGCTCATGGTGCATAATCCCTCCACTTTTGCCATCGGAGACGCGGAGGAAATGCTGCGCGCCAAGGATATGCTTGACGAATTCAAGCAGAGCATAATCAACGCCTACGCGATAAAAACAGGGCTTCCCCGCACGCGGCTGTCACATCTTATGGACGCTGAAACGTGGATGAACGCCCACAAAGCTGTAGAGCTTGGGTTTGCCGATGAGATCATGTACAGCGAAACGGATACCAGTCCTCGCGACGCTGGCGTGAGCCTTGTGTTCAGCCGCATGGCTGTGACAAATTCGTTGATGAGCAAGCTCGGCGCACAAAAACCCGCAATTCAAAAAGGTACACCAATCGAGACGCTGGAAAAGCGTCTCTCTTTAATTTCACATTAAAAGGAGAACTGTATATGAATACGATTTTGGAACTGCGCGAGAAACGCGCAAAAGCATGGGAGACAGCCAAGGCATTTCTTGATTCCAAGCGCGGCAATGACGGTCTGCTCAGCGCCGAGGACACCGCCGCTTATGACAAAATGGAGGCCGACGTCGTTGCGCTGGGCAAGGAAGTCGACCGGCTGGAGCGTCAGGCCACGCTGGACATGGAGCTCTCAAAGCCGACCAGTGAGGCATTTAAAAACAAACCGCAGACCGGCGCGGACGACGAAAAAACCGGCAGAGCCAGCGACGACTACAAGCGCGCGTTCTGGAATGTACTGCGAGGCAAAAATACAGCTTCCGTGCAAAACGCGCTGGAGGTCGGCACCGACAGTGAGGGCGGCTTCCTTGTGCCTGATGAATTTGAACGCACACTGATTGAGGGTCTGGAGGAAGAGAACATCTTCCGTAAAATCGCCACAGTGGTCACCACCTCCAGCGGCGACCGCAAAATCCCTGTAGTAGCATCCAAGGGCGAGGCCAGCTGGGTGGACGAGGAGGGCGTAATCCCCGAATCCGACGACAGCTTCGGGCAGGTGTCGATTGGCGCGTACAAGCTGGCTACGATGATGAAGGTCAGCGAGGAGCTCCTGAACGACAGCGTGTTCGACCTTGAGTCATATATTGCCCGTGAATTCTCCCGCCGCATCGGAACCAAGGAAGAGGACGCGTTCTTTAATGGCACCGGCACCGGCAAGCCGCTAGGCGTGCTCGCGGACACCGGCGGCGCGCAGGTCGGAATTACCGCCGCCTCGCCTACCGAAGTCAAAATGGATGAAATCCTCGATCTCCTTTACAGCCTGAAAGCGCCGTACCGCAGGAACGCAGTTTTTGTGATGAATGAAGCGACGGTCAGCGCCATCCGCAAGCTCAAGGATAGCACCGGCCAATACCTGTGGCAGCCGTCGGTAAATGCCGCCACGCCTGATACATTGGTTGCGCGGCCTCTCTACACCTCTGCGTATATGCCGGTGATGAAAGCCAACGCGAAAACGGTGGCGTTTGGTGATTTCTCGTATTACTGGGTGGCTGACCGTCAGGGTCGTACCTTCAAACGCCTGAATGAACTGTTCGCGGCAACCGGTCAGGTCGGTTTTATCGGAACGCAGCGAGTCGACGGCAAACTTATTCTGCCGGAGGCGATCAAGCTGCTCAAGCAGAAAGCCGGAGCGTAACCGTGACGAGCGCGCTGCTGGAAAAAGTCAAAGCAAACCTGATAATTCAGCACGGCGCGGATGATGACCTGATAAAAGGCTTCATCCGCGCCGCAGTTTCCTACGCCGAAAGCTATCAGCATAAAGCCGAGGGCTACTATTTGGCAGCCGTCATGTTGCCAACAACGGAACAGGCGGTCATCATGCTGGCCTCTCATTTTTATGAAAGCAGGGACGGCAGTACCGGCGGCTTTTTCAGCGACAATGTTCAGGCGAGCCAGCAGATTTGGAATACAGTAAACACATTATTGCGACTAGACAGAAATTGGGTGACTTAATGGGTCTTGGTAAAATGACGGACTTCATTGAGCTTGTCGCCACAGACCGGGTAAAGGACGCGGACGGCTTCACGGTCGATACCGCGCGTGTTATCGCCACGCTTCGGGCGTACTTTGAGCAGCGGCACGGGAACCGGACATGGGCGAACAGGGCGGCGTTTTCTACGGCGACCGCCCTGTTCCGCTGCCGGAAATATCCCGGTCTCACGATTGATACGTCCATGTTCATTGTCTGCAACCACGGCAGATACAAGATTCTGAGCGTCGAGGATGTGAAGGGGCGCGGTATGTACTTCGAGATTCTGGCCGATAAAATAGAGCCGACCGGGAGGTGACCATGTGGCAAAATGCGAGATAAAAATGCCGGATGAATTTTTAATAAAATGCTCCCGGCTGGCTGAGAAAACCGACGATATCCTGCCGCGCGTCTTGGAGGACGGCGGCAGGATTGTGCTGGCTCAAGTCAAAAGCAACCTCCAAGGTGTTCTGGGCAAGACGAAATACCCATCGCGGAGCACCGGCGAGCTTTTGGGTTCACTGGGGCTCTCCCCCGCACTGATCGACCGCAACGGCAATCATAATGTGCGCGTCGGGTTCAGCGAACCTCGCCGCCATCAAACCTCCGCAAGGGGCAGACGGTCGTATTACACCATAACGAACGCTATGCTCGCCAGTGTTCTTGAATACGGCAAGCATGGCCAGCCGCCGAGGCCATTCCTGAAACCGGCGCGCAGCGCGTCGCGAAGAGCTTGCATTGACGCGATGAAAGCGGCGCTTGAACGGGAGATGAACAGCATTTGAATATACTGCGCGAACTAAAAACAATCCTTGAGGCGCAGGGCGTCCCGGTCGAGACCGGTATATTCTCGGACGAAGCTCCGGATGAGTACGCCGTGGTGACGCCTATGGCAGACACCTTCGCCGATTTCGCGGATAACATGCCGCAGATTGACGCGCAGGAGGCTCGGATTTCGATCTTCACAAAGGGCAATTATCAGAGCCTGAAACAAAAAATTGTGAACGCGCTACTCGGCAAAGGCTTCACTGTAACAGGCCGTTTATATATCGAATATGAAACCGAAACGGGCTACCATCACTACGCAATAGACGCAACAAACTACTACAAAATGGAGGATTAACCTATGTCTACAATAGGTTTCGATAAGCTGTTTTATGCAAAAATAACGCTTGATGAGGACGATTCCGAGGTGTATTCGCCGCCGGTAATTCTGGCAAAGGCGATAAAAGCCGATTTGTCGGTCGATCTGGCAGAGGCTGTTCTTTACGCCGACGATTCTGCCGCCGAAATAGTCAAGGAATTTAAGTCCGGCAAGCTGTCGCTGGGGATTAACGACATCGGACGCGATATTGCCAAAGACCTGACCGGCGCTGTAACTGATGACAACGGGGTTCTGCTGTCGGCCAGTGAGGATTCCAGCGAGCCGGTGGCCATCGGATTCAGGGCGAGGAAAGGCGACGGACGCTATCGATATTTTTGGTTATACCGCGTTAAATTCGGTATACCGGCGACAAATCTTCAAACCAAAGGTGACAGCATTTCGTTTCAAACGCCGACTATCGAGGGAACGGTGATGCGCCGCAATAAGCCTGACGGCAAGGGTAAGCACCCTTGGAAAGCCGAAGTTACCGAGGGCGATACGGGTATTGCGGCTGACACAATCAGCAAATGGTTCACACAGGTGTATGAGCCGGTTTACAACAGTCCTCCCGCACCATCTCCATCCATTGAAAACCCGACCACGCCCGAAGAAACAGTGGTTTACAGTCCGAGCGAGCAGGGCGCACCGCAGGTTTTGCAAAATGTTAAAGGCACAAAAAAGACACGCGCTGCCACCGCCGCCGCTACTGCCGCTGACGCCACAGGCGAGGTCACCACTGCCGACACCGCCGACACCGCTGACAGCATGGTTTAAAGGAGGTCATTGCAATGGATATTGATGACAGAAGCTCAGTAATTTGCATCGGCGGCGAGGAGTACCGTCTGATTCTTACCACTAAAGCGACGAAAGAGATCGCGCGGCGATACGGCGGTCTCTCCAACTTGGGCGATAACCTGATGAAATCCGAGAATTTTGAATTGGCGCTCGACGAGATCATATGGCTGCTGGCGTTGCTGGCGAACCAAAGTGTGATGATTCACAATTTGCAAAATCCCAATGATAAGCGAGAGTTGCTGACTGCGGAAGCGCTGGAACTGCTGACTTCGCCGCTGGAGCTTGCCACATATAAAGACGCCATTGCGGGGGCTATGTTCAAGGGAACTAAACGCAATATCGAGAGCGAGGATGCTGAAAAAAACGTGATGTCCGGGCAAATGACGACGAGTTATTTACCCGGCTGATTTATTTCGGTACGGTACACCTTCACCGGACTGAGCCGGAGGTGTGGCTGCTGCCGATTGGCAAGTTGCTGGATTTATGGACATGCCACAAACAGTATATGGGGCATGAAACGGCGAAGCGGGAGCTATTTATAGACGATGTTCTGCCGTTCGGCATCGACTGAGGCGAGAGATTTATAGTCTCTCGCCTTAATTATATACAAACAAAATTCATGCCGCAAATCCTGCGGCATTTATATATATGAGCAGGTGGCGTATGAGTGACAATTTCGGTCTGAGGCTGGGTATAGAGGGCGAACGGGAGTTCCGTGACGCGATCCGCGATATAAACCAGTCGTTTAAGGTTCTTGCATCGGAAATGAACCTCGTATCCTCGCAGTTTGATAGAAACGATAAATCAGTCGAGGCATTGACCGCGCGCAATAAAGTGCTGAACCGCGAAATCGACACACAGAAAGACAAGATATCTGTACTCGAAAAAGGTCTAGCCAACGCCGCGTCTTCCTTCGGAGAAAACGATAAACGTACTCAGGCGTGGGCAGTTCAGCTGAATAATGCCCGCGCCGAACTGAACGTCATGGAGCGCGAGCTTGCGACCTCCGAAGCGGCTGTGAACGACCTCGGAGATGGGATGTCGGATTCTGCCGACGACGCGGATAACCTCGGCGAAGGACTGGACGATTCCGCTGCCGCTGCCGACGACGCGGGCGGCAAGTTCGAAAAACTCGACAGCATAATCAAAGGTATCGCGGCGGCGCTGGGCGCGGCAGCCGTCGCCGCCGGAGCCGCCGCCCTCAAACTTGGCAAGGAAGTAGTCCAGCAGTTCGGCGAGCTTGAGCAAAACCTCGGCGGCTCGGAGGCGGTCTTTCAGGATTATTCCGATCACATGCAAAAGATCGGCGAGGACGCGTACAAAAACCTCGGCGTGTCTCAGAGCCAGTATCTCGCCACCGCGAACAAGATGGGCGCGCTGTTCCAAGGCACCGGTTTGGATGTACAAAAATCTGCCGATATGACCGAAAAAGCGATGCAGCGCGCGGCTGATATGGCCTCCGTCATGGGCATCGATATGCAAATGGCGCTCGATTCCGTAACCGGCGCGGCCAAGGGCAACTTCACGATGATGGACAACCTCGGCGTTTCCATGAACGCGACATCCATCGAAGCGTACGCAGTCTCGAAGGGGCTTGACTTCGTATGGGCCAGCGCGTCCAACGCCGAGAAGGCCGAAGTCGCCATGCAGATGTTCTTTGAGCAGACCGAGCAGTACGCCGGTAACTTCGCAAGGGAGTCCACCGAAACCATAACCGGCTCGCTCGGTCTTTTGCAATCGGCGACGCAGTCGCTGGTGGCGGGGCTGGGCAACGCCGACGCGGACATTACGAATCTGACGGAAAATCTGGTGGACGCGTTCCGGTCGGCGGTCGATAATATTGTGCCGATCATCGAAAATCTGGTGGACGCGCTGCCGGAGGCGGTCAGCACGCTTACCGATGGCATAAACGACCTCCTCCCGAATCTGGTGGACACATTCACAGACCTGTTCCGTGAAGTGCTGGAACTATTGCTGAGACTAATCCCGGAGCTTGTGCCGGTGGTGGTCAAATTGGTGACGACTGTCGTCGAGACAATTGTCATGATGCTGCCGGAGCTTGTGTCGGCGGGTGCGCGGATGATAGCGGCCATTGCCGAGGGGCTGGGCGAGGCTGTTCCGCTGCTCCAGCCGCTTATGGCCGGGATACAGCTGCTGATGGCAGCACTTGAGCCGCTAATCCCGACGCTTGTGGCGGTGGGCGCGTCGTTAGGCGCTCTTTTCATCGGGTCAAAGCTTGTTGTAATATTTAGCAGTCTGACCTCCATAACCGCAGCCTTTGCGGGGATTGCCGGGATCGCAACGGCGGTGACTACAGCGTGGAACGCGGCGATGGCCGCGAATCCAATCGGTGCGGTCGTTGTGGCAGTGGCGGCGCTTGCGGCGGGTATCGCGCTGCTCATCGGATGGATGAGTCAGGAATCCGATGAGCAGAAAGCGCTGCGGGAGAGTACCGAACAGTTAATTGAGAAACACGACGCACTGACTGAATCTATTGAAAATACAAAACAGGCATATGAAGATAGACTTACAGATATCGACAACGAGGCTGGGGCAGCCACGAACCTTATTGACAAAATAGCGGAGCTTTCAGCTATTGAGGAAAAGTCAGGAAATCAGAAACAGCAGTTGACCGCCTATGTTGATATGTTCAATGAGGCTATGGGCGAATCTGTTTTACAATACGACGCTGAAAACGACGCTATGAGCCAAAGTATTGACAGCATCTATCTCTTGGTGGCAGCTCGGCAGGAGGAAGCCAAGATGCAGGCCGCAAAAGAACGTGCGGTCGAGATCGCTAAAGAGCAAATGGCAATTGAGCAAGAATTAATCGGTATCGCGGATCAGCGCCGCGCGCTCGACGACGCGCTGAAAGCCGGTACGATTATATGGTCTACCCATGTCACCGAAGTCAATAAATTGAACGCGGCAGAGGCCGATTATGCTAAGCAGCTGGCTGAAAAAGACGCACAATTCAAAAAAACGACGGATACTGTAGTTGCATGCGCCGACGCGCAGGCCAAGGCGAATCAGAAGATAGCCGAAAGCTCCGGAGATTTGGTCGGTGAGCTAAAGGACGCCAACGCCATCCAAGACGATCTTGCCCGGAAGCGCGACGCCCGCGAAAAGGCCGCGACTGAGACGATGATAAAAGAGGCCAGCCGTCAGGGTATGACGCTGGACGAATACACTAAAAAATTCGAGGAGAGCCAGAAAAAGCAAGAAGAGGCTCTTAAAGATTACACCGCAGCCGCTACCAATATGTTCGACAAGCTTGATAATTCGGTCAAAGTAACAGTAAATGAAATGATCGCAAATCTGGAACACAATAAAAAGGTGGTAGCGGACTGGGCGGATAACCTTGTTGAGTTGGGCGAAAAGGGCGTTAATCAGGGCATAGTGGAACGGCTCAAGGCGGCAGGGCCGGAATCGGCGGGCGCGACAGCGGCGCTGGTCAAAGCAACCGACGAGCAAATCTCTAAACTAAATGCCGTGTTCGAAAGCGGCTCCGAGGAAGCTATCGAAGCGATGCTCAAAAACTTCGGTCTGCCGGAGACCGTGAACTCCGGCGCGGACATGGTGGATAAAATCGCGACAGGTATGGAAAAGAGCGACGCGCTGAACAGCTCTGCCCAAAAACTGATCACAGATATGAAAACCACCATCAAAACCACCGTCCAGAACAGCGGATTTGACGAGATCGGCAGAATGATCGTGGATGGTGTATACAAGGGCATCCAGCAGCGCGAGTCGTGGTTTAGAAGTCAGGTCAGGGCTTTCTTCAAAAGCATTGTCACCAGTGTAAAGAGCGAGCTTGGCATTAACTCTCCGTCGACGGTATTCGCGGGGATCGGTTCCGATATGGCAAGCGGCATCGGAGTCGGCTTCGTTGCTCAAATGAATAAAGTGGCGAGCGATATACAGAAATCCGTACCACACAGCCTCGACTTCGACGGTATGACCGGGGGCATCGGCGCTGTAGGTGCTGACGGCAGTCGCGGCGGCGGCAACAGCAGTGTATATCAGACGATAAACGTCACCAGTCCGAAGCCACTGAGTGAGCGCGAACTGGCGCGTGAGTTTAAGAATCTGTCCCGAAAACTGGCGCTAGGGGTGGTGTAATTGCAAGTTGTATATACAAGTCAAAACGGCGAAAGCATGATATTTAAGCAGCGCAGGCCGATATTTCTCCAGAAGATAAGCGGCACGGATAGCCTCCGGCAGGCCGTGAACACGTTCCGCGCGCCCGATCAGGACGGCGCTTTTTTCATTTCCGGCGCGCTGGAAATGCGTAACATCACGCTGGAGGGTACGGTCATCGCGGATTCGCGGGAACACGCCGCCACGCTGCAAAGGCGGCTCCTGCGCCTGTTCTCGCCCAAAGCGCAAGGCACTCTGATTTATCGCGACGCGCGTATCGTATGCGTGGTTGAGGAAATCGCGTTTTCAGTCACGATTGGGGCGCGGTATCCTTCGTTTTTTGTCAGTTTCCTCTGCCCGTCGCCGTTCTTTGAGGCACTGGAGCAGCTGCGCGCCGAACTTGCCGCGTGGGTGAGCAAATTCTCGTTTCCGCTGGAAATACCGCAGACCGGCATGGAGTTCGGCCTGCGCGAGCCCAGCCAGATCGCCGTGCTGGATAACACCGGCGACGTTGCCTGTGGATGCACCGTGATTTTTACTGCACTTGGTGCGCTGACAAATCCCGAAATTATGAACGTGAACACCGGTGAGGTTTTCCGGTACCTTAAAACAATGTCCGCCGGTGAGCAGCTGAGGGTGCACACCCACTTCGCGGCCAAACGCGCAGTCCGGATAATCGGCGGCACTGAGACGAACGCTTTTCAGTATGTGGACACGGCATCAACCTTCTTCCAGCTTGCGCCGGGGCTTAATACCCTGCGCTATAACGCCGCCGATAACCTTGACCTGCTGGAAGTATCCGTTTTCCACAGGCCGCAGTATTTGGGAGTTTGAGTATGGAACTTTATATTTACGACGGTGCCCGCAAGCTGTCCGGTATTGTGGAGGTATTCGAGTTTTTCCGATGGACGCGGCGCTACCGGGCTTGCGGTGATTTTGAGCTTCGGACGGTTGCGGACGCGGGTCTCGCGCTGCTCAAAATGGGCAATATTCTTTGGAAAAGTGACGATCAGGAAGCGGGCATTATTGAGCACATCGAACTCACGATGGAGGAAGGGCGCGACATCGTACTTGTCCGTGGCCGGTTCGCATCAAGCCTCCTTGGCCGCCGAATAGTGTGGGGTACCGAAATCCTGAACGGCGATATATCGGAGGCGGTCGGGCAGATTATCGGCAATAACGTGATAAATCCCGGCATTGCCGCCCGAAAGATATCCGGGTTCGCTTATGACAGCGATAATTTAGGCGTTCCGATAAATGAGCAGGTCTCATATAAAAATGTTTTGCGAGTGACGGAGGGCTTGTGCGAAGCCGCCGACTTGGGCTTCAAGACGGTCTGGGACGGCGCGGCTGGCACATTCACCTTCAAGCTCTATCGTGGCGGTGACAGCCAAGCTGTCTTTTCAAAAGATTACGATAATTTGCTCACGCAGACCTATGTCCGCAGTGAACTAAACTATGCGAACGCTGCGCTCATCGGCGGTGAGGGCGAGGGTGCCCAGCGTGAGATGCAGACAATCGACGGCAGTGCAGGCACTGACCGGCGGGAAATCTTCGTGGACGCCAAAGACCTGCGCCGTGATGATTTTAATGATAATTACGCATCCGCGCTGATGGGTCGGGGTCAAGCGAAGCTGGCCGAACAGGCGGCGGTCTCGGCGCTGGACGCGGTCATCAGTCCGTATGGGAATTACAAATACAAGCAGGACTATGATTTAGGCCAGACTGTGCGTGTATTATCCTCAAAATGGGGCGTGGAGCTTTTTACGAGAATTACGGAAATTGAAGAGAGCTATGACCGCGACGGTCGGACGCTGCAAATCCTATTCGGGCGCGGACTGCTGTCGCTGGCGCAGAAATTGAAAGAAGGATGATTAGTGGAAAAGAGCGGATTTTTTAATTCCAGCGGCGGCGACCGCGTATACAACGCCACGGACTTTGCGGCGTATTTCTCCCGGTTCGTGTCAAACGGAATCTTCGCGCGAAACCCTAACAGTCTAAATGTATCTCCGCGAGCCGGGATGACGTTGCAGGTGAGTCCCGGCAGCGCGTTCATCGGCGGGTATTACTATGAAAACACCACGGAGCTTGAACTGGAGCTCGAAATCGCAAACGGCGTTAATCCGAGGATAGACCGGGTTGTGATCCGATTCAGCGCAAGCAACAGGGATATAAAGCTGGCGGTACTCACCGGCGCGGCGTCCAGCGTGCCGTCCGCGCAGACTCTTGCCAGAACAAGTGATATATATGAGCTCGCCCTTGCTGACATCGCCGTCGGCAAGGGTGTCGTGGCTATCAGGGCAAACGACATCACGGATACCAGATATAACTCCGCGCTGTGCGGCACCGTCAATTCCCTGCTGAACGCTGTCTATGAATGAGAGGGCATGAGTTATGGCAACAAACCCAACCGCATTTACGCCGACAGTTACCCCGGCTATATTTGAAGACACTATAACAATTAATGTGTGGGGCGCCGACGGCGTGGATAATCCTATACAGTATTACACGGTAAACGCAGACATTTCAGATAATGGAATAAAAGGGTGGAGTCCACCCGCGTTTATTTGGACAAACGTTAAACCTCCGTCATTTCAGCCTTATGTTCAATCTGTTCCGAGAGGCAAGTATCTTCGTGTTTACACCTATGCGCACGGATTAGTGTCAAACTCAATTGGCGACAGCGGCGCATGTACTCCTATTCGAAGGAGCTATGGGGCGACGGCACCGACGACCGTAAAGGCATCGCCGCTGACTTATTCCTTCGAGGACATCACACTTGAGTGGAGTGGCGCGGGAACCGATGGTTTCAGCATTACCCGATATAATATCGACGCCCGCGTCACCTATGATAACGGCAAGACCTTCTCGCCTTGGTCTTGTATTGAGATTATCATGACATCCGCGACAAGCGGCAGAATAACATTAAAGCCGATTAGAAAAATAAACGCGCAGACAGAGTACCAAATCTGGACTATCAACAGTGCGAATGCAAAGTCGCCTGACGCGCGCAGTTCTATTGATCGGGTTAAGTTTCAAGCAACGGCGTGTACCCCACCTACCGCGTTTACTGTCAGCCAAACCGTAGCAGAGGGCGACGTCACGCTTTCATGGAGCGGTGCGAAAGCGGGCGCGGGCAACGAAATCTCCGGCTATCAGATTGAATATAGCGATTCCGTTAACGGAACGAGTTGGGGCGCGTTCCAGCTACTGAAAAAAATATCCTCATATGCCGCCACAAGCGGCAATTTAGTTGTTTCGCCGCCGACCACTCGCGGCAGTTACCGCCGATTTATGATCATGACCGTTAGCAGCGAGGGCGCAAGTTATTCTTCGATCAACGTTCCTTCCAGTAATACAGTCAGGAAAAACATCCTGCCAACGATACCCGCCGTTTTCAGCGTTTCGCCTGCTGTGTATATCGAGGGCGACGTTACAATCCGCTGGGATGGCATCACGCCGGGTACCAGTCCGGTTAAGAACTGCCTCTTGCAGATTGCCACCTCCTCCGACAATGTAACGTGGAGCGCCTATTCCGACCTGCAAAATATCGTGACTTCCGAAACAGCAGGCTCATTTGTTCATTCCACGGCTTGGATGGAACCCTACACACGCTACAGGATGAAAGTCGGGGACGCATTAGGCGCGTTTTCAGATTACGTTTACAGTGAGGTCGTTCGCCGCGAATACCCGCCGAAAGCGCCGATTGTCACTGCGCCCAAAGACGGCAGCGTCATATATAATCCGCGCCCGCTGTTTCTTATGCGAACTCAGCGGGACTTGGCTGGCAAACCACAGAGCGTCCACATTAAAACTGCGACAGGCGCGTGGCAAAACAGCGTCGACAATCCCGACGCTGTTTCCAAGATCGGCGAGCTAGACAGAGATGTCAATTTAGTTTTCAGGCATGAGGAAATCCAGCCGGGGGTGGTAACGGTGACGATAAACGCCAGAGACGCGTCTGTTACAGGCAAAAGCGTAACACGGACATTTACTGTGATGAAGTCACCGCTTAAAACACTATCGCCGAATTCTTCAATCGTCAAAGCCGCGCACATGCTCACGCTCAGAAGCGTCGTAAATTCTATCAGAGATTATTACGGCCTGACCGCGTTTGTGTGGGTTTATGAGATAGCTGCGGGAAAGACGGAGATCAAAGATTGGGACTTCATGTCAAAGAACTGCGCTCGGCGATAGATACGATAATCGACCACATTAACGCATTCGATGTTGGTGGTAAGTTCAATATACCACTTGTCCAGTGGCTCCCGCTTGGGAACCGGCGTCCCCGCGCCGACGTTATGAATCAGCTGCAGGATATTGTTTTATCATTATAATATATATAGGAGAACAAATGAAAACTTTTTTGTTATGGCTGCAATCGGGACTAACCGCATTCGGGGCTTTCATTGGCTGGTATCTCGGCGGCGTTGACAGTTTCCTCTACGCGCTCATCGTTTTTGTCTGTGTCGATTACGCCACCGGATTCATGTGCGCCACTGCGGACAGGGCGCTATCCTACAAGATCGGCGCGCGGGGCATTTTCCACAAAGTCGCGATTTTTATGCTGGTCGGCGTCGCGCATATGGTTGACGCCTACGTTATCGGGCATGACAGCGTTCTTAGAACTGCTGTCATTTTCTTTTATCTGACGAACGAGGGTATTTCCCTGCTAGAAAACGCCGCGCACCTCGGAGTGCCAATACCGCCGCGCCTGAAAAGCGCGCTGGCGGGACTTTACGGCGAGAAATTCAAGGATAAGGAAATACGCGAAATGAAAGCGGACGTCAAAGAGGTAAAAGCGGAGGTGGAGGAGGTCAAGGCCAACGTCAGCGATGTCAAAGCTCAGGTCGATGAAATAGATTCCGGGGAGGGCAAACTTTGATTATTAACACAAAATTTATGACTCGCAACGACTGTTACACAGCTGGCCGCCTGATAACTCCGCGCGGCATCATGATTCATTCCACCGCCACTCCGGGGGTTATGGCGGCGCAGTGGTTTGCCCGGTGGAATAAATCATTCAAGGCCGGGGAAATCGACCGGCAGGTCTGCGTTCACGCTTTTGTGGACGATAAAGAGGTCTGGCAGTACCTGCCGTGGAACTACCGGGGCTGGCACTGCGGCGGCGACGCCAACAACACGCATATCGGAGTTGAAATCTGCGAGCCGGGTGGTTTTAGATACAGCGGTACGAAGATAGTCGGCTACGATTTGCGGAAAAACGATGCGTATTTCCGCGCCGCATGGGATAACGCCGTCGGGCTTTGCACCGAGCTGTGCCGGGAATTTGGTCTGAATGAGACTAATATTATCGACCACAGCGAAGGGCACAAGCGCGGAATCGCCTCAAATCACGGCGACGCGTCGCACTGGTTCAAGTTGCACCGCGAGAGCATAGATACATTCCGGGCGGCGGTCAAAAAGGCGCTGGCCGGGACAGTTCCCGACATTTCAGATAAGAAGGATGATGATATGACGCAGGATAAATTTAACGATATGTTTGCCGCCGCTATGACGGCGTACCAGAGCGGTTTGAGCAAACAGCCGCCGAGTGCGTGGGCTAAAAAAGCGTGGGACGATATCTGCGCCGAGGGGCTGCTCGACGGCACCGCGCCGCGCAGTGCGCTCACGCGGGAACAGGCCGCGATGGTGCTGTCTCGGCTGAGAAAATAACAGTTTATTGAGCTTGTAGAGGGCGGTCGTATGATCGCCCTTTTATTTTTTAACCATTTTTAGGAGGATGATTATGCCAGCTATTAAATTCCACAGGGCGCGTTCTATCTTCAAGAATCCGGACGCCGGAACCGGATAGTTCAAATGCGGAGTCTGGAAATAACTCGCGGGCAGTCAATTAAACTGCCCATTAAATTGCATGGAGGAACAACATGAAATATCAGATAATGCCTGATTTGACACTGGACGAATACGAGGATTTGAAAATGGATATCAAGGTTCGCGGCGTGATGGTGCCCATCGAGTTTGACGAGTTTGGCGAAATTCTGGATGGTCACCACCGTCTCAGGGCTTGCGATGAACTGGGTATATCCGACTACCCAAAAGTCATCCGGGCAGGAATGACAGAGCCAGAGAAACGCTTCCACGCCCGAAAGCTAAATGTCGCCCGGCGGCAGTTGACTCAGGAAACCCGGCGGGAGCTAATATGTGCCCAGCTTAAAGAAACGCCGGAGATCAGCGACAGACAGATCGCGGCGGGGCTTGGTGTGAGCGATAAGACGGTGGGAACCGTTAGAAAAGAATTGGAGAGCATTGCGGAAATTCCGCAATGCTCTCGACAAACAGCAGACGGCAGAGAGTATCCGGCTCAGCGCAAGCCGCCGGTGTCGCGCTTTAACCCAACGCCCGCCGAGACACAGTCGCTCAAAGAGCACGGCAATCTTATAGCGAAAAATCTGGAGACAGGCGCGGCTTCCGACTTCACAGACGCGCGGTATAAAGCCATCGTCGAGGCACATGACAGCAAGCCGCCCGCGCCAAAGGTCGAGGTTGATCCGGTTGACAGGAGCTACCGCCGCTGCAAGGCAATTGATAACGCACTGTCGGGAATTGCGAGGCTTGATCCGCAGGACAGCGACTACGACTGCTGGCGAGAGTTCATGCTGGGCGGCGGCGAGATCGAGGATAAAATCCGCGACATTGCTTTTGCCATGAACAATCTTATGAGACTTCGCGGCTTTCTCGTACGCATGAGAAGCGATAAAACAATGAAATGGAGTATCTGAAATGAAAATGCCGAAAGAAACAGTGCTGCTATTGGAGGAACTGCTGGAACAGAATCCATCTATGAGCAAGGATGAGTTCAAGGATATTTTTAAGCAGTATTTCCTGCCGGACACCGACAAACTGGTGGAAACCGCCATCAACCGGCAGGTCAACGGCTTTATTGCCAAACAAAAGGGCAATGACGGTATCCGCAAGTGTTTTAACGTATCCGTGGGCGGCGAAAGGAAAATTGTTAACATCGAAAAGGCCGAGTCTCTTGACGAAGCTGTGCTTGTCATGAATAAGCTTCGGGGTAACATCAAGTCCCGTCTCGCCGCTGCCGCCAAAGCCAAGAAAAAAGTTGAGGAGCTTGATGGGCAGCTTGTCATTGATGACTTCATGTTCGTTGTCTAAGGTCGGCTGCTATAGTCGTATCTAACCAGTTGTTTTGTTAGGGCGGTTCGTATGAACTGCCCTTTAATTTTTTGTCCATTTAGAGGAGGCTTTTTATGATAAGCAAGCAAAAGCAAAGCATTATCGATCTTCGGCGGCGTGGCTTTGGATACGCGCAGATCGCGCGTGAGCTCAGCCTGTCGGTGAACACGGTCAAGTCGTTCTGCCGCAGAAACAGTTTGATGGAGAACACAGCTTTCGAAGATACAAAAGATTCGTGTAAACATTGCGGCAAAGAACTGATTCTTGAGGAAAAAAAGAAACCGAAAATGTTCTGTGGCGACACCTGCCGGTTTGCGTGGTGGAACGCGCATCGTGATGAGATGCGCCGCCGGGATGCGCTCACCCAAAACTGCTCGTTTTGTGGCGGGGCTTTCGAGAGCCTAATGAGCGCCAACCGAAAATACTGCTGCCGCGCCTGTTATTTCAAAGCTCGGTACGGAAAGGATGAGGATCGCCATGACAAGCGGGCAATTTGAACGTGAACTGGACTTTGGCGCGATGATGGCAGTGGCGAGAGAGATGCATGGCGCAGGACTGATAAGCCGCAGTGAGTACGTTAAAATTGGCACAATATTCAGAGCGAAATACCGGCCTGTAATCGGCGTAATTCTGCCGAAAAAGTATTGACGTGCAAGGCATTCAGAGGTATCATGTGACACCAAAGGAAGTGGTTTTCATGCCTGAAATACGGAAACTCGAACCCCTAACGCTGCCACTACTCAACAATAAGCGAGTAGCGGCCTACGCTCGCGTTTCAAGCGCCAAAGACGCCATGCTGCACAGCCTGTCGGCGCAGGTCAGCCACTACAGCGAGTATATCCAAAACCGTCGCGGTTGGGAGTTTGCCGGAGTGTACGCCGACGAGGGAATCACAGGCACTGCGACGGGCAGACCGGGCTTCCTGCGGCTCATGGATGATACTCGACACGGCAAAATAGACATTATCATCACAAAATGCATCTCGCGCTTCGCCAGAAACACTTTAACAACGCTGGAGGCTGTCCGGGAACTGAAAGCCATCGGCGTTGACGTCTATTTTGAAAATGAGAGTATCCACACAATCAGCGGGGATGGCGAGCTTATGCTTACCATCCTCGCTTCTTTCGCGCAGGAGGAAAGCCGCTCCGTGTCTGAGAATTGCAAATGGCGCATTCGAAAGCGCTTTGCAGACGGCGAGCTCGTCAATCTGCGTTTCATCTATGGCTATAAAATAAAAAAAGGCAAAATTGACGTTGACTCGAAGCAAGCCGAAATAGTCCGCATGATTTTTGACGACTATATCGGCGGCATGGGCGGTATGGCAATTGCCAAGAAGCTGAACGCTATGGGCGTGGCGGCTCCGGGCGGCGGTCGCTGGCGAGAGAACTGCGTCCGCGATATCATCAAAAACGAGAAGTTCGCCGGGAGCGCACTGCTCCAGAAAAAGTATGTAGTTGATCATCTGTCAAAAAAACTTGTCCGCAATAAGGGTGAGCTAACGCAGTATTATGCGGAAGGCAGCCATCCCGCAATTGTCGACGCAGCAACGTTTGAAGCGGCGCAATCTATTATATGCGAGCGCGCCCGGCGCTTCGATGCAAAAGACGTTAGCGGCAACCGCTATCCGTTCAGCGGAAAAATCCACTGCGGCCACTGCGGTAAAAACTTTAAGCGCAAAACCACGCGGGGGGATGTGTTTTGGAACTGCGCGGCGTATCTCTCACAAGGCAAGAGCGTCTGTCAAGCAAAGCAGATTCCCGAAGATACGCTACTGTCGGTGACAGCAGCAGTGCTCGGCGTCAGTGAATTTGACGCCGAGCTTTTTCATGCGAAAATATCGGAGATCATTGTTCCCGGCGCAAACCAGCTGGTTTATCTGTTCAACGACGGCCACACCGTGGAGAAAGCATGGCATGACCGCTCCCGGCGCGATAGCTGGACAGACGAAATGCGACAGGCGGCGCGGGAACGATCCGCCGGTCAAAGGAGGATATCAATGTGAAAACCACAGCAAGGTCGGTCACAGTCATACCGCCGATGGTCAGCCTGACCACGCTTCCCCAAAGTTCGGATTATGTTAAAAAGCGCGTTGCTGCTTATGCCCGCGTTTCCACCGACACCGAAGAACAGCAGAACAGTTATGAGGCGCAGGTCAAACACTACACTCGGCACATACAGGAAAATGAGGATTGGGAATTCGCCGGGGTCTACACCGATGAGGGTCTTTCAGCCACCTCCACCAAGCACCGCGATGGCTTCAACAGCATGATTCAGGACGCGCTGGATGGCAAAATCGATTTCATTCTTACGAAATCGGTGTCGCGTTTTGCCCGGAATACCGTCGACAGTCTGACCGCCGTCCGCAAGCTCAAGGAAAAAGGCGTTGAGATTTATTTTGAGAAAGAGAACATCTACACGATGGACAGCAAAGGCGAGCTGCTCATCACCATTATGTCATCGCTGGCACAGGAGGAAAGCCGCTCCATCAGCGAAAATGTGACGTGGGGTCAGCGCAAGCGAATGCGGGACGGCAAGGTGTCCATGCCCTACAAGCATTTTCTTGGGTATGAAAAGGGCGAGGACGGCATTCCGAAAATCGTGGAAAAAGAAGCTGAGATTGTCCGGCTGATATATACGCTGTTTTTGCAGGGCAAGACACATAGCGCCATCGCGCGGCACCTGACGGAAGCAAAGATACCCACTCCGGCTGGCAGAGAGAAATGGTCGGTTTCCACTGTTTTGAGCATCCTTAAAAATGAAAAGTACAAGGGCGACGCACTGTTGCAGAAGATATATACCGTGGATTTTCTCACAAAAAAGCGCAAAATCAATAACGGCGAGGTGCCGCAGTATTACGTCGAGAACAGCCATCCCGCCATCGTCACGCCGGAGGTATACAACTTGGTTCAGGCTGAGATCGAAAAGCGAAAACCCGTCGGGCGGCGGCAGAGCGCTGTCAGCTGCTTCTCCAGCAAAATCATCTGCGGCGAGTGCGGCGGGTTTTACGGCTCCAAGGTCTGGCACAGCACCAGCAAATACCGGCGCACTATCTGGCAGTGCAACAACAAATTTAAGGGAGAAAACGCCTGCGGCACACCGCATTTATATGAGACTGCTATTCAGGCCGCGTTTGTCGAGGCGTTTAATCAGATCGCCGGGGATATGGAGAGCATCGTGGAGGCATACACCATGATTATTGACTCCCTGACCGATTCTAAGGACTTGGACAAAGAGATCGACGCGCTCCATGACGAGTGCGGCGTGGTCAGGGAGCTTATCCGCAAATGCGTGGAGGACAATACTTTTACCGCAAATAATCAGGATGAGTGCGTGGCGCGGTATGAAACTCTTTGCGCGAGATACGAGGAACGGAGGCATAGGCACGATGAGACAGTTAGCGAAAAACAGAGCCGCATTGCCCGCCGTGAGACGCTCACCCGGTTCCTTGGGGCGCTGCGTAGCCGCGACGGGATGCTGGCCGAGTTTGACAAGGAACTTTGGTGTGTGCTTGTGGAATCCATGACCGTCGTTTCCGAGAGCAGGGCGCGGATTGTCTTTAAGGACGGACGGGAGATTTGTGTGGGGTTGGGTGATAAGTGATGCGAGACAAAATACCGTAGTAGCGGTTTTATGCTGCTACTACGGTATGACATATAGTCATTGTCGAAAATATTAACTTATATATAATAATGATTAACTAATAGATAATATTTTTGGTTATAATGTCCTTGACTTTTAATAATAAGAAGCTTGACAATATATTCGTATGGGAATAAGATATAATTATGTAAAATAGTGGGGAATATGATGCTTATGACTGTATTTTATGAAGAAGTCAAAGAAAAAGCGAGACTCGCGCGAGCTTCTCATTATAAAAGAAGACCCAGCAGAGTACCTAAAATAAATAATTTTTCAAATGCGAGGTGGTTGCAGATGAACGGAGAAATAAACAGCTACAACTTATCAAGGCCAATGAGTTGGGCTGCCTTTAAGGATATGCCTAATGACATGCAGAAGGAATATGTAAAGCACCTCGTAAGTGAATATCAAGTTGGCCCGACCGCGCTAGGGCAAATGTTCGGTGTCGGTACCGCCACATGCAGCAAATACATAAAAAGTCTGCATTGCGTTGAACTTCCCAAGTATTCTTCAAATATACAGCGTAAGCGATTCTTAGACGCATTTTGCGATGAACTGGATGAATGCGAGGACGCATTGCCACCGCCAACTTCACCGGAAATTGTAGCAAGCCATCCCGTTCCCCCTTTGCAGTACTCCGGGATGGCATTAGAGAAAACAACGCTATCTTTTTCGGGGCCGTTTTCAGCACAAGTTATCGCGGACAAGCTGGCGGCGCTTTTTGATTCCGGCGTGAAGGTACGCATTAATGTTGATATCGAGGCAATCGAATAAACAGCCACCGCTTGTCGAACTTGCAAACGCGGTTACAAATAACGAGAGGTGAGCCGAGTGCGTACGAAAGGCTCTGCCGTTCTTAGCGACAGCGGGATTATTCAATTGTATAATGCAAAATAAAGCACTTGTGTCAATAGAAAGCACGCACGTTTAATGGTATCATTGCCAACAGCAAACGAGGAGTCATTATGTCCTAATGCGTTTCTACAAAAAGTTATTTCGTCTTCATCGTAAGTTCTCCCGGCTTTTCTTGTGGGCGTAAATCCAATTTGATTTTGTGGATTTAGGGGGTTATATCGGCTCTTAATATATTCACCAATTTCTTTTTGTGTACGATCAGGCGCAACCATTGTCATAAGTAATTCATATTGCATAAAATAGCGGATTATTGGATTATCAATTTTCATTGTATTAAAAAGCAAAGTGTAAAGATCTTCAGCATCAGGCCGAGAGGAATTTTGGTTATATAGCTCAGTAAAAACATTGACGCGATACCCTTGTGTGATGGATATGGTAGACGATATGAACATTGTGTCGTGCAATGTTAGAGCTGCGCCACCCTGTTCATTTGGCTTGTAAACCTGTGATAAGGCTAATTCAAGATTTGATAGAGGTAAATAGAGCTTGTAGGACAAATTGACAAGCAAGATTTCAGCGCGCTTATGCAAATCAAAAACTAAATCATCGTTTATATGTATATTCTCTTTCATCGTAAAACGAAGCCCAGTGATAACTTTATCCTCATTTTGCTCAATATGAATTGTACTAACTTGGTCGTCATTAACAGGTGAAAACTCTGTTATATCTTCTGAAACAAAAACGCCCTTAAGGCCGGATATTTTGAAAAGAATGTAAGGGTTCATAACGCACCTCTTAATGTGAATTCAAATAAATTATACAATACCCATATCCTCAAAACAAGCTAAAGGCGATTATCAATGCAACTCATCATTGCAGAAAAACCGCGCAGGCCATCGTTTCCGCGCTTGGTTGGAAAGACCGCAAGGATGGCTACATACAAGATGCAGACTCAATCGTTAACTTCTCGCAAACTTTGCAAAAAGCGATCAAGGAAGAGTTGCATATACAGGAGTAAGCCTCTTGTGCTATGCAACGAGGTTTTGAACAATGAATAGTGTAAATTGACTAACCTCCTGTTTTTAATATGGAGGTTAGTCAATTTAATCGCGAGAATATTCAGCCTCTGTTGTAGGGTTAGTTTCCGTTTCTACACCATCTTGCAAAATTTTCGCAATTATTAAAAGCAAGATTATATTTATTCTCTCCCGTTTTAGAGTGGGCTCGCAAATATACATCAATCCGACTATATTTCACAGGGCTTTCAAACTCACTTTTAGGATATACATCTTTGCCATCAGAAAATTCCTCGAGACTTACTATACAAATTTCAGCATTTGATAGCTTCTTATCCCTCCCAGAGGGTGTACCATAATGAATGACTTTATCATAACCAATGTATATTCCATGATGCGTAAAACCTGTGCAATAAGTATATATATGGTCTCCCATAGAAAACGTGGGGTTCTTTTTAATAACACGATCTATAACTCGATTAAGCGGAGTTGCTTCCTGAATATTGTTAATAGATTGCAGTAGATTGCTTACAGTTGTAGCAGGCTTGTTATTAAAACTTGTTCTCGCGACAAGTGTTATCAAAACTTTTTGAACAACAGGTTTCGCAACAATTTGAACAACAGGTTTCACAACAAAAGGTAAGAGCGGTAACATCAGAATACCCTCCATTTAATTTTTGTTATAATACCTCACTCAAAAGTAAAATACAACTACCTATTGTTTTTCTTTGGGATAGTTAATGTCAATTAGCGAAAAACCTACCCTTTTGGGTAGGATGGTTTTAGACTGGGTGCAAAATAGAGCCCGTCCGTACTACAACATTTATCTCCTTGTGGCGCAAGGGTTAGGGAGCAGTGCGGACATGGGTTTAATTGGTGGTGCGTCCACAACCAAGAACGAACACAAGAACGCCGCGTTTTCGCTTTTTAGGTATCGCGCAATGATGCACCCAATATTACACGATTCATCAGGACAGATCGGCTAATCGTGTAATGATGCACACCCATGCATGAAAAATGCACCCGGCTAAGAAAAAGATGCACCCAGCAGAAAAAAGATGCACCCAGCACCATGAAATATGCACCAGCTAGAAAAAAAGATGCACACCCTACCGCAGAGGAATCGTGTAATTGTATCAAAATTAACGTGACTAGACACCATAACCCCATTATTCCATTTGTTGGGATAATCGTTACTAGAATTTGCCAGTGTATCTTCGGCCTGCCCGCCGTGGTACTCTGGCATTTTCATGTCCGGATGTACGTTGAGGAACACTTCAACGTGTTCCTCAAATACTACAACCTTATCCACAAACAAATCTATGAGCCGCTTCATATTCGGCAACTCTCCCGTCTCGAAAAGTTTCCTTGCTTTTCTAAACCGGTCAATAATATCTTTCTCCGATACATCCTTCATCTGAAGTGCTTTTTGCAATTCGCAAAGCCGCTTTTCCTTTTCTTCTTTTTCTGCTTCAAGTTCACTCAGCTTTGCGGCAAGAGATTTGGATGCTGTCGTAGCCATTACTTCAATAATGTTCTCAATCTTCTTTGCTGCATCCCTTATACTCGACTCCACTTGCCTCAGAGAGCGCATCGCTTCTTCGTTCTGAGACATTTGATACGAGGCGAATGTAGATACAATCTTCGGGATTATTTTCTCGTCATAGATAATCTCAACGAGCTGGTCCAGTACTAATTTTTCAATGTACTCTCTGCGGACATCTTTGTTTTTGCAAACTCTGGACCGGTCACGGTTTCCGCAGCGATATACAACGTGAAGGTTTTTGTTTCTTCCGCTGAATTTCCGGTTTCCGTTGAAATGATGGCCGCAACAACCACATTCAATTTTTCCGGATAATAAATATACCTCCTTTGCTTTATTCCCAGCACTCAAATGTTTTCTTGATTTCAATATTGTCGCAACCCGCTCAAAGTCCTCACGGGATATAATTTGAGGCACTATGCCATCAATGCGGATGATGTCCTCATCTGATTTGCTGGCGTGGTTATTTCGCTTACCATCGACATCTTTACCTACGGCCCGATTGAAAATATAATTGCCTATGTACTTTTCGTTAATCAGGATGTTGTGGATGGAATTTGCCGAAAATGGCTTATTATTTTTAGAGCAGAAGCCATTCTCATTTAGATATCTCGCAATTTGCTTATATCCATCACCGTCCAGTACGCGCTGAAAGATTACTCTGACTATCCCTGCCTCAAACGGGTCGATAACCAGCATTTTTGTTGTTTTGTCAACCTGATATCCAAGAGGCGGCTTTCCGCCAGTGTGCTGGCCTTTGAGCGCAGTTTCATTCATGCCTTTTTTGACTTCTCTGGACAGGTTTTTAGAATAGTATTCAGCCATTGCCTCCAGCATTGACTCTAATATAATGCTTTCAGGTGATTCGTCGTCAAGGTACTCTGTAACGCTCACAACTGTGACGCCTTGGCGTTTTAACTCGAATTTATACATTATGCTGTCCTTCTTGTTCCTTGCGAACCTGTCGAGCTTATGGACAAGAACCACGTTGAAATTTTTCTGCTTTGAGTCGTTAATCATCCTCAGAAACTCAGGGCGATTATCGGTTGTGGCCGTTTTCGCTCTGTCTATGTACTCTTCTACCACGGTTATGCCATTTCTGCTTGCGTAATCGTTGATTGCCCTGAGTTGGGCGTCGATTGATTCTTCTCGTTGATTATCGGAAGAGAATCTTGCATACGCCGCAGCTCTTATGCTTTTGTTGTCTCGGTTCAAACGGTCAATTACATTCACTTGAATTATCTCCTTTTTTCATTTGGTAATCTTGATGCACGGCATCTTCATCAGTTTTATCAAAACATGTTATCAAGCCAGCCAAGATGCATCTACATAGCACATCTTCTGGAATGGATTTACCTGACGATAGCACCCGCGCATTTGCTACACGCATATCCACCTCTGCACGTTTTCGCATACAAGCTCCTGTGCAGCATGAAATTAAGGAAATAATCAGACTCAATTCATTTTTCAAGGTGCAGCAGGTAGTCCCTGCCGCTCCACTTTAGCAAATTACGCCCTTAATTTCAATGCCGAATTAAATTCACAAGCTTATTGGCCTGTGTATCAGAAGTATGTGAGAAACGTAAAATAGCTTTCATACAACTCAAAACCAAGCGCTCAAAACGGATGCCCCGATACCGTAGGCTTTGTTTTTTGGCAGCAAAAAGCCCTCCCGCGAAAGGGGAGGGCTTTAAAAATGCTTGACTCATATAACAAACCAGAAGACCGCGCCAAAAACGACGACATTCAATAAAACTGCCAACGGGACGCAAACCTGAAACTTTATATGCTTGGTCTTATGATGAAACAGTAACATGCCAAAAGCCGCGCCAATTCCACCCCCAAGAAAAGAGCAAAGAATCAAGGTTTTCTCAGATACCCTCTGTCTGTGTTTTTTAGCGGCTCTCTTGTCAAAACCGTAAAGCAATAAAACAATTAAGTTCCAAATACCAAGAATTGCGCCTAATATGTAAAAATGCATTGTAACTTTTCCTTTGCCAATTATTTCTCTCTAATCGCTGTTGCTTTCAAAAACAGCTCGTTCAAGCCCTGCCACTCCGACTTATGCTCCTGAGGCAGCGCTTTTATCCTGTTCTCCAAATCAGAAAAGCTGGATTCTATGTAATCATTGATTTGAGGGATTCTTGAGCCTTCCCCTAACTCCGAGGTGACCTTTTTCTGTTCCAGCAGGTCTTCTATATATGGAACCACGTCACGACTCATTTGGCTGCGTAAAAGCGTTTCAAAGAGCATAGGAGGCGGAGTACCATGCTCAAGGATATGCCGGCACGCAAGAATTGGCCGCAGGACATAAAAATATTTCTTCAGCTTTACTTGGTCGCCTTTGAGATACTCGCGGTAGTTGCTTTCGGCCATGTTGAAATAGTGGAACAAACCTGGCTTGGCCAAAAAGTATCTCTCAGATATCTTCCTGAGTTCATCTGACAGCGGATGACTCATGTATACAATAGGGGAATTCAGCCACTCAAACAAAGTCGGATTAGATGAATGTAGCAGCCTTAGAGTTTTGTTCATATCCCATCCATTGATATCGAGGACATCGTCAAGTTTCCATTCTATGACGTCGCGGCTCTTTTCAAGCCTTAAATATTCTTTGACCGGGCGCACGTAAATAAACCGGACGTCATAATCGCTGTCTGGAGAGGCGAATCCCCAGGCGCGGCTCCCGGATTCAATTGCGAGAAGTATTGTCACGTTTTCTTCTTGTTGGAGTGTTTCGAGCTCTGAATTTATGGTAGAGAAAATGTTCTCGGTCATCGTATGTTCTCCTTGTTAGGCTATACTTTTCTGGGCGCTACTCCAGGCTTCAAAACAAAAATGTCTATGTCGCCGCCAATAGTGCCCAGTTCATTGTTTTCCTGATACTTACTCAATATAGTAACGGACAGCATTAATTCCTTTATGCGATTTATTGCATCCTGTTCATCGGTTATAGAAAAAGTATTAAAACTCAAAGAGTCAATCAGATTGTTCGCCCAGGATTCACCAAAAGAAAGGGGATATTACTGTAACCTTTATGTATAAAACTTCGCATCTCCGACTCTCCGGAGCTATTTATCGAACATGAATGGTAAATTGGCATAGCTTGCTGATTGTAAGAAAACAGCGTGAATAATAGCGACGTTTTAGCCCTGAGCACATATTCTTTTGTGGATTGAAGAATATTCGACATAGCACTGTTTATGTCACTTGCTTCGATTGAAGCTACAATTTCTGAAAATGATTTATCACCGAATTTTGCTAAACCAGTAGCTGCGACAACAGCATTAAGATTGGGAATATTTACGATTTTTGTCTGATTGTCTTCGTAGAAAATATCGCTATTGATTGTGACGGTTGTGCATCTTTTATCCACCGCAACAATTGAGATATTTCGGGATAGCAGAGCAAAGACGAAAGACATCGTCGCGTTCTCCTTGTTATCGCAGGTTTGTTTTTTCAGGTAATCATACCACAATTCATTGGAGTCTTCAACGTCACCCTTTATTTGATGCGTTTGCCTTGAATTCTTGCTGCCGTGGTGAAAGACAGTGCAGTCCGTGGCATCCCGTTGCCCAATTTTATCCCCACCCCGATTTTCAGAGCATGTATGAGCAGCGCCGACAAATCCAAGACTTTCACGACAAGCCTTCGAATCGCTTTCTGAATAATTATCAGTACCCATTGCCAGTCCTCCGTTTTATAAAATTCCTGCTTATTAGTATGTCAGAAATGAAATACGTTCTATTTCCTTATACAAGTCAAAAAGAGCGCCCGTGTCAGCGCTCTAAATCTTTTACACAGTATTCATTTCTCCTTAATCGCAGTTGCTTTCAAAAACAATTCGTTCAAGTCCTGCCACTCCAACATTTAAGTATCATGTTAAACTTATTGAACTATAAACAGGATAAAAATTCACAGTAAAAGAAAAGAATTGAAGAAAAGTCAACCAAAATGATTAATTGCTAATTAAAATAGGTACCGCTTTCTAAGTCTTCGAGTAAAGAAGGATGTTCTGGCTGCCAATGTAAAATCTCTCGCGTTTCTTTATTTGGCTCCGGCATGTCTAACCCTGCAAGAGCCCCTAAAAAACCAAAGTGTGCTTGGGCATCTTCTTTGGTAATGCTTTGAACGGGTACATCGAGTTTTTTCCCAATCATCTCAGCTATTTCTCGGAAAGCGATACCCTCATCAGCAGTCC
>JAVBQB010000001.1:0-333440 GCA_031549265.1 Oscillospiraceae bacterium | reverse complement strand
AGCGAAACAATCGCTGCAGTACACAGGACGATCGGTCTTCGGCTCAAACGGAACTTTTGCTTCTCCGCCGCAAGCTGCGCAAGTGGCTGTGAAGAACTCGCGGGGGCCACGGGCGGCGTTTTTGCGAGCATCACGGCATCCTTTACAGCGCTGCGGTTCGTTCATAAAACCACGCTCAGAATAAAAATCCTGTTCGCCTGCTGTAAAAACGAAATCTTCCCCACATTCCTTACACTTGAGTGTTTTGTCTTGGCTCATTGCTTTTTTACCCTCACTTTTGACTTAGTCTTTGCCCTGGACGGCCTCACACCGACACCTCTACAAGCGCTCTTTTTGGTTAAGCTACATGGGCATATATTTGCGCGCAGTAAACTGCTACCGCCTAAAGAAATGTTGAACCGGAAAATATTTGGACAAGCGCCAAACATAAGAGGTAACCCGGCTCATGAAAAACCCAAACCTATGCAATATCGCATATTACCTAGCAACACACCGCAAATATATCCAGTGGCATCAAGGCAGGTGATAAAAATGAGGGTTTTTGAGAATTGAATCAAAAACATTGATCCTGCATTATTATATTATATCTAATCATTTATGTCAAGCAAAATGTGGAACAAAATTGGAATTATCGAAGCGATGCAGCACCTGACAAATAGTACAAAGCATATATGGCGCAATCGTTACAGCGACAATTATTATCAAATTATGGTAATTCAACGCTCTGTTATTGCACTAAATCTGACAACCTTTCAGTCAACTGCCATCCAATTACAAAGACTATTATTTGCCGAGTATCGTCAAATAAACATGTCTGATTTGTAAATATCGCTAAATATCGCGTTTCAGGGTATCAACGCTTAAACAAATTGCCGCCCTGCGAGTCAATGGCGACGATAACAGGGAAATCCCGAAGTTCCAAACGTTTTATTGACTCGCAGCCAAGTTCGGAAAACGCCACTTCAGTCACAGACGCAACACAACTCGCCGCAAGCGCGCCGGCGCCGCCTACGGCGCAGAAATATACCGCTCCGTACGCAATTATCGACTCGACAACCTCGGGCGAACGACCGCCTTTTCCTATCATTGCCGCAAGGCCGTTTGCGAGCAGCAGGGGAGTGAAGGTGTCCATTCTGCCGGACGTTGTCGGGCCGCATGATCCGACCGGCCTCCCGGGCGGAGGCGGCGTCGGACCGGAGTAATATATCGTCGCGCCAGCAAGGGCGAAGGGAAGCGGAGATCCATCTTGCAGCAATGCGGCTAAACGTTTATGCGCAGCGTCCCTCGCCGTATAAACCGGGCCGGATAGAAGCACGCGGCACCCCGCTTTGAGTTCAGCGATATTTTGCCCGATTTGAGAGGTATGTAAGTTTATTGGCATATTTAACCCATATATTTATCGTAGGAATCGGTATTGGAATCGCTGTCGTCGCTATCCGCTTCATCGATGTCGGAATCGTCATTATCAGCGAATATCTCATCTATGATCTCTTCGTCGGTCAGTGTCTCGCCGTCATTGTATAGCGTTGCTTTGCCAGCCTCCAGCAAATCGCCGAAAGCGTCTGTTTCAGTCAAATTATTGCAGAGGGCCGTCATTTCATTTCCGAATACGTCTTTCAAATTTTCAAGACTGAGACGGACGGTTTCAAAATCAATCAGCGCGGAGGTGATATATTTGTTTATAGCCTGCTTTTTGACTTCCAGTTCGCTCTTGGCGCACGCGAGTTTCTCAAAGAAATCCGATTGCTGGTCGAGCGCGCGCTTTTCTGCGTCTTTGTATACCTGATCCGCTCTCTGACGGGCTTCGATTTCGATATTGGCAAGCCTGAGCTTGGCTTCGGTCAGTTCCTCCTGCGCCGCTTCCATGCTTTCAAGCTTTTTGCGCATAATGTCTATATCAAGGTTCTCAAATTGAAGCTTTTCAATCCTGTGTTTAAGCTGCTCGCCTTCACGCTGCATGCTGAGAGCAAAATTCTTTTGTTTATCGTTTTCAGCGTGGAGCAGCGTGATTGCCTGAAGGCTTTCCGTGCATTTGCGCTCGGCGTCCTCCAGACTGGTTTGAAGTTTCAGCATCTCCTCGTCGCGCTCAGCCAACTTGGTCTTGAGTCCGTCGATCTCCTTGATTCGGGCGCTGAGTTCTTCTTCGTGCTCGTTAGATAGCCGCTCGATGTACTGGATTACATCTTTGCGGCTGAATCCTCCAAACATAGTACCGCTGAAGCTTTCGATATTTTCCGTGTTGGACATGCTCGTCACTCCCATCAAAGAAATCGTTCGATCATCGGTAAAAGCTGTTCCTTGGGACGGCTGCCGACAATCCTTTCAACCGGCTGTCCGTCTTTGAAAACGAGGAGAGTGGGGATACTCATTACTCCAAAAGACGCGGCGATTGCTCCGTTGTCATCTATATTCAGCTTGCAGATTTTTGCCTTACCGTCCAAATCGTCAGCAATTTGGTCAATAATCGGGGCAAGCATCCGGCAGGGAGAACACCACTCCGCCCAAAAATCAACAACAACAGGAATTTCAGATTTTATAACGGTCTCTTCAAAATCGTCGCTTTGCAGATTTATTACTTTAGGATTGGACACAAAAATCACTCCTATTCATATCATAAGTCATTCTTCTTTATTCTACCATACATATCCGTTTGTATGCAAGAATTAAGATATTTAATTGAATATTTATTTTTTGCTTTACATATGCAGACAATAACAGTATAATCTCAAATAGAGATCTACACGCGCCCGTAGCTCAACGGATAGGGCATGTGCTTCCGGAGCACAGGGTTGGGGGTTCGAATCCCTCCGGGCGTGCCAGAAACTTATGTGAAGTGCGATTATTTCGCACTTCTTTTTTATAATGTTTCCTATCCGCTTCGAGAAGCAAACAGGGGGGGCAACGGTCATGCTTCTCGGCTTATCATCAACCGTATCGCGTTCACCGCTGTGTCGATAGCTTTCTCGGTGTCATGGCTGTCCGTATCCGGAAGACCGGCCAGTTTTCGCTCCTGATTCCATATTACGTGAAAGACAGCGCCGCAGCGAACGCGCAAGGCCGCCGCCACCACAAACAGCGCCGCTGATTCCATCTCTGAAGCGAGAACGCCCAGCCGTTTCCATGCCTCCCACTTGGAAAGCAGCTCTCCCGATACCGGCATCCTTCCGGGCGCGTGCTGTCCGTAAAACGAATCCTTGCTCTGCACAACCCCGACATGATGCCTGTAACCAAGCTCACGACTGGAATCGACGAGCGCTGACAGCGTCGCGTAATCAGGTACCGCCGGATACTCCGGATATGCGTATTCCCGGCTTGTGCCGTCCTGCCTGACCGCGCCTGACGCTACAACGAGATCGCCGCCGGTCACAGCCGTGTCAATCCCACCGCATGTACCCACACGGACGAATACCTCTCCGCCGATTGCCGCCAGTTCCTCCATCGCGATCGCGGCGGACGGCCCGCCGATTCCGGTAGACGTCACCGTGACCGGGGTTCCAAGCAATGAGCCTGTATAAGTCACAAACTCGCGGTTCTGCGCGATATTAACTGCGCCGTCGAGCTTGGATGCGATTGCCTTGCAGCGCCCCGGGTCGCCGGGAAGTATGCAGTAGCGGCCGACATCTCCGGGCCTGCAGGCTATATGGAACTGTTTTTCGTTCATCTCATTTGTCTCCAAAGTATAATAAATATTATATTCACTCTACATATTGTACCATGATGTGCACTTTTTTCGAAGAGTGTTATTTCTCCGTTATAACTTTTTCAACATATTGCATAAAAAATCAGCAGACGACTTGTCGGTCGTCTGCTGAAATGTTAATATTAGTTATCCGAGTATAGCTTTCAGGTCGGCTTCGGGCGATGTCGTCGCACGGATATCGAACATTTCCACCAGCGCTTTGGTGATATTCTCGCTGAAGAAAGCGGGAAGCGAGGGGCCGAGATATATCCGCTTGATTCCCAGCGACAGAAGCGACAGCAGTATGCAGCACGCTTTTTGCTCATACCAGGAGAGCACCAGCGTAAGCGGCAGGTCGTTTACCGAGCATCCGACAGCTTCCGCCAGCGCGGAGGCGACTACTACGGCCGAATACGCGTCATTGCACTGACCCATGTCCATTATGCGGGGGAAGGGGCCGATCTTGCCGAGGTCGAGATCATTGAAACGGTATTTGCCGCAAGCCAGCGTCAAGATAAGCGTATCCGACGGGGTGGCCTTGACAAAATCGGTGTAGTAATTTCGTCCGGCGCGCGCGCCGTCGCAGCCGCCAACCAGAAAAATGTGTTTGAGTGCGCCAGCCTTGACAGCGTCGAGCACTTCGCCCGCGTGCGCTAAAACGGTGTTTCTCGCAAAGCCGGTCATCAGCGTATTGCCGCCGTTAATTCCGGTTTGCTTGGACTTCTCTTTGTAGCCGCCGAGCTCGATCGCTTTTTGAATTACCGCGCTGAAATCTTTGGTTCCGTTTGTCTCCACGATATGCTTTGCCAGCGGATGTCCGACTATCGAAGTCGAGAAAATCCTGTCCGCGTAGTTATCCTTGATCGGCATGATGCAGTTGGTCGTAAAGAGAACCGGAGCGGGCAGATCGATGAATTCCTTCTGCTGGTTCTGCCACGCGGTGCCAAAGTTACCCTTCAGGTGCGGATACTCGCGCAGCTTGGGATAGCCGTGCGCGGGAAGCATCTCGCCGTGCGTATAAATATTAACGCCCTTGCCGGCGCTCTGGTCAAGCAGCATCTTGAGATCGCGCAAATCATGACCGCTGATGACTACGAAGGGTCCCGGCTCAATCTCGGTGGTGACGCTGACCGGTTCGGGATGGCCGTAGGCGTCGGTGTTGGCTTCGTCGAGTATTTTCATACACTCGAGATTCACCTTGCCGAATTCCATCAGAATCGTCAGCATGCTTTCCACCGTCTGGGGCTTGGCGTATTCACGGAGGCAGGAGAACATGCAGTCAAAAACCGGGGTGCTCGTCTTACCCAGCAGGTGCGCGTGATGCGCATATGCCGCCATGCCCTTTAATCCAAATAGCAGCGTGCTTTTGAGCGACTGAATATCTCCGTCATCCAGCTTAAACAGTTCCTCGGGGTTGAACTTGCCTGTGTACTCGCGCTGGCCGGTTTCAATGCGTATATCCGCCAGCAGGTCTCGAAGCGCCGCGTTGTCGAAGTTTACGTTGGTTAATGTGGCGAACAATCCGTCCATCACAAGGTGCTCCGCATTGGCGTTCGGGCCTTTTTCGGGGATGGCGTTGGCGAGGTCTATCAGGGCGGCAACGATCTCGTCCTGTATGAACGCGGTGTCCGGCTGCTTTCCGCAAACGCCGGAAATTGTGCACCCTTTACCGCCTGCCGTCTGTTCACATTGATAACAAAACATTTTATGCCCTCCAATTCAATAGTTTATGATTCTAGTATATCCAATCATAGAAATTAATCGGTATCATATGCTACAGAAATCAATATAACTAAAATTTGTCAATATATCTAAATTGTATTAGTGTTTATTGTCGTTTTTAACAAATCACAGCTACTATTGACAAGTAACGGAGTCTGACGATGAAAAATCCTCTATTTACAGATCTTGCCGAAGAAGAAATCGAATCCGCCAGGCAATGTCTCTCGCCGTCAAGAAGGCATTACTCCAGCGGAGAGCTTATCGCGCTGAGAGGCGACCCCGCGGACGGCTTCGGCATCATTATTTCCGGAGTCGTGGAGATTTGCAAAGACTTTTACAGCGGCAACCATGTTGTAGTCATGTTCCTCAGCGAGGGCGACAGCTTCGCGGAGGGCGCGGCGGTCTCGTCAAACGCCGTTTATCCGGTTACGGTGGTCGCAAAGACCGACTGCGAAGTCGATTTCTATTACATTCAGCCGATTCTGTCGATGTGCTCCTCGGCATGCAACGTCCACAAAAAAATTATGACTAACTTGCTGAGGCTGATATCCGACCGGCTTTGGGCGCTTCAACGGCGGCTGGACGTTATCTCTCAGAAGACGTTGCGCGGAAAAATCACTTCATTTCTGCTCGACATGTTTGCGATCAGCCACAGAAAAAAGCTGAAGCTCCCGTTTTTCAAACACGAATGGGCGTCTTATCTGGGCGTGTCGCGCCCGTCTCTGTCACGGGAACTTTCGTGGATGCGCGATGAGGGACTGATCGACTTTTCCGGCAGGGAGGTCGAGATACTTGATCTGACACAGTTGGAAAAATGTCTTGATCCGCTGGAATGACCGAAATTCTATATTGAGGATTATATGGAAAATTCTTTGAAATTCGACCTGTCTCAGCGCGCCGTGCGGCTCTCGCAAGACCGGCGCGCTGTTGAAATAATTGATCAGACCCTATTGCCGGGTGAGGTGAAGTATTTAAGCCTCCGCGCAAACGAAGAGCTCTGGGAAGCGGTTTATTCTCTCCGGGTGAGGGGAGCGCCCGCTATCGGGATTTTTGCCGCGTATGCGATGTATGTGGCGGCGAGAGGCCTTCAAAACCTCGAGCGCGGGCAGTTTGTGCTCCGCCTGATGGAATTCCGCGATTATCTCGCCTCCGCTCGGCCTACAGCGGTCAATCTGTTTTGGGCGCTGGACAGAGTTGCGGGACACGTCAATATTTCGCTGAGCCCGGCGGAAACCACGGAACTGATCCTGCGCGAGGCGGAGGCCATCGACAGCGAGGACAACATGTCCTGCCGGAGCATCGGTGAGCACGCCCAGCCGCTTCTGCGTGACGGTATGGGCATTTTGACCCACTGCAACGCGGGCAGGCTGGCCACGGGCGGATACGGCACCGCGCTGGCCCCGATATATGTCGGGATGGAGCGCGGCCTGAATTTGCGGGTATTTGCCGACGAAACCCGTCCGCTGCTTCAGGGCGCGAGACTAACCTCGTTTGAGCTGCAAGCCGCCGGGGTGGACGTCACGCTGATATGCGACAATATGGCGGCCACCGTGATGAAATCGGGTCTCATTGACGCCGTTTTCGTCGGAAGCGACCGCATAGCCGCTAACGGCGACGCCGCCAACAAGATCGGCACGCTGGGCGTCGCGATTATAGCCAAAAAGTACGACATTCCGTTTTATGTGTGCGCTCCGACATCAACTATAGACCCAGGCTGTGCGGACGGTTCTCAAATAGAGATCGAACTGCGAAGCCCGTCGGAAATAACCGAGCAGTGGTATCAAAATCCGATGGCGCCGCCGTCGGTAAAGGTGTACAATCCAGCCTTTGACGTGACCGACAACTCACTCATCACCGCCATAATCACAGAGCGCGGGATAATAAAGCCGCCGTTTGACGTTAACCTAAAATAAAAATATACCCCCGGTCACAACGCCGCCTGTCGCGGAATTGTAGCCGGGGGTTTTTCTTAACCGTTCAGTTTGCTGTTCAGAAGTTCGTTCACAAGCTGCGGATCGGCCTTGCCTTTGGCGAGCTTCATCACCTTGCCCATCAGGAATCCCTGCGCCTGCGTCTTGCCTTTGCGGTAATCCTCAACCGAGCTCTGGTTCTCGGCGATCACCTGATCCACGATTGCCTCGATCGCTCCGGTGTCCGAAACCATTGCGAGCCCGTGTTGTTTGACATACTCCTCGGGGTCGGTGTCGTTCGCGTATATCTCGGCAAAAACCTTCTTGGCGGTATTGCGGTTAATTATTTTGGCGGCGACAAGGTTTATGAGACTCGCGAGCTTTGCGCCGTCCAGCCGGAGATCGTCATAAGCCTTTGCCTCGTTATTCGCGGCGCTCATCAGTTCGCCGATAATCCAGTTGGAAGTTTCCTTCGGCTGATTGCAGATTGACGTGCACTTTTCAAATATCTCGCACAGCGTCTTGCTCGATGTTAACAGTCGGCAGTCGTACTCCGGCAGGCCAAATTCGTCCATGTAACGGGCAAGCTTGGCGTCCGCCAGTTCCGGAAGCGAGTTTTTAACCTCCGCTATCCACTCGTCGCTGATCTCTATCGGGGGCAGGTCGGGGTTGGGAAAGTAGCGGTAGTCCTGCGCGTTTTCCTTCGAGCGCATGGAATAGCTTTTGCCCGCCGCGTCGTCCCACCTCCGCGTCTCCTGGATCAGCGTGTGCCCGTTGCCGGAATCGATCGCGTCAATGTGCCGCTCAATCTCATAGGCGATTGCTCTGGAAATCGCTTTCAGCGAGGCCATATTCTTGATTTCGGTTCGGGTGCCGAGCTCTGTCGTGCCAGCCGGCCTCACCGACAGGTTAACGTCGCACCGCATCGAGCCCTCCTGCATCTTACAGTCTGAGATGCCGATGAACCGGAGCATTGATCTCAGTTTTTCAAGATACGCCAGCACCTCTTCCGCGGTTCGGAAATCGGGATTGCTGACGATTTCGAGGAGGGGCACGCTGCACCGGTTGAAGTCGACCAGCGAGTTGCCCGTAATCGCGTCGTGCTTGAGTTTGCCGGCGTCCTCTTCCATGTGTATCTGCTTGAGACTGATTTTCTTTTTCCCTGCCTCAGTTTCGATTTCCACAAATCCGTCGACGCAAATCGGGTGGAAGAGCTGCGTGATCTGGTAAGAGCACGACAGATCCGGATAAAAGTAGTTCTTCTTGTCAAAAGTACAGTATTGATTAATCTTGCAATTGGTCACAAGCGCGGCCTTGATGCCGTACTCGACCACACGGCGGTTCATTACCGGGAGCGTACCCGGCATTCCGCCGCAGCCGGGACAGACGTTTTCATTTTCAGACGATTCAAAACTCGTTGAACACGAGCAGAAAATCTTGGTATTGGTGGATAGCTCGCAGTGCACTTCGAGGCCCATTACAACTTCATATTTCATTACTTCGCACCTCCGTCAGAGGGAGTAACACGGGACGCTATCGAAACCAGCATATCCTCCGTGAATTCCGCGCCGACAAGCTGAACGCCCATTCCGGGCAGAACCACACTCGGCAGACCGGCGAGACTCGCGATGGTATTGTACCGATTGGCAAAATCGCATTGCAGCGGCGAATTGCCTGATTTGACAGAGGCGACCGGCATACACAGTGCGTCGAATTCACCCAACGATTTCATTATGGCGTCAACAATCAGCCTGCGCACCTTCATCGCGCGGTCGTAATAGTCGTCATACATTCCGGACGAAAGAAAAAGCGAGCCCAGACCGAGCCTCTCGCGCGTTTTCAGCGTGAATCCCTCGGTTCTGGTATTGTAATAGAGTTCGTTCAGGTTATCGAACTTCTGCGCGGCATGTCCGTATTTGATGCCGTCAAAACGAGCCATATTTCCGCTGGCTTCAGAGTAGGCGAGGATCATATATGTCGCGAGCGCGTACTTGAGTTCAGGAATGCGGATATTGCCGAAGGTTATCCCTGCGGCGCCGAAAGCGTCGGCAACCGCCTGCGGGCATACGGAGTCTCCGCTGTCAAATCCGGACAAAAAACCGATTCTCAGTCCCTTGACGTCTTTGCCGCTGTATTTTATCGGGCCGCGCGCCACCGATGTGCTGTCGACGGGGTCATGACCCGAAATGACCTCAATGCAGGCGGCGCAGTCCTCCGCCGTTCTGCCAAGCGCCGAAATCTGATCCATCGACGAAACGTACGCGACCAGTCCGAAGCGCGATACCGCGCCATAAGTGGGACGCAGACAAGCAATCCCCGCAGCGTCAGCCCGAGCGCGCATCGAACCGCAAGTGTCGCTGCCGATAGCGAGTGCCACGGCACCTTCCGCCACAGCGCCCGCCGGACAGGAGCCCGAGTGTCCGTCGGCGTAAAATTCGTCGCCTTTCAGCTGCGCAACTATAATCGCTCCCGCGTCCCTGAGGCGTGACACTGCGGTCGACTCGAACGGGGGAGTGAAGCCCCCGAGCATATTTGAGCCAGCGGACGCCGGTTTGTTCTTAATGAAAATATTATCGCAAACACCGACCGGGACTCCAGCAAGGCTGGGAAGCTCGGCTCCGGAGTCAATCATTTTTTGCATGTCGACGGCAGCCGCCATAGCCTCGTCCTCAAAAACGAGTCCGACATGTGCGCTTTGTTTTGCCGCCGAAATGTAAGCCCGCGTACTGTCGGCGACGCTGATCTCGCGCGACCGCAGTCCGGCAGACAGCTCAGCCGCAGTCAATTTGTTTATATCCATATAATTTCCTCAATTAGTCAAATGTCTGTGGCGCAACATAATAGTTTTCGAGCCGGTCAGGCGCGCATGCAAGTATTTCCTCTCTGGACACGGTTTGATTTACCGTATCGTCACGAAAGACATTTTTATTCGCGCGCACGTGCACAAGCGGCGCAACGCCGGCGACGTCACACTCCAGTATGACAGACGCAGCGTCCAGCGCCTCATTGATATCCTTCAGCGCCGTATCCCGTTCGTTTTCAAGGAAGCATAAAAACGCGAGATTCTCCATTTTTGCAAGAAGCTGCAAGTCAGCTTTCATATTAAATCACCATTTACTTTCTCAGCTTGATATTAACTTCGCGCATCTGCTGATCCGAAACATTTCCGGGCGCGCCTACCATCAGATCCTGAGCACCGGCGTTCATCGGGAAGGCGATTACCTCCCTGATGTTGTCGTGGCCTGTCAGCAGCATCAAAATGCGGTCAATTCCGGGAGCCATACCCGCGTGAGGCGGCGCTCCGTACTGGAAAGCTCCGTAAAGCGCGCCGAATTTTTCCTCCAATTGCGATTCGGTGTATCCGGCAATCTCAAACGCGCGCACCATTACCTCTGGCAGGTGATTTCGCACCGCGCCGGAGGACAGCTCAACGCCGTTGCAGACAATGTCATACTGCCAGGCGAGAATGTCCAACGGATTTTGACCGTTCAGCGCGGCCAGTTCGCCCTGTGGCATGGAAAAAGGGTTGTGTGTAAAGTCTATCTTTCCCGTTTCCTCGTTGCGTTCATACATCGGAAAATCGGTTATGAAGCACATTTCGAACGCGTCGTCGTTAATCAGATTCATTCGAGCGCCAAGCTCGCTGCGAATCAGTCCGGCCAGCTTGTCTACTATCGCTTTACCGTCACAGATAAAGAAAAGCGTGTCGTTTTCTTTGATACCAAGCGAGGTGACCATTTCACTCTGTTGCTCGTCACTGAGAAACTTGACAATCGGCCCTTTAAGTTTCATGTCCGAAGCCGCCGAAATATATCCGAGGCCTTTCATTCCGATCGACATCGCGAAGTCCAACATATTTTCGAAAAAGGATTTTGAATTCAGCGCGCAGCCCGGCGCGACTATGCCGCGTACGGGCTTTCCTTTGAAAGCAGCAAACTCAACGCCAGCAAAAAACTCCGTCATATCGTTGATCACGAGCGGATTGCGCAGGTCGGGTTTGTCGGTTCCATATTTCAGCATCGCCTCTTTGTACGGTATGCGTGCAAAAGGCTTGGCGGATACCTTTTTGTCCCCGAATTTTTCAAAAACTTCAAAAAGCACGTTCTCGGCGACCGCAAAAACATCTTCCTGAGTCGCGAACGCCATTTCGAAGTCAAGCTGATAGAACTCACCAGGTGAGCGGTCTGCGCGCGCGTCCTCATCTCGGAAGCAGGGCGCGATCTGGAAGTATCGGTCGAACCCAGAAACCATAAGCAGCTGTTTGAAAATCTGCGGCGCCTGGGGCAGTGCGTAAAACATGCCCGGATGCTTCCGCGCGGGAATTATATAATCGCGGGCGCCCTCGGGGGAGGAGGCGGTCAGTATCGGCGTTGTAATTTCAGTGAATCCCATCTCGCTCATGCTGTTGCGTATAAACGCAATAACTTGGCTGCGAAGCAGAATGTTAGCGTGCATTTTCGGGTTTCGCAGATCGAGGTAACGGTATTTGAGGCGGATATCCTCACGGGTCGCCGTCGAATTTTGTATTTCAAACGGGAGGTTGGCGCTCGAAGCACCCAGTATCTCCAGACTGACGGCGTGCAGCTCAACTAGGCCGGTATCCAGCTTGGGGTTGATACAGTCCTCATCCCGCCTGCGGATATCTCCCTCTACACTGATTACTGTTTCGCGGCGGACGTTCTGGAGCATTTCATCCCGCACAACGATTTGGGTGATTCCAAATTGGTCGCGCAGGTCAACGAACACAACTCCGCCGTGATCCCTAATCGTGTCCACCCAGCCCGCCAGCCGGGCTGTCTTGCCGATATGGTCGGGGCGAATCTCGTTGCAATGCATGCTTCGGTACTTGTTTGCGAAAACCACAGGGGATACCTTCTTTCACTCTGCTTTTGTAGAAATTGCAAGTCGATCTACTCGCTCTGTCACTTAGTTAATTTAATCCATTTAATGGCCAAAGTCAAGTCGGAACAGCAAGTTTTTGACAAAATTAATTGCTGATTATCACGTAGCAACAATCTTTATTACGTCCACAATGCTCTCTGCCGCTTGCTTTACCGCCGATTCTTCCATACCTTCGACCATAACCCTGACCAGCGGCTCGGTTCCAGACGGACGCACAAGAATCCTGCCCTCGCCAAGAGAGGCTTTTGCGCTTTCAATCGCTTTCAAAACGTCGGGGTGCTCTGAAAGTCCGGCTTTTGCTTCCGGCAGTACTTGTACGTTAAGCAGTATCTGCGGGAACTGCGGAATGTCCGAAACCAAGCCGGACACTGTCGCTCCGGAGCTGGCGAGTACATTCAGGAATTGCAGCGCGGTCAGTTGTCCGTCTCCGGTAGGCATGTATTTAAGGAATATCAGATGGCCTGACTGCTCACCTCCGAGCATAAAGCCGCCCTTCTGCATTTCCTCGAGTACATAACGGTCACCAACCTGCGCCGTTATAACCTTGACGCCGTGATTCCTGTTGTACACGTGAAAGCCGAGATTGGACATGACAGTCGCTACAATTGTGTCATCGGGCAGCTCTCCGCGCTCACGCATGAACGCGCCGCACACAGCCATGATCCTGTCGCCGTCCACCTCACGGCCCTTTTCGTCGACTATAAGACATCTGTCTGCGTCCCCGTCAAAAGCAATGCCAAGGTCATAGCCTTTATACCTTACGAGATCTCCCAGCTTGGAAAGGTGAGTGGAACCACAGTTGTCATTAATATTGATTCCGTCCGGCGTATTATTATACACGTCAATTTGCGCGTCGAAAGCCGAGAAAAGCTTTGACGCGGTCGCTGAAGCCGATCCGTTGGCGCAGTCGACGGCAATCCGCATCCCTTTAAGATCGCAATTCACGGTGCTTTTTATGTAATCCAGGTAATCGCCGATTAACCCCAGATCAGCACTAATCCTGCCAACCTTATCAAGCTCCGCCGCTTTGAATACACCGCTTCCGAGTATTAACGATTCTATTTCTTCCTCGAGACTGTCGGGAAGTTTGTGTCCTTTGGAGTTGAATACCTTAATTCCGTTATGCTCATATGGATTATGCGAGGCGGATACCATAATGCCCGCGTCGGCCCCGGTTCGGTCTGTGAGGAATGCCACAGCGGGTGTCGGCGTCACGCCAATTGACACTATATCGCCGCCAACAGAGGCAATTCCGGCGCAAATTGAAGACTCAATCATCTCGGATGATATTCTGGTGTCCCTGCCGATAATAAACTTTGATTTCTTGGTCGAATCCTTCTGCAGCGCTGTCACGACCGCCTGACCGACACGGAAAGCCAGCTCGGCTGTGAGCTGCCTGCCGACGATTCCACGAATTCCGTCAGTACCAAAAAGTTTGCCCATTTAATCCTCCAACTAAGATCAGTTTGATAGTTCAGATGGAAACGCGGGGTTGATATGAACCACCGCGTCACAGATTTTATCGAGTTTTTTGCATTCGTACCTGATTTTGCCTGCAATCCTGTGGCTCTCTTCAACGCTCATCTTATTGTCAACCGAAATTTTTATTATCACTACCGATTGCCCGCCGACAGGCTTGCCAGTGATGTCGTCAATAGTGATGACACCCGGCATGCTTGAAATGACGCAGTATATTTTTGCCTTCGTGTCATCGGGCAGATCCGTATCCATCAAAACTGCATACGCCTCACGGAAAACTGAGATTCCGGTATACGCAATCCAAAGGGAAATCAGCACGCCGATAGAGCCGTCTACCCAAAAATATCCGTAGCTGCCGAAAATCAATCCCGCGATAACACCCGTAGAGATAAGCATATCGTTACGGCTGTCGTATGCCAGAGCTTTCAGCATAAGGTTGGCGGTTTTATTATGAAGCCTCAGCGTGTACGTCACAATTACTGCCTTTACCAGAATAGACGCCAGGGAAGCCAGTATGAGCCAATATGAAAAAACGAATTGCTGATCCTGCATTATTGACTGCACCGAGCTCCAACACGTTTGACCCGCGACATACAGCAAAATCAGGCTAATGAGCATCGAAAAGATGTGCTCGGCTTTTCCATGGCCAAATGGGTGCTCACGGTCTCGCGGCCGTGCGGAAACATGCGCACCGATCATAACAATTATTGAAGTTACGAAATCGCCGGCGTTATTGAAGCCATCCGCAATCATAGACTGGCTGCCCGCAAGGTATCCCAGCGAGAGCTTGACGCCAGCCAGCAGAAGATTGAGCGAAACCGCAAGTATCGCGGCCCGCATAGCGTTTCGGCTCCGACCTTCTTCCATATTCACATCACCAACAACTCATTAAAACTCCATTTGGCCTGTGTATTCAACGTGCATATGCTCATATGCCTTACGTGTGACGCAGCGTCCGCGCTGAGTCCGGGTGAGGTACCCCTTTTGCAGTAGATAGGGCTCGACGACGTCCTCGATTGTGATCGCCTCTTCACCCGTTGTCGCAGCGAGCGTTTCAAGCCCGACAGGACCTCCGCCGAAGTTCTCGATCAGGCTCAGCAGCATGCGCCGGTCGGTATTGTCCAGCCCGCACTTGTCGATCTCCAGCATTTCCAGCGCCTTATCGGCAACCTGCCGCGTGATAATTCCGTTTGCCCGCACCTCGGCGTAATCGCGAACCCGCCTTAGAATCCGGTTCGCTATTCTGGGCGTGCCGCGCGACCGGGAGGCTATCTCAAGCGCTCCGTCTTCCTCGATCGGAATTCCGAGAATTCCAGCGCTTCTCTTAACTATTGTATGCAATTCGCGCTCGTTATATAGTTCCAGTCTCAGCATGACTCCGAATCTGTCACGCAGGGGAGAGGTCAGCTGACCGGCGCGGGTGGTAGCGCCTATAAGCGTAAAACTCGGCAAGTCAATTCTGATTGACCGCGCTGACGGGCCTTTGCCAATGATAATGTCGAGCGCGTGATCCTCCATCGCGGGATAAAGTATTTCCTCGACCGAACGGTTCAGCCTGTGTATCTCGTCGATGAACAATATATCAAACTCATTGAGGTTGGTAAGCAGGGCGGCCAGATCGCCTGATTTTTCGATCGCGGGGCCGGAAGTGATTCGAATATTGACGTTCATTTCGTTTGCGATGACTCCGGCAAGCGTTGTTTTGCCAAGGCCAGGCGGGCCGTAGAGCAGGGTATGGTCTAGCGTCTCTTTTCTGCCCCGTGCCGCCTCGATGAACACCGAGAGGTTTTCTTTGGCGCGCTGCTGGCCGATATACTCAGTCAGCGTTTTCGGCCTGAGCGAGAGTTCATTTTCGTCTTCCCTGTTAAGGGTGGACGAAACTATTCGCTCTTCCAGACTATCTTCAAAATCAATGCTCAAAACCGTCACCTCCCGCCATTTGACTCAAAACACATATGCATGGAATAAAAAGCAGCCTTGAAAGCGCTATTTCACCGCGCTTGCCAGCCGTTTCAGCGCAGAACGTATAATTTCTTCGGCGGACATGCCTTCACTGTCCAGTCCCTGAAGCGCCATCGCCGCCTCAGACTGTGAGTATCCGAGTACGGACAGCGCCGCCATCGCTTCCGCCATCGGGCCGCTGGCAGACGCCGCGAGTTCCATCCCGGCGGACGCCGCGTTTACGGACTCCAACTGCGTTTTGGCAATTTTATCGCGCAGTTCCAGCATCACCCGCTGCGCCAGCTTCTTGCCGATGCCGGGCGCGGCGGTCAGTGCTTTTTCGTCGCCGGTGATTATCGAAAGCGCGAGGCCGCCTGGCGTACAAACCGAAAGAATGGACAGCGCCGCCCGCGGGCCCACTCCGGAAATGCCGATAAGCATCTTAAAGCACGCCATTTCCTCATGGTCATAGAACCCGTACAGGTCAAAAACGTCCTCCCTGACGATCAGATGGGTGAAGAGCTTGGCCTGCTGTCCGACCCTGATACGCTGAAGCGTATTCGACGACGTGTGGCAGGCGTAACCTACGCCCCCTGCGTCAATTACTGCAAGTCCCTGTTCGGTATGACCGACCGTTCCGCTGATATAATAAAACATGGCAACAACCTCATCTGAGACGCGAACCCGCGCATTGTATGTGGCACAGCGCAACCGCCAGCGCGTCCGCCGCGTCGTCCTGCTTCGGCGCCACGGGCATTTTCAGCAGAACCTTGACCATTTCCATTACCTGGCTCTTTTCGGCGCGACCATATCCCACCACTGCCTGCTTAATCTGCAGGGGAGTATATTCAAAAACCGGAAGACCGTGCCGGGCTCCCGTTTCGATTATCACGCCACGTCCATGCGCTACCTGGATGGCTGTTTTGACGTTGGTATTGAAAAACAGCTCCTCGACCGACATCACGTCGGGCTTGAACATGCCGATAAGCTCGGCAATATCTGTTGAAATCTGCACCAGCCTGGTATGCAGCGGAAGACCCGCCGGCGTCCGGACTGTTCCGTACTTGATTATGACGGTCTCGCCGCCGCCTGATTTCTCCAGGAGGGCAAAACCCACGGTCGCGATACCGGGATCTATTCCAAGGACGATCATGGCTCGCCCCGCGCCGACAGCACGCGCGCCGCCGCTTCCAGCACTCCCGCACGGCCGGACTCAAATGTCAGTCCGCCCTGCATGTACGCGGTATATGGCGGACGCATCGGAGCGTCGCACGAAAGTTCTATGGAAGCGCCCTGTACAAACGCTCCCGCCGCCATAACGACCTGACAGTCATATCCGGGCATGTCCCACGGCTCGGGCACAGCGAACGAATCCACCGGCGCGCCCGCCTGTATGCCCTTGCAAAACTCAAGCAGAGGCGCGGGCGATACGAAATCAATCGATTGGACAATGTCAAACCGGTCGTCGAGCGGGGCGGGGGAGACGTCAAAGCCCAGCTCACGCATGATTCCGGCGCAAAATGCCGCCGTTTTCAGCGCCTGGGCAACTGTATGCGGCGCCATAAACAACCCTTGATAAAGCAGCCGGTTGTTGCCGAGACTGCAACCGCAGTGCCGCCCGATTCCGGGCGCGGTCATACGCATCGCTGCGGCATCAACAAGATCGCTCCTGCCCGCGATGTATCCGCCGGTCGGCGCAAGACCGCCGCCGGGGTTCTTAATCAGCGAACCTGCGATCAAATCCGCACCGACTGAAATCGGTTCGCTTGTTTCAACAAACTCGCCGTAGCAGTTGTCCACGATTATTCTGGCCGCCGGGTTAGCTTTGCGGATGACTTCGATAAGCTCGCCGATTTGAGCAACAGACAGCGACCGCCTGCCGGAATATCCGCGCGAGCGCTGAATGAGCACGGCGCCCACATCGGGTTCGCGCGCTAACTCGGCGACGCGGCCAATGTCCGGCAGACCGTTCATGCCGAGACCCGCCTGCAAATATCCGATTCCATACTTTGCGAGCGAGCCGGGATAATCACCGGAAATGCCGATCACCCCGTGAAGCGTGTCATATGGTGCTCCGACCGCTGCTAGAAGTTTTTCACCGGGGTTCAGCGCGGCGAAAAGGGCGCACGCGATCGCGTGTGTTCCGCTGACAAGGTTGATGCGGAAAACGGCGTCTTCCGCGCCGACAATGTCCGCAAACACCCGGTCAAGCGTATCCCGCCCGACGTCGGAGTAACCGTATCCGGTCGCCATGTTGAAATGAGTATCGGACACTCGATTTTTTGAGAACGCTGAAAGCACCCGCTGCGTATTGCAGCGGGCAGCTTTGTCAAATCGTTCAAAAACCGAGGCGAGCTCACGCTCCACCCTGGCGGCGATCGTATTCAGTTTTTCACTAGTTTCAAGCATCAGAGGGTATACGCTTCCTGGGGCGAGAGCATTCGGAAATTGTTCTTTTCCAGGATGGCTATTGCCTGAGCGCTGTCCTCAACGCGCAGTATGACGAAAGCGTCTGTACTCTCACGGGTAAGGAATGCATAAGCGTATTCGACCGAGATGCCGCCGTCAAAAAGGCGCGCCAGAACGTCATGAAGCGATCCGGGACGGTCGTTCAGCGCGACGGCAATAACTTCATTGCGGCTGACGGTCAGCCCACTGCCCTTTAGCGACGATTCGGCGAGAACCGGGTCGCTGACAATCATGCGCAGTATCCCAAAATTTGTGGTATCAGCCAGCGACAGTGCTCGGATATCAATATTGGCTTCGGCAAGTTTTCCGAGAATGTAGGACAGCCGTCCGGGCTTATTCTCGACAAAAACAGAAATTTGATCTATTAACATATAAACCTCCCGCAGACCGGAGCCCGCTGTTTCAAATGGGTGGTCACAAGCGATTATCGTATTTATTTCTTGGCAAACCAGGCAAAACCATACCTGTTCTAACATTATTATATCATGTAGTCAGGCGGTTTCGCAAGATTAATATCTCCTTTTGTCCACGACGCGACGAGCCTTGCCCTCGAATCTTTCAATAGTGTTCGGCTCAACCAGGCGAATCGTTGCCGATAGGCCGAGTGATGATTCAATCGCCTTTGAAATGCGGTGTTCAAGAGATTCAATCTGACGGATTTCGTCAGAGAAGAAGCTTTCGTTCATCTCCACCTGAATTTCAAGCGTATCAAGGTTGTTCGCACGATCGACCACCAGCATGTAGTGCGGGGCGGTTTCGCTGATACCGAGAAGCACGCTCTCCACCTGGGTGGGGAAGACGTTGACTCCACGGATAATAAGCATGTCGTCCGACCGTCCGGCGGGCTTGCCCATGCGTACCAGTGTCCGCCCGCAATCGCACTTCGTTCGGTTGAGCGAAGTGATGTCGCGGGTTCGGTAGCGTATCAGCGGCATGGCTCTTTTAGTCACGCAGGAGAACACAAGCTCGCCTCGCTGTCCGTCGGGCAGCACCTCATGTGTATCAGGGTCAATAATTTCTGGGATAAAGTGGTCTTCGTTGATGTGCAGCCCGCATTTGCATTTGCACTCGTTGGCAACGCCCGGCCCGGAAATCTCCGAGAGGCCGTAAATGTCAAACGCGTCGATCCCCAGTCTGGCCTCGATACCCGCCCGCATTTCCTCGGTCCAGGGCTCCGCGCCGAATATTCCCGCGCGCAGCTTGAGCTTGTGCCTAATTCCCGCTTTTTGCACTGCATCGCCGAGGAACATGGCGTATGAAGGCGTGCAGAGTATGATCGTGCTGCCGAAGTCCTCCAGAATCTGGAGCTGGCGCGCGGTATTTCCGGTGGATACCGGTACGGCGGCGGCGCCTATAGTTTCACTGCCGTAGTGTCCGCCAAGTCCGCCTGTAAACAGTCCGTAACCGTACGCAACGTGGACGATGTCGCCCCGGTGCGCGCCGGACATCGTTAGCGAACGCGCCATTGACTCGTTCCAGACCTCAATATCTCCGGCGGTATAGCCCACAACCGTCTGTTTGCCGGTCGTTCCCGAAGACGCGTGGATGCGGACAATTTCTTCCATCGGAACAGCGAACATTCCATACGGGTAATTGTCGCGCAGGTCGGTTTTCTCGGTGAAGGGGAGCTTGTGAAGATCGTCTATCCCCTTGATATCACCGGGGAGCAGACCGATCCTGTCCATCTTACTCCGGTAAGCGGGCACATTTTTGTAAGCGTGCTCAACCGTGGAAACCAGACGCTCGCCTTGCAGCTTGCGCATTTCTTCCGGTGGCATTGTCTCAATTTTTTCGTTCCAATACATATTGTCGTCCTCGATATTATTCCTTAGAACTTATACCCATGGCGTATGGGTTCTTAGAGTATGAGCAGCGGAATGCCCAACAATAGAATTAATCTATTATCTGACATTCCGCTGATTACTGTGTCGTGAATTTTCGCAGAATGCCCAAATGATTTGAGTGTCACGCAGGAGAAATAAATCATCGATCGGCGCTTGACCTACCCAGCTCAAACGCGCGGAGATTGATATCAAGAAGCGCGGGCTTAACGCAGGCTTTGATGGCGTTTTCCCACTCCTCTGGCTGAGCGTCGATAAACCGTGACGCCGCGCCGAGCATAATCACGTTGGCGGTGCGGAGAGAACCGGCTTTGGCTGCCAGCTCCAGTGCGTCAAGCGCAACCGCGCGCCCGCAGGAGGCGAGGATTTTGCCCGCGATTCCTTCCGGATAGGACATTGCGCCCGTGAGTACCGGCATCGGAAGAATCTTTTGGATGTTGACCGCGGCGGCTCCGTCGCGACGCAGATAGGGCAGCCATCGGAGAGCCTCCAGCTGTTCAAAAGCGATAAGCAGATCCGCCTCGCCCTTTGGCACAAGAGGGGATGCAACTTTATCGTCGGCGCGGACATAAGTAATAACGCTGCCGCCGCGCTGCGACATGCCGTGCACTTCACTGACCTTGACGTCAAATCCGCGGCTAAGGTAGAGCGCTCCGATTATTCTCGAGGCCAATAGCGATCCCTGACCGCCGACTCCGGCGATCAGCACATTAAATCCGCTCATTTGGACACCTCCATCGCGCCAAACTTGCAAACGCGCTGACAAAGTCCGCAACCAACGCAAAGCGAGATATCCACGCCGGCACGCTTGTCCTCGAAGCTTATCGCGGGGCAGCCGAGCTTCATGCAGGCCTTGCAGCCTTTGCATTTTTCCCGGTCCGAAACATAGGGACGTCCGCGCTCGACCTCCGGCAGCAATACACAGGGACGGCGCGCAATGACGACTGACGGCTCTTCGGCCGCGAGTTCTTCATTAATAACAGTCTCCAGAACGTCCAAGTCGTGCGGGTCGACAATTCGAACGCGGTTCACGCCAAGCGCGCGGCAGACGTCCTCAAGCACCAGTTTGGGCGCGGGTTTTCCCTGCAAGGTCAGACCTGTCGCCGGGTTGTTCTGGTGACCGGTCATGCCTGTGATTGAATTGTCCAGAATCAGCACAGTGGAGGGGCTCTGGTTATAAACCGAGTTAACCAGGCCGGTAATGCCCGAGTGCATGAACGTCGAATCACCGATTACAGCCAGGGATTTTTTCGCAAACTCAGCGCCGCGCACCATATTCATGCCGTGCAGCGCGGAGATTGACGCGCCCATACAGACGCAGACGTCGATCATGCCCATCGGGGCGTTAGCGCCCAGCGTATAGCATCCGATGTCTCCCGAAACGGTAACTCCCAGCTTCTTCAGGACGTAAAAAAGCCCTCTGTGCGGGCAGCCGGGGCAAAGGACGGGCGGCCGGACGGGAAGGTCGCCTGCAATCGCAGGTACGGGCGGCTGGTCGCCAAGAATCTTTTCCCGCACTATTTCGGTCGAAAGCTCTCCGAGTTTTGAAAAAACTTCCTTGCCGATAACTGTGATACCGTTTGCCCGGCAGTGCTCCTCGATAAATCCGTCGAGCTCTTCGACAACATAGAGTTTATCCACTTCCGACGCGAACTTGCGAATCAGCTCGACCGGAAGGGGATAGACCATCCCCAGCTTGAGATAGGAGGCTTTATCGCCCAGCGCTTCCCTCGCGTACTCATAAGCGATTCCGGAAGATATTACGCCGATGGTTTTATCGTGATACTCGGCTCTATTAATTTCACAGGTTTCGGCAAACTCCGCAAGCTTACTCATGCGATTTTCAACCACGACATGACGGGCCCTGGCCATTGCCGGCATCATAACATATTTTTGGATATTCTTTTCGTAATCCTTAAGCGCGTGTTCAACTCTGTCGTTTATCTCGACCGAGCTCTGGGAATGCGACACCCTGGTGGACAGTCTGAGCAGCACCGGAGTGTCATATTCCTCCGACATTTCGAAGGCGAGCTTGGTAAACTCCAGACATTCACCGCTGTCCGACGGTTCTATGCAGGGCAGCTTGGCGGCTCTGGCGTAGTGACGGCTGTCCTGTTCGTTCTGGGAGGAATGCATTCCGGGGTCATCCGCGACCGCGATGACAAGTCCGGCATTGATTCCGGTATAGGACGCAGTGAAAACCGGATCGGCGGCGACGTTGAGCCCGACGTGTTTCATTCCCGAAAACGAACGGCCTCCGCCGATGGCGGCACCGAGAGCGGCTTCTACAGCGACTTTTTCATTGGGCGCCCATTCGGCGTGCAGGCAATCGTAGCTGGCGGCGTATTCCGTTATTTCAGTGGATGGGGTGCCCGGGTACGAAGACACAAATACGCAGCCGGACTCAAAAAGTCCGCGCGCGACGGCCTGGTTGCCAAGCATCAGTTTCTTTTCAGACAAGTTATTACCTCCAGTGCTGGAAGACTGTAAATCAATAGTATTAATCGGGAATCGGAAGCCTGTTATGCATTTCGCAGGTCGATTACCCGTTTCGCTTTGCCCTGGGATCGCTCTATTGTATCCGGCTCAACCAGGTTAACTTTTGTGTCAAGACCAAGAACCGAATGCAGGCGCTTTCTGATGCCCTCCTGAATGCCGATCAGCTTCGAATACTGCTCCAGTACCGAACCGTCTATCAGTTCTACGTTGACTTCGAGCGTGTCGAGAAATCCCTCGCGCCGCAGCACCAGCTGATAATGCGGCCCAATTTCGGTAATCTCCATCAGCACGCTCTCGATTTGCGACGGGAATACGTTAACGCCCTTTATAATCAGCATATCGTCCGAACGGCCGGTTACTCTGCTCATTCTGACATGGGTACGGCCGCAGGCGCACGGCTCCGGGTTGAGCGAGGCTATGTCGCGCGTCCGGTAGCGTATGATTGGCAGCGCTTCTTTGGTCAGACTGGTGATAACAAGCTCGCCGACCTCACCGTAGGGCAGCGTCTCGCAGGTTTCCGGATCGATTATCTCGGCAAAGAAGTGATCCTCGGCGACATGCAGTCCGCACCTATGAGAGCACTCACCCGAAACGCCCGGGCCGATCAGCTCGCTCATTCCGTAATTGTCTGTGGCGAAAATGCCGAGATCTTCCTCGATTTTGCGGCGCATTCCCTCAGTACAGCCTTCGCCGCCAAAGAGGCCGATGCGCAGCTTCAGTTTGTCGCGTATTCCGGCCTTTCTCACCATCTCACCGAGGTAAATAGCGTAGGACGGAGTCGCAACCAGAACCGTCGGCTCGAAGTCCTGCATAATCATCAGCTGTTTTTCACTGTTGCCGCTGGACATCGGTATTACGGCCACTCCGATACGTTCCAGACCCTGGTGCAAACCGAAAGCTCCGGTAAAAAGACCGTATCCAAAGGAGATTTGCGCCGTGTCCTCGGGTACCACCCCGGCGGCGACCGCAAGCCTAGCGATCAGCTCCGACCAGACGTCCATGTCATGCCGTGTGTAGCCCACGACGGTGGGTTTGCCGGTCGTGCCGGAGGAAGCGTGGATGCGAACCACATCCCGCCTCGGCACGGCGAAAAGATCGCAGGGATAATTCTCGCGCAGATCGTCCTTTGTAGTAAACGGTAAGCGGCGCAAATCGTCCAGCGACTTGATGTCGGCGGGGGAGACTCCCGCCGCATCAAATTTCGCGCGTTCATACGGTACATTGTCATATACGCGGCTAACGGTATTTTGCAACCGTTCAAGCTGCAGTTTCCGGAGTTCTTCACGAGGCATAGTCTCCATCTTTTTATTCCAGAACAAGACAAATCACACCTTTACATCTGAAAACACTTTGCTCACGTGCTCGTCACTGTACTTGCGGGTGAACGAACTCACAATAGGCACAATCAATATCGAAACCCCAAGCGCGCAGACTCCGTATAGCGGGGAGTTGCCGCTGGCGGCCTTAAACGCCGCGTAAAGACCATCGGTAAGCGCCGGGGAGGTGAGCATACCGTGAACGGCCATAATTGCAACAGTGAGAACTCCGCCGATCATGCCCGACCACGCGCCGGCCTTGGTCACCTTCCTGGAGTATAGACCCCAGATGTACGGCCCTACAAAGCAACCTGAGACAATGCCCCAGGAGTATGCCATTATCGAAACTATGATCGCGAAATCAGCCATCGCGAAGATCAGCGAACACAGTACAAAGACCATGCAAAGCAATCTGGTATAAACCATTTGACGCTTTTTATCCATGTCGGGCTTGAATATCCCGAAAAGGTCTACAGTGATTGCCGAAGCTGAAGTAAGTACAATGGACGCAAGCGTGGACATCGATGCCGAAAGCAGAAGCAGCAGTATGATGCTGAGTAGTATGGCGCCGAGCAGGTTTCCTCCAAGCGCAGTAGTGAGCATATTCGGAATGATTTTGTCATACCCTTCGACCGGCAAACCGTTAGCGTCCGCTTCAACAAAAAATCTGCCAAACGTACCTACGAAGTATGCTCCCGCGCCGATTATCAACGCGAATCCTGTCGATACTATGGTGGCTCGCTTGATTGCCGCCTCGTCCTTGATCGCGTAGAATTTACTGACCATCTGCGGCAATCCCCAGGTTCCGAGAGAAGTCAGCAGGATGTTGATGAGCAGGAAATTCCAGCCGGAACCCCCGAAAATCGAAGTGAACTGCGGGCCGACCTCGTTCAACTTCTCAACCGCCGCTGGCAGGCCACCGACAGTCGGATGAAGAACAATTGCAAGCGCCATCGCGATAATGCCGGCAATCATAATGATTCCCTGAACAAAATCCGTGCGCGCAGTGGCGACATATCCGCCCAGTATCAGGTATGTGGCAGTGAGAATGGCGACGATAATCATGCACGCGTGATCTGAGGAGAGACCGAAAAGTACGGAAGAAATATCCGGGAATATTACGCCGAAAAAGCTGCCGAGACCTTTGTATACCGACGCCGCATACGGCATTAAGAAAATAAAGATTATCGCGGCTCCGTAAATCTTCATTCCCCGGCTGAGATAACGCGCCGCGAAGAATTCCGGCATGGTGCGCGCCGACAGGTTGTGCGTCATATTGCGGGTACGCTTGGCAAGAATGTACCACGCGAGCAGACATCCGATTGCGGCGTTTCCGACACCGATCCACATGCCCGCAAATCCGATATCCCAACCTATCTTACCGGCGTATCCAATAAAAATAACGGCAGAAAAATAGGTGGTGCCATACGCAAACGCAGACATCCAAGCTCCCATTTTTCTCCCGCCAAGAAGAAAGCCGTCTATAGTCGTGGTGCGCTTTGTTGAGCGAACCCCGATAATCACCATGACAACTGCGAAAATAACGAGCGCAATCAGCGCTACGACCTGAGTCATAACAATCCCTTCCATTCTACATATTAATTTTGCTTCTGCCGGACTTTGCTACCATACTACAAAAGGTATTTTATACGACATAGCGTCCATTGTCAAGAGGAATTTCAAACCCAAAACTTCTAAAAAAACTTCCTTATGAAGATCAAATCCTCTGCTTGAAATATATGTTTGAGTTTGTGTTGTAATTTTCAGTCATCTTACAGTCTGCCGTCAAGATAAAAGCACCTTGTATTATGTGATTATTTCAAATATTCCGGCTGTTCCCCAGTCTCCTGTTCTTTGACCACTTTTGACAGTTCGGCAGACGCTTTAACAAAAATGAATGCCAAAAATCCAATCGCGAGTATGGGCGCAATCGGATACACCTCTGCGCGGAAAAACACAGGATTCAGATACTGCGGTATGTCCGGATTGCCAGCAGCGGAGAACACCAAGGAATAAACGGCATATACCGACGCCGCCAGATTTAATGCCAGAGCCGCAATCATAAGCGTCAGCCACACCGGCTTTACAGGCAGTCTGAAATCACTATCCGAACTGATTTTCCGTAAGAGCCCAATCATTAACGTACACAGCAGGCAGGCTATTGCCAAACCGATTACCGCTTCTGTCAAAACAAATCTGGAGTCTGCCGGTGTACTATACTGAAAAAATGTCCGGTTCATGATGCCGTCAACAGCGAAATTGGCCGAAAACACCGCGCACAGCAATGCCGGTATTTCTTTAGCCGGTTCTTTCCTCAGGTAGAAAGACAGAATGGCAAGACCAAGCGCAGCCGCCGCAAATCCAGCGCCGGAAACGACGTTCGCCGCTGCGTACGGAACCGGCGCCCCGCTAAAGGAAAGAACCATACCAGCAAGACCGAAAACCACAGCGGCCGCAAACCCAAAGCCTATCATCCTGAAAGCGTAAACTGAATAAACATTTGGCGACGGCTTATCCACGCTTTTATCAGTCATCCTCTTATAGCTGTGGTGGCCGTGGATGTATATTGCGGTGGCGAGCGAGGAACCGATCAGCGCCGATTTAATAAGGTAAGTGAAGTCCTGCGTGCTGCTCGAGACTAAATACCCGTATCCTTCGCAGCCGACAACTGCCGCTATGACCGCGACAATATATATTACAGTCAGGGCGATGCCTTTTTTCCCTAACGTCTTAAATTTACTGTAGAACGCGAACGACATCCAGATTAGCAATAGATATTCCATTATACTTTCCTTATTTAAGGCCGGGATTCCAGGCAAAACCTGAAATCCCGGCTCGATCTGTTATATTGATTATTCCCTTGTCCGGCAAAGGCGGCAGCCTCCGGCAGGAATGCATACTAAACGCAATCGGCTCAGTGAATTACGATTGAAAACTCCCGTCCGAACTCCGTCCAGAACTCATAGCCGTACTTCGCGATAATCGGCCCCAGAATCGAGATTGTCACCAGGGCGATAACAGTCGACAAAACCGCGAACACGGCCAATAGTATTAAAATCGCTATTGACATATTCTGCACGTTCCTGTTTTTCGCGCTGGCGGCTTTCACGATCAGAATAATAAGACCGGCGACCGGAATGCAGTACAACAGGAACAACCCAAGGTATCTGCCTATGGAGACAACGGGCGCCAGTTCGACATTCGTCTGCTGACCGGGATAATATGGCGGTGCATTGCCCGGAGGAGGTGGCGGAGGGGGGTAATCCGCGGGCGAAACCCGGCCGGGATTGCTTTGACCTTGCGAATGGTCGGCGTGCCCTCCGTGTGGGGCATATGTACTGCCGGATGCCGCGCTCGGCCCCGCCTGATTCCCGCCTGAGACCGGAGGCGCATAGGCGCTGTTATAATCCGGCTGAGAAGCCTGCACAGCGGCAGGCGGCTGCTGGCTCTCGTCGTTTTCATGCTTGGTCAGATTTACCTGCGGTGAAGGCTCGGCCCTTGTATCGCTCTCATAAACTGACGCTCCGCAGTTTGTGCAGAACGCCGAACCTTCGGAAACGACTTCATTACACTTAGGACAGTTCATTGTTGATTCCTCATTTAATGATATTTAGCAGTCTGCCAATAAGCGGTATCGGGGCGCATTTGCCGTTCACGGCATTTATTATACCCATTATGCCAATGATCAGCAGCCCAAGATAAATCAGACTGAAGATAAGTGTTATAATCGAAAAAAGCGACCATAAAAAAGTGGAAAAAATAATTGAAAACAAAAATCCATGTACAATTGCGGCGCCAACATAAAAAATAAGCAGCGTCAGCCCCTGATTAGCGTGGTAACGGGCATACGGCGAGTCTTTTGCGGCGATTAAAGGTACAAAAAATACGAAATACGCAATTATAGCGAATACCTTGTTTTTTTCTATATCCTGCTGGCTTGGCTGTGCGCCGTGACCGTACGACTGAGCTCCGGGGTTGTGGCCATTGCTTTGGTAAGACGAGCCGTTTTGATTGTTGTTTTGGTGCTGGCCTCGGGACTCAGTTTGGGGTGTCAGAGGCTGACCGCATGAAGCGCAGAACTTGCAATTGTCTTCGTTAACTGTCCCGCAGTTTTGGCAGTTCATTTTAACCCTCCTAAAAATGATGTCTTTCTTAAATAACGGCTTCCAAGTTAAGTCCGGCGCGCAAACAAAGGATGGCAACATTATACTATGGATTTTCTAAAAAATCTACAGCAAATCAATATAATAGGTCATTATTTTTCCGGACTTAAAGCACTGTTAACATTGCACGCAAGGTATGTTTAAACTAGAATTTATAGGTTGACCGCTTGAGTCATTGGTGGTAGACTACGTTTATATATTGGGTGAAATATGCTTGGCGAAAAGAAAGAGTTTTTGTCTGGTTATACCATGGAGCTGTCACTTTACAAACAGCGAATAATCTAACGCTCTCGAATGCGAGGAGAATATATGCGCAGCTTCAACAAATTTCAAAACGCCGCCGAGAAATCCGGGATTGTATTTTACTCAATCGCCGGCAAAGAGCGCAACGCCACGCTTAATATCGAATTTGGGAAAAGTTTGTTCGAGGATGGTACCGACAGCATTTTGCTTGCTGATTACCTGAAAATGGTCAGATCTACTGACTTTGATAATGTGAACGCGTTTTTCTCTGAAGCAATGTCAGCCCCTGGTTATTCAAAGACGATTCAATATATCACCCAACATGGTGATTCGGGATTTTTATCCGTTTCTAATACTATCTCGAATGTCGACGGAGAAATTACCGGGGTAATAAAAGCGATAGAAGAGATGCCGGAAAGTGAAAGCCTCTCGGACATCAAATGCAAAATCGTCGACCGCTCAACCGACTTTATTGGGCTCGCCGATCCTGAGGGAACGTTGGTCTATGTCAACGCGGCCGGAAAAAGTATGCTGGGCTATGATCCGGACGCCGACCTTGGCATGAAGCATATACGCGATGTTCACGCAAATAATTTCGATGAATTCGCGCTGAATACCGTTCAGCCGGAAGTGATTAAAAACGGCTTCTGGTCCGGCCGGAGTTATCTCCGTCACAAAGACGGACACGCTTTAGAAGTTATGCAGTCGGTTTATCCTGTTTTTGACAATGAGGGCGGCTTTTCGGGCACCGCCGCAGTCATGAAGGATATCTCCGAGTTCTTGAAGCTTTCGCATGATCTCGAAAAGACCAATTCTCTGTTTATTCAGCTTCTGGACTCAATCTGCGTCGGCATCGTACTGATCGATATGGAAAAGTACGAAATAGTCCTTTCCAACGATTGGCTGTCAGAGCTTCTGCAAATGGACAAAGATCAAATAATCGGGCGGCACTGCCATGAGATTCTTTGCAGGAGAAATCCCGACCTTTGTCCGCATGTCAACGAAAAAGATCAGAAAACGCTGATAGGGGAGCGGATGATTACCCGCCCCGACGGCTCAACGGTTCCCGTACTAAAAACCGGGACATGGATTACTATCGACAATAAAGAGTATCTCGTTGATTCCTTTGTTGACATCACGCATCAAAAGAACATGGAAAAACGCTTAAACGAGTCGAAAATCGCAGCCGAAACAGCCAACCGGGCGAAAAGCGATTTTCTTTCTCACATGAGCCATGAAATGCGCACCCCGCTGAACGCCGTAATCGGAATGGTTCAGATAGCGCGAAGATCCGAGGATATGGGCAAGATTATGAGCTGTCTCAGCACAATTGAGACCTCGTCCAACCACCTGCTCGGACTGATAAACGACATTCTTGACCTGTCAAAAATCGAATCGGGGAAATTTGAGCTCGCGCCCGAACCGTTCTCGCTGAGTTCGCTACTCGGTAAAATCAAGACTGTTATACAGCCTAAAATGGAAGAAAAGCGCATCAGGTTCAGCATTATCCAGGACGACGCGCTGCCCGACATACTGATTGGGGATTCGCTCAGGCTTTCTCAGGTCATGCTGAATCTGTTGTCGAACTCGGTAAAATTCACTCCGGATGACGGTAAAGTCACGCTTACAATTAAACTTGTAACACGGCATGACAACGACGCGACCATCGGTTTTTCTGTCACCGACAGCGGAATCGGCATGAGTGGTGAGCAGCTCTCGCATCTTTTCAAGCCCTTTGAACAAGCTGACGAGACAATTTCGCGTCGTTACGGCGGAACGGGACTCGGTCTCGCCATTAGTCAGCGGATCATCAATCTTTTCGGCGGGAATATCGTTGTTACATCCGAGTCCGGACACGGCAGCGAGTTTGCTTTTGAAATCGAATTCCCGCTGTCTGAATCGATTGATGATGTTCTTGGAGAGGAACTGCTTTTCGAGGACTATCTGGGCGCATTCGAGGGCAAGTGCGCTCTGATTGTCGACGATGTTGAGCTTAATCGAATCGTCGCGGCCGAGCTGATATCTGAAACAGGAATCAAGGTTGCCGAAGCCACAGACGGCAAGGCCGCTTTCGATATGTTTTTGAGTCACGACTTCGACATCATTCTTATGGATATTCTGATGCCGGTGATGGACGGTTATGAAGCCACGACCAGAATACGGGCTTCCGATAAGCACGACGCGAAAACCGTGCCCATAGTCGCAATGAGCGCAAACGTTTTCAAAGAAGACGTCGAGAAGTCGCTGTCGCACGGGATGAACGGTCATATTGGAAAACCGATAAAAGTTTCGTCGCTGATTTTGGAGCTTAAGCGACAGATTATGGACAAAAATCTGGCGAGCGCGGCAGTTGCTTCCTCGGTCACAAAGCACTCCGCTTTATTGAATCCCGCGCCGGACTTTTCTGCGATTGACAGCCGCCTGATCGATTTTGCCAAAGCGTCAACAGACTTCGGGGATGACAAAAAACTTGCGCAGGCGCTCAGCGAATTCTTGAACCAGCGCTTGCTTGATTCCATCTTATCCGATATCGGCAATGCTGATTTCATATCCGCAAAAGCCAGAACTGACCAGCTTCTGGAGCAATGCTCACTTCTGTCACTGTCGGGTCTGTACCGATACATTGGAAACGCGTCGCAATGCTTTAAGGAAGGTAACAACGAGTTCGCCGAATACTACCTCAACGACGCAATGCCGGTCTATCAGGATACACTCACTGCAATCAGGATGTTGCTCCTGTAATAATCGATCTTTGACGTCAAAAACGACCGCCTTCATCATAAAAGGGCGGCCGTTTGCTATTTATCTGACACTGAAGTTCGCGAACTGTTCATTGAGTTCCACCAGCGCCGTTACAATTTCCGGGTCAAACTGAGTTCCGGAGCCGTCAACGATAATCCGCATCGACTGTTCGTGCGAGAACGGCAGCTTGTAAACACGTTTGCTGACGAGCGCGTCATAAACGTCCACAACCGACAGGATGCGAGCGGCTACCGGTATATCATTCGCCCGCAATTTGTCCGGATAACCGGTTCCGTCCCATCGTTCGTGATGGTGCCTGCATATGTCGTAAGAGTAATTAAGATAAAGATCATCGTCGCACTCAATAAGCGAGCGGATAATGTCGCTGCCGACTGTGGAGTGCGACTTGATTATCTCAAACTCCGCTTTCTCGAGCGGCCCGGGTTTCAGCAGTATCCTGTCGGGACTCGCGATTTTTCCGACGTCGTGAAGCTGGACTGCTTTTGAGATGATGTCGATGTCCATATCGGCCAGCTGCTTCTCAAAAACCGGTTTTCTGACCATGTGTCTGACTAGCAGCTTTGTAAGCTCACTGGAGCGGCGCACGTGATGCCCCGACTCAAGGTTCCGGTATTCGATTATGTTCGCAAGGGTTTCGAGTATTTTCTCCTTGGTCTTAACAAGTTCCTCGACCTTATCCTCCACCATCCGCTCAAGTTTGTCGCTGTAGTTCTTCAGCTTGATCTGGTTGGAGACGCGCACCTTGACCACTTCGGGGTCAAAGGGCTTCGGTATATAGTCCACGGCACCCATCGACAGGCCCTTGCTCTCGTTGGTTGACGCGTCGGCGGCGGTAATAAAAATCACCGGCGTTTTTTGAGTGAGCGGGTTGTTTTTCATCAGCTCGAGAACCTCGAAGCCATCCATTTCCGGCATCATGATATCGAGCAGGACAATAGACGGCATCACGGCAGCCGAAAACAGACACGAAATAGCCTCAATTCCGTTACTCGCGTGCTCTATATGGTAGTGGTTTTCAAGTATATCCTCGAGAATGATTCTGTTCATTTCAACATCGTCAACAACGAGAACAGTCTCTTTATTCAAGTCGCAACCTCCGCGGTAAGCTGTTCTATCAGCTTATCGACCTGCTCCATCGTGTTCTTCATCTCATTTTCAAGTATGGGAATAATGCCGTTGGGCACTTTGCCGTCCTTCAGCGAAATCATAAGCGGATTGACAATTTCAAACAAAGCCTTCAGCGAAAGGTTTCCGGCGACACCCTTGAGGGTATGCGCCTGGTAATGCGCCTTCTCCAGATCGTTGCTCTCGATGGCGGCGATGACTTCGGCGAGCATAGAATTGTTCTTAAAACTCTTAAGCATAGTGCAAAAGAGCTTTTTATTATTCCTGACGCGGCCAAGTCCGTCTTTGACATCGATAGCAGGCAGATATTCAGTGTATTGAGCAAGAGAATCCATTTTTGAGTTTCCTTCCTTCACCAAAGTATGATCGGTTATTTTTTCTTTCAGATATAGACATAATATCTCGACAAGCCTGTTCCCGTCAACTGGTTTTGACATATGATCGTTCATGCCTGCCATCAGGCACGCTCTGATGTCATCCTTTGATACATTCGCCGTCAAGGCAATTATCGGTATGTGCTTCGCTTTTCTCAATGCCGTTGACCTAATACGCCGCGTCGCTTCCAGTCCGCTGATATCCGGCAAATCAATATCCATGAGTATCAGGTCGAACGAATTCGAATCCGATGAAAACCTGTCAACCGCGTCCAGACCGTTCTCAGCGAAAACAATGCTGATATTCGACCCCGTGAGCGCGGACTCGATAATCCTGCGGTTAATTCCGGCATCCTCAACGACCAGTATTTTAGCGCCGGAAAGGTCTGGGACCACCGAACTCTTTATCCGAATTTTCGCTTTTGAGGGCACGCCGATGATTTCATTGATAGTATTGATTATCACAGATGGGAAGAGCGGCTTTGAGATAAACCAATCGATATTCGCCGCCCTGGCTTCGGGCTCTATAGCGCCCCATTCGGCGACAGAAACGAGAACAATGGCCGCCTGATCCCCGTACTTTTCGCGTATCAGTTTGGAAGTCTTTATCCCGTCGATTCCGGGCATTTGCCAGTCAATGAAGACGAAGTTAAACGGCCGGTTCGCCGTTTGCGCCTGTTCCATGAATTCCAGCGCCCGATAGCCGTCCTCAGCCAGGACTGTCTCTATATTATACTCATCCATTAACGACTTGAAATGCTGCCTTGTTTCGGCATTGTCGTCAACAAACAGGATTCTCAATTCTTTTCCGGAAGCTATTGCGCCCACCCCTGGACTCTCCTGGCCGGCGCTCACCTCGAGAAAAACGTCGAAAACAAAGTCGCTGCCCTTTCCGGGGACGCTCTTAACCAGAATAGAGCCGTCCATCATCTCAACCAGGCTTTTACAGATGGCAAGTCCGAGACCAACGCCGCCGTACTTTCGCGATATGCTCCCGTTAGCCTGTTCAAACGGGCTGAATATCCTCGACATTTGATCCTCTGAGATGCCGATGCCGTTATCCGAAACGACAAACTCGAGATTCGCGCGGCCGTCCGCTATAGCAATCAGGGAGACGCTCACTTTTATGGTGCCGTTTTCCGGCGTGAACTTCATTGCGTTTGAAATGAGATTGGTAAGGATCTGATCCAGGCGGATTTTATCTCCAACTAGAGTTTTCGGCACATCTTTGCCGATAAACACCTGCAGTTCCTGATTCTTCGCGCTGCAATCGGCCAGCATTATGCCGGTTATGCCCACCAGCAGCTCTTCGAGATCGAACGCCGTCGCCTCCAGCACCATCCTGCCGGACGCCATCCTTGACATGTCGAGAACATCGTTTATAATTCCCAGCAAATGCTTGGACGAGCTGTCTATATTAACGAGGCACGCGTGAATCTTGTCAACCTGGTCGTTGGCAAGAGCAATGCGCGTCATGCCTATTATCGCGTTCATCGGGGTTCTTATCTCGTGGCTCATGCGGGAGAGAAATTCGCTCTTCGCACGGTCGCCGCTCTCCGCTTTTTCAATAACGCTCTCAAGCTCCGCATCGCGCTCAAGACCGGCGAGCTCGTCGGTCTTTTTATCGGTCACATCCGCCAAAATACCGAGTATCGAGGCAACTATGCCATCGCCGTCAAACAGCGGCACTTTGCTCAACTCGCACCATTTCCTGTTGACCGGCGCGAAGTTTATTTCAACAAGCTGGTTTTGGATCGGCTGCTTCGTCCTGATCACCGTTTCATCCTGGTTATCAAGCAGCGCCGCGACATCGGCGGGATATATTTCGGAGTCGCACTTGCCGGTAATGTCGCCGGCGCTCAGACCGAGAAAGTCGGTGTAAGCGGCGTTGCAATCCGTATAGAACGAAAGCGGGTTCTTCCAGAAAATGCCCTCCTGCACATTGCCGACTATTTCGCGCAGATTTTGCCTTAAAAAATCGATATCCCTTTCAAGCTTGCGGCGCTCCAGCCCGTCAGTGATCCGGGCGCAAAGATCCTGCGAAAATTCAATATCGCTTTTGCTCCAGCGGCGCTCACAGTCGTCATGCAGTATCAGCAGCACACCCCAAAACTTACGTTCCAGGAAAACGGGAGCAAGCAAAAACCCGTGGGAATCAAGCTGGACGATATCCTGCGAGAGCCGACCGTCAATTTTGTCATTGTCCTGTGCAAAAAACACATTACCCGCCGACAGGCAGGAATATATCTCACCGTCTGGTGCCAGCTTGAAGCGGGAGATGTGCCTGCGCTTCCCGCCGTCTGTATTGGCGCTCCACTCGTAAACATTCGCAAAAGTGTTGTCTGACGAGCAGTCTTTACACAAAGCTACGCGGTCGACGTCATAAAAAGTACCGACTGCGTTCAGTATTTCGTCAATTTTTTCTTCAAAAGAACGCGCGGAAGCAAACCCCGAAGACAGCCCGGCCAAAATCGCGCGCTTTTTCAATTCAGTCCTGAGCGCGGACTCAGTCTCATACTGCCGGGTAACGTCCTCAGAACGGCAAACATAAACCCTGCGGACTTCACACAAGTCAAGATAATAATCGCAATTCTTATAGACCCTGCCGGTTGAGGCGTCGGTCTCTTCCCAATAACGCTTTACACCGCCGGAATCACAAGCCGGATGCGGACATGTGGCGCGTGACATTCCTGGAAAGGGAACTGACGGATCAAATTTCCGGCCGGACAGGTCGCATCCGCCCAGCCTTTCGGTCAGCTTGTCGCTGGCAAACAGAATCTCATTGGTTAGCGGATCGGCAACAAAAACCGCAGCGTCAATATTATTGAGAATCTCAAAAGCAATTGAGCCCGCAACATTTTTAACGCCATCAGATTCGCTCATCATTCCGCAACCTTTCAACCCGCCTCGTAAAACAACGTCGGCCAGACGATACTCACGCATATGATAACACAAACGGCAGTAATTGAAAACAGAATTTGATGCTATTTTTGTGAGAGATTTTGTTGTAAATATTTGATCTTTCCTGCACTAGTGTTAATTTGAGTTTTATGGCAATATATTCACAGTTGAGTATACATTTGTATAGGCGAACAGCTCTTCAATGTCCTTGTTATTCATGCGGATACAGCCGTGCGACGCGGCTTTGCCGATCGAGCCGGGGTCATTAGTTCCGTGAATTCCGAACCCTTTCTTAGAGAGTCCCATCCAGCGGGTGCCATACACTTCGCCGGGATTCACTTGCTTGTTAATAATCTTAAATGTGCCGGTGGGTGTCGGAGTGGCAGGTTTTCCCACCGCTATGGGGTAAACTTTGAAAAACTTACCGTTTCGCATGGCGCTCAGCGTTTTAGCGCCGAGGCTGACATTGAGCGTCACAAGTCCGGGCTTGGGTGCGAACGCCGCAACCGCGTATTCGTCGGGCGTATCGATTAAGGTTGACTTGGATTTTTCCAATAAAAACTTGTCAGGAGAAACTATAAACAACGGTTTCGCCCGCCTTTCGCCGTAGATTTGCTATATTATATGAGTACCATCTCGGGCATGTTCTAACCTCCGGCTCGTCAAATTGTGATTGCAAAATCAGGAAGCCTATACTATAATGCTTTGTACGGCAATCCTCGCCAGGGGCATTCTAAAAATTGCCCCTAATACAATTCTTAAGGAGAGAAATATGAAAAAAATAAAATCTTACCTCGGGCTGACTGTGGCGGTATGTCTCGTTTTTGCGCTGGCGGCGTGCAGCTCGGGCAACCAGGATCAGATCATCCAAAAGGTTATCGACGCCTACGACGGCATAAACAAGACCGAAACAGCCATCGACCTTGCAGTTGAGCTCTCAGTTTCCGGCCAGACCATGTCAATGACTTCTGCCGGCACCATCATTGAGCAGAGGAACCCGCTTCTCGGTTACGTGAACATGGAAATCAAAACCAGCGCTTCCTCCGCCGCCATTAAATCCGAGTCATATGTTGAAATGCAGGACAACAAGCTCGTATGTTACACCTCAGTCGGCGAAGGATGGCAGAAAATTACAACCGAGCTTACGAATTCCTCCCAGTTCCTTCAAACTGAGAATATGAACGTATACCTGAAAAACGCGAAGAGCTTTAAAGAAATCGGCGTGGAGCAGATCGGCGGCAGGGACGTCATAAAGCTCGAGGGGCTAGTTACCGGTTCATCGATCGAAGAGGTTATCAAAAACTCCGATTTCTTTAAGGGCAGCGACTCGTCCACTCTGCCCGCCAACACATTTAGCAATCTCGGAGATATGCCGATGACCCTGTGGGTTGACAAGACCAGCTACCTGCCAGTGAAGTTCGAATGCAACCTCACCGACATAATGAAGACCGTCCTCAAAAACCTCAGCGGCACGCCGTCTATGGGCGGGGTGGAGATCGTCGCCAACAAGTATTTGATGACGATGACCATACTCAAAACCAACGACGATGTTGCCGACGTCGTAATCCCGGACGAAGTCAGAACCAGCGCGACAGAGACAGCGATTTAAGTTAATTATTTATCCTCGAGAGTCCGTCCTGACCATGGGCGGACTCTTTAATTATCTTGATTGCCGGGACAGGCCTGTGATATAATTACTGTGCACGGGATGCGCAAAGCCGATCCCGCATTTCAGATTATTTGGATAAGTGCTTATGAACAAATACCAATTCAAAATTGACGACCCCTTTTCTCTTGCCCATACCTTTGAATGCGGCCAATGCTTCCGTTTCAACCCGCTCGAGTCCGGAGAATACGCCGGAGTGGCTCACGGGCATCTGATACGCGCAAGGCTGGACAGCGGCGTTTTGTATCTTGAGACCGACAGCTCTGACGATAAGCTGCTGAGGCATTTTTTTGACCTTGACAGGGACTATTCGGCCATTCGCAGAGCTTTGGCATATGACCAATACGTCGCGGAAGCCTCGGAGTTCGGATCGGGAATCAGGATGCTCGGCCAGGATTTCTGGGAGGCTGTCTGCTCGTTTATTATCTCGCAGTGCAACAACATTCCAAGGATCAAAGGCATCATAGAGCGGCTCAGCGAGAGATACGGGCGGCCCATAAACGCCGGAGAGACGACATATTATACTTTTCCGGACGCCGATGTTATAGCGGATCTTGAGCCCGAGGATCTCGGATTTCTGAGAAGCGGATACCGCGCTCCATACATCGTCGAGGCTGCGCGCGCCGTGGCAAGCGGACGGCTGAACGCTGAAGAACTGAGGCAAATGCCTCTCGAGCAGGCCCGCAGCGAAATAATGAAGCTGCCCGGCGTCGGAAATAAGGTCGCGAGCTGCATTTTGCTTTACGGGCTCCGGCGGCTGGACGCCTTCCCGGTTGACGTCTGGATGAAGCGGGCCCTCGCCGAAAACTATGGCAAAGACTTTGACCCGGCATCATTCGGCGAATACGCCGGCATTGCCCAGCAGTACATATTTTTTTACCGCAGATCAGGCGGCAGGGAAGCGCGCGCCGTTTCCGAATAATTTTTTACATTCCGGAGAGCACACATGAGACTAATTGATTTGAGAAGCGATACCGTTACAAAGCCGACCGATGAAATGCGGCAGGCGATGGTTGCTGCCGAGGTCGGCGACGACGTCTACGGCGACGATCCCACCGTGCATGAGCTCCAAAGGGAAGCCGCGCGTATCTCAGGATTCCCCCGGTCGCTTTTTGTTCCGTCCGGTACCATGGGCAATCAGATCGCGATAATGAACCACTGCGCCCGCGGTGACGAAGCAATTGTCGACCGTCACTGCCACATAGTCGAACACGAGGCGGGCGCGGCGGCGGCGCTGTCCTGCGTCAACCTCTTTATGCTGGAATCGTCCGACGGCATGATGGATATACGCGAAGTCGAGGACGCCGTTCGTGATACAACCGATATTCATTATCCCAAAACCAGCCTAATCTGCATCGAAAACGCTCACGGCGGCGGTACGGTCACGCCGATCTCGTACATGCGGGATATACGCGCCGTCGCCGACAGGCACGGACTGAAAGTCCACCTCGACGGCGCGCGCCTTTTCAACGCCGCGCACCACTTGGGCGTAAGCCCGGCAGAGATCGCAAAGTACGCCGATTCGGTGATGTTCTGCCTTTCCAAAGGGCTTGCAGCGCCTGTCGGGTCGATGCTCTGCGGAAGTGAGGAGTTTATCGACCAGGCCATTCGCGCCCGCAAGCGTCTCGGGGGAGGAATGCGCCAGACCGGCATTCTCGCGGCGGCAGGACTGGTAGCGCTGCGCGACATGACCGGCAGGCTTACGCAGGATCACGGCAACGCCCGTCTGCTGGCACGGAAGCTGAGTGAAATCCCGGGCATCGAAATCGATGTATCCAAGGTGCATATTAATATGGTCTTTTTCCGGCTGCAGGCGCCTGCCGACGGCGCCCGGCTCGAGCTCTGGCTCCGCGACAGGGGAGTGCTGACCAATCCCGGAGACGCGCGCGGGCTGGTCAGGCTGGTCACACATTATCATATTACCGAAAACGACGTTTTGGACGTTGCCCGGATGATCGACGAGTTTTATGGTTGATATGCGCACAATAAGGATATAAATCTTAATACAAAAGTTTTAGAGCCGCACCGATCGATGATAATTTGATGAAAAACGCAAATTTGTGTCGATGATTCCTCTTAGATTGAATACTTTTGCGGATTGACAAGCATAACTTGCGAGTAATAAAATGTACAGAATCGATATATGATTTTAGTCGAGCGGAAATGACTATCATTTCCCGGGAGGTGTGGCGTGATAAATTCCGATTTCAACTCAAAATTTGTTAAAGAGGGTATAACGTTTGACGACGTGCTGCTCATCCCCGCAAAAAGTGAAGTTTTGCCGTCCGAGGTGGAGCTGTCCACCAGGCTGACAAAAAAGATATCGCTGTGTGTGCCACTGATGAGCGCCGCGATGGACACCGTCACCGAGTCCAGGATGGCGATCGCAATGGCCAGAGAAGGCGGTATCGGCGTTATTCACAAAAATATGAGCATATCAGCCCAAGCCGAGGAGGTCGACCGAGTCAAGCGTTCGGAAAACGGCGTAATCACCAATCCGTTCTCGCTTACGCCGGACCGTACTCTTCAGGACGCTGACGATCTAATGGCAAAATACCGCATTTCCGGCGTCCCGATCTGCAAGGGCAGCAAGCTGGTCGGCATTATCACCAACAGAGACCTCAAGTTCGAGACCGATATGACGCGCTCCATCGAAGAAGTCATGACCAAGGACAACCTGATCACGGCGCCGGTGGGCACAACGCTTGAACAAGCAAAGGCCATCCTGCAGAAGAACAAGATCGAAAAACTGCCCCTTGTCGACGAAAACTATACGCTTAAAGGGCTCATCACAATTAAAGACATTGAAAAAGCGGTTATGTTCCCCAATTCCGCCCGCGATGATAACGGTCGGCTTCTGGTCGGAGCCGCAATCGGCGCTACCGGCGATTTTCTCGAGCGCGCCTCAGAGTTGATCGCAAATAATGTTGACGTTCTGGTGCTTGATTCTGCGCACGGGCACTCGCGCAACATAATGGAAGGCATCAAGGCCATCAAGAGCCGTTTTCCGGGAGCACAGATCGTCGCCGGAAACATCGCCACCGCGGACGCCGCGCGCGACCTGATCGAATGCGGCGCCGACGCGCTTAAAGTCGGTATCGGCCCCGGCTCGATCTGCACGACCCGGGTTGTCGCCGGCATCGGCGTTCCGCAGATTACCGCCGTCTACGATGTCGCCTGCGAGGCTTCAAAGCATGGAATACCCGTCATCGCCGACGGAGGAATCAAGTACTCCGGCGATGTCGTTAAAGCGCTTGCGGCAGGCGCCGACGTCGTAATGATCGGCTCGCTGTTCGCTGGGTGCGAGGAAAGCCCCGGAGAATCCGAAATATATCAAGGCAGGCGCTTCAAGGTCTATCGCGGTATGGGCTCTCTCGGCGCGATGTCCGCGCACAAAGGAAGCCGTGACAGGTATTTCCAGGACGATAACAAAAAACTTGTGCCGGAGGGTGTTGAGGGCCGCGTCCCCTACAAGGGCGGACTGTCCGATATGGTGTTCCAGCTGCTCGGCGGAGTGAGATCGGGTATGGGCTATTGCGGAACCCGCACGCTGTCCAATCTGCAGACCGACGCGAAGTTTATGCGCATTACCGGAGCGGGGCTCAAGGAATCGCACCCGCATGACATTTATATCACCCGTGAGGCGCCCAACTACTCGATCAATCCTCAATAAGCCCTCACTTTGTTCCGTAATAAGGAGAATATTTATGAAGATTTGTTTTTCCACATTAGGCTGCCCAAACTGGAAATGGAACGAAATTGTTTCTGCGGCGAAAGATTTGGGATACCATGGAATTGAGCTGCGCGGACTCGGAGAGGATCTTTTCCTGCCTGATGTCAAATTCTTTCGTGAAGAGAATATCGAAAACACAAAAAAAGAGCTGAACGAAGCTTCCGTAATGATTTCGTGCCTTTCGTCCGATTGCCGCCTGAATACATTGGACGCCGATATTGAGCAGGTGGTCAAAGAGATCGAGACCGCTCGGCGCATCGGCGCGCCAAACCTGCGTATCCTCGGCGACACGTGGGGCAATCCCGGCGATCCTGTCGACGACGATTTGGTCTATTCGAGAATTCAGGAGCTTGTGCCTTACGCGAGAGCCGCGGGTGTGACCATGCTGCTGGAATCCAACGGCGCGTTCGCCGAATCGGCGCGGCTGAAAAAAATGATTGAACGCGTTGACAGCCCCGCACTCAAAGCGCTCTGGGACATCAACCACCCGGTCAGGTACTTCAACGAATCCGTCGAGACGACCTGGTCCAACATCGGGCAGTATGTCAGGCATGTTCACCTTAAGGACAGCGCGGTCGAAAACGGCGCGCTGAAATATAAGATGCTCGGATACGGCGATCTCCCGCTTCGCGAGGCCCTTTCGGTTTTGAAGGCTAACGGTTACAACGGATTCCTCTCGCTGGAGTGGACCAAGCGCTGGAACAGCGAACTGGAAGACGCCGGAATCGTATTCGCGCACTTCGCCTATATGGTAAATAAGATCTGGGCGGAAGCGTAACTCCGGGCGGGGCTCAAATTCGTGCTTTTGTCGGTTCCGTTAGTTTATTCAGTAACACAACAGCGTCTGTGCCGGTATACACCGGCACAGACGCTAAGCATTTGCTGCTCAAGTTTATGAGCATGAAGTGAAAATATGTGCCACAAACAAATCCGAACTGTATGCCAATTTAGTGATTGACTTACGGTTCGGATTATATAGTTTGTGGTGCGATATTCTCAAGGACAAACCAGGAAACCCCATGGAATAAAAGCATTGGCATCAGACAAACGAGTATTACGCAATAAAAATATACTTACCGCAGCTAAACACAGCATATATCTAATACTACTGAACAGAAAGCAAATTAGTCATCATCGAGAAATTATTCTTAAATTACAGGGTCATTAGCAAGATTTTTTAGAAAAATATTAACACCACCCTTCATGATTGATTTTAAAATAGTGATTTGTTTTTCATTCCAGATTGGCACATAATCTTCCTCTCCATCAGGTTTGATAGCAGGAAGATTACATCCAAAAAACAGTTTATCATAAATTAAATTTGTGGTTTTGTTTTTATTATCACCTACAAATTTCTTTATAGTTGTATAGGCGCTATCAGAAAACATGTTCCAAAATTCTAACAATTCATTACAATCCACATTTGAATCAGTGCTATTAATCCAGTGGTTCAGCTTGTCAAAATCATACGATGAAATATTGCCACCCTCATATAAGCACAAATCCCTTTTAGATAAGTATATCAGGGCGAATTCTTTATTTGCAAAGGACAGAATTTTGTTATGGTCGTCTTTGCAAAATCCATCTTTATCATTTTGATACCATATGCAAAACTTCTCCACTCCCGCTTGCAAATAGCTAATTAAGAATAAGTCCATTGCCCTCACCCCTATCCATTGTATAACGACCTTTGACAGCTTAATACCTCTATTACTACTTGCTTTCATTATATCTTTATAAAAACAAAAGAGCAAGCAAAACGAGCAGCCTAGCGGCTGCTTGTTTTGCTTGCTTATCCACTTTTGTCGTTAGGAATACTCGCAGATTATCAATCGTGGTGCCGCTGGCCGGACTCGAACCGGCACGATATCGCTATCGGCGGATTTTGAATCCGCTACGTCTACCAGTTTCATCACAGCGGCGCGTTTGGCAGTCTTCCGCCATTTATGGATTATACAACACCGATTAAATTTTGTAAAGCCAAAATTTATATTTTCCGGCGGCGATACGGCGCGGCGGTATCACACAAGCGAAATGCGCAGCTGACTCCAGAACACGCGCGGCAGAAACTTCCTGTAGAGGTCGTTCATGATGGTTTCAATGTCCGGGCGGATGCCGGCGGCGTCCAATGCAGGACTCCAGAAATAGAGCGCCATTTTAACTCCGAATATTGAATAATCCACATCGGGTATCAGCATGAACCCGCACTTTTCGTAAAACCTGACGCGCGCCTCCCGCATCTCGCGGTCAGCCTGTCCGTCGGCGTCCGCCGGATGCTCCACCTCCGCGATTATCGCGCGTTTATCGGCGTAAAGACTCTTCAGGTGCGCAAGCATAATGTATCCCACGCCCTGACCCCGCGTTTGGGAATCCACAGCCAGATAGTTCAGCAAAATATACCTCTCGCAAGGGCTGACCACATTGACCGCGTATGCGGCCAGACCGGTTTCCGAGCGCAGCGCATACCCCTCGAACACGCCGCTTTTCAGCTGCCGTCTCAGTGCGAAAGCGGGCGCGCGCTCGCTCGGCGGGAAATCGCGCTGCATCCGCTTAACTGTGACATTTATGTCGTTATTGGTCATTGGCCCGAAATCAAGTTGCATTGAGTCACTCCAAAATAAAATAATTGAACAACCAGTTTATTTTGTCCAAGTACAGCATAAGAATTACTATGGATTTTCGAACAAAGTTGACGAGGAGGTTTATACATGAAGGTTCTCGGCAAAATAAAGCATCTGGTTATCGAACAAAAGAAAATACTGATAGCGGCGGCGGTCGTCATTGCGGCATCGGCGATGTTATTTACGATGAATCCGGAAGCCGTCACAGCCGCGGTCAATCAGCGTATCCTGCCGATTTACTGCGTCGACCGCGATTACAAAACCGCGTCACTGACCTTTGACGCCGCCTGGGGTAATGAGGATACCGGGCAGTTGATTGAGATTTTGGGCAAATACGACGTAAAGGCGACGTTCTTCGTGGTGGGCGACTGGGCGAGAAAATATCCCGAATCGGTCAAGCAGCTTCACGACGCCGGTCACGAGGTCATGAACCACTCCGATAAACATGCACACATGCCCAAGCTCTCCCGCGACCAGATTGTAGCTGATATCGACAAGTGCAACGACGCTGTCGAGGCCTCGACTGGCGTGCGCCCGACGCTGTTTCGCCCGCCTTATGGGGAATATGACGACAAAGTGGTCTCCACACTGAAGTCGATGGGCATGTATACTATACAATGGGACGTGGAAACATTGCATACATAAGTAAAACTCCGGAAAGCGCTGCGCTTCCGGGATTTTTTATGTCAGTATCCGGCGCTCCACAAAATCCGGACGTATTTTTTAAATTTGGGGTTGCAAAAAGAAATAGCTGTGATATAATATAAAAGAACATATGTTCTTATTAGGTGGCACACATGGAACGTGTTATTCTTCACAGCGACATGAACGGATTCTACGCCTCGGTGGAGTGCCTGTACAATCCCGACATACGCGACAAGCCGGTCGCCGTGGGCGGCAACGCGGAACAGCGGCACGGCATCATTCTGGCCAAGAACGAGCTGGCCAAGAAGTATCAGGTCAAGACGGGCGAGGCTCTTTGGCAGGCGCGCCAGAAGTGCCCTGGTCTTGTCATCGTGCCCCCTAACTATAAACGTTACCTTGAATTCGCGCGGTTGTCAAGGGCAATCTACAACACTTATACCGACAGGGTGGAGCCGTTCGGGCTGGACGAGGCGTGGCTGGATGTGGGGGGCAGCATACAGCTTTTCGGCTCGGGCGAGTCTATCGCCAACGATATACGCCGCAGGATTTATTCGGAGCTCGGCATAACCGCGTCGGTGGGCGTGAGCTTCAACAAAATCTTCGCCAAGCTTGGTTCGGACATCAAAAAACCGGACGCCACCACCGTCATCACCAGGGAAAACTTCCGGGAAACGGTCTGGCCGCTGCCGGTCGAGGATTTGCTGTACGTCGGCCCGGCGACCAAACGGAAGCTGAACAACTACGGCATCCTGACCATCGGCGATCTGGCCGGCACCGAATGCGACGTCGTGCGCGGCTGGCTGGGTAAAATCGGCGTCATGTTGTGGCGGTACGCAAACGGCGAGGACAGCTCCACCGTGTCTGTATTTGACGCGAGCAGGGAAGACGGCATCAAGAGCATCGGCAATTCAACCACCACCCCGCGCGACCTGGTCACGGTTGACGACGTCAAGATCACGGTCTGGCTGCTTGCCGAAAGCGTCGCGGCCCGGCTCAGGAAGCACCGCATGATGTGCCGCACGCTGCAGCTCCACCTCAGGGACAACAAGCTGTTCACTTTTGAGCGTCAGTGCGCGCTGAGGACCGCGACGCAGCTGGCCTCGGAAATTGCGGAGGCCGGTATGGAGCTGTTTGTGCGGCACTGTCCCGGGTTCGGCCAGCCGGAGGGAACGCAGCTTCCGCTGAGGTCGGTGGGGGTGCGCGCCTGCGACCTCTTGCGCGAAAACGAATTTGAGCAGCTATCCATGTTCCCCGAGGAAATACGCCGTCAGAAGCATATGGCAATAGAGCGGACAATGGACGATATCCACAGAAGGTATGGCGACAAATCGGTGGTTCGCGGTATGATGCTGGAGGACCGGGCGCTCTCCCGGGTCAACCCGCGCGAACACGTTATCTTCCCGGTTGGATGGCTAAGAGCCAATTAACAGCGAAAATCAATTGCTATCGGAGTGATCGGCATGCCCAAAAAAGTAATTGTCGGCGTCGTGGCCTTTCATGATACCAGCGGCAATATTGAGCCGAGGTCCATTCACTGGACCGACCAAAAGGTTTACGAAATAGACCGCGTTCTGGACTCCCGCCGCGCCGCCAGCCTGAAGGTGGGCGGGATCGGAACGCGGTATACGGTTCGCATACGCGGGCGCGAAACGTATCTGTTCCACGAGGAGGAAAAATGGTTCGTCGAGGGGCGCGAATGACAAAGCGTCCTGCCCGAGCCTCCCCGTGACTGTCCGACGACCGTGTAGGCGCCCCCGCCGGCAGTTTTGTCGGCAGGGGCGCTCAGTCTTATTGCGAGAAAATGCGGCAGACAATAGCGGAGTTTGTCCGTCAGGGCAGGGGAGCGCGCGCAGTCGGCGCGCATCACCCGCACGACACCGTCAGTCTGGACAATTGCCGAAACAGCCATGCTTCAGCCAAACATCAGTTAAACGGCTACACCTAGAAACAGCAAGCCCGGATTTGTCGCAAACGCGTCGCAATTATCCAAAATTCCCGGCAGTCCCGGCACGGCCTCCGGTATTCCGTCTGCAAAAAAACTGTGGCGGAGCGTGACGGATTCTGTTATAATAAGTTGATAAAATTTATACCGCACAAATCGAAGCATTGTTTGTTAAACGGTAAGCCGCCAAAAGATCGTTGGCATTTTTGCTATCGGAACATGCAGCCTTGACGGCGGCTGGATATTGGCTTTCATTGGCGATTAAACGCGGCGCGGAGGCCTGACTTTACCGGGCACGCCCGGTCACCGACAAAACAAATGACACAAACGGAGGAAACTTTATGCCTCAGGATCTTGGCTCCCTTAAAGCAAACGGATTTATTCCCCAGGTACAGGAGGGGTGCTATTCGCTGCGTGTTAAAGTAGTGGGCGGAATGCTCTCGGCGGACGAGCTCGCGGCGGTTAGCAGCATTGCCGGGAAATTCGGCGGGGGATATGTCCACTTTACTTCCAGACAAAGCGTGGAGATACCTTATATAAAGCTGGAGGATATCGACGCCGTCCGCGAGGAGCTCTCAGCCGCCGGTTTACAGCCGGCCAAAGGCGGATTCCGCGTCAGAACGGTCGCCGCCTGCCAGGGAAGCGCGATATGCCATTTCGGCTGCGTCGACACTCAGGAACTCGCCCGGGTGATCGACGAGAAGTATTATGGCCGCGAACTGCCCGCCAAACTGAAAATCGCCGTGACCGGCTGCCGGAACAACTGCCTTAAAGCCGAGGCAAACGATATCGGCGTCAAGGGCGGCATGATTCCACAGTGGAAAGAGTCCGAATGCGTGTATTGTTCAGCCTGCGCCGAGGTTTGCCCGGCGGGCGCAATCGCAGTCGACAAAGAAGCGAAAACGTTTGAGCTGAACACCGATATCTGCGATACCTGCGGCAAATGCACGCTGACCTGCAAAAAGGACGCAATGTCCGGCGATCCTGCTTATATCATATATATCGGCGGATGCTTCGGCAACAAGATCGCGACGGGAAAACGGCTCACCGTCGTAAGCAGGATTGACGATGTCTGCGCCGCGATCGACCGCATACTCGAGTTCGTCTCCGAACACACCGTGAAGGGCGAGCGGCTGATCACCACGCTGGCGCGCGTTCGAGCCGGGTTTGGCAAGCAGAATATCAATTAAACGTCATAGCCTTCGAGCTTTAGCAGCTGAAGCTTGATATCAATCCCGCTCGCAAAGCCGGTCATCGACCCATCGGAACCTATGACCCTGTGGCAAGGGATGAACAGCGGGATCGGGTTGCAGTGATTTGCCCCGCCGACCGCCCTGAATGCCTTAGGACGCCCGACAATTTCCGCAATCTGGCGGTAGCTGCGCGTTTCCCCGAACGGAATACTGATAAGCGCATCGTAGACACTCCTTTGAAACTCCGTGCCTTTGGGACGAAGAGGCAGGTCGAACGTTTTTCGCTGCCCGCGGAAATACTCGCAAAGCTGCTCATCCGCCCGTGTCAGGAGCGGCGTCGGATTCTCGCATGTGTCGCCTGAATCCGGTTCATGCTCGAAGCAGAGCGCGACAATCGCCAAGTCCTGTTCGACTATGGTCACCGTACCTATGGGAGTTTGGGTTTTTATCGAATACCTCACGCCGGTGTCCTCCTATGTTTTTCTCGACAAAAGCTTATCATATTTTCCGCAAAAAATGAAGATACGCTCCAGATAATTCCTCTTTTCCGGACTCGCTTTTTAGTCAACCGGCTTTTCTGATCTGAGCTACATTATTATTTTTGAGCGGAGGAAAAACACTTGTCGCTTATTAGCAAATTGCAGCCCATCATCATAATTGCCTGCGCGCTTCTCGGCGTTCTGATCGGACAGCTTGAACCTGTCGCCTCCAATACCGCAAGGCTTATCGAGCCTTTTTTGATGGTAATGCTGTTCGGCGTTTTCCTGGGCGTCGACTTCGCGGGATTGAAGAGATCCTTTTCCAATTTCAGGTTCGCACTTACCTCGGTTGCCATCAATTTCGTCTGGACTCCGGCGCTTGCTATGCTGCTCGCGGTAATTTTTCTTGCAGACTCAAACGCGATCCAGATCGGATTCATCATGCTTCTCATCACACCCTGCACCGACTGGTATATTGTCTTTACCGGCCTCGCCCGCGGAAACATTCCGCTCAGCGCGTCGATTTTACCGCTCAATCTGATTTTGCAGATAGTGCTTATGCCGGTGTATCTGCTGATCTTCATGGGCAGCCTGGTCGCCTTTGACGTTTCCGGACTCCTGCTCAGCATCGCTTTTGTGCTGCTCATTCCTTTCGCGGCGGCAACTCTCGTGAGGCTGCTGCTGATACGCAAAATGGGCGGCGAGCGTTTCGAGGAAAAAGTTCTGGTACATAACGACAATTTCCAGTTCATTTTCCTGAACCTCGCGATTGTCGCAATGTTCGCGTCACAGGCGCGCCAGCTTGTGGACAACCCCATAATGTTCGTTAAACTCTTCATCCCGCTGATGATTTTCTTTATTTTGACCTTCTTCCTCTCGGGAGCGATCTCAAGATTCATGCGGTTTCCGCGCGCGGACGGTGTGTCGCTTATCTTTACTACCCTGGCGCGCAATTCGCCCCTGTCTCTTGCCATCGCTGTCGCGGCTTTCCCTGACCAGCCGCTTATCGCGCTGGCTCTTGTCATCGGGCCGCTGATTGAATTGCCGGTGCTGGCGCTTGCGGCAAAAATAATCACAGCTTTCAAACTGCAAAAAGCATAAATAATATGAAATGAGGTATACAAATGTTTGACGAGATCACCGTAATCGAACAGCCGCTGCAGCATGTTCTGGCAATCCGCCAGAAAACGAACTGCGAAAATCTCTCCGAGCTGATCCAGAAGTCCTACGACGATATTATTACCTACATGACTTCAATCGGCGTCCAGCCTTCCGGCGTGCCGTACATTTCGTTCTCGCTCGAGTGCGATATGAACGACTTTGAGCTGGAAACCGGTTTTCCGGTCGCCGAGGCGCACGATGGCAGCGGCAGCGTCATCGCAGCCGAAATACCTGAGTCGAAGGCAGTAGTTTTGATGTATAAAGGCCCGTACCAGGGTCTTGAGCACGAATACCCCAAACTGATGCGCTGGATTGTGGACAACCAGGCGGCGCCTTCCGGAAAATATTATGAGTTTTACTTGAATTCTCCGCATGAAGTGCCCGAAGCAGAGCTTATCACCCGTATGCAGATTCCACTGAAGTGACGTCTCTTTTTTTAGTCGCTCCGCCGTGCTTCCGGCATTTGTATGTTCTGCATAAAACCATATTTGCTTTGACTTGATTCATCAGGCGATATATAATAATCTTAATAACTGTTTTGGGAGGTACATCAATGAATTGTCCAAAGTGTGATGCGCCGGTCACCGAATCCGCAAAATTCTGCCCTGTCTGCGGCGAAGCAATTTCGCCCACAGCCGGCAGCGCGGATTCTTCAGCGCATCTGTGCGCGACATGCGGCGCGGATCTTGAACCCGGTGTTAAATTTTGCCCTGTCTGCGGCGCGCTTGCAAGTGCCGCTCAGCCCAAACCCGCAGAAACCGCGCCTCCTGTTCCTTCGCAGGCTCCGCCTGTCCAGCCCGGCAGCGCTTCAGTCGCCGGCGCCGTCACCGGCGAAACAGTGCGCGACTTTGGCCTGCCTTCGAGCACGAGTCAGCCTCCAGCCGCGAACTATACTCCAACATACAATAACGCTCCAGCGGCTCCACCCCCGAAAAAGAAAACAGGCAAGATCATCGCGATTGTCGTCGCAGCGGTTCTCGTTGTTTCCGCCGGTGCGGGCTTCTTCATTGCCAAGACCTTTTTCAACCGCGATCTGATGCAAATGATGCAATCCAAGCAAGACTATATGATATCGCTGGATAAATCGGCCCTTTTGGACGCTAAAAACAAATTGTTTGCGGGATTTGAGAACGGAACCGGCAGACCGCTCGGCGAAACAGTCAAAATTGCGCTCGGCGTTGATCCGACTCCATACGGAAGTTTCTTTACCGATGAGGAAAAGGCGCTGCTGCAATCACTTAACGATCTGACTCTTTCTGTGGACGCCGACGCGGCTAAAAAAGACGGCGGCCTCGATCTTGCGCTCGCCATGTCCATCGCTTCAAAGGACGGCTCGGCGAAAGTTGCGGCGACCCTGCTTGAAAAGCTGCTCTACATTGACCTGCAGGATCTCGGCGGCGATCTCCTCAAAATTAACGGCGCGGGGGAGCAGGTGCAACAAGCCTTCAACAGCATGATGCCGGCTTTCGCCGCAAACTTCGAAGTTAAAAGCTTAAACAAGGCATCCGACAAGGCAATTGACAGCTTCTTTAACGCGTTGAGCGGCTGCGACGTCACGATTGAAAAGAACGCAAAGATAACAGTTGCGGGACGCTCCGTTGAACTCGACAAAGCCACCATGTCAATAACCCAAAAAGACCTTATGACCGCGCTCGCGGCATTTGCGAAAGCCTATGGTGACGACTCGGCGGCTTGTGCCGAGATAGCCGAGATATATAACTCCCTCACGGCAAATAACCCTTATGCCGACAAGATTACCGGAGACCAAATAGCCGAGTCCATCAAATCATCCGGCGATTCATTGAGCTCTCAGGCTGAGAACGCTTCGTCGAACGAACCCATCAAGTACTTTATTCTTGTTGAGCGTGATAACTCCGTGGTCGGCCGCGGAATTATCTCTCCAGACGGACAGGATTCCTACGGTTATGTTGCCTGCCCCGCAAGCTCTGAATTCCTGCTCAGTGTGTACAATGACAACGACGGCAATCTAGTCGAGTATGTCTCCGGCGTGCTGACCCGCTCCGGCGACGTTCTGTCCGGCACAATCAACGCAGTTATCCCCGGAGCTCCGGACACGCTTTCTGTAAAGCTTGATAACTATACCCTCAAGGATTATATGTCGGTGCCTGTGCCGACCGGACGCATTTCGGTTTCCCTGGAGGATATCTTTAATCTCTCCGGAATCAGCGCTCCGTCCAATCCGGTCCTCTTGCCGGATGAGCTCGCGCTCACGATGGATGTTTCAGGCAAAACCGCGACCTTTGCTGTCAGCGGTGTCAAGTCGGGAACAGACGTACTGAAGCTCACTCTGTCCGACACTGTCAGAGACGCAGCAGCAGTCAAAGCGCCTGCCGGTGACCCCGTCGAACTCGACGACTTTTCGGAGGTACCGGAACATCTGGGAACCCTGCTCACCGATCCCCAGAGCTTGCTGGATCGGCTGATGCCGAACTTTGATACCGAAGCCGCAACCGGACTGGTGGAAAAAATCGGCGAGCAGGTGGAAAGCGATCTCGGATAAGAGAGCCCTGTGACAATTGAGCTATTCCCTCGTACATATGTATGGGGGAGTAGCATTTTTCTCCGCATTGCCGCAAAAGCATGGCAAGAGTTGCGATTATCACATTAAAAAGGATTGTTGCTAGAGCTGTGGAAAGTTTGAAATTTACGAACTGGGACGAGTTGCATTCCGCATGTATGCAATGCACCGCCTGCAATCTGCACCAGACTCGCAAAAATGTCGTATTTGGCGTCGGGAATAAAAACGCCGAGGTTCTGTTTATCGGCGAGGGTCCCGGCAAAATGGAGGACGAGCTGGGCGAGCCGTTTGTCGGGCGCGCCGGTCACTTGCTGGATGATATGCTTGCGGCGATCGGACTTGACCGCACGAAAATCTACATCGCAAACATGGTCAAGTGCCGGCCGCCGGAAAACCGTGATCCGCTGCCGGCTGAACAGGATGCCTGTATGGACTACCTTCGCGCCCAGACAATGCTGATAAAGCCCAAAATTATCGTATGTCTCGGCCGCGTCGCCGCGACCAAAATCATCCGGTCGGATTTTAAGATAACCGCCGAACACGGCCAGGTGTTTGAGCGCGGCAAGTACAGGTACATAGCTCTTTACCACCCAGCATATTTGCTGCGTGACCCGCGAAAGCTGCCGGAAACGTTTGAAGACCTCAAGACGCTTGAGAATCTTATTCTGTCACTTTGTGTTCACACGTATCGGCAATAATATGTTAATGTGAGGTTCAAAATGCAGCTTGGATTACCTGAAAACGTCAAAACACAAGATTTGTCGAATATTGTTACGCACATCAATATGACTGTCGAACGCATTAACGACGCGCTGGACGAATTCGGCAAAAGCAATGCCGCGCGGCGCTCGGTGGGCGAAAATATCGGTATACTAAACACTGAGATTGCTGAAATGTCCAAGATAGTCGACAGCGTGATTTCGCTCTCCAAAAACCTGTCGATAGTCGCGTTCAACGCGATGGTGGAGGCGCAGAGGGCGCGGGCGGCCGGCGCGGAGTTTCTAGTCGTTGCCCGTGAAATCCGAAACATTTCCGAAAAGACCGAGGCGTTTGCCAAGCAGATTGTCAGTAATGTTGAAAAGCTGTCCGGCAGCGCGAAAGACGCTCAGAAAAACATGGATTTGGCCAAGCAGCAGGGGGCGCTTATGACTCAAAAGCTGGGCAGCGTCGCCGAACTCTCCAAAACTCTCGAGAAGGACGTTGAATCAATAAAGTAGCCGTAAACGAACTTTCGGTTTTGCGGAACTTTTCAGGCGGTGTTCCGTCAAATAGGCAGAATAGAACAGGAGGAGATTGAAATGAAAACGAAAAAAATCTACGCTGTAACCGCAGTTTCTCTCGCCATCATTTTTCTGCTCGGGTTTGTCGCGATGGGCATTGCCTTTTCTCAGAATGCCGCTGCCGCCGCTCCAAGTACCGAGGCAAAAACGACCGACCTGCCCAAGCTGAAATCTCTTGACGAACTGAAAAAGATATTGACCGAGATGGGCGCACTTTATGACAGCAAATCAACGGCCGATTTCGCGGCGCCCGAGGTTGCAATGGACTCCGTATCCGAGAAGTCCACAAGTCAATCCTCAGCCGCCCCGATGCCCACTAACGCCCCCGCCGTGGCCAGAGGCGCAGCGAATGCTCCCGCCGCTGACGCTGATGCCAGCCACTCCAGCACTAACACACAGGTCGCGGGCGTCGATGAAGGCGATATAATTAAGACCGACGGCAAGTATGTTTATTACGGCATTGGCAATCAGGTTGCGATCGTCGCGGTTAACGCCGCCAAAATGACCAGAAACTCGGTTCTGAAACTAGACGAAAATTCGACAATCAACGAAATGTACGTGAGCGGCGACAGGCTTGTTACCGTATCCACCCGCTGGGAAGAACCGCCCCAGCAGCCGCTGGGAACGACCAGGAACTTTATCTATTATCCCGGCAAGGAATATACGACTTACACCATCTTTGACATTAAAAACAGAACCGCGCCGGTCAAAGTGCGCGCTCTGGAAATCGAAGGAAACCCGCTCTCCACCCGTCTTGTCGGGAATAACCTCTACTATGTCACAAGATCGTGGATTAACGCCCTGCCGGCCGACTATGTTGACATGCCCAGAATCCTTCCTGCTTATTCGAACATCACCTACGCCGCCAATGTTCCCACTGCAAAGCCAGCGACAGTCGACGTCACCAGGATTTCCTACTTTCCGGGATCGCGCGAATCGGCCTATATGATGGTCGGCGCTGTGGACATTACCAAAAATGAGAGCAACGAGCCCAAGACTTACCTCGGCGGCGGCAACTACTTCTACATGAATGCCGAAAACATGTTTATCGCCTGCCAGGACTGGAAGTCTTCAAAAACCACCACCAACATCTACAAATTCAGTGTCACAGGCACCGAGGTCAAGTATCTCTCCACTGGAAATGTCACTGGCTATCCGCTTAACCAGTATTCAATGGATATGTTTGAGGGCAACTTCCGCATCGCGACGACCGACAACGCCGGGGGTAACGGACTCTATATCCTGGGCTCCGATATGAAGCCGCTGGGCTCAGTCACCGGTCTTGCCAAGGGTGAGCAGATCTATTCCGTACGCTTTATGGAAAAGATGTGCTACCTCGTAACTTACAAGCGCGTTGACCCGCTCTTCGCCATTGATCTTTCCGATCCCAAGAAGCCCGTCGTTCTCGGCGAGCTGAAAATCCCCGGCTTTTCGCAGTATCTGCACCCGATCGGCGACGGCCTGCTTGTCGGCTTCGGCAGAAACACAACCGATATTTACTATAAAGACGATAATGGTAAGGAGGTTGTTGTCGGCCAGCGCGACATCGGCATGAAGCTCTCGCTGTTCGATGTAAATGACCCCAAAAACCCCAAAGAGATCAAAAAACTAACCATCCCGGGCGAAAGCGTTTACTCCGAAGTCCTTAACAATCCCCGCGCGATGATGGTTGACGGCAACCGCAACATTTTCGCTTTCCCGCTCGAGATCTATGACTGGAATGAGAACTCGCCCGAAGTCAATAATTTCAGAGGCGGATACGTTGTCTCTGTTGACAAAGTCAAAGGCTTTGAGCAAAAAGCGAAACTGTCCAGCGGGAACTTCTCCGACGGGTCTGAGAAATTCTATTACGGCGCGACCCGGCTCGTCTACGTAGGCAATACGCTCTATATGGCGGCCAACGGCAAGCTTTTCGCTTACGACTATACCACATTTGCCAAGCTGGCCGACACCGCGACGCTGTTTAGCTGAGCATTAACCTCGAAACGTTTCGCGCCGGCTCCGGAAGAAATAATCCGGAGCCGGTTTATCTTTGAGTCGATATAATATCGGCTTTTACTTGACCATAGGTGCAAATTCTAATAGAATAGTCAAAGTCACCGCAAACTGACTCAGACGAAATTCCCCGGCAGTTATTTAAGGAGCGATCAAATGCCAGAAAACCTACATGACCGTTTTGTTTCCGCGCGCAAATCAATTATCGAGCGTGAGTTCTCGTCACTCAACCCAATGCAGCGCAGCGCGGTGTTTGCCACCGAAGGGCCGGTGCTCATCCTTGCCGGCGCGGGCAGCGGAAAGACCACTGTGCTCGTCAACCGCATTTCTAATATAATGAGATTTGGCAGGGCGTCCTCCAGTACGGACGTTCCGGCAGATATAGACGAAAACGACGTGCGGCTCCTCGAAGACTTCGCCGCCGATCCGGAATGCGCCGACTCCTTTGACGCGTTGAGCCTTGCTGCGCTCGATCCCGCTCCGGCGTGGTCCATACTGGCCATAACGTTCACCAAAAAAGCTGCGGGTGAGCTCCAGGAACGCCTGCATAAGATTCTCGGCCCCGCCGCGAGCGAAATCTGGTCCTCGACCTTCCATGCGGCGTGCGTACGCATCCTTCGCCGTGACATCGACAGGCTGGGGTATCCGAATTCGTTTACGATCTACGACACTGCGGATTCTGTGGCGGTGCTGAAGGACGTTATCAAAAACCTCGAACTGGATCCCGAATTTTACGTGCCCAAAAAAGTACTGGGCGAGATCAGCCGCGCCAAGGATTCGCTGCTGTCGCCGCCGGAATACGCCCGCACTGTCGGCAGCGATTTCCGGCTTAATAAGATTGCCGATATTTACCGTGAATATCAAAGCCGCCTGAAAGAGGCGGGCGCGCTGGACTTTGACGACATCATCATGCAGACCACGCGTCTGCTTCTCACCCAGACCGATGTTCGGGAGTATTACCAGAATAAATTCAAGTACATACTTATCGACGAATACCAGGATACTAACAATATGCAGTACGTCCTGACGTCCACACTCGCCGCCAAGTGGAAGAATATCTGCGTTGTCGGTGACGACGATCAGAGCATATATAAATTCCGCGGCGCGACGATCGAGAACATTTTAGGCTTCGAGCGCGAATACCCAAAGGCGCGGGTAATCAGGCTGGAGCAGAACTACCGGTCCACCGGCAACATTCTCAGCGCCGCGAACTCGGTAATCAGCAACAACACCAAGCGTACCGGCAAGAGCCTGTGGACCGACAACCACCCGGGGGACCCGATCTTCCTTTTCAAAGCTGAAAACGACGAGAGCGAATCCGATTTTATCGCGTCCAAAATTCGCTCAAGCGTCAAAGAGGGCGCTCGATATCAGGATTTCACGGTTCTCTACCGGCTGAACGCGCAGTCGAGCCGCATTGAGGAGGCGTTCCGCCGTTCGGGTATTCCGTACCGCATTATCGGCGGCCTCCGGTTCTTTGACCGCGCCGAGGTCAAGGACATGCTGGCATACCTCAGCGTACTGCACAACAAAAGCGACGACCTCAGACTGCGCCGCATCGTCAATAATCCCACAAGAGGCATCGGCGACAAAACCCTGGAAGCGGTCGCGGGTCTCGCGGCGGACGCGCGCTGCTCGATGTTCGACGTGCTTGACCGCGTAGATATGTATCCCGAGCTCAGCCGGGCGTCGAGGCAGATTTCGGCGTTTGTCTCGATGATGCACGGACTGATGAGCGCTCTCGAGACTCTTCCACTCGCCGAGCTTTACGATCAACTAATGGACAAATCCGGATATGTCTTATCTCTCGAGGCGAAAAACGACCACGAATCGAAAGTCCGGTTGGAAAACGTCCGGGAACTCAAGTCCAGCATCATCCGCTTCGAGAGCAACCCGGATTACGCGGGTCTTTCCGGCAACGAGAAGCTGGGCGCTTTCCTTGACGAAGTTGCCCTGTTTACTGATATCCAGCAATACGACGAAAACGCGGACTGCGTTATTATGATGACCATCCACTCGGCGAAAGGACTTGAGTTTCCGGTCGTTTTTATCGCCGGCAATGAGGAGGGCATTTTCCCGAGCAGCATGGCTTATGATCCCGCCGAGCTGGAGGAGGAGCGGCGCCTCTGTTATGTCGCGATCACTCGAGCCAAAACCAATCTCTATATGACCAGCGCTAACGTAAGAATGTTGTTCGGCCACACAACGGCCAACCAGGTTTCAAGGTTCGTGAGTGAAATACCCGCCGAATACGTGCAGGATCTCACCAAAAGAGCGGCGCCCAGGCAGGCGACGGCTCGAAAGCAATCCGCCGTTGCACGTGGTCCGGCGTTTACCTCCAAACCTGGGGCCGCTGTTAAAATCTACAAAAAGGGCGAGCGGGTGGTTCACGCCTCATTCGGTCCCGGCGTGGTCACGTCGTCAACTCCGATGGGCGGCGACGCGCTGCTGGAAATCGCCTTCGACGGCGGGGATCACAAACGGCTCATGGCAAAATCCGCGTCGGAGTTTCTGAAACCGGAAGACGCCGGGAGCGCGTAATAACCGCAAATGTCCGATATTATTTATTGATGCGGCCGTCAGATTGTGGTATAATATTCTTTATGGAACGTGATAGTATGAAATCGAGACAACGTCAGGACATACTTGGTGTTCAGGTGGACAACCTGAATGAACTTGACGCTGCGGAGCTTGCCGCTTCCATGATTGGAGACGGCATCAAGCATTATGTCGTAACGCCCAACTCTGAAATAATCCACATGGCCGGCCGTGACACGGCGCTCCGCGACGCCCTGTCCAACGCCGATATAGCTCTCGCCGACGGAATCGGCGTGGTTTACGCTTCGCGAATCCTCGGCCGTCCGATCGCCTGCCGCGCTGCCGGAATCGACTTTGCCTGCATCCTGCTTCGCAAGATGGCCGAGCGCCGTATGAAGCTTTTTCTTCTCGGCGCTAAACCCGGAGTAGCCGAGATCGCGGCGAAGAATCTGCTGTCCGCCAATCCGGGGCTGGTTGTTTCAGGCATATGCAACGGTTACGTTTCCGATGCTGAAATGATAAGCGCTATCAACAGCTCGGGCGGCGCGGACGTTGTTTTCGTTTGTCTCGGCGTACCCCGCCAGGAGCTCTGGATGCGGCAAAACCTGTCACAGGTCAACGCAAGTTTGCTGGTGGGCCTCGGCGGATCTCTGGACGTATTCGCCGGTACCGTTCAGCGCGCTCCGGAAAAATGGCGCAAACTCAATCTGGAATGGATGTACCGCATTCTCAACGACCCGAGACGCATCGGGAGGGCCATGCGGCTTCCAAGATTTCTGCTCTCGGCAATCGCGGCGCGAATAACCGGCAAGTAACCGTCCGCGGGCAAAGCCCCCCACACCCGGAAATCCGACGGCTGGCACAGCCGCGAAAACACGGAGCTAAGTTATGAAGGTAACGCTTATTTCACATACTCCCGACCCGGAGCGCGTTGTCGCCGCGGCGGCCCGAAACTGCTACAGCGACATCGGAGCCGCCTCGCTCTACGAATCACTTGATGACGCCGGCGTTCTTGGTCTTATCAAAAAACTCGGTAAACTCGGCCATTACAGCCCGTTCGAACACGCCAGCTTCACATTTGGAGTGGAAGGCGTATCCCGAACGCTGCTGGCCCAGATCACGCGGCACAGGATCGCTTCTTTCAGCGTTAAATCGCAGCGGTATGTGGGTGAACACGACTTCGCTTACATAGTCCCTCCGAAAATCGCGGAAAACGAAGCGGCGTCTAAAATATACGAGAACCTGATGGCTAGGATTGCCGAGGACTATAAAAAACTTGCCGAGACCGTTGAAATTGAGGACGCTCGGTATGTGCTTCCCGGTTCCTGCGCGACATCGATTGTCACCACTATGAACGCCCGCGCCCTGCACAACTTCTTCGCTCTCAGGTGCTGCAACCGCGCCCAGTGGGAAATCCACGATCTGGCGTTTGAAATGCTCAGGCTTGTTCATATCGCCGCACCCGCGCTGTTTGTCGGCGCCGGCCCCGGATGCGTCACCGGAACCTGCCCGGAAGGTTCGATGACTTGCGGCAAAGCCGACCAAATGCGCGAAAAATGTGCCGGAATATTGCAATCTTGGTGAATATATGCTAAAATTCAATCCGATTGAATTATCAGATAAGCAACTGGTCAACAAATATACGCGCCGAAACGGCAGCAGAATCTGCGACCTCGCTTTCGCGAATTTGTTTGTCTGGCAAAATCGGTATAAGACGTCGCTTTGTGAATACCGGGACTTTCTGTTTATCCGCGAGCTCATTCACAGCATGATCTGCTATATGCTGCCCCTGGGCGACGGAGACCTTGCTTCGGCTATCCGCCTGATTGAGGCGGACGCAAAATCCGTCGGTCAACCGTATAAAATCCACCTGATGTCGAGGGGAATGGCGGAAAGGCTGTCGTCTGCGGCGCCAGGCAAGTTCGAAATTACACCCTGCCGCGACCTTGCGGACTATATCCATTGCGCCTCCGATCTTATTAACCTCAGCGGAAAGAAATACCACTCGAAACGGAATTTCATAACGCGTTTTAAGAGCGAATATCGCGGCCGCTACCAATACGAGGACATTTCCGCCGCAAACATGTGCGATATTTTTGAGTTCGAAAAGAAATGGTGCCGCAAAAACAAATGCTGCTCCAGCGTCAGCCTCATGGAAGAGGCATCCGCAATCCGTTTTATGTTAAATAACTTTGAAACTCTGGACGCGAAAGGCGGCCTGCTCCGGGTCGACGGCAATGTCATCGCCTTTACCGCCGGTTCCGAGCTGTGCTGCGATACTTTTGATGTCTCCCTGGAAAAAGCCGATTACGATATTGTTGGGTCATATCAGATGATAAACCAGGCGTTTGCGGAGCATCAGCTTGGCAAATACACATATATTAACCGCGAAGATGACATGGGTATTGAAGGACTCAGGAAGGCAAAGAGCTCGTATAATCCTGTTTGCCTTGAAATGAAATACGCCGCTACGCCGATTCGGTGACGCTTCAGGCTCGGCGCCGGATCACGGAAGGAGTTTTTATGGTTTACATTTTGCTTGGCGAGGGTTTCGAGGAAATCGAAGCCGTCGCGCCGATTGACGTTCTGAGACGCGCTAATATTGAATGCCGTACAGTCGGGCTCTCCGGAAAATCCGTTCAGGGCGGCCATGGTATCGTCTTGGAAGCCGACACACTTATTGACGAGATTAAACTTGAAGACGCCGAGATGATCGTTTTGCCTGGAGGCGGGGGCGGCGTCGACTCTATTTTAGACTGCTCCCCCGCTATGCAGCTCATCAAATCCGCGCTCGAGGCGGGGAAACTCATCGGAGCGATCTGCGCCGCGCCAACCATACTTGCAAAGCTGGATGGTCTGCGCAATAAACGCGCTGTCTGTTATCCGGGAGTTGAGAACGTGCTCGAAAATGCCGGTGCGAGGATACAGCGCGATGAATGCGTAACGCACGACAGGAATATAATTACCGCCCAAGCAGCTGGATCAGCTATTGATTTTGCCCTCAAGCTGGTCAGCATGTTACGCGGCTGGGAGGCTGCCGAACACGTTCGGCATAGTATTTATTATGAAGGAAACAACCGGCCGCTTACCTGATCGCAAAGCTCGCCTCAGGAAACGTATAAGAGCGCTCGAATTTTCACTCTCTAACAGCTACGTGGCTGACAGCAATATGCTCATAACCTCGACATTGCTGCAAACTCCGGAGTATTTAGCCAGTGACTTGATCCTAACGTATGTATCAATTGACAAAGAACCGGATACATATGAATTAATGAAGCACGCGCTCGGCGAACAAAAGCGCGTCGCTGTGCCAGTCTCCTCCGGTCGCGGGCAAATGGACTTTTTTGAGATCCGCGCGCTGTCTGACTTATCTAAAAAAGATGCCTTCGGAATACCTGTTCCTGAAATCACCGTTACACCTGTCACGCGCACAAAAAATACTGTAGCAATCGTGCCCGGCGTCTGCTTTACCATGAATGGAGACCGACTGGGCAGGGGAGCGGGCTTTTATGACAGGTATTTGCAGAGTTTTCCTAATCCGACCATCGGCCTTTGCAGATTTGCTCTGCTCAGAGACACCCTGCCCGTTTTGCCGCATGACCTGCCGGTCGATATTGTTGTGACCGAGGTACAGGTATACCGCAGAAAAATGGCAACCCGGATGATTCCATGACTCCGGCAATTTTATAAAAAATTCCGCATACCTTTGAGGTACTAATAAATGGCAGATAACAATCAGCCGCCGCGAGGCGGCAGAGAAGATCCACAAAATACTCCCCAGCGAAATCAGGCTCAGCCGCCATCCGGCGGTCAGAATACGACAAACCCGCTTAGCCGCCCCGGCATGTCCGCTGGCGGAAATCGTCCTGCTTCACAAGCCGGGCGTCCGGGCAATTCACCCCGCAGCACCGGCCCTCTGCCAAGCACGCCCGAGAGGCAAAAACGTCCGCCTGACGCCGGGAACTCAGCCGGAAAGTCGCTTGATCAACAGCTTTTCACGATAAACCGGCCGGCCTCGCTTCCATCTAACGTAGTGAAGAAAGAACCGGGCACCGCCGGCGATGCAAAACCGCCCGCCACTCAGCCGCTAGCCAGCCAGCCGCCGAGGCAAACCTCTGCCAAAGGTGTTACGACCCCGTCCGAACCGACGCGCGCCGCCATACCGCCCTCACAGCCCAAACCGCCGTCTCCGAGCAGGCTTGCTTCAGGCGCACCAGCCAGTTCACTGGGCAATCCTGACCTGCGCCAGCGGCCTTCACTGGCTTCCGGACAGCAACGGCAACCAACAGGTCCGGCGGCATCCGCGCCAGCTCCGCGACAATCGCGCGTTCCGCCCACCGGCACCGCGGCTACGCCGACTCCGCCCCCCGTTAGTCCCCGGCGGCAGGTACCTCCCGGTGTCGGCTCTGGCGCAACCCCCGTGAGCGCGCCGCCGCGGCCACAAGGCGGTCCTCCTTCACGCCTTCAGGGCCAGCAGGCCGCCCCACAGCAACGGCCTCCACAGCCGGGCGCTGCGACTCCAACTCCGCCACCTCGAAAATACGAACCGCCTGAGCGTTACTCAAGAGAGCAAATAATGTCCGGAATGGCTGATCCAAACCGTCAGCAACCGAGGCAGCTGCCTCCGACTGCCATGTCACCGGACAGCTTGCAGCCGAACGCTCAGCAGGATATTGATAATACGCGCGTCATCAGTAATGAACTCTCCGATACCAGAAGCCTTTCGGCGACCAGACCCCGGATTCTGCCGCCTATGCCTGTCGAGCAGGAGGATGACGCGGATGAACCCGTTGAAGAGAAAAAGCGTTCCGGCAGAATGGGATTCCTCCCAATTGCTCTATATGTAATCCTGATTGCCGGTGTGTCTACATTGCTGGCGACGCTTATCTGGGTATCCGCAAACGACGTCCTATCACTAATGAAGGATGATATCACGGCGTCAATCGAGGTAACGGAATCGGACACAGTCCAGGTGATTGCAGATAAGCTCGCCAAGGAAAAGATAATTCAGTACCCATTCCTGTTTGAATTATATTGCAGCTTTACTGATTCGCAGGAAAAAATTGACCCCGGCCATTACGAGATCAACGCCGACATGGATTATCACGCGATTGTCGCGGCTATGAGCGACACTTCAAAGTACCGGTCGATAGTCTCCGTGACCATACCCGAAGGATATGAAATGAAATCGATCTTCGCTCTGCTTGAGGAAAAAGGCGTGTGCAAGCGGAGTGAGCTCGAAGAAGTTGCCGCGAACTATGATTTCACTTACGAATATATCAAGATTCTGCCCAAAGGCAAATATCGGCTCGAAGGGTACCTTTTCCCGGACACTTACGAGTTCTATATCAATGACCAGCCAGTTACGGCGGTTAAGAAGCTGCTAAATAACTTCGACCGCAAACTGACCGCGCAGCTTCGCGAGCGTGCGGCTGAGCTCGGGGTTTCTATAAATGACGCCGTCACCATCGCGTCACTGATCGAAAAGGAAGCCGCCAACAACAAGGAGCGTCCGACTATTGCTTCTGTAATTTATAACAGGCTTAACAGCAAGACTTTGAAAAGGTTGCAAATCGACGCTACGATTCAGTATATTCTCCCGCAGAGAAAAGCTAAGCTTTCGATTGAAGACACGGAAATCGATAATCCCTACAACACCTATCTGCACGACGGCCTGCCGCCCGGACCGATCGCCTCTCCAGGAATCGAGTCCCTTACCGCGGCGCTCTATCCCGAAAAAACCGGCTATTACTACTACGCGCTCGATTCAGAAGGCACTCACAAATTTTCAAAGACCTTCAAAGAGCACCAGGCATTCCTGGCTGAGCAGAAAAACGCCGGATAAACTCCTCGCGAAAACCACACTCGATCATTTTAGGGGTATTTATGGAAAATATAGGACTCAATGAACTTCGTGAAAGATTCTTATCCTTCTTTGAGAAACAGGGTCACCAGAGACTCTCAAGCGCTCCGCTTGTGCCTCAGAGCGACAAATCCCTGCTTGTTATCAACTCCGGAATGGCTCCGCTGAAGCCGTATTTTTCCGGCGAAGCGACCCCGCCGTCTCCGCGCGCGACCTCCTGCCAGAAGTGTATCAGAACTCCCGATATCGAGCGGGTCGGCAAAACATCCCGCCACGGCACTTTCTTTGAGATGCTGGGCAACTTCTCGTTCGGGGATTACTTCAAGCGTGAAGCCATCCAATGGGCTTGGCAGTTCTGCCGCGAGGAGCTGGATATCCCTGTCGAGCGGCTGTATGTCTCGGTCTATCTGGACGACGATGAGGCTTACGACATCTGGACAAAGGAAATCGGGGTAGACCCCTCCCACATGAAGCGTCTGGGCAAGGCCGACAACTTTTGGGAGATCGGCTCCGGGCCCTGTGGCCCTTGCTCTGAGATCTACTTTGACCGCGGTGAGCAGTATTGCTGCGGCAGCCCGGACTGCGCCGTCGGCTGTGACTGCGACCGGTACGTCGAATTTTGGAACCTGGTTTTCACCCAGTTTAACAGCGACGGCGCCGGCAACTACGCTCCACTTGAGCGCAAGAACATTGACACAGGCATGGGCCTCGAACGGCTGGCGTGCATAATGCAGGGAGTGGATAACCTCTTCGAGGTCGACACCATTCGCAACATCATAAACCACGTTGCCAAAATCGCGGGAATATCCTACGGCGACTCAGAGAAATCGGATGTCTCCCTTCGCGTGATTACCGACCACATCCGCTCCACGGTCATGATGACCTGCGACGGAATTCTCCCCTCAAACGAGGGCAGGGGATACATCCTTCGCCGCTTGCTGAGGCGGGCGGCGCGCCACGGCAGGCTGCTCGGCATCACCGAACCGTTTTTGTTTGAGGTCTGCAACACAGTTATTAACGAAAGCGGCGGCGCATACCCGGAACTCGTCAGTAAGGCAGACTATATCCGCCGGGTGCTGAAAATCGAAGAAGAACGCTTTGGGCAAACCATAGATTCCGGCCTCGGAATACTCAAAACATGTATTGACGACCTTCGTTCTGCCGGCGGAAAACAGCTTTCAGGCTGTGAAGCTTTTAAGCTTTACGACACTTTTGGCTTTCCGGTTGACCTCACACTCGAAATTCTTGAGGAGCAAGGTCTCGAGCTTGATAAAGCCGCGTTTGACGATCTGATGAACGAACAACGTCAGCGTGCCCGCGCTGCCCGAACCGAGGCGGGCGACCTCGGATGGACAGGCATCGACTTCTCTGAAATATCCAAGGCTGACACCGAATTTCTGGGTTACAGCGAACTGTCAGCCAAAGCAAAGGTTCTGGCAATAATCGCCGAGGGCGAGCTGCAGGATCAAGCCGGACAGGGCGCTGAAGTCACGATTCTGCTTGACCGCACTCCGTTTTACGCCGAGAGCGGCGGCCAGGTGGGGGATGCCGGAACGCTGGTTTCCGATAAAACGCATGTCATTGTTAATGACGTAAAGAAATCTGGCGGCCGCAGCCTGCATAAGGCTATTGTGCAGGCGGGCGTCCTTTCCGTCGGCGACATGGTTGACGCCAACGTAGATCAGGAACGCCGCCGGGCGATCATGCGCGCGCACAGTGCGACCCACCTTTTGCATAAAGCACTGAAAAAAGTGTTGGGCGACCATGTCGAGCAGGCTGGCTCGCTGGTTGAGCCCGATATGCTCCGCTTTGACTTTACCCATTTTTCCTCTCTGACATCAGATGAGCTTTCCAAAGTTGCGGATATGGTCAACGAAAGTATCCTCGAAGGGTTGCCGGTCGAAGTGTCCGAAATGCCTATTGCCCGCGCCAAAGAGATGGGCGCTGTCGCGCTTTTTTCCGAAAAATACGGCGACGTTGTCCGCGTGGTTCAAATGGGCGGGTTCTCCACTGAGCTCTGCGGCGGCACACACGTCGAGAACACCGCGAAAATCAGCATGTTTCTCATTAGATCGGAGGCTTCGGTCGCGGCCGGAGTCAGACGTATCGACGCCTTTGTCGGCAAGCAGCTTATATCAATGATTAAAGAGCGGATGGACCTTATCAGCCAAGTCTCGCAGGTGCTGCATGTCACACCGCAAGATATGTACCACCGCATCGAGCAGGATCTTAACGAGATGCGCGCCCTCCGCCGCGATATTGACCGGCTGAAACTCGACCTTTTCAAAGAGGACGCAAAAAACATCCTGTTCTCGGCCAGAGAGATCGGCAGTCTAAAGGTGATCACCGCCCGCAAGGACGGGATCGACGCCGATTCTCTCCGCAAAATTGGAGATTGGCTGCGCGACAAAGAGGATAGCATCGTTGCCGTGCTTTCGACTGTTGTAGACGACAAGATTACGTTCCTGTCGGTCTGCGGCAAAAAAGCGGTCGAGGCTGGTATATCGGCAGGCAAGCTTATATCGAGAGTCTGCGCCTCGGCGGGAGGCAAGGGCGGAGGCAAGCCGGACAGCGCGATGGGCGGCGGCAAAGATATTTTGAAAATTGACGACGCGCTTGCGCAGGTTGATGATTTTGTCGTTGAAAATATGAAATAACAGAGGTGAAATATGGACTGCATTTTCTGCAAGATTATTTCCGGAGAAATCCCGTGCAGCAAAGTTCATGAGGATGACCTGACTCTTGTTTTTAAGGATATTAATCCCATTGCGCCCGTGCACCTCCTCATCATTCCCAAAGAGCATATTGCGTCTGCCGCTGAACTTGGCGACGAACACAGAGTCTTGCTTGGCCATATGTTCGCGGTTATTTCCGACCTTGCGAAAAAGCTCGATCTGTCTTCCGGCTTCAGGATAGTCACAAATTGCGGCAGTCACGCCGGTCAAACTGTCGACCATCTGCATTTCCATTTGCTCGCGGGCCGTGAGCTCGCCTGGCCTCCCGGATAATGGTTCGGCCGCTCGCCACAATTGCATACAGTTTTTCCGCGGCGCTCTTTCTGGCGCATTACGTTGTAGAACCCGGATTTTTGATTTACGCGGCGGCGGGCAGCCTGATTTTGGCTCTTGCCGCCTTTTTGCTTTGGAAAAAAAGGTGGGCGAAATACACGTTTGTTGTTTTGTTCTCGCTGACAGTCGGATTCAGTTGGCGGCTGGCTTATAATCAGTTCTTCGTCTATCCTGAATCGGCCGATAACGGCGGGTATCAAATCATCTACGCAAACGCCCTTTCTTTCGCCGACGCGTCGGACACCTATAAATATTGCGACGTCTCAGCAAAGCTGTCGGACGGCAAAAGCCACAAGGCGACATTATATCTGAAGCCCGGCGCAGGCAAAGTCGTCCCCGGTGACACGCTCTCATTTTACGGCAAGATTGACGCGCCGCTGCCGACTTTGTCCGACGATAAAATGTCCTACAACCGGACTAAAGGAATACATATCACCCTGATTCCGCGCTCGCCGGTGAATATATACGCGACCGGCGGCATTACGGCGTTTAACTGGCCGCAGTACTTTTCAAATTTTGTCAACGCGCGGGTTACGGCGCTTTTCGCCGGTGATACGCAGAAAGTTATGCCCGCACTGCTCACCGGAAACCGAGATAAAATCGATAAGGTGCTTAATGTTAGCTTAGCCGACACCGGATTGTCGCATGTTGTGTCCGTTTCCGGCATGCACGTCATATTTTTGACAGGGCTGGTCATGTCGATTACAGGCAGACGCAGATACTTAAGCGTTTATCTTACCATTGTGGTAATCGCGGCTTTTGTTCTCGTCTCCGGCTGCGCCCCGCCGGCAGTCCGGGCGGGAATAATGCAAACAGTTATTCTTCTTGCGTCGCTGCGTCACCTCGAAACCGACCCGCTTACTACTTTGGGTGCGACGCTTATGGCGATGCTCGCCCTGAATCCTTACGCCGCGGGGGATATCGGGCTCCAGCTGTCGTTTGCGGCAGTCGGCGGTATCAGGCTGTTTTGCGTACCGATCACCACCCGGCTGAATAAACTACTTTCGAGCGGCGAACAACTAAATAACACCGCAAGCTCAAAGTCCCGCAAGTTTAACATCGCCCATAAGCTGAAAATCACGGTCACATCGTCGATTGCCACCACTTTGTCGGCGACCGTTTTTACGCTGCCGATCGTCGCGTTTTATTTCGGAAACGTCTCGATTGCGGCTCCGCTGGCTAATGTGCTCGCGCTCTGGGCCGTGTCTTTTTCCTTCCTTGGCGGGCTGATTGCTTTTGCCTTGTCCTGCATATATTTCCCGCTGGGACAGATTGCGGCTTTCGTTGTCCAGCCTGTCTGCGAATATTTCGTCTGGATTGTCAAAATTCTCGCGCTCACGCCCTTTGCCAGCCTGAAAACCGCTAATTTCTACACTGTTGCCTGGGTTTTTTATATTTACCTGATGGCTCTGCTATATATTGGAGTTTATTTACTGAGAAAAAATAAGGTCTCGCCTCCGAAACAAAAACTGAAAATCAGCAGGCCCATACTGCCGCTGTGCCTTGTTGCCGTTTCGCTTTGCGTCGCGCTTATTCTGCCCACCGTTCACGCCAAAACCGCCGGACTGCTTGTCGCGGTTCTCGACGTCGGCCAGGGTGCCTGCGCTGTTGTCACTTCCGGCTCGTACACCGTTGTAATCGACTGCGGCGGCAATAAGTCTGCCGGCGCCGGGGTAATCGCGTCCAACTACCTTCACAGTATTGGCCGCACGAAAATAGACTGGCTCATTCTGACGCACTATCATACCGACCACGCAAACGGCGTTGCGGAACTCATGGCGCTGACCGAGGTACGCAACGTCGCTCTGCCCGCGCTATCCGACGACGGCGACCTGTCGGAAAGAGTCGAGTCTCTTGCCCTGGCTGAAAACTCGAATATCCTTAGAGTCGAGACAGACAAGACTATTAGATTCAGCGACGGATCGTTAATCGAATTATTCGCGCCAATCGGAGCCACCGAGAAAACGTATGAAAACGAAAAAGGCGTGGCGGTCATGTGCAGATCAGGCGACTTTGAAATGGTCTGCACCGGCGATATCAATTACCGCGCCGAGCTCTCGCTGATGAAGCGGATTGAGTTCCCCGACGTCGAAATGCTAATCGCCGGACATCACGGATCAAATTATTCGACTGACGACCGGTTTCTCCTGAAGCTGAAGCCGGAAATCGCAGCCATTTCGGTCGGCAAAAACATCTATGGCCACCCGTCGCCCGAGACTTTAGAGCGCCTCGCCGAACAGAACGTCAGGGTTTACAGAACGGATTTGCAGGGAACCATTGTAGTTGACGCCGCGAGAATGGCCGTCAGGGTTTCCCGATGAGCTCCGATATGGAGGTTAATGTTGAAGAAAACAGTTAAGACTGATACGTCGCTCAAAAAACTTAAAAGCGACATCGCGTCGTCAGCACTGCGCCAGATATACGTTCTCCACGGCGAGGAGGACTATCTGCGCAGGCATTACCTGTCGAAAATGAAACAGGCTCTGATTGCTCCGGGCTTCGAGGCGTTCAATTATATCAGCTACGATGTTTCGGAGCTCACTCCCGACAAGCTGATTGACGCCGTTGAGACGCTGCCCGCAATGTCGGATCGAAAAATGGTTGTCATCACGGATTTTGACGTATCGAAGCCGCCCGCCGCGTATCAACCCGCTGTCGAACGTATACTTGGCGAGCCTCAGGATCACTGCTGTCTGGTTTTCGTCTACTGCACGATTGAATATAAACCTGACGCCCGGACTGCGGCATACAAAAGGCTGACCGCTGCCGCAGAAATTGTCGAGTTCGCCGCTCAGGATGCTACCGAGCTGCGCCCTTGGATATCCCGGCGCTTTGCGGAATACGGGCGCAGCATCAGCCACGATACCTCCGACTATCTGCTCTTCAAATGCGGGCATCTGATGACCAGACTGTCCTCAGAGATCGACAAGCTTGCGGCCGTCTCCAAGCATTCCGAGATCACCCGCGAAACTATTGATCTGGTGGTTATTCCGGTTATCGATGCCGTCATTTTCGATCTCACCGACGCCGTTTCTGAACGCAAGCCCGGCAAAGCGACCGCCATTCTGCGCGACCTTCTGGAAATGCGCGAACAGCCCACCTCGATTCTCGCCGCCATATGCAGGCAGCTTCGGCAGGTCTATTCCGCGCGTCTGGCCTATGAAGAGGGGAGAGACGAACGGCTGATCATGGATTTATGGGCTCTGCGTTCTTCCTATCCCGCGGCGAGGCTAATAAAAACCGCGAGGCGGCTGACACTTGAATGGTGCAGAAACTCCGTCATTCTCTGCGCGCGGTGTGATCTCGCGCTTAAATCGACCGGCTCAGACAGTCAGCGCGAACTTGAAATCCTGCTTGCGGAGTTGTGTGATGAAACCAAAAGTGCGTGAGGCAATCGTCGTCGAGGGGCGCTATGACAAAGCCGTTTTGTGTGGGGCAGTTGACGCTATCGTCATTGAAACGTCGGGCTTTCGGATTTTTTCCAACGATGAAAAGCTGGATCTTCTGCGCAGGCTGGCCGAAACCAGGGGGCTCATTCTGCTCACCGACAGCGACGGCGCGGGTTTCTTAATCCGTAACCACCTGAAAGGCAGATTGCCCGGCGGCCGCGTCAAACAGGCGTACATCCCCGAGATAGCGGGCAAAGAACGCCGCAAGCGCCAATACTCCGCAGACGGTCTTATTGGCGTCGAGGGTATGGACAGCGAAGTCATCATAAAAGCCCTGCTTGACGCCGGTGCGACAATTGAAAACCGCGATGCTATGCCCGCAAAAACTGAACGTCAGGTTACCAAAACTGATCTGTTCGCCGACGGTCTATCCGGCGGTGAAAACAGCAACCAGAAGCGCTCGGCATTGCTGAAAGAGCTCAGCCTTCCATCCAGACTAAACGCAAACGCGCTGGTTGACATTATTAATGCTCTGTATGGATATGATTTATATAAAAAAGCAGTCGAAAAAATAAACGAATGGTAAAGTTTTTTCGAAACTGTTTGCAAAATTGCTTCGGTTAGGGTAGAATATATGCATAGCAAGGACTCAGCCGAGGCTCAGAATTGTTTGGATATTGATCATCATTTGGAGTGGTTTTATGCGCAAAACTAAAATTGTATGCACCCTTGGCCCGGCGACCGACGTGCCCGAAGTGCTCGAAGCTCTTATTGCCGGTGGCATGAATGTCGCCCGGCTAAATTTTTCTCACGGATCTCACGAAGAGCACGGCAAGCGGGTCGAAATGGTCAAGAATATGCGTGAAAAACTTGGCAAACCGGTCGCGCTCCTGCTCGATACAAAAGGCCCGGAAATCAGGTTTGGCAAATTTATTGACGGAAAAGCGCTGCTGGCGAAAAACGATATCTTTACGCTGAGTACCGTGGAATGCGAAGGTACCGCCCACGAGGCATACATTAACTGCCCGACACTGCCGCAGAAAGTGGGCGCGGGCAACCGGATTCTGCTTGATGACGGTTTGCTTGAGCTCGAGGTAGTTTCAGTTTCCGAGACGGCGATTTCCTGCCGCGTACTGGTCGGCGGGCCGATATCCAATAACAAGAGCCTCAACGTTCCCGGCGTCAAATTGGGTCTCAGGTACCTTAGCGACCGTGATATTGCGGACATCAGGTATGGAGTCGAAAACGGTTTCGACTATATTGCGGCGTCTTTTGTCCGGTGCGCCGACGATGTTTTTGACGTGCTCCGCATCGTTGAAGAAGCCGGCGGCCACGGCATACACATCATTTCCAAGATTGAGAACTCCGAAGGCGTCGAAAACATCGACGAAATCATTAAAGTCAGCGACGGAATCATGATCGCCCGCGGAGATATGGGTGTCGAGATCAACTACGAGGAACTGCCGCGCATACAGAAGATGATTATAAAACGCACTGTTTCGGAGGGCAAAAAGAGCATTACCGCAACTCAGATGCTCGAGTCTATGACCAATAATCCAAGGCCCACCCGTGCTGAGATTTCCGACGTCGCCAACGCTATATACGACGGAACCAGCGCCATCATGCTCTCCGGTGAAACCTCTATCGGAAAATATCCCGTCGAGGCGCTTGCCGCGATGCGCCGTATCGCCGAGAGCACCGAGTCCGCCATCCACTATAAAAAGCGCTTTTCCCAGGTGGAGTTCGGCGGACTGGCAAACGTCACCGACGCCATCAGCTACGCCACCTGCTCCACAGCGCACAGTTTGGGCGCGAAAGCCATTGTAACAGTGACTAAATCAGGAACAACGGCAAGATATATTTCCAAATACCGCCCCGAAACGCCGATAATCGGCTGTACCACCGATCAGCGGGTATTCCGTCAGCTTTCCCTCTCATGGGGCGTCTGTCCGGTGCTCACTGAGGACATGGCGGGCACCGACGACTTGTTTGACCACGCGATTGAGCAATCGCTGAGCACCGGCCTGATTTCTCTCGGCGACATGGTTGTCCTTACCGCCGGCGTACCTCTTGGCGTATCCGGAACCACTAACCTAATCAAAGTGCATACGGTCGGTCATGTTCTCGTCCGCGGAATAGGTGTCACACGCAATTCGGCTGTAGGCCAGGTTTGCGTGTGCAAAAACGAAGAAGACGCGCTGAGCAACTTTAATGAGGGCGATATTCTCGTCATTCCTGAGACAACCAATGAGCTTATGCGTATACTGAAGAAGACCAGCGGCATCATCACCGATATCGGCGGGGCTTCTTCCCACGCGGCGACAGTCGGACTTCTGCTCGACATCCCGGTCATCTGCAACACCCAGAACGCGACTTCGATTTTAAGAAGCGGATCAACAGTTACGATAGACGCGGCGCGCGGATTGGTTTACAGCGGTATTACTAAAGTTTAATCAGCTAATGCTAATGAAATAAAAACACGAAGGGAGAGCATACGTTATGACATTCGATATGGTCGGGAAAAAAATGGAGGTTTCCGATGAATTGAAAAGGTATGCTGAGAAGAAAGTCGGAAAGCTGGATAAGTACTTCAAAAAGGACGCTTCCGCGCATTTGAAATTCAGTATTGAACGCGGCAACCATAACGTCGAGATTACCGTCCAGAACGAGAGTATCAATTTCCGCGCTCATGAGAGTACTCAGGATATGTACAGTTCGATCGATAACGCGATTGACTCAATCGTCCGCCAGATACACAAAAACAAAACCCGGCTGGAAAAACGTCTTCGCCAGGGCGCATTTGAGCGCGAACCGGCGGTCGAGGGCATCACGCCGGAGGTATACGAGGAAGTCGAATTCGATCTCATCCGCACGAAACGTTTTTCGATCAAGCCCATGTCTCCGGAGGAGGCAATTCTCCAGATGAATCTGCTGGGTCACCACTTCTTCGTTTTCAAAAACCTGTCCGACAACGAAGCCTTCGCTGTTGTATATAAGCGTAACGACGGCGGATACGGCATGATCGAAGAAGACTGAGTATAATTTATATAGCTATGACCCGCGGCTGAACCGCGGGTCTTTTTAAGGAATTAAGGAGCAATAATGGCTGAATTACAACTGGCGTCTCCATGTCTGTTTGGTCTGGAATCCATCGTTGGGGATGAACTGAAGAGGCTTGGATTCAATAATGTAAATGTCGAAAACGGCAGAGTTCTTTACACCGGCGGTATTGAAGACATCGCGCGGGCAAATATCAGGCTGCGCTGCGCCGAACGCGTGCTTATACTGCTCAAGCAATTCCGCGCCCTGACATTCGACGAGCTGTTCGAGGGTGTGCGCGCGATCGACTGGCACGACTATATCCCCAAAGACGGAGTTTTTCCGGTTTCCGGACACTCTCTGGATTCGAAGCTTTTCAGCGTTCCGGACTGCCAGTCCATTATCAAAAAAGCCGTAGTCGAGCAGCTGAAAAGCAAATACAATATCAACTGGTTTGACGAAACCGGCCAGCGTTTTCAGATTAAATTCACGATCATGAAGGACAATGTGAGCGTCTATCTCGATACATCAGGAGTCGGTCTGCATAAACGCGGCTACAGAGCCATCGGCAACGCCGCGCCGCTTCGAGAAACTCTCGCCGCCGCCATGGTGCTCCTGTCCAGATATCGCGGGCGGGGGAACTTCCTAGACCCGTTCTGCGGCTCGGGTACAATTGCCATCGAAGCCGCGATGATCGCTAAAAATATCGCTCCGGGCGCAAACCGCAAATTTGACGCCAATCATTGGCCGTGGATCGATAGTTCCACGTGGCAGAAGGCACGGAACGATGTGCGGCATTTTGACGGAGACTACAGCATTACTGGCTGTGATAACGACCCCAAAGCGGTGGCTATCGCGATTAGCAACGCGCAAAAGGCCGGGGTAGGGGAGTTGGTCAAATTCAGAACTGACGACGCGACCGCATCGAGAGTACCCACAGGCTCGCTTATTGTCACAAATCCGCCGTATGGCGAGAGACTGGGCGACTTGCAGGAATCTGAACGTATTTACCGCGCCTTTGGCCAGACCTTTGACAATATTAAAGAGAGCATGGCATACATACTCTCGCCGCACCCCGAATTTGAACAGCACTTCGGCGCCAACGCCGTGAAGAAAAGAAAGCTTTACAACGGTATGATTAAATGCAACCTGTTCATGTACTTCTAAAAAATCAGCCTGCACACCAAATCGGTATGCAGGCTGATTAATATGCATAAAAGAATTAACGGTAATCAGGATTTTTTGAGTTTGCCCAGAGGCTTGCCAAGCGGCAGGAACACGCGGCCAAAATGAGTGTTGAGTACATTACCCGCGAATCCATAGAAGGAGACGATAGCGATAAGCATCTCGGATATTGCTGCGAAATAGTGGAAAAACTCGTGTGCAGGGCCTTCTTTGATAAACGTAGAAACCGAAAGTCCAATGAAAAGGAAATCGATAAGTATGAAGATGATAAGCAGGACTTTGTTGGTCTCGAGCGATCCGATGGTCATAAAGAACGTAAAGATGAAATAGCCGACAAACGCGAAAGCGAGCTGGTTGGTATCTACCGCGCCTTTAAGCGCATCGCCGAAGAAACCAAGGTTGATCAGCCAGGACAAGGCAACGGCATACCAAAAGAATGCATATCCGCAAAAAGCAGTTGCGCCAAAACAGTTGTTCCTCTTAAAGTCAATAATTCCGGCGAGGAGCTGAGCCGTGGCTCCAAGCATTAACGCCCAAGGAATGACATAAGAGAGACCTTCCGTAATTCCGAGTTTCTGCGAAGACGCGACAAGCGTGACCATTGCGAGGCCGAATAAACCGATTGCGCTGGGATCAGCGTTGACAACTTTGACATCTGAGATTGAGTTGCTCATGATCTCATTTCCTTCCAATATAATAAATCTTACCGTTAAAATAAAATACCACAAGGATTGTGGTTTGTCAATAAAATAGTGAAGCATTTTTTTGTCAAGGTTATATTAAGATATCTTTGGAATATATATCTCTTTTTGTGCAATTGAGCCCAAAGTTGTTCACATCTCATTAATAATCTTCACAATTTTTTTACGTCTCTCGCCCGATACTTGGGCATTTTGTATAGTGACATTTAATCTTGTACGGTATATTATAACAAAAGTTGAAAACCAGAGAGCTGGTGAGAAGCATGATCGTCCGCAAGTTTTTTTTGTGGTCTCTCGTTCTGTCGGGCGCAATCGCGATAGCGGCGCTGATTATAGATTCTTGGAATCCGTTTATTTCGATCGGCGTGATTGCGGGCAGCTTTTTCAGCTTTCTGCAGGTATGCGCTTTCCGCGGTTCTTTTGTTTTCATGGTTAATCAAAACCAAGGCAAACGTTCTAGAGCTCGCGTGATTTTTCAGTATATTCTGGCATTTGTCGTTTTATTCGCTCTGATGGCAGTTGCTGCGATGTTTAACGTCAGACTTTTTTTTGGTATTGCTATTGGGCTGACCTCTTTCCCTATGGTCATAGTTTTTGCCGGCCTTTTGGGAAGATTCAGAAATACATAAATTTTATTTTTAAGTATCTGGTGCCGTTTGTATATAAATTTAATGTAGAAGGCGGTATGATCTATGGCAATTCCACTCTCAGCCCCAGTTCAGGAAGCGGCCGCAGCCGCGGCGCACTCATCCTCATCGTCGTTGATAGAATCGCACACTTATGTATCCATAGGTGGTGTACCTTTCATCACAGACGCTGTAATTGTATCCTGGATGATAATGGCGGTCCTGATAATTATTGCCGCGGTAGGCACAAGAAACCTTAAACCGGTACCCACGGGCTTGCAAAATGGGCTGGAGGCATATGTCGGATTCGCTTATAGTTATATGAAGGAAACTATAGGCAGCCACTATTACAGATCTTATGTTCCTTATCTCGGCACTCTGTTTTTGTACCTTTTGCTTGCCAATGCAGCCGCCCTGTTCAACATTCTCCCGTCCGGCGATTTCTGGGTGCAGGTAACCGGCAACCACGCTCTCCAGCATTTCGAATTGCCCATTCACCAACCAACCAAGAATATTAACGTGACCGCGTGTTTAGCGATTATGTCCATTGTTCTGGTAATCGCATCCGAATTCAGAGCAAAGGGATTTGTCGGCTGGCTTAAGAGCTGGTACAGGCCTTCTCCAATAAACTTCTTCGTAAAGATATTGGACTACCTCGTAAGGCCCCTGTCGCTTACACTTCGTCTTTTCGGCAACATGGTCGGCGGGACGATTTGTATAGGTCTTCTCTATGGAGCGTTCCCCTGGATCCTTCCCGGCGCAGTTGGAATATGGTTTGACATGTTCGACGCACTGTTACAAGCGGGCGTGTTCGTATTCCTGACATCAGTTTACATCGCGGAAGCTGTCGAATAGGAGGTGAGTAGTATGGAAATTAGCATGGGTTTAATGGCTATTGCGGCAGGTATTGCTGTTCTTACCGGATGTGGTGCCGGCGTTGGCATCGGTATCGTTTTTGGTAAGGCAAACGACGCAGTTGCCCGGCAGCCTGAGGTCTCTGGTAAGGTAATGGCTCAGACCATCCTCGGTGCGGCTCTTGCGGAATCAACCGCTATCTATGGTCTGGTTATTTCCCTGATAGTCCTTTTCGTAAAGTGGCCTGCTTAATCTCCGCACTAACTCAAAGCATTATCCCTGTTCGAGAGGACGGTATCTATGTTTAACATTGACTTTACCTTTTTATGGACACTCATAAATCTGTTGGTGCTTTACTTTGTATTGCGCAAGCTGCTTTTTGGCAGAATTGGCGCTATGATGAAAAAGCGCTCCGATTCGATTGCTGCATCAATACAGCAAGGCGAAGAGGCGCGCGCTGACGGCGAAGCTTACAAAAAGCAGTGTCAGGAACTCATAGCTAAAACAGATAGTGAGCGTAAGACCATCCTTGATGAGACTCGTCAACGCAGTCAAGCAGAGTTTGATGCGATTGTGTCGGATGCAAAACGCGAAGCTGCAGCTATCCTGACCAATGCGCGTGCGGAAATTGTACGTGAGCGCAATGAGATGATGGCTGAGCTTGAAGGCAGAATTGCCACTCTGGCTATACTTGCGGCCTCTCGTGTTGTTGAAGCCAACATGGATAACGAAGCAAACGTCAAACTCGTTGAGAAGTTCCTTAAGGACGAGGGGGCGGCGTAATGTCGGTTGTCGAGGAAAGATACGCGCATGCACTACTGTCTTTGACTTCTGACAAAGAATCCGCTTCTTCGGTGGAAACCGCATTTCAGGGAGCTGTCGATGCGTTTACGCGTAATGCGCAGCTCAAGGAATTTTTGTGCAACCCTTTGATTGTTCCAAAATCCAAGCACGAAATGATCGAAAAGGTTTTTACCGATGTACCTGAAGTCTTGATGAAATTCTTTAAGCTCCTTATTGATAAGTTTCGTATCGATTTACTGCCTGGCATTTTCAGGCAGTTTGTCGAACTCCGGGACGAGCGCGAAGGTGTTCTGCGGATGCAGATCTTTTCCTGTGTTCCTTTAGAGGAGGATAAGGTCTCCGCTATCAGTGATAAGTTTTCCAAGCAATTGGGAGTATCTGAGTTCCGTATCCAAACAAAGATCGATACTTCGCTTATCGGCGGTGTAAAGGTCATAGTCGGAGACAAGATTTTTGACGGATCAATATCGTCGAGACTCGGTCTGCTTAAGAATGCAATTACAAACAGACTCGCAACAGCTAACATTGATTAGGAAGTGGTACCCTTGGGAATTAAAGCCGAGGAAATTAGTTCAATTATTCGTGACCAGATAGAAAACTATGGGTTTTCTACAAAAACAGGCGAAACCGGTTATGTCATATCTGCTGGTGACGGTATTGCGCGTATTTATGGTCTTAAAGACTGTATGAGCGGCGAAATGCTTGCCTTTGATAACGATGTCTACGGCATGGCGATAAACCTTGAAGAAGACAACATCGGTTGCGTTCTTCTTGACTCCGGCATGGGCATCAAAGAGGGCTCGCAGGTTAACCGTACCGGCAAAATGATTTCTGTTCCTACCGGAGAAGCGATGGTTGGTCGTGTAGTCGATCCACTCGGCCGCCCCATTGACGGCAAAGGCGAGATTAAGTGCGACAGCATGCGCCCTGTTGAATTCCTGGCGCCTGGCGTTATTAATCGTAAGAGCGTTAGCGTGCCTTTGCAGACGGGTATTGTCGCTGTCGATTCAATGATTCCTATCGGCCGCGGTCAGCGTGAGCTTATCATCGGTGACCGTCAGACCGGTAAGACTTCTATTGCGGTAGATACAATAATCAACCAAAAAGGTACAGGCGTTATTTGCGTTTATGTCGCTATCGGCCAGAAAGCTTCTACGGTCGCGGGAATAGTCGAGACTCTCGAGCGTCACGGTGCAATGGAACATACCATTATAGTTCTTGCATCTGCAAGTGACCCCGCAAGTCTTCTCTACATCGCTCCGTATGCCGGCTGTGCAATGGCTGAGTACTTTATGTACGAGCAGCATCGCGATGCTCTGGTTATTTATGACGACCTTTCCAAACACGCGGTCGCGTATCGCGAAATGTCTCTGTTGCTTCGCCGTCCGCCCGGACGTGAAGCTTATCCCGGCGACGTTTTCTACCTGCATTCCAGACTGCTTGAAAGAGCTGCAAGGCTTTCTGACGAAATTGGAGGCGGTTCAATAACTGCTCTTCCGATTATCGAAACGCAAGCCGGCGACTTCTCAGCTTATATTCCGACTAACGTTATTTCAATTACAGACGGTCAGATATATCTGCAGAGCGACTTGTTCTATGCTGGTATCAGACCTGCCGTTAACGTCGGTATTTCGGTTTCTCGAGTCGGTGGTTCCGCGCAGACAAAGGCAATGAAAAAAGTTGCTGGCTCGTTGCGTATGGATCTTGCGCAGTTCCGTGAGCTTGAGGTCTTTGCCCAATTTGGTTCTGACCTTGATAAAGTCACGCTAGATAAGCTGACTCGCGGCGCGCGCCTCGTTGAGACATTGAAGCAACCGTTAAATTCACCTTTGTCGATGGAAGACCAGGCCATAGTGCTATATGTTGCTAACGGCCAATCGCTGATGACGTTGCCTATCAATCAGGTCAGGAAATTCACCTCTGAATTCCTGAAGCATTTGCATGAGAAATATCCTGAAATACCAGCCAGTATCCGTGATAAAGGCAAGTTTGAGGATGATGTCGAAGCAAAGCTGAAAGACGTTGTCGCTGCCTTTGCTGAAAAGTGGAGACCCTAAATTATCGGCAAGTAGGAAGGTGAAACCTTGGCCGGACTTCAACAGATTAAAAAGCGTATTAGTAATGTTACAAGCACGCGCAAAATCACACGTGCAATGTATCTTATTGCAGCATCCAAGTCAAAGAGAGCTAAAGAGCAGCTTGAAAGTACAAGACCGTATTTTAAAACGGTCAAGTCTACTATGGCCGAGATCCTTCTTAGCAGTAATGATCTTGGTACGGGTTATATTAAAGACACGTACACTGCCAGCAAGCCGACTTATATTGTTCTCACCGGCGACAAAGGCATGGCGGGCGGATACAATGTTAATATTGTTAACCTCGTCAGTTCGATGATTGAGAAGCAGCCAAACGCAAGACTTCTCGTAGCCGGAACAATGGGTCGAGGCATCTTAAAGCGCAAGGGCTACGATGTTGACGACGATTTCAAGTTCCCCGTAATAAATCCGACGTTATATCGTGCCCGTGACATTGCCGGAATTGTTGTCGAGTTATTCAGTTCCGGGCAGACAGACGAAGTGCGGATTGTTTATAGTGAGAGCGTCTCAGCTCTTAAACAGCAACCCACTGAACTAAAGCTACTGCCCCTCAGTTCTGAAGAATTTGTAACTGATCCAGATGCTGTCGCTAATATCAAAACTCGCGAAATGCTTTATGAGCCTGGTGCGAGGCAGGTTTTTGACCATTTAGTTCCTCGCTATCTAAAAGGTATAATTTATAGTGCACTTATAGAGGCGTTTTCCAGTGAGCAAAATGCACGAATGATTGCTATGGACGGCGCGACAACCAGCGCTGATGAAATGATTGACAAGCTTACTCTACTGCACAATCGCGCGCGTCAGGCTGCAATAACTCAGGAAATCACCGAAATCGTCGGTGGTATCCCTGAATAAAAAGGACTAGATTGTCACTAAAAGGGAAGCGAGATACAATGGCCGAAAAAAATGTTGGCACGATAGTAAAAATTGTTGGCCCTGTTATCGATGTTAAGTTTGACGAGACAGCGTTACCTAGGCTATACAATGCAGTGCGTATTGAACTTGAATCCAATGAGATTATTGCGGAAGTTATGCAACACACTGGTAACAATACTGTTCGCTGCGTTGCTATGACTTCTACGGACGGACTCACTAGAGGCATGCCTGCCATTGACACGGGTGGTCCTATTACCATTCCTGTCGGCAACGCTATGCTCAGCAGAGTTGTAAACGTTCTCGGCCAACCTATTGACGGCCGTGGCGAAATAACCGCTGACGTCCACTACCCGATCCATAGACCTTCTCCCCGTTTCCAGGATCAAAAAACCTCTTCTGATATTCTTGAGACCGGTATTAAGGTCGTTGACCTGCTTGCTCCATATCCTAAGGGCGGCAAAATCGGTCTTTTCGGAGGAGCCGGCGTCGGTAAAACCGTTCTTATACTTGAACTTATACGTAACATAGCTACCGAGCACGGCGGATTTTCTGTATTTGCCGGCGTCGGTGAGCGTTCTCGTGAAGGAAACGACCTCATTCATGAAATGCGCGACAGCGGTGTTGACAACAAGACTGCGCTGGTGTTTGGTCAGATGAATGAGCCTCCCGGATCGAGAATGCGCGTTGGTCTTACCGGCCTTACTGTTGCGGAGTACTTCCGTGACGAAGGCGGTCAGGACGTTTTGTTGTTCATCGATAACATATTTAGGTTTATCCAGGCAGGTTCAGAGGTTTCGGCTCTGCTGGGCCGTGTGCCTTCGGCGGTTGGTTATCAGCCGACTCTGGCTGGTGAAGTCGGTGCGCTGCAAGAGCGTATCACGTCCACTCAGAAGGGTTCGATTACTTCCGTTCAGGCTATTTACGTTCCTGCGGACGACTTGACCGACCCCGCTCCCGCAACAACCTTTGCTCACCTTGACGCAAAAACCGTTCTCTCGCGTGCTATAGTTGAGCTCGGAATTTACCCAGCAGTTGACCCGCTTGACTCCACTTCACGTATTCTTGCGCCGGAAATCGTTGGCCAGGAGCACTATGAAGTTGCTAAAGCCGTCACCGAAACACTTCAGCGTTATCGCGAGCTTCAGGATATTATCGCCATCCTTGGTATGGACGATTTGTCCGTCGAAGATAAACTGACTGTTTACCGTGCACGTAAAATCCAGAGATTCCTTTCTCAGCCGTTCCACGTTGCGGAAGCATTTACTGGCCATAAAGGTGCATACGTCCCGATTAAAGAGACGATTCGCGGCTTTAAGGAAATAGTTGATGGAAAGATGGACGATATCTCCGAATCGCACTTCTATATGAAGGGCGGAATAGATGAAGTCTACGCCGCGGCGAAAGAGTAATAGAAAGAAGGCTTCAGCATGGCTACACCTTATAAACTTGATATAGTGACGCCTGAGAAGCATTTTTTCGAAGGTGAAGTTACCGCTTTATCTGCGGTGACAATTGATGGAGAGATTGGTGTCCTCGCCAGACACGTACCGGGTGTACTTGCAATCGCGCCTTCTCCGATAAAATTCGAAACCGAGTCTGGTTGGCGCACCGCTGCAATATCTGGTGGTTTTGCTTTGATTAGTATGGAAGGCGTAACTGTCCTCGCCGATGCCATTGAATGGCCTGAGGATATCGAAGTCGCCCGTGCTGAAGAGGCTAAAAAACGTGCTGAAGAGCGCCTGGTTAGTAAAATGAGCGAAATCGATCATTTGCGTGCGCAAGTTGCGCTTCAACGTGCGCTGATGCGTTTGAAAGTCGCTAATAAAAAGTAATCTCTTCAAGCTTTACAAGTTTTGTGCATTTCATTCTTTTGAGTGGAATGCACTTTTCTTCTCAAGCGCTAAAAACCGGGGCATCTAAGCCCCGGTTTTTATGGTTAATCTTCTACACTTCGACGGTCACGGAACAGAAGTGAAACACACCATATTCCTGCAAGACCGACAAGTGTGAAGATGATTCTGCTCACTGCCGCGCCTTGACCACCGAATGCAAGAGCAACGAGATCCGCGCCAAATATTCCTATGCTGCCCCAATTTAACGCACCGATGATTACTAGTACTAGTGCAACCCTATCCATAATTCAACTCCTCCCGATAATACGGAAGTATTTTGCCCATAAAGTAAGATTTTATGCCTTATCTGAACATGCCTTGAATGTCTCCAATAAAATCAACCAGAGCAAATCTCAGTTCATAATTTATCTCATTGTTTGAAATTAACTCCGCCTGGTCATCTGTCATTCCAAAGCCGGTAGCGGCGTTATGGATGTTATCACTAGCCGCTGCTACACAAAGTGGCGGAAACACAACACACCACCAGTTCTTTCCTTCTGCGCTGCCAATATCGACTTTCAATGCTTTATAATATCCGGCTGGCAGCTTAAACGTTTCATATTCACGCTTTGGAAACCATTCGTTGCATATTTCAGCGCTGACATTATAGTATGCGTAGTTTTTTTTCAACTCTTCCTCAGCGCATGACTTAATTTTTGGCAATATCTCATTAAGCTTACTTTCGGCAACTTCAATGCTTTCACTTTCATCAAGTACCGATTCTGTCTCCACTAGAATTCTATCGCGTACTTTTAGCTTAAGCTCCTGGTCGCGCTCACTGTCTGAATTTGCTACGACATGCAGACGAATCAAAGTGCTCGCCAGGCACTGCTGCTCGTGATTTGCATAGAACGCAACAATTATTGTTATTAAAACTCCGACTGCCAAACTTATTTCCCACTTTTTTATACCGCCTGTATGCCTTTTCTTTAGTTTCATAATTTCACCTGTCATTCATATGTATTAATTGAATCTTTGACAGGAGATTCGAATTTTATTCATGATTCTTAAACTTTAAAAAAATAATGAGCCCTCGAGTTGAGAGCTCATTACGGCGTTACTAGTTTTCAGTTCATAAATACAGTTAAATAGTTTTCTCGGAGCTTATCATACGCTCGTTTGGCATAATCACTGTTATTAAAAATGCCGTAAACTGTCGGACCGCTGCCGCTCATGACTGCACCCAGTGCTCCCTCATCCAGCATCATCGTTTTTATGCTGAGTATGTCCCGCTTGCCTTCAGGAAGAAAATTCTCAAACACATTGTACAGCCGTCTCGCAATGCCTCCCAAGTCTCCGGATTCCAGCGCTTTAAGTACTCCCTCAGTATCCGGTCTGTTCCGTATCCTTGAACAATCGATTTTCTCAAACATCGCTCTGGTGGAGAAGCTGAGCGACGGTTTGCACAGAACGATTTTGCAATCGGGGAGACTTGGCAGAGGTTTCAGCCGTTCTCCGCGTCCCTCAGCCATCGCGGTTCCTCCCAAAAGACAAAACGGAACGTCCGAGCCAATCTCGGCGGCAATTGCGAACAACTGCTCGCGATCCAGCGGATTGCCGTACATCTCATTGAGCGCCTTCAGCACCGCAGCCGCGTTTGAGCTGCCTCCTGCGAGTCCTGCCGCGACAGGAATACGTTTGTGAATATTGATACTGATTCCACCGCTTTGAATTGATGCGCTTTCAAAAAACCTGTGCGCCGCGGCGAGCGCCACATTTCGTCCGTCTGACGGCAAAAAAGAGAGATTGCTGCTTATGACGTCGCGCGCCCCGGTTTGCGTGTCTATAGATATAATGTCGCACAGGGGTGCCTCTGTCATAATCATACGCATTTCGTGGTAACCGTCTGGCCGCCGGCTGAGAATGTCAAGCGTTATATTGATTTTTGCCCTTGCCTCGATTGTAGCTTTCATTAGTTGAGAGACACCTACTTCATGCCGTTGAGAAATCTCTCAATCCGATTCATAGCCTCTTCGAGACTTGCCATCGATGTGGCATAACAGCACCGGGCATATCCCTGTCCGCTGTCTCCAAATGCGGTTCCGGGAATTACCGCGACCTTTTCAGCTACCAGCAGTCTTTCGCAGAATTCCTCAGATTGCAGTCCTGATGCGCGAATATCCGGGAAGCAGTAAAACGCTCCCTGCGGCTCAAAGCATGAAAGTCCCATGGCATTAAACCTGTCAACCACGTACCTTCTGCGTTTGTCATAGTCTTCCACCATGTAGGCAACGTCGCTGTCGCCATTTTTCAGCGCCTCGATAGCTGAATACTGGCTAGTTGTCGGCGCGGACATAATCGCGAACTGGTGTATCTTGGTCATCTGCGACAAAATCTCTGCCGGTCCGCACGCGTAACCCATGCGCCAGCCGGTCATGGCAAACGCCTTGGAAAAGCCGCTGGCGATAACCGTACGTTCATACATTCCACTGATATTGGCAATCGAGACGTGTTTTTGCCCATATGTCAACTCAGCGTAGATTTCGTCTGAAAGTACAATAATATTTGTGCCCCGGAGCACATCGGCGATAGCTTCCAGATCGTGCTTCTCCATTATTCCGCCGGTTGGATTTGTAGGGAATGGGAGGACAAGCATTTTCGTCCGGGGAGTGATCGCGTCGCGAAGCTGCTGCGCCGTCAGTCTGAATCTGGTCTCGGCGGTGGTAGCGATCATGACCGGAGTGGCTCCCGCCATAGTCGCTATCGGAGCGTACGCCACAAAGCACGGCTCGGGAATAATAACCTCGTCACCTTCGCAGATAACCGCGCGAAGACAAAGGTCTATTGCCTCGCTGCCGCCGACTGTGACGAGAATCTGATCCGAAAAGCTGTATTCAAGATCGAACCTCCGGCGCATATAACCGGATATCTCTCTGCGAAGGTCGGAAAGACCCGCGTTGGGCGTATATTTCGTATATCCTTTTTCCAGTGAATGAATACCGGCATTTCGAATGTGCCACGGCGTGACGAAATCCGGCTCCCCGATACCCAGCGATATCGCGTCCTTCATTTCCTCCAGCAAATCGAAGAACTTGCGGATTCCCGAGGGCTTCAGCGATTTCGCCTTGTCGGACAATATACTGTTATAATCCATAATTACCTCAAACCATCAGAATACGTTCTTGATTATTCTCCTGCGGGTGGAACATGACTCCGCCCTCTTTGTATTTCTTTAGCAAAAAGTGGGTGGCTGTACCGGTAACCGATTCCATTGTCGCCAACTTTTCAACGACAAACAGCGCAACCTCTCTCATCGTTCGCCCGGACAGCATGACGGTCAGATCATAACCTCCGGACATGAGATAAACGCTCTCAACTTCGTCATATTTGCAAATATTCTCGGCGACGAGGTCAAAGCCACCTCCGCGCTGGGGGATAACATTTACGGCAATCAACGCGTTAACGACCGTCTCGCTGGCCTTTTCCCAGTCAATGACGGCTTTGTAGCCCAGGATAACGCCTTCATTTTCGAATTTACCAATTGCCGATTTTACTTCTTCACTTTTCAGATTCAGCATCGCTGCCAATTGTTCGGTCGAAAGCGTGCAGTCCCTTCCGAGCAGTTTGAGTATTTCGTCCAAGTGTATTACCCCCTTTAATAATATAATAATCTCGTATTATATACCAATCTTTATTAAATAGCTAGAATTATTATTCTCTTTGTGGAATTATTTGATATAATCTATAAGCAGGCTTTCAGCCGATACGGAAAAGCGCGCCGAATTTTGTATTTTAGGTGAACTCACTATGCTTGATTTATTGTTGGGAAGAGCGGGCACAGGGAAGACCCGAGCCGTCTATGAGCGAATTTGCAGTGGCGGTAACCGCGCCATACTCATCGTACCCGAACAGTTTTCTCATGAAGCCGAACGGGAACTGTGCCGGCTCGGGGGCGCGGGTATTTGTCTGCGCGCCGAGGTTTTGACGTTTGAACGAATTGCCGACACAGTTCTTGACAACGGCAGGGGATGCCGATACCTGGATGACGGCGGACGTCTGCTCGTTTTGAGAATGGCGCTCGGCCAAATTTCGGACAGACTGCGCATTCTCGGAAAGAAATTGGCACCCGGGCAGCTTTCGGCCCTCATCCGCACAATCGACGAGCTGAAAAGCCACATGATTGCGGATATAGATCTCCAAAGCGCCGCCAGCGACATGGCTGCAAGCTCTCATCGAGACAAAATTGAAGATCTCGCCTTAATTCTTGGCACGTATAATTCTATTGCCAGTCTTTCGGCATCCGATCCTCGGGACAGGCTGACGCGTCTTTCCGAAAACCCAGACCTTCCAGCCTTTTTTGATGGTATAGAAGTCTATATCGACGGCTTTCACGATTTTACGCCGCAGGAGTACAAAATACTAAACATAGTGATTGCTTCATCTCTTAAAACCACGATTGCGCTGACTTATGATCCGGATAGTGACGGCGCCGGCGATCAGTTTGAGCTCGCCGCGGACGCTTTGCGCCAATTGAAGTATATTGCTGACCGCCAAAAGTCAGAAATACATGTGACCAGCTTTCGCAAAAGTGAAACGCCCGTCTCCGACGCTCTCGATTACCTTGAGCGCTCAATTTTTGAATACGAGATGCCGCCGCTTAACGCTGACTGCAATTCCATTTCTATATTCACGGCGGCAAGCAGGTACGAAGAATGCGAACACGCTGCCTCAATTATTCTCGATCTCACGCTTAATCAGGGCTACCGCTACAGAGATATCGCGGTTGTAGCTCGTGGTTTTGAGGCATATGAACGAATAATTACGTCTATCTTTGAGTCGTACGGGGTTCCGCTTTTCACCGACATGACCGAGTGCATAACCGGATCTCCGGTCGTCGTCGCTCTACTTTCGGCAATTGACGCTGTTTGCTCGAATTTTGAGTATGAGGACGTGTTCAGGTTTCTAAAAACCGGATTTGCGGGAATAACAACGGCGGAGTGTGACCTGCTCGAAAAATATGTGCTGGCGTGGAACATAAAGGGTTCGCACTGGACTCGCGGCAAACCTTGGACATGGTGCCCATCCGGCTTTTCGGCCAAACCTTCGGAGGCGGACGCTGAACTGTTGGAGAGAATCAACCGGATCAGGGATTCTGTGCGCGGTTCTCTGTCTTTGCTCACCGGTGCTAAAACCGCTCCGGTGTCTCGGCTGGTCGCAACTGTTCTGGAGTTTATTTCCCGGCTTGAATTTGAAAAGACGCTCGAGCTGCGGCAGGAGTTTTTGATTTCGATTGGCGACCTTCGTCAGGTTGAGCTTAACAAACAAGTTTGGGATATTTTGTTGCAGGGACTGGAGCAATGCGCGCAGGTACTGGGTGAAACACGAATGCAGCTGCGGGAGTTCTCCGAAATTCTGCGGCTGGTTCTGTCGCAATATAAAGTCGGATCAATCCCTGTGTCGCTTGACAGAGTTATCGCCGGAGAAGCCGACCGGACACGTCGCCGCCGGGTCTCCTGCGTGATCGTTCTTGGGGCCTGTGACGGCGCACTGCCCTGCGTTCAGCCTGCCTCAGGAGTGCTGACAGACTCTGACAGAGAACTGATGGCGCTTTACGGAATCGAACTGACTACCGGTCCTGACGCCCGAATGGCCAGAGAAATGGCGGTAATTTACTCCATCCTTTCCATGCCCGGCCAACGGCTGATAATGTCATTTCCGATGACGGCGGGATCTGAGGCAGCTCAGCCGTCCATGATAATAAGCAGATTGCTTACAGTCTTTCCGAAACTCAAGATTGAGAACCCGGCCATTCAATCCGCGAGAATCCGCGCGAAATCACCGTGTCTGGAGCTCGCCGGTCTGGCCTTCACTCCCGCGCGGGATGAATACGCCGCCGCGTCACTCGAGTATTTTTCCTCTAAGCCGGACTGTTCGGCTGAGCTGCAAAAGTTTGAGCGCGCGAATGATGTTTCACGCGGGCCGTTGACTCCGGGTTCGCTTGCGGAGCTCTTCGGCGAACGGGTGGCGGTCTCGTCGTCAAAAATTGACGCTTATACTCAGTGCCGGTTCAAGTTTTTTATGGAGTATGGCTTAAGCGCGAAGACTGACAAGCAGATTAAATATGACTCGCTCGAGCACGGCAAATTTCTCCATTTTGTGCTGGAACAAACCATAAAAGAAATCACACAGCGCGGCGGAGCGAAAAATATCTCGCTTGACGACGCGCTGTCAATCGCCGAAAACGCCGTCTCGGAATATGTATCGACGAGACTTGGCTCGCTTTCCGACCTGACCGCGAGGTTTCGGCATATTTTTGCACGGCTGCAAAAATCGGTGTTGAAGGTCGTCGAAAACGTCTATGCTGAACTGGTTTCGTCAGAGTTCGAACCTCTGGCGTTCGAGCAGTATTTTATTTCCGGTACCGACGGCTCTCCGGAGGGCTTCGGCGATCCCAGGCTCATCCTCAAGGGAGTGATCGACAGAGTCGATGGCTGGGAGCATGACGGTAAGCTTTACCTGAGAGTCGTCGACTACAAAAGCGGCAAACGAGCCTTTAAGCTGGATGAGATCTGGCACGGGCTCAACCTTCAGCTGCTTATTTACCTTTTCGCTTTGGAGGGCTCGTCTTTTGGCTCGAACACGGTTCCGGCAGGCGCACTGTACATTCCCACCCGCGACAGTATCGAAAACGCGTCCAGAGACATTGACCCCGCCGAGCTCGCCGACAATCAGAACAAAAAACTGCGGCGCAGCGGAATCGTACTCGACGACAGTGACGTTATCGGCGCGATGGAGCGCAACATCTCCGGAAGAGCCCGCTTCCTACCTGTCAAATACCTGAAGGACGGTTCAGTTGACGCCAACTCGTCGGTCGCGAGTCTGGAACGGCTGGGAAAGCTGCGCCGCCTGGTCGAACGCCGTCTCTCTCAGCTTGCGGACGCGCTGCTCGGGGGGGATATCGAAGCGCACCCCGGATGCGGGTCTTCGGGAGTGAGTGTCTGCCGTTTCTGCGATTTCAAACAGGCGTGTCATTTTGATCCCACCAACGGTAAAGACCGTGAACACTTCCTGGCATCGATTTCAAAAAAGAAGGTTTGGGAACTGCTTGACGAGGGGGTGTTTGAATGAGCCGTATTTCACTGACCGAGCAGCAAGAGCTGGCAGTCACCGCCCGCAGCAAATGCCTTCTCGTCGCGGCAGCCGCTGGCTCCGGCAAAACCCGGGTTCTCGTCGAACGGCTGGTATCCGCATTGGAAAATCCTGAACATCCGCTTGATTTGGATTCGTTCTTAATACTCACGTTCACAAAAGCCGCCGCGAACGAAATGCGCTCCCGAATAGTCGCAGAGATATCCGCAAGGCTGGCGCGCTGCCCTCAAAACCGTCACCTGCGCAGGCAGATGTCGCATATCCACCGCGCCAGAATAGGCACTCTGCATTCGTTCTGCTCCGACTTGCTGCGCCAGTATGCCGGTGAGCTTAATCTGCAGCCCGATTACAGAGTCGGTGACGAATCTGAATGCCAAAAACTGAGACATGCGGCGCTGGATGCCGTTTTGGAGCGCCGCTATTCTGAAGCGGTCGCAGGAGACGCTTTTTCTCAGCTTGTTGATCTACTCAGCTCGGAGCGGGACGACCAACACCTTGCCGACACGCTGCTCGATCTTCACACTCGGATGCGTGCGCTGCCCAACGCTTCGGCATGGCAGCATTCCATACTTGCCGAGTACGAGCGCTATCGCACTGTGCCTGCGCAGGACTCGCGGTGGGCGATGGTGCTGGTTGAATACGCCCGTATTGCGCTCACTCACCACCTTACAGAAATAAAACTGGCGCAAGCCGAGATATCCGCCGACGCGAAAATGAGCGATGTTTATTTCGATGAATATTCTCGCTGTCTGAGTGACATTGAAGCCGTCTTATCGGCTCTTGATACCGACTGGGATCAGACTGTTTCATCATTGAAGCAGACGTCTTTCCCGCGAATGAAGTCGCTCACGAAATATGACGATAAACCGAAAGCCGCGAGAATACAAAACGTCCGTAAAGCATGGAAGGACTCTGTTGCTGGTCTTTGCAAGGTTATTTCCGGAAGCGCACTTGATCATCAGCACGACGTCAGACAGCTCTGTCCGGTCGCCGCAGAATTATTTCAGCTGATCGGGCAGCTTGACGAAGAATTTTCGTTTGCCAAACGGGCCCGGAATATTTGTGACTTCGCCGACCTCGAGCTTTTCACGGCTTCGCTTCTCATCGGGGCAGACGGCAAACCCACTGATGTCGCGCTGACGCTTTCCGCCAGTCTGGCCGAAGTCATGGTTGACGAATATCAGGACATCAGCCCGCTGCAGGACATGATTATCGGCGCGCTGTCGGCAGACTGCCGTCAGTTTCTGGTCGGCGATATCAAGCAGTCAATTTACCGCTTCCGCCTTGCTGACCCCACAATTTTTCTTGCTAAATACAATTCATGGCCGGATTACACAGGCGATGACCAGCCCGCGGCGCGTATAAACCTTAACTCCAACTTTCGGTCGCGCCCCGAGATACTGGACGCCGTCAACCATGTTTTCGAGAGAATAATGACCGCGGATGCCGGAGAAATGGATTACGGCGAAAACGAACGGCTTGTCACGGGCACTTCGGAGCCGGATAATGGAATAGACGCCGTTGAGCTCAATATATTAGATGTAAAGCTCGGCTTGTCCAGCGCTTTCGACGAAGAGGGCGGCGACAGCCTCGGGGATGAACCTGTGGAGAGAATCGCGGCGGAGGCGCATTTGGTCGCAAAACGGCTGCGGGATCTCATTGACAGCGGGTTTGAAATACCGTGCGCCGATGGCAGGCGGCCCGTCCTTCCCGGCGATTGCTGCATATTGCTGCGCTCGCCCGCCTCCCGCATACGATATTATGAACGGGCGCTTGCGGCTTGCGGTCTGACGCTCGCGGCCTCGGCGGACGATCTGTTTCAGACTGCCGAAATCTCGGTGCTGATGTCGCTGCTCTCGATTATTGACAATCCACGCAGAGACGTTGAGCTGATCTCGGTTTTGCGTTCGCCCGTCTATGGATTTTCCGACGACTATCTCGCGCAAATGAAAACCCGCTCCGGCGGCGACAGCTTCTATGAGGTGGTGGCCCGCGCGTCGGACAGGGGAGATGTAAATGCTAGGCAATTTCTCGCCGAACTTGATTATTACCGCAAAGTTGCCGTCGAAATAAGCGCGGACAGCCTGATTACGCTCATTTTCAACCGCACCGGTATGCTTGGGATATACTCCGCTATGTTTCCCGGCAATATCCGGCGGGCAAATCTGCTCAGGCTCCACAGTCTCGCTTGCGAGTTCGAGAAAACCGGATCTACCGGTCTTTTCGGCTTTATTGATTACGCCCGAACCGCCGCAGCCCGTGGTTTATCTTCTCCCGCGCTTACGGGTCCGGAGCTTGTAAACATTTGCAGTATCCACAGATCGAAGGGGCTGGAATACCCGGTTGTGGTGCTTTCCGATCTATCCAAAAAGTTTAACACCGACGACTTCAACAAGCCCGTTCTGATACACAAGGAACTCGGCGTCGGAATGTTTGTCCGCGACAGCTCGCTTGGCATCCAGTATCCCAGCCTGCCGCGCGCCGCGATTCAAACGAGACTCCGCGCGGAACAGGTCGCGGAAGAAATGCGACTGCTGTATGTGGCGATGACGCGGGCGCGGGAAAAACTGATTATGTTCTGCACCGCTGACAACTATTCGGCCAGCGAAAGCACTGACTCCCGCGAATGGACACCGACTACATTTGATATAACGCGCGCGAAGTCCCTCGCGGACTGGGTGCTCATGACCAGTGGCGCGAACGATTCCGTAAAACCGCCGTGGAGCACCCGTGTCCTGCCGTATGACGCGCCGGCTGAGCTGACCGCGGAACCGGGAGATGACTCTCAGCCGGCTCGGTCGGCAAACCCCGAGCTTGTGCGCGAGATAGGCGAGCATCTGGCCCGGTCATACCGGTACGCTGCCGCTGTTGACATCCCGTCGAAACTGACGGCGACCGGTCAGGTTTCACGGTCGGACACGGAAGCGCCTCCGGTGTGGTCAAAGCCAGCAATTTCGCTTATACCCAGTCTGCTCCCCGACACACAAACCTCCACTCTCACGGGAGTCGAACGGGGAAACGCGTTCCACACCTTCATGCAGCTGGCGGATTTCAATCTATGCTCAGACGCTTTGGGAATAGAGCAGCAAATCAGATCGCTCGCCGAGCGCGACCTGCTCACTCCGGCGGAAGCCGCGGCAATTAACGTCACCCATATAGAACGCTTTTTTGACAGTGATATCGGCAGGCGATTAACCGCTTCCCGCAGAATTGAGCGGGAGCGCAGATTCTCACTGCTGGTTCCGGCAATGGAGCTAACAGACGCGCCGGAAAGCTGCGATGAACAAATTTTGCTCCAGGGATCAATCGACTGCGTTTTTTGGGAAGATGACGAGCTGGTCATTCTGGATTTCAAAACCGACCGCGTAAAACCGGGAGGCGACCGGGAGCGGGCGGAGCATTATAAGCCTCAGCTCTCGGCATACCGCATCGCCGCCGCCCGCGTTTATGACATGAACGTCCGATCCGCCGCGCTGTATTTTTTCAACACGGGATACACGCATTTTTTCTGATATGGGACAGGTATCCGGAGAATTTTAGCCCGCAAAAGGCTTAGATTTTGGCGAGGGTTACATTGAACCCGGCATTTCACTGTGCTATAATCACCTGAGTTAGTAGGTGGAAACAATGAGCGCAAAACTACAAAAGGACCTGACTGTCGGCTCGGTGCCGATGCAGCTTGTAAAATATTCATTACCTTTGCTTGCGGCGAATTTACTGCAGGTTCTTTACGCCATTGCAGACATGATTATCGTCGGCTGGTTTACCGGGCAGGACGGCATTGCGGCCGTTAACCTCGGCAGCATGGTCACAATGGTTATGACTTCGCTGGTTATCGGCTTCTCTATCGGCGGAACGATACTCATATCGCAGTTCATGGGTGCGAAACGGCAGGATGATGTACGTGAGACAATCAGCACGCTGCTGACCTTCTTCTTCTTTGCGGGCGTCGCCATGACAGCGCTGGGACTGGTAATCGCTTCCCCGATTCTTTCCCTTATAAATACCCCTGCCGAGGCGTTTGACGAAACGCTGTCTTATCTTGTAATCACGATGAGCGGAGTTATCTTCATATTCGGATATAACGCCGTGTCCGCGGTTCTGCGCGGAGTGGGGGACTCGATCCGGCCGCTTATGTTCGTTCTGATCGCGTCGATTCTCCATGTTGGACTGGACTTGATTTTTGTCGGCGTATTTGGCTGGGGCGTTTCCGGCTCGGCGTGCTCCACCGTTATTTCCCAGGGTGTTTCCTTTATACTGTCGGTCATCTACCTTAAAATGAAGAACTTTACGTTCGATTTCAAAATCAGCAGCTTCAAGATCATCAGAGACAAGCTGAGATTGATACTGAAAATCGGAATGCCGAGCGCCATCCAGATGACGATGGTCACTTTCTCTTTTCTTGCTTTTATGTCCTTTATCAACGGATATGGCGTCGAGGCGTCGGCCGCCGCCGGAATCGGCATGAAGATCGACGGATTCGCCTCACTGCCGTGCATTGCGCTGGCCGCCAGTATCGCTCCCATGGCAGGCCAGAACATCGGCGCCGGAAGGTATGACCGTGTTCTGCATGTGTTCTTTACCGGCCTTGCGATGTCGATCTTTTTCGCGACCGTTGTTACGGTCCTTGTCAATCTGTTCCCTTCCCAGCTCATAGCTTGCTTCAGCCTTGATCCGTCGCCCCTTGTTGTCGAATACGGAACGCTTTATCTCCGCTACGTATCGATCTCCTATATACTGCTGGGAATTATGTTCCCGATGAACGGCTTGTCCAACGGCTCGGGCAACACGATGTTCACGCTCATTAACATGCTGATTTCTTCAATCGTTATTCGATTCGCGCTGATAATCCTGTTTACGCAGGGATTCAACCTTGGTTTGGACGGAATCTTCCTCGCGTTCGGTGTCTCTCCGATTGTCAGCGTTATTATCGGCGCGGTGTTTATTATCAGCGGGCGTTGGAAAAAATCCAATCTCGGAATTAGTGTCTCCAGCGAAAATGATACAAAATCCGAACAGCAAATTTAGGATATTTTCATAATGACTAAATAAGTGAAACGTGGTACCATACTATATGTAGTATGCGCCACGTTTCTCGTGCATATATATAGAGTTCGTTGGATTTAATCCAATTTTTCTTGCTTTTTAGGCACAAAAGAACGGAGAATGTTGATGAGAGTCAATTCAGCTGTGATAACAAACATCAGGAAACGCGACGGACGTCTGGCTCCTTTCGACAGAGAAAAAATTACAGACGCGATCGGAAAGGCTTTTCGGGCGACTTTACATAGCCAGCGCCTGGACATCTGCGACAGGCTGTCTCTTGAGGTTCAAGTAATTCTCGAAGAAGAGGGCAACTTTTCGCCTGATGTCGAGCACATTCAGGACGTGGTTGAGCGTGTTTTGATCGAGAACGGACACGTCAGCACCGCCAAGGCTTATATCCTTTACCGCCACGAACGCAGCCGCGCCCGCGAAATGAATACGCGTCTGATGAACACCTACAAGGATATTACTTTCCGTGACGCGTCCGAATCCGACCTGAAGCGTGAAAACGCGAATATTGACGGTGACACGGCAATGGGCTCCATGCTGAAATACGGCTCGGAAGGCGCCAAACAGTTCTACGAAATGTTTGTACTCAAGCCCGCGCACGCAAAAGCGCACTCGGACGGCGATATACATATACATGACCTTGATTTTCTCACCCTCACAACCACATGCTGCCAGATCGATATAATCAAGCTGTTCAACGGCGGATTCTCCACCGGACATGGCACATTGCGTGAGCCGAACGACATTAGTTCCTATACCGCGCTTTGCTGTATAGCCATACAGTCGAATCAAAACGACCAGCACGGCGGGCAGAGCATTGTCAACTTCGACTACGGCATGTCGCTCGGCGTTGCCAAAACTTACGCCCGCGTCTACCGCGACAATTTGTCCCGCGCCCTTGAGATTATCAGCGGCGCCGACTATACGGCTGAAATCCGCAAAATTCAGGCTGAGCTGAAAGCGGACGGGCTCATTCCCTCCATTTCCGGCATTGACGGTTACTGTGAGAAAGAGCGCGCTGGGCTCCTGGAGCTCATTCCCGACGAGCAATCAATTGTCCGCGCGCAGGATTTTGCCGCGAAGCGTTCGGTCACGGAGACTGACCGCGCGACTTTCCAGGCGATGGAGGCCTTTATCCATAACCTTAACACGATGCACTCGCGCGCCGGGGCGCAAACGCCGTTTTCTTCAATTAACTACGGCATGGACACCTCGCCCGAAGGCCGCATGGTTATCAAGAACATACTTCTTGCCACTGAGAGCGGTCTCGGCGGCGGCGAAACCCCGATTTTCCCGATACAGATCTTCAGGGTAAAAGAGGGAGTTAGCTTTAACCCCGGCGATCCGAACTATGACCTCTTCAAGCTGGCGTGCAGGGTCAGCTCAAAGCGCCTGTTCCCCAACTTTTCGTTTCTTGACGCGCCGTTTAACGCAGCATATTACAGACCGGGCCAGCCGGAAACTGAAATCTCCTATATGGGCTGCCGCACCCGCGTAATCGGCAATGTTTACGACCGCTCAAGCGAAATCTGCAACCAGCGCGGCAACCTCTCGTTCACCAGCATAAACCTGCCCAGAATCGCGCTGAAAAGCGGAAAGAATATCGCAAACTTCCTCGACGAACTTGACCGCAAGATCGATCTGGTTATTGACCAGCTCATGGAGCGCTTTGAACTCCAGGCTCGAAAAAAAGTTCGCAACTTCCCCTTCCTCATGGGCCAGGGCGTATGGCTGGGCAGCGAACAGCTAGGCTGGGACGACGAGGTCAGGGAAGTGCTGAAGCACGGAACATTGTCCATGGGCTTTATCGGCCTTGCCGAGACACTGGTCGCGCTGACAGGATGCCATCACGGCGAAAGCGAGTTTTCGCGCACGCTTGGGCTGGAAATCGTCGGCCACATGCGAGCCCGGATGGACGAGGAAAGCGCGCGCCGTAACATGAACTTTACGCTTATCGCGACACCCGCCGAGGGACTGTCCGGCAGATTTGTGGGGCTGGACAGGGCGAAATACGGCACGGTACCGGGAGTTACCGACCGCGAGTACTACACGAACAGCTTCCATATCCCGGTGTATTATCCGATTTCAGCGTACAATAAGATTCATCTCGAATCCCCGTACCACGCGCTGACCAACGCGGGCCACATCACTTACGTGGAGCTGGACGGCGATCCCTCCGGCAACCTAGAGGCGTTTGAGCGCATCGTTCGGGAAATGAAAGAGGCGGGCATCGGATACGGTTCGATCAATCACCCGATTGACCGTGATCCGGTCTGCGGCTATTCGGGAATAATCGGCGACTGTTGCCCGGGCTGCGGCCGCACTGAAGATGGCCTCAAGTTTGAGCGCATTCGCCGGATAACCGGGTATCTCGTCGGTACTGTCGAGAGGTTCAATAACGCCAAACGCGCCGAGGTGCGCGACAGGCTGAAGCATACCGAAGATTGCTGCAATGAGTAATCTTCGGATAGCGGGTCTGGTTGAGGAATCCATAGTTGACGGCCCCGGCATTAGGTTTGTTGTTTTCGCGCAGGGCTGCCTGAACAAATGCGCCGACTGTCATAACCCCGACTCGCACGATCCGGATGGCGGGCATTTGACAACAACAGGGCAAATCATCGCGAGTATCCGGGGCAATCCAATTCTGATGGGTCTGACTCTTTCCGGCGGGGAACCGTTCCTGCAGGCGCAGCCTCTGGCCGAGCTCGCGAGAGATGTCCGCTCCGGTGGGTTGGACGTATGGACTTATACTGGTTTTACTTTTGAGGATATTATTTCGTCGCACGCGGAAAAGCCGCACTGGCGCGAACTGCTCGAGGCAACGGACGTTCTCGTGGACGGACCTTTTGACTCCAGACTGCGTTCGATGACTCTGCGGTTCCGCGGCAGCGCGAATCAGCGGCTGATCGACGTCAGGAAAAGCCTGTCGGCAGGCCATGCAGTCGCCTTTGAACTCGAAGAATAATAAAGCGCCGCGCTGTTCCGTTTTGCACGGGCAGCGCGGCAGTCATTATTATCCAAAGCTCAGCTTTTGTCGCCGGATTTGAATACGAGAGCGGCAAGATAGCCGAAAAATACTGCGGCGGCTATTCCGCCCGCGGTCGCTGTAAATCCACCTGTAAACGCGCCGAGTACGCCGCTGTTTTTGACCGCTTCCTCCACACCGCGCGCCAGCGCGTATCCAAAGCCGGTCAGCGGAACTGTCGCTCCCGCGCCTGCCCATTTAACCAGCGGGCCATACAGTCCAACCGCCGTGAGGATCACGCCGCTGACCACATAGATTACGAGAATCCGTGCCGGTGTCAGCTTAGTCCGGTCAATAAGCACCTGTCCAATGACGCACAGCGCGCCTCCCACCAGAAACGCCTTTAAATACTCCATAATACACCATCCCAACAACAAGCGTCAGTTTCGCTCATTCGAAATAACAACCGCGTGACAGATCGACGGAATACTTTCGCCCTGCTGAACGGAAGTTGGCGACATCAGCGCGCCTGTTCCGGCGAATATTATGTTTTTATATTGCCCTGATTTCATTCGCGGCAATAGACGCGCGCAGAGCACGACAGCTGAACAGCCGCACCCGGAGCCGCCAGCGTGCACATCCTGCGCAGTTAAGTCATAAACGATAACCCCGCAATCTGAGTATTTGCCCAAAAGATCAACTCCGGATTCACTGAACATGTCGATAACCAGCCCTCGTCCGATCGCGCCGAGGTCTCCGGTCACGATCAGATCGTAATCGGCGGGGGAGGTACCGGTGTCGCTGAACAGGGCAGTTAGTGTATCAAATGCGGCGGGGGATGAGCTTATTTATGGGCAATATTAAGCCCCAAAAATGAACGCCTCGGTTTGCCGGGCATTTCGAAAGTTATTTTTCGTTGACGCGGTCATTTTGTTCAATATAATCGGAAAGCCTCTTGAATTCGTCCGAGAATTTATATCGTATTGTAATCTCGCCTCCCTCATGAACCAGGACGCAGTCAACAAGCTCAACGACTATATCGCGGGTCAGCGTGTCGATATTCTGAAGCTCCCTCAGGGTTTGAAGCCATCTGTGATTCGAATCGACCCCTTGTTCATATGACTTTTTCTCCGCGCCGAGCCGTTCCAGCTTCATTTTTGTCTCCGACTCGTCAACGTCGTAGGTTTGTTTGAAATCATGATATTCCGCCCGGGAGACAGCGCCCGACTTCCAGTCCTCATAAAGTGAGCGTTTCAGACCGACTGTGCGGGCCAGTGCGCTCTCGAGCCGCGCAATTTCCTGATTGATTCTTGACGATTCCTTTTGGATTTTACCCTGCCTGCTGATCTTGTCAATAATCTCCGTCATATTAACCGCGATTTCGATATGCATTTTTATTGATTGAAGCAGGGCCTTTTCAAGTTTGTCTGTGCGTATCGTGTGTTTTGTGCAGGCATCTTTCCCCATTTTTTTGTATGAACTGCAAACATAGTAGAAATACTGGCCGTAAGAGTGCGATATATGCTTCTTGTTCATCGCGCGCATGCAGTCGGCGCATTTGATGAACCCTGCCAACAAATATACGCGGCTCTGGCTGGGCGGAATCCTCATATCCCGGCTCAGTAAATCCTGTGCCTTTTCCCAGACGTCCGGCCTTATGACCGGCTCGTGCGTATCCTCTACGATGATCCAATCCTGCTCCGGCACCTTTACGTTCTTATTGATTTTATAGCTTTTTACCGTCAGCCGGTTTTGAACCATGTTTCCGATATACATTTCGTTGCGCAGGATATTGCGCACTGAGGCATACGACCACATTTCACTGTTTTTTCCCAGACTCGCGTGTTTATAATTAAGCCCCAGTGATCGTTTATACGCGGACGGGTTCAGGACTCCCAGGCTGTTCAACCGTTTAGCTATAGTGATTTTACCGTGTCCTTCGATAAACCAGTTGAATATGTCGCGCACGACACCGGCGGCGTATTCGTCAACTATCAGCTGGCCTTTATTATCGGGGTCTTTATGATAACCGTAGCAAGCGAACGAGCCGATAAACTCTCCCCGTTTTCTCTTTGTTGTGAGCGCGCTTCTCACCTTTTGCGATATATCGCGGGCGTATTCGTCATTGATAATGTTTTTGAAGGGGACTATTATGCTGTTGAGCTGAGACGGGTTCTTGTAGCTGTCCAAATTGTCGTTAACTGAAATAAACCTGACGTCCAAGAAGGGGAATATCTGCTCAATATAATTGCCAACCTCGATATAATTTCTGCCAAACCGGGACAAATCCTTGACGATAATGCAGTTAATTTTCTTTGCTCTGACGTCGTCCATCATCCGGATAAATCCCGGCCTGTCAAAATTCGTACCTGAAAAACCGTCGTCTATATAGGTTTCTGATCCCGAGAAATCGCTTGCGTGCATCAGGTATTCTTCCAGCATATCCCTTTGATTTGAAATACTGTCGGATTCGTCTTTGTCTCCGTCCTCTCTCGATAAACGGATATACAGAGCTGCGTTCCAGGTCTTGCTGTTTATAGCGCCGCGCTGGATTCGGCTTGTTCTCGCCATATCGAACCACCTCGAAAGCACTTAGAGCACGTACGCATGGAACGAAATGCCGCATTTCTAAACCATGTGTATGAGTTCTTAATCTCAGTATTTATTTTACATATCATTGTTAGCTAATCATACAGGTAATTACTGGAGCGCTATCCGGTTGGATATTATTCTCTCGACGCAGCCTTGAATTCTGGTCTGTTTATCCGAGTATTCGACATTGACAACAAGATCACCCGACCTGTAGCAATACGGATTGCCGATAAGACCAACGTATTGCCGCAGTCTGTCCTCGACAGCTAAACCGGTGTCTATTTTGACTGTTTCTATATCGACTAAGTCTGGATCGTTTCTTTTCAGCGCAATTTGGTAAACTTTATTAATCACCCTCACCTCAAAAACTATTATTTCTAAAATGCTAAATTATATTTTCAAGCATTCGGTATTTATCCGCCGATACCGCTCAGTTTACTGACAGCGCTCCGTCACAGTAAACTGAATCGTTAAATAAAAAGGGGAAAAAGCCTGGCACCCGGCTGTTTTCCTTTTATGTATCTGAAAAAGAGGACTGACGCTGCCCGGCATCGATGATTGCTCTAACAAGAACCAATCCTTATGTTTAAAAAAATTTCATAATTTGTAAACGCTTACATTAATTATGGATGAAATTGCGGTGTGATTTGGCGAAATTTAATGTTGACACATAAGCATTATCGCGGTAATATTTATCGTGATAATAATTATCACGGGTGGTAAATATGAACGGACACGAATTTATCGATGAGATTACCGCTCTTATGCGAAAGATGCGGCAGATCTCTCACTGTATGCATTCAAATTTTTATAAGGCTATGGATCTCTCGCCGTCACAGGCGTATGTGATTCGTTGCCTGAGCCGCCACGGTCCTAAAAGGATCAGTGAACTGGGCAGCGAGCTGAATATGCCCGACAGCAATATTTCGGCTATTTGCCGACGGCTGGAGAACCGCGACCTGATCGAACGTGAACGAAGCGTCGACGATCAGCGTGTAGTCACGGTCAGTGTTAAACCCGAACTAAAAGAAGCTTTTATGTCCGCGGAAAAAGAAATCATTGGCAAATTTTCAATACTTGCCGACACTTTATCCGAACAGGAGCGTGAATCGATTCTCGGCGCTATGCACAAACTTATTGATGCATTTAGCGAAGATCGGGGCTCTAAACCCGGCGGCAAAGTTTCCGAATAATCTTATATAAGGAGCACCCAGATGAAAAAAGCAAGATTAATCATCATTCTCGTTCTCGCCGCAGGCCTGATAACAGGCGGTTTATTCCTTTATTTCTGGTGGCAGGATACCCAAAACTTCTTCACCACAGATAACGCCTCAGTTTCGGCCAATTACGTGACAATAACGCCGCTGGTTTCGGGCAAGGTCGCCGTCTGGAACATCGCCGAAGGCGACACGGTCAAGCGCGGACAGCTACTCGGCAGGCAGGATCTCGGCACCACCCTGCAAAACAGCGATATCAACGCGAAATCAATGGATTCAACAGCGGATATCAGCGTGTCCAAGGCGGAAATAAAAACTCCAATCGACGGTAAAATCGTTTCCACAAATGTGGTCACCGGCCAGACTATTTCGCCGGGCATGCAGGTGGCGATCGTCGCCGACACCGAGAATATGTTCATCAAGGCCAACGTCGAGGAGACGGATATCTTCCGGATAAAAACCGGCCAGAAGGTCGAAGTTACGATCGATGCTTGGCCGGACGCCAAATTCACAGGATACGTACAGAGCATCGGTCAGGCGACCCAGTCGGCGTTTTCGACAATGCCGTCGCTGAACACCAGCGGAACATATACCAAAGTTACCCAGCTCATTCCGGTCAAAATCAACATAAGCAATCCGGATAATCTGCCCTTGATGCTCGGAATGAACGCGACCGTCAAGATTCACGTCCGCTGACCGGCTGGCCAGCGCATGGAGGAAAGTATATGAAGAAAAATGCCATAATTGCCGCAATCTGCTTTATCCTGCTGGCGGGCTGCGCCGCCACCCCGCAAACCGGGGAAGTTTACATCAAAACCGCGAAAGCGGCCGTCAGCGATTTGCAGAGCACGATAGAAATATCCGGAGCGCTGACGCCGAACGAGACAGTTACGCTCAGCGCCAAGCTTTCCGGGATCGTTTCCAATGTTTCCGGCGAAGTGGGGGACAGCGTCGCGCAAGGCGATACCCTGGTCCTGATCGACACGCACGAGCTCGAAGCCCAGCTCAAGCAGGCGCAGGCCTCGTATGACTCAGCAGTCTCGAAGGTGGCGATAGACAAAGAAAACGTCAGCGCCGCAAAAACAGCGCTGTCTACCTCGAGAGATTCAGTCACCGATCAAATTGCCTCCGCGAAAACCAACCTCGACGCCGCAAAAAAAGCGCTGGACGCGCAAATCGAACTGAACAACATACAGCCTGCGCAGCTTCAGCTTCAAATTGACAACGCAAAGCGCACCCTGGATCGGACCAAGCTGATGTTTGAACTTGGCGACGCGTCACAAACCGACGTCGACAACGCACAGAGCATGTACGACAGCGCAGACCTTGCGAAGCGCTCCAGCCTTCCTTCGCTTGAAACCGCGCTGGTCGCCGCCCAGTCGAAATATGACGCGGCCTTGATCCAATACAATCAGGCGACAGGTTCATCGGCAAAGAGCCAAATCTCTGCCGCACAGAGCAAGCTCGATGTCTCCCAGACTCAGCTGCAAGTTTCGGCAGGCGCATCGCTTGAAGTCGCGAAAGCCGCCGTCGACGTTATTTCAGCGCAGATTGCGAACGCGAAAGTCATATCCAGCATCAGCGGCGTAATTATAAACCGTAATATTCACACGGGCGAACTCGCCACAACGGGCACACCGCTCATAACCGTCGCGGACATAAACAAACTCAAACTCAAGGGTACGGTATCCCAGGAGGCCCTGCCTTATCTGCGCGCCGGACAGCAGGTCGCGGTTCAGGCTGACATATACCCCGGAAAAACATTTACCGGCGTCCTCAGTCTAATCGGGCCGATGTCGGTCAGCGCTGGAACATACTTCCCAGTTGAAATCACGATCGATAACGCCAATAAAGATCTGGCAGCGGGCCTCTCGGCTCACGCCTCGGTGGAAATCAGTTCCGGCAGCGCCATGACTGTCCCTTCGGCGGCTGTGATAGTTGATAACGGAACGAGCTACGTGTTTGTCGTGGACTCTGAGAATGTGGCTCACAAAACCGAGATTGTCACCGGCATAAGTAACGGGGACATGATTCAGGTGCTGCGCGGAGTGGAAGAGGGCCAAACAGTCGCGTGCTCAGAGACTTCCACATTAACTGATAATCAACCGATAAAAGTTCAGGAATAGCGGACAAAAATATGCTGAGACTGTTTAAATTCCTCAGGCCGTACTGGTACTATGTTCTCGCCGGAATTGCCGTTCTCGGCGGGCAGGCCGCGGCTGAGCTCTACCTGCCGACTCTGATGTCGGATATGATTAACGACGGCATGATGCAGGGTAACGCCGGATACGTCATGCGCATCGGCATAATAATGCTGGTCGTTGCCGTTGCCAGCGCCGTTTGCTCCATTGTAGCCAGCTTTTTCTCCGCAAGGCTCGCTCTCGGATTTGGCCGTGATGTGCGCAACGCCGTCTTCGAAAAGGTCGAAAACTATTCGCTACACGAATTCGAGCGTTTGGGCACCGCCACGCTGATTACCCGCACCACAAACGACATTGTCCAGATTCAGACCGTTCTTGTCATGGCGTTCCGTTTCATCATTTACTCGCCTATCATGTGCGTAGGCGGAATCATTATCTCCCAGGCTAGGGACGCGCACTTATCGGGCGTTCTGGTCGTCGCGATTCCTTCGCTCGTAATAGTAATGGTCATAATTGCCTCGGTTGTCGTTCCTTCCTTCCTGCAAATGCAGAAAAAGATCGACGCCGTCAACTTGACCATGCGCGAAAGCCTGACAGGCGTGCGCGTCATCCGCGCGTTCAACAAGACCGAACATGAGCGTGTCCGTTTCGGCAAGGCAAACCGCGAACTGACCGACGTATCGATTTTTGTCAACAAAGTAATGGCTGTAATGATGCCGGTTATGATGCTGCTCTTTAACGCAACATCGGTAGCAATTATTTGGTTCGGCGGAGTGCGCATCAGCCAGGGCCAGATGTCTATCGGCGACATGATGGCGTTTACGCAATATGCCGTGCAGATTATGATGTCCATACTAATGGTCGCGGTCATGTTTGTAATGATCCCGCGCGCCCAGGTTTCCGCTAAACGCGTACTCGAAGTCCTTGATATGAAGGCGGAAGTTTTCGATCCTGAGAAGCCGCTGAGCTTGACAGCGGAAACAGCGCACGTGGAATTCAAAAATGTCACTTTCCAGTATCCCGGCTCCGAACATCCGATATTCAGCGATGTCTCGTTCAGCGCCGGAGCGGGGGAGATCACAGCCATAATCGGCGGCACCGGTTCGGGCAAATCCACGCTGATCGGGTTGATCCCGCGCTTTTACGATGTATCCGACGGCAGCGTTATGATTGACGGCGTAGATGTGCGTGACATGACCATGAAAGATCTCCGCAATAAAATAGGATTTGTACCGCAGGGAGCGACGCTCTTTTCCGGTACGATCGCCGACAATATAAGATTCGGCAAGGAAGACGCCACCGCAAATGAGGTGGAACACGCCGCCAAAGTGGCGCAGGCCTACGATTTCGTGACGGGCATGTCCGAAGGGTTCGAATCCCCGATCGCGCAGGGCGGCACCAATGTCTCCGGCGGACAAAAACAGCGGCTTGCCATCGCGCGGGCTCTCGTCCGGCGGCCGGAGATATATATTTTTGACGACAGCTTCTCCGCGCTGGATTTTAAGACCGACTCGCTGTTAAGGGCGGCGCTGAAAAAAGAGATCGAGAACTCGACGGTGCTTATCGTTGCCCAGCGCATAACCAGCATCATTGACGCGGACAGAATCCTGGTGCTGGACCAGGGTAAAATCGTTGCCGAGGGAACCCACCAGCAGCTTCTTGAGACTTCTGAAGTCTATCGGGAAATCTGTGCATCTCAACTTTCTGAGGAGGAGTTGGCTTGAGCGAAACAAACAACAAACCCGCCGGCCAAGCCTCCACCGAGAAAAGAGGGGGCACCATGGGCGGACCGGGCGGCGGCGGTCCAATGGGAGCTATGGCGCGCGCTCCGGCTCAGAAAGCCAAGGACTTTTCCGGCACTCTTAAACGGCTGGTAAAGTATCTCGCGCCTCAAAAGGTTAAATTCATAATCGTTTTTATTCTGGCGATCGGAAGCACGGTGTTTTCGATTATCGGCCCCAAAATTATGGGAATGGCAACGACCAAGCTCGGCGACGGAATCATCGCGCAATACTACCATATTGGCAAGCTCCAGTACGCGATGAACAATAATCTGCCCGCCGATACCATACAGCAGATTCAAAACGAACCTGTTGCCCTGTTTGATTTGAAATATATCGCAACAATTCTGATTTTCCTGCTATGCCTGTATCTTTTCAGCTCATTTTTGAGTTTTTTGATGTCATACATCATGTCGGACGTCGCGCAAAACACGGTTTTTACCATGCGTGCGGATGTAAAGGACAAACTTGACAGGTTGCCGCTCAAATACTACGACGCGCGCACTCACGGCGAGATACTCAGCCGTGTTACCAACGACATGGACACCGTGTCAACAACACTCCAGCAGAGCCTGACCCAGCTGATAACATCGTTTGCGACGATCATCGGCATTCTGGTTATGATGCTTTCCATCAGCCCGCTCATGACGCTGATTGCGCTTGTTACCCTGCCACTGTCAGTCGTTTGCACCGCCTTTATCGCCAAGAACTCGCAAAAGTATTACATCGGGCAGCAGCGGGCAATCGGCGAGCTCAACGGGCACGTTGAGGAGATGTACTCCGGACACAAGGCGGTCAAAGTCTTCGGCAAGGAAGATAAAACGGTCGGAAAATTCAAAGAAATCAACGAACGTTATTACGCCGTCGGCTGGAAAGCGCAGTTCTTCTCCGGACTTATCATGCCGGCTCTCGGATTTATCAGCAACATCGGATATGTCCTTGTCTGCATAGTCGGAGGCGTGCTTGTTTCATCACGAAGCATCACGGTCGGCGACGTTCAGGCGTTTATACAGTACATGCGCAGCTTCACCCAGCCGATAATGCAGACCGCGAACATCGCGAATATAATTCAGTCCACCATCGCGGCCGCCGAGCGCGTGTTCGAAATACTCGACGAGCAGGAACAGGTGCCGGAGACTGAAACGCCAACCGAACTCACAGAGATAGAGGGTGACGTTTCATTCGATCACGTCGCGTTTGGCTACAAAGACGACGATCTGCTGATGAAAGACATCACAATTGACGTTAAAGCGGGCAGTACAATCGCCATTGTCGGCCCGACAGGCGCAGGCAAGACCACGATGATCAACCTGCTGATGCGCTTCTATGAGCTCAACGGCGGACGCATCACGATCGACGGAGTGGACATCACCGATTTCAGCCGCTCCGACCTGCGCTCCATCTTCGGAATAGTCCTGCAAGACACCTGGCTGTTCACAGGCACAATCTTCGACAACATAAAATACGGACGCGAAGGCGCCACCGACGACGAGGTCTATGAAGCTGCCATTGCGTCGCACGCCGACCACTTTATAAGGGGTCTGCCCGACGGGTACATGACGGTGCTCAACGAAGAGGCGTCCAATATATCCCAGGGGCAGAAGCAGCTGCTGACCATCGCCCGCGCGGTTCTGTCCGACCCGTCAATACTGATTCTTGACGAAGCCACCTCAAATGTCGACACCCGAACAGAGGTGCTGATTCAAAAGGCAATGGATTCACTGATGGTCGGACGCACAAGCTTTGTAATAGCACATAGGCTGTCAACAATTAAAAACGCCGATAAAATCCTGGTTATGAACAAGGGAACGATCATCGAGCAGGGCAGTCACGCAGAATTGCTGGCCACCGGCGGATTTTACTCCGACCTGTACAACAGTCAGTTCTCCGAAGAAGCGGAATAATGGCAAATATCGAACTGCAACGCTTCCGAGCCGGTTTCGGCGCTTGACCAATAATCTCATCAGGTTTTACCGCAAATTTGAAAGCGCTTTGAACAAGTTCGTTCAAGGCGCTTTCTCTAACAGCAATTTCGTTTCACATAGTGCGAATATATTTATCGACGCTGAATACGCTACGCAGCACTGCCGTTTTTGACTTCAGACAAAGTATGTAGGAACGCATTGTACCTAAATGGTATTTACGGGGGCCATTGCAGCACCCATATTCCCGCTGTCGGTGATGCCCATATCGCATATCTTGCCGATAGTCGCATACTTGACAAACGGCCCCGAGCCCTGAGCTGACAGCACTATGGCGCCGGAGCCCGTCACCGTCCACTGTGCGGTCGGCGATCGCTGGCCACCGTATTCCAGCGGCAGCCGGTACTGCCTTTCCGCCGAGCAAAAATGAGACGATGTCAGAGCGGCGGCGCGCGATGCAAATCCTCCGTCGATCGCCATTGACGCAATTGCCAGCCCTTCCGCCATTGTGGAGCACGCACCGTATAGACCAACGAACGGAAGGTCAAAGTCGCGCAGGCCGTAGGTGCTGCCTATGCACTGGTTCAGCAGGTCGCCGGCGAATATCATGTCGATATCCGACGCCGACAGCGACGCCTTTTGAATACTTTTTGAAAGCGCCTGTTTCTGCATACAGCTTTCGGCTTTTTCCCAGCTAGCCGCTCCAAACGTCGTATCGTCGCTTACCAGGTCATATTCCTGACCGAGCGGCCCCTCGCCCTCGCGCTTGCCGGCAACTGAAGCGTACCCCGCTATCGCCGGCGGGGACGCGAAAATGATTGTCTGTCCGTGCTTTTTGTTTTTCATATTTTTCCCTTTTCACCGTGACAAAGTAAATAGGCTCGAAATATTTTATGGTTCGGACTCAGTGTGACCAATAGTTCATGACGTATTCTTTGCAGCCTCGAGCGTTTTATGAGACAACAATTGGCTGAATACCGGTTTACATCGCCAGGATTTCCGGCCAGCGCTTGACATTACCGCACTTTTTTGAAATAATACACGGGGGTGATTAAATGAAGATTCTAGCTGTTTATTATTCTAAGTCCGGGCGAACTCAGCAGGTTATGGAGCGCGTTTGCAGCCAACTTCCTGTTGACAGGGTTATCAGCATATCAACAGTTGGCGCCCGAACCGGCATCGGCGGTTTTTTCAAATCCGCCAGGGAATCAATAAGTAACGCGAACGCCGAAATCTTCCCGATAGTTCCGCCTCTGAACGCCGCCGAATATGACTTGGTAATTCTCGGCACGCCGGTCTGGGCGGGCGCTCCGTCTTCGCCGCTCGCTACCTTTGTCCGCAATTATGGCAAGGGTATCAAAAAAGCCGCCTATGTAATAACCTCTAAATCAAACGGCAGGCAGACCAAGGTTATTGAGACCCTCGACGCACTGTGCGGAATCAAGTGCTGCGCCGAGCTGTGCGCAGGAAAAAGCGATGATCTTGCGACAATATCGATCGATTCATTCGTGAGCTCGATAAAATCTGATGGGCAGAATTAAGTCATTCTGGATTCCCGCATCCCCGAAACGTCTCAAGGTTTTGCCATGGTTTATTGCGGCGGGCGCCGTGCTCATAATCTCGCTGGTCTCGTTCACCATGAGAGGCGCGGCCTTTTCGGCGACTGTCGGCGTGCTTGTATCAATTGCCATTGCGATTTATGCTGTGATCGCGCATTGCTGTGGTTTTAAGTGTACATACAAACCGGCATTTGTCCTCAGGCGTACGGCGCAGCTGCTTGTATGCGTTTTCCTGATCCTGATAATCGTTGCTGAGTGCCTGATTTTTTCCGGATTCAATTCCGATACTGATACGCATGCTGACTACGCCATCCTGATGGGCGCCGGTTTGTACGGCAGCACCCCGTCACTCGCGCTTCAAACGCGGATGGAAGCCGCCAAGATTTGGCTCGACCAAAACCCTTCCTCCATAATTGTCGTTTCCGGCGGCAAGGGCGATGACGAGAACCTTACCGAAGCCGACGCGATGTACCAGTGGCTGACTGGACAGGGTATCAGCTCTGACAGAATACTGAAAGAGGATACGGCCCGCGATTCCGTCCAAAACATCCGGTTTTCGCTCGACATGCTTGAAAGACATATTGGCCGCTCGATTGAGGGCCAGAAAGTCGCGGTCATTACAAACGACTTTCACCTCTACCGCTCGAGAGAGCTTGTCCGCGCCGAAAACTGCGAACCCGTCGGCGTATCATCTACCGTTCCCATATTCGCGTATCAGCTGAGCAATTTATTCCGCGAGTTCTTTTCAGTATTGTTCATGTGGATGAGGCTGTGAGCACAAAACGCGGATCACAGTCTTAATTTAACAGATAAATTTCTCTCAGGAGTGCCAATAATGCACGATAAACTGCGAAAACTTGATGAAAGATACTCTGAACTGCACCAAAAACTTGCCAGTGAAGAAGTGTACAGCAGTCCGTCACTTTCATCAAAATATCTCAAAGAGCAAAAAGAAATTGCCCCGCTCGTTAACGCGTATCGTGAATATACCAGGCTCGAACACGATGTCAGTTACGCCCGTGAACTGCTGGACGGTACGCTGGACTCTGAAATGCGCGCCATGGTTCAGGAAGAATACGAAAACGCGCGCGGCAGGATCGAGGAAATCGAACGCGAGATAAAAGTCCTTTTACTGCCCAGAGACCCCAACGACGACAAGAACGTAATAATCGAGATACGCGGCGGGGCAGGAGGGGAGGAAGCGGCTCTTTTTGCCGCCGATCTTTTCCGTATGTATTCGATGTACAGCGAAAACCGCAAATGGAAGATCGAAATACTCAACCTGAGCGAGACTTTTATCAAGGGGATCAAAGAAATTTCGTTTGTCATCGAGGGTGCGGGCGCTTATTCTCGCCTAAAGTTCGAAAGCGGCGTTCACAGGGTTCAGCGTGTACCCGACACCGAAACCACCAGCCGGCTGCACACATCGACCGTTACCGTCGCCGTACTGCCCGAAGCCGAGGACGTTGAGATCGAGATCAATGACAAGGATTTGCAGATTGACACCTTTCGCGCCAGCGGCGCGGGCGGGCAGCACGTCAACAAAACAGAATCCGCCATCCGCGTCACGCATCTGCCGTCCGGCATGTCTGTCGAGTGCCAGGAGGAACGCAGCCAGCACAAAAACAAGGAACGCGCGATGAAGCTGCTGCGCTCGCGGCTGTATGACCTCGAACTGACCCGGCAGAATTCGGATATCGCTGCCCAGCGGAAAAGTCAGGTTGGCACCGGCGACCGCGCCGAACGCATCCGGACATATAATTTCCCGCAGAGCCGTGTGACAGACCACCGGATAGGACTTACACTCTATCGCATCGAAGCTGTCATGAACGGAGACCTCGACGAAATCATCGACGCGCTCACCACCGCCGACCAAGCCGAAAAACTCCGCCTCAGCGGCGACGAAGACGTCGGCTGACTAGCGCTGTCCCGCATCAGGACGCAAGGCCTGTTCAAAAACTCATACGCGCCGCATATACATGTTATATTCCTAATCTGCCGAAGGTTGTCAGCCCGGTTTGACAATGCCGGTCAACTATGGAAGTGACTGTATATGGACTCAATTCTCGCTATTACTATTTACGGGCTGATCGCGGGCTCGGTTGGTACCGGCATCGGCGGTCTGGCCGCGTTCTTTGTCCCCAAAAACAGCCGTAAGATACTCAGCTTTATTCTCGAATACGCTGCGGGGCTGATGCTTGCGATCGTGTGCTTCGACCTGCTCCCGCACGCTTTCGGCATATCCGGAATACTCTTCGTTCTAACCGGTACGTTTGTCGGCATTTCGTTTGGCATAATATCCGCCGCGATCGTCTCGCACTACACCAGAAAATCTGAGCAAGGCACAATGATCCGAATGGGATACGTTATCGCGCTCGGCATAGCGTTGCACAATTTTCCTGAAGGGCTTGCCGTCGGTTCGGGGATGGAGAGCGATTTCGCGCTCGGCCTCTCGCTTGCAATAGCTATCCTTCTGCATGACATTCCCGAGGGTATGGCGATGTCAGTTCCGCTCAAATCAGGCGGTATCCGGGCAAGCCGGGCAGCTATGATGGCTTTTGCCTCCGGTCTGCCCATGGGCGCGGGTGCACTCGTCGGCTCGGCAATGGGCGCGGTGTCGCAATTGGTCGTTGCCGCCTGTCTTTCCGTCGCGGGCGGAACTATGCTGTATGTCATCTTTGCGGATATGATCCCGGAATCCAAGCGGCTGTACACAGGCAGGCTTGGCTCTCTTGGCAATATTCTGGGCCTGCTGTCCGGCGTTATTGTCTCGGTGGGACTCAAATAAAGGAAGTTTTATGCATACCGAAGTTTTACCTGCTCCAGATATTGATTCAGGAACTTCAGCGATCACCCGGGCGGCGGCGATTATCCGCACGGGCGGGCTGGTCGCGATTCCGACTGAAACTGTCTACGGACTTGCTGCAAACGCGCTCGATCCCGCGGCAGTCGACCGCATATATTCAGCAAAGGGGAGGCCGGCGGATAACCCGCTGATCGTCCACATTAGCGATATTAAGGATCTTGACAACTTGTGCACGTCCGTACCTCCGGCAGCGCGGGAGCTCGCGAAGCGCTTTTGGCCGGGGCCGCTGACAATGGTTCTGCCCCGCAGGCCCGGGATTCTTGACGGCGTTACTCGTGGGTTGGATACTGTGGCAATCAGGGTGCCGGATCACCCGGTCGCGCTGGCAATAATCAAAGCCGCGGGCGTCCCTGTTGCCGCCCCGTCGGCAAATATTTCCGGCAGCCCCAGCCCGACAAAAGCCGAGCACGTCGTCGCTGATCTTGACGGCAGGATTGACGCGATCGTCGACAGCGGCCCTTGCAGGGTCGGACTCGAATCAACGGTGCTCGACCTCAGCGTGTCACCCCCATGCCTGCTGCGGCCGGGCGGAGTCAGCAGACGCGAAATCGAAACGGCTATCGGCGAAAAGATAACCGTTTCAAACGGCGAGGCGGACATTCCCCGCAGTCCCGGAGTAAAATATAGGCATTATTCTCCGAAGGCGCGAGTCGTCACAGTTCTCGGCAGATCTGAATTCGCCGTCAGCAGGGTGAACAGCGAGTCTGGCGAGTTTGACGGGCGGTGCGCGGCGCTTTGTTTTGACGGCGAGACCGGATACGACCCGAACATTTTTCTTCGCGCTATCGGCAGCGAGGACGACCCGGAGTCGATCGCACGCCGCCTTTTTTCCGAACTGCGCGAATTGGACGCGCAAGGGTATGACCTGATTTTTGTGAGAAGTCCGCGAGGGGAAGGAATCGTTGCCGCTCTGCAAGACCGTCTTCGTCGGGCTTCGGAAAAATTTATAGAAGAATAATTGGATACACTACATGGTAATCATAGGAATCACAGGCGGAACCGGCTCTGGCAAAACCACGGTTCTGCGTCTTTTCAAAAAACTGGGGGCATACGCTTTAGACGCCGACGAGGTCTATCACGACCTTCTTCGCGGCGGCGGTGAATTGACCGTGGCAATCGCTGCGCGCTTTCCAAACGCGCTCGTTGACGGCAGGATTGATACCAAACGACTGGGCAGGGAAGTGTACAACAACCCGGAGGCGCTGGCCGAGCTTGAAAAAATCACGCACGGCTTTGTTCTTACCGAATTTGAAAAGCGACTGCAAGAGGCTAATGCCGACGGCTACGTCAGCGCCGTGATCGACGCGATCGCGCTGTTCGAGAGCGGATCAAACCGCATGTGCGACGCGGTGATCGGCGTACTCGCTCCTGCAGAGATCAGGATCAGCCGAATCGCGGCGCGGGACAATATAGACATCCAGTACGCCCAAATGCGGATAAACGCCCAGAAAAAAGACGAATATTACCGAGAGCACTGTGATTACATCCTGGAAAACTCGGGCGAACCGGCAGAGCTCGAAGAATCGGCGGGCATATTATACAATGAAATATTAAATAGAGGAGAAAACAATGGACGAAAAAGCTAAGCAAGCAGCAAAAGAACGGCGCGAAAAGGTTCTGTGCCGTCCAAAAAGCGCATTTGATTTGCTGCCTGAAAATGAAAAAGCCTCGGTCGATAAATGCTCGGCCGGATACAGAGCTTTCTCGGACAATTCCAAGACCGAGCGGAACTGTGTCGATTACTGCGTCGAACTGGCCAAATCCCGCGGCTTTGTCGAGTATAAGCGCGGAATGGCGCTGAAACCGGGCGATAGAATTTACAAGATCAACCGCTCAAAAGCACTTGCGCTGTCGGTTATCGGAACCAGGCCGCCGGATGACGGTCTGAATATTGTAGCCGCGCATATCGACGTTCCGCGCATCGATTTGAAGACTAATCCGCTTTACGAGGACGCCGGACTTGCTTATTTTAAGACGCATTATTACGGCGGCATCAAAAAGTACCAGTGGGTCGCTATTCCTCTTGAACTTCACGGCGCGGTCGGCCTGAAGGACGGGTCGGTCGTCAGAGTGAGCGTCGGCGCAGACGCCGGTGACCCCGTTCTCACTATCACCGACCTGCTGCCGCATCTCTCCACCGAACAGTACCGCAAATCACTCGCGGAAGCCATCCCCGGCGAGAACCTCAACGTATTGCTCGGCTGTCAGCCCGCGGAGAACGACGAGGGCGAGGATCGGGTTCGCCTCGCAGTGATGGAACTGCTCTACAACAAATACGGGATTATCGAACAGGATCTGGCCTCATCCGAGTTGTCGCTCGTGCCCGCCTTCAACTCCCGCGACGTCGGTATCGACGCCAGCATGATCGGCGCTTACGGCCACGATGACAGAGTGTGCAGCTACACGTCACTTGCGGCAATCCTGGAAATGGACAAGCCATCCAAGACGGCGATATGTATGCTGGCCGACAAAGAGGAAATCGGCTCGGAGGGCGTGACCGGCATGAAGTCGGCCTTTTTCGATACGTTTGTCGAGGACGTTTGCTGTTCCTTGAATTCGAAAATCAGACATTGCTTCGAGAATTCCCGCTGCCTCTCCGCCGACGTCTGCGCCGCGTTTGACCCGAACTTTCCGGACGCGTATGACAAGCGCAACAGCCCGCGGCTGGGCTATGGCGTCGGAATCTGTAAGTACACGGGTTCCCGCGGAAAATCCGGCGCCTCCGACGCTTCCGCCGAGCTCGTGGCCCTGGTGAGGCGCATACTTGACGACAACGGCGTCTGCTGGCAGATGGCTCCGATGGGCAAGGTCGATCTGGGCGGCGGCGGAACTGTCGCTATGTTCATGGCCGAACGCAACATTGATACCATCGACATCGGTGTACCAGTGCTCAGTATGCACTCTCCGTTTGAAATAGTCAGCAAATTGGATACCTATATGGCTTATAAAGCATTTTTAGCATTCTACAAGAGCGAGTGACATAGAACCGCATAAAACAAAAATGGGGCGGACACTATCGAAGTGCCCGCCCTCTGCTTTTTAGAAATCTCCGTCGTCGTCGCCGTTCACTGATTCTTCCTGCATTCTGAGAGAGCAGACGGGGGTAAAATCCGAGTTGGTGAAAGTCTCCGCCGCAACCAGGTGACTGTTGACAAACGCGGTCGATGCCTGATCCAGTCTGCCGGCCAGATAAACCTGAACTCCCTCCACCGGCCTGCCACTGAGGTTTGTAACTGTGTATACCGCTCTGTACGGCCCGAACGACGCGCCGCTGACGTCTATCGTCGTAAAAAACGAATTAGTCAGCGACTGCACAACCTTGGTCTCGGAAAAGAAAACCGTTTCTGTGCCGTCGTCATTCAGCTGAAACAGTTCGAGAGTCACAGATACCGGGAAAGAATTCGTATTGTACACGCGGGACACTATGCTGTTGGTCGAGGTATCGCGGAACACGGGACCTGTGGTGAGAACGTTACATACCTTCGTCTTCTTCTTTTTGTCCTCGCAGCAGCAGAAATTATTTATACACGGTCTCCAGCCGCAGCCGCAGCCATCGAAACATGAGCATCCGCCCTCGCCGCGGTTTTCGAAAAATCTCCGATTACTCATCTAAGCCTCCAAAATAGTAAATAGATAGCACTCCCGAGCCGACGACAACAAGAGTGCTCAATCCATTTTATGCCGGAGGGCCAAATTTGCCAGTCGGAGCCATGTCTCATATTGTCAACATTCCGAACTGTACGGTTCAGCAAATTAGAAAAAATAGGAACACGTATTTTTCTATTTTTGAGTCAATACTACGACAAAAAAGGAGTATTGATAATGTGCGACGAATTTGACCGTAATGATTCCGAAAACGAGAATACCGGCGAGCGAATATTGGGAGAGGATGAGATCCGGCAGATAGTCCAGCTTGGCTCGACAACGCAATCCGACGGAAGGAACAACATACATTGTATTGTAATCGTAGGGCAGATCGAGGGACACCAGATACTGCCTCAGCAAAACAAAACAACCAAATACGAACATGTTTTACCTCAGCTTGCGGCAATTGAAGAATCGCCCGAAATCGACGGACTTTTGGTTCTCCTGAACACAGTCGGCGGGGACATAGAAGCAGGCCTCGCGATCGCTGAGTTAATCGCCGGAATGCGAAAACCGACTGTTTCGCTGGTTCTCGGCGGCGGCCATTCTATCGGTGTTCCGCTGGCGGTCGCGGCGCAGAAATCGATGATCGCGCAGTCCGCCGCTATGACCATACACCCCGTGCGGCTGAACGGAATCGTTATCGGCGCGCCGCAGACCTTCAATTATTTTGAAAAGATACAGGAACGCATCGTCAAGTTTGTCGCGCGCAATTCGAGAATCACCGAAGAGCGCTTCCGTGAGCTCATGCTGCGCACAGGCGAGCTGGCGGCGGACGTAGGCAGCGTCATCGACGGGGAAGAAGCGGTGGAAATCGGCCTCATCGACTGCATCGGCAATCTGGCCGAGGCGCTGGAGGCGTTGCACAATATGATTAACGAAAAGAAGGCGGCGAAAAAAGCGGAAGCAGAAGAAAACGCCCCGTCAGATTCCGAAGAACCGGACAAGGCGAATTAACTATTTAGTCTACTTTGAAATTTTTGCCCACGAATCTTTGAGCGGAACGATTCTGTTGAAGCTCTGCTTGTCCTTGCTGTCGAGGTAGAAATAACCGGTTCGCACAAACTGGAAGCGTTCGTCCGGAGAGGCGTTTGCAAGTGAAGGCTCCAGCTTGCAGCCAGTCAGCTCGGTCAGTGAGTCTTTGTTGAGGAAATCATCAAAATTTGTACCCTCAGGCATGTCATTTAGGTTGTCAATCGTAAATAACCTGTCATACAGACGCAGTTTAGCGTCAATAGCGTGCCGGGCGGATACCCAGTGAATCGTTCCCTTTACCTTGCGTCCATCCGGCGCGTGTCCGGAGCGCGTGTCCGGGTCATATGTGCACATCAGTTCGACTATTTCGCCATTTTGGTCGGTTATCGCCTCATTGCACTTGATAAAGTACGTCCCAACCAATCTGACTTCGCGTCCGACCGAGAGTCTGTGGAATTTTGCCGGAGGATCGGCCATAAAGTCCGATCGTTCGATATATATTTCTCTGCAAATGGGCACATCGCGGCTGCCGGCGTTCTCATCTTCTGGGTTGTTTGGGATCGTGATCTGCTCGACCTGATCCTCGGGATAGTTCGTAATTGTTACCTTGATCGGGTCGGTGACCGCGATTCTGCGCTGAGCGGTCTTGTTGAGCTCGTCGCGGATGCAGAATTCGAGCATACCCACGTCGACCAGGCTGTAAGTCTTTGATACTCCTGCCATTCTGACAAACTCGAATATCGAGGACGGCGTGTATCCGCGCCTGCGGAGACCAGACAGCGTGGGCATACGCGGGTCGTCCCAGCCGTCAACCAGGCCGGACTCAACCAAATACCTGAGATAGCGTTTGCTGAGAACCGTATAACTCACGTTGAGTCTCGCGAATTCATACTGGCGCGGCGGTGCTTCAAATCCGATTTTCTCGATGACCCAGTCGTAGAGCGGACGATGATTTTCAAACTCGATCGAGCAGAGCGAATGCGTAATGCCCTCAAGCGCGTCTTGAATAGGATGTGCGTAGTCGTACAGCGGATAAATGCACCACTTGTCTCCCTGGCGGTGGTGGGTGGATCTCAGTATCCTGTATATCGCGGGGTCGCGCATGTTCATATTGGACGAGGTCATGTCAATCTTCGCCCGCAATGTACGCGATCCGTCCTCAAACTCGCCGTTTTTCATGCGCTGGAACAGATCCAGATTCTCTTCGGCTGTCCTGTTCCGATAGGGGCTTTCGCGTCCCGGCTGGGTCAGCGTGCCCCGGTATTCGCGCATCTGTTCGGACGTCAGGTCGCAGACGTAAGCGTGTCCGTCGCGGATGAGTCCGAGCGCGAATTCGTAGCATTTGTCAAAGTAGTCCGAGCCGAAGAAAATGCCTCCGTCCGGGACGGCGCCCAGCCAGCGCAGGTCGCTTTCGATCGCGCGGATGTATTCGTCGTCTTCTTTGACCGGATTGGTGTCGTCATAGCGCAGGTTAAACGTACCACCGTATTTCCTCGCGGTAATCCAGTTGATCCATATCGCTTTCGCGCTGCCGATATGCAGATATCCGTTTGGCTCCGGAGGAAAACGGGTATGAATCCGCCTCGCGAATCCCTCTGCCAGATCGCGGTCGATAATATCATGGATGAAGTTCGAGATATTTTCCATCTAATCCTCCAAAGTTACGCCATCAGCGCCTTGTTAAGACGTTCGGCAACGCGTTCCGGGCCGAGTATGCGCATCACGTCGAACATATCCGGCGAGTTTTGGCGACCGCTCACGGCTACGCGGATTACCATGCTGACATCGCCGACGTGACCTTTATACGAATCCGGATCGGCTTTGTACAGCTTGGTCTCGGGCGCGAAGCCAAGTTCGCCCGCAAGCGCCTTAATGCGGTCAAACCACGCTGACTGGTCGTCGGCACTATTATATATCGTTTGATATCTTTTTATGATTTCTTTCCTGTCGTCCTCGGACACGTTAGTGGGGTATTCGTACTCGGGACAAAACAGTTCGTCGAAGAAGAAGTCCATATATCCGCGGACGTCGCGCCAAACTGTGATATCGCGCCTGGGTTTAGCCGCGCCGCGCCCGATCGCGAAAATTGACTTGGAGTATGCCGGATCGAGGGTCAGAAGTGCGTGGAACTCGCTGTCGTGCCTGCTGCACCAGTCCGCCGCCTGATCAAAAACCCGGTCGGCAGTCATCCGGGATACCAGGTTTTTGCTGACGTCATTTAGCTTGGCAATATCGAACAGCGCGCCCGAGGCGCTCATCTTTGCAGCGGTAAATTCAAACTCGCCGATGGGGGAGAGCGGGTTTTGAGTCCGCCACTGCTCAAAGTTGGAATTCAGGATGGTAAACAGATACTCCAAAACCGAGTCGACCGGGTATCCCTGCTCATCGTAATAGTCGAGCGCCAGCTCAGGGTCATGTCTTTTGGACAGCTTTCTTTTGGACGAGCCATCCATCTTCATCAGCGGCGCGATGTGCAGATATTCCGGGTGCTTCCATCCGAGCATCTCAAACAGCTGAACGTGAACCGGCAGCGTCGCCAGCCATTCGTCGCCGCGCACAACATGCGTGGTTTTCATCAGGTGATCATCCACGGCGTGCGCAAAATGGTAGGTGGGAATTCCGTCGGATTTCAGCAGGACGATATCCATATCATTTTCGGGAAGCTCCATTTTGCCCTTGACAAGATCTGTGAACCTGAACTTACGCGACGGATCTCCGCTTGACCGGAGGCGCAAAACGTACGGTTCGCCGGAGTTCAGCTTTTCATGGATAACATCGAGCCCGCAGTCGCGGTATAGCGCCCATTTGCCGTAATAACCGAAATTCGCTTTCTCGGCACTCTGGCGATTTCTCATATCCTCAAGCTCGGCCTCTGTGCAAAAGCAGGGGTACGCGCAACCCGCCTCCACCAGCTTCTTTGCAAAAATATGATATATCCCGGCTCTCTGCCGCTGTCTGTACGGGCCGTAGTTCCCGGTGTCAACCGAAACGCCGGCGCCCTCGTCGAAGTTCAGCCGGAAACTGTCAAAAGCGCTGATTATCGCCTCGACTCCACCTTCAACCTCGCGTTTTTGGTCGGTATCCTCGATCCGCAGAAAGAATACGCCCCCGGACTGGTGCGCCAGACGTTCTGCCGTCACTGCCGCAAGCAGGTTGCCCAGGTGCATAAAGCCCGTGGGGCTGGGCGCCATTCTGGTCACGCGGGCTCCGTCGGGTAGAGACCGGTCCGGGTATCGCGCCTCGATTTGGTCGGGCGTGTCGGCAACGTCGGGGAACAGCAGTTGAGCAAGCGCTAAGTTATCCATGAGTTGACTCCTGTTTCTAATGGTTTTTTTCAGATTAGCACACAATATGACTGGAATATAATATGAAGTTTGCGGGAAACTATTTCAAGAGGGGTGGTACATTGAAATTATTTGAAAGAAAACGCGCGTTCATTCGTGTAATCAGCTTTTCCATCGCGGCAATGTTTGTGCTCGGCGGGTTCTGTTATGCCGGATGGAATCAGGCGGCGTCACTGGAGTATCAGATCGAAAATGACCGTCAGCAGGCGTTCAGCGAACTGGTCAGCGCGCTGAACGCGATAGACACTGCGTTGCAGAAAGGAGTCTACTCCCGGTCTCCGGTAATGCAGTCCACGCTGGCAAACGAAGTTGCGCGGCAGGCGTCGAGCGCCGCTTCCGCTCTCGGAAGGCTGCCGTATTCATTCGTCGAACTCGAAAATACCTCGAAGTTCATCTCCGAAGTTGGAGATTTCAGTTCGGCGATGGCCAAAAAGCTTGCAATTGGAGAATCGTACACAACGGATGAAGTAAACAGTTTCACGAGTCTTTCAAAAATAGCGAAGGAACTTTCGACCAAGCTCACCGACTTGCAAGAAAGCGTCAGTCTGTATAATATGAAATTCGGCAACATGAACGTTTCGGGCGTCCGCCAATCGATTGACAGAACCGCCGTGCCGGTCATTGCCGACGGATATAAAGACATCGAAGGCGAGTTTCCGAAAATACCCGCGCTTGTCTATGACGGACCGTTTTCCAGCCATGTTGAAAACAAAACCCCGATGCTGCTGAATGGACAAAAAGAGGCCTCACCGGAAATTGCGCGAAACAGAGCCGCAGATCTGATCGGCCTCAGTTCGGACAAGGTCGTCCTGACCGGCGAGAGCTCTGGCAAGCTCCCGACCTATCAATTTGAATACGATAACGGCGACTCGTCCAGCTTTATAGAAATAACTAAAACCGGCGGGATACCCCTGACTCTGCTGAGCTCAAGAAATGTTGAAACCGCAAAACTTGCTCCCGAGCAGTGCATTTCCAACGCGCGGTCGTTTCTCGAAGAGCACGGGTTCAAAAATATGCGCGACACATATTGGATTATATCCAATAATTCGGTAATGATTAACTTCGCGTATGAGCAGGACGGCGTCATATGCTATCCCGACCTCATCAAAGTTGCCGTGGCGCAGGATGACGGCAAAATAACCGGACTTGAGTCCCGCGGCTATGTGATGAACCATCAAAAGCGAGTATTCAGCCCTGCCAAGATTACCGAAGAGCACGCCCGCGAATTGATCGCGAGCTCGCTCAAAGTCGACTCGCACTATATGGCGGTTGTTCCCACCGGCGGCCAGAACGAAGTGTTTTGTCATGTTTTCCGTTGCAGGGGGCAGGAGAACAGAGGCGTTCTGGTGTTCCTCGACGCCGCGACCGGCAACGAGGAAAAGATCTTACTGTTGCTCGAAAGCGAAAAGGGAACGCTGTCACTCTGACTTTTGAACAAAAGTGTAATCCCGCTTTGGCTTACAAGCCTTTTTCCTGCTTCATTTCCTGCCACCGGTCTCTGGATATGAGTATCTGCCGCGGCTTGGAGCCTTCGTTCGGGCCCACGATGCCCCGTTCCTCCATCATGTCAACCAGGCGCGCGGCTCTTGCGTATCCGACCTTTAACCTGCGTTGGAGCAGGGAAGATGAAGCCTGTCCGATTTCCAAAAACACATCCACCGCGGCGGCCAGCAATTCATCGTCAGCCGAATCATCGGGGGCGAGAGTCGCACCGCCGCCTTTTTGCGCGGGCTCGGCGGATTTCTCAATCTGCGCCATCACATCGTCCGAATAATCGGGCGCTCCGTATTTTTTGACGAACTCAACCACCGATTCAACCTCGTCGCTCGAGATCAGAGCACCCTGGACTCGCGTGGGTTTTCCCGATCCGAGCGGCGCGAAGAGCATGTCCCCGCGGCCGACCAGTTTTTCGGCTCCCATGGAATCCAGTATGATCCTGGATTCCAGCTGGGACGCGACGGCAAAAGCGATTCTGGACGGAATGTTCGCCTTCATAATTCCGGTAATGACATCCGATGACGGCCGCTGAGTAGCTATAATAAGGTGCATTCCGGCAGCGCGAGCCATTTGCGCGATTCGGCAGATGGATTCTTCAACTTCCTTGGCGGCGACCAGCATCAAATCCGCCAACTCGTCAATAACGATGACAATCTGGGGGAGCTTCTGTACCTCGGCGGAATCGCGCGCTGCAGCCTCGTTATACGAAAATATATCGCGTACATTCTTCTCGGCAAACAGCTTGTACCGCCTCATCATTTCAACGACAGCCCATTGCAGCGCTCCGGAAGCCTTTTTCGGATCGGTCACGACCGGTATGAGCAGGTGGGGGATACCGTTATATATTCCGAGCTCAATCATTTTGGGGTCAATCATTATCAGCCTGACATCATCGGGCGACGCCTTGTAGAGCAGACTAATTATCAGAGTGTTCATACACACCGATTTGCCCGATCCGGTCGTACCGGCAATCAGAAGATGCGGCAGGCGGGCGATGTCTCCGACTATGCAGTCACCGGCAATATCTTTACCAATGGCAAAAGATATCTTGCTCTTGCCGCCTAAAAATTCGGGGGAGTCGATAATATCTCGAACATATACCGTGCTGACGATTTTGTTGGGAACCTCGATGCCGATCACCGCGATTTTGTCGGGGATCGGAGCGATACGAACGCCTGACGCGCCAAGTGAAAGCGCGATGTCGTCCGAAAGTCCTGTAAGCCTCGATAGCTTTACACCCTTATCCATCTCCAGTTCGTAGCGAGTGACCGACGGGCCGCGCGTGACGTTGATAATGCGAGCCTCGATGTTAAAGCTCTTTATCGTGTCAGTCAGCCTTGTAGCGTTGGTAGCGAGCTCCTCGGTCGGATCAGCTGCGCCATGCGGATTACCCGCGCAGAGGAGCGTTACCGGCGGGAAACAGTATTGCGAAGAATGGGCGTACGGAGCCGCGAGCGTAGAATAATCGATCTCACCCCTCGAGGTTTCAATGACGAGCTCGGGCTGTTCATCCGCAATGTTTGGCTCAGGCCGCGGCGCGGCATATTCGGCTTCATATGGGTCATCAGCGGGTTCACTGCCGAAATAGTCGGCAGAATATGTATCGGTTTCCTCAAATACCTCCGGCTCAGACGCAAGCTCCACAGGCAGCGATACCTCTTCCTCGGGTACCACCGCTTCTGCCGGCGTACGTACCTCTGGCGCTCTCGGTTTAAGAAAGGAGACCGGCTCCGGCTGCGGTTTGGCGGGGTCGCGCTCATCAACAGGCTTATCGTCCAAAGGAATATCGATATTGCCTCTTTTTCTTGCAGTTTTGGACGGCACAGGTTCGGGCTCACGCTCCGGCGCTCGGACGCGCTTCGGTCTGGGTTCAACCGGACTGACTTCATACGCCGGACGCTCGCGGTTTCTAATCATTTCGATCAGCTTGGGCAGCGAGCGGTTTACCGATGTCAGAACAAGCAGTGTCAGCGTCGTAATCAGTATTATCCCCGCACCGATGTGGCTTATGGTCGAATACATAGCCATTGACAGCAGTCCGCCTATAACTCCGCCGCCGGCTCCAGCCTGTCCGTCCGCCGCGAGCGTCGCGATCAGACCGCCCGACCATTCATGTCCGGCGGTTGGAACAGCAAGCTGACAGACGGCGCCGAGCAGTATGGGCGCGAGCATGGTGCACCACACTCTGGTGCTCACCGGCAGCCCTCTGTGAAACAGCAGAATTATGCTGGACCATAGCAAGGACGCCGGGAGCAAATATGCTCCGACGCCCACAATGATTTGCCCGCCCTTATAGAGGAAATCGATAAACATCGCCCGGACACCGAAGAGTCCGAGCGCCGCGATAACGGCCAGGATAAAGAAAATAAGCGCGGCAAGCTCCCGCCGGACAGGTTTGCGGGATGCCTGCGCTTTTTTTGCATTTGAAGAAGTCGAACGTTTAGTAGTTTTTTTGGAGCCGGCAGCCATTTTTTACCTCACACCATTATTTTCCTAACATCGGCTGGATGAACATGAAATATACGATAGTCAAAGCGCCGACGATGACGCAATATGTAGCGAAACCACCGAACTTGCCTTTATCCGCTATGTAACGGATCAGCTTAATCGCAAAGTAGCCCGAAACACCGGCAACTACCATTCCTGCGAGATAAACCGGCATCTTTGAAAAGTCAAAGCCCTCTTTCACGGCGTCAATCAGGCTGACGACGTTGGCGCCGAGCACCGCGGGTATGGACATAAGGAAAGAGAACCGCACCGCAAATTTGCGGTCGAAGCCGCAAAAGATACCGGCAGCGATCGTCGACCCCGAGCGAGAGAGGCCCGGCACCACGGCGATGGTCTGCATCACGCCGACAATCAGTGCGTCGACCGGGGTGATGTTTCGATCAGTTTTATGTCCGCGGGGGATCGCGTCGGCCAAAAACAGCAGGATACCTGTCAAAATCAGCATGCTGCCGACAAATATCGGCTGGCTGAACAGGCCTTCGATAAACGGTTTGACCGGCATGACCAGAATAAGCGGGATCGTTGCGATAATGATCATCAGTATCATTCTCTGACCGGGCCTGTGATCGCCGCCGCCCGGCCTTTTTGAACGCTTGAACAGCGCTAGGAAATCCCGCCACAGGTCGCAGATGTCACTCCAAAAGGCCGCGAATACCGCAACCAGGGTTCCGAGATGGAGCAATACGTCAAAGGTAATGTCGGCATTTTGGAGACCGAAAACCTGTTGCAATATCGAGAGATGACCGGAGCTGGATATCGGCAAAAACTCGGAAAGGCCCTGAACAAGGCCTAGAAAAACTGAGTACAAAAAGTCCACAGAAAATCCTCCAATAATTTCTTCGGAATACATAATAACATATTACACTTAAAAAGGAAATGATTTTGACAAATTCTTGCCAAGTTGTTTTGAGTGTGGTAACATAATACCGTCCATATTAATGTCCGACGGAGGCTACCTGATGCAGTACAATTTTTCCGACCGTATATCCTCTCTCAAACCATCGGCGATACGCGAAATCTTTAAGGTGCTACTTAACCCCGAAGTGATATCGTTTGCGGGCGGTAATCCCGCTCCGGAAACCTTTCCCGCGCAGCCAATGGCGGAAATCGCCGCCGAACTTTTTGAAAAAAACTACAAGAGCTCGCTTCAGTACGGAATCACCGAAGGCCTCCCCTCACTCAGAGAATTAACGAGCAGCCGTCTAAAGTCAAAATACTCCGTTGGCGGCCCTGGCGACGATCTTATTATCGTAACCGGCGGCCAGCAGGGAATAGATCTCACAGCCAAGGTTTTCGTAAACGAAGGTGATGCCGTCATATGCGAATCTCCGAGTTTTATCGGCGCGCTCAACGCGTTTCGGTCGTATGGCGCGAACCTGGTGCCTGTGCCTGTCGACAATGACGGTATGGACATGGACGCGCTCGAACACGCGCTTAAAACCGTGCCAAATGTCAAATTGATATACGTCATCCCTACCTTTCAAAATCCCTCCGGCGTAACCATGTCTCTCGAGCGCCGCCATAAGCTGCTTGAGCTTGCCGACAAATACGACGTCGTCATATTAGAGGACAACCCGTATATCGAGCTGCGCTACAGCGGGCAGTACGTCCCTCCGGTCAAGTCCATGGACGAGCGCGGACGGGTTGTTTATGTCGGCTCATATTCCAAGATCATATCACCGGGAATGCGCGTCGGCTTCGTCTGCGCGCCCGCTGAGATTACCGCGAAGATTGTCGTCGCCAAGCAGGTTGCCGATGTCCATACAAACCAGTTCTTCATGATGCTTGTCTCCGGTCTGCTGGAACGGTTCAACCTTGACGAGCATATCGAACTTTCCCGAAAAATATACGTCGAAAAAAGAGACGCGATGCTGGCCGCGATGCAGCGCAGCTTTGGCAACAAAGTCAGCTGGCACGTGCCTGACGGCGGCCTTTTCATTTGGGCAAATCTACCCGAGGGAATGGACGGCGCCGCGCTCTGCAACCTCGCGAAGGACCGTAAAGTCGCGGCGGTGCCGGGATCAGCGTTCTTGTGCGACCAAAATGCCGTTTCCAACGGATTCAGACTGAACTTTTCTATGCCGTCGCTCGATGCAATCGACCGCGGTATCAAAATTTTCGGCGAATGTATAAAGGAGTACGTAGGCTGACCATGGATCAAAAGAAACGAGTTTTTTCCGGAATCCAGCCCAGCGGCGGAGCAATGACGCTCGGCAATTATTTCGGCGCTATCAAAAACTGGGTGGATATGCAGGACGACTACGACTGCATCTATTCGGTCGTGGACATGCATGCGATCACCGTTCAAACCGACGCCTCCAAACTGCGCAGCCAGACTTTGGACGTTTTGGCACAGATCATCGCTTGCGGCCTCGACCCTGCAAAGAACATCCTTTTTATACAGTCGCACGTTCCTCAACACGCCGAACTCGCCTGGGTGCTTGGATGCTATACAATGTTCGGAGAGTTGTCCAGGATGACTCAGTTTAAGGACAAATCCTCCAAGAATCCTCAGAATATCAATTCCGGCCTGTTTACCTATCCGACACTGCAGGCGGCAGATATAATCCTTTATGACACAGACCTCGTTCCGGTTGGAGAGGATCAGCGGCAGCATCTGGAGCTCGCGCGGAATATTGTCCAGCGTTTCAACGGCCTGCACGGCGACGTGCTGCGGATGCCTGAGCTCTTTATACCCAAAGTTGGCGCGAAAATCATGAGTTTGCAGGAGCCGACGCAGAAGATGAGTAAATCCGACCCCAACCCCGGCGCGTTCGTGCTTATCTCGGACAGTCAAGATGAAATAATGCGCAAGTTCAAGCGCGCTGTGACCGATTCTGGCTCGGAAGTGAGGCCGGGCGACGATAAGCCGGGCGTTACCAACCTTATGACTATATACTGCGCCGCAACCGGCAAAACCACCGATGAGGCCGTCAATGAGTTTGCCGGCAAGGGCTACGGCGATTTCAAAGCCGCGGTGGGGGAGGCGGTAGCCGCCATTCTTTCTCCCATACGCGAGCGAGCCGCGCAATTATCGAAGGACAAGGCCCAACTGGAGGCAATATATCGCGACGGAGCCGCCCGGGCTGAAGATATCGCGCGGCGGGTAATGAGGCGGATTGCCAAAAAAATCGGTTATGTCGGGAAATAACACCGAAGCGTCATGAAACAAACACTTTCTAGAGAGTTATTATAGGTGCTTACATGTCTGATGAGACTATTATGCTTCTGACCGCGCTCGTCTCTTTTGGCGTTGCCGTAGTCGTCGCTTTTGCTGCCACACCTCTGGTAAAGAGGATCGCGGTTATGATCGGCGCTGTAGACGTACCCAGAGATGAGCGCAGAATGCACAAAAAGCCCATACCTCGTCTCGGCGGGCTAGCCATTTTTCTCGGGTTCCTGGTCAGCGCGCTGCTTTTTTGTAAACTTGACCTTCAATTCACCGGCATTCTGCTCGGCGCCGTCGTAATTGTCACGCTTGGCGTTATCGACGATATAATGGCTCTGCCCGCCTTCATCAAATTCGTGGTGCAGATAGTCGCCGCGCTGATTCCCGCGCTTTGCGGCGTAGTGGTCGATTTTATTTCCAACCCGTTTTTATGGAGCGAACAGTCTTTTATTGAGTTCGGCGTATTTTCCATTCCAATCACGGTTCTTTGGATCGTACTCATCACGAATTCGGTAAACCTCATCGACGGCCTTGACGGTCTCGCCGCCGGAGTATCAATGATTTCTTCGTTTTCGCTCCTGCTGATCGCTCTGATAATGCAAGACGCGGGCGTCGCGATGATTATGGCCGCGCTTGCCGGCGGTTGCGTTGGTTTTCTGCCATATAATTTTAACCCAGCTAAAATGTTCATGGGCGATACCGGAGCTATGTTCCTGGGTTATATTCTGGCTGTCGTCTCGGTTCAGGGACTGTTCAAGTTTTACGCGATCGTTTCCTTTGCCGTTCCTTTCCTTATTCTCGGCCTTCCTCTCTTCGACACGGTCTTCGCGATATTCAGGAGAATCTCAAAAGGTAAAAACCCAATGCACCCCGACCGCAGCCACGTTCACCACCGGCTGATTGACATGGGTTTTTCGCAGAAACAGGCTGTCGCCATACTTTACGCGATGTCCGGTATGCTCGGCCTTCTGGCCGTTATCATGACTCTATCCGGAGAGATACGCGCTTTGCTGCTGGTCTTTGCGGTTATTGCTGCTGTCGCAATCGGGGCAAAAGTGATGACCAATCCGTCCGGATCGAAACGCAACGGCAACTCAAACGGCAGTTCGCTCCCTGATCCCGATTTACCTGATAAGTCCGATACCGGGAAGTCCGAAATCGAAGATCCGGGAGTTAATAGAATAATGGACGAAAGCAAAGAATCGCAACCAGATCTCCAAGAACAAACTGAATCCGGCTCGGATACTGTCGCTTCTGATGCAATAAATGATGCCAATTATGATGTCACGCCGGCTTCCGGGGAAAAAGACAGTGCGCCCGACAGCGGCGCTATTGAAAGGGAAATCTGATGGAACCACTCCGCGTAATGACCGTATTCGGAACTCGGCCCGAAGCAATCAAAATGGCGCCGCTTGTACTGGCTCTCAAAGAACGCGAGGGCATCGACTGCGTATGCTGCGTGACCGGCCAGCACCGCGAAATGCTGGACTCGGCGCTTAAAATATTCGGTATATCACCGGATTATGATCTCAGCATCATGCAGCCAGGTCAAAGTCTGTCCAGCATAGTCAGCAGAACGCTCCACGGGCTGGACGACGTCCTTAACGAAGCTGCGCCCGATTTGGTGCTGGTGCACGGGGACACGTCGACAACTTTTGCCGGCGCTCTGTCCTCGTTTTATCATAAGATAATGGTCGGTCATGTCGAAGCCGGTCTGCGTACATACGACCGCTATTCGCCGTACCCGGAGGAGATGAACCGCACCCTGACCGGCGACCTGTCGTCGCTTCACTTTTGTCCAACAGGGCAAAACCGCAAGAATCTCGCGGCCGAGGGCATTTCCGCCGACGTGTTCGTCACCGGCAACACGGTTATTGACGCGATGAAGTACACGGTAAAAGACAATTTCGAGTTTTTCTCGCCGGTTTTGCGCGATCTAAAGAATAACGGACGGCGCACAATACTGCTTACGGCGCACCGCCGCGAAAACTATGGCCAGCCGATGCAGAACATCCTTGACGCGATCGTTGATATAGTTACTGAATTTGAAGATGTAGACGTTGTATATCCTGTGCACCTCAGCCCGTCTGTTCAGTCTGTCGTATATCCGGCACTGGGAGATATTGAGCGTGTGCATCTGATTGATCCGCTCGATGTCGACGAGCTCCATAACCTGATGGCGCAAAGCTATCTCGTGTTGACTGATTCCGGCGGTTTGCAGGAAGAGGCACCCTCTCTCGGCGTTCCCGTTCTGGTGCTCAGACGCGAAACCGAGCGCCCCGAGGCCGTCAAGGCAGGCACCGTCAAGATGGCAGGGGTCGAACGCCAGGCCATCTATGATATGACCGCAGAACTGCTCACTTCAAGCGTATCCTATGAGAAAATGTCGCGGTCGGTCAACCCTTACGGAGACGGCCACGCGTGCCGCCGGATTATAGACGCGATTCTTTGGAAGTTTGATCGCGGCGGCCGTCCTGAGGAGTGGTCGGGTGAATAAGAACAAAATGACTTTCTTCGCGGTCGGAGCCTCGCTGATTCTTGTTGCAGCCATCACTTTCAGTTTTCTTTTCACCGGCCTCAGCATCAACCAGCCGATGAACATAGAGCTTCCGCCCGACCAGGCCGCCGGTGCCGCCAACCAGTCCGCGCCCAATACCTCCGTACCGCAAAACTTGTCCGAAAACGTCGTGCCGGTGGAACTGAACTCTGGCAACGTCCAAAGAATAATCAGGACGCTGAACCGTATTGGCGCTTATTCCGCGCAAATTGATACCGCGATCTCGTGGGATACGGGGTCGAACGTTACTAAGCGCCAGATTTGGGTAAAACACGGATACACGAAAACCGAAACCCTAGGCCAGAACAACGCGGTCACGTCCGCCGCTATTCACGGGGGCGGGCTTTACTACTACTGGCTACCGTCGGGCAGCTCGGTTTATCGCAGCTCCGCAAATGATCTCGATGCTGACAACGCCGCGGGAATCCCGACATACGAAGATATTCTCAGCGCTCCGGCCGAAAGCATTAACTCTGCCGAGGTCGTCGCTATTGACGGAAAGCAGTTTATCAGCGTCAGTGTGATTGACGACGCGATCGGCGCGGTCAATAACTACATTGTCTCTGTCGAAAACGGACTGTTGCAGGAATTCACGCAGACCAGCAATGCGAAAACTGTATACACCATGAAGATGACAGCATTTAATCCCGCCGCGCCGGACGATAGTATCTTCATTTTGCCTGACGGAACACCGGCGTGGGGCGTCAGTTAATGCACAATCCAATCAAAACCGACCTGTCGCTGGTTTTTGCAACCATTATTTGGGGCTCGACCTTTCCGGTCATCCAGATTTGCATGTATTTTATCGATCCATTGCCCTTCATGGCTGTCCGTTTTTTAGCCGCTGGGCTTATTTTGTTTGTCATTTTTCACGGCAGAATAAGGACTGCGTCACTCAAGCTGTGGCGCGACGGCGCGATAATCGGAGTCATTTTGACTGCCGCGAACTATTTGCAGTACGAGGGCATAAAGTACACAAGCGCCTCCAATTCCGCCTTTATCTCCAGTATCAGCGTCCTGCTGGTGCCGGTTATGGTCGCGGTGCTGTCCAAAAAACTGCCGAGATTCATGGTAGTAATCGGAGTGCTGACGGCGTCGGTCGGTATGGTTTTTGTGTGCGGGATCGCGAGTCTTGATTTTTCAGTTCCGCCGTTTATCCATCTGTCATACACGCCGCTGAACTTTGGCGATATGCTGACCTTTTTTTGCGCGATTCTTTACGCCGTATACCTGATCGTTTGCGACAACTTTGCCTCCAAGCACGACCCGATTTCGCTCAACGCGGTGCATCTTGCCGCCTGCGGCTTTTCCGCGCTGATTATCTGGCCGATGCTTCCCGGGCAGCGCGCGGATTTCTTCCACTGGGAAGTCATTCTGCTGATTATTTACTGCGCGACCTTCGCCTCCGCGCTTGCTTATCTTTTGATGCTGCGCGCTCAGAAATACGCAACCCCGACGCACGTCGCGCTGATTTTCGCGCTCGAGCCGGTATTCGCAGCAATCTTCGCGACGATAATTCCCGATATGATGGGCAATGTAGAGCTAATGACGGTATCGTCGGTCGTCGGCAGTTCTCTGATTGTCATCGGGATCGTAGTCAGCGAGTTTAAGCGGCGCAATAAAACCGGTCTGCCGCCGCCTGGCGGTCTGGAACCAGTTTTAGCTGAACCTGGGCAATCGTCAGAGTCCGAGCAAGAGGAGCAGAGCTAACGCGATGATAATCTCGTCATCGTCGCTCTCTATGAATAAGTAGATTATTATCAGTATTAGCAGAATGTCTCCGGAATCCAGGTTGAGTCCTTTTAAGAATCCGCCGATCTGTTTTGATCCGCCGCCAAAGAGATTCGACAGAAAATTTCCGCCCAGAAGCGGGGGCCGATTATTCTCCACATGATCACGCGGCGCCGGCTCGTAACTGAAATCGTTGCCGGCGCCTTTTCTATATCGGTTATACAACTTCGTCACCCCCGCCGAAGCTTCCAAGCGCGACTTTTGCGACCTTTGCCAATCTGACGATTTGAATGGCTTTGTCTATCTTTTCCTGTCTCTCCGAGCGAATATACGGCTTGATCGCGTACAGCAGGCGAGCCTTGTCGTCGTCGCCGGAGCTGTACGAGGAGAGCAGTTTCATCATCAGCGACATCATTTTGGGGTCGATGCCCGAGCCTCCGAGACCGCCGCCCGATCCGGAGCCATGTCCTGTAAGCTTCGATAGTATCCCGCCGAGATCGTCAGGTAATCCGCCCGACGGGTTAAACGCGGGCTCGAAGCGCTGGCCGTCGGAATCTTGGGCAACGCCCGCGCCACTGGTGCTTTCGGCTTGTGCGGAATCGCTGTCGCTTGCGAGTGACTTTACTACGCTCATCAGCTGCTCAACCGCTTCCGGCGAAGACAGCAGAGAGGATATTTTGTCTTCCATGCTGGCCATTAATATCCTCCCTTCAATAGTTTTTGATTATGTATCGCCGTTACTTCTTGTTCATCATCTCGATGATCTGCTTTGCAAACGCCGCGCCTTCCTTAGTCGACAGCAGCTGCGCCACCGCTCCGATTGCCGCTTGATTGTCTCCTTTATTTGCGGCGTCCGCCGCCTTCTTCAGTGTTTCGCCGTTCTCTCCGGACAGTTTGGCGGCGAGCTTCTGGCCCTCGGGCTGCTTCAGCAAATCTGAAATTTTATCAATCTGGTTAACTACCTTTGACCCCTGCGGCGTGTTCAGCATCGCCTTTGCCATAGCCTCGTAATCGTTATTCTTCGACATATATTGCCTCCATATGCTATCTGACTTATCGGCATGTTGCGCGGAATTTCGGCGTCCATGCTTGGACGCGGCGCAGCATACCTGCGTCTGTAACATTATATGCAGGCGGGTTTGTTTGGTATACCGGGGGAAAGGTTGACAAATACCGCGTTTTCAGCTTGCAGTAGGAAAGGGGCGTCAAATGAAGATTCTGGTTTTTTCCGATTCACATGGTAATAATTTTATGATGCAGAGCATCGTTAATATGCATAAGCCCGACAAAGTGCTGCATCTTGGCGACCACAACTCCGACGCAATTTGGCTGAAAAGCCAAACCGGCTGCGATGTGGTTTTTGTCGCCGGAAACTGCGACATCGGGTCGAGTTCGCCGCTTCTCAAAGTTCTGAATGTCTGCGGCAAGACTGTATTCATGGCGCACGGGCATAAGCTCGGCGTCAAGTACGGATGCGACAGTTTTATCGCCGAGGCGCGCGCGCTAGGCGCGGATATCGCCCTATTCGGACATACGCATGTACCGTGCTATTCGTTCGACGGCAGACTGCACGTCATGAACCCCGGCAGCATCAGCCAGCCGAGGCAGGGGAGCCGCGAGTCCTACGGAATTATCGAAATTGATGAAACAGGTGACATCAACTGCCGGCTGGTTTCCGCCCAAAAATAAAAAAATCAAACCGCGGGACTATTGCCCCACGGCTTGCAATTTCTTTTGTGCGGAATATTTATTTCTGCTTTGGTTGTCATCTATAATGTTTCGTTCGGGACGGCCATCAGAACATATTGGCTTCCGCTTGTTTACTATATCGATAATTATTGCCTGAAACTTTAGTTTTCAGGTTTTCTTTTTATGCTGTCCCAATAAGCTTTACTGGCCTGCTCCATCTTATTCTCACCGTATTTGTAGTATTTCATGTGTTTGACGGAGTCGGGCAGAAACTGCATATCGACATAATGGTTAGGGTAATCGTGTGCATATTTGTATCCGACTCCGCGTCCGAGGGTTTTCGCTCCCTTGTAATGCGAGTCCTTGAGATGAGCCGGTACCTCTCCTGATTTGCCCGATCGGATATCCTCTGTCGCCGCCGCTATCGCGCAGACGCCCGAGTTCGACTTGGGTGATGTCGCCAGCAGGATTACGGCGTCGGCAAGCGGGATTTGCGCCTCCGGCAGACCGAGCTGGAACGCGCTGTCGACGCACGCCTTGGCAAACACCACAGCCATAGGGTAGGCGAGCCCGACATCCTCCGCCGCGGTGACAAGCAGCCTCCTGCAAACCGAGGCCAGATCTCCGCCCTGGAGCAGCCGCGCCAGATAATGAACCGCAGCGTCGGGGTCAGAACCGCGGATCGATTTTTGGAACGCCGACAGCAAATCGTAATGCACGTCTCCGTCACGGTCGTATCTGACCGCGCTGGCGCCATTGATCGCAGCTAAATCGTCGATCGATAAGGTTATCTTTCCGTCGTCGGGACTTGCGGCCGACACGAGCAACTCGGCTGTATTAATAGCCCGTCGGACATCACCGCCAGACGACCGGCAAATACCTTCGATGAGCTCGTCCGGATAATTGACGGTAGCGCCCGACTCGGCGGCGCAGAACTCGACGGCGCGAACCACAGCCGGAGTCATTTCTTCCGCCTCGACCGGCAGAAATTCAAACACCGTCGACCGGCTGAGCAGCGCGTTATATACATAGAAGTACGGATTCTCCGTTGTAGATGAGATAAGCGATATCTTCCCGTTTTCGATGAATTCGAGAAGCGACTGCTGCTGTTTTTTGTTGAAATACTGTATTTCGTCCAGATAGAGCAGCACTCCGCCCGGTGTGAGCAGCGTGTCCAGCTCTCCGATAATGTCCCGAATATCGGAGGTTGAAGCAGTTGTGGCATTGAGCTTGTACAGCTTCCGGTTTGTCCTGTTCGCGATGATATTGGCTACGGTCGTTTTGCCGGTTCCTGACGGTCCGTAGAAAACCATGTTCGGAACCACGTCGTTCGCTACCAGACGGCTGAGTATCCCGTTTTTTCCCAAGATATGCTTTTGTCCGACCACATCATCAAGTGTGGTCGGACGAAGCCTGTCTGCAAGCGGTCTGTACATCAGTACAAGTCATGATTGCCGCAAAGCTCGGCAACCTTTGAACGAATATAATCGGCTTTTGATTCGAACTGCGTGGCAGTCATGTGAATCAATTCCGCAATCGTCTCCATGTCGCGCTCGTCGAACCCGCGCGAAGTCGCCGCCGGAGTCCCGAGCCGGATTCCGCTCGTGACGAACGGGCTCTGGGGATCGTTGGGAATCGTGTTTTTATTGGCCGTAATATATACCTCGTCAAGCCGGCGTTCCATTTCTTTGCCGGTAAGGTCGAATTTTCGCAGATCAACCAGCATGAGGTGGTTGTCCGTACCGCCCGACACCAGATCGAATCCCCGGTATTGCAGTGCGCCGGACAGCGCCTTCGCGTTTTTCAGGATATTTGCCTGATACTGCTTGAACTCCGGACGCAGCGCCTCGCCGAAAGCGACCGCCTTGGCGGCGATCATGTGCATAAGCGGGCCGCCCTGCGTGCCGGGGAATATTGCCTTATCGACCAGTTTCGCGTTTTCTTCTGAGCAAAGGATCATGCCGCCGCGCGGCCCGCGCAATGTTTTGTGCGTTGTGGTCGTCGTGATGTCGGCGTGCGGAATGGGGGAGGGATGGAGATCAGCCGCGACCAGACCCGCGATATGCGCCATATCGACAAACAGGATAGCGCCGACTTCTCTGGCAATATCGGCGAACTCCGCGAAATCAAGCGTGCGGGGGTACGCCGAGGCGCCCGCGATAATCATGCGCGGCTTAACCTTTCTGGCGGTTTCCCTCAGCTTGTCATAATCCAGATAGTGGGTAACGTCATCCACTCCGTAGGAAACTATATTGTAGTACGCGCCCGAGATGTTCACGGGGCTGCCGTGAGTCAGATGGCCGCCATGCGCGAGGTTCATCCCGAGCACGGTGTCCCCGGGCTTGCAATAGGCGAAATAAGCCGCGGCGTTTGCCTGAGCGCCGGAATGCGGCTGAACATTGGCGTGCCCCGCCGAAAACAGCTTTTTGGCCCGCTCGATCGCGATATTTTCGGCAACGTCAACGCACTGGCAACCGCCGTAATAACGCTTGCCGGGGTAGCCCTCGGCATATTTGTTGGTCAGCACAGTCCCCATGGCCGCGACTACGGCGGGACTGACAAAGTTTTCGGAGGCAATAAGCTCAATATTACGGCGCTGTCTGTCAAATTCTGAGCGAATCGCGGCTCCGACCTCCGGATCACACTCGGAAATATATTGCATGGAATCGGCAAGTATCGACATTGCGGTTTTTATCCCCTTTATGTTTTAATAATCCTCAAGAAAAAACAGAGCCCAAATGTAAATTATATCGATCTTTGACGATAATTCGCAATAAAAGATAATATAATATAATTTACTGGTGTATTATATATTTTCTGCTCGAAAATTGCAATTGCGTATTTGCGAAATAATCGATACAAAAAAAATAAAATTATGCTAGATTTTACAATACTATTGGGATACTATATTAGTACAAGTACATAAATTTAAATTGTAACTGTGTAATTCCGGCTTTTCTTCTTTCTATTATAAACTATTGCCCGCAAGTTTACACAATAACGAACGGAGGTATGACTTTGAACGAACAAGCAGAAGATCGGGTTCCAGTCGACCCGGAAGTGCTGATGGAAATACGCCAACTCGCCGCGTCATACAAAGACAAACCTGAGCAGATCATCAGGGTGGTGCGTGAAGCGCAGTCAATAGCCAACAACGGAATTCCGTTTGAAGTTGCCGTTGTGATCGGCAAAGAGATGAACGTGCCGGTCTCCAAAATATACGACGTCGCGACATTTTATTCTTATTTTTCAACCAAGCCCCGCGGCAAAAATATTATCCGCATCTGCAAGAGCGCTCCCAGTCACGCCCGCGGTGCGGGAGAGGTTATCGAGGCGTTCAAGCGCATCCTCGGCATCGAAATCGGGGAAACAACGTCAAACGGCAAATTCACGCTGGAAACCTGCGAGTGCCTCGGCATTTGCCACCTGTCTCCGTCGGTTATGATTAACAAAACCGTTCACGGGCATCTGACTCCGGATAAAGTTGCAACTCTGCTTAACAGCTACTGATATTAAATGAGGTTGATATAATGAACGAGACCCGCATCGTGCTGCGCAACGTCGGAAAAATCAACCCGCGTTCGGTGGATGACTACGTCGGTGTCGGCGGTTATCTGGCGCTGCAAAAGGCAATTGAGATGGGGCCGAACGCGGTAATTAATTCGATTAAGGAATCCGGCCTGCGCGGCAGGGGAGGCGCCGGTTTTCCTACGGGACTGAAATGGGAATTTACCAAATCCGCCATCGCTGACAAGAAATATATAGTCTGCAACGCCGACGAAGGCGAGCCCGGCACCAATAAGGACCGCATTATCATGGAGAGCGATCCTCATAGCATATTTGAGGGAATGGCGATCGCCGGGTACGCTGTCGGCTCCAATCAGGGCTACATATATCTGAGATGCGAATACGTTAACGCCGAAGAAGTGCTCAGGGAGGCGCTTGTCCAGGCGCGCGCGTCCGGACTGCTCGGCAAGAACATAATGACGCTGGGCTTTGATTTTGACATCGAACTGGTTCTCGGCGCCGGAGCCTACATTTGCGGCGAAGAGACCGCGCTGCTCAACTCGATTGAGGGAAAGCGCGGCGAACCACGCATTAAGCCGCCGTTCCCCGGACAGTGCGGCTACCACGGTCGTCCGACGGTCATAAACAACGTCGAAACCTTTGCGAATATCTCTTTTATTATCGACAGAGGCCCGAAGGAGTTTTCCTCCATCGGCACCTCCTCCTGTCCGGGCACAAAACTGTTTACGCTATGCGGCAACCTTGAGCGCCGCGGTGTTTACGAGTTCCCGATGGGCATTTCGCTGCGCGAGCTGATCTATGACGTCGGCGGCGGCATTCCCAAGGGACGGGGACTCAAGGCGGTTCAGACCGGCGGCTCGTCCGGCACTTTTGTAACCCCCGACAAGCTGGACATGAAAATGGATATGAATATCCAAGCCGAGTACAACGCCATCATGGGCTCGGGCTCGGTTCTGGTTATTGACGACAGCCACTCGATCCTCGGTTTCGCCATGAATATAATGGAATTTTTCGTACACGAAAGCTGTGGAAAGTGCACTCCTTGCCGCGAAGGCACGATGAGACTGCACCATTTGATAAAAATGTTCCTCAGCGGTGAAGCCAGCGAATCCGATATTGATACTATAAAAGAGCTGTCCAGAACCATGCAGCTCGCGTCGCTCTGCGGTCTCGGCCAGACGGTGTCAACCGCCATTCTGACCACGATTGACAGCTTCCGCGACGAATACCTCGCGCATACTTACGAGGTGTGCAAAGCCGCCGCCGACAAGGAGGGACGCCTGCATGCTTAAAGTTTCGATAGATAACATGGAAGTCGAGGTCGAATACGGCACGACAATTCTAAAGGCCGCCCAAAAACTCGGAATAAAGATCCCAACGCTGTGCTACCATCCGGACCAGGAGGTTAAGGCCAACTGCCGCATCTGCCTTGTCGAAGTCAAGGGGCAGCGCGTTTTGCAGCCGGCGTGCAGCTTTCCGGTTACCGACGGCATGGAGGTTCAAACCAATTCACCCAACGCCCGGCTTGCCCGCCGCAACGTGCTTGAACTGATCCTAGCCCACCATGCGCAGGACTGCCTGCGCTGCAGCAGAAGCGGGAACTGCGAGCTCCAGTCTGTCCAGCAGATGCTGAATTTTAACGAGGAAATCCGCTACCCGATGCGAATACGCGGCCAGGGCATGGACACAAGCTCTCCGTCGATTGTCCGCGACCCCAGCAAGTGCATTGTATGCGAACGCTGCATCTACGCTTGCTCGGAAATTCAGACGGTCAACGTTTTATCGAAAGAGAACAGGGGGTTCCACACCTCCGTCGGCACCGCCTATAACCTCCCGCTCGGCTCGACTTCTTGCATCAACTGCGGCCAATGCGTCCAGGCGTGCCCTGTCGGCGCGCTGACCGTGCGTGACGATACCAAACAGGTATGGAAGTCGATTGACGACCAGAATAAATGGGTGGTCGCCCAGGTTGCGCCCTCGGTGCGGATTACGCTCGCCGAGGCGCTCGGAGAACCGCCTGGAACGGTCAGCACCGGCCGACTGGTCACCGCTATGAAAAAGCTCGGGTTCGACATGGTGTTCGATACCGATTTCACCGCCGACCTCACGATCATGGAGGAAGGACACGAGCTGTTGAACCGGCTGCAAAACGGCGGCACGCTCCCCATGATAACCTCGTGCAGTCCCGGCTGGGTCAAGTTCTGCGAGACTTTTTATCCCGACCTGATCGGCAACCTGTCGTCCTGCAAATCTCCGCAGCAGATGTTCGGCGCGCTACTCAAGACCTATTACGCCGAAAAGAGCGAGAAGGACCCCGCCGACATTTTCAGCGTGTCAATTATGCCGTGCACTGCCAAAAAATTTGAATGCAAGCGTCCGGAAATGGACAGCAGCGGGTACCAGGACGTCGATTGCGTGCTCACCGTCCAAGAGCTGGCACGGATGATCCAATCGTATGGAATAGACTTCCGATCACTGCCCGAAACCGACTTTGACCTGCCGTTCGGACTGGGCAGCGGCGCGGGTGAGATATTCGGCGCGACCGGCGGCGTTATGGAAGCCGCGCTGCGCACTGTTTACGAAGTTGTGACCGGTGAAACGCTGAAAAATCTCGATTTTACCAGTGTGCGCGGATTCGGCGGCGTTAAGGAAGCGGCAGTCGACCTCAACGGTTTACAGGTCAGGGTCGCGATCGCTCACGGTCTGGGCAACGCCCGAAAACTGATGGAGCAGATACGCAAAGGCACGTCTGTCTATCATTTCGTTGAGGTTATGGCGTGTCCCGGCGGCTGTATCGGAGGCGGCGGCAACCCAATCAAGAACTGGGCGAAGATGGATTGCAGGATCGAAGCGGTCTACGCCACAGATAAGAATATGACCTTGCGCAAGTCGCACGAAAACCCGGCTATCAAAGAGATTTATGAAACCTATCTTGAAAAGCCACTCGGCGAAAAGTCACATAAGCTTCTGCATACGCATTATACTTCCAGAGATAACCTTCCAAAATAACAACTTCGAGGCTGATAGTGAAACTGAAAGAACGCGCTTTGAAAGCGGTCGAACTCCTGAAAAACGTGTATCCTGACGCCGAATGCTCTCTTGATTACGGCCGTGACTATGAACTGCTGTTTTCGACCAGGCTCGCCGCCCAATGCACCGACGCGCGGGTGAATATAGTTACCGAAACTCTGTTCCGTGACTATCCGACGCTGGAGTCGTTTGCTGAAGCTGACCTCGGGGCGCTTGAGCTCGCGGTCAAGCCGTGCGGCTTCTACCACACCAAAGCCCGGGATATTAAGAACTGCGCAATTATGCTTCTTGAGCGCTTTGGCGGACGGGTTCCGGGCACGATGGAGCAGTTGCTGACGCTGCCCGGAATCGGACGCAAGACCGCCAATATCATTTTGGGCGACATATACGGCAAGCCGGCGGTAGTCACCGACACACACTGCATCAGGATTGCGAACCGTCTCGGGTTCTGCGACACCAAGGATCCGTACAAGGTTGAACTCGCGCTGGCCGAAATAATTCCGCCGGAGGAGCAGTCGATGTTTTGTCACAGACTGGTCTTCCACGGAAGGGCGGTATGCACAGCGCGGCGGACGCACTGCGATATGTGCGATCTTTCCGGAATATGCCCATCATCGGCGCAGGCTTAAGCCTGCGCCTCTAATTATTGAAATCGCTTACCGGATATGCTATACTTTACAGGGTTTATGAGAGGTGAGCGAATATGCCTGATTTCAACCGGAATATCGATATCTTCATTCCGGACGGCGCGCCGGTTGATACCGCGTTGCCAAGAACGACCGACATGTGTGTCGGCGCGCATCCCGACGATATTGAAATCATGTGCTACCACGCTATCGCCGAATGTATGAACCATGAGCACCGCTGGTTTTGCGGAGTTACCGTCACGGACGGAGCGGGAAGCGCGCGTTACGGCAAGTTTGATGGCTTATCATCGGAGGAACTCGCCGATAAACGCGCCGCCGAACAGAAGTCAGCCGCCAAACTCGGCCAATACGGCGCTCAAATTCTCATGGGCTGCACCTCAAACGAGGTTAAGACACGGGATAGCGCGTGTACCTCGGCGATTGCCGGCCTTATCGCCAAGTGCGCTCCGTCTGTCGTCTATACGCACAATCTGGCTGATACGCATGATACCCACGTCGCGGTTGCACTCAGAGTTATCGACGCTATCCGCCAGCTTGATCCCGCTCACAGACCGAAAAGACTGATCGGGCTCGAATGCTGGCGTGGTTTGGATTGGGTTTGCGGCGATGAGAGAATAACTTTCGATTCGAGCCGCGACCCTGATCTCGCGGGTTCGCTAATCAGCTCGCATGAGACGCAGCTCGCCGCCGGACGCAGGTTTGACCTCGCCGCCCTGGGCAGGAGGCAGGCCAACGCGGTGTTCAGTCCCGACTTGCGCGCCGATGCGATAGAATCCGCGATTTTGGGCGTTGACATGACTCCGTTGATTATAGATGATCGGCTTGACCCTCGGGATTACGCGCGGGAATTGATTTCCCGGCTTGAGGCAGACGTCATTTCAAGAATTGGCAGGTTTTCGTTTTGAGTTCCCTTTATGATTTGATTGTCATCGGCGGCGGCCCGGCTGGCTGCCGTACGGCTCAGATTGCCGCCCAAAACGGTATGAAGACACTCCTGTTTGAGCGTAACCGCATCGGCGGCATATGCCTGCACAGCGGGTGCATCCCGACAAAATCACTGCTATTCGGCGCGAAAATGCTCAATTTCGCCTGCAATGACGCGCACAAATATGGCATCGTAGACCATCAATCGAAGTACGACATTGACAGCGCTCAGAGGGCGAAAAACAAAGCAGTACGCATCATTGAGGCGTCGCTGACCGAATCGCTCGCGAAACTTGGCGTCGAAGTCATTAGCTCACAGGCTAAAGTCGCGGGATGCGACAAAGACGCGTTTGTCATAACAGCTGACGGCAGCACTTACAAATCGCGCAGAATTATGATTGCGTGCGGGTCAAGCCCTGTTGTTCCGCCCATTTCAGGTGTTGAACAGGCGATCAAGTCGGGGCATGCCGTCTTTCCCGAGGCGTATCTGAACAGTGCGTACGCGCACCGTGAAACCGTCATTGTCGGATGCGGTGCGACCGGCCTTGAGCTTGCATATCTCGCAAACGCAACCGGCTCAAAAGTAACCGTCATCGACGACGCCGAAGTTGTCTGCCAGGATTTTGACCGGGAAATAATTTCCGGACTGCTGGACGAGCTGGGCGACCTGGGCATTTCCATTATTCCCGGCGCGAATATAACACGCGTCAGTCCCGGCGTGATTTACCTTGCCACCAGCGCGGGCGAAAAAGATGTTTCGGCTGATGTCGTCATACTCGCCGCGGGCAGGCGCGCCAGCCTCTCAGGACTGGGACTCGAGTCTGTCAGTCTCCCGCTTAAAGACGGCGCGGTGGCCGTTGACGCCCGGATGCGGACGCAGGTTCCCGGAATTTACGCCGCAGGGGACGCCGTCGGCAGAGAGTTATTTGCGCATACGGCTTACAGAGAGGCCGAAGTCGCGGTCAACGACATGATCGGCAAGCAGGACAGCATGGATTACGGAGCGGTTCCGCGTGTCATTTACACCGAACCTGAAGCAGCTGGGGTAGGGTACACCTTGACAAGCGCGCAAGCCGCCGATATAGAGGCTGTCGAGCGTTCGGTTCCGATGCGGCGTTCTGGCAGATTCATAGCCGAAAACGACGGAAAAAGCGGAGTGTTTAAAATGGTGCTTGACAGAAACAATACTATAATCGGAGTGCACGCTCTGGGACATAACGCTTCCGAGCTTATTGCGGCGGGCGCGATGATGGTTGCCCTCAAATTGGATGTCGGCACCGCTAAAAAAGTGATATTTCCTCATCCTTCTTATGGGGAATTAATATCTGAATGCTTAATTGATTGAGGAGTTTGTAGTTAATGAAACGAATCGCAGCTATCCACGATATCTCAGGCTTTGGCAAATGTTCGCTTACCGTAGCGCTGCCGATAATCTCCGCCGCGGGCATTGAGTGCGCCATTGTCCCCACCGCCGTGCTGTCGACGCATACGGGAGGCTTCACAGGCTTCACATACCGCGATTTGACCGAGGATCTAGACGCGTTCTACAAGCATTGGGTCTCGCTCGGCTTGACCTTTGACGCACTTTACAGCGGCTTCCTCGGATCTTCCGACCAAATTGAAATCGTATCCAAAATGTTTGCCGAACTTAGCAATGAGAACACGAAGATACTCGTCGACCCGGTTATGGCCGACAACGGGCAACTTTACCAGATATTCACCAAGGATATTATTACCGGCATGGCGCAGCTTTGCACAAAGGCGCACATTATCGTCCCGAACATTACCGAGGCGTGCTTCATTGCTGGAATTGAATACCAGGACGGACCTTATTCCGAACAATTTATCAGGAATCTTATCGATAAACTGACAAATCTCCTTGGCAAGCGCGATATCGTTCTGACTGGCGTGTATTTTGACCAAAACCAGCTGGGCGCGGCCGCGTTTGACAGCGAATCGCAGACAGTCACATACTGTATGGGCGAGCGGATCGAAGGGTATTATCACGGCACCGGAGACGTTTTCGGCAGTGTTCTCATTTCGGCGATGACACGCGGGCTGTCGCTGAACGACGCGGCTCAATTGGCAGTTGACTTTGTGGTGGCGTGCATCAAGCGCGCCTTCGCCGCGGGTTCACCGACAAGGGAAGGCGTTCCGTTCGAGCTGGAATTGCCGATGCTGATTTCAAAATTAAATAAATGAATATAAATGATGCCGCGTACTGATTACCAGTACGCGGCTTGTTTTTTCACACTTTCAGATTTTTCGCATATTTTGAACTATTACCGCAATTATCTAAATTCGGAGGTACAAAACTGTGGAAATCAGAAAGTTCGACATTCCCGAAGGCTCGGCATTCGCTCAGATAAAAGGCGGATTCAAGTATCCGGACATCAACGGCGTGGTTTTTTTCGCGCCGACAACCGGAGGCGTAATGGTGACAGCGCTCATCAAGGGCCTGCCGGCATATAAAAGCGGCGCTGACGGTAGCCAGCCGGTTGGTCCTCACGGATTTCATATACATGAAGGCGACAGCTGCGACGAGGGCGGTCACGATAATCCGTTTGAGCATTCTCTGGGCCACTACAACCCGACAAAAGCAAATCACGGAAATCACGCCGGAGATTTTCCCGTGCTGTTCTCTAACAACGGCGTTGCCGAGGTAACTTTCTACACCAACAGGTTTTCCGTGCCAGACATATTGGGCAAAGTAGTGATCATACACGAAAATCCGGACGATTACCGGACACAGCCGTCGGGGAATCCCGGAATCCGGATTGCCTGCGGAAAAATCGAGCCGGTAAAACAATAAAACGGGCGCCTGAAGCTGTTGGCCTCAGGCGCCTTTAAGTATTAAACTATTCTGCGGGCACCGGTGTAGTTTTTGGAATAATATCCGGAATTCAACGCGGATATCTGAACTGAAGTACCGGGTTTAACCGAGTGAATGAACTTACCGTCGCCTACGTAGATGCCGACATGCCCCGCGGGGATACTCGGCCTTGAGGGACTCTTGAAGAAAACTAAATCTCCGGGCTGCAATTCCGCTTTTGTAACCTTCTTGCCGTTTGAGAGCTGCGAGCTAGCGGTTCTGTTAATCGGATATCCGTTTTGCTTGTAAACATATGATGTGAATCCTGAGCAGTCAAAGCCGGAAGGGGAGGCGCCGCCATAAGAGTATCTGACTCCGATGTACTTTTTAGCATACGCGACGATTTCCGCGCCTTTTCCAGATGCGGGAGCGGTGTCTTCGGCGCTGGCCGAGTCATCTCCAGCCGATTGCGCATCGCCCGAAGGAAGTGCTTCAACCTGGTCGCCGCTCAGTTCCAGATAGTCGGCGAATATGTAACCGGTGGTGGAATTATACGTTACAGAGTACCAGTCATTCTGAATGCTGTTGATATCAACGATAACGTCTTTCTTAAGCTTAGTAATGATATTGGCATCGGTTGACGGTGCCTCTCTAAGGTTAACAAGCGATCCTACGATTACGCCTTTTCCAAGGTCAGTCTCAGTTACTCCGGAAAGATCAAGGTAATTGCCATTGATGTAACCTTCTCTGGAATTGTAGTTAACTCTGTGCCATTCACCTTCACTGTCGAGAATAATGAGCTTTTCGCCTTTGTAAAGTTTGTCGATGATCTTGGATTCGGTCGAAGCCGCTTCCCTCATGTTCAAAACACCGACATTGACTGTACCGACGACGAGATCCTTAGCGGATGCTGTAACCGAAAAAACGCACAACACTACTAAGCCGAACAAAGCCGCCAACAACTGGATACTAGCTTTCTTTAGCATTCTTACCTCCGTATTAACTTGAAAATTGCTGGGTTACTTTGCTGTGAGAGCGCGCTCAAGCCAGATTGTAGCGATATCCATCGCGCACCAAAGCCCGTCTTTGTCGCTTCGTTTCAATATTCTGTCCTTGCTGCGTATTGACGGATCAGTATACTGAAGCTGAACGGACACTTTGCTGGCAACGTCAATATCCTTAACTTTCTTGGTCTCGAGGATCTGCATCATGACAATATATTTATCCGCCATGCTGCCGTAATAGATAATATCGTTCTTACGCAGAAACGGATGCCCTTTATAAGTCAGGAAATCGTCTTTCTTTTTTTTCACTATTGTAGGTCACAGCCTCCTTGTGTTGATGTTTTTTTACTATTGAGTCAAAGTTTTCACTAATTTGTAACCGTATTGTAACATGATTGGCTTCATATGTCAAATGATTTTGATTGCAAAGTTTGGGCACTTTGCTGAACAATATCCGCAGAGTATACATTCAGAGTGGTGGCAAAACATCCTTTCCCCTTGCAGTTCTAAGGCTTTAGAGGTGCATGCCTCTATACATTTGCCGCATCCATCACACCAATATTCTATTCTTATTTGTCGTTTATCCTTGTCCGAAATGCAATAATCGCTCAAAAATTGTCGACTTTGCACAAACGCTATGTTAGACCGCACTTCGTCTGGAGTACGCATGCCGATAGCGACCGAGTCGGCAAAAACGCAGTCCAGGGCGTAGTTCAAGGCCGTTTCAGCGTCTTTAAAGAAGTTTCCGCCTCCGAGTGGCTTCATGGTGAAAATCCCTATACCGGCTTCGTGGGCTCTGACACACGCATCCTCCATCTGTTCGCGGGATCCGTCCACAATGCCGAGCCCTGTATGATTTATAAGAGGGTGGAGGACGTCCAGCCCGAGCTCAATTGCTCCGTCAACGCCCGCGACATGATGGGTGGACGTTCCGACGGCGCGGATGACTCCAAGCGCCTTCAGCCTGTACAGCTCGTCCAGCGCTTCCATATGCCCCCGGAGCGTATGTATGCTCTCGGTCTCGTGAATCATAAAGATGTCAATCACGTCGCGGTTCAGTTTCTGTCGTGCCTCCTCGACTGCCGCCAGCGCCATATCCTTTGTGTACGCATAAGTTTTACTGGAGATGATGACATGCCCGTCGAAACCGCTGAGGCCTTCACGGATATGGTCATACGAGCCGTATATCTGCGCCGTATCAATAAAATTAACGCCGCCTTCGACAGCCGTTCTGACAACTCTTCCGCCCTCCGCGGGGGACATGTTCAACTGCAGCGGCCCGACAGTCAGGGAACCAAAACAGAGCCGCGAGACCTCAAGTCCGCTTTTCCCAAGAAATCTTTTTTCCATAAAATCTATCTCCAGTCTGTCACTCGTTTTACGCAAGTACAAACATGCCCCCGTCTCCACGACGAGGGCATAAAAGCCATTTTGGCGGCACAAACCGCGGCTGCATCCATATCCGGCGGAGCAAGGTCAGCGCAAATAGTTCTTGACCAGCTCCTGCAAAAGTTCATCTCTGTCGATTTTGCGAATCAGGCTGCGAGCATCCTGGTGGTTGGTGATGTATGTCGGATCCTCCGAGAGAATATAACCGACAATTTGGTTGACCGGGTCGTATCCTTTAGTCATCAATGCATTATACACCTTTAGAAGTATTGCCCTCATTTCCAGTTTGTTATCCTCGCCGACGTGAAACTTTTGAGTATGATCCAACATGCATAACACCTCCATTCAATCAAGGTACATATATTATATATTATTATAGAAAAACGATTCTGTAAAGAGTTTTCGCTAATAATCTGACACATTTCAAAGCCAGCCGTTTATCTGATTACCGCTCCCAGCTCGCTTCTCAGGCGTTCGAGCGCTTTCTGAATCAGATCGTCGGCTTCGGAATCGGTCAGCGTGCGCTCCTCTGACATAATCGTCAGGCTCAGGGCGACGCTTTTCTTGCCCTTCGGTATCTGATCCCCGATATATACGTCAAATGGTAATACTCCGGTGATCAATCCGCCCGGAAGCGAGCGAATACAATTCACAAGAGCTGCCGCCTCAATACCGAAGTCGCACACCAGCGCGAGATCACGTGTAATAGCCGGATAGCGGGGCAGGGGTTTGTATACACTTTCAGGCAAGCGGGTTTCATAGAGGATCGAAAACTCCAGCTCGGCAACGTATGCCGCGCAGTCGATATCGTAGTTACGCAAAGTCAGCGGATGAACCGCGCCAAATTTGCCGAGCGATTTTCCGTCAATCACGACCTCCGCGCACTGTCCCGGGTGAAACACTGAACAATCCTCAGGCACGTGGAACGACGGCAGAGGCTGGTTCAAATCGTTGAACAGCGCCTCAATTTTGCCTTTGAGCGAAAAGAAGTCTCCGCATCCGTATTCACCGAGCATCAGCATTTTTCGCTCGCGCGGCAGAGGCTCGTCACTCGGCTCAAACACCATTGCCAGCTCGTAAAAGCTAGCCGACCGGTTGCGGCTGTTAAAGTTACGGGACAACGTTTCCAGCATAGAGGGGATCGCCGTTGTCCGCATGATTCCCCGTTCCTCGCCCAGGGGATTTGTGATTACAACAGACTGCCGGAGCCTGTCCTGCGGCGCTATCCGGGCACGGTCGTAATCCGCTTGACCAATGAACGAGTAGGTGAGTATCTCGTCAAAACCCAGACTCCTGCACAGCGTCCCCGCGCAATTCTCAAAGCGCTGCGTGCCGGTAAAACTACCCATTGAAACAGCGCCTGTATTGTTTGTGGGGATTATCTTGTTGTACCCGAAAAATCTTGCGACCTCTTCGGCTAAATCCGCCATCTCGACGACGTCCGCCCTCCAGCTGGGCACGCCGAAGCTGTCGCCTTCCTGGTCAAAGCCAAGGGAGACCAGCGTGCGTGCCATGAAGTCTGCGGGAATTTCGGTGCCCAGCAGCGCGTTGATCTTCTCGGGCTCAAGCTTGAGTTTGCGCTGCTTGTAGTCCACATAGTTCACATCTATAATACCTTCGAGGACGGTTCCCGCGCCCAGTGCTTCGACTAGTTCGCAAGCCCGGTCAATTGCCGGAATTGTGTTGTGATGATCCAACCCTTTTTCAAAACGCGAGGATGCGTCGGTGCGCATACCGAGAGCAATCGCCGTCTGTCTGACCGACGTACCGTTAAAATTTGCCGATTCCAGCACGATGGTCGTGGTCTCATCAGTTATTTCACTGTTGGCGCCGCCCATTACTCCCGCGACTCCGACGGCCCGCGTTCCGTCCGCGATAACCAGCATGTCCGGAGACAGATTGCGCTTCGACCCGTCGAGGGTTTCCAGCGTCTCGCCCTCCAGCGCCCTGCGCACGACAATCCTGCCGCCTCCGACGCAGGCGTAGTCAAAGGCGTGCATTGGCTGTCCGTATTCGAGCATGACGTAGTTTGTGATATCGACGATATTGTTGATTGGCCGAATTCCGCACGCCCTGAGACGTTCGCGCATCCACGAGGGCGACGGCTCAATTTTCACGTTGGTCAGCATGCGTCCGCTGTAACGCGGACAGAGTTCGGGGTCTTTTATCTCGATTTGAAGCTTTTCATTTATAGTTCCGCCGCCGCCCTTGACCGAGGGCTCCGGCAATTTCAGCGGTTTTTCAAATGTGACGGACGACTCGCGGGCGAGACCTCGCATACAAAGGCAGTCGGGACGGTTCGGCGTGATCTCAAACTCGACCGACACGTCGTCCAGCCCGAAAAGCTCGGTGATATTCTGGCCGGGAGCGCAGTGCTCCTCTATAATAAGTATCCCGTCTTCAGCGGCGTAGGGGACGTCGCCTTTTGTCAGCTCAAGCTCAGAAATAGAGCAGAACATACCCTCGGACAACTCCCCGCGCAGTTCTCCCGATAATATCTTTTTCCCGTCAGGCAGCGTCGACCCGTCCAGCGCGACCGGCACGAGATTGCCGGCAGCGACGTTGGTGGCGGCAGTCACAATCTGGATTACCTTGGCACCGATATCAACCTTACAGACAGTCAGCCTGTCCGCGTTGGGGTGAACGGCGGTCTCCAGAATTTTACCCACAACAACGCGATCAATTCCGTCACCCATAAAGGCAACGGCTTCGACCTTTGAGCCCGACATTGTCATTCTATCTGCGAATTCTTTGGGGGATATATCAACCTCAGTAAACTCTCTGAGCCATTTCAATGATAATTTCATGCTTACACCTCTTAAAACTGCGAAAGAAAACGAACGTCGTTTTCGAAGAACAGGCGCATATCGGAAACTTCGAATCTCCGCATTGCGAGCCGCTCAAGCCCGATGCCAAACGCAAATCCGCTGTATTCGTCGGGATCAATGCCGCAAACGCGCAGCACGTTCGGATGCACCATGCCGCAGCCCAGCAGCTCGATCCAGCCTTCGCCCTTGCACATTCGGCAGCCGGCGCCGCCGCATCCAAAGCACATGACATCGACCTCAGCCGAGGGCTCGGTGAATGGGAAGTGGTGCGGCCGGAAGCGGATTTGCGCGTCCTGACCGTATATGCCCCGGACTATTGTATTAAGCGTACCTTTAAGGTCGCCCATAGTAATTCCACGATCAACGACCAGGCCCTCGATTTGGTGGAACATCGGCGAGTGGGTGGCATCCACCTCGTCTTTGCGGTATACGCGTCCGGGCGAGACGATTTTGATCGGCGGTTTCCTGTTCTCCATGACCCGGATCTGAACAGGGGAGGTCTGCGTCCGCAAAACCACCTCTGGAGCAATATAAAACGTGTCCTGAGGGTCTCTTGCCGGATGGCCTTCATATGTGCCCAGCGCCGTGAAGTTGTAATATGTCGTCTCAACCTCAGGACCTTCGGCAATCTCAAATCCGAGACCGATGAAAATATCCAGCGCTTCAGCGAGCATCTTGTTCAGCGGGTGTGGCTTGCCGATCTTCGCCGGCTTTCCCGGCATCGTAATGTCAATCGTCTCCCTGCCAATCCGCTCGGCGAGCTCTTCAACCTCCAATACGCCTGTCCGCTGTCGAAGCGCACTCTCGATGTTTTCTCTAATATCGTTCGCGAGTTGTCCGATCACAGGACGCTCCTCCGCGGACAGTTTGCCCATCATCTTGAGGAGAGACGTCAGCTCGCCTTTTTTGCCGAGGTACTTTACCCGGATATCCTGAATCTGCGCGCTGGAAGCAGCCGCGCCTATTTCGGTCACGGCTTCTTTGAGTATCGCCTCTAGTTTAGTTTTCATTATATGCCTCCGTGGGAAATAAGAAAATTTATATCACAAAACTCCGTATTTCGCAAGGGGTAATGGTTCATTCTTTGATATTTTAGCCCCAAGCACAGTAAGAATATTTAGTATTGACTAATCAAAGATAAAATGCTAGACTAATATGGCACAAACGATAGTATACTTGCTTCTGTAGCTCAGTCGGTAGAGCAGCTCATTCGTAATGAGCAGGTAGTCGGTTCGAATCCGACCAGGAGCTCCAAGAAAACCCTAGAGCCTCAACGGTTCTAGGGTTTTCTGTTTTTGAGGGAATTCGAAATCTGTTAGCTTCGTGTTAGCTGCATTAGCAAAGTACAGCACACGAGCCGCTCACAAAAAAGCTGTAACTTCACTTTGCCTTAATGAGCTTTCGGTTTGCGATAAAGTAATCGATACCCGACCACAGAGTGACCAGCACCATGAACCAGATCGCGACCGAGCCCACAGTAATATTTCCAAAAAATGGCGTCCACGCGAAATCGGTCAACAAAAGCGCGATGCATATTATCTGAACCACGGTCTTGATTTTCCCCCACACACTTGCCGCAATAACTGTGCCCTCGGAAATTGCCACAACCCGCATCGACGTCACGGCAAGCTCACGGGTGATAACTATCATTGCAGCCCAACTTGAAACAAGCCCAGCCTCAACGAACATTATCAGAGCGGACGTTATGAGCAGTTTGTCGGCTAGCGGGTCGATAATCTTGCCGAAGGTCGTGACCTGGTTATACCTTCTGGCAATATAACCGTCAACGCCGTCAGTTATGCTCGCCGCAATGAAGATCAGCAGCGCCAGCAGTTTGCCGTACGGCAGATTGAGCGCAAGCACCAGCATGAATACGGGAACCAGCGCAATTCGTATCATTGTAACAGTATTAGCTGCGTTCAAAGTGTCAGATACCTCCGCGACTTAAAAGAATGTTATTGATGTCTGGCACGCAATTCACCGTCGATAGCGCCGTTAACATGGACGTCCACAAAGTCTCCCGGCGAGAGACGCTGCTTGGAATCAAAAAGTACTGCTCCGTCAATTTCGGGGGATTCGGCATATGATCTTCCGACGCAGAGCCCGGTTTCCTCGTCATACCGCTCGACCAGAACCCGGATCGTCTTGCTTTTCAAACGTTTGTTGTATTTATCCTGCACTTTTTGCTGGATTCCCATAACGATCTCGGCGCGGCGGTATTTGGTATCTTCATCTACCTGTCCGGGCATATCGGCGGCGGGTGTTCCTTCCTCAGCGGAGTAGGGGAATACCCCCGCGCGCTCAATCTGAAACTCCTTAAGGAATTTGCAAAGCTCCTCAAATTCAGCGTCGGTCTCTCCGGGCAGTCCAACAATAAGCGAAGTGCGAATAACAACGCCCTCAATTCGCTGCCTGAGCTTAACAATAAGCTCGCGGATCGCGTCTCCGGTGCATCTCCGGTTCATGGATTTAAGAAGTTTATCGCTGATGTGCTGGATCGGAATGTCAAGGTATTTCGTTATCTTCGGCTCAGACGCGATAACGTCGATGAGCTCATCGTCAATCTCGTCGGGATACATGTAGTGCAGCCGAACCCATTCGATTCCCTCGATTTTGCAGAGCTCGGTCAAAAGCTCGGACAGCCTGCGCTTTCCATAAAGGTCGGTGCCGTAGCGCGTGGTGTCCTGCGCAACTACAATAAGCTCACGAACTCCGCCGTCCGCCAGCCATTTGGCCTCGTCAATAAGGCTTTCGAAGCTCCTGCTGCGATACTTGCCCCGCAGTGACGGAATAACGCAGTAAGAGCAGCGGTTATCGCACCCCTCGGCTATCTTGATAAAAGCTGTATATGCCGGTGTGCTGACGATCCGCGGCGTGTCGGCGACCGGCGCGCTGATATCTCCGTATAAACGGACTGAATCTCCCTCGAGCGACAGGCGGACAGCGTCAACGATCTCGCCAAAGCTGCCGCAACCCACAAGTCCGTCGACTTCCGGAAGCTCACACTCTATATCCTCCCTGAATCGCTGGGCAAGGCAGCCGGCAACAATCAGCTTCCGCAGCTTTCCGGACTGCTTTAGCTTTCCGAGCTCAATAATCGATTCGATTGCCTCTGCCTTGGCGCTGTCAATAAAACCGCACGTGTTAAGCACCACGACGTCGGCTTCCTCGGCGTCGGGCGTGATGTCATATCCTGCGTGTTCGAGCAGCCAGAGCATTTGCTCGCTGTCTATCAGATTTTTAGAGCATCCGAGCGAAACAAGTCCTATTTTGTATCCCAAAGCAAACCTCCGTAGGTTATCGGCGATCATGTGTCAAGCTGCATCATAGCCGTTTTAATATCGTCCCAGCCGAATCCTCTCCGGTTAAGAGACGCCGCTAGTTTAGAGAGCGCTTTGTCATCTGCCGTGGCGCCGCGCAGCTTCATTCCCGCGTATGTTATTATCAACTCAACCGGGTCAGGCAGCTCTCCGAGGGCGATGTCCGCATCCTCGTCATCGATTCCGCGGGAGCGGAGTTCGCGCCTTATTCGGTATTCTCCATAGTACCTCTGCGAAAGGGTAGTTGCAATCCTGCGGGCGTATTCGACGTCGTCAACCGCTCCGATTCTTATCATATATTCAACCGCCGACTGCGCGTCCTCGTCGCTGACCTCTTTCTCAATCAGCTTGTCAAACAGCATATTGGCTGAAAGAGGCCGCAGCGCCAGCATTTTTGACGCTAACACCCTGGCATCCGGCGGCGAATCAGGCTTCTTCGTCATCTTCGATATCGATCACGTCAAGGCTGGCGTCCAGACCGTCGTCATCGGCAGCCAATTTGTCGTCGGGCTCGTCCTCGTCGTCTTCCTCCTCGACCAGGACATGCGTGGGCTTGCCGGTCTTGTTGAATCTGCTTTTCTTTTTGTCTGACGCCATGATCAGTTTACCGGAGTTTTCGCGAATGTTCTTTTCAAGCTCGGCTGCGATCTCAGGATTTTCCTTCAAGAACAGCTTGGCGTTTTCGCGTCCCTGTCCAAGCCTTGTTTCTCCGAGGGAAAACCATGTGCCGCTTTTGGTCACAAACCCCAGCTTTTCGCCGAGATCGACCAGTTCGCCGAAGTAGGAAATGCCCTCACCGTACATTATGTCGAAATCGCATTCTTTGAACGGCGGAGCTATTTTATTCTTGACCACCCTGATGGCAGTGTGGTTGCCGACGACTTCATTACCGACTTTTATCTGCTCTCTGCGCTGAACGTCAATTCTCACGCTCGAGTAGAACTTCAGCGCGCGGCCGCCCGTCGTTACCTCGTTCTTGCCGTAAGACATACCGCCAATTTTCTCGCGCAGCTGGTTTATAAAAACAACAATGGTATTACTGCGGCCGACGTGGCCTGCAAGTTTTCGAAGCGCCTGTGACATCAGCCTCGCGTGTAGGCCGACGAACGCTTCACCCATGGAGCCGTCCAGCTCCGCCTGCGGAACCAGCGCGGCAACCGAGTCGATAACCACAATATCCAGCGCTCCGCTTCGCACAAGAGATTCGGTAATCTCGAGCGCCTGCTCGCCGCTGTCCGGCTGAGAAATGAGCAAGTTATCAATGTCGACCCCGAGAGCTTTCGCGTATGTTGGGTCCAGCGCGTGCTCGGCGTCGATAAAAGCAGCCTCGCCGCCGGCTTTTTGAGCCTGGGCTACGCAGTGCAGCGAAAGCGTGGTCTTTCCTGAGGATTCCTGGCCAAATATCTCGATGATCCTGCCTCGCGGCAGTCCGCCGATACCCAGCGCGAGATCGAGCGATATTGAACCGGTCGGAATCGCCTCGACATTCATCGACGTGCTTTCCCCGAGCCGCATAATGCTGCCCTTGCCGAAATTCTTTTCAATCTCGGACAGCGACGTCGCGAGCGCTTTCTTCTTATCCGATTCTTTCTTTGGCTGGAACTTACTCGGAAACGATTTCTTGTCCATTTCTTCACCTCAATAAAGGGCGGCGTCAAGCGCCGGAAAGCGTGATATTAACTCAGCCTTCCAACGACCACCCTGTCTATCTGCATGGTATCTTTAAGTAGCCGAATATCGATAAAGCCTTCTCCGGACATGATTCTTCTGACCTCATCGGCCTGACCGCAGCCGCACTCAAACATCAGCGTTCCCTGCGGCTTAATCGCGCTCTTCCACTGGCGGCTGACCGATCTGTAAAAATCCAGTCCGTCCTCACCGCCATGAAGCGCGAGATGCGGTTCGAATTCGGACACCGATTTGTCGAGCGCCTTCATCTCATCGCCAGTGATATATGGCGGGTTGCAAATAATCAGATCAAAACAGCCCAGATAAGCCGGGGGAGGGCGGTGCGCGTCTGCCTGGACGCACGTCGCCAGCAACCGGTGCTTTTGTAAGTTGCGCTTCGCGATGGCCAGCGCGCTGCCGGAAACATCGGCAAAAGTCACCTTGCACCGCTGCGTATTCAACGTGACGGCAATGCCAACACACCCGCTGCCACAGCACATATCCAATACACGGGTTTCGTCTCCGGCGCCGACCAGATGCTTTATCGCGGCGTCCGCCAAAACCTCTGTATCAATACGCGGTACAAGAACGTCGGGCGTGACCTCCAGAGTGATCCCGTAAAAATCCCATTCACCTATGATATAGGCTACAGGCTCTCCGCTGAGACGCCTGGCAAGCGCCGATTCAACCCGGTCGCAAAGCTCGTCGGTAGCGTAATACTGAAGCCCGGCAATGAAATCCTCAACCGATTTGCCCGCCATCGCCGCCACCAGCGCCCTTGCTTCGAGAGTCGCCGAAGTTACTCCGGCGTCGAGCAGGCGCTGGCGCGTGTCCAGATACAAATCGTTGTACATTTTATGCATTTCGTGTTTACCACTCGTCTTTTCCTTTGGTCTCAGGCACAACCATTTTCAGCGACTCGATGCCCACTTCGACCATTGAGTTATCCGGCTCGCGCGTCGTGAAGTTTTGCAGCCATATGCCCGGCGCGCGCAGAATACGCGTGAACCAGTTGTCGTGACGTCCGGCGTACCGGTTTATCTCGAAGCTGACTCCAACTACAAGAGGCAGCAGGGCAATTCTCAACGCAACCCTTGCAACTGGGTTTGACCATGTCACAAGCGAAAACGCCAAAATGCTCACCAGTATTACGATTAACAGAAAGCTGGTTCCGCAGCGTGGATGCTGCCTCGGAAACGACTGGACATTTTCTACCGTGAGTTCTTTTCCGGCTTCGTAGCAGTGTATGGTCTTGTGCTCCGCTCCGTGGTAAGCGAAAACCCGCTGAATATCCTTCATTTTTGAAACCAGGATAATAAAGCCGAAGAAAAGAGTCAATTTGAGCGCGCTTTCAAGCAGATTGCGGAAAATTCCAGACCCGATCACCCCGTCGAAGAGACTCGCGATAATCGCCGGGAGCAAAAAGAAGATGACCACCGGCATTGCCAGTCCGAGCGTAACGGATATCCCAAAGGCTATCTTTTTCGCCTTTTCCTCGCTCATGCGTTTGTTGATCCACTCGTCGAACTTCGATGGTTTCGCTGATTCATCCTCAGGGAAAAAGTCAGCTGAAAACATGAGAGAAGTAACCCCCAGCTTCATCGCGTCAAAAAAACCGAAAACGCCGCGGATCACCGGCCATCCGAGAATCGGATACTTATCTTTCAGAGCTTTAAGCTCAATCGTCTTATGCTCAATTCTGTCAGGCCCTCTCACAACAATCGCGGCTTTGTCGGGGCCGCGCATCATAATCCCCTCAATTATAGCCTGACCGCCAATCATTGTGCGGAATACAGGGCTTTCTTTATTCATCAGTTCACCTCCATGTAATGATTCATAATCTATTAATTATATCAGTTATCAGACAGACATGCAATTAATTATTTTGCGCGCCAAGGTCGATCGGCAGTGTAATCCGCACCATAGTTCCCGAGCCGATTGTCGAGTAAATATCGACCGTTCCGCCATGCATCCGGACTATCTCGTCGGAGATCGCAAGCCCGATTCCACTGCCCCGCGATTTGGTTGATCCTTTGTAAAACTTCGACTTGACGTGCGGCAGTTCTTCGTCCGGAATACCCGCGCCGAAATCGCGCACATTGACATAAACGCTGCTTTCATCGGCATCGAGCGAAACCTCAATTTTTTGCCCTTCGGCGCCGTGCTTCGCGGCGTTGTCCAATATGTTCAGAAATACCTGCTTCAGGCGTTCCTGATCGCCGGAAATCATCGGGATATCATCCGGATCGTTGTAAATCAGCTCGATGCCGTCGCGCTTCAGAATATCCATAAACATATAAACCGCTTCCTCGAGAACCGCCCGGACATCCATCTCGGCGATCTGCATTTTCATCCTGCCGCCCTCTAGCCTGGTGAAATCAAGCAGCTCTTCAACCAGCTTGGTCAGCCGCACCGATTCGCTCTGGATTATCTTGATGCCCTTCCGAACCTCGGCGGGGTCGTTGACCGACATCAATGTCTCGCTCCAGCCCGAAATCGCGGTCAGCGGGGTCCGCAGTTCGTGCGAAACGGACGAGATAAAGTCGGTCTTCATCCGCTCGGCGGTCTTAATCTCGGTCGACATCTCATTGATCGTGTCGCACAATTCGCCGATTTCATCGTCAAAGGATTTCTGAATCTGCGCGCCATAGCTGCCCTCCGCGATGTTTTTGGCGAACTTATTCAGGTTCTGAATCGGCTTGATTATGGTTCTGATGAAATACAGGTTGGGGATAATCACGATGATCATGACTCCAATGCCTATCGCCACCGCGCCGAGAAACGAATAGAACACCTGCGCGTCGACGGCGGACAGCGACGTGACGTACCGCATCACTCCGATTATCTCATTGTTGGAAAACGTCAGCGGTCCTGAAACAGACAGTATGCGCTCTCCCGTCGAGGGGTCTTCGCCCATCCAGGATACCACCTTGCCTGTCTTCATACACTCGGCGATGTCGTCGGTCTTGGGCTGAAGGCCCGCTCCTAGACCCGAGGTCGACGCCTCGACACGTCCGTCGGATTTAATGAACTGCAGCTCCAGCTTGTCCTTGTCCTGAAAATCCATAGTATAGGACTTCGCGCTCTGGGTATATTCCTCAAATCCCGTAAACACGTAATTGCTGAAAAAACTCGCGACATTGTCGGCGCTGCTCTCCAGTCCAAGCCTGACGCTTGCGTAATAGTAGTTCGAGACCGCGAGCATGTACGCCGAGATGCCGATAATTATTATCAGCGCGACCAGCGCCAGACTGTTGAGCACCCATCTCGTCTTGATGCTTCCGTTACGAAGCGGCCGGATGTTTTTCAAAATCGCGTCTCTGGAATCAATCAGCTTCCCCATTTGTATCCAAATCCCCAAATGGTAGTGATGTACGTCGGGTTTGTTGTGTCATCCTCGATTTTCAGCCTCAGACGCCTGACGTTTACATCGACTATCTTCAGTTCCCCAAAATAATCGCGTCCCCAGACAATGTTGAGTATATCCTCGCGAGACAGCGCCCTCCCGGGGTTTTCCATAAACATTTTGATTATCGAATACTCAACCTGGGTGAGTTTAATGCGTTTTCCGTTCTTATCCAGCGTCCTGTTGTTGAGATTCAGCGCAAACGGCCCGCTGACAATGTCCCCGCGTTCCTCAAGCTCCGCTCCGCCGGTCCGCCGGTACAGCGCGTCGACCCGGGCAATAAGCTCGGCGGGGGAGAACGGCTTTGTGACGTAGTCGTCAGCTCCGGTCATGAGTCCGGTGACCTTATCCATCTCCTGCGTCCGCGCCGTCAGCATGATTATGCCTATGCTGGAGTTGCCGCTGCGAATCTTGCGGCATACCTCGAAGCCGTCGATGTCAGGCAGCATGATATCTATCAGGGCAACGTTTACATCTGGATTCGCGGCAAGAAGCTCAAGCGCCGCTTCTCCGGCTTCGGCTTCGATGACTTCATACCCCGCTCGTTTTAGGTTAATCACAACAAAGCTCCGGATGCTGGACTCATCCTCTAAAACTAAAACCTTCTTCATTGGCTCCTCCCCGGAAAACACAATTTCCGTCAATTCGACAATTGGAATCAAACGAATGTCATCAATATTATAAGGAAATTGTGTCGATTTTCGAAAAATCCTCTGCGAAATGACAATCAATGCTAATGACAACGTTGTCAGGCTGAAACACTTTACAGCTTATCCCAGGATTTCTCCTGTATTCCATTCTTTCTCGATCTGCTTTAGTCTGGACATGACCTGGTCGGCGTTTATCCGCATTGAGTCAGGCAAGCCGTCGACGTCCAGAATTTCCGCGGCAACAACTTTTTCGGCCAGATTGAAGACCGCGAACCTGTTTCCGATTGTGGCCCGTTCGCGCTTGGCCTCCGCGCTGAGCGTATAAATCTTGAGAAACTCGATCGGGGCGGCGCTCACACCAGTATAACTGAAAACGGTGACACGTTCACCAATCACGGTGTTTTTGCTGGAAATGGAGAATTTTTTGTCCCATTCGTCCGGCAAAACCAAATACCAGCCGTCCTGAAAATTATGATATGTTGTAATTACCGGGATTTGCTTTGCGTTGACGTCATAGCACCGCCACTTGATTATCCAATACTCTTCTTCGTCAGGTGAGGCGGCGTTTGCCGCGCCCGACAATTGAACCGGCATCGGCAGGTCGATGATCCCGTCACTGTTGATGTCCATTGCGTAAACGTAATACTGCCTAACCGTTTCGTCGCTGACTCCCGACCGGTTATTGAGCAGCAGGTTGGTCAGTTTTCCGTCCCGGTATGCAAAAACGTCGGTTACGAGCAGCGATTTGCCGATGTTGCTGGAGACAAGCACGGTAGGAGTCCCGCCGGACAAATGTCCTGTCTTTATGCGCCTTATGCTCTCGATTCCGTCCGATGTCCTCGCGCTTGAGTTGAGCAGCAGTGCGTTGCCGCTGTAAGTATATACCTCCGCAACACCGGTCAGGTCGACTTTGTTCACCCGGAGCAGCATCAAGTCCTGCCGCTTGTCGCCGCTGAGATCAAAAACCGTATATGCCGTAAAGTCGGAATTAAGCAATTCGGAGAGTGACCCATTCTCCATCGAATAGACCGATATGGCTTTGACAGCCCCGTCGCCGATCTGCCATCCGGCAATTATCTCATTTCCGCCGTTGCCCTTTAGGTCGCTGTACATAACGCTGTCTATGGACTCTCCCGGATGCTGAATCACTGATTTTGTCACGTAAGTATCGCCAGTCTTGGCGAAAACGTAAATCTTCAGCGGATTCTCACCTTGTACCCTAAAGAACGCCACCGCCTCGTTAACTCCGTCGCCGTCCAAATCGTTAAATTGTATCGATTGTCTGTTGAGTCCGCTGACGGGAGGCGCAAATTCAGCGCCCATCGAAAGAACGTCGTCAATGAGTTTGCGCAGTTCCAGCTGATCGCTGGTCAAACTGGGCAGCCGGTAAAGCTGCTCTCCGGACTGGAACGAACAGGCACCCAGGACGAAACATATTGACAGTGCCAAAACTACTAATGATTTTGCTTTCATTGTCATTCTCAAATCTCAATATTATTTGGAAATAGAAGCGTGTTGTCACATATTCATATCAATATATTATATCACTTATTGGATATTAAACAAGATAAATGTATCATAAAAAGACACTCCGAAATCACTATGAAATCTTAACACGGATCAACCAGTCCCTCACACCGTCTTCACAGCAAAGCTGGTATGCTTAAATCAGATTTGGAGGAGGTAATATGGACTTTTTGTTTTGGTTCTGCGGCGCTGTCGGTCTTGCGCTGCTTGTCTATCTGCTATATGTTCTGTTTCGAGGTGATAGGCCGTGAATTACGTCATACTTTCCGATCTAGTCTTTTTCATAGTACTTCTGTCCCTCGCTGTTCCTTTAGGTCTGTACATATATAAAATAATGTCCGGAAAACAGGTTTTTCTGACACGGGTTATCAGTCCGCTCGAGCGCGGTGTCTATAAGATTATGAGAGTAAATCCCACCGAGGAAATGAGCGCGAAAAAATACGCCGCATCGCTTCTCGTTTTCAGTTTTATCGGTTTGCTTTTCCTCTTTGTATTACAACTTGCGCAAGCAATCCTTCCCCTCAATCCCGAAAATATGGGCGCGCCCAGCTGGCACCTGGCTTTCAACACTGCCGCGAGTTTTGTTTCAAACTCAAACTGGCAGGCGTACCCGGGCGAATCCACGTTATCGTACATAACGCAGGCGCTGGGGATGACAGTACAAAACTTTGTTTCAGCAGCCGCCGGTATTGCAGTTTTGTTCGCGCTCATCAGGGGATTCACCAACAAAGAGAAAAAAACTCTGGGCAACTTTTGGGCTGATCTCGTCAGAACAACGCTATATGTCTTGATACCCTTGGCTCTGATAGCCTCTTTAGTCCTGGTCTCTCAGGGCGTCATACAGTCGCTCGCGCCTTATACCGAAGTGGCTCAGCTTCAAAGCGGCGCGGCGCAGACAATCCCGGCGGGCCCCGCGGCAAGTCAGATCGCGATAAAGCAGATCGGAACCAACGGTGGCGGCTTTTTCGGCGCAAACTCCGCTTATCCGCTGGAAAACCCAACTCAGCTGTCTAATTTCATACAACTGCTGAGTATTTTGCTCATTCCCGTTTCATTGTGTTTTGCCTTTGGCAGAGCCGTGAAAAAAAAGAGCCAGGGAATCGCCATATTCGCCGCGATGGGCATAATTCTCCTGATCTGCCTGGTATTCGTGACAGTCAGCGAGTATTCTTTAGCTCCGGAATTTGCCGGAGTCGCGCAGTCCGGCAATATGGAAGGCAAGGAAGTAATCCACGGCGTCGGATCATCGGCTCTCTGGGGCGTATCTACCACGGCGGCGTCAAACGGGTCGGTGAACTCCATGCACGACAGCTTTACTCCGCTCGGCGGTATGGCGCTGATGCTCCTGATGCAGCTTGGGGAAGTCGTGTTTGGCGGCGCGGGCAGCGGTCTGTCCGGGATGATTGCATTTGCGCTGCTGACAGTGTTCATCGCCGGGCTGATGGTTGGACGCACTCCGGAGTTTCTGGGTAAAAAAATTGTCCCTTTCGACATGAAAATGGTCTGTCTCATCCTGCTCACGCCTCCACTGCTGACACTGCTTGGCACTGCCGCCGCGGTTTCCATGCCGCAGGCGCAGTCATGGCTGACTAACTCCGGCGCGCACGGATTCAGCGAGCTGCTGTACGGATTCACTTCCATTGCGGGCAATAACGGCAGCGCATTCGCGGGTCTCAACGCCAACACAGTGTTCACTAACATTACCGGAGGACTGGTTATGCTGGCGGCACGGTTTATTCCGCAAGTCGCCGCATTGCATCTCGCTGGCAGCCTTTCAAGTAAAAGGATAGTTGCGGCAGGTGACGGCACGCTGTCTACCAGTAACGCGACGTTTACCTTTTTACTGATTTGCGTTGTTCTGATTGTCGGAGCGCTCAGTTTTCTGCCGGCGCTCGCACTGGGTCCCATTGCTGACTTTTTTACGGCGAGGTGATAACGATGAAAGGCAATAACAAAGACGTTATGAAAATAAAAGACGCTCTGATACAATCGGTGCTCAAACTTTCCCCGTGTGTTCAAGCAAAAAATCCGGTCATGCTTGTCGTTTATATTGGCGCGATTCTCACAACCGCGCTCTATTTATTTGCGCTTTTAGGAGTTCGGGACGAAAGCGCCGGTTATACGCTGGTTATAACGATAATCCTATGGTTCACCGTCTTATTCGCAAATTTTGCCGAGTCGATCGCAGAAAGCCGCGGAAGAGCTCAAGCGAACAGCCTGCGCTCCAGCCGAAGAGAAGTCAGAGCCAGAAAACTGGAGTCGGCATCGAATCCGGACGCTTTCGAAGAAGTGCTGTCCAGCAAACTGAAAAAGGGAGACATCGTTTATGTCGAGTCCGGCGGGCAGATCCCGATGGACGGCGAAGTCGTCGAAGGCGCAGCGTCGGTCGACGAGAGCGCAATAACCGGCGAATCTGCGCCCGTAATACGCGAATCGGGCGGCGACCGCAGCGCCGTCACCGGCGGCACCATGGTTATTTCCGACTGGCTGATTATCCGTGTCACATCGGAAGCCGGCGAGAGCTTTCTCGACAAAATGATCGCGATGGTCGAGGGCGCTTCCCGCAAGAAAACCCCGAATGAAATCGCCTTGCAGATTCTGCTCATCTCGCTTTCGATTATATTCCTGGTTGTTACGGCGACCTTACTTCCATTTTCAAATTTCGTGAGCGCTTACGCCGGCAGCGGTGCAGCTGTTTCGCTGACTAATGTCATTGCGCTGCTGGTCTGCCTCTCGCCAACAACGATAGGCGCGCTGCTGTCCTCCATTGGGATTGCCGGAATGAGCAGGCTCAACCGCGCAAACGTCCTGGCAATGAGCGGACGTGCCATCGAAGCGGCGGGCGACGTTGACGTTCTGCTTCTTGACAAAACCGGTACAATAACTCTTGGCAACCGCCAGGCAAGCGAGTTTTTGCCTGTTGACGGCGTTTCTGAGCAGGAGCTTGCCGACGCCTCGCAGCTGTCATCGCTTAAAGACGAAACCGCCGAGGGCCGGAGCATTGTTGTGCTAGCGAAAGAGCGTTTTAACATTCGGGGAAGGGACATTAATAAACTGGACGCAAGCTTTATCGAGTTCTCAGCCAAAACACGAATGAGCGGCATCGATTATCAGGGCATTTCCATCCGCAAGGGCGCGACGGACGCGATCCGCCAGTTCGTTACCAGAAACGGCGGCAATTACCCGAGTGAGTGCGACGTTTTAGCAAGCCGTATCGCAAACGCGGGAGGCACCCCGCTCGCAGTTGCTAAAAACAACCGTGTGCTCGGGGTAGTCCACCTAAAGGACATCGTCAAAAACGGCGTAAAGGAGCGATTCTGCGACTTACGCAAAATGGGCATCAAAACAATCATGATCACAGGAGACAATCCCATGACCGCAGCCGCCATCGCCGCCGAGGCCGGGGTTGATGATTTCCTGGCCGAGGCGACGCCTGAGGCAAAGCTGTCGCTGATACGCGAATACCAGGCGAGCGGTCACCTTGTCGCCATGACGGGCGACGGAACAAACGACGCGCCGGCGCTGGCTCAAGCGGACGTCGCGGTTGCGATGAACTCCGGAACACAGGCTGCGAAAGAAGCCGGAAACATGGTCGACCTTGATTCCAGCCCGACAAAACTCATTGACATTGTGCGCATCGGCAAACAGCTGCTCATGACGCGCGGTTCGCTGACTACCTTCAGCGTAGCGAACGACGTGGCGAAGTACTTCGCGATTATTCCCGTGCTTTTTACCGGCATATTCCCGCAGCTTGAAGCGCTGAACATAATGGGACTCACCAGCGCCAAAAGCGCGATAATTTCCGCTGTCATTTACAACGCGCTGATAATAATCGCGCTGATTCCGCTTGCTCTAAGGGGCGTCAAATACCGGGAACTGTCCGCCGCGAAAATGCTGCGCCGGAATCTGCTGGTCTATGGCGTCGGCGGGCTCGTCTCTCCTTTTATAGCAATTAAGGCGATTGACCTGCTGATAAGCACGACAGGACTTGTGGGGTGATATTGATGAGAATAATAGCTAAACAATTACGGCCCGCGATGATTTGCCTTCTCGTAATGATATTTATCTGTGGTATACTGTATACTGGAATTGTAACCGGAATTGCAGCCTTGTTTTTCCCGCATCAGGCCAACGGAAGCATAATATCCGCCGATATCAAGGGCGGCACGGCTAAAAATTACGGTTCGGAGCTTATCGCGCAGGAGTTTACCGATCCGAAATATCTGATCGGCAGACCGGCGGGAGTGACTAATCTTTCTCCGGTTTCCGACGAGCAAAAGAAACTGGTTGAGGCCAGGGTCGCGTTTTGGCGAGACCTTGACCCATCAAACACCGCCGAAATACCGGCGGATTTGGTTATGGCTTCCGGCAGCGGCGTCGATCCCAACATTTCACCGGAAGCGGCGGAGTACCAGGTAAAAAGAATTGCCCGCGAGAGAAATATCAGCGAGGACGCGGTCAGAGACATCATTAACCGCCGCACAAGCGGCAGGCTGCTTGGGTTTATTGGCGAACCGTCGGTGAATGTTCTTCTCGTCAATCTTGAGCTGGACGGTCTGATTAGCGCAAAGTAAGAGGGTGGTACATATAGATCAGAAAATAAACCGCGGCAAGCTGAAGATCTTCTTCGGTTACGCGGCGGGGGTCGGCAAAACATACGCTATGCTGACTGAAGCGCGCGAGCTGGGCGACCAGGGGGTCTCGGTTCTTGTAGGATATATAGAACCTCATACCCGGCCGGATACGCTCCGGCTTCTTGAGGGGCTTCCGCAGCTTGAACCGCTGCCGGTGCGGCACAAAAACATTCTGCTCCGAGAATTTGACCTGGAAGGTGCGCTGAAAGCAAATCCTGATTTGATTTTAGTCGACGAGCTGGCGCATACGAACGCGGACGGAATGCGCAATCTCAAACGCTATCAGGACATCGAGGAGCTGCTGTCGGCGGGGATCGACGTTTACACGACAGTCAATGTGCAGCACATCGAGAGCCTGAACAATATAGTTGAGGATTTTACAAACGTCGCCGTGCGCGAAACTATTCCCGACCACGTTTTCGACCACGCCGAACAGGTCAAGTTCATCGACATAGAGCCCGAAGAGCTCCTGAGGCGCTTTGAAGCAGGGAGTGTATACAAGCCTGAACGGGCGGACGCGGCTATGCGCGGGTTTTTCACAATCGAAAACCTTCATTCACTCAGAGAAATCGCAATGCGCAAAGCAGCCGACAGAGTGAGCCACGAAAACCCGGGTAAACATCAGCTGCACGCCGCGAAAGCGACAGTCAAGATCCTTGTTTGCGTCAGCTCATCGCCCTCGTCGGCCAAATGTATCCGGCGCGCGTCGAGAATTGCCGACTCCCTTTTCGCCAAATGGATAGCGGTTCACGTCGATAACTCCGATCCTGACTCGCTGCCATCCGAGCAGCAGAGGCAAATAAGCGCAAACCTCCAGCTTGCCGAGAGTCTCGGCGCGGAAATAGTTACACTAAGCGGCGTCGACGTCCCGAATGTTATTGGGGAATACGCAAAAATCTCGGACATTACGAACATCGTGATAGGAAAGAGTAAGGAAAAACGGCTTTTTCACCGAGATTTTGAGGATGAACTGCTCTCCCTGCTTCCAACCGTGGAAATTCACATCGTGCCCGATATCAAGCACCGCGACACCCGCAGCAAGAAAGTCTACCTTCATCATAGTCTCCACCTCTCGTGGCAGGACGCCGCCAAGACACTGCTGATAACCGCTCTTGCGTCCGCGTTGTCCTACGCTCTGTTTGCGTTGGATATCGGCGACCAGAACGTTATCATGGTTTATATTTTGGCAGTGCTGATAGTTTCGCGGGTTACAAAAGGCTATCTTTATGGCGTCATTTCGTCGGTGCTGAATGTTTTGACCTTCAATTTCCTGTTTACCGACCCGTATTTTTCTTTTCACGCGATACAGACTGGCTATCCGGTCACTTTTATCATAATGTTACTTGTGGCCTTGATAACCAGCACTCTGACTGGACGAATCAAAAAACAGGCGCGGCTGGCCGCCGAGCGGGAGCGGCGGACAGAGATACTATATGAGATCAACAAAAAGCTTCTGGTGACCAGGGGACTCGACAGCATTGTCGCCGTCAGTAACGAGTACCTCGTCAAGCTTTTCGACCGGTCGGTCATTTTTTACACTGTCGATGACGAAAAGGAACCCGGAACCGTGACGGCCAAAGAGGGCGAAACCGCCGGTCTTTTGTCGTCACCGGACGAAAGGGCGGTCGCCCGCTGGGTTTTTGTCAATCAGAAGCAGGCCGGCTCCGGAACCGATACCCTCATGGGCGCGGGTGCGTTTTACATCCCGCTGGTCTCGCAGGGGAGGACGCTGGGCGTGCTGGGTCTGTCCTGTGAGCACGGAAAGCTGAGTCAGCACAGCCGCTTCTTCCTGCAAATGATCGCCTCGCAAATCGCGATGGCGCTCGAACGTCAGAATCTGTCCGACGAACAGCGCGAGATCATTGTGGAATCGGAAAAGGAAAAAATGAGAAGCAACCTGCTCCGGGCGATATCGCACGACCTCCGAACTCCGCTGACCGGTATTCACGGCACTTGTTCGACAATCCTCGATAACGACGAGCACATAGACAGAACTACCCGCAACGAAATGCTCACTCATATCCGCAATGATTCCAGCTGGCTGATACGAATGGTGGAGAATCTGCTCACCATCACCAGAATCTCGGATGAAAGCGGCGGCAGGCTGGAAAAAACGCCGGAAGCGGTAGAGGAAATACTGTCCGAGGCAATCAGCAGAATCCAATCCCGATTCCCGGCAAGGCGAATCGAAGCGCGCGTTCCTGACGAACTCATCGTCGTTTCCATGGATGGAATGCTCATTGAGCAGGTGCTGATCAACCTCATTGAAAACGCGTTAAAGCACTCACCGCCCGACGCATTGGTCGAAGCAGACGCCGAGGTGACCGACCGCAATTTATGGTTTCACATAACCGATCATGGCGCGGGGATTGAAAAAGAAGATTTGCCCCATCTCTTCGACGGTTATTTCAAGAGCGGCAGACCTGACGCGGATTCCTCTAGAGGAATCGGCATCGGACTTTCTATATGTAAATCGATCATTGAGGCGCACGGCGGAAGTATAACCGCTGCAAACGCGGAATCTGGAGGCGCCCGCTTCAGCTTTTGCATCCCAACGGAAGAAGGCGATACGCTATGACGGACAAACCGCTGATCCTGATTGTAGAGGACGACCAGACTATCAGTAAATTCGTTTCCACTATGCTCTCCTCAAACGGATATGACTCGGTCTGCGCCGGAACGGGAAAAGAGGCGCTCTCCCTGGCGGCATCGCACGTACCTGACCTTGTGCTCCTGGATTTAGGCCTGCCGGACGCGGACGGGATCGAAGTGCTACAAGCGCTGCGGCAGTGGTCTGCCACCCCGGTTATCGTCGTTTCCGCGAGGGGACGCGAACGGGATAAAGTTGAGGCGCTTGATCTGGGAGCGGACGATTATATTACAAAGCCCTTTGGCAATTCCGAGCTGATGGCGAGAATACGAACTGCGCTGCGCCATTCCTTTGTCAAATCCGAGATGGACAGGACGCGGTCTGCACTATTCGCCGTCGGGGAATTGAATATCGATTACGAAAAACGAACGGTGAAGCTCGGCAGCGAGGTCGTTCACTTCACGCCGACAGAGTATAAAATCCTCATTCTACTTTCAAGACACGCCGGTAAAGTCCTGACACATGATTTTATCATGCGGGAAATATGGGGGCCCAACATCAACGAAAACCAGGCTCTGCGTGCCAACATGGCCAACATCCGCAGAAAGCTTGAGAAGAATCCCGCTCAGCCCAGATACATTTTGACAGAAGTCGGTGTTGGATACCGCATGGTTGAGGAAGTGTGAGACTTGCGCGCCTTGAATCCCGGATTACGTGCCGATATTGTCAACGAAGAGCGTCCAGCACCGAGAATTCATCAGGAAATACCGAGCCGCCGTGAGAAATCCAGCATGATCCGCTGGACAATCGCGGCGGCGTCTCGTTTTTCCGACTTGCAGGGAATTATTGTCCGTTTGTTTTGTGCGGTGTTGCTCTGAGGGTTTTCCTGACGCCGTTAGCTTTGGCCATGCGGTACCAGCCCATGTGCCCTCCGAGTTTATACAGGAACCTGGGGAAAGCCGGCGCCGCATACACGTTCTTCGCATCCTGGCTTCCGTTTAACATATCGCTAGCGAGCGCCAGCAGAGCTTTATATGCATGAGCGGCGGGACCTTTCGCCATATTCTCCGGCATAAATCCGATCATTCCGCCACCGCCGATACCGACGCCATATCCCCAGGAAAATCCGGCGCGGTCACAGAAATTCCGCACAATGTCCAGCGCCAGCCTGTTATGCTCAGCTTCATAAAATCCGCAGTTGCATACGGCAAAAACCTTCGGCAGCGGTTTGCCATATGATCTCGCCGCACTCTCCAGCATATTAAGCGTCTTTATCAGCGGCGCGGGCAGGGAATCGACATAGAGCGGGAAGACCAGGAGGAGTGCCTCGGCTTCAAAAATTTCATTGAATTGATTCTTAGCGTCCTTCTGATTTGATACATGAATCGCGTGCAATACCGATATCTTTGTCATAGTGATCTCGGCAATCTTATCAATCAGCATTCCGGAAACGCTGTTCTTCACCTTGGGACTTCCGTTGATTGCTGCGATCCTGTTCATATGTGCACCGCCGATTCCAAGGCGCTTTTCATAGATGACAATAAACCGTCGATCTCGTTCTTTGCTTGCGCTGTGAAAACAAAATACATAGGCGGCCTCATATTCAAAGCGTTGCGCTTCGCCAGTTCCATGAAAGTCTGCCGCTCGCGCTGCGTTGCCTCGCCGTAACCGACGGCAATCCAACCGGGGAAACGCTCATACCGCATTTTGTGGTGCATCTCACCCTCGTAGATCTCGAAAAGAGGCAGAATATTCGGAATCGAGCGGTCGAGAAACGCTTTTAAATCGGAGCTGTACCCGCCGTAAGTGATGCGGGACACCAATACAACGAAATCAGACCTGATTTCGCATCCGGAAATATCGTTAGCGCAGTCATTTGTGATAACGCACAAACCCGGCGTTTTGAGCCAGCATCCAAAACACCCAAGACACGGCCTGATTTCGTCGTCGCTGACGACGACGGTCTGAACTTCGCATCCAATGTTTTGAAGCGTCGCTTGAAGCCGTTCGCTCAGATTGACACCTTCAAAATTCACGCTCTCGCGGTCGCATAGCAACAGAGCTTTCATTTATCCATATCCTCCTCAATCAGGGCAATACAGCGCCGCGCCCAATCCAACGCTGCCCGCGTCTGCGCCAGTCCGTAATCCAGCGTCATCGACCAAAACTTGCTTCTTTTCTCGCCGTCAGGTATTAACTCAGCGTAAGTCCGTATGACCTGCGGTACGCTTCTCTCATACGACTCCAGCGCGCAAGCACATTCTCCTGCGCATTCTCTCAGCAATTCGAGTGTTGACTCTGGATTGTCCGCCCCAAAGAAGATCCGCAAAAGTATGGCGTGATGATAATTGTCAAAACCGGTTTTTGCCTCCCTCAGCCATTGCGCAAGTTCCTCTCTGCCCGCGTCCGTGATGGTGTACAGCCGCTTGTTGGGGCGGCCATCCTGAATAATGCTCTCCGATGATGCCCACCCGAGTTTTTCGATTCGGTTCAATTCCCGATATATCTGACTGCTTTGCGCATGCCAGAAATTATTCAGCGAATGCTCAAACATTTTAGTCAATTCATAGCCCGTGCTTTCCCGATACGAAAGCAGGCCTAACAAACCGTGCTGTAATGAAATATGTATCACCTCTTAATATATTATACCAGTATAATATTATACCAAGCGGCATTTGTCAATAGTACGAGATGAGAGGAGTCGTTGTATTCAAGGATATTTAATTGCAGTCACATTTTTCGCTTGACATGAACGCTATATTGCGTTACTATATACCAGTAGTTGGTTATACTATATACCATTAGCAATAATCGAGGTGATTGTCCTGGAAAATCTGACTGAAATGCTCAAAGGAGTACTCGAAGGCTGTGTCCTCGAAATTATCAGCCGCGAGGAAACATACGGCTATGAAATCACGCGGCGCTTGAACGCTCTCGGCTTCGCTGATGTTGTGGAGGGAACGGTTTACACTATCCTGCTGCGGCTGGAGAAAAACAGGCTCGTAGATATTTCGAAAAAGCCCTCCGACGTCGGGCCTCCGCGCAAATTTTATGCCTTGAACTCATCCGGGCGCGAGGAATTGCAGAAGTTTTGGAGCAAATGGAATTTTCTCGTGTCACGCATCAGTCTGCTAAAACCGGCCACCGAATGTCAATAAGCACGAATGCAACGTGAAATCAGGAGGTTAGACTATATGCTGGAATTTTTCAAAAAAATGTTTGGCGATAAAAAAGAATATAGGCAGCAGATGGCCAGGGTAGAGGCTCTGCCCGGAGACTATCGTTTTGTCTTCGAAAAAATCCAAGGCTATATGTGGAAATTTGCTGCCGGAGACGGCTATGACATTCTAAAAATTCACTATGACTTAATTGATTTATTCGAAACCGGAGCGGCAAACGGCAAGCATGTACTTGATGTCACGGGCAGTGATGTCGCCGCGTTCTGCGATGATCTTTTATTGAACGCAAGAACATATACAGAAAACTGGCGAAAATCACTGAACATGGATATCGCAAAGAGGTTCGGAGAAGAAAACGGTTCGCGTTGAACGGCATCTGATCCGCATATTGCAAGAAAAACCCGCTGTCAAAGCGGGTTTTCTGCGTTTAATGCGATTTCTAACATATTTAGCAGATATAAAATATATAGGAAAGACACGATATCCAATAAAATACTAATGCTGATACGTTTGACGACGGATCGCAACTGACAAACAATTCAAATCCGCCTCATATTTCCGGCGCCGATCGTACACGCACCTATTTTGGGTATATTTAACTTTTTATGTAGAGTTTTATATATCGGCATGGTAATATATGTTTATCTGTGTTTTATTATAAAGGGTGGAATGAATTATTCTTAAGAAATTGTTCAGTGATTTAATGGGTAAAAATGTCGATAAGAATAGTTCGGCATGCGAGAGTGTCACTGTTGAAAAATGCGAGGAACTCAATAATTACGTTCATCAGCAAATAACAAAGGAGTTTGATCTAGACTATACGGCGCTTAAGTTTCTGCTGATAGACGACAACTTTTTTTTGCAGGATTCCATCAAAATTCAGCTTGAAAAATTGGGGGCAGTAGTTGACTGCGCGGAAAACGGACAAGTCGGGCTGGAGCTGTATCTGAACGACCCGGAAAGATATAATATCATCCTATCAGACATTGAAATGCCTGTTATGGACGGGTTGGAAACCGCAAAACAAATCAGAGAAAGCAATCTCCCAACCTCGAAATCAGTTCGGATTATCGCGCTCACCGGGCGTATGCTTTTTGATGATCCGCGATCGCAGCTGTTCGATGGAAGTCTCAAAAAACCTTTCAATACTGAACAGCTTGATACAACGATCAAAGAGGCTCTGATGAGGTAGACCAGCTTTCATATGATGCACATACCGATACATCCATGTAGGACGTTTCAGTATCCGCTTAATTTTACAATTATTAAGGACGGTGCATAATTGTATTCAGATTTTGCATATTCACGTGAAATGCAGCTTATATTAGCCGCGTTTGTCTTTATATCAAGCACGACTATTATGTATATCTACGCCAAATTGGCATTGGCTTTTTATGAGGAAACTGCCAGCCGCAAACAAAAGCTCATTTTCGCATTCCTCACCGGAACTCTTATGCAGACGACGTTTATTTATGTAGCCTATCTGATTGGCGGCGCGGTATCATTTTCTCCGTTATACTTTGCGCTGATAACAACTTCAAATCCAATTTTCGCGTTTCTCTATTACTTTATAGGCATAAAAATTTTGAAACTGGCACCGCTGAGATCAGTCAGGGTTATGTGCTACATATACCTTTACTATTGCTTTATTCTTAATTTAGGCAGACTTGTCGGTTCAGCTTTCTTTGTTCAGACAACCGAGCGATACAACTATGTTATTGACGCTTTACAGCAAATTTTATACTATATAGTCATTTTGTTGATCTGCCTGCTGACATTTTATTTGTATAAGAGGCGGAAATTTTCCGTAAGAATTTCAGACAAGGTTTTTCTTAACATAAAAAAAGAGCTGGCTATTTATTTTCTGAAAGCCTGTTTTATTTATGGCGTATCGATAACTTTTATAGTGCTTATTCCCGATACCCGAGTGGCATATCTTGTGATTTCCCTTGTGTTGGGCTTGTTCCTGTTTGGAAATCTCGTTTACGACAATTCCGTTTCCGCAAGCTATGAGCTTGAAAACAGAAACGTTCACATTAATGCACTTTCGAAAGGAATTAGCGAGTTTTCTGTTGTAAAACACGATTTTTACAATATTCTTCAGACTTATGGCGGTTATTTGGACGTCGGCGAGTATGAAAAGCTCAAAGAATATCACGCCTCACTTTTGAAAACGACCACGCGCGCCGGGAGCACTTTAGATCTCAGCCGTCGGCTGCCGGACAATCCGCCCCTCGTGTCCTTGCTTATGTCGAAGACAGAATTCGCCGAGTCGAAGAATATAGAAATGAATATCTCCATAAAAGGCGGCATAAAAAATCTCTACATTGACAACATGGACATGTGCAGGTGTATTGCATCCCTGTTGGACAATGCCATAGAATCTGCGATTGAGTCCAATAAACACGAGATTTTATTCGCGCTTGAAGAAAAGCCCGGCGGCTCCAAGCTGATCATCATAACCAACAGCACGGCGTCGCATGTTGATACCCAGTCAATCGTCGGCAGAGGTGTTACGAGCAAGTCCGGACATCAGGGCATGGGGCTGTATAATGTGCGAAAGATTCTTGAAAAGTATGGGAATTGTACATTTCAGATTTCATATTATAATAACGAGTTTTCATCTTATATCGAGATGATAGAGCGGGCTTAAACAGACTTCTGGAAGCCCAGTCAACTATTGATTTGGCGCAGAAGGCAACCAGGCAGCCTTCGTCGCGGCACCGCGATGTTTTTCTTAACTGCCTGAATGTCCTGCGGCACTTTGCCCATAATCTCCTTGCGCGTGGCAGTTATCTCGTTCGCGCTTCACATTCGCGTCATCTTGTAGCACATTTCCGTTGATACGGGGTTTAGCCAATCCTCGGATTTCATTCCATTATTTCAAGTTCATTGTTTATCTTTTTCTCCGGTTGTAATGCTCGAGATCACAGACTCTGCAATCACTTGATCTCATACGAATTCCGCGTCTTTGCATCTGACGCACAGGATCAGACCAGATTAAATAGTCACTCATCAAAGGTTTTCGGCAAAATATCGATAACCTTAAGACTATTGCCGTCAATAGTAAATTTAACGTTATATTCGCCATACCCCATGCCGTATACCCGGTCAGGATCGTTTTGATAGGACGGCCGCGGGTCAAAGGCCAATATTTCCATAAGCGCATTTCGGGATTCTTCCGGCAACAATTTCGTACATTTTTCATTAAAAGTGACTTTGAGCGTCTTTTCAGGCGCAGCGCTCGCAAACCCGCCGCCGGCATCGGGATGGCAGTCAGAGTAGGGGAGATATGGCTTAATATCGTAGATAGGAGTCCCATCCATAAGGTCTGCTCCAAGAACATGGATCACAGCGCCAAGCTCCGGGTGCCGCTCGATACGATCAAGTCTGACCGAAGATAAACCGACGGCGTTAGGGCGATACGGCGAGCGCGTGGCAAAAACGCCCATGCGAGTGTTGCCACCGAGTCTCGGCGGGCGTACAGTGGGCGACCATGTATCACGCTCAGTTTCCGAAAATCCCCATATCAGCCAAATATGGGAGAAGTTATCCAATCCCCGTAAAGCGTCGTCATTCCTGTATTCCGGCTCAAAAACAATTGCGCCTTTCAGCCCGGGAAGTATGCCGCTTTGCCTTGGAACACCAAACTTTGATGACAATTCGCACTTAAAACGGGCAATTACTTTTATCTGCATGGCATTTACCTCCTGCTATATTTCAGGCTCTTTATTTCCGGGCGCACAACGCAAATTCATGCCTTGATTGTTTGGATTAGGCAATCCGGTTGAGTATGTAAAATTCAGACCGGCACTTCAGTAGCATTATATCATAAAAAAACTATACCTGTTACTTGCACATTATTTCATGTTAGACAAATTGTCAAAAGTAGCAATAACATTGCAAAATCCCCTCAAAAACTCGCGTTTTTGAGGGGATTTAGTGGAGCTCTTATCCAGATTCGAACTGGAGACCTCATCCTTACCAAGGATGCGCTCTACCGACTGAGCTATAAGAGCAAAGCGCGATTATTTCATCGAAATGGGCAGTCAAAATTACGTTCTTCTCAACAAATAAGATCTTTTCGACTTGTCCCACAATATGCCGGGTTTCAGTTTTATAAGCAGAGCACTTCCTTGGTAAGGACGCACTCTGCCGACTGCGCTGCAAATGCAAAAACGGGGAAAATTGGCGACCCAGAACGGGCTCGAACCGTCGACCTCTAGCGTGACAGGCTAGCGTTCTAACCAACTGAACTACTGGGCCATATGGCAGGGGCAGAAGGAATCGAACCCTCGGCACGTGGTTTTGGAGACCACTGCTCTACCAGCTGAGCTATACCCCTGTATAAAAAGAGGGCTGTTTCCTGCTTTACCGGTTCGCCTCGTCACCAAACCGACTCTCAAATTATAGCACTCAGTCACTGAAGTGTCAAGATGGAATCAGATTTTTTTTATAACTTTTTGACCGGGCAAATAGCTCTATCGATATATGCGAAAACCAAACTTTTTAGCATCAATCTCCGGACCGCTCGCTAATCAGCGCGTTGAGCTCCGCCCCGCCAAGAAAGATTAGACTGACAATGAACAGCCATAGCGCCATACCCAAAAATGTACCGATCGAGCCATACAGCACCGAGAAGTCACTGAACAGTTTCATATACATTTCAAACAGGTAAGAGGACGACATCCAGCCGATTGCCGCGACCATCGCGCCAATATAAATCTGTCCGATCCGAAATTTGAGTCCGGGCGTGAGATAATAAAGCGATATAATAAAAAGAAACAGGATTCCCGTGACAACGACAAATCTTGCGGCAGAAAGGAGTCCTGCGCCATATGCTCCAAAACTCTCACCCACAAATTGCACAAAAGCGGCGGTTGCTATTGCGGTCGCCACGCAAACATATACCAGCACAGCCATAACCGCCGTGAAAATCAGCGACCTGATTCTCTCCCTGATGAACCGCGTCTGCCTTTTTCCCGTGTAAGCTCTGTAGACGCCGTTCATAAGCACCGTGATAGCGTTCGACGCCGACCATATCGAAAGCAGCAGCGAAAAAGCGGTCAGCTCCCTGCCGGGATATGCCGATGTAGCGTTTGCCAGTACACCGAGCACCGACGGCGGGATGATCAGCTCAAATATCTGCAATCCGCTGCCATCAGGCATGTTTGCGATAACCGCCAGCAACAGGAGGGCAAGCGGAAAGAACGACAGGATGAGGTTAAACGCCGTTTTAGCCGCGACGCCAAATATGTCATGTCCGTCGAATCTTCTCCAAAACTGAATCGAGCTCTTGATAATAGGAGAGTACTTCATTTTTTTGAGCGTCACTGATATAATAGAAATCACTCCAATTAAATCTGTAACGCTATATTGCTCAGAACCGACTCCTTTATTCAAGAGTCACACGGTCATTTGACGTAATCAAACTCCAGGTTGTATATGCTTACCGTGTCGCCTTCCTCCAGGCCCATCGTCTCAAGTCTGCGCATGAGCCCCGATTTTCGAAGCATCCGGTCAAAGTACATCCGGGACTCGTAGTCATCGAAATTGACGTTGCCAATTATCCGGGCAAGCCACTTTCCTTCCAAAATCCATGTTCTATCCTGTCTGATAATTGAAACATCGTCGGAGCTTCCCAGATCCGGTGCGGGCGGAATATACTCGGATTCGTACACAACGACCGGTGGCAAGCCCGCAAGCTTTACAGCGACGTTGTCAATAAGCTCTTTAACCCCAATATGAGCCGCCGCTGAAATCTCGAATATATCGAACCCCTTCGCACCGACATGCTCACGAAGCTTAGCTACTGTGTCGCTTCCGGGTTCCAGCGCATCAATTTTGTTCGCCGCCACCACCTGAGGACGGGTTGCCAGCTCTGGACTGTAGGCGCGGAGTTCCTCGTTTATTAACTCAAAGTCGGAGACCGGGTCGCGCGCCTCGCTTCCGGAAACATCGACAACATGAACAAGCAGTCTGCACCGGTCGATGTGGCGGAGGAAATCATATCCGAGCCCTGCTCCGTCTGATGCGCCCTCGATGATGCCCGGAATATCCGCCATGACGAATGACGTGTCACCGACCACAACAAAACCGAGATTTGGCGTCAGCGTTGTAAAATGGTAGTCAGCAATCTTCGGGCGAGCGGCGGAAACAACGGAAAGCAGGGTAGACTTACCCACATTGGGAAAGCCGACAAGACCGACGTCGGCCAGCAGCTTGAGCTCCAGCGTTATCTCGATATCCTCGCCGGGCAGACCGGCTTTCGCGAAGCGTGGACACTGACGTGTCGGCGTCGCAAAATGCTGATTGCCCCAGCCGCCGCGTCCGCCGTGCGCAAGAATAAACGGCTCGCTGTCCGACAAATCCTTTATCACCGCGCCCGACTTCGCGTCACGTATGACAGTGCCCACCGGCACGCGAACTGTGAGGTCTTCGCCGTTTTTGCCGCTGCATTTTTTACTGCCGCCCGGCGCGCCGTCCTGCGCCTGGTATTTCTTTTTGTAGCGGAAATCCATCAGCGTTGACATGTTGCTGTCGGCTTTAAAAACGACGTTGCCTCCGCGCCCTCCGTCACCGCCGTCCGGACCGCCGGCGGCAACATACTTCTCGCGGTGGAACGCCACCGCTCCGGAGCCACCAGTGCCGGCGATTATTCTTATTTTCGCGGTATCAACAAACATATGAGCCTCTTTTCATAAAAAAACAAAAGAAAACATCACGAACAAACTGCCGCGATGTTTTCATAAAATTAAAATGAACAACCGCTGAGTCAGTCAATTCAATCCCTGACAGCAACCGCTGCAGGACATCGGCGGTTATTCCGCGGCGATGGCGTAGACCGAAACTTTCTTGCGGTCACGTCCCATGCGCTCAAAACGCACGCGGCCGTCAGCAAGCGCGAAAAGCGTATCGTCGCTGCCGCGTCCGACATTTGTTCCGGGATGAATCTTCGTTCCACGCTGGCGGACGAGGATATTGCCTGCGAGAACGAACTGACCGTCCGCACGCTTGGGGCCAAGGCGCTTAGACTCGGAATCGCGACCATTTCGAGTCGAACCGACGCCCTTCTTATGAGCAAAAAATTGTAAGCCTATATTAATCATAACGAACCTCCAAAATCATTTCCCCGGAAATAATATCTTAATCAGTGATCTTCACGATATTCTCGGGGTATTCAACGCTAAACTGATCCATCAAAAGGTATAACGCCCTGAGCGCCGACTGCGCGGCAAAATCGCTCTCGTCAGAAAGTTTATCTTTCAGTCGCAGTTCGATGAAGGCGTTCTCCTCGCGAATAACGGCCGGTTCGGAACATTTGAGCACGTCGTTCAGCGTGCATTCGCAAAGTCTGACAGCGGAGGTAACCGCCGCGCATACTATATCAGAACCCGCGTCGCTGTATCCGCTGTGGCCGCTGCAGCAGAAGCCGGTCAGGCGACCGCCGCTTTTGTAAAAGATTATCGAGATCACTTCGCCACTATGTTTTCGATCTTAACCTTTGTGTAGGGCTGTCTGTGTCCCTGGCGGCGGCGATAATTTTTCTTGGCTTTATACTTGAAAACAAGAATTTTCTTGGCTTTGCCGGACTTGACAACTTTTGCGACTACCGAAGCTCCGGCAATCTCGGGGCTGCCGAGCGTGACCTTTTCGCCGTCGATCAGCGCGAATACCTTGTCAAATGTGACCGAGTCTCCGTCGGAAAGACCAAGCTTCTCAATGTAGATCTCGTCACCGGTAGTCACGCGGTACTGTTTACCGCCGGTTGTAAAAACTGCGTGCATTTTAACCCTGCCTTTATATAGAGGACGACTGGCGTCCAAGTCTCGCTCTGAGGGTGGAACATCGTTCGCTTACCCATTCGATGCGGCGTAAAAATTATAACAGCAATAATTAGTATTGTCAATAACGTTTATTTTATCTGCCGCAGTTTTTTTGCGCTTGCCGGCCGATTTTTTTACTTGCTGGCCGCAGGTCTCTTTGGCATAACATTTTACTTGACACATATCGTCAAATTGCGATATTATAACCCTAATTGTGAATTCAACGCGTTTTTGATATGCAAATTTAGTCATAACTAACAAATTACCTTAATACATACAGTTCTTTTGAAAAGAGGCTTTGGCATGGACAGCTGCACATGCTCTACCGTAGGCAGATTCCTTTCTAAGTATCCCGACCCAAGGGGAAGTTTAATCAGTATCCTCCAGGACATCCAGAGCGAGTTTAAGTACTTGCCCGAACCGATTTTGCGCACGCTCGCGCAGGAATCCGGTATCAGACTTGCAAAAATTCTCGGCGTCGCGACATTTTACGCCCAATTCAGACTTGACCCGGTCGGGGCGAACATGGTTCTGCTCTGCCAGGGGACGGCGTGCCATGTTAACGGCTCCAAGCGAATCGAAGCCGCAATAAAAGAAAACCTCGGTCTGGCCGGTGGCGCGGAGACAACTGAGGACAAGATGTTCACCGTGAGCAATGTCGCGTGTCTCGGCTGCTGCAGCCTTTCGCCGGTTATGATGATAAACGACGAGACCTACGGCGCGCTCAGTCCGAAATCAGTCGGCAAGATACTTGATGAGTACAGGAAAGGGGATACCGCAATTGAAGATAGTGATCGGTCAAGGTAGCTGCGGTATAGCCGCCGGTGCGCAAAAGGTATTCTCGGTTATAGAAGAAAAACTAAAGGCCGCCAATTCGGCGTGTGCTTTGAATATCACCGGATGCATCGGCATGTGCTATCTCGAACCCATTGTAGAAGTGCACTGCGACAACGGCGATAAATACACCTTTGTTAATGTGGACGAAGCATCAGCCGCGGCAATAGCGGACAAATTGCTCGATGGCGGCATTCCCTCTGATGGCGTTATCAGCTCCGAGGACGCAGCTGTGCTGAGCAGACAAGAGCGTATCGCGCTCAGGAACTGTGGCAACATTAACCCCGAATCGATAGACGAATACATAGCCACAGGCGGCTATGAAGCCATCCGCAAATGTGTCAGCGCAATGACCCGTGAACAGGTAATTGACGAAATACGCAAAGCCGGGCTGCGCGGACGCGGAGGCGCGGGTTTTCCGACCGCGTTTAAGTGGAACGCCGCGCTCAAATCCTCGGGCGACAAGAAGTATATTGTTTGCAACGCCGACGAGGGTGATCCCGGCGCGTTTATGGACAGAAGCATCATGGAGGGCGATCCCCACAACCTTATCGAGAGCATGGCGATCGGCGGATATGCTATAGGCGCGAACGAAGGCGTTATATATGTCCGCGCTGAATATCCGCTAGCGATCAGGCGGCTTAAACTCGCGATCGAACAAGCGAAGGAGCGCGGTTTCCTCGGTGACTCTGCGTTTGACGGGAAGTTCAAGTTCGACATGCGCATCAAAGCCGGCGCGGGCGCTTTTGTCTGCGGTGAAGAAACCGCGCTGATTGCGTCGCTTGAGGGCGAGCGCGGAATGCCAAGGCTGAAGCCGCCTTTCCCTGCCGAAAAAGGGTACTGGCAGAAGCCCACCAACATTAACAACGTCGAAACGCTGTCGTGCGTCGCCTGGATTATCAGAAACGGCGGACAGGCGTTTACGGAAATCGGCACCAAGACAAGCTCGGGCACCAAGGTCTTTGCCCTCACCGGCAAAATCCGCAAAGGCGGCTTGGTCGAGGTTCCGATGGGTACACCACTGCGTGAAATAATTTACGATATCGGCGGCGGTATCAGAGACAGGCGTGAACTAAAGGCTGTTCAGATGGGCGGTCCTTCCGGAGGCTGCATTCCGGCCGATCTCATCGATACTCCCGTCGAGTATGAATCCATAGTCAAGACAGGCGCGATCATGGGCTCCGGCGGTATGGTCGTTATGGACGACACCACCTGCATGGTCGATATGGCAAGATTCTTCCTTGATTTTACCCGCCGCGAATCCTGCGGCAAGTGCACCCATTGCAGAATCGGCACCAAGCGCATGCTGGAGATACTGGAACGCATCTGTGCCGGAAACGGGCGGGACGGCGACATTGAGCTGCTCATCGAGCTGGGCAACGATATTAAGGACGCCGCTCTCTGCGGACTCGGCATGTCCGCCCCGAACCCGGTACTGACTACCATTAAGTATTTCAGGCACGAATACGAGGAACATATAAACAGCGGCAAATGCCGTGCCAAACAGTGCAGCGCGCTGCTGACATACGGCATTATCTCCGAAAACTGCTCCGGCTGCGGCGCATGCTCGCGCAAATGCCCCGTCGGCGCCATCACCGGAGAAAAGAAAACGCCTCATGTGCTGGACGCCGATAAATGCGTCAAATGCGGGATTTGCGCCACAACCTGCAAGTTTGACGCCGTATCTGTTAATTAGGGAGAATGGCTATGCCTCTTATAAGACTTAATATAGACGGTATCGAGGTTACCGGTCATGACAGCGATACCATCCTCGGCGTCGCATCCAAAAACGGAATCTCGATTCCCACGCTCTGCCATGACAACAGCGTTAAAATGTTCGGCTCTTGCGGAATATGCGTGGTGGAAGCCGAGGGATTTCCGCGCCTGGTACGTGCGTGTTCCACCATGGCCTCCGACGGCATGGTGATCCGCACAAACACTGCAAAGGTTCGCAAATCCCGCAAGGCGGCACTCGACCTGATGCTCTCCGACCACAAAGGCGACTGTAAAGCGCCTTGTATGCTCGCCTGCCCGGGAAATACCGACTGTCAGGGTTATGTTGGGCTGGTCGCGAACAAGCAGTACCGGGAAGCGCTGGAGCTCATAAAGGACAGGCTGCCGCTTCCGGCTTCCATCGGACGCGTTTGCCCGCATCCCTGCGAAACGGCGTGCAGACGGCAATTGGTCGAGGAACCCGTATCCATTCTCGGCATAAAGCGCTTTGCCGCCGACCTCGATCTGCACTCGGATGATCCCTACATACCCGAGCTGGCCCCGCCAACCGGCAAAGCTGTCGCTATCGTCGGCGGCGGACCGGGCGGGCTGACCTGCGCTTATTTTCTGGCAAGATCCGGTCACAGCGTCACAATCTATGACGCGATGCCCAAAATGGGCGGAATGCTGCGTTATGGCATTCCCCAGTACCGTCTGCCCAAGGATGTTCTCGACCGCGAAATCGAGTTGATTTCCAAGCTGGGCGTTACAATGGTCAACGGAGTCAGGATAGGCGGCGACATGACCCTCGCATATCTCCGCCAAAGCTTCTCGGCGGTTTATGTCTGTGTCGGCGCATGGAACAGCTCTCCGCTGAAATGCCCGGGCGAGGATCTCCGCGGCGTTTACGGCGGCATCGATTTCCTGCGGTCGGTGATGGTCGGCGCGCCAATTCAAATAGGGGACAGGGTAGCCGTTGTCGGCGGCGGCAACACCGCTATGGACGCCTGCCGCACCGCTGTCAGGCTGGGCTCGAAGGAAGTTTACATTGTTTACCGCCGCACCCGCGACGAACTGCCGGCGGATGATATCGAGTACAAGGAAGCAGTTGAGGAAGGCGTCCAGTTCAGGTTCCTGGTAAATCCGATTGAAATTCAGAGTGACGATGGGGCGGTCAAGAGCTTGCTGCTGCAAAAAATGCAGCTCGGCGAGCCGGACAGCCGCGGACGCCGGTCTCCGGTTCCTATTGAGGGCGAAACCGAGGTCATGCCGATCGACACCGTCATACTCGCGATCGGACAGTCGGTCAACGCCTCCGGACTGGAGGAGCTTGAACTGACCCGCCGCGGCACAATCTCCGCGGACGAGAATACGTTTGTAACGTCGGTGCCCGGCGTGTTTGCGGGCGGGGACGCCGTTAACGCGGGACCCGGCATTGCGATAGAAGCGATTGGCCAGTCCAGAAAAGCGGCGATCGCGATTGACCAGTATCTGTCGGGACAAACTCCCGAATATACAGTTCCTTTCTGGGTTACGCGCAAGGACGTTGAAGCTGAGGAGTTTGCCGGCCGAGACAAACAGACGCGTTCCCCAACGGATCACTTATCCGCGCAGTACAGGCGCACGAATTTCGAAGAAGTCTCCGATACGCTGTCGGAAGAAGGCGCGAGTCTTGATGCCGCGCGCTGTCTTGAGTGCGGATGCCACGACGCTTTTGAGTGTAAATTAATCAGGTACGCCAACGAATACGGCGCGCAGTCCGATAAATACGACGGCGAGAAACATAACCGCTGCAAGGACGAAAGCCACCCCTTTATCATGCGTGACAGCAACAAATGCATCCTGTGTGGTCTGTGCGTCAGAGTTTGCGAAGAAGTATCCGGCTCCGGCGCGTTGGGATTTATTGACCGCGGGTTTGACACGGTCGTTTCTCCGGCGTTTAACATGAACCTGTCCGACACTGACTGCATCTCGTGCGGCCAGTGCATATCCGTCTGCCCGACCGGCGCGCTCGGCGAGCGTATCATGGGTCGCAAGCAAGTCCCTCTATGTGAGCAGTATACTGAGACGGTTTGCGCGCACTGCTCAGTTGGTTGTCCGGTCACTCTCGCAACAAAAGGCGAAGCGATTCTCCGCGCCATCCCCGACGCGGAAAACGACGGCAAGCTGTGTGTCAGAGGAAAATTCGGCTTGGTTACAGGCAACGATACAGACCGAACACGTGTACCGGAAATACTTGAGCACGACCGGCGGTCAGAATACGCCTGGGATCCGGCAATCCTTCGTGCCGTCAAGCAGGCGCAGAGCATCGTAGCCAGATATGGGCCCGATTCGATCGCGTTTTCAGTCTCCGACAAGCTGACGCTGGAGGAGATTTACGCAGCCAAGAAATTTGCCGCGACGGCATTCGGCTCGAACCAGGTCGTCTGCTTTAACAAGCATTGGAGCGGACTCGAAAGCGTTCTCGGCAATAATTCATCGCCAAATACGTTTGATGAGCTGAGTTCGGCAAACCTGATTATCCATGTCGGACCCGATCTTGTGGAGCATCACGCGACAATCGGAATGCGGCTCAGGCAAATCGCCGCTTCCGGCAAAACCGAGATTGTGCTGATAAACCCGTCCCACAGTATTCTGTCGGACATCGCCGTTCAGTCTTTTTTCGATTACGACGATATCTCGGTGCTCAAAGAACTTGCAAAAGCTCTTATCGATTTTGGCTTTACAAAAGGAGCGGCCAAAACTGAGGGATTTGACGAATTCCGGGCCTCACTTGACAGTGTCCAGCCGCGCGAACACGTAAAGTCTTTGGCTCAGCGGTATGGCAGCGCCAAGAAAGCCGTTATTGTATTCAGTCAATATGGCGTAACCGTGGACGCCGCGGCGCTGATTGCCTCAATCGCCGCATTTACGGGTCATATCGGCAGCCCGCGCGACGGCATCATTCAGCTGCTCCAAAACTGCAACAGCCAGGGAATTGCGGAGCTTGGAATCCTGCACGCCGACGAGGTCGACTTTGACAAGGTACGCGCCCTGTTCGTTTTTGGCGAGGATGTTCCTGAGAAATACCTCAAATCGCCGGAGCTTCTGGTTGTTTGCGATTCGCTGCAAACAGAAACGTCCAAGCGGGCGGACGTCGTGCTGCCGTGCGCGTCTTTTGCGGAGACCAGCGGCACATTCGTCAGCGCCGAAAGACGTGTCCAGCGGGTGTCTAAGGCTATCACCGGAGGCGGAAATGAAATATGGCATATCGTCAGCAGGATGGCCGAAGCACTCGGCTGCCCTCTGGGCTTCGATTCAGTCGAAGCGATCACCGCTGAAATAGAGCTCGTGTGTCCGAAATTGTCTGACATCACCTCCTGCGGCATCGAGGACTCTTTCATTCCGGCGCGGGGAGACCGTGTGCTGTACCGCGATGGTTTTGAGACCGAAAGCGGCAAAGCGCGGTTGATTGCTGTTCCCGATGGCGACCTGTTCCGCCTAAACGGTAACACAAACAGAGCCAGAACCAGATTTGACGAACTGGTAAGCTCCCTTATCGGCTGACGAGTCACGTGGAAAACCAAACTATTATGGGGCTGATCGCATAAGCGATCAGCCCCAGTTTTTTCGGTTATTATAACCCGTTTTCAGATGACGAGTGACAACGCTTGAGAACAGGACATACGTTACGGATCTCGGCTCCCTTGCCGATGGCACGAAGCAGTTCGAGAGTGGCGACACAGTCAACCGCGAAGACGAGCAGCAGCGCAAAAACGCAGTAATCCGGCACAAGCTCGGAGAATTCCAACACCAGCGGATGAATGTACTCAACCAGGGCGAGGGAAAGATAGCCCCACATCAGCGAAAACTGGATCTGTATCCTTCCGTGAACCGATCCCGGGCAGTCACCATAGTCCCAAACAAGAACTTGGAACGATTTATCAACCGCAAGGCTGAAGCAGTATTCTACCGCGCTGGCCAGGATGATCCCGCACGTAAAAACTGTGAGCGGGTGGTCGCCCACGAATGACACGAAGCCGATGACCGACAGCGCACCGATTCCGTAAACCGGGCACAGCGGCAGAAAAACCATTGTTTTTCTATTGACAACTTTGCGTTCATTAATCAGAGAGAAAACCGTTTCCAGGACAAAGCCGATTGCGGAATACAGTGTGAACAGCAAAAACGTCTTCATAGGTATCTCCGAAATTAAGAATACTCGCCATCGAGCCCGGCATAATGAGTAGTTTTCTTGTTTTCGAAGATATTATTATTTCTAAATTAAGGGATCATGGCTTGTCAAGTCGCTTGGGGATCAGTCGCGTTTTTTAGATCTTCTGAACCTCAGCCGCCTTCTGTGCTTTTTGTGGAATCCCACCTGATCGACCGGTTTTCCGTCAAAATCCAGCCATTCCATGCGGGAAAAATCGTTCTTCTCCAGCATATTCCACATAATTCGGACATCGCTGGCCGCTTTTTCAAATATTTCCGGCACGCTGTTGGTACATATCCGCTGCGTAAAGGGATTTACCCAGCTCGAATTGAAGCTGTTTATATAGTCGAATGTGGTGTCGGCGATGTTGGGGTGGGAAAGCTGCAACAGCGTCGACGCCGGCCTGATGGGCGACAGGAAAACCCGGAGCATGTTATATTTTACGCGCTTTGGACTGTACAGCAGCCTGACGGCAATCCTCCGCTGCTTAAAGCACTCGGCGACTTCGTGCGGGTATATGAGCTTGCCAAACTGCGAATTCAGCAAGCCTGAGTATAGCAGCGCAACCTGCCGCTCGGAAGCATCGTCGCGGGCAAAAATGCGTCTGCAGTCGTATTCGTTGATTTTAAGCCCTGTCAGATGCTTTAGCATCAGCACGTCAATATTTGTTTCTATTTTCAGGTGACACCAGGTATTCGGCCGTCCGTTGGCCTCTCTCAGTTTCGGAATCATCGCGTAAACAAATGGATGCACCGCCCGATCCAGCGCGTAGTGGCAAAGGTAGCCTTTAATGTATCCCTCAACCAGAGGATTGTAATTATTCTGGAGATATTCAGAAAGATATTCGATCGATGTCCGTGTCTTGGATCCGTGAAGCGCGACTCCGTATTTCGCGAGCGAATCCCAGCGGAAAACGGTCAGCGCTCTGCTGAAAAAGAGCAAGTCCGCCCCCTGCGTCCCATATAAAAAACACGTGCGCCCTTCCGGCGATATATCGCCCTCCAGCAATTTCGCAAACAAATGATGCGTCAAGTATGATGGCATATTAACCTCGATTCCGATATATGCGGCTCCCGCAGGATGAATTATAACATTTACCGCCTGAGTTTACAAGCACGGATAAATTTCTTCCAAAAAACTAATAATCCAGCTATTTGCATATTGACATACAAATTTTATATGCTATAATGTAATTATTAAAGCGAAGCGAAATGGGCAACAATTCGCACGCTTGTCAGCATGATTGTAAACTAATCCGTGTGCAAAAATTGCCGAAACCCAAACCGGCGAAAAAAATGATTATTAGGAGGCAACTATGAAGAAATTTGTTTGCGCCATATGCGGCTACGTACATACCGGTGACGACGCGCCCGATACCTGCCCGCAGTGCGGAGCCCTGCAATCCAAGTTTAATGAGCTCCCGTCCCAGGATTCGTCCGAGTCTTCTTCCAAAATGGTCTGGGAGGATGAACATAGAATCGGCATCGCAAAAGGTCTGGACGCCGAAGTTATCGAAGGACTGCGCGCCAACTTTACCGGCGAATGTACCGAGGTGGGAATGTATCTCGCGATGTCACGCCAGGCGGACAGGGAGGGGTATCCCGAAATCGCCGAAGCCTTTAAGAGATACGCTTTTGAGGAAGCCGAACACGCGGCAAAGTTTGCCGAGCTTCTTGGCGAAGTGCTTTCTGACAGCACCAAAAAGAACCTTGAAATGCGCGCGGAGGCGGAAAACGGAGCCTGCGGCGGCAAATGCAAGCTCGCTAAACGCGCCAAGGAACTGGGTTATGACGCCATCCATGATACCGTTCACGAAATGGCCAAGGACGAAGCAAGGCACGGCTGCGGTTTCAAAGGTCTGCTGGACAGATATTTTAAGTAATTTATCAAATATGATATCGGGGTTGCCTTTCGGCAGTCCCGATATTTTTTCGCGCCCGGTTGTCCTGATTTCATCAAAAATTATCGGCTTACGCGGTTAAGTAATATTTTCCTTCTTTACTTTAGCTTGATTATATATTAAAATGTTATCTGGGTATTGCACTGGTGCGGTACTCGAAATATCAACTTTATTGAAGGAGAAGAAAATGAAAAGACTTGCAATTTTACTGGCCATTATTCTCGCGTTTGGCGCCATTGCTGTCGGCTGCGCCCCAGCTAATACCGGCTCAGGTGACGCTTCCGCGCAGCCCGAGTCCGGCGCTCCCGAAAGTCCCGCGGACGCCTCTCCTGCGGCACCTGAAACAGGCGACGCGTCGGCCGCTCCCGAATCGGCCGCCCCGGCGGATTCTGCCGCCCCCGCCGCCACAACTTTCACCGTCGGCTTTGACAAAGGATTCCCCCCCATGGGTTTTGTGGACAATGACGGCAAATATGTCGGCTTTGACCTTGATCTTGCCGCCGAAGTCGCAAAAAGACTCAACCTCGAGCTCAAGCTTCAGCCCATTGCGTGGGACGCAAAAAACATGGAACTCGATTCCGGCAACATTGACTGCATCTGGAACGGCTTTACCATGAACGGCCGTGAGAACGACTACGAGTGGACCGCTCCCTACATGGACAACCGCCAGGTCATCGTAATCCGCGGCGATTCCGACTATCCGGCCCCCGGCTCGCTTTCCGGCAAGAGCGTCGCCCTGCAAAAGGATTCCAGCGCGGTTGCGGCTCTTGACGCAAACCAGGCTTTCAAAAATGACATCACCCCCGTTTTGACCGATACATACCTCAACGCCTTTATGAACCTTGAAACCGGCGCTGTCGAAGCCGTTTTGGTCGACGAGATTGTCGCCCGCTACCACATGGAAAAAGACGGCAAGAACTTTAAGGTTATGGACGAGGCTCTGGCATCCGAGCAATACGGCGTAGGCTTCAAAAAAGGCAACACAGAGCTTCGTGACAAAGTGCAGAAAGCTCTCGAAGACATGGCCGCCGACGGAACAATGAAGACCATATCCGAAAAATGGTTTGGTAAAGACATCACCACGATCGGTAAATAATTCAGATTAAACCAACTATCGGAATGCCTCCCGCTTAACTGTGGCGAGGCATTCCGAAATGATTAAGGAGTGCGGCGAATAATGGGAGACCCTTCGATCCTCAACGTCCCTTATTTAATTCTTGCAGCGCAGACTGATTCCCAAGTCTCTTTTTTTTACAGCCCGGAATTCGCCGCGATTATCAGCCAGCTCACTTCCGGTATGCTTTTATCACTGAATATCTTCATTCTAACCATACTGTTCGCTCTCCCGCTCGGCCTGCTCGTCTCGTTCGGGCGCATGAGCCGGTTCCGGATTGTCCGGTTTTTGGTTGGAATTTACACTTCTATCATGCGCGGCACTCCGCTCATGCTCCAGCTCATGCTCGTCTTCTTCGGTCCATTTTACATCATGCGCATGATTGATCCTACTTTTGTATTAAATTCGGCATATAGATTTCCGGCTGTTATTATTGCTTTTACTCTCAACTACGCAGCCTACTACGCTGAGATTTTCCGCTCAGGCATCCAGTCGATGCCGAAAGGGCAATACGAGGCTGCGGCAGTGCTCGGTTTTTCGAAAACGCAGTGCTTTTTCCGGATCATCTTTCCGCAGGTCGTAAAAAGGATTATGCCCCCGATGACCAACGAGGCGATCACACTGGTCAAGGATACGTCGCTTGCAATGGTGTTGTCGGTTACCGAGATGTTCACTGCGGCAAAGGATCTCGCCTCGGCGCAGTCCTCGGTCATTCCGTTTGTCGTCGCCGGCGTATTTTTCTTTGTTATGAACTATGTCGTGGCTTTCTGCATGATGCGGATAGAAAAAAAGCTGGACTACTACAGGTAAGTGAGGGAAGTTATTGTGAGCACTTCGCCGGATATGGATGTCTTTAACCCAGCCGTCAAAAACGTACTGGAAATGAGCAATATCAGCAAATCGTTTGAAGATACGGACGTTTTGTGCGATATTTCTCTCAACGTTCCAAAGGGCAGCGTTCTGGCCATCATCGGCCCTTCCGGCTCAGGAAAATCGACGCTGCTTCGATGCGCCACTATGCTCGACCGGGTTGATTCCGGCAAAATCAAGTATATGGACGACGTGCTTGTCTCTACAGTTGACGGCAAACCAGTATACTGCAACAAAGATCAGGAAAAGAAGATCAAGAAGTATTTCGGCCTGGTATTCCAGAACTTCAACCTTTTCCCGCACCTGAGCGCGCTTAAAAACATCACCGAGGCGCCCATACACGTTGCAAAGCAAGACCCGGAATCCGCCAGAGTCACGGCGCTCGGCCTGCTCGACAAGATGGGACTAGCCGACAAGGCTAACGCGTATCCCTATCAACTTTCCGGCGGGCAGCAGCAACGTCTGGCAATTGCCCGGGCGCTCGCGTTGTCACCCGAAATGCTTTTCTTCGACGAGCCGACGTCGGCGCTTGACCCGGAGCTCACCGGCGAGATTTTGCGGGTTATCCGCTCGCTTGCGGCCGAGCATATGACGATGGTCATCGTCACGCACGAGATGAACTTCGCGCGCGACGTCGCCGATTACGTCATATTTATGGACGGTGGTCTGGTAGTTGAGGAAGGCAATCCAAATGAAATTATCAACAATCCACAGAACCCGCGAACGCAGGCATTCCTGAGAAGATTTGAATCTTAAATACGAGCGATAATAAAATGCCGGTCACATCAGAGTGACCGGCATTTTATTATTAGGTTTCTTTATCTTTTTTGGATTTAGCCTTCTTTTGCTTTTTCTCTTCCGCAAACTGCGCGTCCTCGGCGACGCGGTACATTACGATCCTGCGTATTAAATCCAGCGGCAGCGGCTGAGAATTCGGGAACTGCACCGCGCCCTTCGAGCTCTTGTACTGCGCGATTTCCTCCGTGAACGCCTCAATTCCGCTTGCCCCTGGGTACAGGCCGATGTGGTTTTTACACGCCGCGAAATGCACAATATTACTTGCGCCCGAGAACGTCGGCATATCCCAAGTAATCCTCTCGCGAGCCTCTGGCGCACATTCACGTATCAGCCTGCGGAGTGTTTCCAGCCTCTGCCGGATTTCCTCGGGAAACGCCGCGATATACTCGTCAATTGAATCGAACTTCACTCTCTCTGTCTCCATGACTGCCGCCCTTTCGAATCTCCCACCGGTTTTGAGGATGATAATCTATATGATAAATGAAACTTATGCCCGGGTCAACTGCCCGGACACAAGTTTCATTGTTAATTAATTGCAGCGATAAAAATCAGATGCCGAGCGCCGCGCGTTTACTCTTGATATGCTCGATAATGCCCTTTGCGGCAGCGTGTGGGTCGGTTTCAACATAGAATTTTCCGCCGATCAGTTTTTCCGCGTCCTCGGTCAGTATCTTGGTTGTCAGCGGGCTGCCCAGCACGGGCGGCACCACGCCGCAGTGGGTGAACACGCCGAGAGCGACCGCCCAGGTACCGATCGACACCGCTTTTTCATGCTGAAGCTCGGGCGCCGACGCCGCGACTGGCAGCTGACTGACGCTGACTCCGAGATATCCCGCCAGCGCGCACAGCAGGTCACCGATCCTCGAATTGTCGACGCAGCTGCCCATATGCAGCACGCCCGGCAGGGGACCGCCGAGTCCGGCAGCCTCACCGACAGCGGTCAGCACCGCAAGCAGTCCGGGGCCCGCGTACTTTTTCGCGCCCTCAGGAGACATGAAGCCGTGCTTTGCGAGCGCGTGCCCTGTGCATCCGGTCGCCACGACGAGTACATTGGCGGCCATCAGATCCTTGACCATCTCAATACAGGTCTGATCTTGGGTAACCTTCGCATTGTTGCAGCCTACGACGCCGACAGCCCCGAGGATGTTTCCGGCTTTGATATTATCCACCAGCGGCTTGAGCGGGTCGTTCGCGTCCACGGCTTTAAGTGCGCCGACAATTGTCTCCACACTAAATCCTGCCCAGACGTCTTGTTTAATCTGAGGAATGTTGACGCGGCGGTGGTCGCGCGCCCTGTAGGCCTCGATCGCCATCCGCACTGTCTCGGCGGCGGCGTCGTCGGCTTTGTCGGTATCAAATTGAATATGTATCGCGCCGGGAATCTTGGCTATCGGCTGAGTGGTCACAATTTTCGTATGGTAGCAGGCGGCGACGGTGGACAGCGACGGCATCATGCACTGTACGTCCACCACCATCATATCGACAGCGCCGGTGACGATAGCCAGCTCCTGACTGAGGTAATTGGTGGCCAGCGGTACGCCCTGGCGCATAAGCACTTCATTGCCGCTGCAACAGATTCCGGCGACAGTAATACCGGCGGCTCCCGCACTTTTCGCTTCACCCTCGAGCTTGCGGCTCCACTCGACTATCTTCTCGGATACCACCGGCATATGCCCGTGAACGATAATATTGACGTTATCCTTCTCCAATACGCCGAGGTTGGCCGATGATTTAACCGGCTTGGGAATACCGAAAACGATATCCTGAATATCGGTGCCAAGCTGCAATCCCGCGTATCCGTCGACCAGTCCAAGCTTGATGCAGTCGAGAATCAAGTTGACGGGATCGGAGTCAACGCCCATCGAAGTTCTGTGGAGTGCCTCGCGCATTTCCCTGTCGGCATTGCGCGGCAGCACGCCCAGTCCGCTCCATACATCAACGCGTTCCTTGGGTGCGGAGGCCAGCAGCCACGGCATCGTGTCTCCCGAAACGTTGCGGAAGTTGTCGAGCGCTTTTTCGGCGACTTCTTTGGCAAGCGACTTCGTGTCTTTGCCGTCAACAGTTATGCCCAGCTTTCCGGCGACAGCTTTAAGTTTATCTTCACTTTCAATGCGGTAGGGGACTTTTCCTTCAGCGATATTCAGCAACAGTTCGCTCGCCTCAAACGCGTGGTCGACGTGACAGGCGGCTCCGCCTGCGATTGTCCTGACCAAGTTACGGGCGACAATCAGATCTGCGTCGGCACCGCATATGCCTCTCTTCGGCTCCCCAAACGGGTTAATCCTGCACGGACCCTGCAGACAGTTCCGGCAGCATACGCCAAGCTCGCCAAATCCGCACTGGGGCTGCTGCTTTTCATATCTGTCCCATGTGGTCTCGATATGTTCACATGATGCCTTACCCAGCATTTCAGCGGCAGCCGGATCAATGGTCTTATTAAACTTACTCATATAAACATTCTCCTCCGGATTTTAAATCAAGTTCGTCAAGATACTCCTGTCTTCTGCTTTTGCTGAAATCGCTGACTTCCTCAAAACGCAGCGCGCCGGTCGGACACGATGCGACGCACGCCGGTTCGCCCTCTCTGGCGGCGCAGAGATCGCATTTGCTCACGGTCTTTCTGAGCGGGGACTGCTCGACAGAGCCGAAGGGACAGGCAATCGCGCACATATGGCATCCGATGCAGAGCTCGTCTTTTTGAAGTACCGCGCCGGTAGCGGCATCCCTGTAAAGCGCGCGGGTGACGCAGGCTTTAAGGCACTGCGCGTCCTCACAATGTCTGCACTGAAGCGGGAAGCTGCCCGATTTGCTTTTTTCAACGCTGACCCGCGCGACTGGCGGCGGATCTTCGGCGATCGCCGCGTATAGAGATCCGGAATCTGATTTAGCTACAGCGCACGATAGCTCGCACGAGTGGCAGGCGATGCATTTAGCGCTGTCGACCAGAATTTTGCGCATTCTTTCATCTCCTTATATTAAGCTGACAGTTGCAGATATTTATTGCGAATACTCGAGAAGCAAATTTACCTTGATATTTGTAAATGCTTGTTTTATAATTGCAAGTATAATGCAATTTGACCAAATTTGCAAGTTTTTTTTGCGAATGTTTGCTCAATCTAACAAAATTACAGGCAGGAGTGATTCTTTTGAAATCCGATGTGATGGAACCGCGGCACGCGCTGGCTTACCTGCAGGATATTCAGAAAAAGCACGGTTACATACCTCGTGACGACTTCTTCAGGCTCGCAGCGGATCTTAAGATCGCAAAGTCTGAGCTTTACTCGATTGTGACGTTTTATAAGGCGCTCAGCCTGATTCCGAAGGGCAAGTATACTATAAAAGTATGTGACGGCACCGCGTGCCACATCAGGGGTTCTTTCAAGCTGCTCGACGCAATAAGGCGCGAACTGAATATCGAGCCCGGCCAGACCTCCAGCGATATGCTTTTCTCGCTAGAGGTCGTCAACTGTCTCGGCGCCTGCGCAATCGCTCCCGCGATGATGATAGGCGACAAATACTACGGCAAGGTCACAGCCAAATCGCTGGTTGATATTCTGAACGATTTCAGGCGGAAGGAGGCGGACTCCAATGCAGGCTAAGACCGTTTTTGTCTGCTGTGACACCGGCTGCGCCGCAAACGGCGGAGACGAGGTTGCCGCCGCGCTGAAACTCCGGCTGTCTGACGGCGTCGAACTGAAAGTTGAGTCGAATATTAAAAAGACCGGCTGCCACGGCTTTTGCGAATACGGCCCCATAATCCGCATCATGCCTCTCGACCTCTCGTATTATAGGGTCAAGCCGGAAGACATCGACGAGATCGTCGAGAAATCGGTCGTCGGCAACGAGGTTATTGAGCGGCTGCTTTACAAAACTCCGGACGGAACGGTCGTCAGAACCACTGCCGAAAATCCGTTTTACATACCGCAAAAGAAAGTCGCGCTTCGTAACGTCGGCGAGATTGACCCGCTCGATATAGATGATTTTCTCGCCCGCGACGGTTACCAGGCGCTGAAGAAAGCCATTTCACTCTCAGGCGACGAGATCATCGCCGAGGTCGAAAAATCCGGACTCAGAGGGCGCGGCGGCGCAGGTTTTCCGACCGGGCGCAAGTGGCGGCAGTGTTCGAAGTATCAGAGTTTTCCGAAATACGTTGTCTGCAACTGCGACGAGGGTGACCCCGGCGCCTTTATGGATCGCGGAATTCTCGAGGGCGACCCGCATTGCGTACTTGAGGGCATGGCTATTTGCGCCCGCGCCATCGGAGCCCGCGAAGGCTTCATATACGTCAGGGACGAATACGAGCTGACCGTCCAGCACGCGCGGGAAGCGATCGACGCCGCGAGGAAACATGGCTATCTCGGGGAAAACATCCTTGGCAGTGACTTTTGCTTCGACGTCGAGGTAGTTCGCGGCGGCGGCGCGTTCGTCTGCGGCGAATCGACAGCGCTTATGGCTTCTATCGAAGGCAAGGTTGGCGAGCCGCGTGCCAAGTACATCCGCTCGGTGGAAAAAGGTCTCTTCGGCCAACCAACTGTGCTTAATAACGTCGAGACATTTTCCAACATTCCCGTAATCATACAAAACGGAAGCGGCAGCTTCAGAAAGATCGGAACAGAATTCTCTCCCGGCACGAAGGTTTTCACGCTGGTGGGCAAGGTTAAGCGAACTGGACTGGTCGAGGTGCCGATGGGCATTACACTGCGCGACCTGATATTCGGCATCGGCGGCGGCATAATCGGCGACCGTCCGTTCAAGGCAGTTCAGACAGGCGGCCCCTCCGGCGGCTGCATACCCGAGTCGCTGCTCGACGTGCAGGTCGATTTTGACACGCTGACCAAATACGGCAGTATGATGGGTTCGGGCGGCATGATAGTTATGGACGACCGGACGTGCATGGTTGAAATAGCGCGGTATTACATCGATTTCCTGACAGGCGAATCCTGCGGCAAGTGCACGCCCTGCCGTGAAGGGCTCCGCAGGCTGTCGACAATTCTTACAGACATTTGTGAAGGGCGGGGCAAGCCGTCGGATATTCCGCTGATTGAGGAAACCTGCGAAACCATCGCCGAAGCGGCGCTGTGCGGGCTCGGCAAAAGCGCTCCTAACCCGGTAATTACCACGCTCACCCATTTCAGGGAGGAATACGAGGAGCACATTAACGACAAGCGGTGCCGGGCCGGTATCTGCCAGTCGCTGAGCACATTTGAAATCGACGCCGAGAAATGCACCGGCTGCGGCGCCTGCCGAAAGAACTGTCCCGCGGCGGCAATCACCGGCGAGTCAAAGAAAGCGCATGAGATTAAGCAGGAGCTGTGCGTCAAGTGCGGAACATGCAGGGATGTCTGTAAATTTGAGGCTGTCAATACAATGGGGTGGAAACATGGAAATAACAATTGACGGGATCAGGTGCAATGCCGAAGACTATGAATACGTTTTAGCCGTCGCGGCCAGAAACGGAATTGAAATACCAAGTCTCTGCCATCACGACGCTCTGCCTGGCCAGGCGTGCTGCCGCCTCTGTCTGGTCGAGGCAATCGAAAGCGGGCGTTCCAAGGTTGTCGTTTCCTGTGTTTTCCCGGTCAGCGACGGGCTTGAAATTCGAACTAATACCGAAAAAATACGCAGACTTCGAAAAAACGTGCTGACTATGCTTGCGGAAAAAGCTCCCGCCGCATCCGGGCTTGAAAAACTATGCGCCGAATACGGAGTGACGCCCGACAGTCGTTTTGTCACGGACCCCGGTGAGAAGTGCATACTTTGCGGCCTGTGCGCCAAAGCATGCAAGCTTTTGGGAAATGCGGCAATCACGACGGCCTCCCGCGGAACCACAAAAAATGTCACAACCGCGTTTGACGCGCCTTCTCCCGAATGTATCGGCTGCGGAACTTGCTCCAGGGTCTGTCCCGTGGGCGCGATTGACCTAAAAGAGACCGTGGATGAGCGCGTCATCTGGAACCGTACTTTCAAGCTGGTTAAGTGCGAATGCTGCGGCGAACCTGTCGGCACTCAGGAACAGGTCAAGCGCCTGCGTGAGACCGGCGCGCTGGTTGAGGACGGCGGCACGCTTTGCCTGTCATGCAAAAAGAAGCAGGCAGTCAGCGCGATGTGATCCGCACCCGACATATCGAACCTCTGAGACTCCCGAACTGTCGGGGGTCTTTTTTTGTTGGCTGGTACTCGTCCAATTTCGGTAATTTTTACGCTATGGCTTGAATATAATTGGCATGAACACTTTATATCCAAGTACAAAGGGGAATAGCTATGCAACGAACAACGAGGGAGCTCCGCGAAACGTCCGGCACAAAAATGATATCGTCGCCGGGCAGACGGTCGACGAGTACTCGCAAACGCCAGCCTCAGCGCCTTAAAAAAAGCGAGCAGCCCGGCAAGGTTAAAAAGAGACTGCTCCAACTTATCGTAAGTGCCGCTATTTTCGCCCTTATTGTTGTGTTTAAGCTGGCGTTTCCACAGAGTTCGGACGCGGTGAAAGATGTTCTGACGAACGGAATCAGCGGCAGCCTCGACTACCGGGCGGCGTTTGAGGCGGTCGGCAAAGCTGTCACCGGAGGAGGGGACATTACAGAGGTGTTCAACGCTCTGACGTCAAGTATCTCCACGCTCAACGAGAACACCGGTTCCACGCCGCCTCCATCGCTCAATCCGTCCGCCGAACCCCGTGATACCGATATCACGCCCGCCCAAACCGATCCGTTTTCTACGGATGATGTTTCGGATGTAATCCCTCAGCTGGATCCGTTCTCGGCATCAGACGTGCTTCAGCCCGAAACCAAGGCGGATGAAGCGCCCGCCGGTGTTGCGGAGGCGGAACCATCTTCTCCCGCTGTCCAGTCGGTGCCCGAAACCAACCTGTCGGACGCGGCCAAGGTATCTAAGCCTCCCTCCGATTCGGATGTTGCGCTGATGGGCGCCAAAACTCCCATAAGCGCCGCTCCGGAAAATACCGCCCCGCCAGTCTCGAGCGCCGCCCCCTCCGTAAAACCGCTCAGCGCGGTTGAGATCGAAAACCTCTCGTTTTCAATGACCGCTGAGGAGATCATTGACGACACCCCGGCAACGGAGTTCGAAATCCCGCCTCCGGATAAAGTCGAGCCGGGAAAGTTCACGCTGAAATTCAAATACACTACCCCCGCGAAAGGCGCGGTAACATCGCCGTTCGGATACCGGGATCACCCTATCAACGATGATGTAAAGTTCCATTACGGAATTGACATAGCCGCAAAAAACCGGTCGGATATCAAGTGCTTTGCCGCCGGAACAGTGGAAGCTGCGGGCAAAAACACAGTATACGGAAATTTCATCAAGGTTAAGCACCCCGACGGTTTCTCGAGCTTTTACGGTCATTGCAGCAAGCTGCTGGTCAAGACTGGGGATAAAGTCAAGCTCGGTCAGACCATCGCTTTGGTGGGCAGCACCGGCAACTCCACCGGCCCGCATCTGCATTTTGAAATGCGCCACAACAACTCGATCATCGACCCGACCTACTATGTCAAGCCGTGACAGTTCGGGGCCCCGTATCAGCGTCAGTCTGCCTTCGGTATTGCTGTTTTCCGCTCTGTTCTACCTTGACTCGCAAAATCTAATGATTTATTTTGTGGCCGCTGCCGTTTTGCACGAGTGCGGCCATTTTCTTGCCGTCAAGCTTTGCGGCGGGCGTATTGAGATGCTGCGGCTCAGCCTTATCGGAGCTGAAATAGTGCTTGCGGGGACGCCAATGCTGCCGCACTCGAAAGAAGTCGCCATCGCTCTTGCCGGGCCAGCCATGAGCGTACTGGGCGCGGCAGCGGCGTCCTTACTCGGAACGCTGCTGTTTTATGACGACCTGTATGTATTTGCGGGAGTCAGCCTGCTGCTGGGGCTGTTTAATCTGCTGCCAGTCAGGATTCTGGACGGCGGCCGGGCGATCTCGAGCATTCTTGAACTGCATCTCGGACAGGAACGCGCGGACAGTATCGCGTTTCTCCTGTCCCTTTTAGGCTGCATGCTGATAACGTCCTTCGGGGTATATGTTTTCATGTCAACAGGGTATAACATAACCATGCTTTTCATAGCGGTATTTCTTTCCTGCTCACTGCTGATAAAAAGTGAAATTGTAAAAAGTATTGTAAATATGTCGAAAAAATATTAGAATAGGCTGGAAAGTGTTTCTCGGCAGGTATGTTGTGCCGGTGAAAACAGCAGATAAATCAAAGGAGCCTTTATGCGCAATACAATAAACGCCATCCTGCCAAATGTAAAAAAGCCCGCAAGATACGCCGGAGGAGAATTCGGCTCGATCACCAAAGATCCGGCGGCGGTTGATTACCGCGTTGCGTTCTGCTTTCCGGACACGTACGAAATCGGCATGTCGCATCTCGGTTTGCGCATTTTATACGGTATCCTTAATAATATTGACGGCGTTTGGTGCGAGAGGGTTTTTGCGCCCTGGCAGGATATGGAGGAGCAACTCCGTACACGCGGACTGCCGCTCTTCAGCTTGGAAAGCTGCACGCCTGTCGGGGATTTTGACATGCTCGCGTTCACGCTGCAATACGAGCTTTGTTATACAAATGTCCTTAACATGCTGGATCTTTCGGGAATCCCCGTTCGAGCCTGCGACCGCGACGACAGTCACCCGCTAGTGATAGCGGGCGGGCCGTGTGCGTATAACCCCGAGCCTGTTGCCGACTTTATCGACCTCTTTGTCGTAGGCGACGGCGAGGACGCTATTGTTGAGCTGACCTCCCTCTGCCGCACGGCAAAAAGGGACGGAGTTTCGAAAACTGAACTTCTTTTCGCGGCATCTAAGATCGAAGGCGTTTATGTGCCCTCACTTTATGATATCGAGTATAATACCGACTTCACTGTAAAGTCGATTACGGCGCACGGCGGCGCTCCCGCGGTCGTGACTAAACGTATGGTGACCGACCTTGACAGCTCATACTTTCCGGTCGAGACTATCGTTCCGTCTACCGAGATTGTGCATGACCGGGTCACACTCGAGCTTTTTCGCGGCTGTATCAGGGGATGCCGCTTCTGCCAGGCCGGATTTACCAACCGCCCCGTGCGTTCCAGGAGTGCCGGGCTGCTGACTGAGCAGGGGACAAGCTCACTTGAATACAGCGGATATGACGAAATATCCCTCACTTCGCTGTCCACCAGCGATTACCCGGATCTTATCACCCTAACCGACAATCTGATCGACTGGTGCGCGCCGCGGCACATCAACCTGTCATTGCCGTCGCTCCGTGCCGACAGCTTCACTCCCGAACTGATGGAACGGGTCAAACGCGTTCGCAAGAGCGGGCTGACCTTCGCTCCGGAGGCCGGCTCCAAGCGGCTGCGCGACGCCATCAACAAGAACCTCAGCGAAGAAGAAATACTGCACGCGTGCAGCGTGGCTTTTGAGGGCGGATGGACGGGCGTGAAGCTCTACTTCATGCTGGGACTTCCGACCGAGACCGACGACGACGTCGTTGCGATCGCCGAAATGTGCTCCGCTGTGCTCAGGACGTGGAAAAAGAACTCGTCCGTCAAAGCCCGCGGAGTGCGGGTCACTGTTTCGGTCGCGTGCTTTATTCCGAAGCCGCACACGCCATTCCAATGGGTACCTCAGGTATCGATCGAAGAATTCCGCCGCCGTCAGCGACTGCTCTGCGACAGCATGAAGCGCAGCATAAACCTGAACTGGCACGACCCCGAGACCAGTCTGGTTGAGGCCATTCTCGCGAGAGGCGACCGGCGGCTCGGCAAGGCGATTTATGCCGCCTGGCAGTCTGGCTGCAAAATGGACGGCTGGAGCGAGTGCTTTTCGCTGGACAGGTGGCTTGCCGCTCTCGGTCAGTGCGAACTGGACGCGCGTTTTTACGCGAACCGTGAACGCGCCGTGGACGAAGTCCTGCCCTGGAGCCACATTTCGACCGGCGTTCCATCCGCATTCTGCGAAAGGGAGCTGGAGCGCGCGCGCGATGCCGTTGTAACCCCGGATTGCCGAAGCAAATGCTCCGGCTGCGGCGTCTCTAGGCTGCATAAAGGAGTTGATTGCTGTGAGTAAGCTGCGCATGGCTTTTAACAAGGGTAAATCGGCTCGCTTTATCTCGCACCTCGACCTGATACATGTCCTCCAGCGCGCGTTTAAGCGGGCGGGGGTTGACCTCCGCTACTCGTCGGGCTTTAATCCGCACCCTTATTTGTCGATCGCGCTGCCTTTGCCGGTTGGATTCTCCAGTACGTGCGAATTGCTGGACTTTCAGACCGAGCGGGAGATCGAGATCAATCCCGAGCAGATGAACAGTGTATTGCCTTACGGGATCTCCGCGACTGCAATCTATGCTCCCGACCGCCCGTTCCGCGATATACATTCGATCGACTGCGACGTCCTGATCGAATGCCCGTCGGACCCCGCGTCAAAGCTCAGCGCTCTGACGGAAATGCTGGCAGGCAAACCGATCATGGTCGAAAAACGATCCAAAAGCGGGACATCCATTGTGGACATATCACCCGGCATACTGAGCCACAACGCATCGGAAACCGGTGGGAATATCGCTCTCTCACTCCGGCTGCTCGCTCAAAATCCTGGACTCTCTCCCGAATACGTCGTCAAGGCATTTAAGAACACCGAGGCCGGGAGTTCTATCGGAAATGTCGAATTTTTTCGCAAATTCGCATATGACGCGGAGTCCTGTATCTTCATATAATAATTGGTGGCTGTGAGTATGCTGTATAATAAAATTCTAATTAATGAATCGAAACCAGCGCCGTTTACGGGGTTATATGAGTTTACAAACGTCCTTGTTATTGCGCTGATTGTCGCGTCGCTCTTGCTGACTCTCGCGTTTCGAGTCGTGGTTGTGGACGGCAACTCAATGCTGCCCACACTTAGAAACTCGCAGCTGATAGTTATCTCAAACCTTTTTGGCGCTCCGCAAAACAGTGATATCGTCGTTTTCAGAAAAGGTTATTACGAACCAAGGGCGCTTGTGAAAAGAGTCATTGCAACAGAAAATCAGAGCCTCATATTTGATTATAAAAACGGAAAGGTACTGGTCAACGGCACTGAGCTCAGGGAGCCATATCTGCTTGAAGGCATCAGGCGTTCAAGCAGAGAAGATCTGTCGGTGATTGTGCCTACCGGACATATGTTTGTGATGGGGGACAACCGCAACCTGAGCGCCGACAGCAGAGGCAGACTCGGCACAGTTGACCGCGGTTTTGTGCTCGGAAAACTCATATTCGCAATACCCTGAGATTTATCTTGCTTTTTTGTAATGTATATGCTATCATTTTATGGTGTGATTTATGGGTAGTCCTCTGCCGGCTATGATGTCAATTATATCGGTAAACGCGGCAAGAATACCCTCATAGAAAGGGAGATTTTCATGGATCTGTTGCAGGCACTTACGGAAACACAGCTCAAGAAGGATTTGCCTCCGCTCAATATCGGAGACACAGTCCGAGTCCACGTAAAGGTTAAAGAAGGCGCGAGAGAGCGTGTCCAGGTTTTTGAGGGGACAATCATCGCCAAAAAACACGGAGGCATCAGGGAGACTATCACCGTCCGGCGTGTTTCCTACGGAGTTGGCGTAGAAAAAGTATTCCCCATACACTCGCCGCATATTGCCGATTTTGTTACGGTGCGCCGAGGCAAAGTTAGACGCGCAAAGCTCTACTATCTGCGTTATAGAGTTGGTAAACGCGCTAAAGTCAAGGAGCTCATTTAAATCACAAAATACGGTAAGCGGTCGACTTTATGTAGGCTTCGTCGCTTGCCGTATTGTTGTTTATTGCTTTTTTGTGATATCCTTTGCGGTATCCTGTTAGATTTGAGGTCTTATTATGTCCGAAGAAAACAGCAGTTCCAGCAACGGCAGCCAACTCGGCAACAAGTCGGGCGGCTTCTCCCGCGAATTGTACGACTGGTCGGACGCTTTAGTCACCTCGCTTATATTCGTGGTACTTCTTTTTACATTTGTCATACGCATTATTGGAGTCGAAGGATCATCGATGTTTCCCACTCTCGAAAATAACGATAAAGTCCTGCTGACCAATATGTTTTTCGAGCCCACAAGGGGAGATGTCGTCGTCTTCACGAAAAAAGGACTCCATTTTGGGAAGGATCCCGATGAGGACAGCCCTCTCGTCAAACGGGTAATCGCTACCGAAGGGCAGACAGTTAACATCGTTGACGGAAATGTAACAGTCGACGGCGAAACCCTGGTTGAGCCGTATATTAATGATATTATTCGCGAGGCAGCCAGAATTGATCTTCCTGTAACGGTGCCGGAGGGCTGCGTTTTTGTCCTTGGGGATAACAGGAATTTCAGCTCAGACAGCAGGGAGCCCATGATCGGCATGATCGACAAACGATTTATTTTGGGGCACGTCATGCTTAGGATATGGCCTCTCAATCACATTTCGGTAATTGGACAATGAACATTAACTGGTATCCCGGACACATGGCAAAAACGCGCAGGCTCATCACCGAAAATCTAAAGCTTGTCGACGCCGTCGCGGAGATTATTGACGCGCGTATCCCCGTTTCTAGCCGCAATCCTGACCTCGACGAGTTGGCGGGTCATAAACCCCGTCTTATAATACTGAACCGCGCGGACCAGGCCGATCCGGATAAGACAGCGAAATGGCTGACGTATTTTTCTGGAATCGGCGCCGAGGCTTTTGACTGTTCAAGCAAATCCGGCGCGGGAACCAATAGGTTTATCCCCGCCGTCAAGAACCTGCTTCGGGAGAAGATAGAACGCCTGCGTGAGAAAGGCCAGTCGGGCCGAACGCTGCGCCTGATGATCGTCGGCATACCGAACGTCGGCAAATCCTCGTTTGTCAACCGGCTAGCGGGGCGCGCCGTCGCCCGCGCCGAAGACAGACCGGGCGTTACGAGAGGAAAGCAGTGGATCTCGCTTGATAAGGGAATCGAGCTGCTCGACACCCCGGGCATCCTCTGGCCGAACATATCCGACCCCAGAGCCGGTCAGTTTTTAGCCTATACCGGCGCAATCAAGGATAACATCATGGATGTCGAGGAGCTGAGCTGTAATTTCCTTGACACTATGTCGGCGCTTTACCCGCAGTCTTTGACTGAACGCTACAAAATACCAGTTTCTGCCGGGATCGCCGGATACGACCTTCTTGAATCCGCCGCCCGCAGCCGGGGATTCCTCATGTCGGGCGGGCATGTCGATACCGAGCGAATGTCCAGGATCCTGTTTGACGAATTCCGAGGCGGAAAGCTCGGTCGCTTTACACTGGAAAGCGTGGATGACTTTATTTCTTCAGGGAATGCGAAGAACGGTGTCGTTAATGACTGAGCTATTCTCTTTTGACTCAAAACTACGCGAACAATCCGCTATCCTTTGCGGCATTGACGAAGCAGGCAGAGGGCCGCTTGCCGGGCCAGTATATGCTGCGGCCGTCATTCTTCCGCCGGATTTTTTTGTCGACGGATTGAACGACTCTAAGAAGCTATCGTCTAAAAAACGCGACCGTCTGTTTGACATCATCTGTGAAAACGCAGTATCTTACAGCATAACTAGCGCTTCTGTTGAAGAGATTGACGAACTTAACATACTCAACGCGTCAATGCTCGCGATGCGCCGCGCCTACGACAGCTTATGCGCAGCGCCAGATCTTACGATAATAGATGGCAACAGCATCAGGTATTTTACCGACGTTTGCGCTTCTCCCGTTATAGGCGGAGACCGAAAGAGCGCATGTATCGCGGCAGCTTCCATTCTGGCCAAAACCGCGCGCGATCGATATATGACGCAGCTTTCAAAGGAGTTCCCTCAGTATCGTTTTGAGAGCCACAAGGGTTATCCGACACCGCTGCACCGCAATTTGATTATCGAACACGGCCCCTGCCCGCATCACCGAAAGACGTTTGCGGTAAAGCCGGTCAAGGCGACGTCTGAGCTACCGCGATCCGCCCAGACCGGACAGCGCGGCGAGCAGCTGGCCTGCGATTATCTGAGACAGCTGGGATACGAGATATTCGGCAGGAATTATCATACACAATACGGAGAGATTGACATCATTGCGGGCATGTCCGGATATGTCGCTTTCGTCGAAGTTAAGTCGAGAAAAAGCGGAAAGTTTGCCAGTGCCGCTGAGGCCGTTGATTTTCATAAGCGCCAGAGGGTATTGCGCAGTTCCCAAATCTGGCTTGAGGAATGTCCGACCACCCTCCAGCCACGATTCGACGTTATCGAAGTGTATACGGACAAAACCGGCAAACATAGTCTGAATCATATAATCTCAGCATTTGATCTAATTGAAACGGGGGATTTTTGATGAAGATTCCACTGTTTGACGCACATTGTGATACAATATCGCAAATTTTTGTTAAAAGTCAGTCACTTATCGAAAATACCTGCCACATCGACTTTAGCAAAGCGTCGGTGCTTGAACCCTATGTGCAAATTTTCGCTTTATACTCGGATATTAAGAAGACGCTCGACACAACTCCATTTAACCAGTTCTTTCAGCTTTACCGAAAGTTTATTGCCGAGACCGAGCAGCGAAATCCTGATAAAATTGTCCTTTGCAGGAATACTTCCGATATAGCCGAAGCCGCTCGCGGAAACAAAATTGCTGCGATGCTGTCCGTGGAGGGCGCGGAGCTGCTGGACTGTTCACTGGAAAAGCTGCAGGTTGCTTATGATCTCGGGGTGCGCGCGATAAACGTAGTCTGGAACAATCGGAACGCGCTCTCCGGCAGCTGCGCGGAAGCGCCCGAAGAAGGTCTTACTGACAAGGGAAAAGAATTCGTTGAGCGGATGTTTGATCTCGGTATTATGGTGGACGTTTCGCACATTTCGGAACCCGGTTTTTGGGACGTTGCTGAAATCGCGCAAAGACGCGGGAGGCCATTCATCGCAAGCCATTCGAACTCCAAGAAAATTTGCGGGCACCGGCGTAATCTGACCGACGATCAGTTTTTGGCTATCAAGTCGCTGAACGGCTTTGTCGGCATTAACCTATACCGCGATCTAGTTAACACCGGCCACGCGACGCTCGACCATGTCATCGGGCATATCGAACATTTCCTGTCGCTCGGCGGCGCGGGTATAATCGGCATTGGCGCGGACTTTGACGGCTGTGAAGATCTGCCTCTGGAAATCGGAAATATTTCGGACATGTGGAAGTTATATGACGGACTGCTAAAGAAAAACTATTCCGAGCAGCTGGTCCGCGACATATTTTATTTTAATCTGCTAAGGATGGTTAAGGATATATGCGATACCTGAGCACAAGAGATTCCAAAACGGCAGTCACCGTCGAAACCGCTATTGCGTCAGGTCTCGCCGGTGATGGCGGTCTCTATACGCCGGAGCTGATCCCCCATATTCCGGCCACCGAGGCGATGCTTGATATGTCTTACGGTCAGCGCGCGGCGGCAGTTATGGCCCCTTATCTTGACGGATGGGGCACAGCGACACTTGAAGGCTTTGCCGATTTGGCTTACGGCGGTCAGAAGTATGACAGCCCTACCCCCGCGCCGGTAAATAAGATCCACGACGGCGCATATATGCTCGAGCTCTGGCACGGGCCGACATGTGCATTCAAGGATATGGCTTTGCAGATGCTTCCGCATCTTCTTGTTAAGTCACTCAGGGACACAGGCGAGAAGCGCACGGCGTGCATTCTCACGGCAACCTCAGGGGATACCGGCAAGGCCGCGCTCGAGGGCTTTTGCGACGTTAACGGTACCGCTATTCTTGTCTTTTACCCGCGCGACGGCGTTTCGGACATTCAGCGCCTGCAAATGACGACCCAGCGGGGCGGCAATGTAATGGTCGTTGGAGTCAACGGCAATTTCGACGACACGCAGACCGGCGTAAAATCCATATTCTCCGACCCGGAAATGAGGGCGTTCGTCGGCGAGCGCAGCAGCTTTTTTTCGTCGGCAAACTCAATCAACTGGGGACGGGTGTTGCCTCAGATTGTCTACTATTTCTCGGGTTATCTTGACCTTGTTAAATCCGGAGCGGTGACTCTGGGTGATAGCATCAACGTCTGTGTTCCGACCGGAAACTTCGGCAATATTCTGTCGGCTTATTTCGCTAAAAAAATGGGCTTGCCCATCGCAAGGCTCATCTGCGCATCCAACAGCAATGACGTGCTGACCGAGTTCATCAATTCCGGCGTTTATAACAGAAATCGAAAATTTCACACGACTTTTTCCCCGTCGATGGATATACTGATATCGTCCAACCTGGAACGCATGCTTTATCTCCTGTCCGACTATGACAGCGCGTTTATCGGCCGGCTAATGTCCGAGCTCGCGTCAAACGGCTTTTATAAAGTTCCCGATTCGATCAGCGGCGTTATGCGCGAAAATTATTATGCCGGATGCTGCGATGACCGCCGGACGCTTGCGACAATTAAATCCTGCTTCAACGAGTACGGGCAGCTGCTCGACCCGCATACCGCGGTCGCTTACGCCGTTTATTCGGATTACCGCCGCGAGACGCTCGACAGCACGCCGACTCTGATTGTCTCAACCGCCAGTCCTTACAAATTTTGTGGCGCGGTGCTGGAGGCGCTGGGTAAGATCTGCGACAGCGCCGACCAGATTCAAGTTCTGGAGAGCCTAGCAAACATTCCGGCGCCCAAACAGCTTTTCGAGCTTCGCGATTTGAAAGAACGTTTTAACGGCATAGTGGATTCTTCCGGAATGGCGCGCGCCGTCATGGACTGGATTGGCGGATGACATTCGCGCAAAAAAAATAAATGCCGGAACTCTCGTTCCGGCGGGCGCTGAGTTATTTGGATTTTTTGTTAAAAGTCGCGCAAATGGTTTCGTCCTTGCTGCCGGCGTATTCGGTACCGACTTTAATAGACCCGGCGTGGCAAGTGTTACCGCCCCCGTGATATTCGCAGTTCGATACTGAACAGTTGATGCCGTCAACTTTTTCATTGCTTTTCTCGTCGCTAAACATAATTCACCTCAAAAATCATATTTCGCAAAAATGTATTGCAAAAATATTATCTGAATTTTTCCTTAATTTATTCTTTACAATAAATGCCATGCTCTTCCAAAAAAGGAATCAGGAGGCTGAGAAGTGGCGCTTTACGCGATAGGTGACCTCCACCTTGCTCTCAGTACAAATAAAGCGATGGACGTTTTCGGCGGCAACTGGGTCGGCTATGTTGACAAGATTCGCAGTGGCTTTTCGCACCTGACCGACGGGGACACTACAGTTCTCTGCGGCGACAGTTCATGGGGAATGAACCTTGACCAGGCGCTCGAGGATTTTAAATTCATTGATTCTCTGCCGGGAAAAAAGCTGCTGATAAAAGGAAATCACGACTACTGGTGGGCGACAGCGAAGAAGCTGCAGACTTTTTTTGTGAAATACGGCCTGGCAACCATTGATATAATTCACAACAACAGTTTTATAGTCGGCGATGTCGCAGTCTGCGGAACAAGGGGTTGGTTCTATGAGGAAGATCGGGAGAGCGGTAGCTTTGACAAGAAAATTTTCGACAGGGAAATCTGCAGACTCGAATTTTCTCTGAAACACGCGAGCGCTGGGAGCTCACTGGAAAAAGTGTGCTTCCTGCACTATCCGCCGATTTGTGAAGGTTACTGCTGCAACGAAATTGTTGAGCTGATGCGGCAATACGAGGTATCGCGGTGTTATTACGGCCATCTTCATGGATACGGACACAAAAAAGCCGTCGAGGGAGCGATTGACGGAATCACGTACGCCTTGATTTCGTCTGATTATCTTGGATTTAAACCGGTTAAAATTTAAGAATATGCTAGCATTTGTTTATAAAATCTGATAGAATAATTTTACTAGTGAATACGCAGGAGGAAAGACGTAAATGATCCTTAAAAAGGTCGAGAAACTGGATGCGAACACCGTCGAAATGGAAGTTGAAGTTGGCAGGGAAGAATTTCAGGAAGCAGTAGAAAAAGCCTATCGCAAAAATGTCTCCAGAATGAACGTGCCCGGCTTCCGCAAAGGCAAAGCGCCGAGAGGGCTTATTGAGCGCACATATGGCGAGGGCGTCTTCTTTGAGGACGCGATCAACTTGTCCTATCCGAAAGCCTACAGTGACGCTGTCGACGCCGCCGATATATTTCCGGTGGATAAAGCGGATTTTGAGGTGCTTGACGTATCAGCCGACGGTTATTCATTTAAATCAACCGTTACGGTCAGTCCCGAAGTCAAAATTGGAGATTACAAATCACTTGCGGCTTATCGTCCTGATCCCGCCGTTACCGACGAAGAGGTCGAGGAACGCCTGCAAACCTTCATCCAGCGCAACGCGCGCATCCAGGCCACTGACAGACCTGCGGCTAAGGGTGATACCGTCAACATCGATTTCACTGGATATCTAGAGGATCAGGCATTTCCCGGCGGCAGCATGAAGGGCCACGATCTCAAAATCGGCAGCGAACAGTTTATCCCCGGGTTTGAGAGCCAGCTGATTGGAATTATGGCCGGGGAGTCCAGGGATCTCGAAATCACTTTTCCCGCGGATTATCATGCCGAAGAACTCGCCGGCAAGCCCGTTGTTTTCAAGGTCACCTGCAACGAGGTCAAGGAGACTATCCTGCCTGAAGTTGACGATGAATTCGCTAAAGATATTTCCGAGTTTGACACGCTTGCCGAATTTAAGGAAAACCTGAGAAAAAATCTGCTTGAAAACCACGTTCACGAAGCGGACAGCGTTTTTGAATCGAATATGCTTGATGAACTGATTAAGACTTTTGAAGCCGACATCCCTGAGGTTATGGTTGACGACAAAGCAACCGAGATGCTTGATAATCTGAAATACGACATGTCTATGCGCGGCCTTTCGATGGATCAGTTCTACAAAATGTATCAAAAAACCGAAGAGCAGCTTCTCGAAGAGAGCAAAGACTCCGCGCGCAGACAGGTAATCATCGGTCTCGCGCTGGAAAAAGTCGCGGAGCTTGAGGGTATCGTAATATCTGACGAGGCAATTGTTGAATCCCAGCAGAGCTTCGGCGACAGAATGAATGTTCCGCTTGACAAGGCGCAGATGTATTATCCGAAGCGCATGGTCAAAAAAGATTTGATGACCACTCAGGCAATCGATCTGCTTAAGGGCTTTACAAAAGTGACCGACACGCCTCCCGCCGAATCTGTCATTTCCGACGGCGAATGACACTCCCGGTTTGACGGATCAAGTCTATTTTTAGCATTTTATCGTTCAGCGTTTATTTGCGCATGAAAATGCATATGCTTGATTGTGCGCTTAAAATTAGCATCATAGGAGTTTAACAATGAGTTTAGTACCGATTGTTGTAGAGCAGACTAATCGCGGCGAGCGGTCTTATGATATTTATTCAAGACTGCTCAATGACAGGATTGTCTTTCTCTCTGAAGAAGTTAACGATGTTACCGCAAGTCTTATAGTCGCGCAGCTCCTTTACCTGGAAGCACAGGATCCGGATAAGGACATTCACTTCTATATCAACAGCCCCGGCGGTTCAGTCACTTCCGGAATGGCGATTTACGACACCATGCAGTATATCAAGGCGGACGTATCCACGATCTGCGTCGGACTTGCCGCCAGCATGGGAGCATTCCTGCTCGCCGCCGGCGCAAAAGGCAAACGAATGGCCCTTCCCAACGCAGAGATCATGATCCACCAGCCTGCGGGAGGAACCCGCGGACAGGTCACGGACATCAGGATCCAGGCGGAACGGCTGATAAAAGTCAAAGACAATCTCAATCGTATTCTGTCCGAAAACACGGGCAAACCACTCGATGTCATTGAGCGCGATGTTGAGCGAGACTACTTTATGAGCCCCGATGAGGCGCAAAGCTACGGGCTTATTGACAAGGTTATCACAAAACGTTGATTATAAAGCAAATTTGTCAGGTTAACGGAGGTTTGTTATGCCAAAAAATGACGATAAGAGAGTTGTTCGCTGCTCATTTTGCGGCAAACATCAGGATCAGGTGCGACGCCTGATTGCGGGACCCGGCGCATACATTTGTAATGAATGCGTCCATCTTTGCATGAACATTCTTGACGACGGTTTTGAACCGTCCCGCAAAAAGGTTTTTGAGCAGCTTGAGCCAATAGAGAACCTTCCGCGCCCTCAGGAAATCAGAAAAATATTCGACCAATACATTGTTGGGCAGGAGCGAGCGAAAATCGCGCTCTCTGTCGCGGTTTACAACCACTACAAGCGCATACACTTCGGCGGCGGAGAGGATGTCGAGCTTCAAAAGAGCAATATCCTGCTGCTCGGCCCCACCGGCTGCGGCAAAACCTATTTTGCCCAGACGCTGGCCAAGATCCTAAACGTGCCGTTCGCCATTGCCGACGCGACTACTTTGACCGAAGCCGGCTATGTCGGCGAAGACGTTGAGAACATTCTGCTTCGTCTCATTCAAGCCGCCGAGTACGATGTTGAACTTGCTGAACGCGGAATAATTTATATCGACGAACTGGATAAGATAGCGCGCAAGAGCGAAAACGTTTCGATCACCCGCGATGTTTCCGGCGAGGGCGTACAGCAGGCTCTGCTCAAAATACTGGAAGGTACTGTAGCGAACGTTCCTCCTCAGGGAGGGCGCAAACATCCGCACCAGGAATTCATCCAGGTCAACACCACAAACATTTTGTTTATCTGCGGCGGAGCGTTCGACGGCATCGATAAAATCATCGAATCCCGCATGGGTAAAAAGGGCATGGGCTTTGGCGCCGAGATTGAAAGCAAGAAGGAACGGGACGTTACGGCGATTATGCGTGACATTCAGCCCCATGATTTGCTGAAATACGGTGTTATCCCCGAGCTTGTCGGACGATTACCGGTGGTCGCGCCCCTTGAATCCCTGAAACGAGACGACCTGATTCAGATTCTGACAACGCCGAAGAACGCACTCACGAAGCAGTATAAAAAGCTGTTTGAGTTTGATGATGTGGAGCTTGATTTTGAAACCGGCGCGCTTGAGGCGATTGCCGACAAAGCCATCGAACGCGGCGTTGGCGCCCGAGGACTACGCGCGGTCATTGAAGATGTAATGACAGACATAATGTACAACATTCCTTCTGACCAGGCGATCAGCAAAGTGACCATTACCAAAGACTCGATCGTCAACCGCTCAGAGCCGGAAATCGTCAGAGACGAAGGCCGGCTGGCGAACAGACCGACAATAAAGTCGCCGTCCTCAAAGGTAAAAAGCACCAAGAGAGTGACCGCGTCCTAATACTAATGATTCGACGGCTCAGGGTTCGTATTTTTCGAAATCCTCAGCCGTCCGATTGTATGATTTGCATAATTTCGGAGTGAGACGATATGATTGAAAAACCGAATGATGATATACAAAATCTGCCGATGCTGGCGCTGCGGGGACTGACTGTATTTCCCAACATGCTGCTTCATTTTGACGTTGGCAGAGAAAAGTCCATAAAATCACTTGATGAGGCAATGTCGACCGACCAGACAATTTTCCTCGTGGCTCAAAAGGACATCAAGAATGATGACCCGGAGCTCGATGACATTTATTCGATAGGCACGGTGTCGCGGGTCAGACAGATACTCAAGCTGCCCGGCGATAACATCAGAGTGCTGGTCGAGGGGCTTTACAGGGCGAAACTGGTGTCGCTTATCCGCCTGGATCCGTGCTTTTTTGTCGAAACGCTGGCGATACGACCGCCGATCGGCAGAGCGACTCAAGTCAGGGTTGAAGCCGCCGTCCGCCATGCGCAGGAACTCTTTCAGGAGTATATGACCCTCGCGCCCAAGATGACCCACGAAGTACTGCTTAATGTAATCTCGGCCACAGATCCCGGATATCTTGCCGACTATATCGCCCAGAATATCGCTATCAAGCACGCGGACAAGCAGACCATCCTCGAACAGGTTCCGCCGATGAAGCGGCTAGAGCAGGTCACGGCACTCCTCATGCGCGAGATTGAGATTCTTGATATTGAGCAGGACATCGACACCAAAGTACGAAGTCAGCTAGCCAAGAACCAGCGCGATTATTATCTGCGCGAACAGGTAAAGATCATTCAGGGCGAGCTGGGTGAAGCCGATGACACCAATCAGGAGTTTGACGAATACCGGGACAAGATCCACAAGTCGGGTCTTAAACCGGAATATCAGGAAAAGCTGCTCAAGGAAGTTAACAGGCTGGCGCGCATGCATTTTGGCTCACCGGAAGCCGGCGTTATCCGCACATACCTCGATACGTGTATCGAACTGCCCTGGACAACGAAAACAACTGACAGGATCGACCTGAAAGAAGCCCGAAAAATTCTGGACGCCGACCATCACGGTCTGGAAAAAGTCAAGGAGCGCATTCTTGAATTTCTGGCGGTTAAAAAACTTGCTCCCGATATGAAGGGTCAGATTCTTTGCCTTGTGGGACCGCCCGGAGTCGGAAAGACATCGATTGCGGTATCGCTGGCGCGGGCTGTCGGCCGGAAATATGCCCGTCTTTCCCTGGGCGGAGTCCGTGACGAAGCCGACATTCGCGGCCACCGCAAAACATATGTCGGCGCAATGCCCGGCAGAATTATCAACGCGATCAAGCAGGCGGGCAGCGTGAACCCGTTGATACTTCTCGATGAAATTGACAAGATGGGTCACGATTTCCGAGGCGATCCAGCTTCGGCGCTGCTTGAGGTACTGGACTCAGAACAAAACTCGGAATTTCGCGATCATTTTGTCGAGATACCGTTTGATTTGTCCGGCGTACTCTTCATCACAACGGCCAACACGCTCGATACCATTCCGCGGCCGCTGCTTGACAGAATGGAAATCATTTCACTCACGAGCTACACCGATGAGGAAAAACTCAATATTGTGAAGCGTCACCTTCTTCCAAAACAGCTTAAAATGCACGGGCTAAAAGCCGCGCTGCTAAAAATTTCCGATGACGCGCTGCGCCAGATAATCGCTTGCTACACCCGCGAATCCGGGGTGCGAAAACTGGAGCGCGAAATTGCGAGAGTCTGCCGCAAGGCGGCTCATAAAATTGCCTCAGGCGAAGTTAAAAAGGTTGCGGTGAACGGCGACAGCGTGGAGGTTTACCTAGGCCCGCCGAAGTTCAAGCCAGAGCGGAAGCGCTTTTTCGATGAAATCGGCGTCGCGAACGGACTTGCCTGGACGTCTGTCGGCGGCGAGATTCTTGAGGTCGAAGTCGGCGCGGTAGAGGGCACCGGAAAAATTGAGCTAACCGGCAACCTCGGCGACGTAATGAAGGAATCGGCAAAAGCCGCGATTACTTACATTCGCAGTCGCTGCGCCTCACTCGAGATTGACTGTGATTTTTATAAGAATACCGACATGCACATTCACTTTCCCGAAGGCGCGACTCCTAAAGACGGACCGTCAGCCGGCATCACCATGGCTGTCGCGCTGATTTCTGCGCTTTCCGGCGCTCCCGTTTTGCGCGATGTCGCTATGACGGGGGAGATTACCCTGCGCGGCCGGGTTCTGCCCATCGGCGGACTTAAAGAAAAAACGATGGCCGCGTTCAGGGCGGGAATCAAAAATGTCATTATTCCCGCGGAGAATGAAAAAGACCTCGCGGACATCGACAGAACTGTTTCAGGCGCACTCAACTTCATTCTTGCCGAGCATATGGACGACGTCCTCTCCGCTACGCTTGACTTTTCAAGACGGTCGGGAGTAAATCGATCCAGCATATCCAGAAGCTCCCCTGACCAGAATGAGATGAGTATTCAGCCGTCATACAACGCACAGCAATCGAACGCGGGGTATGCCCAATAATGAATATTAATCTTTCCAACTGCATGTTTATACGTTCAGCCGCCTCTGAAAAAGACTTCCCGAGAGACGGTTTGCCTCAAGTTGTGATGGCCGGAAGATCCAATGTCGGCAAATCATCTGTAATCAACACCCTGGTCAACCGCAAGTCGCTGGCGCGCACGTCCAACACTCCGGGTAAAACGGCGCACGTCAATCTGTATATGGTTGATAAAAAGTTCTATTTGGTTGATCTGCCCGGATACGGCTACGCCTCGGTTTCGCACGCTCAGCGGCGTGATTGGGGCGCGCTGATGGATAATTACTTCAGCTTTTCCCAGGAAATAGCGCTGGGACTGCTGATTGTGGATGCACGGCACGAACCGACGAACGACGATGTGCAAATGTCCAGATTTTTTCGCGACAGAGGTCTGCACTATGCTGTCGTAGCCAACAAGATGGACAAGCTGCGCCGAATAAACGAAATGGATATTGACGCCGTAAGGCTTCGTCTCGAATGTGTGGACGACGTAAAGGTCTTTCCTTTTTCGGCGAAAGACCGGCATGGACGAAGTGAACTACTGAGCTATATTTTGAGCCTGATTGATACTGATATTATCTAATTGGAGGACAATATGCGCCTAATGTCCCAGAGTCTCGGCACAACACAAAATGGAATTCTGACAATTGGCGGAGTATCCGTGCCCGATCTCGCCAAAGAATACGGCACCCCTCTTTTTATCCTGGACGAAGGTTACATAAGGACGGCTTGCCGTGCTTTCAACAATACCTTGAAGAAGCATTATGACGGCAATGTGATGATTGCGTACGCCAGCAAGGCAATGAGCTTTACAGCGCTCTACAGGCTGCTTGAAGAAGAGGGAATGGCGGCCGACGTTGTCTCCGGCGGCGAGCTCTTTACTGCGATGCGGGCAGGTTTTCCGGCGGGCAAAATCTTCTTCCACGGCAACAACAAGACCGCCGCGGAACTTGAATATGCTTTGCAGTGCGGCGTTTACCGGTTTGTGGTCGATAACCGCGAGGAACTGTCTCTGTTGGATCGGATCGCCGGAAGAATGGGCAAGACAGCCGACATCTCGTTTCGGATAAAGCCCGGCATTGACGCGCACACCCACGAATTCATCACCACCGGCAAGATCGACTCGAAATTCGGCGTCGCTCTTGAAAACGGCGAGGCTCTCGATATTGTCCGGGAATCATTAACGCTGAAAAACGTAAATCTGAAAGGCGTTCATTGCCATATCGGCTCGCAGATATTTGATACCGAGCCGTTCGAGCTCGCTGTAAAGGTACTGATGCAATTCCTCAGCGATATCAAAAGAGAGCTCGGCTACACAATCAGCGAATTGAACCTCGGCGGCGGTTTTGGAATACAGTATATCGAGTCGCATGACCCGCCCGAGCTTGCGGTGGTCGCTGAAACAATCGCGCATGCCGTTACCAAATGTTCCGCGGAGCTCGGTATCCCGTTGCCTGATCTGGTACTTGAACCGGGACGGTCGATAATCGCGCCGTCGGGTATTACGGTTTACACGATTGGTTCGGTCAAAGAAATACCGGGGATTTGCAACTATGTAGCCGTGGACGGCGGCATGACCGACAACCCGAGGTACGCCCTTTACGGCGCGATATATAACGCCATCCTGCCGGAACGCGCAAACGACGAATGCACCACGACCGTCACGATCGCGGGGCGCTGCTGCGAAAGCGGAGACCTTATCTCCAAGGACGTTGCGTTACCCGCCGCGCATGCCGGTGAGCTGCTGGCTGTACTAGCGACTGGCGCGTATAATTATTCAATGGCCTCCAATTACAACAGGCTGCCAAAGCCTCCTGTAGTCATGGTGGCGGACGGAACATACCGTCTGGTTGTCCGCCGTGAAACCTACGACGATATTGTTAAATGCGACGTTTGATTTACCGCTCTAGGGGGATAGCCTGTGCCTGATTTTGCCTCGCTCTTCACTTATCCAAACTTCTTTATTATTCCTGCCGCGCTCATTGCGATAATTCTGCACGAAATTGGGCACGGTTATATCGCGTACCGATTGGGCGACAATACAGCGAGGGAGCAGGGCCGCCTGTCCCTCAACCCGATAAAGCACATTGATCCGCTCGGATTGCTGCTGCTTATTTTAGTCGGCTTCGGCTGGGCTAAGCCCGTGCAGGTCGACATGCGCTACTTCAAAAAACCAAAAACGGGAATGGCGCTTACCGCGCTTGCGGGCCCTTCCGTTAATTTCATAATCGCTATTATATCGCTCTTTCTGCTATCGATATCAATTTATCTACCGCTGAGTATAGCGCAATACTTTGTAGATTTCTTTCAAATACTTGCGCAGATCAACATAGGTCTCGGCGTCTTTAACCTGATTCCGCTTCCGCCGCTGGACGGCTCGAAAATACTTCTGTCTTTCCTGCCCGATGCCTGGTACTACCAAATTTTGAGATTTGAACAATACGGCATGATTGTCCTATTCGCCATTATGTTTTTTGGCTGGCTGCGCGCCCCAATTGTATATCTGATAACGCTTTTCTCTAACGTTATCACCCAAGTGGCGTTCTTTCCGGGCAGGCTGTTCGGTTGGTTTCCATTATAAATCCGCAAACGCATAGTTCTGTCCATTATCTCTGATCGAATAATTCTAATTATTGCCGCGCGGTGACGCAGACATCATGTTTTATTATCCAAAGTTACGGGAATACTGATGAGGCAATATTGCTTTTCTCCCGCTTCTCCCTTGGCATCACAGTGTTGGGCATTTGTTATTGAGGTGGTTACTGATGTGGTCGGGCTGATAATCTGCCTCTCGATTTTGGTTCTTCTTATATGCTTGCTGATTTCGCGTATCGGCGTATCGGTGAAGTTTTTTGACAGCGACCTCAAAGTTGTTGCCCGCTTTGGCCTGTTTAGGATTAAGGTGTATCCGCAAAAAAAGAAGAAACCGGCTCAAGCAAAAGTGTCCAAGCCAAAGCGTGATAAAGTGAAGAAACCGAAGGAAAAGCCGGAGAAACCCGGGAGAACGATCGGCTTTGATGAAATCATGGCGTTTGCAAAGGTCGGTTTCCGCGCTGCGGACCGGTTTCTGCGCGGCCTGCGGTTCGACCGATTGTTCGTCACTGTTGTTGTCGCGACATCCGACCCTGTAAGCACGGCGAAGCTGTACGGCTATTCGGCAGCCGGAGTCTCAATTGTATTCCCGATGATGAAAAATTACTTCAAAATCCGAAAGAAGCACATATCGCTGGACATGGATTTTTCCGCATCGAAAATTAAAGCAAGCCTTGACATCGAGATTTCAATTGTAATATGGCGAATATTTGCGATCGCGTTTTCAAGTGGATTCCGCGCGCTGATGATTTACCTCCATGCACCAAAGAAAAACCTAAATGCGAAAGGCGGATTAAAAAATGGATAAGCACCCAGTTGGCGATCTAATGTCCACGGTGATGGAAAAACTGCGTGAAATGATCGATGTTGACACCGTGGTAGGGAAGGCAATCACCACTCCTGACGGCACGACGATTATTCCGGTTTCGAAAGTTGCATTCGGTTTCGGAGCTGGCGGCGCGGATATGAGCAATAACGAAAAAGCCGCGGATCTCAGCTTCGGCGGCGGAAGCGGAGCGGGCGTCAATATCTCTCCGGTCGCGTTCCTGATTGTTCAGGGCGACACTGTCAAACTTATGCCGGTCGCCAAGCCCGCGGGCAACACAATAGACAGAGTCGTTGAGATGATCCCCGATATTGTGGACAAGCTCGACAGCTTTATAAATAAACAAAAGGCAAAAAAAGAGGCTGAAGACTTTGAGGAATAACGCGCCCAAACTCTGCATGACCCGGCTTTTCTGCATGCTCACGGCACTCATTCTGTTTACAGCTCCCGCTTACGCCGTTTCGGTATCGGCGCAAAGCGCTATTGTCTATGATCCGCTTATGGATCGCGTTCTGTTCGAGAAAAACGCGGATAAAAAGATGCTCATCGCCAGCACAACGAAGATTATGACGGCCGTCGTCGTCCTTGAGCACGCGTCTCTTGACGAAGTGGTCACAATCGGGCCTGAACCGCCAAAAGTCGAAGGCTCTTCGATGTACCTGCGTGAGGGGGAACGCATTACCGTCGGTGAGCTGCTGCATGGCCTCCTTATGGTTTCCGGCAACGACGCCGCGACCGCGCTAGCTCTCTATGTCGCGGGCGATACCGAGACCTTCGCCCGGATGATGAACGAAACCGCATCACGCCTTGAGCTAACCGAGAGTTCGTTTGCGAATCCTCACGGTCTCGACCACAAGGATCATTACTCAACCGCCCGGGACATGGCAAAGCTCTCAGCGTACGCGATGAATATCCCGGACTTTGCCGAAATCGTCTCCTCCAAGTCCGACAATATCCCGGGTCACAGTCTGCGCAACCACAACAAGCTCCTCTGGATGCTGGAAGGCTCGGACGGCGTCAAGACCGGTTTTACCAAAAAAGCGGGGCGCTGCCTTGTATCCAGCGCAAGCAGGGACGGCCAGCGCCTGATCGCTGTGACGCTCAGCGCGCCCGACGACTGGAACGACCATATCAACATGATTAACTCCTGCTTCGACGACTATCCGCCGCGTGTTCTTCTGGATACCGGCAAATCGGTCGAAAATATCCGCGTCCTGTCTGGCACCGCTCAGTCGGTCAGCGTCAGTCCGCGCAACCCCATAATTCGCGGACTCAGCGACAAGGAATTCGCGAATGTACGGATGTCCGCTAAGCTGCCCGACTTCGTGCAGGCTCCTATACACGCGGGTGACCGCGCGGGCGAAGTAACTGTTACGCTCGACGGCAAGGTGATTGCCGTTGAATCGCTTTATTTTGACGGTAATGTTGCCTGCGTGAACCGCGAAAAGTAACTCTCGCGCTTTATTTTGCTTCTAATCCAAAGATGACTGTCTAATCGTTTTGAATATGCAAATCTGCAATTGAATCGGAGAAAAACACATGCGTTTCAGACTGCAAAAGATAATGTCGGATGGCGGCGTGGCTTCTCGCCGTGCCGCCGAACGCATGATTGCCGATGGCAGGGTGAGCATCAACGGCAGAGTCGCGTCACTGGGCGAAAGCGCCGACCCTAACGCCGACAGAATAGAGATCGACGGCGCGGCGCTATTGCCCGGCAGCAAAAAGCTTTACATTGCCCTAAACAAGCCGCGTAAATTCGTAACCACCATGTCCGACGAGCGCGGCAGGCACTGTGTAACCGAACTGGTCGCCGACATCGGCGCTCGCCTATACCCCGTCGGGCGGCTGGATATGGATTCCGAAGGCTTGCTGATTATGACCAACGACGGTGATTTTGCCAACCGCGTGATGCATCCTTCATCCGGATTTGCTAAAAAATATCAAGTTTTCGCGAATGGCGATATCGAAGCCGGATTGCCTTTGCTGCGTGAAATGCGAATGATCGGCGACGATCCTATAACGCCGTGCGAGGTGTCCGTTATTCGCCGATTTGAAACCGGCGCTCTGCTTTCTTTCATAATACACGAAGGCCGAAACCGACAGATCAGAAGGATGTGCGACTCGGCGGGCCTTGCGGTAACAAAGCTGCTGCGGGTGCAGATCGGGCCGCTGAAGCTCGGCGATCTGAAGCCCGGCTGCTGGCGGCACTTGACGGAAAATGAAATTGAGTGCTTTACAAAACCCAAAACGCAGATGTAAAATAGAATTACAGTATCGGCGAATATAGATTTGAAGGAATGTAAGAATTGACAGACGATCTTATTGGGCAGATTACCAGGCTGATGCCCGAGTTTTCCAAGGGGCAGAAGCTCATTGCGGCTTATATTATGGCGCACTACGATAAAGCGGCCTTCATGACCGCGAGCCGACTCGGTCAGACCGTGGGCACGAGCGAATCTACTGTAGTGCGTTTTGCCACCGAACTCGGGTTTGTCGGATATCCGCACCTCCAAAAAGAACTGCAGCGGATCGCGCGTAACAAGCTGACATCAGTCCAGCGCATTGAGGTCAGTAATGAAATATTCGGTGACCAGGATATCCTGTCAACCGTGCTTCATTCCGATATCGACAAGATTCGCAAAACACTGGAATCAATCAGCAACGAATCCTTCGAGCGCGCCATTGAAATGCTTCTCGGCGCCCGGAGAATATACATACTTGGAGTTCGATCCTCGGCGGCCCTGGCGGTCTTTCTGGGGTTTTATCTTAATCTGATTTTTGATAACGTCAGAACTGTCAGCGTTTCCTCGGTCAGTGAGATGTTCGAACAGATGCTGCATGTCAGCAAAGGTGATGTTGTCGTCGGAATCAGCTACCCCAGGTACTCCCGCCGCACGATTAAGGCCATGCGGTACGCCGCCAGCCAGAATGCCGACGTGCTCGCGATTACCGACAACGAGGCGTCCCCGCTGGCGCCAATATCATCGGTCGCACTTTTTGCTAACAGCGACATGGCGTCCTTTGCGGATTCCCTCGTAGCGCCTCTGAGCCTTATTAATGCGCTGATTGTCGCGATAGGTATGAAAAGGAAGGTTGGTATTTCCGAGACGTTTGACAAACTCGAAACGATTTGGAACGATAATAAAGTATATGATAAACCTGAAGACGAGTGAGTCAAAAAAACGGGTGGTGGTCATCGGCGGCGGAGCGGCCGGGATGATTGCCGCCGGTGTCGCGGCGCATAGGGGGCACAGCGTCACACTGGTTGAAAAAAACTCGAAGCTAGGCCGCAAGCTGCTTATCACAGGCAAAGGCCGCTGCAATCTGACCAACAACTGCTCAGACGCGCAGTTTCTCGAGAACGTTACGTGCAACCATCAGTTTCTACACAGCTCCGTCTCGGCGTTTGGCCCTGCGGATACCATGCTTTTCTTCGAAGAGCTGGGACTCGAGTTGGTCACTGAACGCGGCGGCAGAGTCTTTCCGGCCTCTAGCAAATCCTCCGACGTTCTTGAAGCACTTGAGAAATATCTGGACTCAGGACGTGTCAAGGTTATTGCCGCCAAAGCGCACCAGTTGATTATCCGGGACGGGGGAGTCGCCGCGGTCGCCGTCAGCGGCGGGGAAATCGCCTGTGACGCCGCTGTCATTACAACCGGCGGGCTGTCTTATCCAAAAACGGGCTCGACCGGTGACGGTTACGCTTTTGCCGAAGCCTCCGGGCACAAGATAATTCCTCCTCGCGCGTCGCTGGTTCCACTTGAAGCTGATCTTGACATTTGTTCCAGGATGCAGGGGCTCTCTCTGCGGAATGTCGGGGTAACAATTCTTGATCATGAACGCCATCAGGTTTTTTCGGATTTCGGCGAGATGCTGTTCACCCATTTCGGGTTATCCGGCCCGGTTATACTCAGCGCCAGCGCGCATATGCGCTCATATGACAAAACGTCTTACCGCGCCGTAATTGATCTTAAACCGGCTCTTGATCACGCAAAGCTTGAACAGCGTATACTGCGCGACTTTGAATTATATAAAAATCGTGAGTTTTCAAATGCGCTTTCCGGACTTTTCCACAAGACCATGATTCCTGTCGCGGTGGAGAAATCGGGGATACCGCCAGACACGCGCGTGCATTCGGTGACAAAAGCTCAGCGGCGGTCGCTGGTCGAGCTAATGAAGGCTTTTGAGGTCAAGATTACCGGACCGCGTCCGATCGACGAGGCCGTAATCACCTCCGGCGGAGTGTCGGTAAAAGATATCAACCAGCGAACGATGCAGTCGAAGTTGGTTAACGGACTGTATTTTGCCGGCGAGGTTCTCGATCTTGACGCCTATACAGGAGGTCACAACTTACAAATCGCCTGGACCACCGGTTTTACGGCGGGTAATTCGATATAACTTGAATCTGAATGAATGAGCCGCGCTCATTTATTATGGAAGGTAGAATTCTATGTCTATTGGCAGTAAAGAGGTCGCGTCTTATGCTGTGACTCTCTCAGCGACGGCTGACCGCGACGAGGAACGCAAGCTGCGCGCCAAGCTGGATAAACTTGGCTTCCGATCGGCTGCCGTAAACTTTGGGGGCGAGTTTATCACCTCGGTTAATAAAGCGATCGAGCATACCATCGTGGCCGCTCGCCGCGAAAATGTAATCGGAGACTCGCACAGCGAGGAAGGCGCGGTTGCCGGTGCAGCCAGAGAGGCTCTTTCGCAGCTGATCACGAAGTCTCTCGGACTGAATATTGGCGGAAAAATCGCGATTGTCAGATATGAAGACCACATCAGTGTTGCAATGTTTTTTGGAATAGGACTCCTGCATTTAAATGATGTTGCAATTGGGCTGGGACACAGGGCTATCTAGCACAGCCGACATATTCAACACACTATTATTAATTAAAGGAGTTTGATTTAAATGTTAATTAGAATAGCAATAGACGGACCTTCCGGCGCTGGAAAAAGCACTATTGCACGCGCTCTCGCCAATGAATTTGGCATTACATACGCCGATACCGGCGCAATGTACCGCGCGGTCGCCCTCTATGCCCTCAGAAACAGCATCGACCCAAAAGATGACGAGGGTGTCCGCAACGCTCTTGGAAACATTAAGGTGGACGTATCGATTGTCGACGGGGTTCAGTGCGTCTTTCTCAACGGTGAAAATGTCACGGCGCTGATCAGAAAAGAGAAGATATCGAAGGCGGCTTCCGATGTTTCCGCCATACCCGAGGTGAGGAATCATTTGTTAATATTGCAAAAACATATAGCCGAACGCGGAAGCGTGGTTATGGACGGCCGCGATATCGCCACCAACATCATGCCTGACGCCGAAGTGAAGCTCTTCCTGACCGCCTCAGTTGGCGACCGCGCTCTCCGCAGGTATAACGAACTTGTTGAGCGCGGCGAGCCGTTATCATATGATGAAATCCTTGCCGATATGAAGCTGCGCGACGCAAACGACAGTCAGCGCGCGGTTTCGCCGCTCCGGCAGGCGGAGGACGCGATAAAGATTGACACAACCGGCAATTCGCTCAAAAAGACACTTGAGATCGTCAGTGAAACAGTGAGGCGTGCGCTAAAACAATGACTCCCTTTATGAAGGCATGTTACTCGATTGCTTACTTTATCGCGCTTTTTCTCTTTCATGTGCTTTATCGTTTAAAGATTACAGGCCGCGAAAATGTTCCCGACGGCGGCTTACTTATTTGCGCCAACCATTCGGCTTACAAGGATCCCGTCCTTATCGGACTGGCTATGGGCTGCCGCGGATATGTGACGTTTATGCTCAAAAGCGAACTGATGGAAGTGAAGGGTCTCGGATTTATTCTCAGGCATTTGCACAGCATTCCTGTCAGCCGGTCCGAAGCCGATCTTGACGCAATCCGCAAGTCTCTTGCCGTGCTGAAATCCGGTAAGAAGCTCTGCATCTTTCCGGAGGGATCACGGCTTTCCGAGGGTGACCAAATTGGCGCCAAAAACGGCGCCGCGATGCTCGCCATCAGAAGCGGCGTTCCCATTCTGCCCGTTTATGTGACCCGCGGCCCAAAGAAGCTGTTCTCGCGTATAATCGTCAACGTCGGCAAGCCGTATTACGCGCAAAAGGAGAGCGGCCTTTCGACCTCGGAGCAGTATTCCGCTATTGCCAGGCAACTCATGGATAATATCTACAGCCTGGCTCCGCCTTCGGCCTCCGATGCGGTATAGCAGTCCGATGGAGCCGAACATTAAGGTTGCGAAATCCGCCGGCTTTTGCTTTGGGGTGGACAGGGCGGTCAACCTCGCAATCAGTCACTCGGGCAGTGACCCGGTCTATACCCTCGGCCCCATAATCCATAACCGCCATATGGTGGATTATTTGGCCGGAATCAGAGTATTTTCCGTTGACGGCATACAAGATATCCCCAAAGGACATACTGTTATAATCAGGTCGCACGGCGTCGGCAAAGAGACATACGACCGCATTTCAGAAGCCGGTTTGCGGCTGGTTGACGCCACCTGCCCGTTTGTAAAACGGATTCACAGACTCGCCGAGGCGGCTACAAGAGAGAACCGGCTGGTCGTCGTAATAGGCGACATCGCCCATCCCGAGGTTATCGGTATTCTGGGATGGTGTGGCAACGCGGTTGTATTCTCATCTGCCGATCAGGTTTCGAGCTGGCTTTCGGAAAACACCGCCGCGTTAGCTCCGATGACCGTTCTCAGTCAAACGACACTCGGCCGCGACACTTGGATTGAATGTAAAGATATATTAAAAAAAGAGTGTACAAACGCTGTTTTTTTTGATACAATATGCAACGCGACTGATTTGCGCAGACAGGAAGCAGCTGACATCGCTTCTGCATGCGATTGCATGGTCATAGTCGGCGATCCGATGAGCTCCAATTCCGCTCGGCTGGCCGATATTTGCAGAAAAAAGTGCAATAGCGTTTATCTGATTAGCGATGCAGGAGAGCTGCCGCCGAGCGCGCTGACCGGCTGTCACAGCGCCGGTCTCACAGCGGGAGCATCCACTCCAGAGTGGGTTATTAAGGAGGTACTTTTGAAGATGACGGAAGAAATGAACAACACCGCAGCTATCCAGACCGAGGACAATGCCACCGAGGTCAAAGAAACTGTGGAAAACACCGCTTCGGCGAGCATGGATTTCGGCGAAGATGAAACCTTTGAGCAAATGCTTGAACATTCATTTAAAACATTAAATACAGGAGATAAAGTCAACGGTATTGTCGCTTCGGTCACTCCGACCGAAGTGCGCGTTGAGCTCGGAACCAAGCACGCGGGCTACATACCCGTCAGTGAAGTTTCAGATGATCCGACCGTCAAACTCGAGGACGTTTTCACCGTCGGCCAGGAAGTGGAAACCTATGTTCTTCGCGTAAACGACGTCGAGGGTACAGTAATGCTCTCCAAGCGCAGACTTGACTCGGTCAAGGGCTGGGAGGATGTTGAGGCTGCCCGCGAGAGCGGAGTGACGCTCGAAGGAATTGTCACCGAAGAGAACAAGGGCGGTATCGTTGTATCTGTCAAGGGCGTGCGTGTGTTTGTACCGGCGTCACAGAGCGGCCTGCCCAAGGATTCCTCACTGTCCGCTCTGGTTAAAACCCGCGTTAAGCTTCGCATCACTGATATTAACCGCGTCCGCCGCAGAGTGGTCGGCTCCATACGCGCCGTTCAGTTTGACGAGCGCCGCGAGATGGCTGACAAAGTGTGGCAGGAAATTGAAAACGGCAAGAAGTACAGCGGCGTTGTAAAGTCGCTGACAACATACGGCGCTTTCGTCGATATCGGTGGAGTTGACGGAATGGTTCACGTATCCGAACTTTCCTGGAACCGTATTCGCCAGCCGTCGGACGTTATTTCCGTCGGGGACAAGCTTGACGTTTACGTAATTTCCTTCGACAAGGAAAAACGCAAAATCTCCCTCGGCCACCGTCTTACAACCGATAATCCTTGGAACAAGTTTGTCACGACCCATAATGTCGGCGACACCGTCAAGGTTAAGGTCGTTAAGCTTATGCCGTTCGGCGCTTTTGCGGAAGTCATGCCCGGCGTTGACGGTCTGATTCATATTTCGCAGATAACGAACCGCCGCATCGGCAAGCCGGGCGACGTCCTCGCGGAAGGCCAGGAAGTGGACGTTAAGATTACCGAGATTGACAACGAAAAGCAAAAGATCTCGCTTAGCATCCGCGCTTTGCTCGAAGGCGATCAGCTCTCCGATTCGGATATTGCCAACGCTTCACTGCCCGACGAGATCGTTGCTGTTTCCGGCGAGTCGGAATCCGCTGATACTGCCGGCGACACTGACGAAGCCTGATTTTTCTCTGAGACTGCGTTACAGGGCGGATTATTCCGCCCTTTTGGTGTTTGTGTTCCTGTATTTTTGTTCACCTTCGGACATAGACTTATTTTATAATGCGTAATTGCGATTGTGATCTCAGGATTTCTCAATCGATCAGGTCTGTGAAGCCCAATTTGGCTTATGCAGTCCGGCTTGCGCGTTGCTTCACGGTTTCTCCGCGCTTTGCGTAATCCGCGTGAATATACGCGGACTTACATTAAGGCTTTGATTGCCGGTGAAGCGGATTTGGGTCTGGAGGTGTCTGATTTGCGGCTGCGCACTATTATTAGGCGGCGTCTGGCGCGTGTTTCCTTTGACCGCGGCGGCCGCAGACCGCGCTCGCGCCGGCTCCGGGTAGGGCTAATAATAACGGCCGTTCTCGCAGTGGCTATATGGATGCTTTTTGAAATGCGAATCTCACCAATAATTGAGCAGATGGCTCTTTCACGGGTGAAATATCTCGCGACAAAGTCCATTAATGACGCGATAACCGAAGAGATTTCCAACGGTAAACTCAATTACGAGGATTTGGTATATTTCGAAAAAGATGATACAGGAAAAATTACTGCTCTTAAAACCAATATGGTCACCATTAACAAGCTCAAGGTTGATATTATGGAGAAGGTGCTTGACAGCATAGGAAACCTGCCGCTCTCCCAGCTGTCGATCCCGCTTGGCAACGTAATAAACGGTGACCTGCTGTCAGGACTCGGCCCAATGATCCCAATTCGCATTTTGCCGGTCGGTTCTGTAAACGCGACGTTTTCGAATATCTTTACGTCAGCGGGAATCAACCAGACCCGCCACCAGGTGGTTATGGACGTCGGCGTGAACATTAGCGTCATCATGCCGGGTAAATCCATAGGCACCGAGGTCCGGGTATCCTTCAACGTCGCCGAGACAATAATAGTAGGTGAAGTGCCGCAGAGCTTCACGTTCTTTGACGAGACGGTAACCAAGCCGCAGGAAACCAATGCGCAAAAATATTTTGATATGAGATGATTTGGCGGAAACTGTATGGACGCGAAAAGAAGAATTGAAGAACTTCGGCGCGAGATCGAAAAACACATGTATAACTATCACGTGCTCGATAACCCGACTATCTCCGATTTTGACTATGATAATCTGATGCACGAACTGCGTGACCTCGAGTCGGAGTACCCCGAGCTCGTCACTGCCGATTCGCCGACCCAAAGAGTGGGCGCCGCGCCGCTTGATGCTTTTGATAAAGTGGTGCACGAGGTTCCGCTCGGCAGTCTGAACGATATTTTCACACTCGATGAGCTCATCGCTTTTGACAGCCGCGTGCGTGACGCCGTCGGAGATGTCCGTTATGTTGTCGAGCCGAAAATCGACGGACTGTCGGTTTCCCTTGAATATGAGAATGGTCAGTTTGTTCGCGGCGCAACGAGAGGCGACGGCGAAACAGGGGAAGATGTCACGAATAACCTTCGGACGTGCAAATCTTTGCCGCTGAGGCTGAACTGTGAAATCGAAAGGCTGATTGTCCGCGCAGAAGTCTACATGCCCAAAAAGGCTTTCGCGGCGATTAACCATGAGCGGGAACTTACGGGGGAGCCGGCATTCGCGAATCCGCGAAACGCGGCGGCAGGCTCGCTCCGGCAGCTTGACCCGAGGATCGCCGCCAAACGCCGGCTGGATATTATAGCGTTCAACATCCAAAAGATTTCCGGAGCACAGCTTGCAACCCATACCGAGACACTAGAACTGCTCTCCGAACTCAGATTGAGCGCCATACCGTTCACAGTTTTCGGCGACATCGACAGCGCTTATCAGCAAGTCATGAAGCTGTGCGAAACGAGATGGGATTTTCCGTTTGATATCGACGGCGCTGTCATAAAGGTTGATGATTTGGCGCAGCGAGCGACTTTGGGAAACACCGCGCGTGTTCCGCGCTGGGCCGTCGCGTATAAGTTCCCTCCCGAGCGCAAGGCGACGCGGCTGCTGAACATTATTGTGAATGTCGGCAGAACCGGAGTTCTGACTCCGGCGGCGGAGCTTGAGCCGGTCCGGCTCGCGGGTACAACCGTTTCTAACGCAACGCTGCACAATCAGGACTACATTGACGAGCGCGATATCCGCGTCGGCGATCTCGTTTTCGTTGAGAAGGCGGGGGATATCATACCGTCCGTCGTCGGGCTGGCACCCGAACCCGATGCGGCATCAGGCGCGCGCGTCCGGTCGGAACCTTACAGGCTGCCGGAAGTCTGCCCGGTCTGCGGATCGCCCGCCGTCAGGGACGCCGATAAATCCGCAGTTCGCTGCCAGAGCGCGGATTGTCCCGCCCAGGCCGTGCAGCGAATAATTCATTTTGCGTCCCGTAACGCTATGGATATAGACGGGCTCGGCGAAGCTGTCGCCGAACAGCTCACTTCATCCGGCCTTGTAAGCTCGCCCGCGGATATCTTTGAGCTATCAAAGGATGATCTTCTAAAGCTTGGCAGATCTGGCGAACGATCGGCCGCCAAACTGCTGTCCGCCATTGAAAGCGCGAAAACGCGCGACCTTTCCCGTCTGCTGTTTGCTCTGGGCATCAGTCAGGTGGGGCAGAAAGCCGCGCGGGACATTTCCGTCCGTCTGCGGTCAATGGACAGAATAATGACCGCCACTGTTGAGGACTTATTGGATATACCGGACATCGGCAAAATTACCGCCCAAAAGCTGGTCGACTGGATGGCGCTGGACTCTTCCGCTCGGCTGATTGACAGACTCCGGCAATCGGGCGTGAATATGGAATCACAGACTCCGGCGCCGCTCACCAAACTGGCGGGCAGCACATTCGTAGTTACCGGCACGCTGCGTGAATTCAGCCGGCCGGAAATCGAGCAGCTGATACTTTCGCTCGGCGGCAAGACCTCGGGTTCGGTATCCAAAAAAACCAGCTATGTGATCGCGGGTGAAAACGCGGGCTCGAAACTGGAAAAAGCAACTAGCCTCGGCATTCCCGTCTTGTCTGAAGCGGAGTTCAGGACGATTATTGAATGAACGTAAATATCGAATCATTTTCGCGGTACTTTCAGTGCCGCGATTTTTTTTGTAATAAATAAAGAGCTGTCCCAATATTATTAGATAGGACACGCCCCACGTAAGAGAAGTCGAGGTGATTTGATGCCGACCTATAAAACCGCTTTGGACAAGTTTGACAGCGCGGCGTCACTTCTGCCGCCGCATGTCCGCATGGCTGTTGCAAAACTGCCTGAACAACGGCGGAACACTGCCGAGGAATTCAGACTGCGCGCCGAGCGGCCGTTTACGGTTGTTTTTTCGGACGGCGAGCATACGATTTGCAAAAACGGCGCGCTCGGCGATACCGACCCGATAGTTCTTTCCGTTCAAGACATCGTTTCCGCGCTGGAAATCGCCACAAAGGGATCGGTTCATTCGGCGCTGGAGAATATCCGGACGGGCTATATACCCCTTAAAGACGGTCACCGGCTTGGCATCTGCGGCACAGCAGTTTGCAGGGACGGCGGCATAACTACCGTCAAGCATCCGTCATCAATTGCAATCAGAATTGCGCGCGAGGTGATCGGCGCTTCCGACCGTATTCTCGCCAAGCTCTTGAAGCCAGGAAGATTTGAGAACACGCTGATAATCTCGCCGCCCGGCTGCGGGAAAACCACGCTGCTGCGCGACCTTATCCGCCGTCTGTCAATCGGCTCCACCAACCTCGCCATACCTTCAATGCGCGTTGCCCTAGCAGACGAGCGCGGAGAAGTCGCCGCAAAATTTGAGGGAATGCCGCAGCTCAACATAGGACCGCGAACAGACGTGATGGACAACTGTCCCAAATCGCTGGCCATCATGATGCTGCTGCGGGCAATGTCACCCGAGGTCATTGCGGTAGACGAGATAACATCCCCAGATGACGTTGCAGCGCTTAAGTGCGCCTATGGCTGTGGAGTAAAATTGCTCGCGACAATCCACGGCGACAGCGTCAATGATCTTTCTTCACGGTCGCTCTACAGAGACCTTGCGGAGATGTTTAAGTTCGCAGTGACGATAACAAAAACTCATAACCACCGCGAATATTTTGTATCTGAACTTCTGCGGGAGATATAAGTTTCCCCCGCAACCGGGAGGTGATGTCATGCTCAGAATAATTGGCGCGATACTGGTCGCCGGCGGAATGACCTCGTGCGGAATTCTCGCTGTCTGGAAAATGAATGAACGCATCAGGGCGATCTCCGGCATAATCTCCTCGCTCGACACGCTCCAAGCTGAGATCTGTTTTAACCTGACCAACATGCCGGATCTCATGAAGCTGCTGGCCAAAAACGCCCCGGCACCTGTTGCGTCCTTTTTTGATCGGTGCTCAGGCAAAATGCATAAGCTCGGCGATTTTCCCTTCTCGGCAATATGGGCTAAAGAGGTCAAAGACTTTTTCGACGGGTATCTGAAGCCGCAGGAGCGCGACGCTCTGACCGAGCTCGGAAACGTCCTCGGCAAGTATGATACAGACGGACAGGCCAGAGCGATTGCCAGTACCAGGCGGAGGTTTGAAGCCTTTTTGACCGGCGCCGAACTGGAAAAAAGCAGGCAGGGGAGGGTCTACGGAGCGCTCGGCGTCACTTGCGGTCTGATGGCAGTGATTATACTGTTCTAACCGACGGATTTTACGATGTCCAATGCCGAAAAGTCTAAAATTCATTTGAAATGGCGGGTTGTTATGCAAGTTGATTTGATTTTCAAAATCGCGGCGATCGGAATCCTGGTTGCGGTGCTCAATCAGCTTTTGTCTCGATCAGGCAGGGAGGAGCAGGCGCTCATGACCACGCTGGCGGGTTTGATCGTGGTTTTAATGATAATTATTCAAGAGATCAGCCGTCTCTTTGATATGGTCAAGTCGCTGTTCGGGTTCTGACCATGGACGAAATACTAAAGATTGCGGCGATTGCCGTTGTTACCGCGCTTGCGGGTCTGGTAATCAGTAAGGGCGGTTCGGAATTCACCATTATGTTGGGAATATCCGCTGTAGCCGTAATACTGACCTTGATGTTCTCGAGCATGTCAAGCGTTGTCGCGTTTATCAACAAGCTATCCGATATTGCCGGTGTTTCTCCGGCGATACTGTCGCCGCTGCTGAAAACGCTGGGTATCGCGATTGTCGCGAAAATAGCGTCAGACGTCTGCCGGGACGCCGGGCAGTCATCCGTCGCTTCCGGCGTGGAATTCGCCGGAACGGTCGCCGCTATTTATGTCGCGCTGCCGCTGCTCTCGTCGGTGCTGGACATGATCGTGTCATTTATGAGTTAAGCGTATGAAGAAAATATGTATTTTTGCAGCCATTCTGCCGCTGCTCATACTGACTCTCGCCGGTGTCGCTCTGGCAACCGATCAGGAACTCGCGGCAGATCAGGCCGAGGCGCTGGAGACCGAAAGGATCGAACACGCGCTCCCCTCAGACGCCAAAAAAATGCTGGACGGCGTGGACTCGGCGTCCGTCAACCTGGATAATGCTCTCGGCGGAATTTTCGAGTCGCTGAACAGGCAATTGGGCGGTATCGTCTCGGACGCAGTGCGGAGCGCGGTCATGCTCATAATTATTTCCGTGCTTTGCGCCGTCGCCGCACCTCTGCACGAAAACGGGCCGTCCTCCTCAAAATCGTTTGTCCCGATTGTCGGAGTTCTCGCCATTTGCGGCGTTATCGCGGGAGACGTCAACGGCCTGATGAATATCGGCAGATCCGTCATAACCACGATTGACACGTTCTCCAAAACGCTGCTGCCGACGCTAACTGCCGCAATCGCAGCGTCCGGCTCACCCATGCAGGCGGCGGCTCGGCACGCAGCCACCATGCTGTTTTCAGACGTACTGCTGACTACGATTTCGCGCTTTTTCTTTCCGCTTGTATACATATATATCGCCCTGTGCGCGGCAAACGCGGCAGTCGGCAACAACATACTCAGCAGGATGTGCTCGTTTATCAAGTGGCTGTGTATCTGGTCGCTTTCACTGATGCTGACCGGCTTTATATCATACCTTACCATAACCGGAATCATTTCCGGCGGAGCGGATGCGCTCGCGATCAAAGGCGCGAGGTTCGCGATATCAAACGTGATCCCGGTTGTCGGCGGAATTGTATCCGACGCCGCAGAAACTGTTATCACCAGCACCGGAATACTTAAAAACAGCATCGGTGTTTTCGGAATGCTCGGAATTATCGCAACGTGCATCGTCCCGTTTTTGCAGCTGGCGGCAAGGTATATCGTCTTCAAAATAGCGGCGGCGCTTTCCGGAACGCTGAACGATGAGCGAATCGCGGGATTTATTGACAACCTGGCCGGAGCGTTCGCGCTGATACTCGCAATGTCGGCGACTTCCGCGCTGTTGATAATCATTTCCATCGCGTCAGCTATATCCGCTGTCAGCCCGGTATAGTCCGGCGTCGCAATGCCGAAAGGGGGGAGCCCGTCTTGCTTGACTGGCTGTACAAATGGATCGTGGCCGTGACCGCGGCGGGAATACTGGCCGCAGTTGCGACCTCGCTAGTTCAGAGCGGCCCCATACGCAAGGTTGCGCAGATGACGGCTGGTCTTGTAATTATTCTCGCTGTGATAAGCCCCTTTACCGGACTGGACGTCGGCAAGCTTTCCCTTTATACAACCCAATATGACGCATTAAAAAACAACTATTCCGAAAAAATCGGACAAGTTAACGACAAATACGTTAAAGCCATCATACAAGACCGCACGTCCGAATATATATTGAACAAAGCCCGGGAGCTTGGCCTTGAGATCCAGGTTCGGGTCGAGGCCAGACCCGTTGACGGCGGATACCCCTACCCGTGGTCCGCCGAAATCTACTATGACGGAGATGCAGCCGGAAGAAACGCGGTCTCGCGCATCATCGAAAGCGAATGCGCAATCCCCGCGAACAGACAATACTGGAAGACAAAGAGGTGACCATATGCCAGCGTGGGGCGATATGCTGAAAAAAACCAAAACACTGCTGAACAAATATAAATTTCTGTTAATCATCGTCGCAGTCGGAATAATTTTTCTGCTGCTTCCCACAGGACAAAGTGCTCCCGCACCGGAGACGCCGCAGCAGTCGGCAGCCGGTCAGCTGCCGTCGACGGAGCCAGACGAGGCCAAAATCGAATCGGCTCTCGCCCAGATTGCCGGAGTCGGCAGGGTTAAGGCCACGCTTTCGCTTAAAACCGGCAGTGAGGTAATTTACGCAAACGAAGTGCGGAACAGCAACAGGTATGACGGCAGCGTCCAGAGCCCGTCGAGTTCCGACCAGGAATACCAGCCGGTGCTGGTATCCAAATCTTCCGGCGGCCAGGAGCCGCTCGTGATTAAGTGCCTCTATCCCGAATACAAGGGCGCGCTAATTATTTGCGACGGCGCCGACGACGCCGGCGTGAAGCTGCGGGTCGTGGATGCGGTTTCGTCACTGCTCGGACTCGGCACCGACAAAATCGTTGTACTAAAAATGAAATCGGACTAGTTTTCATAGTATGGCGATAACGCTTGGCTGAGCGGATTTCAAAAGGGGAGGGAAGTAGTATTACTTCGCGTATATATATATTCCATTGACATTCATGGCAGAAATTGAGCGAAATACAAAAAGTATTGCTATTAAAATCAGGAGGGATTCTAGTGAAATCTTGGAAAAGAAACGCGGTAGTCGCCACGGTTGCGCTTTTTGTCTGTGTAGCGGTCTATCTCAATTGGCAGTATAACCGGACTGATGACCCGAGTGCCTTTATCGGCGTAAACAGCGGACAATCTGTCGGCGCGCCATCGACCGACACTCAGCCGCTTGACACCGCGGCAAGTCCGGTTGCCGGACAGGTGCCCGATCCCGGCGCCGCGCTTGAAACAGTACTCGAGGACGACGGCCATTCCAGTTATTTTGACAGCGCCCGCCTCGCCCGTCAGCAAGCCCGCGACAGCGCCACCGATCTACTCAACACCGCCGCGGCATCCAAGGAAACGACTCAGGAAGCCAAGGACGCGGCCTCAAAAGAATACAGCAAGCTGGCTGACACCGTCATGAAGGAAGCGCGGATCGAGGGTCTGGTAAAGGCAAAAGGATTTATCGACTGCGTGGCTTACATAGGCGCCGAGGGTATCAGTATAGTTGTCGCCACCGAAGCCGGCAACCTGAACGCAACCGACGTAGCCAGAATTAAGGACATCGTCAAAGGAGAAACAGACGCGGCTCCGGATAAGATAAAAGTTCTCAACGCGAAGAGTTAATGTATATTAATGCAGTCATTTTCGTTGTCTGGCAGCATGTTGATTTTACGCAATGAATAAGTATTCTGCGTGCATATTTATTCTGCGCCGGCGGGGAATGATTTCTGCGCCCAAAAGGCCAGTCCGGATAACCGGATTTGCCCGAGGGCGCTTTTAGCTTCAATTTTTACAGAATCCCCAAATAAACTTCTGCGTAACTGGTATATTTTCACACACGTCTCGGATGATCAAGCTTGTATAAGCGCCGCAATTGTGTTATACTATAATGAAATCAGATTAACAATTTACAACATGAGGTGAATACCGTGGCTGACAACAAGGATTACGTCTCAACAAAAGATGAGCGCGGCACAATCAACATCGCAGAAGAAGTGATCGCCTCCATCGCGGCGCTGGCTACCGCAGACGTTTCGGGCGTTGCGGGTCTTGCCGCCGCGGGTGGAATGGATATCTCCGAACTGCTCGGACGCAAAAACCTCACAAAAGGCGTCAGGCTTCAGCTGGAAGAGGATGCCGTCATCGCCGACGTTCACCTGCTGGTCAAATACGGGCATACCGTTATTGACGTCGCGAAAGCGGTGCAGGATTCAGTTTCCAGCACGATCACATCGATGACCGGACTGACCGTGAGCGCTGTCAACGTCCACATCAGCGGTATTGTTTTTGACAAAGAATCCAAAACTCCTGAGCGCATAACAGAAAAATAAAGATCGCTTCAAAGCTCCGATTTGAGCCGCCGCAAGCCTGGCGGCTCTATTGGTTTGTCACGGTCTGGAGATTGATATTTATTTTTATCTTTTTTTGTGTATAATAATACTATAAAATCAAAATTTTTGAGGTGTGTTTTGAACAGCAGAATATCCGCCCGCGAGCTGGCAGTGCGGTTCGTTTATGAATTGGGATACTCCGGCGGCAAGGCTATTGATGAATTTTTGAGCCTCAGACTGTCGGACGACTATTTGCGCGGACTCGAAGCCGAAGACGATATATATACGCACGACTTAATTGCCGCGCAATCAGGCTATATTAAGCAGGTCGTTTCCGGCGTCAACGAGCATTGGCCGGAGCTTGACGGCTATATCGAGAAGCACGCCATCGGCTGGGAGGTCGGGCGTATGTCCCGCATAACCGCGTCAATACTGCGGGTCAGCATATACGAAATACTGTATATGCCGGACATCCCGGACAGCGCCTCAATAGACGCCGCGGTCGAGCTCGCGAAAATATACGAATCCAAGGAAGCGGCTTCGTTTATTAACGGCATACTGGGGTCATTTTGGCGCGCCGAGACCGGTGAAGGCAAATGATCGCCGAAGACACAAAAATACTTACAGTCACACAGGTTAACAATCACATCAAGGCTCTGATGACCTCGGACTCCGTGCTGCAAAACATATATGTCGGCGGCGAGCTTTCCAACTTCAAGGCGCATTCGAGCGGACACATGTATTTTTCGCTTAAGGACGAAAGCGCGTCCATCCGCTGTGTTATGTTTGACCGCGACGCGAAAAAACTCCGCTTCAAACCGGGTGACGGGCTCAAAGTCATTGCGCAGGGGCGCGTTTCCTGTTTCCCGCGCGACGGATCATATCAGCTTTATTGCTCCGACATCAGTCCCGAAGGACTCGGCTCGCTCTATCTTGCTTTTGAGCAGCTGAAGCAGTCGCTTGACAAAGAGGGGCTTTTTTCAAAAGAGAATAAGCTGCCACTTCCCGCGTATCCCAGGCGCATTGCTCTTATAACATCGCCGACAGGCGCCGTTGTCCAGGATATGATCCGGATCATCGGGCGGCGCTGGCCTCCGGCTCACATCATAATTATTCCGGTCCGCGTCCAGGGTGAAGAAGCGCCGGCGGAAATCCGCGCCGCCATCCGCCTGTTCGGCAGCCGAAGAATTGCCGATGTCGCCATAGTAGGCCGCGGCGGCGGATCGCTGGAGGATCTCTGGGCATTCAACGACGAACAGGTTGCCCGCGAGATCTTCGCGTGTCCGTTGCCCATTGTATCGGCCGTGGGGCATGAACCCGACGTCACAATCGCGGACTTTGTCGCCGACGCGCGCGCGTCCACACCGTCGCACGCCGCCGAGCTGGTCACTCCGGACATTCTTGACGTTAAGTACCTGCTTGATTACAACGCCGAGAGGATAACCGCCGCTATGCGCTCCAGGATCAGCAGCCTTGAATCCAGGCTTAACCAGCAAAAAGAGCGGAAGGCGCTGCGCGATCCGTCGCACTATCTGACCGTTAAGGCGCAAATGCTGAAGCTCTCGACAGAGCGGCTGTCGTCCGCCGGAGCCCGGGCTATTTATAACAGGCGTGTGGCGTTTGTCAAAAATGCATCAAAGCTCGAAGCGATGAGTCCGCTGGCCATCCTTACCAGAGGTTACGGCGTGGTCGCGAATGCAAAAGGCGAAACCTTGCGCAGCGTCGCGCAGACCGCCGCTGGAGACGCCGTTACAGTACGATTATTTGACGGGACTCTCGATTGTGAAGTAGTGAATATTTCGGTTCGTCAGTCCGACAGGGAGAACGCAGATGCAAAAACCGAAATCCTTTGAACAGGCGATGATCCGCATTGACGAGATTGTCAACCTGCTCGAACGCGGCGAAATCGCGCTGGACGACGCGCTTGCCATGTTTGAGGAGGCGACCTCACTCGTCCGCCGCTGCGAAAGCCTGCTGAAAGACGCCGAGCAAAAAATCTCGCTGCTCACCAGCGCCAAACCGGATAACGCAAACGGGTCTGAAAACAATACGCTTACACCGGAGGTTAACGATGATGACGTTTGAGGAACAGTATAACAAATACATCAGCCTGATAGACGAAAACCTCGAGTATTATTTTCCGAGCGTCCCCATTGCCCAGGCCAGAGTCATCGACGCCGCGCAGTACAGCCTTTTCGGCGGCGGAAAACGGGTCAGACCCATTCTGCTCCTTGAGTTTTGCAGGCTCTTTGGCGGGGATATCGAAAAGGCGCTCCCGTTCGCCTGCGCTATTGAAATGATTCACACCTATTCGCTTATACACGACGACTTACCCAGCATGGACGACGACGACCTCCGGCGCGGACGCCCCACCAACCATAAAATCTTTGGTGAGGCGACGGCCGTTCTCGCGGGCGATACTCTGTTGACAGCGGCTTTCGAAACCATGCTCGATCCTGACAATATCGAGGGCATTGATCCAATGAAGGTCATAAAAGCCGCCCATTGCATCGCGTGGGCCGCAGGTGCGTTTGGTATGGTAGGCGGGCAGATGCTGGATATCGACAGCGAGTGCGACGCACTTCCGCTCGATGCCGTTACCGAGATCCACAATCTCAAAACCGGCTCCCTGATCTGCGCGGCGTCCCAGGCGGGCTGCATTCTGGCCGGCGCGGACGTCGACCAGCTGTCGGTCGCCCATTCGTATTCTCAAAAGCTCGGTCTCGCGTTCCAGATTCGCGACGACATCATGGACGCCGACAGCGACAATCCGGACTCAGCCGATCCGGCTGACGACGCCGAAGTGTGCGATAAGCTCACATTTGTCAAAATTATGGGTATAGAAAAATGTTCGAGTTATATTGCTAGCCTCACCGAGGACGCCAAAAACAGTTTGTCCGGCATTGAAGGCAGCGGCTTTCTGACATGGTTTGCCGACAAGCTTGCGCATAGAGAAAGGTAAGATTATTTTTTGATAGAGTTTTTTGAGTCAATATTTAGAAACAAAATTCTTGTAGCAACATTGGTCTCCTTTGTCACGGCGCAAATTCTCAAAGCGATCATCGTGCTGATTAGGGAAAAAAGATTTGATTTGCACAGACTGTTCGGCGGCGGAGGAATGCCCAGCTCACATTCGGCGCTGGTCACAGCGCTTGCGGTGTCGGTGGGGCGCTATTGCCGTATTGACTCTCCGGAATTCGCCATCTCGGCAGCCTTCGCGGTAATCGTTATGTACGACGCTTCCAACGTCAGGAGAGCGGCGGGAGAACAGGCAAAAATCCTAAACTTCATGATGGCGCACTGGGGAGAATCAACGCCTAACGTCGTCGGCCGCCAGCTAAAGGAGCTGCTCGGACATACCCCGCTCGAGGTGCTTGCCGGTTCGGCACTGGGCGCTATCATCGCGTTTCTGTTCTGAGGACTTTTTGTAATTGCTTTTTGTAAAGATATACTGCTTGATATCGACCCGCGTTTGTGGTAGAATTTATAGATGCATAATAGTGGCGCAGTATCCTAGTCAGAGCTGCCGTGTCTGAAGACGGGCCTAAAAATCCGTTTAAGGGCACATCGATGAAGTCCCTGGTGCTTGCTTTATACGCCCAGTTTAGGGTGGGTGCTGGGGGTTAAGGTTCAGGGGCGCTCCGCAATGGCATGCGGTACCGACCCCTTTACCGTGGAGACCCATACTTGTGCGGGCGCTGCGCGCTGATTGCCGCTGACCCCGTACGAAATGGGTGTAAACCTGCATTGCGGTACATTTTGTGCTGTGTGCAGAGTAGCCTGCCTTGAGTGGCTATGGCGGATAGGGAATCAGACCTCAGAGCAACGGCCAACGCTCTGTTGTCACCGCCTTGAAACCATATCTGCAAAAGAGGCTAAGATACGGTTTGCCTGTTGTGGAAAACACCTAGGCTGTCTTGAGATTTCTCGGGGGCAGACAAAGGATTGCAGTGCGGACTAAGTGGTAATTCGGTATCGCATCCGGTAACGATGCGGCGGCGTGTTTAATGGGAAACCACCCGATTGGCGACAAGGGGCACGCGCCGGGGAAAGCCAACCGAACCTAAGCCGTAAGATTTACTCTGTTTGCCGCCACGTTCAATTATGCGAATGACAGTTTTCGAGGGATTTGAGTGAAAGACGACCCGTTTTTACAAAATAATAAAGATATAAACAAGCACCACAAGCATAAACTAAAAGCATCGGCGGTTACTTCAAAAAAAGTCGATATCCGATGGGTTTTGCTTTTGACCTTTACCTCTTGCGGTTTGTCTATACTCCTGACATATCTGTCCTCGATTTCGCTGGGCTCGGTCAGCTATTTTCTCGCTTTTATGATTCTAGTCCTTTTTATTGCTGTCGGAGTCGGGTTTGATATTGTCGGCATTGCGGCGGCTTCCGCTACCGAGGCCCCGTTTCATTCGATGGCATCGCGCAAGGTTACCGGCTCTATGGAGGCCCTGATACTCATTCGCAGAGCCGACAAGGTTTCGTGCTTCTGCAACGACGTCGTCGGCGATATTTCGGGGATAATCAGCGGTACGACCAGCGCAGTCATCGTCACGCGGCTGGCATCCGACCTTTCTCTCAACAATATCGCGCTGCAACTCGTTTTTTCCGGCATCGTCGCCGGTCTCACCGTTGGCGGGAAGGCGGCAGGCAAGAGTCTGGCGCTCAACCGCAACACCCAAATCATCTATATGTGCGGGCGGGTGCTGCACCTCTTCCGAAGGATGAACCCCCGGCGCCGTAAATGATTCTTTCCCCGGTTATAGGTATGTGCTATGAGTATTTTGCAGAATTTGACAACCTATAAGGACCTCAAAAACCTAAGCTTCGGGGAATTGGATGCCCTTAGCGGGGAATTGAGGTCTTTCTTGATAGAGAATATCTCGAAGACCGGCGGTCATCTTGCTTCCAATCTCGGTGCCGTCGAACTTACAGTCGCGATACACCGCGTCTTTGACACCGCCTATGACCGGCTGATATTTGACGTCGGGCACCAGTGCTATGTCCATAAAATCCTTACCGGACGGCGCGACCGCTTTAATACGCTTCGTACGCTTGGCGGGATATCCGGTTTCCCAAAGCCCGACGAGAGTGTACATGACGCGTTTGTCGCGGGTCACGCTTCAACCGCCGTTTCAGTCGCGCTGGGTATGGCAAGATCGCGCACGCTGCTCAACCATGCCTACAGCGTTATCGCCATGCTTGGAGACGGCGCTCTCACCGGCGGACTGGCTTACGAGGCGCTAAACGACGCTGGGCAGTGTGGCTTGCCGCTCATCGTCATCCTTAACGACAACGGCATGTCAATCACTCAAAACGTCGGTGGACTATCGCGTCATCTGGCTTACCTTCGCACCAAGCCGAACTATCTGAGAGCCAAGAACACATACCGGAGAATTCTAGGCAGACTGCCCGGCGGCCGGTCATTTTACCGTTTTTCCCACAATGTTAAAACCGCTGTCAAGGACGCGCTCTTGCCCGGCGGATTTTTCGAGAGTATGGGCTTCTCTTATCTCGGCCCCTGCGACGGGCATAATATTCGCGAGATCTGCCGCTTGCTTGAAATGGCCAGGGATATGCGCAAGCCAACGCTTATCCACCTTAACACGACAAAGGGCAAGGGATATAAATATTCCGAGGACGATCCGCCTCAATACCATGGCGTCGCAAAGTTTGATATCGCGTCGGGCCGTTCGGTTTCGGCCAGTGTACCAACGTTTTCATCGGTTTTCGGCGACGCGCTTGTCGAACTCGCCGGCAAGAATGACCGTGTTTGCGCGCTGACGGCCGCTATGCAGTCCGGCACAGGACTCGACAAGTTTTCTCAGCAGTTCCCCGAGCGGTTTTTCGACGTGGGAATCGCGGAGGAGCACGCCGTCGCGATGGCCGGCGGCATGGCCAAGCAGGGACTCGTCCCGGTCTGCGCCATTTACTCCACCTTTTTGCAGCGCGCTTATGACATGCTGATCCACGACGTTGCCCTGCCCGGACAGCACGTTGTGTTTGCAGTTGACAGAGCTGGTATCACGGGAGAGGACGGCGAGACACATCACGGGGTGTTCGACGTCGGTTTCCTTTGTCAGATCCCAGGGATGCAGGTACTGTGCCCGGCAAGCTTTGCCGAACTCAGGACAATGCTCGAGTACGCGGTACTGGATTTAACCGGGCCAGTCGCAATCCGGTTCCCGCGCGGCGGTGAGGGTGCGTACCGGGATAATAACCCCAGCACCCAGACGGCAGTCGTCCGCTCCGGCCGCGACATCACTATCGTTTCTTACGGCACCTTGATAAATAACGCTCTTGAGGCGCACAAAATACTTGCCTCCAAGGGTATTTCCGCCGAGGTACTAAAGCTCGGCGGAATTTCGCCGCTCCAGGCGGATATAGTTCTCGCCTCACTCAGGAAAACAAGAAACCTGGCAGTCATCGAAGATTGCGTCCTTTCCGGGTCGGTCGGCGAACGGCTGGCTTCAACAGTCGCCCAGAACGGGCTCGCCGCCGGAATAAAGCTCTTTAATATCGGAAGCACGTTTGTTCCGCACGGTACGGTCAGTCAGCTTCAATGCAAGTTCGGGCTTGACGCCTCGACTATCTCCTCAGCCTTGCACAACATGCTGAGACCAAATCTCTCTATAGTCGAAAGTGCGCCGTATGCATGATTTACGCAGGCTGGACGTCCTGCTTTTTGAATCGGGATACTTCGACAGCCGCCAAAAGGCTCAAAACGCGATTGCCTCGGGCTATGTGTCGGTTAACAGCCGAACCGCGACTAAACCCGGAGCTAAAGTCTCCCCGGCTGATGAGATAACGATCTCGCCCGAATGCGAAAAACATGTCGGGCGCGGATATTATAAACTGCGCCACGCTCTCGATCATTTTGGCATCGATTTAACGGACGTTTCCGCTATGGATGTCGGCGCTTCGACCGGCGGTTTTACCGAATGTATGCTGGAGCGCGGCGCTTGCAAGGTGCTGGCAATCGACGTCGGCCATGACCAGCTGGCGCCTTCACTCAAATCCAATAACAGGGTAATCTCGATGGAAAGCGCGGACATCCGTGACCTGACTCCGGGCAGTCTGCCGTTTGCCCCCCAATTTGTCGCGGTGGACGTCTCGTTCATTTCGCTTTCGCTGGTTTTGCGGCCATTGCGCCGTCTGCTCGACTCCGGCGTTCCCGTCATCTGCCTTGTCAAGCCTCAGTTTGAAGCCGGCAGGGCGGGCATCGGCAAAAACGGGATAGTCCGTGACGAATCGGTGCGCCGTAGGATTCTAGAGCAATTCAGCCTTGACGCGCCTGACGCCGGGTTTTCTTTTAACGGGATAATTGACTCTCCCATCACCGGCACAGGCGGCAACGTTGAATATCTCGCTTATTTAATTGCAGCGGAGGAGGAGCGTTCCCTTGACTGACGTCATGCTTTTCGCAAACCCGTCCCGGGACATCGGTCTCGCCGCGACGAAAGAGATAGCCGAACTGCTCCACTCGAAAAACGTCAGAGTATATGCCAACGACAAAGAGCTGTTGCCGCATCTGCCCCATTTCGTCCGCTATGCCGGCGTTGATGACATGTCGCGCATGGATGCCGTCGTTACGCTCGGCGGTGACGGCACCATCCTGAAGGCATCCCGGCTGTGCGCCGTTCATAGCACGCCGATCATCGCGGTCAACGTGGGGAAAATCGGCTTCCTTGCCGAATTGGAACTGGACGAGTTTTCGCTGTTTGACCAGATTCTGTCCGGCGATTATTCGCTTGACAAACGGATGATGCTGGATGTATCCGTCGTCCGTAACGGTGAAACGGTTTTCTCATCTTTTGCGCTAAATGACGCGGTACTCAGCACCGGGCCGATCTCACGCATTATTCAGCTTGACGTTAGCGTTGAGCCCACGGGTTCCATGTGCATACGCGGCGACGGAGTAATTTTTGCCACGCCAACCGGCTCTACCGCATACTCAATGGCGGCAGGCGGGCCGATAGTCGAACCCTGGGTCAATAATACGATAATGACCCCGATCTGCCCGCACGGGCTGTATGACCGCTCGTTTATCCTCAACGGCGACAGGAAAATCACCGTAAGGCCATTCTCGCAGTCTGGCGAGATTTTCCTGACGGTAGACGGGGACGACAGTGTACATGTCGAAAACCAGGACATAATTAACATAAAAAAATCGGACAGGGTAACCTGTTTCCTTCGCACAAAGGATAACAGTTTTTACGATATACTAACCCGAAAACTGTCGAGTATGATGTTTTAGCAGAAGCGGGGCGTATCTGCCGGAGGTAACCATGAAGTTTCAGCGACAATCGAAAATACTGGAAATTATCGACACTCATACTGTCGAAACACAGGAAGAGCTAGCCGAACTGCTCAAAAATTCCGGATATGTCACCACCCAGGCGACAATCTCACGTGACATTAAGGAGCTCAGGCTGGTCAAAGTCCTCACTGAAAAGGGGACTTACAAGTATTCGATCAGCATATCGGGCGAGGCCGACAGCAATTTCTCGGTCCGGCTCCGGACGATATTCCGTGAGAGTATTGTCAGCGTCGACAGCGCGCAAAACATCATTGTTATCAAGACGCTGCCGGGCTTGGCTTCCGCCGCGTGTTCCGCCCTCGATTCGATGCATGTCGTCGAGATCGTGGGCACCATCGCGGGCGACGACACCGGCATGCTGATAATGCGCGACACAAACGCCGCAAGCGAATTCCTGCGTGAAATCTCCAATATGCTCGCGCGATAATATTTACCGCGAGGTTCAAAATGCTTACTCTACTTCATATTGAGAATATAGCCGTTATCGAGCGCGCCGATATCTCGTTTGGCGCCGGACTGAATATTCTGACCGGCGAGACCGGCGCGGGCAAATCCATACTTATCGACGCCTTGAATGCCGCTCTGGGCGAACGCACTTCGAGGGATATTATCCGCTCCGGCACCGATGCCGCGGTTGTCAGCGCGATGTTTTCTCCGCTTTCCGATTCAGTCCGCCAGTGGCTGTCTAATAACGGAGCCGGAACGGCCACAGATGACGAACTGCTGATTTCGCGGGAAATACACTCCGACGGCCGCAATTTATGCCGAATCAACGGCAAACCGATAACGGTCATGCTGCTCAGAAGTATCGGGTCGCTCCTCGTTAATATTCACGGCCAGCACGACAGCCAACTGCTTCTCAACGAATCCTCCCATCTCGGTTACCTCGACAGTTTTGGCAATACAGCGGAGCTGCTGACCGATTACCGGGAGCACTACCGCGCACTGCTTGCCATCAGAAAAGAGTTGGAAGCGCTGAAACAGGACTCAAAGGAAAAGGATCAGCGCGTCGAAAGTCTGAAGTCCCGCATTGACGAGATTGAAAGCGCCCGTATTGAACCTGGCGAGCTGGAAGCGCTTGAGACGCGTCTTTCAATCCTGCGCAACTCCGAAAAGCTGACCGGCAGTCTTGAAACCGCTTACGCCCTTCTCTTTGGCGACCAGGAAAACGACGGGATCTGCTCCGAACTGGCCACAGCGGAAAATGCGCTGGGTGCCGCGGCGTCCCTGTCCGATCAATATGAGGATGTACGCTCGCGCGTTCAGGAACTGATATACTCAGCCGAGGATGCGGCGTCCGATATCCGCTCGTTTTTGGATGATCTGGAATACTCTCCCGACGAGCTCGAAGAGCTAACCGGCAGAGTCGATCTGATTAACCGCTTGTGCCGCAAATACGGGTGCGCCGCCGACGGAATCCTTGATCTCTGCCAAAATTACAAAGACGAGCTGGACAAAATTGAATTTGCCGACGAAAAATACGCGAAACTGCGCGCTGACCTGGAGCATCTGCATAAGAAAACGGTCGCGTCAGCCGCGAAACTATCCAGACGCCGCGCCGAGTCGGCGAAAGAGCTTGAAGCCCGGATTCTCGACGAGCTTTCGCAGCTGGACATGGGCAAGGTAAGTTTTTCGGTCGCTATGGGCAGGTATATGGAGAACAACTCGCAAAGACTCAGCCCAAACGGAATTGATGAGGTCAAATTCCTCATTTCCACCAATTCGGGGGAACCGCTGAAGCCTCTTGCCAAGGTTGCGTCCGGCGGAGAACTTGCCCGCGTTATGCTGGCCATGAAAAACGTTCTGGCAATGGGGGACAGTGTGGCCACGCTGGTCTTTGACGAGGTAGACGCCGGCGTCAGCGGCAGGGCGGCGCTCAAGGTCGGAATCAAGCTGGCCCAGGTCGCCGAAATCAAACAGGTTCTTTGCGTGACGCATCTCCCGCAAATCGCGGCCTCCGCCGGAACTCACTTTAGGATACATAAGTCGGACTCCGGCGAACGAACGACCACCTGCGTTGACCTTCTGAGTTTTGACGGAAGGGTGGACGAGATCGCAAGACTGATCGGCGGCAGCACCATAACTGAGAATACAAGGCTTAGCGCCCGGGAGCTTATTTCGGGACAAGCTTTTGATAATAATGATCGAGGGGTTATATGACAGTTTTTGACGAACTAAAAGAACGAGGACTAATCGCGCAAACTTCTGATGAGGAGGGCGTCCGTGATCTTGTAAACTCCGGTAAAGCCGTCTTTTACGTGGGCTTTGACGCAACTGCCGACAGTCTGCACGCGGGTCACTTCCTGATGCTCACCGTTATCCGTCATCTTCAAAAAGCGGGCAACCTGCCAATCCTGCTGGTCGGCGGGGGAACCACAATGGTTGGCGATCCGTCAGGACGGACCGACATGCGCAAAATGCTGTCCAAGGACGACATCATCCGGTACGGCGAGAATTTCGTGAAGCAGTTTGGAATCATGGTCGATCTCAGTGAGGGCAAGGCTATCGTTGACAATAATGCCAACTGGCTGTGCAACCTGAATTACATTGATTTCCTGCGTGACATCGGAGTGCACTTTTCGGTAAACCGGATGCTCGCCGCCGAGTGCTTTAAGAGCCGTCTGGAAAAGGGACTCTCGTTTATTGAGTTCAACTACATGCTGATGCAAAGCTACGACTTCCTGGTGCTTAACGAAAAATACGGCTGCACGCTTCAGATGGGCGGCGACGACCAATGGTCCAACATTCTTATGGGCGCGGATCTTATTAGGCGCAAAACCAGCAAAGAAGCCTACGCTCTGACCTATACTCTGCTGCTGAATTCAGAGGGCAACAAGATGGGCAAAACCACGTCGGGCGCGGTCTGGCTGGATGCCGCAAAGACTTCGCCGTTTGAGTTCTATCAGTACTGGCGCAATGTAAACGACGCGGATGTCATTCGTTTTATGAAGATGCTGACCTTTATTCCGCTGGACAGAATCGCGGAATACGCAAAACTGGAGGGCAGCGAGCTCAACTCAGCCAAAGAAGCGCTGGCTTATGAGCTGACTTCAATGGTGCACGGCAAACCCGAAGCTGAAGCCGCGCAGACCTCGGCGCACGCGCTGTTTTCCACCGGCGCGTCCGGCGAAATGCCCGAAACTACGCTTGAATCATCGGATTTAGCCGATAGGCAAATCGCGCTGCCCGACCTGATGGTCAAATGCGGACTCTGCCCGTCAAAAGGCGAGGCTCGGCGGCTCATTACTCAGGGCGGCGTTGAAATAGACGGAACCAAAGTCTCCGATTTCGCGTATTTTATCTCAGCGGACGCCCTTGCTGGCGAAGGCATTATCATCAAAAAAGGGAAAAAGGTTTTCCACCGCGCCAAAATCGGCTGAGAATCCAAAACAGAATAATAAAGGACTCAAAGGGAGCCGTTTCCCCTTGAGTCCTTAGCTTTTATCATACTACAGCGTCTCGACCAGCGAATTCATGTCGTAAAACCCGGGCTCTTTGACGGTCATTACGAAACTTGCCGCCTTCAGTGCACCAGCCGCGAAAACTTCGCGCGATCGCGCCGAATGTGATATCTGGATGATCTCGTCATGACCCGCAAACATTACCTCATGCTCTCCGACGATAGTTCCGCCCCGAACCGCGTGTAGTCCGATTTCCCGTTTTCCGCGTTTTTGCCTCACGTCATGGCGGTCGTATACCTGCTCGGCCTGATACGGCAGCGCGGACGCAACCGAATTATAGAGCATGATCGCGGTGCCGCTCGGCGCGTCAACTTTTTGGTTGTGGTGGCGCTCGATGATCTCGACTTCAAAGCCGTCACCGAGAATTGCCGCCGCTTTTTTGACCAGCGCGGAAATCAGATTGATGCCCAGCGACATGTTGGCGGATTTAAATACCGGGATATCAACCGCCGCTTTGGCAATAAGTTTTTCATGCTCGGCGTCGTGACCGGTCGCGGCGATTACCAGCGGCACTTTGTTTTTGACCGCGAATCCCGCGAGACCCGGCAGCGCTTCCGGCTTGGAAAAATCGATTATCACGTCCGGCTTGCCGGTAAACTCAAGCGGATCGGCATAAACCGGGTAGTCGTTCAGCTTAACGGTATGGCTGTCAATTCCGGCAACAATTTTATACAGGTCGGAGTCTGCGCACAGTCTTGTAACTACCTGACCCATACGCCCGTTGCAGCCGGACAGCATTATTTTTATCATTAGCTCACTTCCTCAATTGTTGCTGCGATCGCAAAACTTCATCGCTCATCCATTAATTCTCACTGGCAGGACGGCGGATTTCAGCCCTCGACCACGGCCAGTCCCGCTCTCTGCATCGCGGCTTTCATTTTAGAAGCATTGGCGGGCGACATCTCGCAAAGCGGCATACGGAGCGGGCCGACACCCATGCCCATCATGTTCATCGCTGTTTTGACGGGGATGGGATTTACTTCCAAAAACAGAGCGTTCATTAAATCGAACATCTTGATCTGCAATTCCGCCGACTCGGTGTGCTTGCCCTCCAGCCACAGATGGGCGATGTCTGCAACCTCATGCGGCACAACGTTCGCCGCGACGGAAATTACACCGCGTGCTCCCAGCGACATGAGCGGAACGATCTGATCGTCATTGCCCGACCAGATGTAGAAATCCTCCGGACAAACCGCGCGCGTCTGCGCGACAAGTGTGATATTGCCCGACGCTTCCTTAACTCCGTTGATATTCGGGTGCTTGGAAAGCTCCAGGTACGTATCGGCAGTGAACGAGAGTCCGGTTCGGGAGGGCACATTATATAATATTATCGGTATGTTCACTCTGTCAGCGACGTGTAAGTAATGCTTGACAAGGCCGGCCTGCGAGGTCTTGTTGTAATAGGGAGTCACCATCAGCAGGGCGTCCGCGCCGGACTTTTCAGCGTTTTGCGACATCATCAGCGCGTGGACGGTATCGTTTGATCCCGTTCCGGCAATTACCGGTACGCGGCCGGCGGCACGCTTGACGCAGTATTCAATTGTCGCGAGATGCTCGGGGATTGATTGGGTCGACGCTTCACCAGTTGTACCGCATGCGATAATTGCGTCGGTTCCATTTGCAATTTGTGTCTCAATAAGTTCTCCGAGCTTATCGAAATTCACGAAATCATCTTTGAATGGCGTCACAATCGCAACGCCGGAGCCAGAAAACACCGGGTTTTTCATGATAATACCTCCATATTTATTTGGTTCGCACTGCCTTTATCGATCAATGTATCCCTCGGCGCAGAGAAGCTCCGCGAGCAGGATTGCGCCGCCGGCAGCGCCCCGAACCGTATTGTGCGAGAGACTCACGAATTTAACGTCAAATATCTTATCTTCACGTAAACGACCAACGGAAATGCCCATTCCATTCTCGAGATCGCGTTCAAGCGCGGTCTGGGGACGGTTATCCTCGGTAAAGTACTTGATAAACTTCTTCGGAGCTGACGGCAGGTCAAGCTCCTGTGGACGGCCGACAAATTTGTCCCAGCGCTCTAGTATCTGATCCAGCGACGGCTTTTTCTCAAACGATGCGAAAACGGCTGCCATGTGCCCGTCGCTGACCGGCACCCGTATACACTGCGCAGAAATCTTGGGAGTTTCGGCGGGCACGATTGCTCCGCTGGAGATCTCTCCCCAAACTTTGAGAGGCTCCTGCTCTGATTTTTCTTCCTCTCCGCCGATATAGGGAATAACGTTGTCAACCATCTCCGGCCAGGTCTCAAAGGTCTTCCCGGCGCCTGAGATAGCCTGATACGTGCAAACAGCGACGTCTTTCAGCCCAAACTCACGGAGGGGATGAAGGGCGGGGACATAGCTCTGAATCGAGCAGTTAGATTTCACCGCTACAAAGCCGCGTTCGATACCCTTTCGGCTGCGATAGCTGTCGATGATCCTGATGTGCTCCGGATTAACTTCGGGGATGACCATCGGCACGTCGGACGTAAACCTGTGCGCGCTGTTGTTTGACACCACCGGGCACTCATAGGCTGCGTATATATTCTCAAGCGCGGCGGTCTGATCTTTGGGCATATCCACCGCGGAGAAAACAAAATCTACGCTCATAGCGATGCTTTCAGCGTTCTTAACAGCTTCTATTACACGCATCTTTGAAATTCTTTCTGGAATGGGGGTTTTCATCGACCAGCGTCCGTCTACGGCTTCCGAATACTGTTTACCATGGGACCGTTCACTTGCGGCGAGTGCCGTTACCTCGAACCACGGATGGTTTTCCAGCAGGCTGATAAAGCGCTGCCCGACCATTCCCGTTGCGCCGATTACTCCAACTTTGAATCGTTTCATATGTTTTCCTCCTGTGAAAAAAAAATTGCCGGTTGAAAAACCGGCTGATAATGTAATATAATGTCGTGGTAAAGACACGCGCATTCACACAAAATCAGACAGCTCTCCATCATAATTGATGACAGCCGACGGGCTGTTAACCCGACGTCCAGGCCAAAGCCACCCGGTAATGACTCCACCTTCGGCGATTCTCCCTTTAACGACAGCTCATTGAACTTACCGTATTCTCACTGCGCTACTTTTGAGCACCGCGCCTCTATCTGCTTGTTATTAACTTTAGTGCTATGATAACATTTGGATTTTCACTTGTCAATCGAATAATAAATTTTTTTGAGGATATAAATATGCCAAAATTGTTGCATCGCCTGATATCCGTAATTGTTGCTTTTTGCATTGTCATCACGGTTTCTCCGGCTCTCGCCGAGGACTATTCCAACAGAATCATCCGTGTCGGACTCTTCTTCGGATCGACAGCGCTGCCCGGCGCCAACCTCCAAAACAGTACTGGTTCGGGATACCGCCTGGGCTACTTCGACGCTTCCGGCACATTTATAAAGCTCGGATTTGTCGGCAACACCAAGATTTCCGTTCTGATGGACAGCAACATGTGCCTCTCGGGCGGCAACTACATAGAGGGCACATCGTCACCGGTTAAAGTCGGCGCATACCATATCGAACTGCCGAATTCGTTTTCTACTTATGAAGACGCGCTCGCGGCTGCTGATACATATAAATCCCGGTCGATTCCCGCATTCCCAGCATATGTTTCAGGAAGCTTCCGTGTTCGTATCGAGCACTTTTCGTCCGCTGAAACCGCGCAATCCGAAGCTACATCATTGTCCGTCCAGGGCAATATTGTCGGCGAGGGCAAAAGCAGCTATACCGTGGTCGACACCGAAACAGGAGAAATTCTTTTTGAGTTCGACGCCGGAAGCGACGGCAAGTTGGGTATAATGCCGTCAGCAAGTGATTCCGACCGGCCAGTGACCTGGTGCCGGGGCTATAAATACGGCGGCGGGTTTGAGTATTCCCGCAAGGACGGAAAAAATATTAGCGTAATCAACCTGCTCAGCGTGCAGGAATACGCCCGCGGCGTGGTTCCGTATGAGCTCAGCACGTCATGGCCGCTGGAATGTCTGAAAGTCGAAGCGGTCTGCGCCAAAACTTTCGCTCTTGCAAACTGGAGCAAGCACAAAGCCGACGGATTCAACGTATGTACCACCATTGACTGCCAGGTTTATAAAGGACTGAATCTAGCGACCGACAAGACCGATCAGGCGGTCTCGGATACCGCGGGTTATTTCGTTTTCTATAGCGGCCAGCCTGCGAACACCGTTTACCATTCGACAAACGGCGGTTCAACCGAGAGTTCTCTCAATGTTTGGGGAACCGACGTCCCGTACCTACAGCCTGTTTCCGACCCATTTGAGACTTTAACTGTTGCAAATAACGGCCTGTGGCAGTTCGAGGTTTCTACCGATCAGCTCACCAGCATTCTGACCGGTAAGGGCTACCCAAACAGCGGTATTGTCGATTTCTTTGTCGAGAAATACACTGACGCGGGCAACGTCCTGCGCATCGTCTTTGTCGATTCAAGCGGAAAGCGCATCGTCTTTGAGCGCGAGCGGTGCAGGACTATCCTGAACGGCGTCATTGAGGGAATTACCGTCAACAGCCAGCGGTTCAAGGTGTATCCGAAGGGCAGCGCGCCGTCAGCCCCGATTTCCTCCGGCGCTTCGTCGGCTCTTTCATCCGACGTATACGTCAAGAGCTCAAAAGGCGTCTCCGCCGCCCCCGGTGAGCGGTATGCGATTGACGGTTCGGGCAATGTCAAGCGAATATCCGACCAACCGCTTTCGGTATTGTCGTCGTCCGGCGCTTCGGGCGGATCAGCGCAGACTAAAGCAGGCACCGACTCGTCAAACGGCAGCGGCACGGTCTTCGTCGTTGACGGGCGCGGTTGGGGACACAATGTCGGTCTCAGTCAATGGGGCTCGCGCGGAATGGTAGAAAAGGGATACAAATTTGACGAGATACTAAAATACTACTTCAAGGGCATTACTTTGACACAGTGACTAACGGATAAAATATATCTGCTGTAACATTATATTTTTAAGAACCCGTATTCATGGATAAGAAAAGCTGTATTTGCAAGTGTTTTTTTCGAAGTGCAAGGCAAATTTTCGAAGGAATAATTGCTTTTTATTCCATGCGTATGGATGATATTAAGGCGTGATTAATTGGATAAACGCGATTTCTATTTCGATCTGCCGCCAGAGCTGATCGCCCAGACCGCGCTCGAAAAGCGGGACTCCTCCAGACTGCTGACGCTGGACAAAAACTCGGGAGCGGTCGGCCATCGCATATTTTCCGACCTTCCGGAGCTGCTGAGAGCGGGCGACTGTCTGGTCCTTAACGATTCCAGGGTCATTCCCGCGCGGCTGATAGGTAACCGACCCGGCACAGGCGGCGCTGTCGAGCTGATATTGCTCACAGAGCGCGAAAACGGGCTGTGGGAGTGTCTGGTCAAGCCAGGACGCCGACTGCGCGAAAACGCCCGCATTGAATTCGGAGGCGGTGAGCTCACCGCCTCCGTGGAACATGTCAAGGAGGATGGCAACCGCCTCGTCCGTTTCGACTACTCCGGAATTTTTCTTGAAACTCTGGAGCGGCTCGGGCAAATGCCGCTGCCTCCTTATATAACAAAAAGGCTGGACAATCCGGAGCGTTACCAGACAGTCTACAGCAAACCGCCGGGCTCGGCGGCGGCGCCGACAGCCGGGCTTCACTTTACCGAGCAGACGCTCGAGCGAATCCGGGACAGGGGAGTCGACGTCCGCTTTCTTACTCTGCATGTCGGCCTCGGCACCTTTCGGCCGGTAAAGGTTAACGATATCCGCGACCACACGATGCACAGCGAATTCTGCATTGTGCCCGAAGCAACAGCCGACGCTGTCAACGCCGCGAGGGAAAACGGCGGACGCGTGGTCGCTGTCGGAACCACGTCGTGCCGCACCCTTGAATATATGACCGGCAATGACGGCAGGCTGCAATCAGGCTCCGTCTGGAACGATATTTTCATCTACCCCGGATACAGCTTCCGCCAGACCGACGCGCTGCTGACCAATTTCCACCTACCCGAGAGCACGCTGATCATGCTGATCTCCGCTATGGCAGGGCGCGAAAACGTTCTTGCGGCCTACGCTGAGGCGATCGCGCAAAAATACAGGTTTTTCAGCTTTGGCGACGCCATGCTGATATACTGAACGAGGGATAATCATATTTAAGCTACTTAATAAATCCGGCAAAGCACGGCGCGGAGTGTTCAAAACGCCGCACGGCGAAATCCAGACTCCAGTCTTTATGAATGTCGGCACGCAGGGCGCGATCAAAGGCGGACTGTCGGCTTTCGATCTAAAGGAAATTGGCTGTCAGGTAGAGCTTTCAAACACCTATCATCTGCACCTGCGCCCGGGTGAAAAGGTCGTTAAAGCGATGGGCGGGCTGCACCGGTTTATGCGCTGGGACGGCCCGATGCTGACGGACAGCGGGGGCTTTCAGGTTTTCTCATTAGCCTCACGCCGAAAAATCACTGAAGAACAGGTCGTCTTTGCCTCTCACATCGACGGCCGCAAAATCGAAATGTCGCCCGAGGACAGCATCCGCATTCAGGCGTACCTCGGCTCGGATATCGCCATGGCCTTGGACGAATGCGTCGAGAATCCGTCGCCGTATGAATATGTCAGGGTATCCTGCGACCGGACGACCAGATGGCTGAAAAGGTGCGACCAGGAGCTGCGGACGCAAGTATCCGCCCCAGATGCCATCAACCCCGGCCAGGTGCTGTTCGGCATCAATCAGGGCGGCGTTTTCGAGGATTTGCGCGTAAAGCATATGCGTGAAATCGCGAGGCTGGAGCTGCCGGGATACGCGATTGGCGGACTTGCCGTCGGCGAAACTGCCGGTGAAATGTACGCTATCATCGACGCCGTCGAGCCGCATATGCCACCCGACCGTCCGCGCTATCTGATGGGCGTCGGCACTCCGGTCAATATCATCGAGTGCGTTTCCCGCGGCGTCGACTTCTTTGACTGCGTCATGCCGGCAAGAAACGCGCGGCACGCTCATCTTTACACCTGGCAAGGGAGAATAAATCTCAAAAATGAAAAGTACACGCTGAATCAGAATCCGATTGACGGCAAGTGCGGCTGCCATGTGTGCGCAAACTTTTCCAGAGCGTATCTCAGGCATTTGTTCAAGTGCGAGGAAATGCTCGCGATGCGGCTTGCGGTAATCCACAATTTATGGTTTTACAATAATCTTATGCGCGAAATCAGGACAGCCATAGAAGAGGATCGGTTTGATTCGTTCCGGAACGAACACTCGTCAGTTCTGGATCGCAGGATCTAATTATTTGTTTTTTATTGTTCACACTGATATTTCCAACTGGTTTTTAAGTTTCTTTTAATATTTTTGGAAAGATATTGCAAATTAGACTTGCATTATTTTCTTCTATTGCTTATAATGTCCGTTGACACAGTATTACTTTGGGAGGATTTCGAATGCTAGGATTATTCTTGACAGCCCCAGCCGCTGGAGGAGCAGCCCCCGCAGCCGGCGGTGATATGTGGGGAACTGTCATGCAATTCTTACCCTTTATCGCGATCATCGTCATCTTTTACTTTATCCTGATCAGACCTGAAAGCAAGCGCAAAAAAGCGGTTGCCAAAATGCGCCAGGAGCTCATGGTTGGAGATGAAATCACGACGATCGGCGGGGTTATCGGGAAAATAATAGCTATTAAGGACGATGAGATCACCATCGAGACCGGCGCCGACAAGGTTCGGCTGAAGTTTACGAGGTGGGCTATATCCGCAAAAGGATCCGGCGGCCAAGCGCCCGACGCGAAATAAGCGGTCTTTGTCCAAAATATATTATTAACTTGTACTATTACACCCTCCCTGTGAATATGATTTATCAAATCAATTCGCTTGGAGGGTGTATTATGCGTTCAGCTGAGGAAAAATCGCATTTTGAAATCAAGCCGGTAATAATCAGCGTAATAATCGGGTCCCTGTTTGCGCTTGCCGTGAGCCTGATGATCCTGCTCGCTGCGTCTGCCGCTGTCATTTGGGGAATAATCAGCCCCGAGAGCACCTCAATCGTCGCCATCTGCGCGTGCCTGGTCGGCGCGTTTACCGGAGCGCTGCTAGCGATAAAAAAGATCAAACATCAGCCGCTGCTGATCGGAGCGATCACGGGTCTCGCGCTGTTTGTACTGTTTATTCTGATCGGACTCATTTTCTATTTCAGAGTGATGCCGCAAAACGGGATTGGCCTCCTGCTCGGAACTGTCGGCGGCGGAGCTCTCGCCGGAGTACTGAAAGCAACGCTTACTAAAAAAAGACACAGATGATCTCAAAATAGTTGAAATATTTCCTCCGGTGTGATATAAATAATCAGTGTGCATCTCGATTTATGCCGATTGTCTCATTGTCACCGTGCAAAGGGTTTATCAGACTGCCGGTTGAATCGCGCAGGCACGCAATATTCGACATTTTCGGAGGATACGATGAATCATATCAAGACAATCAATTCCGCAACCCTTAAGCAGAGCGCTGAAAAGGGCGGATGCGGCGAGTGCCAGACGTCATGCCAGTCCGCCTGCAAAACCTCATGTACGGTCGCCAATCAAAAATGCGAGAATAAAGACAAATAAGTTTTGGCTTACAGCTCACATCCCTAAACAGATAAGCAGACTTTGCTTACTATTTAGGGGTTTTTTCTTGACATTGACGAACTCAAAATAAATTCTTCATTAATAAAGGATCGCTTGCAATGATACACCACTATTCTCTGCTCGGACAGAATATCGTTATCGACGTCGCTTCCGGAGCGGTACACGCGCTGGACGACGACGCATACTGCGTAATCAGGGAGATCGACCCCCCCATGGCAGAGCGCTGTCCGGATGATATTATTAATCGACTGCCAAATATCAGGAATATTGACGAGGTCTGGAACGAGCTTTTCTCACTTCAGCAAAAAGGACTGCTCTTTTCCAGCGACGATTATTCGTCCGCCGTTGACCGGCTGCCCAAAAGCGTGCCTGTAAAGGCATTGTGCTTACATGTCTCGCACGACTGCAATCTGCGCTGCCGGTATTGCTTTGCCTCAACCGGCGATTTCGGCACAGGGCGCAAACTGATGGATTTCGAGACGGCGCGCAGTGCAATCGACTTCGTAATTGAGCGGTCGGGGGCGCGGCGCAATATCGAAATTGACTTCTTCGGCGGAGAGCCGATGCTGGCAATGGACATCGTTGAAAAAACGGTTGAATACGCTCGGGCAGTAGGGGAGGGGAGAGGTAAGCACTTCCGTTTCACCATAACAACCAATGGTCTGCTGCTTGACGACCAAAATATTGACTATATTAACCAAGAAATGGACAACTGCGTCCTGTCGCTTGACGGCCGTCCAGAGGTCAACGATCATATGCGTATGCTGGTGGGCGGCGGAGGCAGCTACAGCACGATTGTGCCGAAGCTTCAAAAAATTGCGGCTACCAGAACGCGCGATTTTTACATCCGCGGAACATACACCCGGAAAAACCTCGACTTTGTCAATGATGTTCTTCATCTGGCCGATCTCGGTTTTCGCGATATATCGGTCGAACCCGCAGTTTCGTCTCCGGACAAGCCGTGGGCAATCAGAGAAAGTGATCTGGACACGATTTTTGCCCAGTATGAGACGCTGGCCGAAGAGATGACCAAACGCCGCGATTTTTCATTCTTCCACTTCAACATTGACCTGGATCAGGGGCCATGCGTAATCAAACGGCTGCGAGGTTGCGGAGCGGGCAGCGAATATGTTGCCATAACACCGGAGGGGGATATTTATCCCTGCCACCAATTTGTGGGAATGGAGCAGTGGAAACTCGGCAATCTGCAAGAAGGGACATGGGACTCCGATTTGTCAAATGAATTTTTGTCCGCGAACATATATACAAGAAGCGACTGTCCTGACTGCTGGGCGAGGTATTATTGCAGCGGCGGATGCAGCGCTGGCAATGTTCTGGCAGGCGGAACGCTGAAACAACCGAATCCGCTGGCCTGCGAAATTGAACGAAAACGAGTGGAATGCGCGATCGCGCTCAAGGTAAAGCTATTGGAAAATGCAGACAGCGCTGATAGCTGATAACCTTTTTAGTAAACAAATATCAATAATGTTAGTAACCCAACATATTTTCCATTAATACAAAGGAATACGCACCCGGGCCTACACGTAGGTCCGGGTTTGTTTTTGTGCACAATATACGGTAATAATTTTTGCAACCCCAGGGATCGGTTTAGCTAGTTTACATAATTCAGTTGACATAATAATTGGTGATAATTCACAAACTTATTAAAGTTGTCATAATCACTTGCATAATATCCGCTTTTGCATTATAGTATGTATATCAACGAGGCCGAAAACCCGGTCGGCTCTTATGATATCTTTACATACTGCCGGAGGATGTCGGGTGGACGGATTGCGTTTTGGCATTATCGGCGCCGGTAATATGGGCGGCGCGATTCTCAGGGCTTGCATCGACAATAGCTTGTTTGAGCCGTCCGAAATGTTTGTTTTCGATGTTTCCGAACAGAAAACCGAACGTTTCAAGACCGACGGACTGAATGTCAGCCCGTCGCCCGAAGCACTGGTTGCCGCGTGTGACATCGTCCTTCTTGCGGTCAAGCCCCAGATATTCGGAGCAGTGCTGGATCAGATATCAACTTATTCCTCCGGACGGTGTTTCGTTTCCATTGCCGCCGGAATCACCTCGGATTACATCAAATCAAAGATAGCCGAAGATTCCTTTGTTGTTCGCGTTATGCCCAACGCGCCACTCCAGTTTGCCTGCGGCGCGACTCTAATAGCCCAAAACGACGGTGTTCCCGAGCCGCTTTTTGAAAAAGTCGTCAATTTGTTTTCAACCGTTGGCGAAACCGCCGTGCTGGACGAGTCCCTTATCAATGCCGCGACTGCGGTAAGCGGTTCTTCCCCAGCGTATTTCTACCGTATAGCCGACGTTATTGCCGGTTATGCCGAGAAAAAGGGGATTGACCGCGCGCTCGCCCTCCGTCTTGCCGCAAAGTCTATGCAGGGCGCGGCGATAACTATGCTGAGCTCGCAAAGTTCTCCGGATTCTTTAATCTCCGAAGTCGCGTCCCCGGGCGGCACCACCGAAGCCGCGCTCAAATCGCTTGATGATTCAAATTTTGACGATATTCTAACCCTGGCGCTCGAGAGATGTCTTGAGCGGGCCGACGAGCTCGGCAAAAAGACTCCGTGACTAAACGGATAGTTATTTATGCATTGGATATTCACCTTTTGCGACACCATTCACGTTGTGCATAAATACTTATTCGGCTAATCATGTCCCGTTGCGAGGTCTAATGCGTGGTCATCCCCAATATATATTTATAGGGGGATGATCGAATGAGGAAATTGCTTAACCGGTTCTGGGACAGGCCGGACGGATCTTTTTTATCCAGCGCCGCAATACTCTCCGCCTTGTTTTTGTGCGGCGTAGTGGCTGGCACCGTTGTTTGTTCCAACCTTGGCTCAAACTCCGGCATCGGCGAGTATCTGGATGGTTACGTCGCGCTCTCTTCCGCCAAAACCGACACAGGATCGTTAATAGGTTACGCTTTTTTCAACGCCTTTAAGTATCATGCTCTCATTGTAATTTTCGGGTTCTCCGCCCTTGGAGTTGTTATTGTTCCTGTCATAGTCGCTGTCCGCGGTTTTTTCCTCTCTTTCGCGATCACTTCATTTATTAAAGTATTTGGCGGCAATGGATTTGCGCTCGCTCTCTCCGCGCTCGGAGCTCAGTCGCTTATCGCTTTGCCCTGCCTGTTAATACTGGCTTCACAAGCTTTTTCAATGTCTGCATCGATTATGTCGTCAGGTCTTGGCAACAAAAAAGCCTCGACACTACTGACTTCATCCGTAGCGGCGAGGATCGGCGTTTGTTTTGCCGCGCTGGCAGTTTCTGCGCTGATTGAAGCCTTTCTCACCCCGCTGCTGATTTCCACCGTTGCAGGCACAATTTCGTAAAGCGAGGAATATGATAATGGACGACTACATTCTGGGTTTCGGCGAATACCTGAAAATCGAAAAGCGATCATCTAGCAACACGATGCAATCCTATTTGCGCGATGTGAGCCAATTTAGCTCATACATAAGCAAACGCGGTATCGGCTCGCTTACTTCCGTCACCCCCGAGGTTGCCGCACATTATTTCGAATGGCTCGGCGGCCAGGGAAAGGCGCAGTCCACGGTTACACGTACGGTTGCCTCTCTCAAGTGCTTCTATACATACTTAACCAATGTGTACGCCGTGCCAAGCAACCCCATCGAAGGAATGCCGACCTCAAAGGTAGAGCGCAAACTGCCTCAGGTTCTCACCGGCAAAGAAGTCGACCTGTTGCTGGAACAGCCCGAATGTACTGACCTGAAGGGATACCGTGACCGCGCTATGCTCGAAGTGCTTTACGCGACAGGCATTCGCGTAAGCGAACTCATATCTTTGAATCTCGCTGACGTCAGTCTGAGCGGCGGATTTGTAAAGTGCGTCAACGGGCACCGCGACAGAATTATTCCTCTGTATACGGCAGCGATAAAAGCGCTTACCGAATATATTAACAACGCACGCTCCAAGATGATTGACGACCTCAGCGAGCAGGCTCTGTTTGTCAATGTCAACGGCGAACGCATGACTCGCCAGGGATTCTGGAAGATCATCAAACACTACCAGCAGAAAGCCCAGATTAAGAAGCAGATTACCCCCCATACCCTGCGCCATTCCTTCGCAACGCATTTGCTTGAAAACGGAGCCGACCTCAGATCCATCCAGGAAATGCTTGGGCACGCCGATATCTCTTCTACCCAGATCTATACTCATCTGGTTAAGCAGAAGATTAAAGAAGTATATAACAAGTACCATCCGCGCGCTTGAATTTATTGAAAATAAAAGACCGGCGCTTCCTGAATTGGAAGCGCCGGTCTTTTTTCATTTATACAATGAGTATTATTCGAGTGGCAGCCGTCTGGCTATTCCGCACTTTCTCGCCGCCGCTTTAACAGCCTCGGAAACAGCCTTTCCCACTCTAGGATCAAACGCGTCGGGCAGAATCCGGTCAGCGGAAAGCTCAGAATCACCGACAAGTCCCGCTATCGCGAATGCGGCAGCTAGCTTCATTTCATCGTTAATGTCAGTTGCCCGAACGTCCAGCGCCCCGCGGAATATTCCCGGAAAGGCGAGCACGTTATTGATCTGGTTAGGGAAGTCCGACCTGCCTGTGCCTACAATACTGGCGCCGGCCCGCTCGGCTTCATCCGGCATAATCTCAGGCGTCGGGTTGGACATGGCAAAGACGACCGGCTTGCTGTTCATTGACCTCACCATATCGAAGGTACAGGTGCCGGGCCCCGACAAGCCGATAAATATGTCGCGGCCGCGCACCGACTCAGCGGTTGTCGCTTTAACTTTTTCTTTGTTTGTAAGCCTTGCGATTTCCGTTTTCACGCTGTTGAGTTTTTCGCGGCCTTCATAAATCGTGCCGCTGCGGTCACAGACGATCACATCTCCGATGCCCAGCTCAAGCAGCAATTTGGTCGTCGCGATTCCGGAGGCGCCCGCGCCGCAAACGACCGCGGTCTGCGAAGAAACGCTTCTTCCGGTCGCTTTCATAGCGTTAATGAGCGCTGCCGCAACGACAACGGCTGTTCCGTGCTGATCATCGTGGAAAATCGGGATGTCGCAGCGTTCCTTGAGCTTCCGCTCAATTTCGAAGCAGCGCGGCGCAGAAATATCCTCGAGATTGATGCCGCCGAACGAGCCCGAAATCTGGTATATCGTCTCAACTATTGTATCCACGTCTTTTGACCGGATGCAAAGAGGGAAGGCGTCCACTCCGGCGAATTCCTTGAACAGTACGCATTTGCCCTCCATGACCGGCATCCCGGCTTCTGGCCCGATGTCACCAAGGCCCAGAACCGCGGTTCCGTCGGTGACCACCGCCACCATATTCCATCTGCGCGTCAGTTCAAATGATTTTAATGCGTCCTTCTGTATTTCAAGACACGGCTCAGCGACTCCCGGAGTATACGCAATTGACAGGCTCTCCTTTGAATCAACCGAAACGCGCGACTTTATTTCGAGCTTGCCCGCCCACTCGACATGACGGCGTATAGCTTCGTCTCTAAAGTTCATCTAGTTATCTCCGACTTTTTTATTCGAACGGGAATCTGATATCCATTTTCAGTTCGTCTCTGATGGCAATCAGCTCGGACTGCACGCTCTTGTTAACAGGAAGTCCGGTTTTCTTGCGCTCCTGCCATTTCTCGTATTCGATTTCTCCGGCTGTATAAATCCTGTCGTGCCCCGGAGCTTTCTTAGACGCACGCAGCGCGCGCATGATCTCGCCGGAAGTCTTCTTGAATTCGTCCAGCCCCATGAAAGCGTCACAGTCGACGGCAAGGAAGAAATGGCCGAGATGGTGCTTAACTTTTTTACCATCCTGGAAACCGGACAACATTTTAAGATAACTACCGGATTGCAGCGCGGCGGACAGCACCTCTACGACGGTAGCGTAACCGTATCCCTTATATCCGCCCATATTTGTTCCGGTTCCGCCGAGAGGTGCGAGCGCCGCAGTTCCGTCGGTCAGCGCTTTCAGAATAGAGGCCGAGTCGGTCAGCACCTTGCCGTCGGCTCCGATTACCTGGCCCTCCGGAGCGTTTTCGCCGGTTCTGGCATAGATTTCAACCGTGCCGCGCTGGGTAATTGACGTAGCGCAGTCGAGCACGAACGGAAAATCCTCGTCAGTCGGCAGTCCGAAGGTGATCGGGTTCGTGCCCAGCATATTTTCAATGCCGTAAGTCGGGGCAATCGACGGGCGGGCGTTGGTACCGGCGATGCCAACGCAGCCCGCGCCGGTCGCCATCGTCACGTAATATCCGACAATTCCGATGTGCGTTGAGTTGCGGACAGCCACCATACCCATTCCGTACTGCTTGGCCTTCTCAATCGCCATGCCCATCGCTCGCTTGGCGATGACCTGTCCCATTCCGTCGTTTCCGTCGAGAACGGCGGTGGTACAGGTTTCCTTCACAACATCTATTTTTGTCACGGCGCTTTGAATGCCCTCTTTAATGCGGTCGATGTAAATGGGCTTGAATCTGTTAACGCCGTGGGACTCAATACCTCTTCTATCGGCTTCGAGCAAGACGTCCGCGCAAATCCTCGCGTCCTCGGGAGGCACTCCGTACCCTTCAAACGCCGCAATGACAAAGTCGCTCATTATTTTCCAATCGACATAATCATAACTCATGCTTTTTTCCCCTTTATATTGCCCCAACCGAACAAATCAAGGCAAATGATATACAGGCTATTTTACCATATAAACCAGCATAGTCAAAGAGCAATTTGGGATTTTTTCGGGTAAGTCTTTATTTTTGAAGGAATATTACGGCATCGGATGCCTGAAAGTGACAAACAACAAGTCGAATATTTTCTTTTTTTCGGACAAGCATATATAGTACATAATCTCAATCACATAATTGCGTCAGTCCTAAAAACATCATTCTATAAATATTAGGTAGTGATTAAATGAAAAAACTGGCATGTATCCTGGCCGCGTGTCTTGTCGCGGCGAGCTTTGTCTTCGCGGGCGCGGCACCGAAAACGCATATCGTAAAATCCGGCGACAGTATATGGCGTATTGCCTCCCAGTATCAGATCGGCGTGTCCGAATTGCTGAAAGCCAACCCGCAAATCAAAAACGCGGCTATGATAAACGTCGGAGACCGGATAACGATTCCCGACGCCGCGCCTTTGCAGACGCTGGAGCAGGAAGTCGGCCGCCTTGTCAACGCTGAGCGGGCAAAATACGGACTCGCTCCGCTCAAGTACAACTGGGAAGTCGCGCGAATCGCGAGAATGAAGTCCCAAGATATGATCGACAGAAAATACTTTTCACATCAGTCTCCGTCCTACGGCTCTCCGTTTAATATGATGGAGTCATTTGGAATCAGGTTCTCGGCGGGCGCTGAGAATATCGCGATGGGACAGGCCACTCCGGCTGATGTCATGCGGTCGTGGATGAATTCGGCAGGCCACAAGGCAAATATTCTGAGCAAACAGACCACCCATATCGGAGTCGGCGCCGCGAAATCCGCTAACGGAACGCTCTATTGGACCCAAATGTTTATTAAGCCGATGTAACGATTATCTGCCACCGCATAGAACCACGCGCTTGAGGTAATTTATTAAAGATAGATTCCAGGTCTTGTCCAAATAGTTGGCAAATTCTACAGACAGATAAAAAATCCGCATGCAGGCATTTTGCCCTTGCGGATTTTCTTTCTTAATTAAACTTGAAATGCACAGCCAGCTCAAAAATTCCATCCTCTGCGCTCGCGCCGGTTATACATGCGCCTGCCCGGGAAAGAGCATTCAATGAGAATGATATCCTCACCGATCCTTTTGATGTCGTCCCATGGAATGACGTAGTCCTCTTCACGTCCGAAAAGACCGAAAAACCTCGACGGTCCGGGCACAACTATGGATACGACTTTTCCGCAGCAGGTGTCCACTTCCACATCGTTGACAAAGCCCAGGCGGCATCCGTCGTGTATGTTTATCACTTCTTTCAGGCGCAAATCGACTATTCTGCAACAGGTCATAGTACATCACCGCTTTTCCCGCAATATAGTTTTTGGTCAAAAGTGCTGCGGCTCTTGAGATTTTTGTCAGGTCACGCAAGATTAACCGCGAAAAGTATTTAATAAAATATATGCTGGGGCGTCAGCATAAAGAAGATGTCCGCTTTGTAAAATAATACTTGCAGTTTGATGTCATTTATGGTATCATGTGTTGGTGTAAATCAATGACACACACCCCGCGACTTGTTTCGTGGTGCTTTCGAGTGCGAAGCCGGATTGACCGGGGTGGAGGAAAAAACCACGGGGGCAAAACGCTCCCGAATTTTAGGAGGTTATCAATGGCAGTAGTATCTATGAAGCAACTGCTGGAAGCCGGCGTCCATTTCGGACATCAGACCCGCAGATGGAACCCCAAAATGGCGCCCTTCATCTTCACTGAGCGCAACGGTATTTACATTATCGACCTGCAGAAGACAGTGAAGAAACTGGAAGAAGCTTACATGTTTGTGCGCGACCTCGCGGCCAGCGGAGAATCCCTTTTGTTCGTAGGCACAAAGAAGCAGGCTCAGGATTCTATCCGCGAAGAAGCCGAGCGCGTGGGCATGTTTTACGTCAACGCACGCTGGCTGGGCGGAATGCTCACCAACTTCAAAACAATGCGCCGCCGTATCGACCGTTTGAACCAGCTCAAGACAATGCAGTCGGACGGCACTTTTGACATGCTTCCCAAAAAGGAAGTCATCAAGCTGCAGGGCGAGATTGCCCGCCTTGAAAAGTATCTCGGCGGAGTCAAGGATATGAAGAAACTCCCGGGAGCCCTGTTTATCGTTGACCCGCGCAAAGAGCGCAACTCGATTGCCGAAGCCCGCAAGCTCGGCATACCCATCGTCGCTATCGTTGACACCAACTGCGATCCGGATGAGATAGATTATATCATCCCCGGCAATGACGACGCAATCCGCGCCATCAAGCTCATTTCCCAGGTTATGGCCAATGCCATCACCGAAGGCAGGCAGGGCGAGGAAATATCGGTCGGAGATGATTCGGCAGCCGCACCTGTGCAGGCCGCCCCCGCGCAAGCAGCGCCGGTACAAGCTGCCCCGACCCCGGCTCCGGCTCCGGCGGCAACTCCGGCACCGGCCGTACAAGACGCATCGGTGGAGAATCCCGCGTAATTAATGTAGCCCGCCGGAACCCGGCGGGCTATTTATTAAATATTAGATATCAACTTTCTTAACATTAATATATGGAGTGATAATTTATGGCTTTTTCAGCTAAAGATGTTCAAGCGCTCAGAGAAACGACCGGCGCCGGTATGATGGACTGCAAAAAGGCGCTCACCGAAACCGACGGCGACATGCAGAAAGCGATAGAGTTCCTGCGCGAAAAGGGAATGGCTGTCGCCGCGAAGAAGGCTGGCAGAATTGCCGCCGAAGGTATCGTTTATGCCGATGTCTGTGACGAATGCGGCGTTGGCGCTATAGTGGAAGTCAACAGCGAAACCGATTTCGTCGCTAAAAACGAATCTTTCGTCAAATTTGTAGAGGACGTCTGCGATGTCGTCAGCATGGATGACCCCGTCAGCGTTGAAAAACTGCTCGAGTGCGAGTATCCCGAAAGCGAAATGAACGTCGGCGAGATGCTTCGCGAAAAGGTTCTGACAATAGGCGAGAACCTGCAGATCAGGCGCTTTGAGCGCTATGCAGAAGGATTTAACGTCGCGTATGTCCATATGGGCGGAAAAATCGGCGTGCTTGTTAACCTTGAGGTTTCCGGCATTTCCGACATGACCAAAGTCAAGGAGCTCGGCCGCGATATCTGTATGCAGATTGCCGCAATGCGTCCGATGTGGCTGGATCGCAGCGCTTCCGATCCCAGCGTTATTGAGAAGGAAAAGGAAATACTGATGGCGCAGGCTCTCCAGGAGGGCAAACCCCAGAACGTCGCCGAAAAAATGGTCGCAGGAAGAATCAACAAGTATTTCGAGGAAAACTGCCTGGTCGACCAGGCCTTTGTCAAGGAAAATAAGACATCTGTCTGTCAGCATGTTGAGAGCGTCGCCAAAGAGCTTGGCGGAACGATAAAGATCCGCAAGTTTGTCAGATTTGAAAAAGGCGAGGGCCTCGAAAAGCGAGATGACAACTTCGCTGACGAAGTCGCCAAGATGACCAAGTAAAAAGATATTTATATCAGCCAGGCCTCGTCCGCAGTCTTTGTGGACGAGGCCGGTTAACATACGGAAAATTATTTTATTCAAGTGCTTTAAAAATTCACAACTCTATTATAGAATATATGTCAGACTTTTCAGAATGTGGAGGTACGTAAATGGCGTCCCCTCGTTATAAAAGAGTACTCTTAAAAATATCTGGAGAAGCGCTCGCCGGAGACATGCATAAGGGCATCGATTTTTCAGTTGTTGACTCGGTTTGTGATGTTATCGGCAAATGCTCCCGGGCTGGTGTCGAGATCGGAATTGTGGTCGGCGGCGGAAATTTCTGGCGCGGCATGAAAGACGGCGGCGGAAAGATGGACAGGTCGCGCGCTGATCATATGGGTATGCTTGCTACGGTTATTAACAGCCTGGCGCTTGCCGACGTCCTGGAGCAGCGCGGAGTTGAGGTGCGCGTCCAGACAGCGATTGAAATGCGTGCGCTGGCCGAACCTTATGTCCGCTCTAGAGCCGTTCGGCACCTCGAAAAAGGGCGAATCGTGATTTTTGCCTGCGGAACCGGTAACCCGTTTTTCTCCACTGATACCGCAGCGGTTCTGCGCGGCGCCGAAGTGGGTGCGGAGCTGATTATGCTCGCCAAAAATGTAGACGGCGTTTATGACGACGACCCGGTTGTCAACCCGTCCGCTCAAAAGTTCGAATCGCTTACCTATGACGATTTGCTGCTGCGCCATCTCACTGTCATGGATTCGACCGCGACGTCCTTATCAATGGATAACGATATACCGATCATGCTTTTTGCGCTGAAAGACCCTGAAAACATTTATAGAGTTGTAATGGGCGAAAAAGTTGGTACAATAGTAAAGAGCGACTTACGCGCTTAAACTGTTTATTACAATAATCCGAGGTGTAGGAAAATGAAAGAGCATTATGAACTGCAAGAGCAAAAAATGCAAAAAACGCTTGAAGTCATTTCCCATGAGTTTAACACCATCCGGGCCGGCCGTGCCAACGCGTCGGTTTTGGATCAGGTCACTGTCGAGTATTACGGCTCCCAGACTCCGATCAGTCAGATTGCGAGCATTTCCTCGCCCGAGCCCCGCGTGCTGATAATTTCGCCGTGGGACGTGTCGGCGCTGAAGGCTGTCGAAAAAGCGATCCAGTCGTCAGATCTTGGTATCAATCCCCAAAACGACGGAAAGGTCATAAGACTTTCATTTCCGCAGCTGACCGAGGAGCGCCGCCGGGAACTGACTAAACTCGTCCACAAATACGCGGAAGACGGCAAGGTTGCTGTCCGCAACATCCGCCGCGACGCAATCGAGCATTTTAAGGCTCTTAAAAAGAAATCGGAGATTACCGAGGATGACCTCAAGAATGTCGAAAAGGATATTCAAACGCTCACAGATAAAACTTGCAAGGAAATCGACGGTATGGTGACCAGCAAAGAAAAAGAACTGCTGGAGGTGTGATTCGGTAGTGGAGAATCTGCCGGGTGTGTGATGCTCCAAAGTCGGCTTTATGTTTTCATTATTCAAAAGGAAAAAACAGCCGTCCGAGATTGATTTCTCCCGGCTGCCCATTCACATCGCGATTATCATGGACGGCAACGGCCGCTGGGCAAAACGATTCGGTCTGCCCCGGTCGGCCGGACATGCCGCCGGAAGCGAAACGTTTCGCAAGGTTGCGACTTATTGCAGAGATATCGGCATCAAGTATCTGACCGTTTACGCGTTCTCGACCGAAAACTGGAAGCGTCCTCGGGACGAGGTTGACGGTATTCTTGATTTGCTCAAAAAGTATCTCAAAGAATGTATCGAAGATGTCGACGTCAACAGGGTCAAAATGCGTTTTGTCGGAGATCTCACGCAGCTGCCGCCGGATCTCGTCGAGCTGGTCGCCGAGACTGAGCGCGTCACATCTGCATATGAAGGTACGCAAGTCAATATTTGCTTGAACTACGGCGGCAGGGCGGAGATCATCTCCGCCGTCCGTTCGATCGCCGAAAAATGCGCAAGCGGCCAGATTTCCGCTTTTGAAATCGACGAGGCGGCTTTTTGCGGTGAACTCAATTTTTCAGGCGTGCCTGACCCCGACCTCATTATCCGGCCGTCAGGGGAATACCGGCTTTCCAATTTCATGCTCTGGCAGTCGGCATATGCCGAACTGTATTTCACCGACGTGCTTTGGCCTGATTTCAATAAACATCACCTGGATCAGGCGATAATTACTTATCAGCAAAGATCTCGCAGGTATGGAGGATTAAAATAATATGGCTGTCAGACTGGCTGTTGGATTGTCACTGACGGCGTTCATGTTCGTGGAACTTTATTTTGTGCCGACATGGGTGCTAGCGCTTTCCATATCCGTTTTATCCGTAATGTCCGTGCTTGAACTGCTGTGGTTTTCAGGATACATCAAGAATTTTGTGCTCATAATGGTCGCTTCGCTGTCAGCGTTTTTAATTCCGATTTGGAGCTATCTTAACCTGCCGCAAGTAATGATTTATTTCGCTTTGTTTTTGCTGATTGTTCTGCTGTTTGTCGTTAGCATGGCATCAAAAAAGCGGCGAATCCCTTTTGATAAGCTTTGCGCCGCCCTTTTCGGCGCGACAGTGATACCCTGGTTTCTGTCGGCGATATCCCGGATTGCCGAGACACCGGACGGAAGATTTGTCCTGCTGTTGCCGTTTATCGCGGCGTTTGCCACCGATACCTTTGCATACTACTTCGGCATGGCGATCGGCAGGCACAAGCTCGCGCCCGTCATCAGCCCCAAGAAAACACTGGAAGGCGCTATCGCGGGTGTCATCGGATCAGTTTTGGTTGCGGTCATTTATGGACTGATTGTTGCCTTCTTCTTCAAATGCAACGTCAACTATCTGATGGTGATGCTGTTCGTCGCCGCTGGTTCGATACTTTCGCAATGCGGAGACCTTTCAATGTCCTTTATCAAACGCGGGTTCCAAATCAAAGACTTCGGCTCAATATTCCCCGGCCACGGCGGCATACTTGACAGATGCGACAGTCTACTGTTCGCGGCTCCGGCCTTTGAGATTATGCTGCGCCTGACCACGGTGGTGACTCAATGACCCGCTCCGTATCTATCCTTGGCAGTACCGGATCAGTCGGCGCTCAGGCGATAGAGGTTGCCATGGCGCTCGGACTCCGCGTTACTGCGCTTGCAGCCAACTCTAATACGGTTCTTATGGAACAGCAGGCGCGGAGACTGATGCCGCGTCTTGCTGTGCTTTATGACCAAAATGCGGCTCTTGACCTGAAAACTCGTCTGGCTGACACCGATATTCAGGTTGCGGCAGGGGAAAGCGGTCTGCTCTCCGCCTGCCTGGATGACGCCGACACGGTCGTCGCCGCGATGTCGGGCACAGTGGGGCTGAAACCCACTCTCGCCGCCATTGAGCGCGGTAAGCGGATCGCGCTAGCCAACAAAGAGACGCTTGTCTGCGCAGGGAACATCGTGATGGCGCTGGCGCAGAAGCACGGCGCCGAGATTATACCCGTCGATTCCGAGCATTCGGCAATATTTCAGTGCCTTCAATGCTCAAAAGACCATGGGGAGATATCAAGGCTGATCCTGACAGCTTCCGGCGGTCCGTTTTTGGGTTACAGTGCCGAGCAGCTTCGGACTGTTACTGTTCTAGATGCGCTTTGTCACCCTAACTGGAGCATGGGCCCGAAGATTACTGTCGATTCGGCCTCGCTTATGAACAAAGGCCAGGAATTCATTGAGGCGGTGCGTCTTTTCTCGGTAACACCTGCCCAGATCGAGGTCGTCATCCAGCAGGAGAGCATTATTCATTCGATGGTGGAGTTCATTGACGGCTCGGTAATTGCCCAAATGGGGCCGCCTGACATGCGCGCCCCGATACAATACGCGATGACTCATCCCGGCAGACAGCGCGGACCGGTCACGCCGCTTGATTTTTCCGCACTTAAATCACTCACTTTTGACACTCCGGACATGGATCTTTTCCCCTGTCTCGGGATAGCGATCGACGCTGTCAAGACCGGGGACGCCGCGTGCGCCGCCCTATGTGCCGCAGACGAGGTGGCGGTCAGCCGTTTCATTTCCGGGGAAATTAGTTTTTGCAGAATACCTGAGCTTGTCTACGACGCAATTCGTGTAAATGCTTCAAAAAACTGCTTTACCGTTGATGATATCATTGAAGTGGACAATGCGGCGCGCGAGTGCGCGTCCAGGTAAAACAGAAAGGAGCTGAGCGATATAACCTGGTTTTCAATTATAGTAGGCATTCTGATTTTCGGCATCCTCATTCTCGTGCATGAGGCAGGTCACTTTGCCGCGGCGAGAATATTTAAGGTACGTGTCAACGAATTCGCGATTGGATTCGGCCCCAAGCTGCTCAAGCGTCAAAAAGGGGAGACGCTCTATACCCTGCGCGCTTTTCCGATAGGCGGATTTTGCGCGATGGAAGGCGAGGACGAGGAATCCGAAAGCAAGTCCGCGTTTAATAACAAACCTGTCTGGCAGCGCTTGATAATCCTTGCGGCAGGTTCGATCATGAACATGGTCACAGCGTTGGTCATTGTATTTATTATTTTTATACCGCAAGGTTTCTTCGCCTCCACCCAAATCAGCGGCTTTGCGCCCGAATTCGCTGGGCAGGGTCCGGAAATGCTTATGCCCGGCGATAAGATTCTGGCTATAAACAACGAGCCGATATTCATCGCGTCAGACATAGGTATTATGCTCGATCGAGGGAAGAACGCTCCATACGAAGTCTCGGTCGAACGCGACGGCAAATCAATGACCGTAAACCTCCCGCCGCTCAGCAGGATAATGGTCGACAACGGCAGCGGAGAAAAATCACCCGCTTTCGGAATCGGATTTGTCATTAAGGAAAACGGCTTTATTGAAAAGCTGCAAAATACCTGGCTGACCTCCGTCGACTTCGTTAGAATCGTTAAAATGTCGCTTTTCGACCTTGTTACCGGCAAAGCCGGAGTCAACGATCTGTCCGGCCCTGTCGGCGTGATCGGAGTCATGAACCAGCAGGCCGCCGACAAACCGATCGGCATTGCCCTCGCAAACATGTTCTTCTTGGGAGCGCTGATATCGGCAAATCTGGCCGTTCTCAATATGCTTCCATTGCCCGCGCTTGATGGCGGAAGGATTATCTTCCTCCTGATTGAGCTAATTAGACGCAAGCCTGTACCGGCAAAATACGAGGGCTACATTCACGCTGCTGGACTCGTCGCATTTCTCGCATTGACTGTTTATGTGTTCTTTAACGACATTGTACGGCTTGTTACAATGTCAAGCGGAGGCTAAATATGACCCGTCGGATATCCAAAGTGATTAAGGTTGGCAGCATTTACATCGGCGGCGCTCACCCTGTCTCAATTCAATCAATGACGAATACAGACACCCGTGACACGGCGGCCACGCTTTCTCAGATTGACAGCCTGGCCGCCGCGGGCTGTCAAATGGCGCGAATAGCCATCCCGGATATGGACGCCGCTCGTGCTGTCTACAAAATCAAAGAAAAATCTCCGCTGCCGATTGTCGCCGATATTCATTTCGATTACCGGCTCGCAATTGAGGCCGCAAACGCCGGCGCGGACAAACTCCGCGTCAACCCCGGCAACATTGGCGATAACAAGAAGATGGCGGAGATAACGAAGGCCTGCCGCAAATACGGTATTCCAATCAGAGTCGGCGTTAATGGCGGATCGCTCGAGAAAGACATTCTCGCCCGCTACGGCGAGGCGTCACCTGCGGCACTGACCGAAAGCGCGTTAAAGAATGTTGAACTTCTCCGATTGCTGGACTTTGACGATATCTGCGTCTCGATCAAGTCGTCGTCAGTTCCTGTAATGATTGCTACCTACAGAATGTTTGCAAATCTGAGCGACGTACCACTGCATCTCGGCGTCACCGAAACGGGCACAGCCTTTATGGGAACGGTAAAATCCGCTATAGGCGTGGGTTCGCTGCTGTGCGATGGAATAGGGGATACCGTCAGGATTTCGCTTACTGCTGACCCGCTGGAAGAAGTCAAGGCGGCCCGCGCAATTCTTCAGGCCTGCGGGATAAGAAAAGATGGGATAAACTTCATATCATGTCCGACCTGCGGACGGTGCCGGGTAAATCTTATGGACATCGCAGCCGAGGTCGAGGACAAGCTGCAAAACGTCACCAAGTCTATCACGGTCGCTGTCATGGGGTGCGAGGTCAACGGACCCGGCGAAGCCCGCGCCGCCGATTTCGGAATCGCGTGCGGAAATCATTCGGGCGTTCTGTTCGCTAACGGGGAAATAATTCGTAAGGTGCCGGAAGAGTCACTGGTTGACGAGCTGGTTCGCCTTATATCAAATGCTTAAATCTACGGAGGCCACGCATGGGTGCCGAAAAGTTTCTTACAGTATTTTCACAGATTTTATTTAGCGATCGATTGTTATATACATTGAAAGACGCGCAAATTGACAATATCGTGCTGGATACAGCGACTAATAGCATGTCATTCGAGCTTAATTGCGACTGTGCCGCTGACACAGATATCCTTGACGAAATCTCAGACATAATTGCGGCTGAGCTCAAATTATCCGATGTACTTATTAAGGTAAAGTCAACAAGCGATCTGTTTGACGACTCGTCATTTTCGTCATTGCTGGAAATCCTTCAGACCAGGCATCAGCGCGCGCGGATGCTGAAAGGCGCGAAATGGACGCTCGAGAAAAACGCCCTTTCCATTTTTCCGTCTGTCAATTGCACCGACTGGTTGTCTGAATGTTCTGCCATTGTTGAGAGTATAATGTTGAATGATTTTAACATCAAAGTCTCCTGCAAAATTATTGACCCAATTCTATCGGACGATAGCGCAGTTGAAAAATACGAGAAGGAGAAACAGCAAAGAATGCAGGAGCTGATCCTGGAAAGCAGCATTCAGCAGAAATCCTCCACAACGGCGTCGGACAAGCCTGCAAGCAGCGTTCTCTTTGGTTCAGCAATCAAAGGCGCGCCGCGTCCGATGGCTGAAATTACACTTGAGACTGGTAAGTCCGTGATCGAAGGCGATGTGTTTTCCGTAAGAAAAAACGAGCTGAAAAACCGCAATTCCTGGATTCTATCGTTTGATATAAGCGACTTTACCGACTCGATTACCGTTCATATGTTCCTAAGAGCCAACAAATTTGGCGGAAACTCCGCTAAATCGCGTAATATGGATATGGCGGGTATCAATGCGCTCCTGGCGGCTATCCAGCCCGGAATGCATCTCGTAGTTCAGGGCAAAATGGTTATTAACCAGTTTAATGACAAACAGGTTTTTGAGCCTGACAGTATCTGCGTCGCGCCTAAAAAAGAACGGGAAGACACCGCCGAACGTAAGCGGGTCGAATTGCATCTGCACACAAAGATGTCCGCGGTTGACGGTATAACAGATGTTAAGTCGGCCATCCGGCAGGCGGATAAATGGGGGCACCCGGCTATCGCCATCACAGACCATGGAGTTGTTCAGGCTTTCCCGGACGCGATGGCCGCGAAAAAGGGTCTTAATATTAAAGTTATCTATGGCTGTGAGGCATATATGTCTACCGGCGATCCCAGCGAGATGAACGCGGTTAAGGGCAGTGCGGTCACCCCACTTGACGATGAGTTCATCGTTTTCGACCTTGAGACCACGGGGCTTAACCCGCGTTCGGATAAAATCATTGAAATAGCCGCAATTCTGATAAAAGACTGTATAGCGATTGATAGCTTTCATACGATGGTTGATCCGCAAACGGCCATCCCGCCGAAAATAACCGAAATCACCGGCATCACCGGCGCCGATGTCAAGGGTGCTCCTGTGATAGACGACGCGCTAGCCGCTTTTCTTGATTTTGTCGGCGACCGTCCGCTTATTGCGCACAATGCCGATTTCGATATGGGATTTGTGCGCGAATCTTGCCGTCAACTGGGGATTGCGCGCACATTTACCTCGGTCGACACGGTCGCGCTTGCCCGTGCCCTTATGCCCGGACTCAACAATTACAAGCTTAATACCGTCGCCAAAGCGGTGGGTTTTACCGACTTCAGGCATCACCGCGCGATGGACGACACCCGCGCGCTCGTCGAGATCGTATCATACCTCTTCAGGTCAATGATTGAAATCGATCGTCTGAAATCCGTCGACCAGATCAACACTTCCAGTATTCAACGCGGACAGCGCAAATCGTTTTCAAGGAGCGATCTACGGCATATCATTGTCCTCGCTAAATCTTATGTAGGTTTAAGAAACTTGTACGAACTCATCTCCATTTCTCACACCAAATATTTTCATTATTGCCCCACAATACCTAAATCCTTGCTTAAACAACACCGCGAAGGACTGATCCTCGGCTCGGCGTGCGAAAACGGTGAGCTCTTCCGCGCGATTGTCGCAGGACAGCCCTGGGAGTCGTTAATCGATATAGCGAAATTCTATGACTATCTCGAAATCCAGCCGCTGACCAACAATGAGTATCTAATAAGAAACGGACGCGCGGCCGACTTTGAGCAGCTCCGCGAGTTCAACCGGACAGTTGTAAAACTTGGCGAAACGCTGGGCAAGCCGGTTTGCGCCACATGCGACGTACATTATCTTAATGAGCAGGAAGAAATTTTCAGGCGCATCATAAAGGACGCAAACAAGCTTATCGACGCCGATACGCAGCCCGTACTGCATTTTCGCACAACAAATGAAATGCTCGACGAATTCGCCTATTTGGGCGCTGAGAAGGCAATGGAAGTGGTTGTCGACAATCCCAATATGATTGCCGATATGTGCGAGGACATCCAGCCAATTAAATCGGGGACTTATTCCCCGGAAATTCCGAACTCCGCGAACGAGCTCGAAAATCTTGTGAGCCAAAAAGCGACTGTGCTCTATGGCGAGAATATTCCCGAGCTGATTCGCGAGCGTATCGCTGCCGAAATGAACTCAATAATCGGACAGCACTTTGACGGTATCTATATAATCGCTCAAAAGCTGGTTGCGCGCTCGCTTGCCGAAGGTTACCTTGTCGGTTCGCGAGGATCGGTCGGCTCTTCGGTCGCGGCTTTTCTTTCCGGAATCACCGAGGTCAACGCGCTGCCACCGCACTATCTGTGCCCCGAATGCAAATACTGCGACTTCGACGCCGCCGGGATGGCTTGCGGCCCCGATCTGCCCGATCGTACATGCCCGGAATGCGGATCCGAACTCTGCAAGGAGGGCTTCGATATTCCGTTTGCCACCTTCCTTGGCTTCAAGGGCGAAAAAAAGCCCGATATTGACCTTAACTTTTCCGGAGAATACCAGGGTAGAGCACACAGGCACACAATCGAGATTTTTGGCGAGGACAAAGTTTTTCGCGCGGGAACCATATCGACAATCGCTGAGAACACTGCGTTTGGGTATGTTAAGAAATACTTGGAAAAACGGTCGATCACCGTTTCATCAGCCGAGGAGAACCGGTTGGCATCCGGCTGCGTCGGCGTTAAAAGGACAACCGGCCAGCATCCCGGCGGACTCATTATTGTTCCGGAAAGTAATGATATCAACGAATTTTGTCCCATTCAGCACCCTGCAGATAAAAAGGACTCGGGCGTTATTACAACACATTTTGACTACCACTCGATTGAGGAAAATCTGCTGAAGCTCGATCTCCTTGGCCACGACGATCCGACCATGATCAGGATGCTTTCCGATCTCACCGGCATCGACGCCCGCACAATAAGGCTGGACGACAAGGACACAATGCGCATTTTCATTTCGTCCGCTCCGCTTGGATTTGAGGATGACCCCATTTTGGGGCCGACCGGCGCGTGCGCCGTACCCGAGTTTGGAACCAGATTCGTCCGCGAGATGCTGCGCGAGACCTCACCCAAAACCTTTGACGAGCTGCTGCGGATTTCCGGCCTGTCGCACGGCACCGACGTCTGGCTGGGCAACGCCCGCGACCTGATAGTCGGCGGCACGGCGACGCTGAAGGACGTCATTTGCACCAGGGATGACATCATGCTCTATCTGATATCAAAAGGCCTCGACAGCCAGCTTGCTTTCAACATCTCCGAAAACGTGCGCAAGGGCAAGGGATTAAAGCCGGAATGGCTGCCGGAAATGTCGGCCTGCGGAGTTCCTCAATGGTATATGGATTCCTGTAAAAAAATCAAATACATGTTCCCGAAAGCGCACGCCGCGGCTTATGTTATGATGGCCTTCCGCATCGCGTGGTTCAAGGTGCATTATCCCAAGGAGTTTTACTGCGCGTGGTTTACGGTGCGCGCCAAGGCGTTTGACGCTAATCTTATGACCGGGGGCATTGACTCGCTCCGGACGAACATTCAAAGCGCGCTGCGCGAGAAAGAGCAGTCCGGCAAGGATGAAGATACCTTGAATACGCTCGAGGTCTGCTACGAATTCCGGAAACGCGGTCTGGAGTTTTCCAAAATCGATCTTTACAGATCGGACGCTACCCAGTTTACAGTCACGGACACCGGCCTTCTGCCGCCCTTTACGTCAATTCCGGGCTTGGGTGAAGTCGCCGCCAACAGCCTCGTAGAAGCCCGAAACGGCGAGAAATTCATCTCCGTCGAGGATCTGCAGCATCGCTGTACAAAGCTGTCCAAAACGCATATTGAGCAGATGACGGCCCTCGGTGTTTTAGACGGGTTGCCTCAATCCGGCCAGTTATCGCTTTTTGATTTTGCATAAACTAGACATATACATCGCGATAATAACGTGCTATCATGTTAGCGTGTTAAACTAATAAAGGGGCTGACGACTTGAAACGCAATCTTGCAGCCGCTCCCGAGGGAACAAAGGAAAAGATTTTTGCCGAATGTGTCAAAAGACGCGATGTCGAACGAAAACTTTATTCTCTTTTTCGCCGCCGGGGATATTCCGAAGTTATCACACCTGTGGTAGAATATCTTGACGCGCTCACAGCCGCCGGCAACCCGATGCCGCAAAGCTCCATGCTCAAGCTCATTGACAAAAACGGTCAAATCCTTGTTATGCGCCCTGATACAACCACGCCGATCGCGCGGCTGGCGGCAGGCAGGCTGGCAAACGCGGCTTTCCCGCAGCGGCTGTTTTATATGCAGGACGTTTACCGTTCCTGTGACTCATACATCGGGCGTTCACTCGAAACCGCACAGGCGGGCATCGAACTTGTCGGCGCGTCCGGCAATCTCGCGGATCTTGAGGTCATTTCGATGGCTGTGCATTCACTTTCCGCGGCGTCTGTTCCGCGGTTTCACATCGAGCTGGGTCACGCCTGCCTATTCTCCGCGCTGGCGGATGATCTCGGCGCGGATAACGAAACCGTTGAGACGATGCGGCAGCTGATCGAGGGCAAAAACTTCGCGGCTCTCGGCGATCTGCTGGGGCCGTATTCACATTTGCCCTCGGCTAAAGCGTTGGAACAGCTTTCGTCGCTGTTTGGCGGGGAAGAAGTGCTGGATGAGGCCGATGCTCTCATCACATGCCCTGAGGCTAGGCGCGCTCTCGAATACCTGCGAATGATACACAACAGCCTCAAGTCTTCCGGTATTGAAAATATCTTTTTCGATCTCGGGCAGGTGAGCAGTATCAGCTACTATACCGGCATTGTTTTTCGGGGATACGCCGACGGAGCGGGCGCGGAAATTATCACCGGCGGGCGCTATGACAACCTGATTTCCGGGTTTGGCAGGGATCTGCCCGCGATTGGTTTCGCTATCGATATCGACGCGGTCTGTGATTCGATACCGTCCCCGGAATGGGCCTGGCCGAAAACTTTGATTCATTACTCGCCGGAGCAGCTTTGCGACGCGCTGAGCATCATTGACGATATGCCCGACGGAAGCTGCGAGCTGTCATGCTGTGCCAATTTAGAAGATACTATTGCGCTCGCGCGGCTAAAACTCGCCGACACCGTATTGAATGTGACCGGCAGCGGAACCGAACATATCTCCGTCGAACGTCCACAATTGGGAGGTGTATGATGGGCAACCTCAGATTGGCCCTGACTAAAGGCAGGCTGGAGAAAAAATCTGTCGCACTGTTTGAAAGCATAGGCATGGACTGCTCTCCGCTGCATGAAGCGGGCAGACGCCTTATACACACAATCCCGGGAGAGGGACTAGACGTGGTTCTGGCAAAAGCTCCCGATGTGATTACATATGTGGAGCACGGCGTTTGTGATATCGGAATCGTCGGCAAAGACACAATACTCGAGCACGGAAGATCGTTTTATGAGCTGCTCGACCTCGGATTTGGCCAATGCCGGTTTTGCCTAGCCGCCAGAACCGGAGACGAGTTTTACGGAACTCACCACGCTAAACGCGTCGCATCAAAATACCCCAATGTCGCGAAGCACTTTTTTTCGCAAAAGGGTATGGATGTTGAAGTGATTAAGATCGACGGATCTGTGGAGCTCGCTCCGATTCTCGGACTGGCGGACGCGATAGTTGATCTTGTCGAAACCGGAACTACGCTGCGCGACAACGGTTTATCTGTAATAGAAGACATCGTCAGCGTCAGCGCTCGTTTAATTGTTAACGTTGCGTCAATGAAACTGAGACGCAAGGAAATACTAGACTTGGTAGGCAGATGCAGAAAGGGTGTAGCGCGTGTTTAAAATTGTTTTTCTGGAGGACGGCAGCGCAAAAGAATTCATCGCTTCTATGCGTAACCGGGCAAATGACGAAAACATCGAGGTCACGAAAGTCGCGGAAAGCATATTAAGAGACGTGAGAAGCCGCGGTCTTGAAGCGGTTCAGGAATACTCAAAGAAGTTTGACAATTCAGAGGCTTATGAAGTGCCGATATCCGTTGCGCAGGATGCGCTTGAGCGTATCGACCCAAGCCTTCGCGCAGCCATAAACCGGGCGGCAAAGAATATTCTCGATTATCAGTCGCGGACTGTGCCGAAATCGTCGCAGTGGATGTCTCCCGAAGGCGGACTAGTCGGACAACTGGTTATTCCGCTCTCAAAAGTCGGCATTTACGTTCCCGGCGGCACCGCTTCATACCCTTCCACAGTGCTTATGACGGCGATACCGGCAAAAGTCGCCGGAGTTCCGGAAATCATCATGGTAACGCCTCCGACAGAGCAGCTTAACGACGCGGTGTTAGCCGCCGCTGCTGTTGCGGGTGTAGACAGAATATTCGCTGTAGGCGGAGTGCAGGCAGTCGCCGCCTTATCTTATGGCGCAGGATTCATTCCCAAAGTTGATAAAATTGTGGGTCCCGGCAACGCATACGTTGCGGCAGCAAAGCGTTTGTCATTTGGGAATATTGATATTGACATGATTGCCGGCCCATCGGAAATCCTCGTCATTGCCGATGACAGCGCCAATGCGCGGCTGCTTGCCGCGGATTTGTTGAGTCAAGCCGAACATGATCGACTTTCTTCGTCAATTCTCGTGACTACAAGTGAAAACCTGGCGAATAAAGTCGTTTCAGAGTTGATTGACCAATGTGACAAATTGCCCCGCAAAGAAATCGTCAAGTATGCGCTTGAAAACTACGGTGGAGCGATAATTTGCGATACACCTGCGCAAATGTGCGATATTGCTAACGAAATAGCCCCGGAACACCTTCAAATAGTTACGAAATACAACAGAGTCATCCTTTCTAAAATTAAGAACGCCGGCGCGGTCTTCCTCGGTGAGTCCAGTCCCGAACCTTTAGGCGATTATATGGCTGGTCCCTCTCATGTACTTCCCACATCAGGCACAGCCCGCTTCTTTTCACCTCTATCATCTGATAGCTTTGTGCGACAGATGAGTATTATTGACTTTGACAAGCTCTCATTTGGCAATGTTGCACAGGATATTGCTGTTTTAGCGCACGCCGAGGGTCTTGACGCTCACGCGAGAGCCGCCGAGCTGAGGATTGAGCATGCCTTTTGACCTGCCTGTAAAGCTCCGGGGCTTGACTCCGTATGACCCTGGCGCTATCGTCTGCGACACTAAGCTGGACGCAAATGAGAGCTGTTTTAATCTCCCGGCAGACATTCTAGCAAAAATCATTGACCGCATTTCGGCAATCGATTTCAACAGATACCCTGATCCGAACGCAACAGCGCTTTGCAGTACAGCAGCCTCATATTACGGTGTCGAGCCGGATTGCATCATCGCCGGTAACGGATCTGACGAGTTGATTTCTATAATAATTGCCGGGTTTTCCTCGAATAATGCCCCCATCCTCATATGCGATCCCGATTTCTCAATGTACAGATTTTATGCGCATATGTGCGAAACAGAGGTCGCGTCGTTCGACAAGTCAGAAATGCGCATCGACATTGACACGCTGATAGAGGACTACAAACGCATTAAACCCTCTTTGATAATTTTCTCTAACCCCTGCAATCCAACCGGTACTGGCATTTTGAGGGATGATGTCATACGTCTCGCGAAAAGCGTCGACTGCTTGCTGGTGGTCGATGAGGCGTATATGGACTTTTGGGATCAAAGCATCATTACCGATTTACCTTTCCTCGATAACGTCATCGTTTTGAGAACTTGTTCAAAGGCAATGGGCCTTGCGGCCGTCCGGCTTGGCTTCGCCCTTGGCAAGAGGCACCTTATAGACGCACTTAGGGCCTCTAAATCGCCATTTAACGTTAACACTCTAACTCAGGCAACCGGAGAAGTCTATTTGTCTGAAAAAGCGTGGATTTCATCATGCGTTGAATCCATCAAGAGCTCCCGCGACTCATTGGTGAATCAGGTTGAGCAAATTTCTGCTAAATATCCGAACACCATCCAAACTTTTTCGACAAAAACCAACTTTATTTTGCTGAAGTCATCACTATGCAACCGTTTACATAACGCTTTTGTCAGAGGCGGTGTATCCGTCAGACTGCTGATGGGAGATTATCTGAGAGTAACAGCCGGAAACCCTGAAGAAAACAGTTGCTTTTTAAACATTCTTGATAGATTTCTTGATAATGAGGTGAATCTAACATGTCGAGAACTGCCGAAATAACTCGAAAGACGAACGAGACAAATGTTTCATGTACGCTCTGTATTTGCCCCGGAGTCATCGCAATTGACACAGGAATTGGTTTTTTTGATCATATGCTGCATTCCTTGGCGTTTCATGCGGGTTGGACACTTGATTTGAAAGCAAAAGGCGACTACTCGGTAGATGCACATCACACCGTTGAGGATGTCGGGATAGTGCTGGGCTCGGCGCTCGGTGAATGCCTCGGTGACCGCGTGGGTATCTCCAGATTTGGTGAGGCACACGTTCCGATGGACGAGGCTTTGGCTTTCTGTTCGGTTGATATATCCGGCAGGCCATTTCTTGTGTATGACGCTGATATGCCTCAATCATCTGCGGGAAGTTATGATTATTGCCTGAACGAGGAGTTTTTCAGAGCTTTTGCCTTCAATTCGGGCATTACGCTTCACATTAAATCCGTTTACGGACGCAACGCGCACCATATGACCGAGTCCATTTTCAAGTGTGTTGCGCGATCACTTCGAACAGCCTGCGCACTCGTTAACGACAGCACTTGCTCAACAAAAGGCGTACTGTAATGGCTTATTGCTTTACAGCTGCGACACTCATTTTGAGGTGAACAATGCAGATATTGCCCGCAATCGACCTGAAAGACGGTCAATGTGTTCGGCTTTTGCGCGGCGACTTCTCAACCGCGCATAAAGTCGCTGTCGATGCCGCAGAAGTCGCACGATCATTTATTGACGACGGCGCTGAAATCATCCATGTCGTCGATTTGGACGGTGCACTTGACGGAAAAAGAAAGAATCAGGCCCTCGTCGATTCGATAATTCGCACAGCCAGTCCGGCCATCGTAGAACTTGGCGGTGGGATCAGAAATATGCAAGACATCGAAACAGCTATAGAATCCGGAGTCGGCAGAGTGGTACTCGGCTCCTCCGCCGTGCATGACGAACAATTGGTTAAGGACGCAGTTCTCGCGTTTGGCGACAAAATTGCTGTCGGTATCGACGCTCTGAATGGCACTGTAAAGGTCTCCGGCTGGACACAGGACACCGGAATCCACTTTGTCGAATTTGCTCAAAAAATGGAGCAAATCGGTGTTATGTCAATTATTTTCACTGATATTGACACTGATGGAGTATTAAAAGGCCCTTCGATCGAGAGTCTGATGATCTTAAGATCAAAGGTTAGATGCAATCTGATCGCAAGCGGCGGAGTGGCTACAATTGAGGACATTAAGCTTCTTCGCGATTCCGGTTTGAATGGCGCGATTATAGGAAAAGCTATTTATGCGAAGACAATAAATCTTAAAGAGGCAATAACGGAGGCAAAAAATTATGTCAAGTAAACCAAAGAAACGAATCATACCATGTCTCGACTTTAAAGACGGCAAAGTTGTCAAGGGCGTCCAGTTTGAGGACATCAAGGATATAGGCGACCCCGCCGTAATTGGCAAGGCTTATTGCGATCAAGGCGCTGACGAACTCGTTTTCCTGGACATCGCCGCAACGCTCGAAGGACGAAAGACACTTCTTGATGCCGTCGAACGCACGGTAAAGGCTATAAGCGTCCCGCTGACTGTGGGCGGCGGTATTTCCTCGATTGAAGATATATATGACCTAATGCTGGCGGGCGTCCAGAAGGTATCCATCAATTCCGCCGCTGTTCGAGACCACTCTTTTTTGACCGGCGCCGCGCTCAGATTCAGCAGGGAAGCCGTCGTTTTGGCAATCGACGCCGTGCGAACGGCCTCAGGAAAGTTCGAAGTTGTCATCGACGGCGGACTCACGCTGACGGGCATGGATGTTGTCGAGTGGGCGCGCGAGGGTGAATCCTGCGGAGCCGGCGAAATCCTGCTGACATCGAAATCTGCCGACGGAACCCGTGACGGATACGATATCGAAATGACCAAAGCTGTTGCCGACGCCGTTAATATCCCCGTCATTGCGTCAGGCGGCTGCGGATCTCTCGAGCATTTCGCCGACGTTTTTAAGAAAACAAAAGCCGAAGGCGCTCTCGCAGCGTCACTTTTCCACTATGGTGATCTGACCATACCTCAGGTCAAGGAATACCTGCGCGGCTGCGGAATAAAAGTGCGGTAACGGATTGGATATGGATCTTTCAAGATTTTTTGCTAAATCTGATCTTGTGCCCGTTATCGTCCAGAACGTCGATACAAAAGATGTCTTAATGCTTGGATATTCGAACGCGGAGGCGCTAAAACTAACCATTGATACCGGAACGGCATGGTTTTGGAGCCGGAGCCGCCAAAAGCTCTGGAACAAGGGAGAAACCTCCGGCAATATGATCGACGTCCTGAGAATTGTCGGCGACTGCGACAGCGACACCCTGATCTATTTCGGCAGACCGCACGGACCGACCTGCCACACTGGCGAGGTCAGCTGCTTCTTTGATTGTGTATGGAGTGTGAGTGATGAGTAACATATTCAGGGAGCTCAGTGAGATAATTTCAGACCGGCGGCTGAATCCCCAGGAAAATTCTTATACATGTTACCTTTTTGAAAAGGGATTGGACAAGATTCTAAAAAAGGTCGGTGAAGAATGCGCCGAGGTCATCATCGCCGCCAAGAATAATCAGCCAGCTGAGGACGGGCAGCCTTCCGAGCTGACCTCTGAGGTCTGTGACCTGATTTATCATCTTCTGGTTCTACTCGAGCAGAGCGGCCACTCGCTCGAATCGGTCGAAAAAGAGCTGGAAGTCAGGGCGGAGAAGCTCGGGAATCTGAAAGTAATGAAAAACACAGACCGGCAGACATGAAATTATGGCGTTAATTTTTGTTGAAATATATCTATATTTGAAAAATGAATTGTCATCCCACGCCACTTGATGTATCATAACCTAATAAGCAGACTGAACAGAGGTGCATATGCTCGATTCAAGGGTTGTAATATTTTCCGGGCACTACGGCAGCGGCAAAACTAATCTTGCCGTCAACTGGGCGATTAACGCCCGGACTCGTCATGAGCGGGTAGTCCTTGCCGATCTGGATATCGTCAACCCGTATTTTCGCACAAGCGACAGTTCAAGCGCGCTGTCAAAATCCGGCGTCACGCTTGTAACATCGCAGTTTGCCGGTTCCAACGTTGACCTGCCGTCGATACCGTCCGGCGCCGAATCCATTTTTGACGACCGGTCAGTGTATGGCGTCGTGGATGTCGGAGGAGACGACCGCGGGGCACTCGCTCTCGGCAGATATGCCGACAAAATAAGGCGCGAACACGCCGACGTTCTTTTGGTCGTGAATATGTATAGACCGGAGACATCAAACATTTCGGGCGCAATGGATATCCTTCGCGAAATTGAAGCTGCGTCTCATTCGTCTTTCACTGGAATCGTCAACAACTCAAATTTGGGCAATATAACAACCGATATAGACGTGCTAAATTCCGTTGCGTTTGTAAATAAATTGTCGATTGCCTCAAATTTGCCCGTTATGTTCACTTCTGTGCAGCGTTCTGTTTATGCAAGTCTCGGGAATAAAATCGCCAATTTGTTCCCAATTGATATCACAATTAAATCCGAGTGGAAACTGTGAGCTTATCGTGTGATATATTCTATTTTGCAAAGGAGCATCACTTATGCCCACCCTAACGTTTGATAGTATAAGGTGCAAGGGCTGTTCGCTGTGTATTAACGCCTGTCCCAAAAGCGCTCTCGCGCTTGACGATGACCTTAACGCCAAAGGATTCCACCCCGCAAAGCTTGCGCACCCTGACAAGTGCGTAGGATGCGGTTCGTGCGCCATCATGTGCCCCGATGTTGTAATTAAAGTTGAGAAAGATGAGTGAGCGACATGTCCGAAAAGGTATTAATGAAGGGAAACGAAGCGATTGCGGAAGCCGCCATCCTCTGTGGCTGCCGTCACTTTTTTGGTTATCCCATAACTCCCCAGACTGAACTTGCAGCATATATGGCGAGACGCATGCCCAAGATTGGCGGTACATACCTGCAAGCCGAAAGTGAAGTCGCCGCCATTAATATGGTCATCGGAGCCGCCGCCGCCGGCGTTCGTGTTATGACCTCATCGTCCAGCCCCGGAATCGCCCTAAAGAGCGAAGGAATATCCTACCTCGCCGGGTGTGATCTGCCTGCGTTAATTATTAATATTCAGCGCGGCGGCCCCGGTCTTGGAGGTATCCAGCCCTCGCAGGCGGATTATTTCCTTGCGACGCGCTCATCCGGCCACGGCGACTTTCATCTGATCGTTCTCGCTCCCAGCTCCGTCCAGGAGATGGTTGACCTTACCAGTCTTGCATTTGATCTTGGTGAGAAGTACCGCACGCCCGTTATGCTGCTTGCGGACGGAATCCTCGGCCAGATGATGGAGCCAGTTGTCCTACCTGAAGCCATGTCCGGCTCAACTGTCGCCAAAGACTGGGCCGTCAGCGGAACCGGCGGCACGCGAAAAAAGAACATCGTCAATTCACTTTACCTGTCTCCTGAAAAACTCGAGGAGCTGAACATAAAACGATTTGAGCGCTACGCCGAAGCCGAGAAGAACGAACCGAGATGCGAGAAATTTATGACAGACGACGCGGATATAGTCGCCGTCGCCTATGGCGCTACAGCCAGAATCACCAAAAACGCTATATTAGCCGCACGCGAAAAGGGGATTAAAGCAGGCCTCATTCGTCCGATCACCCTCTGGCCATTCCCGAAGCACGCACTGGCCGACACCGCCAAAACAGCCAAAGCGTTTTTAGCGGTCGAAATGAGCATGGGTCAGATGATTGAGGACGTGGAACTCGCTATCCGCTGCAGCAGACCAGTTGAGCTCTGCAACCGCACCGGCGGAATGGTTCCCACCCCCGATCAAGTGTTAGATAGTATAATTTCACTGCAAGGGAGGGTTGAATAATGAAGACCGTATTTGAAAAGCCGGCCGCTTTGTCGGAAAACCAGACGCATTACTGCCCGGGCTGTACGCACGGGATAATACACAGACTGGTCGCCGAAGCGCTGGACGGTCTGGGCATTACCGGACGTACAGTCGGCATCGCGCCCGTCGGCTGTTCGGTGCTCGCATACAACTATTTTGAATGCGATATGGTGCAGGCGGCTCACGGACGCGCCCCCGCGGTTGCCACGGGAGTCAAGCGCGCACGCCCTGATTCAATCCTGTTCACATACCAGGGCGACGGCGATCTCGCCGCTATCGGAACTGCTGAAACAGTGCATGCCGCGGCCCGCGGCGAGAACATCACGGTTATCTTCGTCAACAATGTCATTTACGGCATGACCGGCGGCCAGATGGCTCCGACGACGATGCCCGGCCAGATAACTCAGACTACTCCTTACGGACGCGATATAAAAACCGCCGGATTTCCGCTTCGGATCTGCGAAATGCTGTCCACCATTGACGGCGTCGCTTATGCCGAGCGCGTGTCTGTCGACAGTGTCAAGAACGTGAGAGCCGCAGGACGCGCAATTAAAAAAGCGTTCCAGAACCAGATCGACGGCAGGGGATTCAGCATTGTTGAAGTGCTGTCCACCTGTCCGACAAACTGGGGACTTGCTCCGGTCGAGGCATTGTCATGGCTTCGTGACAACATGATTCCTTATTATCCGCTTGGAGTCTATAAGGATATTACTGCGGAGGTCAGCAAATGAGCGTGGACTATAAAATGGTAATCGCCGGTTTCGGTGGACAGGGCATTTTGTTTGCCGGTAAGTTTATTGCTTATACCGGTTTGTTTGCCGACCTTCAGATTTCATGGCTTCCGTCATACGGCCCCGAGATGCGCGGCGGAACCGCAAATTGCAGCGTCATTATTTCGGATACCCCCGTTGGCTCCCCGATCGTCTCTAATCCGAATATTCTGATTGCGATGAACCTACCCTCATTTGATAAATTCGAGAGCTCGACAATTCCCGGGGGGAAAGTTTTCATTAACAGCACGCTTATTGACCGCAAATCTCAGCGCGACGACGTTGAGAACTTCTACATACCTGCGACCAAGCTTGCGGAAGACAACGGCCTGATTGGCCTCGCAAACATGGTCATGGTAGGCAAGATTATTCGTGAAACCGGAATTTGTGGCATGGACTTAGTTCAGAAAGCGATGAAAAAGACGGTATCGGAACGCAAAGTTGACCTTTTCGAAGCGAATCTTAAGGCAGTCGATTTAGGTTACAACTTTACATGAGCCAAACCGTTGCTTAATGAACTTAATCCCCGCCACATTTGGCGGGGATTTTATTAACATTTTAGGAGGATGATCATGACTGAACAGATTAGAGAGATTGGCCAGCGTTTGGCCGCTCTTCGCGAAGCTGAAGGCTTTTCAATTGAACAGGCGGCAGAGACGATCGGCGTCGCGGTAGAAGACTACCGCTCCTACGAGAACGGCGAGCGGGACTTTTCTTTCTCTTTCCTTTACAACGCCGCCAACGCGTTTAAGGTCGACGTACTCGACATTATGAGCGGCGAATCGCCTAAGCTCTCCACCTGCACCGTTGTCCGAAATGGCGGTGGATACGACATCAACCGCCGTGCCGCATACGATTACAAGCACTTGGCATTCACTTTCCGAAACAAGCTCGCCGAGCCGTTTATGGTCACGGTCTGCCCGCGCGAAGGCGGCAAGCCAACACTTCACGCTCATGAGGGCCAGGAATTCGACTACATGGTTTCAGGCACAATGGAATTTTACATCGGCGAGATGACTTACGTATTAAATGAAGGCGACAGCGTTTACTTTAACTCCGAGGTGCCACACGCAATGGCGGCAGTGGGCGGAGAACCGGCCAAATTCATAGCTGTCGTGATGAAATAGGAGGTATCACTTTGCCAATATATGAAGAATACACCGGACGTCATCGCGACGATTATGTCACCTATGATGATTTGCGCCGGAATTATAAACTCACATACCCCGATAACTTCAACTTTGCGTATGATGTACTTGACAGGCTGGCGGAACGCAAACCGGACGCGCTCTCCATGCTCTGGGTCAGCGGCAGCGGCGAAGAGAAACACATCTCATTTTCTGAAATGTCCCGCTACTCCAATAAAGTCGCAAACTTCTTCAAGGATCTCGGGATAGGGAAGGGCGACCTGGTCATGCTCGTGCTCAAGCGCAGCTATCTGTTCTGGTATTGCATGATGGGCCTTTCCAAACTCGGCGCAGTGGCCGTGCAGGCAACGCATCTCCTGACGGCCAAGGATTATGAATACAGACTCAATGCCGGAAAAATCAAGATGGCGGTCATCACCGGCGACGGTGACTGCACCGATAACTTTGACGCGGGACTCTCCAACTATGAGACATTGAAGCTCAAAGCGGTAACCGGGCGCAAGCAGGCTGGCGACGGCTGGATCGATTTTGAAGCCGGAATTGAAGCCGCATCCGATAAGTGGGAGCGCCCGACTGGCGAGGCCGAAACCAAAGCCACCGACCTCATGATAATGTCTTTTTCGTCCGGTACGACTGGCTATCCGAAGATGGTCGGCCACGACCACACCTATCCGCTCGGCCATCTGTGCACCGGTGTTTTCTGGCACAGGGTCGAGCCCGGGGGACTGCATTTTACCATCTCCGATACAGGCTGGCTCAAATCGCTATGGGGCAAAATGTACGGCCAGTGGCTGGGCGAGTCGGCAATACTCACATATGATTTTGACAAGTTTGTCGCTGCCGACATACTCGAGAAGCTGGAAAAATACAAGGTCACGTCCTTCTGCGTTCCGCCGACGATGTACCGCTTCATGCTGATGGAAGACGTCGAGAAATACGATCTTTCTTCGCTGAAACACTGCTGCACCGCCGGTGAGGCGCTCAACCCCGAAATATATAACGAATGGCGCAAGAAGACCGGCCTGCGCATCTTCGAGGGATTTGGCCAGACCGAATGCACCGTTTGTCTCGCGACTCTCTATCCATGGATGCAGCCGAAACCGGGATCAATGGGTCTGCCTGTCCCGGGCTACGACATGGTTCTGCTTGATGACGAAGGTTTTGAAGTCGATCCCGGCGTCACAGGGGAAATATGCATACGCGCACAATCGCTGGAAAACCGCCCGACCGGTTTGTATACCGGCTATTACCTCAGCCCGAAGGAAACGGAGAAATCCTGGCACGGCGGTTACTACCATACCGGCGACACCGCTTATAAAGACGAAATAGGCCTGATCTGGTATGTCGGCCGCAATGACGACATCATCAAATCGAGCGGATACCGTATAGGACCTTTCGAGGTCGAGTCGGTGCTCCTGGAGCATCCGGCCGTTCTCGAGACCGCCGTTACAGGCGTACCTGACCCCGTTCGCGGATTTAATGTTAAGGCAACCGTGGTGCTCTCCAGAGGCTTTGAACCCTCGGACGAACTAATCACGGAACTCCAGGACTTTGTCAAGAAAAATACGGCGCCTTACAAGTATCCGAGAGTCATTGAATTCGTTCCGGAACTCCCAAAGACAATTTCCGGCAAGATCAGGCGGGTGGAAATTCGCGAAAGAGATAAAAACGCATAACAGCGCAAAAAATCCTTCGGACCGAGTCCGAAGGATTTTTTGCTTAGTTCTTATCGAACGCCGGATTCATCGCATAGAAGTTTTTGGAGTTGAGCCGCTCCTGCGTCAGGCGCAGACCCTCACCGAACCTTTGAAAGTGCACTATTTCACGTTCGCGCAGGAACTTTATGACGTCCGAAACATCTGGATCATCGGACATGCGGAGGATGTTGTCATATGTTGTGCGGGCTTTCTGCTCCGCCGCCATATCTTCGACAAGATCAGTTATTACGTCGCCCTTTACCCCGATATATGCCCCGGTCCACGGCGCTCCGCTGGCGGCAGTCGTATAGATGCCGGCGGTGTGGTCGATAAAATATTCGCCGTAACCGCTCTTCTTGATTTCTTCCTCACTCATATTTCTGGTCAGCTGATGGACGAGGGTACCGATCATTTCAAAGTGTCCCAATTCGTTCGCGCCTCGTTTTTGTCACTGATACGCTCCTCTCGCAAATACACAGTCACTTCGAAATTGTCCGGACTGTCATGCCACCGCCCGTTAACCGTCTTAGCGTACTCGATTTTTTCAATTACCGTTTTTAAGAGCTCATTTTTCATCCCGCATTTTTCGAGACGCATGTATATATCCACAAATTGACGGAAAGACATAGCATCTTTTCCATTCGCTCGAATATCTAACGTTTGATCTGTATGCCCATCCTCTTGCAGCGCAGCATTTATGAGCTCCAACCTTCTATTCAGGTCACTTCCTCGCACAGTGAATGTTTCTACAGAATAGACGCCTTTTTCGAGTAGATCATGAGCTGATTCCAACTGCGCGAGTATCGCGTCCCGTTCTTTTTTTAATGTTTTGCGGCTGTCAGGTTTAACTATGTTCTTTGAAATCGCTTCTTGGCTACGTACGTCCGCGATTATTAATATACGGTCGTCATCCAGCATAGTAATTGCCGAGAGCAGCCTTTGCTCGACTAGTTCAAGCCGTGTGCTGACGCAACGGCAGCCTTTTGAAGCGCACATGAGTGTATCCGGCTTGTTGTCCGGATGGGGTCTCCGTGTCAGCTTTGCTCCGCAGAGAGCGCAGAATATCAAGCCGGCGAGCGGGTTCTTTAGTTCGAAATCACGGCGCACAGCTCTTTGTTTTTTCCGCAGTTTGTCCTGAGCCGTTGCAAAAAGACTGCTGTCGATTATCGCTTCATGCTTTCCTTCTGTGATAATCCAGTCTTTTTCAGAATTTCGCGGACGTGTGATCTTTATCTCACCGGATGTCAGCACCTTTTTTTGTGGCCTCGTATTCCAGCGAATTTTCCCGATGTATACCGGATTGGCGAGAACAGTTCGCACCGTGGATACTGTCCATTTGCCGCCGTTACGCGGTCTCATGGCGGTTGCATTGAGCGTATCGACAATTTGCGGAATACTCATGTCGCGGTCAGCGTAGCTCTTATCTGTGTTATTCCCCGCGAACAGCGCAAAAATAGTGCGCACCGCGTCGGCTTCCTCGGGAACGGGCATCAATGAATATCCTTTTTGCCCTTCAAGCTTTTTACGCGCATATCCCAATGGCGCAACATTGGCGACATACTTGCCCTCGATCACCGACGCAATTCGTCCGCGCTGGAGCCTGCGGTTAATCATCTTATACTCCCTGCGCGACATGAATAGTCCGAATTCAAAATACTCCTCGTCAAACTCGTTGAACGGGTCAAATGTCTTCTGTGGTGTGATGATTCTGGTGCCGCTCAGCTTAAAAGTACGCGCCACAACTCCCTGATCGATTGTGTCGCCGCGCGCCAGACGTTCGATCTCCACGACGAGAACGCCTTCCCAGATTTCCTGACTAACTTCGTCCAGCAGCTTGCGGACAACCGGCCTTGAAGCAATGGTCTCCCCGGAAACTACTTCGCGGTAAACAGCCTGCACTGTGATTCCCATTGAATCAGCGACCGAATGCAGCGTCCGCTCGTGCCTCGCGAGAGTCTCGATTTCACCCCGCGCCTCGTTCTCCAGATCCGCCCTGGATTTGCGCAAATACATACAATACATTCCGACCTCCAAATAACATCCCAGCGGAACATCTTGAATAAATTGTATTACTGGAGGGTGATGACTATGTCAGGGGAGATCACGGGCAACTCAAAAGTGTATGAGTATAAAATCGGCATGACAACCGTGCGGTTTGTGCTGCGTTGTTTTGATGACGCAAGTGTTATGGATGGACAATCCGCATCAGCCGAAACCTTCCGCGATAGAACGCATGAGCAAGACGACAACAATGCTCAGCACGGGAGAAGAAATTCGTAAAAGCTGAAGTCTCGGGTTAGGGACATTGCTCTGGCATGAACAGGGGCTAAACTGATTTCATTATAATAAAAAGAGAAAGATATGGTTTAACATATCTTTCTCTTTTTATTATGGTCAGCAACCGGCTAAATCGCTTGGCTGGCGTTCTGCTGTATGTATCTGCAAATGGTTTCCATCACAATATCTACGTCGATCGGTTTGCTGATGTGCGCGTTCATCCCCGCGTCCAGGCAGTTTTGCACGTCATCGTTGAACGCGTTGGCCGTCATCGCTATTATCGGTATCGTCTTGGCGCAGGGCGCGTCTTCGCCGCGGATAGCGCGCGTAGCCGCAAAACCGTCCATTCTGGGCATTTGAATATCCATCAGAATCAGGGAGTATTTACCGGGTGAGTTCCTGAACATCTCTACCGCTTCAACCCCGTCCCGCGCCTGATCAATGGTCACGTTCGTCGGTTCAAGGATACCCATAACCACTTCTCTGTTTATTTCGATATCCTCGGCGAGAAGGATACAAATGCCGGAAAAATCCACATCGTCACTGTCCTGCTGGTTCTTTTCTTCTGCATTTTCCTCTGTTAACGAGATCTCAAAAAGAACATTAAAGCAGAACTTGCTGCCGACACCCGGCGCGCTCTTGACAAATATGCTGCCGCCCATCATCTCCACCAGGCGCTTGGAAATCGCAAGACCGAGGCCTGTCCCGCCATATTTTGACGTAATGGATATGCTCGTCTGTTCAAACGCGTTGAAGAGTTTTGACTGCTGATCCTCGTCCATACCGATTCCGTCGTCAGAGACCACGATATCAAGCCGGACATGGCCGTCCTCCAGCGCCGAATGCACTTCCAGCGCTATGTGACCATTGTCGCCCGTGAACTTTACCGCGTTTGAAAGCAGGTTGATCAGTACCTGTGAGAAGCGGTTTGCGTCACCGAGAATAAGCGGGGGAATATCTTGGGCTATATCTACAGTCAGGCTCTGACTCTTCGCCTCAGCCCTGTTTTCAATTATTCCGACCGCGTTTGATACGACTTTGTCAACGCTGAAGTTCGTATTATACAGTTCAAGCTTCCCGGAATCGATTTTTGACAGGTCAAGAATATCATTGATGATATTTAACAAATGCTCGGATGAGGCGGCGACTTTCTCGAGACTGCTGAAAATTTTGGCGGGATCGCTTGTGGACATGGCGATTTTCGTCATGCCGATTATCGCGTTCATGGGCGTCCTGATTTCGTGGCTCATGTTTGAAAGGAATATACTCTTGGCGCGGCTGGCTGTCTCAGCGATCTCCTTGGATTTAATCAGATCCTGCTGAATCCTCTTGAGTTCTGTTATGTCGCTGACAATAGAGCCGATTCCCGTGACCGTCCCCTGATCATTCTTGATGGCGAAAATGATATGGTTAACAAAAATTCGCTCGCCATTTCGCCGGATAAATTCCGACTCCAGTTCAGCGGTACCTTTATTAAGCGCAAGCGACCAGCTTTCCCTTATCTTTTTGCAGGTCTCCGGCTCATGAAACAGCTCCGGAACCAGATCATCGAGGTCAATATCTTCATAACCGCTAATCTTTTTCAATGCGGGATTAGCATATATAGCCTTGAATTCGGTATCAAGCGCGACGACAAAGTTGGACGACGAATTCATCAGGGCGAGCTGAATTTCAAGGCTGCGGCGCATTTTTTTCTCCTCAGAAATATCGCGCATCAGCGTCGCAGTCCCCAGCTGGTGGCCATGCTTATCTCTTACCGGAAATATAAACTGCTGAACGTCAATCAAATGCCCATCGCTGTGCAACAGAGTATTTTCTCCGACCCACGTGCCATACATTTCAACCGCGGGGAAGGCTTCTTCAAAAAGCAACCGCATACCGGCCTCGTCATGGGTCGATTCTTTGGAGAGCGGCGCCGTGGGCGCTCTACCGGTCATCTTATATGCCTCTCTGTTAGCATATAAGTCAGATTTTACATTATCGTCATAGGCAATGTAATAGGGCGCCGAATCTATCAGCGCCGCAGTGTGTTCAAGTTCCTTAATCCTATAGATAAGTTTCCTGACATAGATCGAGAGCGCAATAATTGCTATTAACATGACAGACGCTATAACGACCAAAAGCACGTCATTCACTCTGAGCTCACTCCATCACAAATTGCTCTCTACATATTATCATTTTTGTGCAAAAATACAAGCATTGCAAATTTGTTTATGTGATTAATATTTGTTTAGATTGCCTGAAGCATCGTCCCAGCAGAGGTTTGTTCGTGTTGTACTAAAGTTTTTATCTATAGCAATGACATATACATTCAAAGCTGCGTCGATAATACATAAAATACTATTGATTCAATATGTCATCCAAAGTTACTTTAATTCCAAGCTTAACAAATAATCTCTAATCTCAACACGTAGCTTATTTCGCAATTGCGCTATGTTTTCATGTAATGTTGTATAGACTTCTCTATGTTCATCAGTGCTCATTTTCTGATCTCTGACTGCCGAAAAACTTGCATTGTATTTGATGTCAAACTCATAGTGGAAAAACTGACTCCCCATTCTTGAGCAATATTTCCGCATTTCAAAAAAATTATTATAAAAATCCTCTTTGTAAAAAGGCGCATATTTATCTATAGTTAAGGAAAAAGTGTTGAACGCATTGGCAAATTCCCTATGCTTCTTAGTTTGATATTCTTCTTTTTCTTTTTCATCTGATGGCACATTTTCTATTCCCTGCGGATATAGTGCCGTAGTAAAAATAATACACTTGTGCATTACTTCCCAAATCTCTTGATAAATCCTGTATTCATTATCATACTGCACCTTAGATATATATAGTGCTTTATCTTGAATTGCATTGATTTTGTCAATCTCTACCTTCAATTTGCTTTTATAATCTTCAATTTCTTTAGTATGCTTGGATTTTTCTTTTTCCAACATTTTATCTGCCCAATACTGTCCAAAGAATTTAGACAGTCCAATAACTATTGCGCCACCACCGCCCAGACCGGCAATTATGGCTGTTGCAATTTCTAAAACTGTTTTCACTTCCATATTAACATCCCTTTAGTTAAACTACTATTGGTTGCAAAATGGTTGCAACTGTGGATTGAACGAGCCTGAAACCCTTTATTTATAAGGATTTCAGGCTCAAAAAGTCTACTCCCACTCGATAGTCGACGGCGGCTTAGTCGTAATATCAAATACAACCCTGTTCACGCCGCACACTTCATTCACGATGCGGCTGGATATGGTTTCAAGCACGTCATATGGAATCCGGGACCAGTTCGCGGTCATGAAATCTGTGGTCTTGATTGCCCTCAGTGCAATCGTTGACTCATATGTCCGTTCTCCGCTTCGAACGCCGACACTCTTCATATCAGTCAGCACGGCAAAATACTGACTTATTTGCTTGTGTAGACCGTTTTTAATTATCTCATGGCGGACAATAGCGTCCGCATCTCGCAACAAGTCGAGCCTCTCGTGCGTGACCTCACCAATCACCCGAACACACAGTCCCGGGCCTGGGAACGGCTGGCGTGCGACAATTTCCTCCGGAATACCCATCAGTCTGCCGGCTTCCCGCACCTCGTCCTTGAACAGCATACGGACAGGCTCAATTATCTCTTTGAAGTCGATAATATCCGGCAATCCGCCGACATTGTGATGACTCTTGACAACCTTGTGGTCGCCGATTCCGCTTTCGATAATATCAGGATATATTGTACCCTGAACAAAATAATCAACCTGTCCCAATTTGCGCGCCTCTTCTTCAAAAACGCGGATGAACTCTTCGCCGACTATCTTGCGCTTTCGCTCCGGGTCGGTGACTCCAGCAAGCTTACTGACAAATCTGTCAGCCGCGTCCACACGGACAAAATTAATCTTGAACTGCTCTCTGAAAACCTTTTCAACTTCGTCGGCTTCATTTTTTCTGAGTAGTCCGTGATCCACAAAAATGCAGTGCAGCGCGTCGCCGACCGCCTTGTGAACCATGACCGCTGAAACAGACGAATCTACACCGCCGGACAGCGCGCACAGCACTTTGCCTCCGCCGGCCGTCCGCCGGATTTGCTCAACCTGGCTATCAATGTAAGCGTCCATGCTCCAATCGCCTCTGCATCCGCACACATTGAACAGGAAATTCCGAATGATATCCGCGCCGCATTCGGTTTCGTCCACTTCCGGATGGAACTGAACGCCGTAAAGATGACGCTTAGCATCCTCGAATCCCGCAACCTTACATTCCTTTGAGCATGCAGTCACAGTAAACCCTTCGGCCTGACCGACGCAATCCGGATGACCGAACACACAGGTCGACGCCGCGCCAAGCCCCGCCATGAGATCCGAACCTTCACCGAACTCTACAACATGACTTCCAACCGCCGATTCTCCGCCGAAACTCACCTGACCTCCTGAAATCTTGGCAAGCAGATGCATTCCGTAAGCGATGCCCAGAACAGGCACGTTTAAGCTGAGGATGGCGTTGTCAATAAGCAGGCTTTCAGGCGCGTTAACACTCTTCGATCCGCCGGACAGTATGATCCCGCAGTAACCGCCGGCCTCAATTGCTGAAATAGCGGTCGAATAGGGGAGTACCTCGCAAAAAACGTTCTGCTTGCGGACACTGCGCGCGACAAGCTGCGTATAAGAACCGCCGAAATCCAAAATCAGTATTTTTTGATGAGACATAATCAGCCTTCCAATTCCTATGAAATCTTATGCAAAACACTTATGATATTATCCCATTTTCAAAATGAGAGCCTTGTTTTTATTCTATTCAGCGCCTCAATCGTATTCTCGCGGGAGCCAAATGCGGTCAGCCTGAAGTATCCTTCTCCGGAGGGGCCAAATCCACTGCCCGGCGTTCCCACTATCTCAGCAGAGCTCAATAGCCTGTCAAAGAACTCCCAGGAACTGACGCCGCCAGGTGTCTTAAGCCAGATATACGGCGCGTTTATTCCGCCGAAAACCTCGAACCCGCAATCTGCCAGCCCTCGTCTGATAATTCCCGCGTTCTCTAGGTAATAAGCGATCGACTCGCCAATTTCCCGTCTGCCTGACTCACTGAAAACCGCTTCCGCCGCCCGCTGAACAATGTATGCCGTTCCGTTGAACTTGGTTGACTGGCGGCGCATCCACAGCGAATGAATTGACACTCCGTCAATTTCCAGCTCGCGGGGTATGACCGTGTAACCACATCGCAGACCCGTAAAGCCCGCCGTTTTCGAAAAGCTGCGGAACTCAATCGCGCACCGCTTAGCTCCGTCAATTTCGAATACCGAGTGTGGAACGTCCTCCTCGGTAATAAACGCCTCGTAAGCGGCGTCGAACAGAATCACCGCGCCGTGCTCGCACGCGTAATCCACCCAGACTTTCAGTTCGCGCCGGTTAAGCGTCGTCCCAGTCGGGTTATTGGGCAGACACAGATAAATCAGATCCACGTGCCCATCCGGCAGAGAAGGGGAGAATCCGTTTTCACTGACCGAGGGCATGTAAACGATTCTGTCCCAAACATCGCGAAAGTCGCCTGCCCGGCCGCTCATCGCGTTGGAGTCAATATAGACAGGGTAGACCGGGTCACAGACCGCAACCACGCAGGAGAGATCGAATATGTCGCCGATATTTCCCGTATCGCTTTTTGCGCCGTCGGAGACGAATATCTCGTCCGGAGATATGTCAGTTCCGCGCGATTTATAGTCGCCCTCAGCAATAGCGGTGCGCAGGAACTCGTAGCCCTCGTATGGCGCGTAACCTCTGAAGGTGGCGCTGTCCGCCATCTCGTCGGTCGCTTTGTGCAGCGCCGCGATAACACTTGGCGCAAGCGGCCTCGTGACGTCTCCGATTCCGAGGCTTATTACTCCGCTGTTCGGGTGCTCCGCTTTGTACTGCACGACCTTTCGGCCAATTTCCGCAAAAAGATAACTGCCCGGAAGCTTCGAATAATTCTGGTTGATCTTCGCCATCACTTATCCTCCATGAAAAAGTCGCCGTCAAATACGCGTGTCGCGCCGCCGGTCATGAATACGTTTCCGCTTTCAGTATCCCACTCCACAAACAGCTCACCGCCGCTCAGGCATACGGTCGCGCTTCGGGAGGCGTGCCCGCAGAGATGGGCGGCGACCACAGCTGCGCACGCGCCCGTTCCACAGGCATATGTTTCGCCAGAGCCACGCTCCCAAACACGCATACTGAGCCTGTCGGGGCTGTGTACCTTTACAAATTCGACGTTTACCCTGTCGGGGAAGTATGAGCTGGTCTCGATCAGTCGCCCGAAAGCATGCACCGGAGCGTCTTCTACGTCGTTTACGAAGATTACCGCATGGGGATTGCCCATCGAAACGCATGTAATATTGTCTTCGAAGCCGCCGAGCGAAATCGGCTTATTGATGACGGAGTCGCCCTCAAAGACGCAGGGAATGTCGCGCGGACTCAGCAGCGGCGCGCCCATATCGACCTTTACCGAATCCACTTTCCCCTCAACCAGGTTCAGAACCAGCCGCTTGATCCCCGACAGGGTTGAAACCGTGATTACCTGTTTATCGGTGTAACCGCAATCGTAAACGTACTTGCCAACGCACCGTATAGCGTTTCCGCACATGCGCCCGCGCGATCCGTCGGCGTTATACATGTCCATCGAGAAGTCCGCGTCACTCGCGCGGTCAATAAGCACCAGCCCGTCGGCGCCGATGCCGAAATGCCTGTCGCTGACCTTGACCGCGAGTTTGACCGGATCGGCCACCGAAACCTGCGTAAGATCAACATAGACATAATCGTTGCCGGTGCCGTGCATTTTCGTAAATCTCATACGTCAACCCCTCGGAGCAATATTTGAATCCATACAAAGATAATATTTATTGAAGAAATATTGATGCTTAATCCGCCGACTTGGTGAAATCCTGCAATTTAGTTACTCCCAGCCTGTCGCGATGCGTCTTTTCCAGACTGATCAGCAACGCCGCGACAGTATCGAGCGACGTCAGGCAGGGGATGCCGCATTCGACAGCGTTGCGTCTGATTTTGTAACCGTCGCGGTTATGCGCTCTGCCCCTGGTTGGCGTATTTATTACCAGGTCGAGTTCTCCGCCGCGGATCACGCTCAGAATGTCGTTTTCGCATTCACCGATCCGCTTAACGTTTCGCGAAACGATGCCGACCTCAGCCAACGCCTTTCCGGTTCCGTCCGTCGTCAGCATTTCATACCCGAGCTCGGCAAATCTGCGGGCCATCGGCAGAAATTCGCGTTTGTCCGAGTCTCTCAGCGTCACTATCATTTTTCGGGTGTTCGGCAGGTTGACTCCGGCTCCCATGAACGCCTTGAGCAGCGCGTCGGGATAGTTGTCGGCCATACCCAGGACTTCGCCGGTCGATTTCATCTCGGGGCCCAGCGAAATGTCCGCGCCATAGAGCTTCTCAAACGAGAACACCGGCATTTTGACGGCAATCATATCCGGCTCGGGATACAAGCCCGTGCCATAACCCATATTGGCAAGTTTGCCGCCAAGGATGGCTTTGGTCGCGAGGGCGACAACCGGAACGCCGGTGATCTTGCTGACATAGGGAATAGTCCTGCTCGAGCGGGGGTTGACCTCGATAACATAGACCTCATCGTTGTAGATGATAAACTGAATGTTAATCAGCCCAACGATTTCCAGCTCGCGCGCCAGCGACTCCGTATATTTGACGATAGTTTTCTTGTGGCGATCCTCTACTGTCTGGGTAGGGTAGACCGCAATGCTGTCGCCGGAATGGACGCCCGCTCGTTCGCAGTGCTCCATTACGCCGGGGATCAGAATATCGGTGCCGTCACAGATGGCGTCCACCTCAACCTCGCGTCCCATCATGTATTTGTCGACCAGAATGGGCTTATCAGTCTTGCCGATTATCTCCATAAACTCACGGACGTCCTCGTCCGAGAACGCGATCTCCATTCCCGCTCCGCCGAGCACATATGACGGTCTGACAAGAACGGGGTAGCCCAGCGCGTTTGCCGCTTCAAGCGCCTGCTCTACTGTAAACACCGTGCTGCCCTTCGGACGGGGAACGCCGCATTTCTCGAGCACCTGGTCAAACAGTTCCCGATCCTCGGACCGGTCAACGTTCTCAGCCGACGTGCCGAGTATCGGAACTCCCATTTTCACGAGCGCGCCGGTGAGCTTTATCGCCGTCTGGCCGCCGAACTGAACGAGCGCTCCGATCGGCTTCTCCAATCGAACGACGTTTTCAACGTCCTCGGGCGTCAGCGGCTCAAAGTAGAGTTTATCCGCGATATCAAAGTCAGTCGAAACGGTCTCGGGGTTGTTATTTATGATTATCGTCTCGTATCCGGCGTCCCGCAGCGCCCACAGGCTATGCACCGAACAGTAGTCAAACTCGATTCCCTGACCGATCCTGATCGGCCCCGAACCAAGCACCAGAACTTTCTTCCTGTCGCCCGGCACCGCTTCGTTCTCGCTGCCGTAGCACGAATAGAAATAAGGAGTCTGGGCGGCGAATTCTCCGGCGCAGGTATCCACCATCTTATAGGCGGCGATAATTCCTGATGAGCGGCGCATTTCCGCGATTTCCGTCTCCGTCTTGCCCGATAGCTCCGCTATGCCGGAGTCGGCAAATCCCATAATCTTGGCGCGTTTGAGAAGATCAATATCGAGCTTGGAATTCGCGAGCGAACGCTCCATCTCAACAATTGATTGTATCTTGTCGACAAACCACTTGTCAATCGTTGTAATAGACGAGATTTCCTCGACACTCACGCCCTGTCTCAGCGCTTCCGCGACAACAAATAGCCGCTCGTCGTCTACACTGTGCAGAGCCTTGATTATTTCCTCCCGGCTGAGCCTTGCGTATTTGTCCAGCCGCAGCAAGGTCTGTCCGCTGTCCATCGACCGCAGCGCTTTCATCAGTGCGCCCTCAAAGGAAGGGGAGATGCCCATCACTTCTCCGGTGGCTTTCATCTGCGTTCCCAGCGTTCGGCGGGCGTGGACGAATTTGTCAAAGGGCCATTTGGGCATTTTAAGAACCACATAGTCGATTGTCGGTTCGAAGCTGGCGTATGTTGTACCGGTGATCGAGTTCTTGATCTCGTCCAGCGTCATGCCGAGCGCCACTTTGGAGGCTACCTTGGCAATCGGATATCCTGTAGCTTTCGAAGCCAGCGCTGACGAGCGCGATACCCTTGGGTTAACCTCAATAACGCAGTAATCGAAACTGGTTGGGTGCAGCGCGTACTGCACATTACAGCCGCCCTCGATTCCCAGCGCCGAGATGATATTGATGGCCGATGAACGCAGCATATTAAACTCGCGCGAGGCAAGTGTCTGAGCCGGAGCCACAACCACGCTGTCGCCGGTGTGCACGCCGACCGGGTCGACGTTTTCCATGCTGCATATGGTGATTACGTTGCCTGCCGAGTCGCGCATCACTTCAAACTCAATCTCTTTCCATCCGGAAATGCACTGCTCGATCAGCGCCTGTCCGACACGGCTGAGCCGCAGTCCGTTTGTAGTGATTTCGCGCAGCTCGCTCTCATCAGCGGCTATACCACCGCCCGTTCCGCCCAAGGTGTACGCCGGCCGAACGACTACCGGATAGCCGATCGTTTCCGCAAACGCGACGGCAGCATCAACCGACTCCACCACAGTACTTTTTGCGCACGGCTCGTCAATGCTCTCCATTGTACTCTTGAATTCCAGCCGGTCCTCGGCCATTTTGATCGCGCTTGGTGAAGTGCCGATCATTTTCACATTCTGCTCGGTCAGAAAACCGCATTCGAACAGCTCCATAGCAATGTTCAGCGCGTTTTGACCGCCCAGGGTGGGGAGGATGCTGTCCGGCTTTTCGATTTCGATAATCCTTTTGACAGTATCCAGCGTCAGCGGCTCAATGTATATGTGATCGGCCATATTGGCGTCGGTCATTATAGTAGCGGGGTTGGAGTTTATGAGGACGACTTCGATCCCTTCCTCCCGCAGTGAGCGGCAGGCCTGAGTACCGGCGTAGTCAAATTCAGCGGCCTGGCCGATGATTATCGGGCCCGACCCTATAACTACGACTTTTTTTATTTCAGAATGCTTAGGCATTGACATTCCTCCAGATCATTGATTTGGGCAGCTGTCATCTGCGCATCGATTCGGCGATAAAACTGTCCAGAAGGTATCCCGTTTCTTTGGAATTGATTGTGGTGTCCGGATTGAACTGAACGGACTTGATTCGCTTGTCAATATAGCTCAGTCCCTCGACAGTGGCGTCGTTTACATTTTCAAAAAGCACTGTCGCTATCTCGGGGTCAATACTCGAACGGTCGATCGTGTAGTCATGGTTCTGCGATGTTATATAGGTCTTGCCGCTCGACAGATCCCTGACCGGAATATTAGCCCCGTGGTGGCCCTTATGCTGCCGCACCGACGCGGCGCCGGTGGCCATCGCCAGAAGCTGATGCCCGAGTCCTATTCCGAGAACAGGCAGCTTGCTGCTGTACAATACCTTCAAATCCCCGAGAAGATTCTCATACACCGCCGGGTTTCCGGGGCCGGGCGAAAGAACCACTCCATTGGGTCGCAGCACGAACAGGTCGATGATACTCATCGTTGCTGGCACGACGGTAACAAAGCACCCGCGGTCATGGAATGCCTTTACCAGCGATCGCGGCGTACCGAGGTCAAGAATGACGATATGGGCTCCCATCCCGTCATATTCCTCGAGATCGGCGCATGTGACTGCGCTGACGTAATCGGTCTCTCCATATTTGAATCCGCGGATTTCATTCAGGACTGATTCAAGGTCAAGAGGTTCCTTTGTTGTAAGCATCGCGCGCGTCGGTCCCAAAAGGCTCAGCTGTTTGGCGAGCGCCCTTGTATCGATACCCTGTATAGCCGGAATTCCGTGGCTGACGAGATAATCTTCGAGTGTGCCTTCCGAGCGGAAATTTGACGGACACTGCGCCATTTCTCTCAAAATAAAAGCCTCCGCCCAAGGCTTCTCAGCTTCAGCGTCGGCTTCACAAACACCATAATTACCAATTATAGGATAGGTCATCAATACTCCCTTGCCGGCGTATGATGGATTTGTCAACGCCTCCATATACCCTACCATAGAAGTATTAAGAACTAGATCGAAAACTGCTTGCTTATCGGCGCCGCAAGCAATTCCATCATAAACCGAGCCGTTTTCCAGGATCAGATAAGCTTTCAAGCGTGAACCCCCTTCAAGACTTGCTAGTTTTTTCAAATAATTATAATAGCACTTTTCAGCAAATAACGCAATAGCTTCGCTATGTTTAAATTTGTAGAATAATGACCGTGAAGCGAACAATATTTTTACTGTTTTTCTTGATGACTCATTGTCGAAAGCATTTTTTGAAAGTTAAATAATAATCTACTTGCAAAATGCAAATATATGATATAATTGATAATTATTGTTCTTGCCGGGAGGAAATTCTATTGCCGTCGATTGTTGGGCGCGAACTATCTAATGAAGACCTGCATAAACTGAGTACGCTGTCGCTGGCGCATATCGGAGACGCCGTTTACGAGCTCATGGTGCGCACCTGGCTGATCTGCCAGGGCGTTGCCACATCAAAAACTCTTCACCGCGAGACAGTCAGGCGGGTCAAGGCAGAAGCCCAGGCCGTCGCGGCGCAGTCCATATTGCAGATGCTCAGCGAATCTGAACGGCAGGTGTTTATGCGCGGCCGCAACGCAAAGCCCACAACAAGATCGCGTTCTTCGAGCGCAGAGGATTATCAGAGCGCCACCGCCTTGGAAGCGCTGTTCGGATATCTCTATCTGACAGGAAAAACCGATCGTCTTAACGATTTTTTGGACATAATAGTGTCAGTTGCACCAAACCAGTAGAAGGAAGTTGCCAGATGAAAACTAAATCGGGTTCAAAACGGCAGATTTTGTTCGATTATCTGATTATATTCGCGGGCTCAATACTTTACGCCGCCGCAGTCGATCTGTTCATTCAGCCGATGAACATACCGCTCGGCGGACTTTCGGGAATTGCGCTGCTTATTAATAAGCTGACCAGTTTCCCGATTGGCGTTTCGTTTATTATTATGAACATTCCGCTGTTCATTATCAGCTGGAAAAAACTTGGCCATGGTTTTATTGTCAAGACTCTGTTTTCCACTCTGATATCGTCGGCAATCATCGACGCGTTCACCGGAAAGTTCGGGAAGTTTACCGATGACCCGATGCTGGCCGCGCTTTATGGCGGCGTCCTTATGGGACTTGGGCTAGGGCTCATTTTCAGCAGGGGAGCGACCGCCGGCGGCAGCGATATTTTGACGAAACTTATTAATCGCAGACTTCGTCATATCAGTATCGGCAATATCAACATGGTCATTAACATCATCGTTATCGCGGCTTCCGCGTTTGTTTACCGGAGCGCGGAAAGTATACTTTACGCGATAATCATTCAATTCGTCTCAGGCTATCTTTTGGATCTTGTTATCAATGGCATGGATAACGCCAGCGCCGCCCTTATCGTCACCAACAGACCGGAGGAGGTCTCGGCGGCGATAATCGACAAGCTGCACCGCGGCGTGACATCCATTCCCGGTACAGGAATGTACTCAAAGGAGCCAAGATACACGCTTATCTGCGCCTGCCGCGCCAACGAAATCAGCAACTTAAAGCGCACCGTCTTTAGCGAGGACTCCGAAGCTTTCGTCATCCTGACCAGCGCAAAAGAGGTCACCGGCAAAGGCTTTAAGTCCTTTGGCCAGTGACCCCCGCTCTATGAAAAACACGCGTAATCAAATATCAAATAATAAACGCCCCCGCAATTTGCAGGGGCGCCGCTCATTTTGGGTTGGTCTTTACGTCAGTTGCGGAGGGCTGCGCCGTCTGGGTATCGGTTGATGGACGGCCGCCGTAACTTGTGCCTGGAGCTTTCTTTTTATTTTTGTTTTTAGCCATATTGACACCTCGCTTCACAATATATTCCGTTTTCCGCTTATTCTCTTTTCCTGTATTGATACTATCCCCTAAATCATGGTATAATATTCAAGTTTATCTCTGATACGTCCATATTATATTTCCCAAGGAGGGCAAAAAATGTCCGGACATTCTAAATGGAAGAACATCGCTCACAAGAAAGAGAAGACCGACGGCGAACGCGCAAAGCTGTTCACCAAGCTATCGAGAGAAATCATCGTCGCGGTGCGCGAGGGCGGCTCAGATCCCGCCTCAAACGGCAAGCTGCGCGAGATCATCGCGAAAGCCCGCGCGGGCAATGTCCCGTCGGACAACATTAACCGGGTTATCACCCGCGCGGGAAGCAGCAGTACTGAGAACTACGATCCCATCACATACGAAGGTTACGGTCCGTCTGGAGTCGCAGTCATAGTCGAAACCATGACCGACAACCGCAACCGCACGGCTGGCGAGATGCGCCACTACTTCGACAAATACGGCGGTAACATGGGCGCTGCCGGCTGTGTGTCGTGGTCGTTTGACAGGCGCGGCGTCATCGTGATAAACCGCGAGGGACGGGATGAAGACGAGGTCATGATGACCGCGCTGGATGCAGGGGCGCTAGATTTCGAGCCGCAGGACGAGGTTTTCGAGATTATTACCGATCCCGACAGTTTTTCCTCCGTTCGCGATACCCTTGAGGAGCTCGGATACGAGTTCCTGTCGGCCGAGGTAGAGATGATCCCTCAGACCTGGGTCAAGCTGACCTCCGACGACGACATAAAACATATGAAGAAAATGCTCGAAATGATGGAAGATAACGACGACGTCCAGCATGTCTGGCACAATTGGGAAGATCCCGAATAAGGACTGTTAATGGATTTCTTCAATGAACTAGCTGAATCACTGACCCGCGCGCTAGCCGTTTTTGCCGAACAGCAGAACGGCTTTCCGCACTACTCCGACGCGGTCAAATGGGTTCTGCCTCCACTGGCGATCTTCATTTTCATCAGGCTTTTGCTGAGCTTTATCAAAAAAGCGGACAGCCCTGTTTCTGTCGCCAGCCTGAATATGCCGAACGGCGCGAAGCTGAATGTTACACGCTGGGAAAACTCGATAGGGCGGGGCTCCGGATCGGATATCGTCGTTGACGTACCGTCTGTTTCGCGAAATCACGCCGTTCTCTCGAAGCGGAAGGATATCTGGACGATCACAGACCTTGGCTCCAAATCGGGAGTTGAAGTAAACGGCGACAAGGTTGAGCAGTCCTGCGAGGTCGCTTACGGAGATACAATTTCACTCGCGGGCGCCAAAATGACGCTGCTGGATCCAATTGACGGCGTCGATGAACTGTCCGACACGCAGCGCATACCCGGCGATATGTTAACGCTTGCGTTCATTACGCTTTTTCAGCTCGTGGCATTTTCGGCGGCGCTTTTCTCGGGAGCCGAGCCAAATGTCACAGTTGTTTTTGTCGCGCTCGGTCTGATTGCCGTCGAATGGTTCTACCTGTTGTATAACCGTCTCATCGGCAGAGTTGGGCTGGCGCTGGAACTCGCGGGATTCTGGCTCTCCGGCGTAGGTCTCTGCATATGCGCGACCGCGGCTCCAAACTCGCTTATCAAGCAGTCTGTAACATGTCTCATTGGCATATTCATTTTTTGCGTGCTGACCTGGTTTCTGTCCGATCTTGACCGCGCTAAGAAAATCCGATACCCTATGGGCGTAGCGGCTTTGCTGCTTTTTGCGGTGAATATATTCCTCGGACAGTCGCGATTCGGCAGCCGGAACTGGATCGCCGTCGGAGGGATGACCATCCAGCCGTCGGAGTTCATAAAGATCGCCTTTGTCTGTGCAGAAGCCGCCCCGCTCGACCGGCTGATGACCAATAAGAACCTGACGCTGTCAATATTATTTGCCGGCGCTTGCATAGGCTCGCTCTTTTACATGGGCGACTTCGGCACGGCGCTGATATTCTTTGTCACCTTCCTGATACTCGCGTTCATGCGCTCGGGAGACATCCGCACCATCGCGCTAATCTGTTCGGCGGCGGCAATCGGCGCTTTCGCGATCATTGGGCTCAAACCATACATTGCCGACCGTTTCGCCGCCTGGCGGCACGTCTGGGAATTTGCCGACTCCAGAGGATTTCAGCAGACGCGCACGATGATGTACTCTGCAAGCGGCGGACTGACCGGCACCGGCATCGGCGAAGGCTATCTGGTTCCCAAAAACGTCGCGGCGTCGGATACCGACCTTGTGTTCGGGATGCTTTGCGAGCAATGGGGGCTTATTATTGCTGTTCTTCTCGCTCTTACCATCGTTTTGTTCACATTTGCGGCAGTCAGATACGGGCGCTCGGCCCGGTCGTCGTTTTACATCATAACGTCGGTCGCGGCGGCGGCGCTCATGGTTTTTCAGCTCTCTCTGAATGTCTTCGGCGCGCTCGACATCCTCCCGCTGACCGGCGTGACCTTCCCGTTCGTTTCAAATGGCGGCTCCAGCATTGTTGCCTCATGGGGATTGCTGGCGCTTATTAAAGCTGCCCAAAACGACTCGGCAGGAGGCGAAACATGAAGACTCTCTCAAGACGGTCGATATGCGTAATGGTGCTTGCCGCCTTTTTTTGCGCGGGACTGACATTCTTTTTGTTTGATTATCTATCAAACGCGCCGGAGTGGGTCACGCACCCCTCGAACCAGCATGTATACAGAAAAGGTGTGATTACCGACGCCGGACGGGTAATTGACGCTGACGGCCTGATTCTCGCCGAAACTGTTGACGGCAAGCGCAAATACAACGCCAAGCAGTCTATCCGCGAAGCCACCGTACATGTGGTAGGCGACAGGCAGGGCAACATTGCCTCCAGCGTGCAGCGTGTGTTTCGGGACGAGCTGGTCGGATACAATATTCTAACCGGCGTCGGCGGTGATGGCGGATACGACCTCAAGCTGACGATCAGCGCTTCCGCCAGTGCCGACGCGCTGAAGGCTCTCGGCAAAAACCGCGGAACGGTAGGCGTATACAATTATATGACCGGCGAAATACTGCTGATCGCGAGTTCGCCCGCTTTCGATCCCGACAATCCGCCAAAATTGACCGACAACAACAAAGACAAGTATGAAGGCATGTTCATTAACCGGTTCTTTTCTTCTGTCTATACTCCCGGCTCGGTTTTCAAGGTAATTACCGCCGCGGCGGCGATTGATTCGCAGCCCGAGCTGCTGAACGAAACCTTTGAATGTACCGGCAGCACCGATTACAACGGAGACAAGATAACCTGTCCTAAAAAACACGGACATCTGACGTTTGGTCAGGCGCTGACCGTATCATGCAACACCGCGTTCGCCCAAATATCTCTGAGAGTCGGCGCGCAGAAACTTACTGCCGCCGCCGAAGCCGCCGGATTCAACACCAGACTCAGAGCCGACGAGATTCGGCTGAGTCAAAGCAAATTTGACGTCAGCGGCGTGAATGACGCGGATCTTGCATGGGCGGGGATTGGACAATATACCGACCTTGCCAACCCATGCCATATGATGCTCATCATGGGCTCGATCGCCAACAAGGGCCAGGCTGCGAGCCCCTATTTACTACATGATGTGACCACTGATACAGGATTCGTTATTCGCGGCGGCAACACTCAAATGAGCCAGCGGATGTTCAGCGCCGGTACCTGCGAGACCCTGGCCGCGCTTATGCGTGACAACGTTAAAAACAACTACGGAGACAAACAGTTCGGCAAACTGAAAGTCTGCGCGAAATCCGGCACTGCCGAAGTCGGCAAAGATAAGAAACCTCACGCCTGGTTTGCAGGTTTTGTGCAAAACGAAGATTATCCGCTCGCGTTCGCAGTCATAGTTGAAAACGGGGGGTCGGGAAGCGGAGTTGCGGCCCCGGTCGCCGCCGCAGCGCTCAAATCGGCAGCGAGCGTTCTCGACCGGCAGAGAAAGTCTGCTGCGCCGTGATCATTGACATCAAAGCGGCGCGCATTCCTCGGTTCCGATATCAGTAAGAAGACCTTTCAGCTCGGGATAAGGCATCGTGTACCTTTGACTGAGATAGCGTATGGATGCCCCGAGCTCTCCATCTGGTCCTCCAGACTCCCGGAGGTATGACGCAAAACAGTTTTGCCGGCATTGGAGCAAAGTAGTGACATTCATTTATTCTTGTTTACAGCCATGTGCCATGTTTTGGCCAAAAAATCGACCAACTCTTTTGTCATTTCGCGACGTTTCTCACCTGTAGGCTTGTTGATAATAATTACCTTAATCGCAGGTTTATCAGGCATCTTACCTCACCTCTATACAAGGTATTTGAGGTTATGTTAAAACATACGCCCGAGAGCAAGCCGCAGTGACATTTTGTCAGAATTGGTTCAATTGTCCAACTCACCGGTTCTAAGGCTTACATGTTCTAAATAGTGAGAATTGCCGGATTTGAGCGAGGCCAAAATGGTTTCGCTCAATTATTTTGTCTAATATTTTCTAATTATTCGCAACAATTACCATGTTCACTATCTGGGCGTATTATTAATATTTTGGACATAAATATATTAATATTTTGTAAATTATATTGCAATTATGTATTCTTTTTAGAAATATCAGGTGAAATGATCTTTTCTGATTTGCGCACAATTTTGCAATAAAATTAACATTTATTAACTATATTTATAAATATTGTAATTATACATTTTATTTCTATTTAGCAGTGTTATTTTGGATAAATTTTTACTATAGTTGAAAAAATTCTTTAGATTTAGCTAATGATTTACTCATTTTTAAGAAATTTAATATATAATAATGATTTTTTCCAATTGACAATAAATGATTTTAGATTATTGTATATATAGGCATAAATGTGTCGAATCTGGTCGTGCCACCGAAACGACGCAGTGAACCCTGAAATTTTGGAGGTTGAGTTTACACATGTCAAATTCTGAAGTTGCAGCTCCTGCAAGAACTCTTTCCTGGAAACAAGGCTTCTCTATTTCTCTCGGCGTCCCTGTCTTGATTCTGCCAATGATAAGCACTTTCTCCGGCTATCTCGGCGCTTTTGCCATTATCATCTGGCTGTTCTCAAACATACAGGGATTTGCTCAAAACTTCGCTTACGGCGAATTAGCGTCCAAGTATCCAAACGTTTCAGGTCTTCCCGGCTTCGCGCAAGCTGTATTCAAAAGTAAAAAGGGCGGCAAAGAATACGGTTTCAGCAAGTTTGTCGGCGCCTTCAGCGCGTGGGGATACTGGTTTGCATGGAACCCGGTTCTCGCTGTTTTTTCACTGACAATCGGCGGATATCTCCAGGGCATCGTTCCGGCACTCGCGAACGTTCCGTTAGTTGTGATTTCAGCAGGCGCTGGACTAGTAATTTTTGCATTGCTTATTCTCATTAATCTCAAAGGTCTTACCGGCGGCGCGCTGTTAGGATATATTCTCGCGTCGCTTTCGCTCATTCCTCTGGTCGTTATTTCTTTGGCAGTTTTCTTCACAGGCGATTTCGATTTCGGCAGAATTGTCAATGACTTTATGCCCTCGACATACACCTGGGACTTTAACGGCGGTATCCTGTTCTTCGGTATCCTCGCTATGGCGCAGTGGTGCGCCTGCGGTTGGGAAACAGCTGCAATTTACGCTCCGCTGTACAAAAACCCGAGAAAAGACATTCCCAAAGCACTGTTTGCGTGCGGAATAGTTTGTATTGTTACTTATCTTCTCGTCCAGACTGCGTGCGCAGGTTCCTTGGGCATGGCCGGAATCGCTCAGAACTTTTCAGATCCGATGCGCGCTATGGCCGAGCTCACAATGGGTAAGATCGGCGGCATAGTTGCTGCGATCATGCTGATTGCGGCGATGGTTCTGATAATTCAAACGGCGATGCTCGGCGCTTCCAGCGCTATGTCGGGCATGGCGGATGAAGGAAATCTTCCCAAATTCTTCGGCAAGAAAAACAAACATGATGTCCCCGTTGTCGCTATGATTACTATCTCTATTCTGAACTTCGGCCTGATTTGGCTTGGCACTCCGGGATCTATCCTCGCCGCATCCTCACTCGGTTATGTTGTCGCCAACGGAATATCGCTGTTTGCCTACGTTAAATCAGCCCGCGACTGGAAGACCAATCCCAATCCGTCGATTGATTATTATAAAGCGCCGAAGGGCTGGAAAACAGTTGCGCTAATATTCGGTATTTTGAATCTCCCGTTATACTTCATTGGTCTTATGATGATCAATACAGTCAGCTATGAGTGGTATAACGCGGTAATCGGCGTTGTAATCCTCTTCCTGTTCATCCCCCTCTGGTTCTACTGCAAGAAAGTCAACACGGCAAAATCCTCGGCTTCTCAGTCTTCGAACCAACCTAAAAAAGAGGCGTCCTGATCAGAAACTGATCGTTTGATAAAAACTTTTTAGCAGCACGAATTGCGGACATGCTGACGGCTTGAATATAAGCCATCGGGCATGTCCGCGTTAATTTGTATCGGATTACTATCTAATTTAGCTGCCGAAACGCTGCAAGCTTTTGCGTCAAATTATTCATATGCTCAGTAATAGGACAAGCGCCGACATAATAAATTGTTAAAAACGAATTCAGATAATTCAACGCAGTTTGAATTGCGGCAATTTAGGAAAGGTCGTGTTTGTGTGAGGCAAAACGGCGCTTGTTATATCAGGGTATCAACTGACGATCAAACCGAATTTTCGCCTGACGCGCAGCTCAAGGCACTAAAAGAGTATGCAAAAAAGAATGATATTTATTTATCGGATCAACACGTCTATGTCGACGAGGGCATCTCGGGAAAAAGGGCGGAGACGCGTCCGGCGTTTATGAAAATGATCGCGGCTGCGAAGTTAAAACCTAAACCGTTTGACATTATTCTCGTACATAAATTCGACCGGTTTGCGAGATCAAGAGAAGACAGCGTCGTATACAAATCTCTGCTCAAAAAGCAAGCCGACGTCAAGGTTCTTTCGATTACTGAAACCATCGAAAGCGATAAGTTTTCCGTTATTCTTGAAGCCATGCTCGAAGCAATGGCAGAATACTACTCATTAAATCTCGCAGATGAAGTTAAGAAAGGGATGACTGAAAAAGCCAACAGGGGAGAATACCAGACGTGCGCTCCATTTGGATATGTAATTGCGAACGGCAAACTCGAAGTTGTTCAAGAAGAAGCCATATTCGTTAAATATATTTTTGAGAAGTACGCAAATCAGGAAATGAACATGCGGCAACTTGCTTGCCATATGAACGACTTGGGTGTAAAATCTAAAAGAGGATCGCCATTTGAAAACAGAACGATCGATTACATTTTGAATAATCCGGTCTACATAGGCAAAGCCCGATGGACGCCGACAGGCAAAGCAAGACGGAATTTCAGCCATCCGGATTCAATTGTAACAGACTCTGACCACGAGCCGCTGATTGACATTGAGCTGTGGAACAAGGCGCAGGATATGATTCTGCAGACCAAAGAGCTTTATGGATACCGGCAGAGGTCAACAACAATAATCAAAACATGGCTTACCGGATTGGCCGTCTGCGGCAATTGCGGCAAGTCCCTCGTTGTCTCTCAGTCGTCGTATTTGCAGTGTAACGGGTATTCAAAGGGAAAGTGCAAGGCAAGCCAATTGATATCGATCGCGAGAATGGAAGCGCTGGTATCGGAAGCGATCAGAGACTCTTTTCCTGACGAGAGAATTGAATTGCGCATCGTTCCCCAGGAAGCTGACAAGACCGCTCAGGACGAGCGCGAGCTGCTCCGAGGTCAATTGGAAAAGCTTAAAGTAAAAGAATCCAGAATTTACGAAGCGTACGTTAACGGAGCGGATACTCTGGACGAGTACAAACTAAACAAGATAAAGCTGGAATCCGATAGACAAAAGGCAGCCGGGCAACTGCGGCGCTTTGACCAATCGCCAATAAAAAACTCAGACAGCGTCTACCGATTTTTAAGCTATGATAGTGTTTTCCACTTGCTAAATGACGCCGATACCGATATAGGCCTGAAATATAAAACGGCGCATTTCCTGATCAGGCGGATCGTCTTTAACAAACAGGAACAAACGCTCCAAGTCGAGCTGAAACAGTAGAATCCTCGGCATGTCTTTTAATTCCCCGCGACAATGGACGCCAGATATCCAGCATTACCTAAAGGAATCCGGTCCTCCGTACTGGGTGATTATGTATTTGGCTAGTCGGGGATTGGGGTTTTTGATCTTGATAGGATACTGCAGCTTTTTTTCATACACAAACATGGTCAGTCCTCCTTGCTATCCGATGGATCCCACGGCCACGGCGACTTGATCCAGTCGTAATACTTGCTTGGGATATGCGAGCGGTTGGTCATCGGGCCGTACATTTGCTCGTATCTGCGCCTAAGCTCGTCATACATTTTTAGATATGTATTGAAGACTTCGACAGCTTCGGTATCTCCTGGATGAGTATCCAGATAAAGACCGAGCTCACCCAGGGCAAAGTCCATTGCCATAAGCTCGGTTTTCGGGGTGGGTGGCAGTTCACCAGTGTTAACGAAGTGTTTAAACGGGAAATCCAGCGAGGGGTACAGTGTCCCGCGGTTCAGCGCCACTCCCTGCTTATACATTTTGTCGCCGCTGTTTTGAAACGGAACATATGCCGATCCGAGCGGCGCTTTTGCCGGAAGCGATCCGGACGATGTGATGTCAGTGCTCGTTGGCACACTTTTTATGAACGAGTCCATTACTTGCCTCCTTATCGATTATGCTGAAAAGGTATCTCTCGCTTCATATTATGTGAATTATTAGTAAATGTAAATCAACTGTTTGGCAGGGTTTTGACGATTCTCGCAATATATCCGATGTTTTCCAAGCTGTGGTCTATTATTCGGTCAAAACCGGCGCAATAAAAAGTTTTGCTGTCTTGTCCCGCTGCGAGAATAATGATAAAATACCGGGAGTTACGCTATTACATGTCTATTTATCCTGACCTGACTATATCTATTAGTGTAGGAGGGGTAAATTATGAAAAAACTGTTTTCAAAGGATTTATTCGTTATCACTTCGCTGGTTGCTTTCGTTGCACTTACCGCTTGTTTATCCAATCTGCTGCCCGAGGCAGAACAAGCCGCGCACGCTTTGTCCCCCATGCAGCCCAGTGCCGCCGTCATCGTTATTGATCCGGGGCACGGCGGGGAAGACGGCGGCGCATCGTCCGCGTCCGGCGTCCGCGAAAGCGATATCAATTTGAGTGTAGCGCACCGGCTTGATTTGATACTGACTCTGTTCGGCGTCAAAACGCAGATGATACGCGACGCAGATATTTCGATACACGACAGCTCGGCTGAATCCATTCGCCAGAAGAAAGTCTCCGACCTTAAAAACCGCGTCCGTCTCGTAAACTCATTGCAGGACGCCGTGCTTGTCAGCATACATCAGAATTTCTTCCCCGAAACCAAGTATTATGGCGCGCAGGTGTTCTTTACAAACAACGCCGAAAGCAAACTTCTCGGCGAGAGCATCCAAACCGCGCTTAATAATATGCTGAAACCGGAAAAACAGCGAAAAGCAGCCAAAGCGCCGAACTCGGTTTACCTGCTGAACAAGGTCACAAACCCTGCAGTTCTGATTGAGTGCGGATTCTTGTCAAACGAGCGCGAGTGCGCGCTGCTTCAGACGCCAGCGCACCAAATCAAACTAGCGGCGGCAATGGCATCGGTATTCATCAACTCGGATTAATTTCCCGGAGAAATATATGAAAGCACATAAGACAATCTTTTTCTGCTCCGACTGCGGGCACGAAACCTCAAAGTGGGTGGGATGCTGTCCCGCGTGCGGCAGCTGGAACTCCATGACCGATTCCGAATCGGTGGAGGGCAAACCTCAAAAAAAAGGCGGATCCGCGTCCGCCCGCCGCACCTTCCGCCAGGCCCCCGTGCTCATTGACGAAGTCGATCACGAGGACATCAGAACAGCTACCGGAATATCCGAACTCGATCGCGTGCTGGGCGGCGGGATGGTCAAGGGCTCGCTTGTGCTTGTCGGCGGTGAACCCGGAATCGGCAAGTCAACTTTACTCATGCAGCTTTGCGGGGTGCTTAGCGCCGATAAACAAGTGTTGTATGTCTCAGGCGAGGAGTCGGCAAGCCAGCTGAAACTGAGAGCGCGCAGGCTGGACATTAACACCGGCGGAATCAGTGTGCTCTGCGACACCGATATGCAGTCGGTGATTGAGTATGCCGGCGGAGCCGCGCCCGATTTCGTTATTATTGACTCCATACAGACAATGAGCATGCCCGATGTTCAATCAGTAGCGGGCAGCGTCACTCAGGTACGCGAATGCACTCTGGCGCTGATGCAGATGTCGAAGGGGCTGGGAATCACCGTTTTTGTTATCGGCCACGTTAACAAGGAGGGCGCTATCGCCGGCCCGAAAGTGCTTGAGCATATGGTGGACTGCGTTCTATGCTTTGAGGGCGACCGCAATTTCGCCTACCGCATACTCAGAGCCAGCAAAAACAGATACGGATCCACCAACGAAATCGGCGTTTTTGAGATGAGCGGCAACGGACTGGTGGAAGTTCACAACCCGTCCGAAATGCTGCTGTCAAACAGGCCGACCGGTGTCTCCGGCACATGCGTCGCCTGCTCGATGGAAGGTTCCCGGCCGCTGCTCGCCGAGATACAGGCGCTGATTACAAACACCGTATTTGGCACGCCGAGGCGCATGACTGCGGGCATAGATTATAACCGGGCCATGCTGCTTCTCGCGGTGCTGGAGAAAAGGGCAGGGCTGTTCACCGGAAGCTGTGACGCGTACATCAGCGTGGTCAGCGGCCTCAAACTGGATGAACCTGCCGCCGACCTGCCGACCGCTTTGGCGATTGCTTCGAGCTTCAAGGACAAACCGATTTCTGATGACCTCGCGGCATTCGGCGAAATCGGGCTGACCGGCGAATTGCGTCCCGTCCCCGCCGCTGAGCAGCGGATAGAAGAGATCCGCAGGCTGGGCTTTGCGAGGTGCATCCTGCCAAAACGGAGCCTGGACAAGGTCAAAAGCGTATCCGGCATCGAGCTTATCGGCGCGTCAAATATCAGCGAGGCAATGCGAATAATTTTCAGTTAATATGCATTTGGAATGTACAAATAAGGAAAGCTATGATATGATCTAGTGTGCTTTAGCGTGATAATGCGCCGTCTCACACTATTTCAAATGCACTGGCTGCATTATTAAGCTATGAATCCATACGCATGGATTCATAATTTTGAGGTTAACATGCTAGTTACAACTGCTAAAGAGATATTTCTGTCACCGCAAACGTTCAGTCAACGCGACATCATATTGCGCGGCTGGGTGCGCACAACGCGCAAGCTCAAATCAATGTGCTTTATCGAGCTTAACGACGGTTCAACCGTTCGCAGCGTCCAGATTACCGTTGATCTTTCAGTTCCTGGATTGGCAGACGCCGCCGAGCAGAATGTGGGCGCCGCGCTGGTTGTCTGCGGCAGGGTAGTTCTCACTCCCGAGGCCAAACAGCCTTTTGAGATCAGCGCCGCGTCCATCGAGATTGAGGGCGAATCTCAGCCCGATTATGTGCTGCAAAAGAAACGGCACTCAGTTGAGTTTCTCCGGACAATAGCGCATTTGCGTCCGCGCACCAACCTTTTCAACGCCGTTTTCCGGATTCGCTCCGAAGCCGCGTTCGCGATTCACAGCTTCTTTCACAGCCTCGGTTTTGTTTTGGCTCACACGCCGATCATCACCGGCAGCGACGCCGAGGGCGCAGGTGAGATGTTCAGAGTTACGACGCTGGATCCATCGACGCCTGTTCAACTGAAAGACGGCGTCCCCGATTTCTCCGGCGACTTCTTCGGGCGCGAGACCGCGCTGACGGTTTCCGGCCAACTTGAGGCCGAGACATTCGCGCTTGCGTTCGGCAAGACCTATACATTCGGCCCGACTTTCCGCGCCGAGCACTCCAACACGACACGCCATGCCGCCGAGTTTTGGATGATCGAGCCGGAAATCGCTTTTGCCGATCTTACGGATTGCATGGAGCTCGCTCAGGCGATGGTTAAGCATGTCATTGGACATGTGCTGGATGTCTGCCGGTTTGAAATCGAGTTTTTGACCGAGCGGGTGGACAGCAGCCTTTCGGAACGACTAAACTCGGTCGCCGGCTCCGAATTTGCCGCCATAACGTACACTGAGGCAATCGACCTGCTCGAACGCGCCGACGTCAAATTTGAGTATCCGGTCAAATGGGGAACCGATCTGCAAACCGAGCATGAGCGTTATATTACCGAGACGGTTTTCCAAAAGCCCGTGTTCATCACCGACTACCCGGCGGATATCAAGGCCTTTTATATGCGTCTCAATGATGACCAGCGCACGGTCGCCGCCATGGACCTGCTGGTTCCCGGCATAGGCGAGCTTATCGGCGGCAGCCAGAGAGAGGAACGGCACGATTATCTCCTTGACCGTATCCGCAAGCTGGATTTAGACGAGAAGGACTACTGGTGGTATCTCGATCTTCGCAAGTACGGCGGCACACGGCACGCCGGATTTGGCTTGGGCTTCGAACGTCTGATAATGTACCTTACAGGTGTATCCAATGTGCGTGATGTCGCCGCTTTCCCGAGAACGGTCGGCAGCGCTGAGTTTTGATATGTTTGATTTATTAACCGCTCATCTGAAAAAATATGACAGACTCGCGATCGCATACTCCGGCGGGGTAGACTCTTCATTTCTGCTTTGGTGCGCGGTATCGGCACTCGGGCCGGACAATGTCGCGGCGTTTACCGTTAATTCGGTGCTCATGCCGGCAGGGGAGACCGAATCCGCTGCCGAATGGGCGAGAGGTCTGGGCGTATATTTTGAGATTATCGACGCCGACCCGCTGAGCCTTGAGCCGGTCGCCTCAAATTCAACGCTCAGGTGTTATCACTGTAAAAAGCATCTTTTTTCACTCATTATTGAAAAAGCGTCGCAAAACGGTTTTCCAACTGTTGCGGACGGCTCCAACGCTGACGACTCGGAGGGATACCGTCCGGGGGCGAAGGCGGCGCGCGAACTCGGAGTGGTCAGCCCGCTGCGCGAGCTGCTGTTTCATAAGCTGGACATAAAGAGAATTGCGAACCAACTGGGAATCAGCCGATGTAATGCCGTTTCCAGTCCCTGTCTCGCAACAAGAGTACCGTATAATACTAAATTGACCTCGGACATGCTGTCACGAATCACCCGGGCGGAGAACCTCGTCAAAAGCCACGGAATCAAGACCTGCCGGGTAAGGGTTCACGGCGATGTCGCCCGCATCGAAACCGACCCTGCCGATTTTGATAAAGTGATTGCCGCAAATGGGCTTTGCTCCGCCATCCGCGAGCTTGGATTTGCATTTGTCGCGCTCGATCTGGACGGATACCGCAGCGGCTCGTTCGATACAAATCTGAAAAACCCGGAGGAATAAGTTGACCACTCTTTATTTTGACTGCTCCAGCGGAATCAGCGGCGACATGACCGTCGGCACACTGATCTCGCTTGGGGTGCCGCGGGAGTATATCGCCGACAATCTTAAGCTGCTCAATCTGGACGGGTACGAGCTCAATGTTTTTACAGCCGAACGATACAGTATATCGGCCATTAAATTCGACGTGCTCCTTCAGGAAAACGACGCTTCCCGCGATCACGGCGGCCACGATCATTCGCACAGGCACATGTCGGATATCCGTTGCTTAATCGAAAAATCCGATTTGAACGCCAATGTTAAAACCGTTTCACTTGGCATATTTGAAGTTCTTGTTCAAGCCGAGGCTAAAATTCACGGCGTCGAGCCCGACGAGGTCGGATTGCACGAGGTCGGCGCTGTCGATTCGATTATTGACATTGTCTCGGTCGCGATCTGCATCGACTATCTAAAGCCCGACAGGATTGTTTTCTCGCCTCTAAGCGAGGGCAGGGGACGGATACGAACCGCGCACGGAATGCTGCCGATACCAGTACCCGCGACGCTGGAGATCATCTCAAAATGCCGCGCGGTCATCAGCTTTACCGATGTCAACGGCGAAATGATAACGCCGACCGGAGCCGCGATCGCCGCATACCTCGGCGACACTATCGGAGCCGTCTGCCCGGCGGGTGTCGTCCAGAGCACCGGCTACGGCGCAGGAACGCGCGATTTCGGATTCCCCAACGTCCTACGGTCTATGCTGATACATACCACTGAACAATCGGGGGACAAGGTACTGGAGCTTCGCTCGTCAATAGACGATTCTACTGGGGAACAGCTCGCTTACGCTATGGTTAAACTGTTTGAGCTCGGAGTGCTGGACGCTTATTACACTCCAATCCACATGAAGAAGGGGAGACCCGCGGTCGAACTAACCGTCCTGTGCTGCCCCGATGACGAGGACAAGGTCACAAATGCGATTTTCCGGCATACCTCGACAATCGGAATCCGGAAAACAATTACCGATAGAATCGTTATGGAGCGGTCGGTAAAGACAATTGATACCCGCTACGGCAAGATCGAGTTGAAGGTCTGTACATTCGGCGATATCGAACGTTCTTACATGGAGTTCGAGTCCGCGAAAAAGGCGGCGGAGCTCGCGGGGGTTTCGATTTACGATATTGCACACGAGCTTCATAAACACAACGATATCTGAACCTAATTTGTCTAGTGGAGGAAATACCGATGGAAAAAAGGTTTTCTAATACGAAATATATGGCACTTCTCGCAATTTTTGTTGCAATTGAACTGGTATTGGGTCTTGTGCCCATGCTTGGCTTTATTCCGATTAACCCCGCTATGCAGCTGACCATAGTACACATTCCCGTTATAATCGGCGCTGTTCTTCTCGGCGCGAAAGCCGGCGGTCTTCTGGGCTTTATTTTCGGCTTGACTTCCTTTCTTTCCGCTTCGTTTATTCAGCCTAACCCAATTATTTCTCCTATTTTTACGCCCCTTTTGCCAACCATCGACGGAACGCACAACTTTTGGAGCTTGGTCGTGTGTTTCGTTCCGCGAATAGCTGTCGGCCTGGTTTCCGCGTGGCTTTTCCAGTTATTCAACAAAATCAAATTTAATGAGATATTTTCGCTCGTAGTCTGCGGACTCGTAGGATCAATGGCGAACACCGTCCTGGTACTTTCGGGCATATATTTCTTTTTCGCAGAGAATTACGCGTACGCACTCGGCAGAAAGATCTCGGAAATCCCTCTTATTATCGGCGGTCTTATCGGTGTCAATGGTCTGGTTGAAGCAGCGGTCGCCGCATTTGCGACCGTCCTCGTCGCAAAGCCGCTGCTTATCCTCTCCAGGAAATGGAATTCAATCTATTAATGAACGGCATAATATGGACGCGGGAAAAAAGTTATTTTGCCTGCGTCCATATTTTTGCAATTTCTATATTGCAAAAATTCATTAAGACTACTATAATAGCATAAGTGATTTATTGAAATATTCTTGGAAGGTGAAACAATGAGAAAGCCACTCGCTAAAATCGGCAGCGCGGTTCAGGCCTCTACGACACTCGCTATCGACGCTATGTATAAAAAGATGCGTGCAGATGGCGTCGATGTTATCGGATTCGGTGCCGGAGAGCCTGATTTTGATACACCCGAGCATATTAAAGAAGCCGGTATCAAGTCAATTCGTGACAATTTTACCCGTTACACACCCGCGGCAGGCACGGAAGCGCTGCGAAAAGCGGTATGCGACAGATTGGCGGCGGACTGCGGCGTTTCGTATAAGCCCTCTCAAATCGTGGTTTCCAGCGGCGCCAAGCACAACATCTATATCGCCCTTCTGGCGCTGGTCGACCCCGGTGACGAGGTCATTCTGCCCGCGCCCTATTGGGTGAGTTATTATGAGCAGGTGAAGCTTTGCGCCGGTGTTCCCGTCGAGATATTCTGCGACGAGTCCACCAAGTTCAAAATGACGGCGGCGCAACTCGAGGCTGCAATTACTCCCAACACCAAGGCCATTATTCTAAACTCGCCTTCCAACCCTACCGGCATGATGTACAGCCGTCAGGAGCTTGAAGCTATCGTCGGCGTCTGTATAAAGCACGGCATATACATTATATCCGACGAGGTATATTACAGGCTCGTTTACGACGGCGCTAAGTTTTGCAGCGTCGCCGCTCTCGGCGAGGAAGCTTGGTCTCACACTATTCTCATAAACGGCGTTTCCAAGTCTTACGCTATGACCGGCTGGCGCATTGGATACGCCTGCGCACCCGACGAGATCGCAAAGGTAATGGCTAACATACAGAGCCATTCCACCTCTGCGCCCTCGTCTGTTTCGCAAATGGCCGCGCTCGAGGCTCTGAAGGCTCCGCAGGAGTCGATCGAGTCCATGCGCGTCGCGTTCGAGCAAAGGCGCGACTTCTTTATGCAGCGCGCCTCCACCATCAGCGGTGTCAGCTGCGTGCGGCCGGAGGGCGCGTTCTACATCATGATGAACATGGAACAACTGGTCGGAAAAACGCTTTACGGCCAGGCAATCAATAATTCTGACGACTTCGCCAAGCTGTTCCTTGAAAAAGGACTCGTGGCGCTGGTTCCGTGCTCCGGTTTCGGCGCGCCGAACTATTTGCGCTGGTCATATGCCACCTCGATGGAGAACATCCGCGAGGGTCTGGACAGGCTGGAGCGCTTCCTGACTGAAGGACAGAAATAATGCACGGTTCATACGAGTCTCCGCTGGCGTCACGTTACGCGAGCGAAAAAATGCTCTACCTTTTCTCTCCGGACATGAAGTTCCGGACATGGCGAAGGCTCTGGATCGCCCTCGCTAAAGCCGAGCGCAAACTTGGTCTGGATATAACCGAAGCCCAAATCGCCGAGCTTGAGCGGATGAAGGATGACATCAATTACAACGACGCTGAAAAATTTGAACGTGATCTGCGCCACGATGTCATGGCTCATATCCGCGCATACGGACTGCAATGCCCGTCGGCACAACCGATAATTCACCTCGGCGCCACAAGCTGCTACGTCTGCGACAATACCGATGTAATCATCATGCGTGACGCGCTTCTGCACATTCGGCAGGGTGTCGCCGACGTTATTTCGGCACTATCCGACTTTGCTTTGGCCCACAAATCGCTGCCTACGCTCGGTTTCACGCACTTTCAGCCTGCGCAACCCGTTACTGTCGGCAAGCGGGCGTGTCTGTGGATAAACGATCTTATTATGGATTTTTACGAGATCGAGCACCGTCTGCAAACACTGGTTCCGCTGGGCTGCAAAGGCACAACCGGCACTCAGGCGAGTTTTCTGGAGCTTTTTTCGGGCGATTATGACAAAGTCCGCTCACTGGACGCGGAGATCTGCTCTGAGATCGGTTTTGACCGCAGCGTGCCTGTCTCCGGCCAGACATACTCCCGCAAGATGGATTACTATTTCATTTCCGTTCTGTCTGGAATCGCTCAGAGCGCGTCAAAGTTCGCGCATGATATGCGGCTGCTGGCTCATCTGAAAGAGCTGGAGGAACCCGCCGAAATCGCGCAGGTGGGCTCGTCGGCCATGCCATATAAACGCAATCCAATGCGCAGTGAGCGAATTTGTTCGCTCGCGCGGTATGTGATCGCCGACGCGCAGAACGCAGCGATGACCGCCTCGACCCAGTGGCTGGAACGGACGCTTGACGACTCGGCCAACAGGCGGATTGCCCTGCCGGAAGCGGCGCTGGCAGTTGACGCCATACTCCGGATCTACGCCAATATTGCCAAGGGAATCGTCGTAAACCACAAGACAGTTGAAAAGCATCTGAGAGAAGAACTTCCCTTTATGGCGACCGAGAACATTCTGATGGATGCCGTCAAAAGGGGAGGGGACCGCCAGGCGCTGCATGAACGAATCCGCGAGCACGCGATAGAATCCGGAAAGCTCATTAAACAGCAGGGGCTCCCCTGTGACCTTATTTCACGAATCTCCGGCGATGACGCGTTTGGTCTGACCGAGGAGGAAATTCTTGCGGGCCTGGATCCGGAACGGTATATCGGGTGCTGCGCCGAGCAGGTCGAACACTTCATCCAAACTGATGTGCGCGCGGTTTTAGATCGTGTAGCGCCGAGCGGGGACGTTTGCGAACTGAAGGTTTGAAACTGCGGCAAGTTCAAAATTAAAATCACTGTTTCTAATTGGTCTAAATTTGGCCCATGAAACAGTGATTTTTTTGATTTTTTTTACAATTTGCATCAAAATTGTGCGTTAACAAAAAAGTAATAATTGACTTATTTACGTCAAAAATATATAATTATCAGAGTGTCTGGAAAAAACAGAAAAGGAAATGGGAGGCTGCATTCAAATGGGTGCAAAAAAGGGCGTAATAACATTCCTTGCCGTTCTCTTGGTCATTGCTATAATGACGGCAACGGCCTTGGTGGGCCTTAATCTAGGATTTACTCAAATTCCGAGTGTTTCCGAAGGTATAAAGCTTAGTCTCGATCTCGTCGGCGGATCGGTAATTACTTTTGAGGCTGACATCCCGGCAGGTACCAACATTGACAATCTCGACGCAAATATGCAGGTAGCTATGACCATGCTTCGAACCCGTCTAACCAACTTCGGTTTCACCGAGGCGGAGCTATCCAGAGTCGGCGACAAGCGCCTCCGAGTTGAAATTCCGTCGATCGACGATCCTGAAGAGGCAGTCAAACTCCTCGGGCCCACTGCAAAACTCGAATTCCAGGACGCTGACGGAAATGTCCTGCTCAGCGGCTCCGACCTTGAGAGCTCTAAACCGGTTGAAGTACCGACGCAAAACCAACTCAGCAAGCAATGGGTTGTTGAGATGAAGTTCAAGCCAGATGCAATCGCGAAATTTGCGGAAGCCACCCGTAACGCCGCCGCCCGTGCGGCAGAAGGCAAAAACTATATATCCATCGTAATGGACGGCAAAATCCAGAGTTCGCCGACCGTCAGAGAAGAGATCAACTCCGAATCCGCGGTCATTGAGTTCGGCGGAACAGCATCTAACGAATCACAGCGAAAACAAGCAGTCGAACTCTCTCAGCTAATCAATATCGGCCAGCTGCCCTTTGATCTCAAGCAGGTCGAGCTCCGTGCGATAGGCCCCTCCCTTGGCGAAAAATCACTTGAAACCAGTCTGTTTGCGGGCTTTGCCGGACTTTGTATCGTAATCGTCTTTATGATAGTTGTTTACAGACTGCCGGGTCTGGTTGCATCCATAGCGCTGGCTTTCTATACCGCTCTTGTCTGCATCGTGCTCGCGGGTGCGCAGATCAACCTCTCGCTGCCAGGTATCGCTGGTATCATCCTGTCAATCGGTATGGCGGTCGACTCCAACATCATCATTTATGAACGCATCAAAGAAGAACTTCGAGCAGGGAAGACGCTCCGCTCATCCATCGACGCAGGATTCAACAGGGCGCTGGCCGCCGTTATCGATACCCACGTGACGACGCTGCTGGCCGCAGGTGTGCTCTGGTGGCAGGGCGCGGGTCCGATCGTAGGTTTCGCGATTGTCCTCTTTATCGGTGTTCTGCTCTCCATGTTCACAGTATTGGTAGTATCAAGGCTATTGTTGCAGGGGCTTGTAGATATGAATGTAAAAAGCCTTTGGGCATACGGAATATAAGGGAGGGAGCAGGACATGTTTGAAAAGATTGGCCAGAAGGTTTCTGTAAATAAGCGATTTCCAATTTTTCTCGGAGTTTCTGTTCTTCTCTGCGCCGCGGGACTTATCGGACTCATTCTTCTCCCGTTTGGCACCGTGCTCTTTAACCTTGACATCGACTTTGTCGGCGGCACCACAATGACCTTTGAGACTCATACTGAGATGACCCCCGACAAGCAGAACGAAATACGAAAAATAGTCGTTGATATCACCGGTGACAACGGTACAATGCTCCAGAAGCAGGGAGCCGAGGGCACCCAAATCGTTATCAAGACACAGAAGATTGATACCGATAAGCGCGATGCGATCTTCGACAAAGTCAAAGAGCTCTACAAGCTTAATGATAAAGACCGGCTGAACGTTGACGACGTATCTCCCTCGGTGGGTCAAGATCTCCAAAGAGCGGCGGTCACCTCGGCGCTTCTCGCGTCCGCACTCATCCTGATCTATATCGCGATCCGCTTTCAGTTCCAATCGGGCTGTGCGGCTATTATCGCTTTGATACACGACCTGCTGGTTATGCTTAGCGTTTACGTCATTTTCCAGATCCCGATGAACATGAACTTTATTGCTGCAGCGCTGACAATTCTCGGTTATTCGGTTAACTCGACCGTTATTCTGTTCGATCGAGTTCGAGAAAACCTCAAAATAGCGAATAAAGGTACGTTTGGCGAAATTGTCGACCGCAGTATCTGGCAGACCATGACCCGAAATATCAACACCACTCTTACGGTTATATTCGTGCTGGTAATGCTCATTATTTTCGGTGTCCCGTCCATCCAGAATTTCACTATTCCGCTGCTTGTCGGTATCGTCTCCGGCGCGTATTCTTCTATCTTCCTGTCCGGTCCAATATGGACAAGGTTCAGGGGCAAGCGCAACCTGAAAAAAGCGTAATGAAAAGACCGGGGATTCAGCCGCAGTCAGCAAGCTGCAGCCGTTTCCCCGGTCTTATTTTATGTACTAACGTGAATGTGAAATTTCTTCGATAATAGCACTGCCGAACACAGTCTCAAAAGCAACGGCGAAGGTCAGATCTCTCATAGTAGCCGCGTAGTTTCTGAACTCGTTTATGTAGGTTATATCCGCGCTGTTTAAGGAACAAATGAGAAATGCCAGCGATGATAGCAGCATCGCGTTAGCAACGAGAATCCCGCCCCTCAGTACCGAGCGCGCCACCGGATTCATAGCTCTCAGATGTGTGACTATCTGCCTAATAATATCACCCCATTTTCAGCACCTGACTCCCTGATTATACATATTCTCCGAGTGCCTATCAATACAAAATATATGGCAGGCTATATGCGCCGGTACAACATATTGATACAAATAGTTTTCGACAACAAATTTCCGACCATTTACTACCATAATCGACGATGTTCGACTTAATTCGAATCATACACGCTGCCAAACTAATACCGTTAGTATTATTATGACTTTCTTGTCGCATTTTATACCAATTTTGTGCTGGATTTTTTTGTAGTTTGGTATATAATGTTAAAAAGCGCACTAGCATATAGTAAAGGGGACTATTAAATGCGTATCGACAGCTTTGGCAGCACAAAAATCGAAAACTGCATAATCGAATACCATATCCTAATTGAAGATCTTGTGGATAATTGCGGTCGCTTCTTTTGTGAAAACTATGGTATTAGGGTCATCAGCGAAGATTCTAATGAATCGTCTAAAGCCGATATCCCTGGAATAACTACATCTAGTAATTCAATACATACGCTTGCTGAAAGACTATTAAATAACTCTGTTTTACCGTCAACTGCTCTGGACATCGTGGAAGATTATTTGTTGGAATAAAATAGGACTGGTTCTGACCGGCCAATTTCTGGAGGTCATTTATGAAATGCCCATATTGTTCGCATCCCGAAAGCAAAGTAAACGATACCCGGCCCACCGATGAGGGAGAAAGCATACGCCGCAGGCGCGAATGCCTTGCGTGCGGCAAGCGCTTTACAACGTACGAAAACATCGAAAGCATTCCTTTTGTCGTCATAAAGCGCGATGGAGTGCGAGAGACATTTGACAGGGGAAAACTTATTCGGGGGATTCTGCGCGCCTGTGTCAAGCGACCGACCAATATGCCTCAGCTGGAACAGCTTGTCAGTGACATAGAGCAGGAGATTCAGAATTCGCTGGATAGGGAAGTCACCACCGAACAAATAGGCAACCTAGTATTGCAAAAGCTTAAAGCGCTGGATGAGGTCGCATATGTTCGATTTGCGTCAGTTTACCATCATTTCGAAGATATCAGCGGTTTTTCTGACGCTCTGAAAAAGCTCCAGAGCGAAAAGTGACTTTCTCCGTTTTCTTTAGAAAATGTTTTCAACAACTAATCTCTCCCGCTCGGTAAACTGCTCGAGACGTTCCAACAATTCCGCGTTTGTCAACTTAAAGTTCTCGGTATTTCTGGCAAACATACATTCGGATACCCGGCTAAAGCAAAGAGAAATCTCTTCGATCTCAGCTAGTCTGCATACAACTGACAGCGTCGGAGAAATGGACTCCCATCTGTCGTTGGCTTCCATTGCGTAGCCGTGCCCTTCTTCCCAGTTTTCGCTGTCAATGCAGTTTTCGCATTCATCCATCAGCATTGAAATCTCACTCAGCTCAAATTCGATAAAATCGAATCCCAGAAACACCCAAATGGACAGAAGACTCAGTGCAACCAAAGAGATCAGAATGTACTTCATCGCGACGACTCCTTGGGCATAATATATGCCTTGTTCAGTTCGTCAACAAGCAGAAGGAAAACCTGCTTAGGGTTGCTCAGTCCTGCTGCCTTGATTTCCTTGTCCACCCACTTCATATCAAGTCCGCGAATTGACATGTTGTGGGCCAGTATATTCCCGTCATTAATTATTATCACCGGCAGACCTGGCTCCTCGACCTGAATCGACATATCCTCAGCATTCGGCGACTTGTATTTTGCGTACTGTATAACGGACAGCTGCCCGTTGGTTTCCACGATCGCATACTTTATGGTCGCAAGGTCTGTAACGCCTTTTTGCCGGAGTTCCTCAATCAGTTCATCAGTTGTCAGTCTGTTTCTTCTCAGTTCTTTCTGCAGGATTCTGCCTTCCGACATGACAAGGCTTGGTTTCCCGCACAGCATTTGCCTGAACCGCAAGCTCTTGATCTGAATTGCGGAGAAAAGCAGTTCCAGGCAAAGCAGCGTAACGATAGGGAGGACTCCGCTCACGAGCGGCGTTCCCGGATCCTGCATTGGTATTGCCGCAAGCTCGGATATCAGAATCGCGACCACAAGCTCAGACGGCTCCAGCTCGCCAATCTGGCGTTTGCCCATGAGCCTGAGCCCGATCACAACAACAAAATATAGAATAATCGTTCTTATAAAGCTGATTGCCAAACCGGTACCCTCCGTTATGATCTAATCAGCTTTATTCTTTTCTTTTCTACCTGTCTTATTCCTTGTTTGACTTTTTTACTCTCGCGAGCGGATTTGCTCTAGCAGCAGTCCGCAAGTCGGAATTATCAACATGTACATATATCTGGGTTGTGTTCAGGTGTTCATGTCCCAGAACCTCCTGTAGCGTGCGGACATCCACGCCGTTTTGCAGCATGAGTGTCGCTGAGGTATGCCGCAACTTGTGCGACGAATAAGCTGCCGAATCCAGTCCGGCAGCGCTCAAATGCTTCTTGACCAGTACATGTACCATCTGAGTGCTGATTCTGCGCAGCTGCTTGGACAGAAAGAGCGCGTTTTCAAAACCCGGCGAGGCTTTTTGCTGATTTCGCACTTTCAGGTAATCAGAAATCGCTTCAAGAGTCGCTTCGTTCAGATAGACGATTCTTTCCTTATTTCCTTTGCCAGTCACTCTGAGCGCGTCATCCTTTATATCACCTACATTGATTCCGACGAGCTCGGAGATACGCAATCCGCAATTCAGAAACAGCGTAAGCATACAGTAGTCTCTGCGTTGATCCTTGCCGCGTACCGCATCAAGCAGCCTGATGCTTTCATCCAGACTGAGATACCTCGGAAGTGATTTTTTCAGCTTGGGAGAATCGAGATCTTCGGTAGGGTTTATCTCAAGCAGTTTCGCTTTTTGCACTAAATACTTGAAAAATGAGCGAATCGACGCGACTTTTCGGGCTCTGGCGGCAGATCCCAGCCCAACTCCGGCTTTTTTGCTGCTTGGCTGATTAGACCGTTCACGGCTGAGATAACTGAGAAAATCATATATCTCGCTGAGGTTTATGGATTTAATAAAATCGAGGTCGACGTCCAGAATCGGTATTTCGTCAATTTTCGCTTCCGGCGGCGTAAGTCCGCGCGTCATTTTTAAAAACCTGAAAAACAATCTCAGGTCCAAAAAATATTCGTCTGTCGTTTTCTTCGTGTGTCCGCGCACAGTCTCATGGTATGACAGAAAGTCGCCGAGCAAACGCGGACATTCATTCCTTAAATTCATATTCGGCTCCTGAAGTATTCTGGCCAAAAACCAGTCCCCTAATTATACAAAATTTTTATTTTGTATAATTAGGTATTTACATTTACATCTACTCTATTGGAACTATTGTGCCGATATCGGCAAGCGTGTCGCTGGTCAAATCAATCGTATCAACTTGATGCCTAAACGCAAAATTTCTGATTTCACGTCCGTTTGGATGTTTATCCAGCGATCCGGCAAACGCCAGTAGATTATTCGACAAAAGAAACGACGCGCCGCCGATAAATCCGTAATCATATCCCGGTAAATCGATGAAGCCGGAGTCGATCAATAACGTTTCAATGCCGTGCCGGATCAACGCTTTGTAAAGTCCGGCGTCGGCGGTGATTGCCGCGGTGGCTGTGACAACGCATACCGTACACCTAGCGTACGCCTGCCTGACGTGGATTATAGGAACTCCAATAGTATCCAGCGCCTGACGCAGCTTGACGTGGGTATGGTTTCGGTTGTGAAAGCATAAACCGCCTATTCTGAGCGCGCAAAGTGCCGCGTCATGGTTAATATGACTGCCCGGCTCACATATGCGTCCGACATTCAATCCGAGTTCAGTCATCCATTCCGGAATACTTCCGTTACTCGAAAAAAGGAAATCTGCTCCGCCCAAATGATGCAGCTGGAGGTCAGCGTGTGACCTTACCGGCTCCGGCAGCGAGATACACGGTGCAAGAGCGAATAATTCGACCCCTAGTTTGGACAGCGGCTTCTCGAATAAGCCACTGTACCTTTGACCGATGGCGGCCCGTCTTACCGGAGCATTTGGAAAATTCGGATTCTGGATGAAGCGGTTCATTTTGCACCTTTACATAACAACTATAAACAGTTTACATGTTTATTAAAACTTTGTCAATTAAACGTAATTCATTTTTCTAATACCAGTATATATCGAAAATAAATACCGCCATTCCAGGTAAACTACAAGTGAAACGGCATTCCTTCGTGTTTTCGCAACCTATTATAATAGTTGGAGGCGCATTATGGCTTTAATTCCATGCGTTAGCAATTGCGTACATCAAAGCGAGGGAAACTGTACGCTGGATCATGTAACGGCGGCGGGGCTGCCAGACACAACCAGCTGCCTGTATTTCTCAGAAAAAGCTAAAGCGAAGCCGGCAAACACGGCCGGCTCCCCTTCTAACGCAATTCTGAAATGACCACTCCGGTGAACTCATTTGTGCTGAGCAGTCGTCCTTTGCCGGAATAAATGTCACGGGTGAAGCAGCCCGCCTCAAGTGTCCGCCCGACTGCGTTTCTGATTGCCTCCGCTTCCTTTGAGAGACCAAACGAAAGCTCCAGCATCATCGCCGCGGAAAGTATGGCGGCTACTGGGTTGGCTGTCCCCTGTCCCGCAATGTCCGGCGCCGAACCATGCACCGGCTCATACATGCCGAAGGTGCCGGAGCCCAGGCTCGCCGAGGGCAGCATCCCGATCGATCCGGTTATCATTCCCGCCTCGTCCGACAGTATGTCTCCGAACGTATTTTCAGTCACGATCACGTCGAATTCCCCCGGCCTTGCTACCAGCTGCATCGCCGCGTTATCCACTAGCATATCGGAGTAATCTATGTCCGGATACTGCTCGGCCAGGGAATGCATCACTTCTCTCCATAGCCTGGAGGTCTCAAGCACATTCGCCTTGTCAACACTTACCAGCTTTCCCCTCCTGATTCGGGCGAGGTCAAACGCCCGCCTGCCAATCCGCTCGATTTCCGTCCGGGAATATACCATCATGTCATACGCTTCATCCCCGCCGGCCCGCCTCCCTTTCGCTCCGAAGTACAAACCTCCGGTCAGTTCACGCACTATAACCAGGTCGATTCCCCTGTCGGCAATGTCGCACCGCAGCGGGCAGGCGTCTTTAAGCGGAGGGTGAAGCACGGCGGGTCTGATGTTTGCATAGAGCTTAAGGTCGGAACGGAGCGCCAGTAGCGCTTTTTCCGGCAATATTTCCGAGGGCAAGTTTTCCCATTTGGGCCCGCCGACCGCGCCCAAAAGGACAGCTCCGCAGCTGAGACAGTCGTCGATCGCACTGTCTGGCAGCGGCTTGCCGATAAGGTCGATACTGCATCCGCCCACGGTGATGTCTTTGTATATAAACCGGTGTCCACTCAGCTTGCCGACCGCGTCCAAAACATCAGTCGCGGCTGCGATTACCTCGGGGCCAATCCCGTCGCCGCCGATTCTGGCAATCTTACAGTCCATTAATACCCTCCAACCGCACCGATTTAAGTAGCCCACCCGCTTGAATTATCCGTTTGATCTCATCGGGAAAGGCCGGTGACTGAAATCTGTCGCCGCTTCTCTGACATAGGATAATTCCGGTATCAAGATCCACTTCCACTTTGTCTCCGTCATGGATCGCCTTCACAGCCTCCGGACACTCGAGAATGGGAAGTCCGATATTAATAGAGTTGCGGAAAAATATCCTCGCAAAGCTCGAGGCAATGACGCAGGATATCCCGCAGCCCTTGATGGCAATCGGCGCGTGTTCGCGAGATGATCCGCAGCCAAAGTTCCAGCCTCCGACAATGATATCACCCGGCATCGTATTCAGCGTAAATTCAGAATTGATATCCTCCATGCAGTGTTGAGCTAAATTGGCGGGGTCTGATACAGCAAGGTATCGCGCGGGAATAATCGCGTCAGTATCAATATTGTCGCCAAAAACATGTGCATTTCCGCAAAAACGCATTTTATCACCTCTCAAAGCATATCCGGCGAACATATCTCACCGGCGACCGCTGACGCGGCGGCAACCGCCGGCCCGGTCAGATAAACCTCAGACGTCCTGTGCCCCATTCTGCCAATAAAATTTCTGTTGGTAGTTGAAACGCACCGCTCATTTGCCCCCAGCACGCCCGTATGTCCGCCCAGACACGGCCCGCAAGTCGGCGCGCTGAATACCGCGCCCGCTTCCACCAAAGTCTCGACCAGACCTTCTCGCACGGCGTCCAAATAAACCTTTTGGGTTGCCGGAATTACAATGCACCTGACGCCTTCGGCGACTCTTCTTCCTTTGAGCACACTGGCCGCAATCCGGATATCGGACAGCCTGCCGTTTGTGCACGACCCGATCAGCACCTGGTGGATTCCAATGCCGCTGATCTCGTCCACCGGCACAGCGTTAGAGGGCAGGTGCGGCCGCGCAACTTGCAGCCGAAGCGCCGACAGGTCAACTGAAATATGTTCGTCATAATCATCCGGGGAGTCGCAGGTAAAAACGTCGTAATCCCGGCTGATTTTATCCGCAATGTAATTTTTGGTCGCGCTGTCCACTTCAAACACGGCGTTCTTCGCTCCGGCTTCGATCGACATATTGGCAATCGTCAGCCGATCGTCAATGTTCAGCGCGCCGACTCCGAAGAACTCCATCGATTTGTAAAGCGCGCCGTCAACACCTATTTTCGATAAAATATGCAGGATCACATCTTTTCCGGATACCCAGCTGCCAAGTTTTCCCGTGAAGCTGAACCGCATTGCCCTCGGTACTTTGAACCACGCTTTGCCGGTAGCCATGCCGTAAGCCATGTCGGTGCTTCCGACACCGGTCGAAAATGCGCCGAGCGCACCATATGTGCAAGTATGAGAATCCGCGCCGATAACCAGTTCTCCGGGAGCTATGAAACCCAAGTCCGGCAGCAAAACATGCTCTATCCCGCCGTTACCTCCTTCAAAAACGGAGGCAATACCGTTTTTACGTGCGAATTCTCTAATCTGCGAACAGTTCTCGGCGGATTTTATATCTTTGCATGGCGTAAAATGATCGAGCACAAACGCAACTCTGTCCGGGTACTTGACCCCAAGAACCGCGTTTTCCAGTTCATTTATCGCAACCGGCCCTGTTATGTCATTTGCCATCGCAAGATCGATTTCAGCTTCGATCAGCTGGCCGGGCGCCAGATTATTACAACCCGCGTGCTTTGCTAAAATCTTTTGAGTTATTGTCATCTCGCTCAGCTCCCATTCGATTTGATAAGCCCGTATTCGATTGAGTCAACCAGCGCAATCCAGCTAGCCTCTATAATATCCGCCGATACGCCGATCGTCGTCCAAACATTTTCGCCGTCGGAAGTTGTTATCAATACGCGCACCTGAGCGCCTGTCGCCGCCTTGGAGTCCATCACGCGCACCTTGTAGTCAACCAGCCTCATACTCGATATAACGGGGAAAAAGCTCTCCAGCGCACGCCTGAGCGCGTTGTCGAGCGCGTGCACAGGGCCGACGCCCTCCCCAGCAGTCAAAGCGTCCCTCTTGCCCACTCTGATTTTAACTATCGCCGAGGCGGTGCAGTTGTCCGCGGGCGGCAGCTCTCCAATTATTTTGTAGCTGACCAGCTCAAAACTGGGCTTGTGCAATCCAAATTCGCGCCTGACCAGCAGCTCGAAGCTCGCCTCTGCGCTCTCGTATTGATATCCGTCATATTCCATTTGCTTGAGTCTGTCCATCATCTGACGGACTTCGGCGCAGTCCCTGGTTATTGACGGCAAAACCGACTTCATTCTGGATGCAAGCAGCGTCCTGCCGGCAATTTCGGACGTGAGGATGCGCCGCGAGTTACCCACCGTCTCTGGGTCAATATGTTCAAATGACTTTGACAGCTTCATCACGCCGTCTATGTGCATTCCGGCTTTATGCGCGAAGGCGGACACGCCGACATACGGCTGATTATTTCCGACCGACATGTTGGATATCTCCGCTACGTGCCTCGCGGTTGGGGTCAGCATCGAGAGCTGACCTTCGGTTAGGCAGCTAAATCCATATTTCAGCTGAAGGTTGGGAATAACCGTCGACAACGCTGTATTGCCGCAGCGCTCTCCTATACCGTTGAGCGTCCCCTGAACATGGCGCGCCCCGGCCTCGACAGCAGCCAGCGTATTGGCGACTGCGAGTCCAATATCGTTATGGCAATGAATACCGATCTGGCAGCCTTTTTCCATGGCGCGACAGGTCATATCATACACAAGCCGCGGTATTGATCCGCCGTTTGTATCGCAAAGGCACAGGATATCCGCGCCGGCCTCGCGGGCCGTTGCCAGTACTTGAAGTGCATACCCGGAATCTGACACCGCGCCGTCAAAATAGTGCTCGGCGTCAAATATCACCTCGCGTCCCATGTCTTTAAAGTGGGATATAGTGTCATAGATCATCGCGAGGTTTTCATCCAGTGAACAGCCTATAACTTCACGAACGTGCAAATCCCAAGTTTTTCCGAATATCGCGACAGTCCCGCAATTTACCTCGTCGAGCGCCACAATCCCTGGGTCTGATGTTACCGAAACTCCATGACGGCGGGTGCTTCCGAAAGCGACCAGTCCCGGGGCGTTTATCCGTTTAAACAGCTCCTGATCCTTCTGGTTTGATCCCGGATTACCCGCCTCTATATACTCAATTCCAAGGCTGATAAGCGCGCTGACGATGCTGATCTTATCCTCTACCGAGAATGAGACTCCCTCTCCCTGCGCGCCGTCTCTAAGAGTCGTATCAAGTATCGTGATCTTTTCCATTATTCACCTCGAAGCGGTTATGCAGTCACAAGTTTGTTGACTCCGTTAATATAGGCCTTGATACTCGCCTCGACGACGTCAGTTGAAAGTCCTCGCCCAACCACTTCCACTCCTGCCCGGCTGATTCTGACCAGGGCTTCACCAAGCGCATCTCCGCCCTCAGTGACTGAATTAAGCGAAAAATTCTCGAGGCTGAATTCATCACCAAGCATTGAATTTATCGCCTTAAACGCCGCGTCTATCGGTCCGTCGCCGCGAGATACGGCAGATAGCGTTATGTCGCTCATTTTGAGCTTTACAAGCGCCGTTGCCTCGATCGTATTTCCGCTGTTAATGACAAAACTGTCAAGAATATATCGCCCGCCAAAAGATTTCACGGAAGTTCCGAGCAGCGCTTCCAGATCACGGTCGGAAATTACCTTCTTTTTATCTGCAAGGTCCTTAAATTTCTCAAACGCGGTGTCAAGCTGCTCTTTCGTCAGGTCGATGCCCAGATATCGCATTCTATCGACAAAAGCGTGCCGACCGGAATGCTTGCCGAGCACCATCTTATTTTGCGGAACTCCAATAGATGCGGGTGTCATTATCTCATACGTTTCTGGGTTTTCCATAACGCCGTGCTGGTGTATTCCCGACTCATGTGAGAACGCGTTCTGACCGACTATCGCCTTATTCGGCGGAATTGGAACGCCCGTTACAGTTTGCAGCAGCCGGCAGGTTCGATATATCTGAGCTGTATCAACATTCGTTTCAGCATTATAATACGCTTTGCGCGTGTGCAGTGCCATGACAACCTCTTCGAGCGAAGTGTTTCCCGCGCGCTCGCCCATTCCTCCGACAGTGCAGTCAACCTGAGTGGCTCCGGCCGCAATTCCGCCCAGCGAATTGGCTGTGGCAAGCCCAAGGTCATTGTGGCAATGTACCGAAATGCATACTTTATCTGCGTTTTCAACATTTTCTCGCACGTATTTAACCAGGGCGTACATTTCTGTCGGCGTTGTGTAACCAACCGTGTCAGGTATATTGATCGTCGTCGCCCCGCTTTTTATAGCGGCATCCATAACCCTGCACAAAAAATTCTTATCGCTTCTGGCGGCGTCCTCAGCTGAAAATTGAATATCATCGCAGTAGCTTTTTGCATATTTAACCATGGCGGCTGTTCGTTCGAGTACCTCGTCCTCAGTCATGTGCAGTTTATAGCGCATGTGGATTTGCGAGGTCGCAATGAAGACATGGATACGCGGCGCGGACGCGGATCTAAGTCCTTCCCAAGCGGCGTCAATATCTTTTTCAACCGCGCGCGCGAGAGAAGCGACGCCACATCCGCGGATTTCGGAAGCAATTGCCTTTACAGCCGCCATATCTCCGGGAGATACCACGGCAAAGCCAGCCTCAATGATATCGACGCGTAAGCGTTCGAGCTGCTTTGCGACTTCAATTTTTTCAATTAGATCCATAGAAAAACCGGGCGCCTGCTCTCCGTCGCGAAGGGTCGTATCCAGTATTTTGACTCTCATGCCAATACCTCCCAAGGCTTAAGATTTCTTATAACAATAATACCACAAATGTCAACTGTAAAATATTAAAACTTTGAAAACAGAAAAACACCTGCAACATTATGTTGAGGTGCTTTCATCATGGTGGGCCTTCAGGGACTCGAACCCCGGACCGACCGGTTATGAGCCGGTAGCTCTAACCAACTGAGCTAAAGGCCCGCAAAAAAACTATTCAGTTATAATTTACCGCCACGCGAAAACGTGGCGGTAAATCACTGGCTCCCCAAGTTGGACTCGAACCAACGACCCTGCGGTTAACAGCCGCATGCTCTACCGGCTGAGCTATTGAGGAACATACGTGTCGGCGCTGACCTATCTTCCCGTGCAGTCTCCCGCAAAGTATTGTTGGCACGCGCGAGCTTAACTACCGTGTTCGGAATGGGAACGGGTGGACCCTCGCTGTAATAAGCACCGACTGGTATAGGAACGGCTGAAGAGT